>JBCDDC010000017.1:0-107664 GCA_039180675.1 Pseudomonadota bacterium | reverse complement strand
GCGGCGAAGGCCAAGAACGTGACGCAGCCCATGCGGGGGCACTTCGCCAAGGCGTCGGTGGCGCCGAAGCGGAAGCTCGCCGAGTTCCGGGTGGCCCCCGAGAACCTGATCGACATCGGGGCCGAGCTGACCGCGGACCACTATTTCGCGGGCCAGTACGTCGACGTCGAGATCAAGCTCTGAGGAGGGCCTGGACATGCGCTCCGGAGTGATCGCGAAGAAGCTGGGCATGACCCGGCTCTTCATGGAGGACGGACGGCAGGTGCCGGTCACGGTCCTCCAGATGGAGAACCTGCAGGTCGTCGCTCAGCGCACCGACGAGAAGGATGGCTACAGCGCCGTCCAGCTTGGCGCGGGCGAGGCGAAGGCGAAGAACACCTCGCAGCCTATGCGCGGCCATTTCGCCAAGGCGAATGTCGCGCCCAAGCGCAAGGTCGTGGAGTTCCGGGTCGCGCCCGAGAACATGATCAATGTCGGCGAAGAGATCACGGCGGACCACTACTTCGAGGGTCAGTTCGTCGACATCTCCGGCACGTCGATCGGTAAGGGCTTTGCCGGTGCGATGAAGCGGCACAATTTCGGCGGCCTGCGTGCCTCGCACGGCGTGTCGATCAGCCACCGCTCGCACGGCTCGACCGGGCAGTGTCAGGATCCCGGCCGCGTGTTCAAGGGCAAGAAGATGGCCGGCCACATGGGCTCGGTCCGCGTCACGACCCAGAACCTTCAGGTCATGAAGACCGATGCCGAGCGTGGGATTATCATGATCAAGGGCTCGGTGCCGGGCTCCAAGGGCGGTTGGGTGACCATCAAGGATGCCACCAAGAAGCCGACGCCTGATCATGTCATCTTGCCCGCGGCGCTCAGGTCCGCGGCTGAGGAAGCGAAGCGGGCGGCTGAAGAAGCGGCGGCACAGGCGGCGGCAGAGGAAGAGGCCGCCCGGAAGGCAGCCGAAGAAGCCGCGGCGGCTGAGCAAGAGGCTGCGCTGAAGCAAGCCGAGGCCGAGATCGAGGTGGAGTCCGAGCCTGGTGGCGATGCTTCCGAGGAGGATCCGAAATGAAGACCGACGTGATCAGCCTCGACACCAAGAAAGCCGGGTCGATCGACCTCTCGGACGAGATCTTCGGCCTTGAGCCGCGCGCGGATATCCTGCACCGGGTGGTCCGTTGGCAACTGGCAAAGCGCCAGGCCGGCACCCACAAGGTGAAGACCCGTTCGGAGACGTCCTACTCGCGCAAGAAGATCTACCGCCAGAAGGGCACCGGCGGCGCCCGTCACGGCGACCGGAACGCGCCGATCTTCCGCGGCGGCGGCACCTACAAGGGCCCGAAAGTGCGCAGCCATGCGCATGATCTGCCGAAGAAGGTGCGCAAGCTCGGGCTCCGGCTGGCGCTGAGCGCCAAGGCGAAAGCGGGCGAGCTGGTGGTCGTCGACGAGGCCAAGCTCGACGAGGGCAAGACCAAACTGCTGGCGCAGAAGGCCGAGAAGCTCGGCTGGTCCAAGGCGCTGATCATCGACGGGGCCGAGGTGGACGCGAACTTTGCCCGCGCGGCCCAGAACCTCGACGGCATCAACGTGCTGCCGAGCGCGGGCGCCAATGTCTACGACATCCTGCGCAACGACACGCTGGTCGTGACCAAGGCAGGCATCGAAGCGCTGGAGGCGCGGCTGAAATGACCGAGAAAGCAGCTCTTTACGACGTCATTCAGCGTCCGGTAGTCACCGAAAAATCGACGCTCGCGGGCCAGAACAACGCGATTGTCTTCGAAGTGCATCCCGACGCGAACAAGCCCCTGATCAAGGAGGCGGTCGAGACCCTCTTCAACGTGAAGGTCAAGGCCGTGAACACCACGATCACCAAGGGCAAGGTGAAGCGGTTCCGGGGACGCCCCGGCAAGCGCAAGGACGTGAAGAAAGCCTATGTGACCCTGGAGCAGGGGAACTTCATCGACGTGACGACCGGTCTCTGATCGGTCGGCGCTAGGATAACGACAGAAGCGGAAGACAGAAACCAATGGCGTTGAAAACATACAAACCGACTACGCCGGGCCAGCGCGGGCTGGTGCTGATCGACCGTTCGGATCTGTGGAAGGGCCGCCCGGTCAAACGCCTCACCGAGGGTTTGACCAAGAAAGGTGGCCGAAACAACACCGGACGGATCACGGCCCGCCGCATCGGCGGCGGCGCCAAGCGGCTTTACCGGATCGTGGACTTCAAGCGGCGCAAATTCGACGTGCCTGGCAAGGTCGAGCGGATCGAATATGATCCGAACCGCACGGCGTTCATCGCGCTCGTCACCTATGACGACGGTGAGCAGGCCTACATCCTGGCGCCTCAGCGGGTTGCTGTGGGCGACAGTGTAGTCTCGGGCAAGAAGGTCGACATCAAGCCGGGCAACGCGATGCCGTTCTCGGGCATGCCGATCGGCACCATCGTCCACAATGTCGAGATGAAGCCCGGCAAGGGCGGCCAGATCGCACGCGCGGCGGGCACCTATGCCCAGTTCGTTGGTCGCGATGGCGGCTACGCGCAGCTGCGCCTCGGCTCGGGCGAGATGCGCCTTGTGCATCAGGACTGCATGGCGACGGTTGGCGCGGTCTCGAACCCCGACAACTCGAACCAGAATTTCGGCAAGGCAGGCCGCACCCGCCACCAGGGCAAGCGCCCCTCGGTTCGCGGTGTGGTCATGAACCCGATCGATCACCCGCACGGGGGTGGCGAGGGCCGGACCTCGGGCGGGCGTCACCCGGTGACCCCCTGGGGCAAGCCGACCAAGGGCCGCCGCACCCGGTCGAACAAGACGACCGACAAGTACATCACCCGCTCGCGTCACGCGCGGCGCAAGTAAGGGAGACGGAGAAACATGTCACGTTCCGTCTGGAAAGGCCCGTTTGTCGACGGGTACATGCTGAAGAAAGCCGCCAAGGCACAGGAATCGGGCCGCAACGAGGTCATCAAGATCTGGTCGCGCCGCTCGACGATCCTGCCGCAGTTCGTGGGCCTCACCTTCGGCGTCTACAACGGCCAGAAGCACATCCCGGTCAGCGTCACCGAGGAGATGATCGGCCACAAGTTCGGCGAATTCTCGCCGACCCGCACCTATTACGGCCATGCCGCCGACAAAAAAGCGAAACGGAAGTAACGATGGGCAAGGAAAAGAACCCGCGCCGTGTGGCTGACAACGAGGCGATGGCGGTGAACCGCATGATGCGGATCAGCCCGCAGAAGCTGAACCTCATGGCCCAGATGATCCGTGGCAAGAAGGCGGACATGGCGCTCAACATGCTGACCTTCTCGAACAAGCGCGTCGCGCAGGACGTCAAGAAGACGCTCCAGTCGGCGATCGCGAATGCCGAGAACAACCACGGGCTGGATGTCGACGAGCTTGTCGTCGCCGAGGCCTGGGTCGGCAAGAACATGGTCATGAAGCGCGGGCGCCCGCGGGCGCGCGGCCGCTTTGGCCGGATCATGAAACCGTTCAGCCAGCTGACCATCAAGGTTCGTCAGATCGAGGAGCAGGCCTAATGGGACATAAAGTCAATCCGATCGGCCTGCGCGTCGGCATCAACCGCACCTGGGACAGCCGCTGGTACGCGAACACGCGCGAGTATGGCGACCTGCTGCACGAGGATCTGCGCATCCGCTCCTTCATCAAGAAGGAATGTGCCCAGGCCGGTGTCAGCCGCGTGGTGATCGAGCGCCCGCACCGCAAGTGCCGGGTGACCATCCACACCGCGCGTCCGGGCGTGATCATCGGCAAGAAAGGCGCCGATATCGAGAGCCTGCGCAAGAAGGTGGCCGCGCTGACCGACAGCGAGCTGCACCTCAACATCGTCGAGCTTCGCCGGCCTGAGGTCGATGCCCAACTGGTGGCCGAGAACATCTGCCAGCAGCTCGAGCGCCGGGTGAGCTTCCGCCGCGCGATGAAGCGGGCCGTGCAGAACGCCATGCGCATGGGCGCCCAGGGCATCCGGATCAACGCAGCCGGCCGTCTGGGCGGCGCCGAGATCGCGCGGACCGAATGGTACCGCGAGGGCCGTGTGCCGCTGCACACGCTGCGCGCCGATATCGACTATGCCCATTCCGAGGCGCTGACCGCCTATGGGATCATCGGTGTGAAGGTCTGGATCTTCAAAGGCGAGGTCATGGAGCATGACCCGATGGCCCGCGACAGGCGCCAGTCAGAAATGCAGGAAGGCAGTGGCCCGAGTGGCGGGCGCGGTGACCGGGATCGCCCGCGTCGCGACGCGCGCTGAGCGGGGCATAAAGGAGAAGAGCGATGCTATCGCCGAAACGCACAAAGTTCCGCAAGCAGTTCAAGGGCCGCATCAAGGGTGAGGCCAAGGGCGGCTCGGACCTGAACTTCGGCTCCTTCGGGCTGAAGGCGATCGAGCCCGAGCGGATCACCGCGCGCCAGATCGAGGCCGCACGCCGTGCCATGACGCGCCACATGAAGCGTCAGGGCCGGGTGTGGATCCGGATCTTCCCGGATGTGCCGGTGACCAAGAAACCCACCGAAGTGCGGATGGGTAAGGGCAAGGGCTCGGTCGAATACTGGGCCGCCAAGGTGAAGCCGGGCCGTGTCATGTTTGAGATTGACGGCGTGGCAGAATCTGTGGCAGTGGAGGCGCTCCGTCTTGCGGCGATGAAATTGCCGGTCAAGACACGCGTCGTCCAGCGCGAAGACTGGTAGGAATTCCGGCCCCGGCCATCATGGTACGGGGCCGACACTGTTTGATGAATGATGCCGCCACTCGTGTGATAAGTGCTCCGGCATATCTGTCAAAGGAGAGACGTCGATGAAAGCCGCCGAGCTTCGCGACAAGACACCGGAAGAGCTGCGCGAGCAGCTGGAAGCGCTCAAGAAAGAGAGCTTCAACCTGCGCTTTCAGGGCGCCACCGGTCAGCTTGAGAACACCGCGCAAATGCGCGCCGTCCGCCGCGATACCGCGCGGGTGAGGACGATCCTGAACGAAAAGGCGCGGGCTGCCGCCGCCGAGACGGTAGCGGAGTAACTGATGCCGAAACGCATTCTTCAAGGCACCGTGGTGTCGAACCAGAACAACCAGTCGGTCACCGTGCTGGTCGAGCGCCGGTTCACCCACCCGGTCCTCAAAAAGACGATCCGGAAATCGAAGAAATACCACGCCCATGACGAGGGCAACAAAGTCGAGAAGGGCGCCGTCGTCCGCATCCAGGAATGCGCGCCGAAATCGAAGACCAAGCGCTGGGAGGTTGTGGAAACGGTCTCCTGACCCCTCCATAACCCCCGGTTCATCGAAACCCCAGGGCTGACGCTCTGAAGGTCGGGAGAACTGCTCATGATCCAGATGCAGACCAATCTGGATGTTGCTGACAATTCAGGCGCCCGCCGGGTCCAGTGCATCAAGGTGCTGGGCGGCTCGAAGCGCAAGTATGCATCCGTCGGCGACATCATCGTGGTATCCGTCAAGGAAGCGATCCCGCGCGGCCGCGTGAAAAAGGGCGATGTCCGCAAGGCCGTCGTCGTGCGCACCGCCAAGGAAGTGCACCGCCCCGACGGCACCTCGATCCGCTTCGACCGCAACGCCGCCGTGATGCTGAACAACACCGGGGAGCCGATCGGCACCCGGATCTTCGGCCCCGTGGTCCGCGAGCTGCGCGCGAAGAACTTCATGAAGATCATCTCGCTGGCGCCGGAGGTGCTGTGATGGCTGCGAAACTCAAGAAGGGCGACAAGGTCGTGGTCATCTCGGGCCGCGACAAGGGCAAGGAAGGCGAGATTCTGCGCATGATCAAGGATGAGGGCCGGGCGATCGTCTCGGGCGTCAACATGGTCATCCGCCACCAGCGCCAGTCGCAGAACGCCCAGGGCGGCCGCATCCCGAAGGAAGCGCCGATCCAGATCTCGAACATAGCACTTGTCGACCCGAAAGAGGGCGGCCCGACCCGGGTCGGCTTCCGCATGGAAGACGGTCAGAAAGTGCGTTTCGCCAAGAAATCGGGGGAGACCATCGATGCCTGATGGAGCGACCTATACACCGCGTCTGAAGACCGCCTACAAGGAGCGTATCCGCGCCGCCTTGAAGGAAGAGTTCGGCTTCAAGAACGACATGATGATCCCAAAGCTCGACAAGATCGTGCTCAACATGGGGGTCGGCGAAGCCGTGGGCGACTCGAAGAAAGTCAAAGCCGCCCATGACGACATGATGCAGATCGCCGGTCAGAAGCCGGTGATCACCAAGGCGAAGAAGTCGATCGCGGGCTTCAAGGTCCGCGAGGAAATGCCGCTCGGCGTCAAGGTAACCCTGCGCGGTGACCGCATGTACGACTTCCTCGATCGTCTGGTCACCATCGCGATGCCGCGGATCCGCGACTTCCGCGGCGTGCCGGGCAAAAGCTTTGACGGCAATGGCAACTACGCCATGGGCATCAAGGAACACATCGTCTTTCCCGAGATCGACTACGACAAGGTCGACGAGATCTGGGGCATGGACATCATCATCTGCACCACAGCGAGCGATGACGCTCAGGCAAAGGCGCTGTTGAAGCACTTCAACTTGCCTTTCAACAGCTGAGCGGGAGGACTGGATAATGGCAAAAGTCTGCATGATCGAACGCGAAAAGAAGCGTCAGAAGCTGGTTGAGCAATACGCCGAGAAGCGCGCCGAGCTGAAGGCGATCGCGGCCAACGAAGAGCTGCCGCGCGAGGACCGGATGAAGGCCCGGCTTCAGCTTGCGAAGCTGCCGCGCAACTCGTCGCCGACCCGGCTTCACAACCGCTGCCAGGTGACCGGCCGCCCGAAGGCCTATTACCGCAAGCTCAAGATGAGCCGTATCGCGCTCCGTGATCTCGCCTCGGTCGGCCAGATCCCGGGCATGGTCAAGTCGAGCTGGTAAGGGGGGAACGCAATGTCTGTTACTGATCCTCTCGGCGATATGCTGACCCGCATCCGCAATGCCGCGATGCGCCACAAGTCGACCGTCCGGACGCCTGCCTCGAAACTGCGCGGCTGGGTTCTGGATGTGCTGGCCGACGAAGGCTACATCCGCGGCTATGAGAAGGCGGAAGGCGAGGCCGGGAAGCCGGAATTCGAGATATCGCTCAAGTATTTCGATGGCCAGCCCGCGATCCGCGAGATCAAGCGGATCTCGACCCCGGGCCGCCGCGCATACATGGGGGCGAAGAACATCCCCCAGGTGCGCAACGGGCTCGGCGTGGCGATCGTCTCCACCAACCGCGGCGTCATGTCGGACGCCAAGGCTCGCGCCGAGAATGTCGGCGGCGAAGTCCTGTGCACGATTTTCTGAGGGAGTTGAACGATGTCACGTATCGGAAAACGCCCCGTCGAAGCGCCAAGCGGCGTCGAGTGGAAGATCGCGGGCCAGACCGTGGAGTGCAAGGGCCCCAAGGGCGTGCGCAGCTTCACCGCGACGGATGACGTGGATCTCGTGCTCGAGGGCAATACGATCACCGTCAAGCCGCGTGGCCTCTCGAAGCGCGCGCGCCAGCAATGGGGCATGACCCGCACCCAGATCGCCAATCTCGCACAAGGCGTGACCGAGGGCTTCAAGAAGGAGCTCGAGATCACCGGCGTCGGCTATCGCGCACAGGTTCAGGGCAAGGTCCTGAAACTCTCGCTCGGCTACAGCCATGATGTGGAATTTGCGATCCCGGAAGGGGTCGAGATCAAATGCGCCAAGCCGACCGAGATCGAGATCACCGGGATCGACCAGCAGGTTGTTGGCGAGACCGCCGCGAAGATCCGCGAATGGCGCCGCCCGGAGCCCTACAAGGGCAAGGGGATCCGCCACAAGGACGAGTACATCTTCCGCAAGGAAGGCAAGAAGAAATAAGGACCGGAGAGATGGCAAACAAAAAGCGAGACTTGTTCCTGCGCCGCCGCCTGCGCGTCCGCAACAAGCTGAAGAAGATGTCCCGCGGCAAGCTGCGCATGTCGGTGCACCGCTCGTCGAAGAACATTTCGGTGCAGATCATCGACGACGTGCAGGGCGTGACCCTTGCCGCCGCATCGACGCTGGAGCCGAAGCTGGGCGTCGTGGGCAAAAACAATGTCGAGGCAGCCGCGAAGGTGGGTGCCGCAATCGCCGAGCGTGCCAAGGCGAAAGAGATCGAAGAGGTCTATTTCGACCGCGGCGGCTTCCTGTTCCATGGGAAGGTGAAAGCGCTGGCCGATGCCGCCCGTGAGGGCGGTCTGAAATTCTGAGGAGGCTGACCGATGGCAGAACGTGACGAGCGTGGCGGCCGCGGCCGCCGTAACCGGGACGACGACACCCCCGAATTCCAGGACCGGCTGGTTGCGATCAACCGCGTCTCAAAGACCGTGAAGGGCGGTAAGCGCTTTGGCTTCGCGGCGCTCGTGGTCGTGGGCGACCAGAAGGGCCGCGTCGGCTTCGGCTCGGGCAAGGCCAAGGAGGTGCCGGAGGCGATCCGCAAGGCCACCGAAGAGGCCAAACGCTCGATGATCCGCGTCCCGCTCCGCGAGGGCCGGACGCTGCACCACGACACCAATGGGCGCTGGGGCGCGGGTAAGGTTGTGATGCGCACCGCACCGCAGGGTACCGGGATCATCGCCGGCGGTCCGTGCCGCGCGGTCTTCGAGATGCTGGGCGTGCAGGACGTGGTTGCGAAATCGACCGGCTCGTCCAACCCCTACAACATGGTCCGCGCGACCTTCGACGGGTTGCAGAAGACCTTCAGCCCGCGCCAGGTTGCGGCGCGCCGGGGCAAGAAGGTCGGCGAGATCCTGCCGACCCGGGACGAACCCGTCGCCGAGACGGCGGAAGCCTGAGCGGCCGCGTAAGGAGACAGAGCAATGGCGAAGACCATCGTTGTCAAACAAATCGGCTCCCCGATCCGCCGTCCGGCCGAGCAGCGCGCGACGCTGATCGGCCTCGGGCTGAACAAGATGCACAAGACCCGCGAATTGGAGGATACACCCTCTGTCCGCGGCATGGTGGCGAAGATCCCCCACCTGGTCGAGATCATCGAAGAGCGGGGCTGAGGCCCCTTCGATCAACGCCGTGGCAGCGGGCTTCGCATCCCCCGCTGATCCGGCAAGAGGAGATGCGGCATGAAACTCAATGAACTGCGCGACAATCCCGGCGCGACCAAGAAGAAGAAGCGGATCGGCCGTGGCCCGGGCTCGGGCACCGGCAAGACCGGCGGTCGGGGCATCAAGGGCCAGAAATCCCGCTCGGGCGTGGCCATCAAGGGCTTCGAGGGCGGCCAGATGCCGATCCACATGCGCATGCCCAAGCGCGGCTTCAACAAGCCGAACCGCCTGCAATTCTCGGTGGTCAATCTGGGCGGTATCCAGAGCTTCATCGACGCTGGCAAGCTGGACGCCAAGGCGCCGATCGACGAGGCGGCGCTGGTGGCCTGCGGGCTCGTGCGCCGCAAGAAAGACGGCGTGCGGATCCTCGCCAAGGGCGAATTCTCCGCCAAGGGCGTGACCATCTCGGCTGCCGGGGCGTCGAAATCGGCCGTTGCCGCGGTCGAGGCTGCCGGTGGTTCAATTACCATCACAAAACCGGCGAAACCGGCCGCCGACGCGGCCGAAGCTTGACCCGGGCGGCATCACCCATGATATCTCTGGGGGCCTGAGGATTTATGCCGCCGCGGGCCGGGCTCGCGGCGGTACTTCATGAGAGAGAGGCGCGAATGGCTTCAGCTGCCGAACAGATGGCCGCAAACCTCAACTGGAGTTCGTTTGGCAAGGCCAAGGATCTCCATTCCCGCATCCTCTATGCGCTCGGCCTCCTGATCGTCTACCGGCTCGGCACGTTTATCCCGATGCCCGGCATCGACCCGGAGCAGCTTCGGATCTTCATCGAACAGACCCAGGGCGGCATTCTCGGCGTCTTCAACCTGATCGGGGGCGGTGCGCTCAGCCGGATGGCGATCTTCACGCTGGGGATCATGCCGTATATCTCGGCCTCGATCATCATGCAGCTCGCCCAGAACATGATCCCTGAGCTCGAAAAGCTGAAGAAAGAGGGCGAATCCGGCCGCAAGAAGCTGAACCAGTACACGCGCTACGGCACCGTGGCGCTGGCGACCGTCCAGGCCTACGGTATCTCGGTCGGGCTGGAGGGGCAGGGCCTCGCCATCGACCCCGGCTACTTCTTCCGCGCCTCGGCCGTGATCACGCTGGTCGGCGGCACGATGTTCCTGATGTGGCTGGGTGAGCAGATCACCGCGCGCGGCATCGGCAACGGTATCTCGCTGATCATCTTCGTCGGCATCATCGCCGAGCTTCCGGGCGCGCTCGCCCAGTTCTTCGAGCTTGGCCGCACCGGTCAGCTCAACACGCTGGTGATGATCGGCATCATGTTCATGGCGGTCGGCGTCATCTACGCCGTCGTCTATATCGAGCGTGCGCAGCGCCGCGTCCTGATCCAGTACCCGAAGAGGCAGATCTCCGGCCAGAAGATGACGGGCGGCGAGAACCAGTTCCTGCCGCTCAAGTTGAACACGGCCGGTGTGATCCCGCCGATCTTCGCCTCATCGCTGCTGTTGCTGCCGACCACGATCGCCAGCTTCTCTGCGGCATCGGGCGATGCGGATGGATGGCTCGGCACCGTTGCCGCGCTGCTCGGGCATGGCCAGCCGCTCTTCCTGGTCTTCTACGCCTCGCTGATCGTTTTCTTCGTGTTCTTCTACACGGCCGTCGTCTTCAACCCCGAAGACGTCGCCGACAATCTGAAGAAGCACGGCGGCTTCATTCCCGGGTATCGGCCCGGCAAGGCGACGGCGGATTACCTCGATTTCATCCTGACCCGGCTCTCGGTGATTGGTGCGACCTATCTGGTGATCGTCTGTCTTCTGCCGGAGCTTCTGATCGCCAACACGGGCGTGCCGTTCTATTTCGGCGGCACATCGCTCCTGATCGTGGTGTCGGTGACCATGGACACGATCACACAGGTTCAAAGCCATATGCTGGCTCACCAGTATGAAGGCCTCATAGAAAAATCGCGTATCAGCGGTAAGGGACGCCAGAGAGCGAAAGGAACCCGCCGCAAGGCCTGAGGGGGGCTGACGCCATGAACATCATTCTGTTGGGCCCGCCGGGCGCCGGCAAAGGGACCCAGGCGCGTCTGCTGGTCGAAACACGCGGAATGGTGCAGCTTTCCACCGGCGATATGCTGCGTGCGGCCGTCGCAGCCGGAACCGAGATCGGCAAGAAGGCCAAGGCGGTGATGGATGCGGGCGACCTCGTGTCTGACGAGATCGTCACGGGCATCGTATCTGAGCGGCTGGATCAGCCCGATGTCGAAGGTGGCGTGATCTTCGACGGGTATCCAAGGACAGCGGCGCAGGCGGACAGCCTGGATCAGTTGCTGGCGGAGAAGGGCATGACCCTCGACGCCGTGGTGGTCATAGGCGTGAACGACGACCTGCTCGTCGACCGCGTCTCGGGCCGCTACACCTGCGCAAAATGCGGCGAGGGCTTTCACGACACAGCCAAGAAACCCACGGTCGAAGGGGTCTGCGACACATGCGGGTCGACCGATTTCAGACGCCGGGCGGATGACAATGCAGAGGCGGTCCGGGTACGCCTTCAGGCCTACCATGCCGACACCGCACCGCTGATCGCGCATTACGAGGCGCAGGGAAAGATTCGGCGCGTTGACGGCATGGCCCCGATCGATGAGGTAACCGCCGCGATCGGGTCGGCTTTGTCCTGATTATCCGCCCGATCCGGAAGCAGTGAAAAAACCATTGACAAGCAGCCATTTCCGCCTCCTAGGGGGTTGACCCCCGACATTCGCGGAGTATAGTCGCGCGTCTCCTCAGGCAGGGACCAAACGGGGCGAGCGGCGCGAGAGCAGTCGCTTTTTTCTTTGGCCCACCCGAGGCCCAGATTTTCCGGCCCAAAGCGGCCCAGCAACGGAGCAAGGCATTGGCGCGCATTGCAGGCGTGAACATTCCGACGAACAAGCGCGTTCAGATCGCGCTCACCTACATTCATGGGATCGGCCGCACCTCTGCTCAGCAGATCTGTGAGGCAACCGGTGTCGCGGCCGAGCGGCGCGTCAACGAGCTGAGCGATGCCGACGTGCTCGCGATCCGGGAGCATATCGACGCGAACTTCCAGGTCGAGGGCGATCTGCGGCGCGAGAAGGCGGTGAACATCAAGCGCCTGATGGACCTTGGCTGCTACCGCGGCCTGCGCCATCGCCGGGGCCTGCCGGTTCGCGGCCAGCGCACGCACACGAATGCTCGTACCCGCAAGGGCCCGGCCAAGCCGATCGCCGGCAAGAAGAAGTAAGAGGCTCGAATGGCACAGCAGAAGCGCCCGACCAAGCGCAAGGTCTCGAAGAACATCACCTCCGGCGTCGCCCATGTGAATTCGACCTTCAACAACACGATGATCACCATCGCCGATGCCCAGGGCAACGCGATCTCGTGGTCGTCGGCAGGTCAGATGGGTTTCAAAGGCTCGCGCAAGTCGACGCCCTATGCCGCTCAGGTCGCCGCGGAAGACGCGGGCAAGAAGGCTCAGGAGCATGGCATGCGCACGCTCGAGGTCATGGTCCAGGGCCCCGGTTCGGGCCGCGAGTCGGCGCTGCGCGCGCTGCAGGCCGTCGGCTTCACCATCACCGCTATCAAGGACGTCACCCCGATCGCCCATAACGGCTGCCGCCCGCCAAAGCGACGCCGGGTCTGAGGCCAGGTTTTTCGGCGCAAGGCCCGGCCCCAACGGCTGGGCTTTTCGCTTTTCCTCGAGTGTGTTCCGCCGCTTGGATCCGGCAGAACACGAGAATGGAGGGCTAGAAGATGATCCACAAGAACTGGCAAGAACTGATCAAACCGACCAATCTCGCCGTCTCGCCCGGCGTGGATCCCACACGGACTGCAACCGCGGTGGCCGAACCGCTGGAGCGGGGCTTTGGCCTGACGCTCGGCAACGCCCTGCGCCGCGTGCTTCTCTCGTCGCTGCAGGGTGCCTCGATCACGGCGGTCCAGATCGACGGTGTGCTCCACGAGTTCTCGTCCGTCTCGGGCGTGCGTGAGGACGTCACCGACATCGTCCTGAACCTCAAGGGCGTCGCGGTGCAGATGGATATGGAGGGCGTCAAGCGCCTCCAGCTTTCGGCAACCGGTCCGGGCGTCGTCACCGCAGGTGACATCGCCGAGATCGCGGGCGTCGAGGTCATCAACAAGCAGCACGTCATCTGCCACCTCGACGACGGCGCGAATTTCCATGCCGAGCTGACGGTGCAGACCGGCAAAGGCTATGTCGCGGCCGACAAGAACCGGCCCGAGGATGCGCCGATCGGTTTCATCCCGGTTGATGCGCTCTACTCGCCGGTGCGCAAGGTCTCCTACAAGGTCGACCCGACCCGGGAAGGCCAGGTGCTCGACTATGACAAGCTCTCGATCACGGTCGAGACTGACGGCACGCTCAGCCCGGATGACGCGCTCGCCTATGCCGCGCGCATCCTGCAGGACCAGCTTCAGACCTTCATCAACTTCGAAGAGCCGAAGGAAGCCGGCCGCGCCGACGAAGGCGACGATCTGGAGTTCAACCCGCTTCTGCTCAAGAAGGTGGATGAGTTGGAGCTCAGCGTCCGCTCGGCCAACTGCCTCAAGAACGACAACATCGTCTATATCGGCGATCTGATCCAGAAGACCGAAGCCGAGATGCTCCGCACCCCGAACTTCGGCCGGAAGTCGCTCAACGAGATCAAGGAAGTGCTGACCGGCATGGGCCTGCATCTGGGCATGGACATCCCGGACTGGCCGCCCGACAATATCGAGGATCTGGCGAAGAAGTTCGAAGACCAGTTCTGACGGAAAGAACCGGGGGCGAATTGTGTGTGTCGCCCCCGATGAAGACCCGGGTCGAACGGCCCCAAGGCGGTCAGGGAAAATCCTGGCCAGACAAAGCATAAAACCCGTGAACGGAGAAAACAGATGAGACACGGAAACGGCTACCGCAAGCTGAACCGCACACATGAGCATCGCAAGGCGATGTTCGCCAACATGGCCTGCTCGCTGGTCGAGCATGAGCAGATCAAGACGACCCTGCCCAAGGCCAAGGAACTCAAGCGCATCGCCGACAAGCTGATCACGCTCGCCAAGCGTGGCGATCTGCATGCCCGCCGTCAGGCGGCAGCGCAGATGAAGCAGGAAGCGGCCGTCAAGAAGCTCTTCGACGTGCTCGGCGATCGCTACAAGGAGCGCAACGGCGGCTACACCCGCGTGCTCAAGGCCGGGTTCCGCTATGGCGACATGGCGCCGATGGCGATCATCGAACTGGTCGATCGCGATGTCGATGCCAAGGGCGCGGCCGACCGCGCCCGGGTCGAGGCGGAAGAAGCTGCGGCGGACGAGGCGTAAGATCCTCGTCTGAGAAGGACGGCGATCAGGGCGGCCTTCGGGTCGCCCTTTTCATTTGACCGCTCAAAAGCCTATCTTGGAGCAACCACGTATTCGGAGGAACCAGATGCGGATTCTTGCACCGGCTATTCTTGGGGTTCTGCTGGCAGGGCATTGGCTGCCCGCGCCCGATGCCTTCGCGCAGACGGTGCCGCAGTCGCGCGGTGAAATCGCGCTCAGTTTCTCGCCCGTCGTCAAACAGGCAGCCCCGGCCGTTGTGAACATCTACACCAAGAAGGTCGTGGAGCGCCGCCGCATGCCGTTTGCCGACGACCCGTTCTTCAAGGATTTCTTCGGTGATTTCTTCCAGGGCCGCAAGGCGAGGCGGATCGAGAATTCGCTGGGCTCGGGCGTGATCGTCGACCCCTCGGGCGTGATCGTCTCGAACCACCATGTGGTGGGCGAGGCGGATGAGATCCGGGTCGTGCTGCAGGACCGCCGCGAATTCAGCGCCACCGTCGTGCTGTCGGACGAGAAATCCGACCTAGCGATCATCCAGCTCGACCGGGCGGAGGATCTGCCGTTTCTCGAACTGCGCGACAGCGACACGCTCGAGGTCGGCGATCTGGTGCTCGCCATCGGCAACCCGTTCGGGGTCGGCCAGACCGTGACCTCCGGCATCGTCTCGGCGCTCGCGCGCCCGGGCGGACGGCGCGCGCGCGGGGCGGGCTATTTCATCCAGACCGATGCGGCGATCAACCCGGGCAACTCGGGCGGCGCGCTGGTCGATCTGAACGGCCGGCTCGTGGGCGTGAACACGGCTATCCTCAGCCGCTCCGGCGGGTCGAACGGGATCGGTTTCGCCGTGCCCGCGAACCTCGTCGCCCGAGTGATCGAAAGCGCGAACCAGGGCATGACGATGCTGGAGCGACCGTGGCTCGGCCTCAGCGGGCAGGAGGTGACGGGCGAGATCGCCGAGGCGATCGCGCTTGACATGCCGCGCGGCGTCCTGGTCGACCAACTCCACCCGGCGAGCGCCTTTGCCGCTGCCGGGGTTAAGACCGGCGATATCCTGCTCACGCTGGATGAGGACCCGGTCAATTCGGTCTCGGAGCTTTCGTTCCGGAGCGCGACGATCGGCACCGGCCGCTCGGTGCCCCTGACCTTCCTCCGCTCGGGTGGCGAGCAGACCGCCAGTGTCAGTCTGTTCCGCGCGCCGGAAGACCCGCCTCGCAACGAGACGGAGCTCGACGGCGCGTTTACGGGGATCGCGGTCGCCAACATCAATCCCGCGGTGATCGAGGAGCAGGAGCTCTCCCTGAACGCAGAAGGGGTGCTGATCACGCGCGTCCAGGGCCGTGCGCGTCGGCTGGGTCTGCAGCCCGGCGATATCCTGATCGCGGTCAACGGGACCGGTGTCCGGAACAGCGGGATCGTACCGGAGCTTCTGATGGGTGAGAGCTTCGAGTTCGAGATCCAGCGGGGGTCGAAACGCGGTAAGATCCGGCTGGGCGATTGATGGCCGATCTCTTCGCGAGCGTCGAAGAGGAGACAGCCGAGGGCCCGCGCCCGCTGGCCGACCGGCTTCGGCCCACGCGGCTTGTCGATGTGGTTGGCCAGCAGGAGATCCTGGGTCCCGAAGGCCCGCTCGGCGCCATGCTCGCCACGGGGCAGATCTCAAGCCTGATCCTCTGGGGTCCGCCGGGAGTCGGCAAGACCACGATCGCGCGGCTTCTGGCCGACGAGACCGACATGGCCTTCGAGCAGATCTCGGCGATCTTCTCGGGCGTGGCGGATCTGAAAAAGGTCTTCGAGGCGGCCAAGCTGCGCCATGCGAACGGGCGCGGCACTCTTTTGTTCGTCGACGAGATCCACCGCTTCAACAAGGCCCAGCAGGACGGATTCCTGCCGCATATGGAGGCGGGCGTGATCACGCTGGTGGGGGCGACGACGGAGAACCCGAGCTTTGAATTGAACGCCGCTCTGCTCAGCCGCGCGCAGGTGCTGCGCCTGAAGCGGCTGGAGCCGGATGATCTGGCGGTCCTGCTGGAGCGTGCGGAGGCGGAAACCGGCCCCCTGCCGCTCACAGCACCCGCCCGGGCCGCCCTGATCGCGATGGCCGATGGGGATGGCCGGACGCTTTTCAACATGATCGAGCAGGCGGCGACCATGGGGCCGGGAGCGGTCGATACGGCGGAATTGACCAAGCGCCTCGTGCGCCGCGCGCCGGTCTACGACAAATCGGGCGACGGGCATTACAACCTGATCTCGGCGCTCCATAAATCCGTCCGCGGGTCGGACCCGGATGCGAGCCTCTACTGGTTCGCCCGGATGCTGGAGGCGGGCGAGGACCCGCGCTATCTCGCCCGGCGGATCACCCGGATGGCGGTCGAGGATATCGGGCTGGCGGAGCCCGAGGCCCAGCGCCACTGCCTCGACGCCTGGAACACCTATGAAAGGCTCGGCTCGCCAGAGGGGGAACTGGCGCTGGCCCAGGCGGTGCTCTACCTCGCGCTCGCGCCCAAATCGAACGCGGCCTACATGGCCTATAACGCCTCGCGCCGGGTGGCGAAGAAGACAGGCTCCATGCCGCCGCCCGATCATATCCTGAACGCGCCGACCGAGATGATGAAGGACCAGGGCTTCGGTGCGGGCTACGAGTATGACCATGATGCCGAGGACGGGTTCTCCGGCCAGAACTACTTCCCGGAAGGCATGGCGCGGGCCGATCTCTACCAGCCGGTCGAGCGTGGTTTCGAGCGCGAGATGAAGAAGCGCCTCGCCTGGTTCGCGAAGCTCAGGAAGGAGCGCGCGGAGTGATCGCCAAGCTCGCCATCGTGGCCGCGGGCGGGGCCATCGGTTCGGCACTCAGGTTTCTGGTCGGCCATTGGTCGCTGAAGCTGCTCGGCCCCGGGTTTCCCTGGGCGACGCTGGCGGTCAATGTGGTCGGCTCCTTTGCTATGGGGCTCATCGCGATCGTCCTGCTCGAACGCGTGCCCGGCAGTTTTGCGAAATGGTCGCCCTTCATCATGACCGGGATCCTGGGGGGCTTCACGACGTTCTCGGCCTTCTCGCTCGACGCGCTGATGTTGATCGAGAGGGGCAAAACCGGCCTCGCACTGGCCTATATCGCGGCCTCGGTCTGCCTCTCTATTGGTGGTCTTTGGGCCGGTTTCACGCTGATGAGGTCGCTGTGAGCCGGAAACAGCCCAAGGTCTATTTCAGCCATTGGACTTCGGTTGGTGGACCGGGGTTTCAAGACTTCGATTTTGACTACCCAATTTCGTGGGAACACTGGGGTGATTGGGCCAGGGCATGCCAACGAGGTGAAGCGAGACCACAAGAAGACTTTCCCAACCCCATCTGGACTGCTGAGATGAGGCCAAACAAACAGCCGCCCGATGCAACTCGCGCATCAGATGTCCCGGTCGTTTCCGCACGCTTTCGCGCGTTGTTGGAGGAATTCGACCTTGGCGGCTCGGTCTTCTATCCGGTCGCGATCCTCAAGAAGAACCGGAAAGACGCTTACGAGGGCGATTTCTTCTACTTCAATATCAGATCGTTGAAGAACGCGCTCAGAGTGGAAGAGACAGTCGCGGCGACCCTGAAAGCGACGAAGAAGACAGTCATGATCCCGGAAGTGCTTCGATACATAAAGGACGGAAAGTCGCTGCCCTATCGGGACGCTCCACCGGACGCGCTGCTCCATATCACGGAGTATGGTGGCGACCTGAAGCTCGTCCTTTCCGATGAAGCGCTCGGAGGGGCCGACCTCTGGTTCGAGGAGCGGTTGCACAGTCAGGTCGTGTTCTTCTCCGAACCGCTCCGCGATTCGATCAAGGCGGCCAACATCCGACCTATGACGACCTATCCTGTGAAGGTGCTACAGTGAGCGGTGTGCAGATCCTGACCATCGGGCCGGATGAGGCGGAGCAGCGGCTCGACCGCTGGTTCCGCCGCCAGTTCCCGCATATCCCGCAGGGGCGGATCGAGAAGATGTGCCGCAAAGGCGAGATCCGGGTCGAGGGCGGGCGGGTGAAGAGCTCAACCCGCGTCGCGCCCGGCCAGCAGGTGCGCGTGCCGCCGCTGCCCGAGGCCGAAGCGCCCGTGCGGGAGGCGCCTGCCGTCTCGCCGGCGCAGGCCAGCGCGTTGCAGGAGACGGTGATCTTCCGCGACGATCATCTGCTTGTGCTCAACAAGCCGCCGGGCCTCGCCGTTCAGGGAGGCTCAAAGCTCAAGTCGCATCTCGCCGCCCAGCTTTCGGCCCTGCGCTTCGGGCGGGAGGAGGACCCGCGCCTGATCCACCGGCTCGACAAGGACACCTCCGGCCTGCTGGTGCTGGCGCGCACGGGCGCCATGGCGGTGAGGCTGGCGGAGCTGTTCCGCTCCCGCGCTGTCGAGAAGATCTATTTCGCCGTGGTTGCCGGCCGCCCCGAGCCCCGGATGGGGACGGTTCGCTATGGCCTCGCCAAGGCCGGGCGTGCGGGGGAAGGGGAGAAGATGCGCCTCATCCACCCCGACGAGGTGCGCGGAACCGAGGGCGCGAAGCACGCGACGACCGACTATCGGGTGATCGAGCAGGCGGGGGCGCGGGCGGCCTGGGTTGCGCTCCGCCCGGTCACCGGCCGCACCCATCAGCTCCGCGCTCATATGACGGCGCTTGGCACGCCGATTGCCGGGGATGGCAAGTATGGCGGGCGCGGGCAGGAGAACCTCGGCGATGGCTGGGGTGCGGGGCTCGGCGGCGCGGTCAGCCGCAAGCTGCACCTCCATGCAGCCCGGCTGAGGTTCCCGCATCCCACGACCGGGCGCCCGCTTCACGTCGGTGCCCCTCTGCCGGAGCATATGGCCAAAACCTGGGCGCTTTTCGGGTGGGACCCGGATGAGGTGCCCGACCCGCTGTTCGAGGAGTGACACGATGCTGATCCGCCTCTGCCTGCTGAGCCTTCTGGTCGCGGTCCCGGCGATGGCGGAGCCGCCGGCCAAGCAGCTTTTTGGCCGCTGGACGGTGCCGACGCCGGATGTGCCGGAGCCGCGCGGGAGCTATGCCAAGGGCTGCCTCGCGGGCGGGCAGGAGCTGGCGGAGACCGGACCCGCCTGGCAGGCGATGCGCCTCTCGCGCAACCGCAACTGGGGCCATCCCGACGCGATCGCCTTTGTCGAGCGCCTCGGGGCACGCGCGCAGGAGATCGGCTGGCCCCGGCTCTATATCGGCGATATCAGCCAGCCGCGCGGGGGGCCTATGCTGTCGGGCCACCGCTCCCACCAGATCGGTCTCGACATCGACATCTGGCTTGCGAAACCAGTGATCCGCGCGCTGACGCGGACCGAGCGGGAGCAGGTCGGCAGCCCCTCGGTCGTCGCCGCGAACAGGCTCGATGTGAACGAAAGATGGACGCCGCAGCACCATGATCTGCTGAAGGTGGCGGCGACGGACCCGGCCGTGGCCCGGATCTTCGTCAACGCCGCGATCAAGCAGGCCATGTGCCGGGCGGAGGGGGCGGAGGACCGCGGATGGCTGCGCAAGATCCGGCCGTGGTGGCGCCACGACAGCCACTTCCACGTGCGCCTGTCCTGCCCGGCAGACGCGCCGGATTGCATCGACCAGGACCCTCCGCCGCCGGGCGATGGCTGCGATGCGACCCTGGCCTGGTGGTTCAGCGACGAGGGGCTCGGCAAGGTTCCCCCGACGAGGCCCGCGACGCCCCGCCCGCCGCTCCGCCTCGGCGATCTGCCACCCGCCTGCAGACCGGTGGCGGAGCGATGAGATCGCTCTCCGTTTTGATCGTGATGGCGGCGGTGACGGCCGCCCTGCTCTCCGTCGGCCCGCCAATCGGCGTTTTCGGGCCGCGCTTCGTGGGCGGTCCGGCGGCGGAGGCCGGGGAGGCGGCCAAGGAGAAGCCGGTCCGCATCCTCGCGGAACCGGTCACCGTGCCCGCAGACCGGCTGGTCGGGCTCACACCCGCCGGGGCCTGGCAGCTCACCGCCGATAGCGAGTGGTTCGGCGGCATCTCTGGCCTTCTGATCGAAGGCGAGCGGATGCTTGCCGTGATCGACAAGGCGCATCTGCTGCGGACCGCGTTTTCCGTTGCGGGCGATGAGCTTGGCTTTCGCGACGCAACCCTCTGGCATCTCAGGGACCAAAACGACGAGCTGCTCGGCAAGGTCACGGGGGATGCCGAAGGCCTTGCCCGTGCGGACGGCCACCTGCTCATCTCCTTCGAGCGCAATCACCGCATCCACCGGCTTGATGGGACCGGGCGCCTGCAAGACTGGTCCACGCCCCCGGAATTCGTCGATCTCGAGAACAATGGCGGGATCGAGGCTCTGGCGGGCCTCGGCGACGGCCGTGTCCTCGCCTTTTCCGAGAGACCGCTGAAGGACGGGACATCCTGGTGGCTGCTGCGCGAGGGGACGGTGCTCGCCAAAGGTGCGGCCGGGTTCGAGCCTCCTCATCTGGCGACTGCCGCAACCCTTGGCCCGGACGGTCGGCTCTACCTTCTGTTCCGCGATTACTCCGTCGCGCGCGGTGTCAGCATCCGCCTCCGCCGCCTGCAGCTTTCCGATGGCGTCCCGGTTCCGGGCAGTATCGAGACCATCGCCGCGTTCGAGAACCTGAGCGGGATCGACAATATGGAGGGGATCGCGATTGCCGACTGTCACCTCTGGATCGTGTCGGATGACAACTTCAACGCCTCCCAGCGCACGCTCCTGCTGCGCTTCCGCTTGACCGAATAGCGACCGATCCGGTCGCGCATGCGCCTTGACCGGGCGCGTCTCTGCCCGCAAGCTCGATGCAAAACGAGGGACGGGAGCCAGGAAAGCGGCCATGAGCGACAGCGCGCATCGGCGCCAGAAACTGACCATCGGAGCGGCCCGGGGGCGGGCCGCCAGGGGCTCGCCTGTGGGGATCTGACGATCCCGCAGCACGCCCTGATCCGATGGAGACCGAGAGATGACCGATACCGACACCAAACGTGGCCGCCGCGCCGGGGGGCGTTCCGCCCGCCAGGCCCTGCGCGCGGCCCCGCTCGCCGACAACCTGCGCCCGGTGCGCGCAGGCCTGCCCGGCGGCAATTACAACCCGATCGACAGCGCCGGGATCGAGCGCATTCACCAGGCCGCGCTCGATGCGCTTGAGCAGATCGGCATCAGCCTCGCGCCCGAGTCCGGCATCGAGGCGATGACCGGGGCCGGGGCGATCCTCGGCGATGACGGTCGCATCCGCTTCCCCCGCGCGCTGGTCGAGGACATGCTGGCCGTCGCCGCCCGCGACATCACGCTCTGCGGTCAGGACCCGAAGCACGACCTGCACCTCTCTGGCACCAACACCCATTACGGCACCGCGGGCGCCGCCGTGCACATGGTCGATGTGGAGAGGCGGGAGTATCGCGACTCCACCCTGCAGGATCTCTATGACGCGGCGCGGATCGTCGACACGCTCGACAATGTGCACTTCCTCCAGCGGCCCATGGTCTGCCGCGACGTGCTCGACAATTACGAGCTCGATCTCAACACGGTCTATGCCTGCGTGAAGGGCACGCAGAAGCATATCGGCACCAGCTTCGTCGAGCCCTCCCACATGTCGGGTTGTCTGGAGCTTGCCTACCTGCTGGCGGGCGGTGAGGAGGCGTTCCGCGCGCGCCCCTTCATCTCCAACTCCAACTGCTTCGTCGTCCCGCCGATGAAATTCGCGACCGAGGCTTGCGAGGTGATGGAGGCCTGCATCCACGGCGGCATGCCGGTGTTGCTCCTCTCCGCCGGTCAGGCGGGCGCGACCGCCCCGGCCCCGATCGCAGGGGCCATCGTGCAGGCCGTGGCCGAATGTCTGGCGGGTGTCGTCTATGTAAACTCGGTCAAGCCCGGCCATCCTGCGATCTTCGGCACCTGGCCCTTCGTCTCGGACCTGCGCACGGGTGCCATGTCCGGGGGCTCGGGGGAGCAGGCGCTGCTCTCAGCCGGGTGCGCCCAGATGCACCGCTTCTACGGCCTGCCTGGCGGCACTTCGGCGGGGATTGCGGATGCCAAGCTGCCCGACATGCAGGCGGGGTGGGAGCAGGCGATCTCCAACGTCATGGTCGGCCTCTCGGGCGCCAATATGATCTACGAGGCGGCTGGGATGCACGCCTCGCTGCTGGGTTTCTGCTTCGAGAGCCTGATCCTCGGCGATGACATGCTCGGCCAGTGCCAGCGCTGTGTCCGGGGCATCGAGGTGACCGAGGACACCGTCAATATCGACGTCATGAAATCGGTCTGCCTCGAAGGTCCCGGCCATTACCTCGGCCATGACCAGACGCTCACCCTGATGCAGACGGAGTATATCTACCCCGAGATCGCCGACCGGACCTCGCCCAAGGAGTGGAACGAGCTTGGCCGCCCGGATCTGATCGAGAAGACGATCGCCAAGAAGAACAAGATCCTGAGTGAGTATTTCCCGAACCATATCAGCCCCGAGATCGATGCCGAGGTGCGCCGCCGCTTCACCATCCATCTCAGCCCCCAGGCCGTGGGCGCGGTGTGAGCGGTTATGCCCTGACCATGTCCGCGGACGAGATCCGCCGGCTCCGGATCCAGGGCGCGCTGTTCCGTTCCGATGCAGACCGGGTGCTCACCGAGGCCGGGATCGCGCGAAGCGCCCGCTGCCTCGATCTCTGCTGCGGCGTGGGCGGGATCACGGATCTTCTCGCAGCCCATGCGCCCGAGGGCGAGGTCGTGGGCCTCGACTACGACGAAAGCAAGCTCGCGGCCGCCCGCATCTGGGCCGAGGAAGAGGGTTTTCAGGCGCGGTTTGTCGAGGGCGACGGCTTCGACCCGCCGCTGGAGCCGGAAAGCTTTGATCTTGTCCATATCCGTTTCGCGCTCGGCATCATCGCCGATGGGGCGAGGATGCTCGCCTCGGCCGTGCGCCTGCTGAAACCCGGCGGGCTTCTCTTTGCCGAAGAAGGCATCGCCGAACCGCATGGCATCTGGCCAAGCGCGCCCGAGACCGACCGCGGCATGGCGCTGATGATCCGCGGGATCGAGGAGATGGGCTCCGACCTCAACTACGGGCGCAAGCTCGGCGCACAATTCGCCGATGCGGGCATCGTGGAGACCAGGATCACCCCCGCTCTTCACATGGTCGATGCCGGTGAGCCGATGATGGAGCACCTGCCCCTCACCCTGATCGCGCTCCGCCCCCTGCTGGAGGAGAAGGGCATGATCACCGCGGCGGAGTTCGACCCCCTGATCGCCGCGATCCGCGCGCATATGGCAACGCCCGGCGTCACGCTCCTGAGTTTCACGCTCGTCCAGGCCATCGGGCGCAAACCCTGAGGGAGGAGGGTATGAAAAGCTACGATCTTGTGGAATTCGGCAAACCGATGGTGGCGCGCGATCGGCCGATGCCGGAGCCTTCTGGCACCGAGGTCCTCGTCCGCGTCCGTCGCGCCGGGGTCTGCCATTCGGATCTCCACCTCAGGCAGGGCTTCTTCGATCTCGGCGAGGACGGCAAGTTCGAGGTCAAGGATCGCGGCATGAACCTGCCCATGGCCCTCGGCCACGAAATCCTGGGCGAGGTGATGGCCGCCGGCCCCGATGCGCCCGACGCACCGATCGGCGAGACCATGCTGGTCCACCCCTGGATCGGCTGCGGCGACTGCCGCCACTGCGCAGATGGGCGGGAGAACGACTGCGCCCGGATGAACCCCCTCGGCATCCTTCGCGACGGCGGCTACGCGACCCATGTGATCGTGCCGCATCCGAAATTCCTGGTCGATGTCGCGGGCCTCGATCTCTCCGAGGTCACGCCCTACGCCTGCTCCGGCGTCACGGTCTACAACGCGCTGAAAAAGGCCCTGCCGGTCGCCGATGACGAGGCGCTGGCGATCGTCGGGGCAGGGGGGCTCGGCCTCAACGCCATCGCCCTGGCAAAGGCGATGGGCGTGCCGCGGGTGATCTCGGTCGATATCGACGACGCCAAACTGGCCGAGGCCAAGGCGATGGGCGCGGACGCGGTCCTGAACTCGGCCTCCACCGAAAACGCGGTCGTGGATCTGCAGGCGCTGGCGGGGGGGAAGCTGCTCGCCGTCGTCGATGCGGTCGGCCTGCCCGCCACCGCCAAGCTCGGCATCTCCGCGCTCGCCAAGCTCGGCCGCTACGTGCTGGTCGGGCTCTATGGCGGCACGATGAAGCTGCCCATGCCCTGGCTGCCGCAGCGCGCGCTCACCATTCGCGGCTCCTATGTCGGCTCGGTGAAGGACCTCCGCGAGCTGATCGAGCTGGTGCGCGGTGGCAAGGTCAAATCCCTGCCTACGGAGGAACGCCCGCTCGACCAGGTCAACCAGGCGCTCGACGATCTCGAGGCGGGCCGCGTCACCGGCCGCCTCGTCCTCACCGCCGACTGAGATGCGCGACGACGACCCGCGCGTCCGGCCCGAGGCGATTCAGGCCCTCGGTACAAGAATGATGGCCGCCCTCGGCACGCCGGACCCCATCGCGGCGGAGGTCGCGGCCCACCTCGTCGCGGCGGATCTGATGGGCGTCTACTCCCACGGCTGCATGCGTCTCGCGCAATATGCCGACTGGGCCGATCAGGGCCATTTCAAGCCCGCCGGCCGTTCCTCGATCACGCTGGCCCCGGGCGGTCGGGTCGTGATCGACGGCGGCGACGGGTTCGGCATCCCAGCGATGCGTCTGGCGGTGGAGACGGCGATCGAGGAAGCCCGCACCGGCCCCGGTGTCTCGGTGGTCGGTCTCCGGAACTGCGGCCACACCGGCCGCCTCGGCGCCTTCGCCGAGCGGGCCGCCGCCGAGGGCTGCCTCGCCATCCTCATCGGCGGCGGTGCCGGGCGGCAATGGCCCCAGGTCGTCCCGTTCGGCGGGGCGGAGGGGCGGCTGCCGACCAATCCCTACGCCATCGGCCTGCCGGGCGGCGACAACGGTCCCGTCATCCTCGATTTCGCAACGGCAGCCGGGGCGGGCGGCAAGATCTACGCCGCGCATTACGCCGGGCGGCCGCTGCCGGAGGGGCTGATCGTCGATGCCGCGGGCAACCCCTCGACCGACCCTGCAGATTACGATGTGGGCGGCGCGCTCCTCCCCATGGCCGGGCCCAAGGGCTACGCCATGGCGCTCATCGCCGAACTGATCGGCGGCGCGCTCCTGGGCGAGGCGCGCTCCGGCATGAACTGGATCGCGGTCGCGGTCGATCTCACAGGCTTCCAGGCCCCGGATACCTACCGCGCCCTGGCCGAGGATCTGCTTGCTCATATCCGCACCTGCCCCCCGGCGCCCGGCCATCACCGCGTCGAGATCCCGGGAGAGCGGGAACGCCGGATCGCCGCCGAACGGGCAGTCAACGGAATACCGATGCCACAAGGCACCCTCGCAGCGATCCGCGCGACCGCCGAAAGACTCGGCGTCTCTACAACTGAGATCGACGAAATTTAAGCGCCGCCCCCGCATCTGGCGTCCCCTCCCCAGGGGGGAGGGTCAGGGAGGGGCCCACCCAGTAAAGGCGTATGCGCGCAAGCGCATGCCGCTTGGTTGATCACGCGGGCAGGGTGCCGTTGATCACGTAATCCAGGATCTGCACCACCTGCTCCGGCGTCTCGGCCACGGCCTCCGCCGCCTCGTCGACCTCCTTCAGCGCATGGGCGTGATCGGCCCCGTGCAGGATGATCAGCGCCTTGCCGAGTGCGGCGGCATAGCCCGCGTCGAATGCCGCGTTCCACTGCTTGTACTTCTCGCCGAAGCGCACGACGACGACATCCGCTTTCTCGATCAGCGTCCGGGTGCGGATCGCGTTGACCCCGGCCCCCTTGCGGTCGTGCCAGAACTTGTTCTGCTCCCCGCCCAGGATCGCGACCCCGCAATCGTCCGAGGCCGCGTGATCGGTCACCGGCGAGGCAAACGCCACCGGCAGCCCCTTGTCCTGCGCGCCGGTCTCGATCACCTCGCGCCAATCCGTGTGGATCTCGCCCGACAGGTAGACGTTCCAGGTCATTTCCGCTCCTCCCGCAGCTCTTTCAATTCCTCTTCCATGGCGCTCAACCGGCTCAGCACCTGCGAGCGGTAGTCATCCGTGGCGGCGACGTCTTCCTCGTGATGGGCGTCCTGCATCGAGTTGACGATCAGGCCGACCAGCAGGTTCACGACCGCGAACGTCGTCATCATGATGAAGGGCACGAAGAACGCCCAGGCATAGGGATAGACCTCCATCACCGGGCGCACGATACCCATCGACCAGCTTTCCAGCGTCATGATCTGGAAAAGCGAATAGGCCGAGCGCCCGATCGTGCCGAACCATTCGTCGAAATCGGCCCCGAACAGCTTCGTCGCCATCACCGAGCCGATATAGAAGATCAGCATCATCAACAGGAAGACCGAGCCCATCCCCGGTAATGCTGTCACGAAACCCTGCACCACCCGGCGCAGGCTGGGGGCGACCGAGATCACCCGCAGAACCCTGAGGATCCTGAGCGCGCGCAGGACCGAGAGGCCGCCGGTCGACGGCGCCAGCGCGATCCCGACCACGATCAGGTCGAAGATGTTCCACGAGCGGGTAAAGAACCGCGTGCCTTGTGCTATGAGTTTAAGCGCCAGCTCTATGACAAAGATCGCCAGGCAGGCATTGTCGAGTGCTTCCAGCAGCGGGCCATAGCTCGCCATGATCGATTTCGAGGTCTCCATCCCGAGGATCACGGCGTTGAACAGGATGATCGCCAGGATGGTGTAGCGCACCTTTGGCGTGTCCAACCAATCCTCGAGCCGCGCGCGCCAGCCGCTGGTATTCGCCGTCGTCTCGGTCATCATCTAACCTCGTCACGGGTGCGGCGCTCCGCCGCTCCCCGGGGGATATCGGTCATCTGACCGCTAGGTGCAAGTCGAGGCAGCGGTTGTGTTTTCCGAAAAACGCCTCGAAGATCTGTGAAATCCGGTCGTCTGGCCCTGAGGGTTCCGGCAGACTGGTTCCAGATGCCTCTACTGGGGCAGGCTAGGCAGACATAGCGACCGGCAGGGGAAGAGCATGGCAGCAGACGGTACCGAGCCAAAGGTCGAGACCAGTCCGAAGGTCTCGGACGAGGTGCGTTGCACAACCTGCTACATGTGCGCCTGCCGCTGCGGGATCAACGTGCATCTGCGCGAAGATGCCGATGGCAAGATGAAGGTCCGCTATATCGAGGGCAACCGCCGCCATCCGGTGAACAAGGGCGTGCTCTGTGCCAAGGGCTCCGCCGGCATCATGCAGCACTACTCTCCCGCCCGGCTGCGCAAGCCGCTGAAACGCGTCGGCGAACGCGGCGCGGGCGAGTTCCAGGAGATCGAGTGGGACGAGGCGCTCCAGATCGCCACCGGCTGGCTTGAGGCCGTGCGCCAGGATGACCCCAAGAAGCTCGCCTTCTTCACCGGCCGCGATCAGAGCCAGTCCTTCACCTCGTGGTGGGCGCAGCAATACGGCACGCCCAATTACGCTGCCCATGGCGGGTTCTGCTCGGTCAACATGGCGGCAGGCGGGATCTACACACTGGGCGGCGCGTTTTGGGAGTTCGGCAGCCCCGACTGGGACCGAACCAAGCTCTTCATGGTGTTCGGCGTGGCCGAGGATCACGACAGCAACCCGATCAAGGCGGGTATCGGCAAGCTGAAGACCGCGGGCGGCCGCGTGATCGGCGTCAATCCCGTACGCACCGGCTACAATGCCGTGGCCGACGAATGGGTCGGGATCACGCCGGGAACCGACGGTCTTTTCATCCTCGCCATGGTCCATGAGCTTCTGCGCAGCGGCCATGTGGATATCGAATACCTCTCGCGCTGGACCAACGCAGGCTACCTGGTCGAGCGCAGCCCGGGCGAGCGGTTCGGCCTCTTCACCCGGGACAAGGACGACAAGCCGCTGGTCTGGGATCTCAACACCGGAGAGGCCGTCCCCTTCGACACGCCCGGCACGAAACCGGCGCTGAAGGGCGAGTTCCCCTCGGTCGAGGGCGGGCGCTGTGTCCCGGTCTTCGAGCTGATGGCGCGCAAGTATCTCGAACCGGAATACGCACCAGAGGCAGTGGCCGAGAAATGCGGCATCTCCGCCGCGACGATCAAGCGGCTGGCGGCCGAGATCGCCGATATCGCGTTCAACCAGGCTTTTGAGATCCCCTGTGAATGGACTGATTTCAGGGGAGAAAAGCACCTCAGCTTCAAGGGCCGCCCGGTCAGCTTTCACGCCATGCGTGGCATCTCGGCCCATTCCAACGGCTTTCAGACCTGCCGCGCGCTGCACATCCTGCAACTGCTGCTCGGCGCGGTCGAGACGCCGGGGAGTTTCCGCTTCAAGCCGCCTTATCCCAAGCCGGTCGAGGCGCACCCGGCCCCGCACGCAAACTCAGTCCCCGGCTCGCCGCTCAACGGCCCGCATCTGGGTTTTCCGCGTTCCCCCGACGACCTCGCGATCGAAGACGACGGCACGGCGAAGCGTATCGACAAGGCCTTCACCTGGGAGAACCCGCTCAGCTCGCACGGCATGATGCATATGGTGATCTCGAACGCCTATGCCGGCGATCCGTACCCGATCGACGTCCTTTTCATGTACATGGCCAACATGTCCTGGAACTCCTCGATGAACACCAAGGGTGTGATCGAGATGCTGACGGCCAAGCGCGACGACGGCGAATACGTGATCCCGAAGATCATCTACTCGGACGCCTATTCCTCTGAAATGGTTGCGTATTCTGACCTGATCCTGCCGGACACGACCTATCTGGAGCGGCACGACTGCATCAGCCTGCTCGACCGCCCGATCGGCGAGATCGATGCCGCCTGCGACGCGATCCGCTGGCCGGTGGTGGAGCCCGACCGCGACGTGCGCGGCTTCCAGTCCGCGCTGCTCGACCTCGGCGCGCGGCTCAGCCTGCCGGGCTTCGTCAACGATGACGGCAGCGCGAAATACGCGGACTATGCCGACTATATGGTGAACCACCAGCGCCGCCCCGGCGTCGGCCCGCTGGCTGGCTGGCGCGGCAATGGCGGCGGCGAGGGCAGGGGGGAGCCGAACCCAGACCAGCTCCAGCGCTATATCGAGAACGGCGGCTTCTGGGAGTGCCATATCCCCGACAAGGCCCGCTTCATGAAACCCTTCAACATGGAATATCAGGACTGGGCGGTGGAGCGCGGGTTCTTCGACAAACCCTTCCCCTACGTGTTCCAGCTCTACGCCGAGCCACTGCGGAAATTCCAAATGGCGGCAGAGGGTTATGGCGATAAGCTGCCACCAGAACACCTTCGCGATCGCCTGCAAATGGCGATGGACCCGCTCCCGGTCTGGTGGGAGCCGTTCGAGGGGATGCAGGTCGACAATTCCGAGTTTCCCTACCACGCCATCACCCAGCGCCCGGCGGCGATGTATCACGCCTGGGGGTCCCAGAATGCATGGCTGCGTCAGATCCACGGCGAGAACCCGCTCTACGTCCCGGGCCCGATCATGGAGGCGCATGGGCTTGAGGATGGCGGCTGGGCGCGGGTCAGCTCGCACCACGGCTCGATCGTCGTCCCGATCCGCCGGATGGAGGCGGTAAACTGCAAAACGATGTGGAGCTGGAATGCCATCGGTAAGCGTGAGGGCGCCTGGGCACTGGGCGACGGGGCACCGGAGACGACCCGCGGCTTTCTCCTCAACCACCTGATCCACGAGCTTCTGCCGCCCAAGGGCGACGGCCTGCGCTGGTCGAACTCCGACCCCGTCACCGGCCAGGCGGCGTGGTACGACCTGCGCGTGAAGATCGAACCCGCCGAGGAACACGAAGCCTCGGAACCCAGGGTAAGTGCCCAAAAATCCCCTGTCGGTCAGGGACCTGAGGACCTGGCGTATGGAGAGGAGTGGAAATGACCACCCTCCCTGACAGCACGCAGAAGAAGCTCGGTCTGGTGATCGACCTCGACATCTGTGTCGGCTGCCATGCCTGTGCGGTGAACTGCAAGGAGTGGAACACGGGCGGGTATGGCTCGGCGCTCTCGGATCAGGATGCCTATGGCGCCGAGGCGACGGGGACCTGGCTCAACCGCATCCACACTTATGAGGTGACGCCCGATCACGGCCCCGCCCAGATCATCCATTTCCCGAAATCCTGCCTGCATTGCGAGGATGCGCCCTGCGTCACAGTCTGCCCGACCGGCGCCTCCTACAAGCGCGCGGAGGACGGGATCGTGCTGGTCAACGAGGACGCCTGCATGGGCTGCGGCCTCTGCGCCTGGGCCTGTCCCTATGGTGCGCGGGAGCTCGACGCCAAAGCGGGCGTCATGAAGAAATGTACCCTCTGCGTCGACCGGATCTATAACGAGAACCTGCCCGAGGAGGATCGCGTCCCGGCCTGTGTCCGCGCCTGCCCGGCCGGCGCCCGGCATTTCGGCGATCTCGGCGATCCGGACAGCGAGGTGAACCAGATCGTCGCCGACCGCGGCGGGTTCGGCCTGATGGTCGAACAGGGCACGAAGCCGGTGAACCGCTATCTGCCGCCCCGGCCCCGCGATGCGCATGAGAGCAGCCCGGTGGATCTGGTGGAACTGGCAGAGCCGGAGGCGAAGGGCTTCCTCGGCTGGCTCGACCGCGCGCTCGAGAAGGTCGGCTGATGCACCCGGCCCCCTCGCTTATCTTCTTCACGGTCTTGAGCGGCCTCGGCCTCGGCCTAATCATCTCGCTCGGCTTCGGGTTCGGGCCACAGGATCAGGGATTTGCGCTTGTCGCCTGCTTTCTCGCGCTCGCGATCACTGGCGGGGGTGGCTCGCTCTCGGTTCTGCATCTGGCGAACCCGAAGAACGCGTGGCGCGCCTTCAGCCAATGGCGCTCCTCCTGGCTGAGCCGCGAGGCCTGCCTGATGGTCGCCACGATGGGGCTTTTCGCCCTCTACGCGGCGATCTGGGTCTTCTCCGGCTACAGGCTCTGGGGGCTGGGGCTTCTGGCGGCGACGCTCGCGCTCTCCACCGTCTATGCGACGGCGATGATCTATGCGCAGATCAAGGCGGTGCCGACCTGGTCCTTCACGCCAACCCCGGCCTTGTTTCTCACGCTGTCGATCGTGGGCGGGATCATCACCTGCCGCCTGCTTCAGGGGATCTTCGGCGATACCGGCGAGGCGTGGCACGTCCTGCCTGCGATCGCCGTTGCCGCGGGCGTGTCGATCTGGTGGACGACGCAGGCCGCCGGGGCAGGGCGGACGGCCACCGGCTCCTCGATCGCCTCGGCCACCGGTCTCGGGCGTCAGGGCCAGGTGCGGCTGTTCGAGGGGCCGCATACCGGGCGGAACTATCTGCTCGACGAGATGGCCTATCGCATCGGCCGAAAGCGCGCGTTCGAGCTGCGCCGCATCGGTGCCTATGTGGGTTTTCTGATCCCGCTTGCGCTGGCGGTCATCGCGCTCTTCACCTCGAGCTGGCTCCTGCTCGCGGTTCTGGTCTGCCACATCGCCGGGGTCATGGCGCTCCGCTGGCTGTTCTTCGCCGAGGCGGAGCATGTCCAGGCGCTCTACTACGGGCAGGAGTGAGCGAGACCCGGCCGGAGGGTCGGGCCGCCGTCAGTCCCCGCCGCGGCCCCAGCGCCAGAAATCGCGGCCTTGCTGGGCGAGAAAGCGGTTGATGACCATCTTGTGGACCTCCGATGCGCCGTCGACCAGCCTTGCCTGACGCGCATAGCGGTAGATCCACTCCAGCACCGTGTCCTTGGAATAGCCGCGCGCGCCGTTCAGCTGGATCGCGGTGTCGGCGCATTTGTGGAGCGTGTCGGCGACCTGGATCTTGGCCATCGAGACCTCTTGCCGGGCCTTTGAGCCCTGGTCCAGCGTCCAGGCCGCGCGCATGGTGAGGAGCCGCCCGACCTCGACCGCCATCGCCGCCTCGCCGAGTTGCAATTGCACGGACTCCCGCTCGGCCAGTTTGATGCCGAAACCCTCGCGCTCCTCCACGTAGGACCGCGCGATGTCGAGACAGCGCTGCGCGAGCCCCAGCCAGCGCATGCAATGGGTGAGGCGCGCGACGCCGAGGCGGATCTGGGTGACCTTGAGCCCGTCGCCCACTTCCATCAGCCGGCTCTGGTCGGGGACCTCCAGCCCGTCGAAGACCAGTTCGCAATGCCCGCCATGCTCCTCCGGCCCCATGATCGGGATGCGCCGGGCAATGTGCCAGCCCGGGTCGTCCTTGTGGAAGAGAAACGCGGTCAGCCCCTTGCGCGCATCGTCCGAGGTTTTCGCCATCAGGATGAAATGCGAGGCCGCGCCCGCCCCGGTGATGTACCATTTGCGCCCGGTGATCCGCCACATATTGCCCGCGCGCTCGGCCTTGGTCTGGATCATCGAGGGGTCGGAGCCGCCGCCCGGTGCAGGCTCGGTCATCGCGAAGGCGGAGCGGACCTTGCCGTCGATGATCGGCTGGAGCCAGGTCTCCTTCTGATCTTCGCGGCCGAGCTTTTCCAGCACCATCATATTGCCGTCGTCGGGGGCCGCGCAGTTCATCGCGAGTGGTCCGAAAAGCGAGTAGTTCGCCTCTTCATAAAGCGCCGCCATCCCTTGGACGCCGAGGCCCATGCCGCCCCGGTCCACCGGCATCTGCGGGGCCCAGAGCCCGGCGGCCTTCGCCTTCGCCCGCAGACCCTCCAGCGGCGCCTCGGCGATCATCTCGTACTCGTCCCAGTTCGCCCGGTCCGCCTCCACCGGCATCACTTCATCGGCGATTAAAGCCCGTGTCTTCTGGCGGAGATCATCGATTTGCGGGGGGAGGGAGAAGTCCATTGGCCATCCTTCAGTCTACCTTCGCCGGATATAACATCCGCTTTGATCGAAGAAGACAACTAGTCCCGGATCCTTTGCAAAGGGCATTGGTGGTTCGATGTGAATGCGGAGGATTTGCTGCGTAGTCTTAGGTTTATCGTCCCAAGGGTATTGAAGGTCTTGTTCAACGCGCCAACCTCTCTCCGCGGCGGCTTTCTGGAACCGGCCGATGTGTGTGCAGTCTTGTGCTACAAGATCCGCAAATAAGGCTCTTTGGGCCCCTATGTTCCTTCTGACCCCGCGTTCGTCCAGAGCCTGAACCCAGAAGAGCAACATGCCTCCCAGTAACCCGATGATGACGAGTATTTGGAGGAAGATGACGAGCTTGAGATTGATGCGCATCACAGACCGCTCACCAGATGCCCGCCATCGACCTCGACCACCGTGCCGGTCATGAACCGGCTGGCGTCGGAGGCGAGGAGCAGGAGGGGGCCGTCGAGGTCCTCCATCTGCCCCAGCCGCCGCTGCGGGATGCGTTTGATCAGCGCCTGGCCCGCCTCGGTCGCGAAGAAATCGCGGTTGATGTCGGTCTCGATATAGCCGGGCGCCAGCGCGTTGACCCGGATGCCGAGCCGCGCCCATTCGAGCGCCAGCGCCTTGGTCATCTGCACGACGCCCGCCTTCGAGACGCAATAGGGCAGCACCCCGCCCGAGACCCGGATGCCGAGGATCGAGGCGATGTTGATCAGGCTGCCGCCCTCGCCCATCGCCCTGGCGCCCGCCTGCGCCACCCGCCAGGCGCCGGTGAGATTGGTCTGGAGGATCCGCTCCCACTCCGCCTCCTCGATCTCGAGCGCGCGCTTGGTCAGCGTGACCCCGGCATTGTTGATCAGAATGTCGATCTGCCCGGCCGCCTCGAACGCCGCGTCCACCGACCCTTGGTCGGTCACGTCCATTGCGATGGCATGAGCCGCCACGCCGATCTCCGCCACCGCCTCGGACAGGGCCTCCGTGCGCCGCGCGGCGAGCAGCACCTCCGCGCCGTTCGCAGCCAGCACACCCGCGAAATGCCGTCCGAGCCCGCCGGAGGCGCCGGTGATCAGCGCCCGCTTGCCGCCGAGATCCGCCCGCATCGCGCCCACCCCTCAGGCCTCCGCCGCCATGGTGGCGCGGAGCGACAGGGCAGGGGTATCGGGGGCGAGCGTGACATCCTCGAAGGTCAGGACCTCGCCCTTACGCACCGGGCGGCGCAGCGCGACCCCGTGGGCGAGGCCGATCGGCAGCGCGCCCATGCCCTGGCTGACGACCGCGGGCATCGCCCGGCCCCAGACCGTGTAGCCGCCCTCGCCATCCAGCATGTCGCCCTGGCTGAGGTTGCGCTTGGCGACGGCCACGGCGTCGCCCCGCCAGGCGCGGGACTGCCCGGTCGGCTCGCCGCGTAAGGCCGCGTTCAGGACCGAGATGCCAAGCTCCAGCCCGATCAGGTGGAAGGGTTTGTACATCGCCGCGTACTCCCCGGTCGCATCCACCGCCAGGCCATATTGCTGGAAGCACGCCGCGGCGTAGGGGTTCGGCGCGCGGAAGACGACGTAGACCCCCCAGCGCAGGTCGCGGAACACCGGCCGCCCGTCGCGCTCGACCGAGGAGACGACCTCGGTCATGCCGGGGCGCTCCAATATGCCGCCCAGCTCCCGGGGCCGCATTACGTGGGCAAGGTGATCCACGCCGCAGGGCGGAAAGGACAACCCCGCCTCCGGCACGTGCAGATCGCAGGCATTGGCGATGGCGCACATCTCGATGGCCGATTTCGTCCCGTCGATGAAGGAGTTGAACATCTGCGGGTTCATCCCGGCCTCGGCCGCCTGCTCCGGCGTGCGGCCGTAATGGGACCAGACGTCATCAGGCGTGACTTGATGAAAATGCGGTAAGTACTTGGTTCCCTTGCCTGCAGCGATCACCTCGAACCCGGTGGCGCGTGCCCAGTCGACAATCTCGGCGACCAGGGCGGGCTGGTCGCCATAGGCCATGGAATAGACCACGCCCGCAGCGCTCGCCTTGGCCGCGAGCGCCGGGCCTGCCAGCACGTCGGCCTCGACATTGACCATGACGATGTGCTTGCCCGCCTCGATCGCCGCGAGCGCATGGGCGATGCCCGCGATCGGATTGCCTGTTGCCTCGATAACCACATCCACATGGTTCGAGCGGGCGAGATCCTCGCCGCTTTCCAGATACGCGGTCGCCCCGATCCGGTCCTCGTCCCACCCGACCGTGCGGCATGCGGCTTTGGCGCGGTCGGGCGCGAGATCCGCGATGGCCGAGACGGTGAGCCCCGGCGTCGTCGACACCTGGCTCAGGAACATCGAGCCGAACTTGCCGGCCCCGATCAGCCCCGCGCGCACGGGCCGCCCCTCCTCCGCCCGGGCGTGGAGCATCTGCATCAGGTTCATGAACGCTCTCCTCAATGACCGCGCCCGAGCCTAGAGGGTTTTCCAATGGGAAGAAAAGACGGTGCTGATGAAATGCCGTTTCTCGACCGGCCATGGGCAGGACGCTCTCAGGGGCGGATCGGGAGGTGGACCCGGCAGGTCAGGCCCTCGCCCGGGTCGGAGGCGAGGTGGAGCCTGCCGCCGAGCAGGATCGCGATCTCATTGGCGATTGCGAGGCCGAGCCCGTGGCCGTCGGCCCGCAGGGTCCGGGCGCTGTCGCTGCGGTAGAACGGCCGCTTGATGTAGTCGAGCTGCTCCGGCGCGACGCCCGGCCCGTCGTCCTGGATCTCGACCACGACCTCGCCCGGCGCTTCGCGCAGTTCGACCCAGCAGACCTCGCCGTATTTGAGCGCGTTGTCGATTAGGTTGCCGAAGAGCCGCCGGAGATTGCCCGGAAGCCCGCTGACCGTCACCGCGCCGTGCCCCATCGGCCTGAGGCGGACCACGGCGCCGGTCTCCGTGTAGCCCGCGACCAGATCGTTCAGGAGCGGCTTCAGGTCGATCTCAGCCTCGCCCGCGCCCTCGATCCCCAGTTGGGCGAGCGAGACGCCGTCGTCGATCAGGGTCGAGAGCTGGTCGAGATCGCGCTCCGCCGCCGCCCGCAGGCTCGCATCCTCGATCTCGTCCACCCGCAGCCGGAGACGGGTGACATAGGTCCGCATGTCGTGGCCGAGCGCGCCGAGCATGAGGGTGCGGCTGTCGACCAGATCGGCGATCCGCTCCTGCATCTCGTTGAACGCGCGCAGAAGATTGCGCACCTCCGGCGCGCCGGTGACCGCGACCTTCTGGCGGGAGGCGCCCCGGGCAAAGCGCTCGGCCGCATTGGCAAGCGCGCGGAGCGGCCGTGTCTCGCGGCGCACGGCGAGGAGGACGATGATCGCGACGACAAGCGAGACGAGGCCCGAGAAGAACCCGAGCGGCCAGGAGAAGACCTTGGCCGCGAGATCACCGCGGGTCTCGATGATCAGGACCTCGCCGGGGCCGAGCTCGATCGCCATCCGGAGCGGCCAGCGGGTCCAGAGCCCGCGATCGGTGAAGCGCAGCTCCGCCTCCGCCCCGTCCGGCAGGGCGATGAAGGCGGCATAACGGCGGGTGCCGAGGGCTTGCGTGTATCGCCCGAGCGCGTTCTCGACCCGGGGCAGGCGCACGCTCTCGGCCGTGTAGGCCTCGATCGGCCCTTGCTCGAGAGAGACCGAAAGATCGGCGCTGTTGAAGGCTCTCAGCAGCAGCGGCCGCGCGCCCTCGTCTTCCAGCAGGGCGACCATCGCGGCGGCCTGGTCGGGCAGGGGATAGCGGAAGCCTGTACCGGTGTCCTTGCTCCGCTGCGCGAAGATCACGCCGACGATGATGAGCTGCAGTGCAAAAAGCCCGACAGCTACGATGGCGCCGAGGCGCACCAGAAGGCTCCAGCGCCCGATCATGGGCTGCTGACCTCGGCGGTGAAGATGTAACCGCCATTGCGCACCGTCTTGATCAGGCGCGGCGCGCGCGGGTCGTCGCGCAGCTTGCGCCGGAGCCTGCTGACCTGAACATCGATGCTACGGTCGAACGGCTCGGCGCTGCGGTCCTGGGTCGCCTCCAGAAGCCAGTCGCGCGAGAGCACCCGGTTCGGATGGGTGACGAAGGTGACTAGGAGGTCGTATTCGCCCGAGGTCAGCAAATGCTCCTGCCCATCGAGCCAGAGCGCGCGGGCGGCGGTGTCGAGACGCCAGCGGCCGAACTCCAGCACCTCGCGTGGGGTGTCGGGCGTGGGTGTGGCGCGGCGCAGGATCGCGCGGATCCGGGCGGTCAGTTCCCGCGGGTTGAAGGGTTTGCCGAGATAGTCGTCGGCACCGAGCTCCAGCCCGATGATCCGGTCGATATCCTCCTTCTTCGCGGTGAGGATCAGGATCGGCAGGGTGGAGCGCGCCCGCAGCCGCCGGCAGATCGAGAGGCCGTCCTCCCCCGGCAGCATCAGATCGAGGATCACGAGGTCGAACGCCGCGCGCTTCAGCGCCGCATCCATCGCCTTGCCGTCGGGCACCGCGGTGGCGGCGAACCCCTCACGCTCCAGCAGCCCCCCGATCAGGGAGCCGAGCTCCGGGTCGTCCTCCACCACCAGAATGCGCGCCTGCTCCGCCATGCGGGACAGCCTAGCGATGCCAGGCGGGCGGGGCGAGGGACGGGGCCTGCCGGGTTACAAATCGTTACAAACCGATACTCTGGCGACATCTCGGTGAAACCCGCGCGGCGCATGCTCCAGGGCAACAGGCAACCCGACAGGGAGAAACAAAGCATGTCCCACCTCACCATTCGCATGGCGGTCCTGGCCGCGCTTCTGGGCGGCGCGGCGGCGCAGGCGCAGACGGCCGACTCGGGCGCGACCATCATCGGACCGGACGGCAAGACCACGACCGTCGAGCGCTCCGTCACCCGGGGCGACGGCGCGGTGCAGGGCACCGTCGATGTCAACCGCGATGACGGGCGCGGCTATCGCCGGTCCTTCGAGCAGAGCCGGTCGGCGGACGGGGTCACGCGGCAGGGTACGGTGACGACGAACCGCGGCCGGACCTATACCCGCGAGGCGGGCCGCTCCTGCGCTGATGGCACCTGTTCGGGCTTGGCCACGGTGACCGGACCGAAGGGCAAGCAATGGACCCGGGAGCGCAGCTTCCAGCGCACCGGCCGGGGCCAGTGGGAGGGCACGGTGACCCGGACCAATCCCAGCGGCCGCCAGACGACTGCCAAGCGGTGGCGCCAGATCGGGCAGGGGCAATGAGGATGCGGGTTCTAGCCGCTGGGGCGCTGATGCTGGCCGTCGCCGCCCCTGGTGCCGGGGCTGGCGAGGACTGGCGCGCGCTACAGGAACGCCAGATTGCCGAGGTGCATGAGGCGGTCGCGCGGTACCGCGATGTGACGGTGGCAGAGGAGGAGGGCTGGCGGACCCGGGGCCCCGGTGCGCCGCTGATGGGCGAGCACTGGTCGCTCAGGGGCATGGACCTGCCCGTCGCGGGCGAGCCGATCAATTTCAGCCGCCCCTCGACCCTGGTCTACAGCGACATCGGCGGGCGGCGGGAGCTGATCGGTGTCGCCTTTCTCGTCCGCCTCGGCCCGTTCGACCCGCTGCCCGAAGGTTTCGCGGGCCCCGAGGACCGCTGGCATGTCCACAACGTCTCCGACATCCTGAACGCGGTGGGCGAGGAGCGCCCGCTGATCGCCCGGCTGGGGCGCTGGTGGATCGGGCGCAACCTGGCGCCCGACGGCCGCGACCGGCTGGCGATGGTGCATCTCTGGCTCGACGGGCAGAGCCCGGATGGCTGGTTCTCGGACCGTGACAGGAGCCTCGCCTACCGCCGCCTCGGCATGGGCAGCGGCGCGTGGCAGGGCGACCCGATCGAGGTGGGATACGGCCTGGGTCTCGCGCATGAGGAGGGCTGCGAGGAGGAACTGCGCGGCAAGCTCTGGCTCAGCGGGGCGGACCGGAGCACCCGCCGCGCGGCGATGGACGCCTGCGAGCGTGCCGCCGGTGTGGTGCGCGCGGCGCTGGGTCAGCCCGAGACAGGGCGGGAGCGCGTGGCGGCGGCGAGCTACACCGCGCTCTGGGACGATCTGGAGAAGATCCTGAGCGAAGATGAGCGACGCCGGATCGCGAGCCTGGTGGAATCGGGCTGCGGCGCCCCCCGCGACAGGGTGCTGGAGCAGCTTTGAGGGGTGCGAAACGGGCAACGTGCGGCAGTCATCAACGACCTGTCGCGCGGTGCGGTCATCCTGGATGAAGCCCGGTTTGGAATGCTGCTCTTTCGGGGAGGTTCGGCGTGTGGTTTGCCGGGAAGCTGAAGGATCGCCTGAGAGATCCTGAGCAATAAAAGAGGCGACCGGCCGGCCGCTCTGCCGGTCTCTGCCAAAAGACCGGCGGGTTGGCCCCGATGGCTCCGATTGTAAGACGGAGCGAGGGCCGATGATCTGTTCGCGAACGCAATGGGTTATCAGAGAATTTGATTAAATGTCTGCTAATCAGCAACCAAAGCTCCGTCGCAAGCTTTCAACCGCCGTCGACCAGCCTTGCCGCTCAACGCAGCGAAAGCGGATGTCCATGGTGGCGGTGAATGTGCTTGGAACCTGCAGCCAGCGCAGCTCTCTCGCACACGCGCGCCCTGCGTATCGGCTCCCCGCAAAAACGCTTGATCTGCCTGGCGGAAAAGTATTTCACTTGGCGGTGGCTTTGGTCCCCACCCGCCAAAGGGCGGACGGGATAAAAGGGAACACGGTGCGGACGACCCAATACGGGGCCAAAACCGTGGCTGCCCCCGCAACTGTAAGCGGCGAGCCCTGCTCCATGTGAGCCACTGGCCCGATCCGGGCCGGGAAGGCGGAGCAAGGGCCACGACCCGCGAGCCAGGAGACCTGCCAGGGCCATCACCCTTCCGCGGCGCGGGGCGCGCTGGCGGAGCGGCCCGTCCGCAGCGGTGAGCCGTCACCGCTGCCGGTGGACTGGGCCCTTATCCCTTTCCCTCTCGGTCAGCGCGTTCAGCAAACCGGCCCGGCGCGTTCGGGCCCCGAGGGGGATATGAGTAAGATGATGCAAGCACGTATTTGGTCGGGTGGCCTGGCCTTCGCCACCGTTTGGGTCGCGGGTCTGGCAACGGCGCAGGAGCCGGTGGTCATGGACGAGATTCTGGTGACGGGCGGGTTGCGGCCCATCTCGACATCGGAAACCGGCCGCGCCTTCACGGTCATCACCGGCGAGCAGCTTGAAGAGCGCGGCACGCGTTACGTCGCCGATGCGCTGCGTCAGGTGCCGGGCCTCGCGGTCAGCCGGACCGGCAGCTTCGGCGGTTTCACCCAGGTCCGCGTGCGCGGCGCCGAGGCCAACCAGGTGCTGGTCCTGATTGACGGGGTCGAGGTTTCGCCGGCGGCAACTGGAGAGCTGGATTTCGGCAGCCTGATCGTCGCGGATATCGAACGGATCGAAGTGATCCGCGGCCCGCAATCGGCGCTTTTCGGCTCGAATGCCTCGGCCGGGGTGATCCAGATCATCACGCGGCGGGGCGCGCGCAACGACCTGAGTTTCGGCGGCACGTTCGAGGGCGGCTCTGACGCCACTGCGCTGGCCTCGGGCCATGTCAGCGGCGGCGGCGAGACCTGGGATGGCGCGCTCTCGCTCAGCTTCCGCCGCACGGACGGGTTCAACGTCGCCACCGGCACGGACGACCGGGAGGGGGAAGAGGACGGCGACCGCAACATCACCTTCAACGCCAAGGGCAATCTCGACATCACCGAGGATCTCGCGGTCGGTGGCACCTTCCGGCTCGTCGACCGGGAATCGGATTTTGACGACCAGCTTTTCCCCCTGGTGCCTGATGCGACCACCGGCCTGGTCGTCGACAGCGACAGCGTGAACGACGCGCGCGATCTGTCGCTCTCCGTCTTCGGCCGCTATGAGATGCTGGACGACGCGCTTGTCCATGAGCTGCGCTTCGAATTCGCCGATTCGGTCTCGGACACCGAGGTCGACGGCATCACCGTCTTCTCGAGCGAAGGCCAGCGGTTCACCGGAAGCGCGCAGTCGAGCTATGCCTTCGGGCTCGGCCCGGCGGAGAACCTTTTCACTGCGGCGCTGGAGGTCGAGGAGGAGATCAACGAGGCCTCCACCGGCGATCAGACCCGCACGCTGATCGGCCTGATCGGGGACTACCAGGGCACGTTCTACGAGGATTTCGCGCTCCAGGCCGGTATCCGCTATGACATCAACGATGAGTTCGAAAACGCGCTGACCTATTCGATTGGTGCCTCCTACACCCATTCGCCCACGGGCACGCGGCTGCACGGCTCGGTCGGGCGGGGGGTGGTGAACCCGACGTTCACGGAACAGTTCGGCTTCGTCCCCGGCTCCTTCATCGGCAACCCGGATCTGGAGCCGGAGGAGACGTTCCAGTGGGATATCGGGGTCGAGCAGTCGCTGTTTGACGACCGACTGATCCTCGACGCAACCTACTTCCGCGGCAACGTGAACGAGGAGATTGTCGGCAGCTTCGATCAGGCCGCGCTCCTGCCCACATCGGTCAATGCGCCCGGAGAGAGCCCGCGTCAGGGGGTCGAGCTTCAGATGACGGCAACGCCCATCGACCCGCTGACCCTGATCGCCAGCTACACCTACACGCTGGCCGAAGAGGGCTCCACCGATCTGCAGGAGGTCCGCCGCCCCCGGCATATGGCGAGCTTCGACGCGCTCTACCGCTTCCTCGACGATCGCGCGCGGCTGAACTTTGGCGTCACCTATACCGGCGACCAGCGCGACTCCGATTTCACCGCGGGGACGTTTCCGGCGCCGCTGACCACGCTTGACGATTTCATCCTGCTGAGCATTCAGGGCAGCTATCAGGCGACGGACAATGTCGAGCTCTTCGCCCGTGTCGAAAACGCGACGAATGCGGATTATCAGGAGGTGCTCAACTTCGAGACGCAGGGCGTCGCGGGCTTTGCGGGCCTGCGGGTGCAGTTCTGAGCAGGGGGTATCCATGACCGACGCCGCATCCTGGGGCATCGCGCCCGAACCGAGCGAGACCCGCACGCGGCCCGATGGCGCCCGGTCGCGCGAGGTCTGGGCGCTGCCCGCGGAGGAGGGCTTTCTCGACGCGTTCCTCCGCGATGTCTTCGAGAGCCATTGGCAGGGCATCCGCTTCGGCCCGCTGATCGAGGGCGCGGCCTATGAGTGGAAATGCCCGACCCCGCCCGAACGCATCGGCCTGATGGATGGCTATCTGACGGTCATGTTCGGCAATGGCGGGCACTTCCACCTCTGCATCGGCGAGAACCGGGGGTCGGAGGCGCACCCGACCCCGCCGGAGCTGATGGCCCGGCGCAAGCCCTCGCGCGCCGAAATGTTCCGTGGCTTCGGGCAGGACGCCTGCCCCGTCACCTGGGGGTTCGAGATGTGGAACGGGGCGGGGGAGCCGATGATCTCGATCTTCTTCCCCAACCCTTTCATCGAGGATGACGATACGCTGTCGGAGACACCGGATTTCACGCGCCTGGCCGCCTGGCGGGCGATCTCGAAACGCTGGCTCGGGCGCGAGCGGGAGGCATTGGATGAACAGGGTCAGGGTTTTCGCGCGGGCGGCCATTAGCGGGCTTTTGCTCGGCGCCATGGCGGGCGGCGGGGTGGTGGCAGACGAGGGTCCGCCGCGCCGCGTGGTCTCCATGAACCTCTGCACCGATCAGCTCGCCATGCTTCTGGCGGCGCCCGGCCAGCTTGTCTCGGTCAGCTATCTGGCGCGGGATCCGGGGGCCTCGGCGATGGCTGAGGAAGCGCGGGACTATCCCGAAAACCGCGGCCTTGCGGAGGAGATCTTCCTCCTCGAACCCGATCTCGTGATCGCTGGAACCTATACGACGCGGGCGACCGTCGGGCTCCTGAAGCGGCTTGGGGTACCGGTGGTGGAGTTCGCGCCGGCGAACGGGCTTGAGGACATCCGGGGGCGTCTGACGCAGATGGGTGTCGTGCTCAGGCGGGAAGAGGAGGCGGCGCGTATTCTCGCGGAGTTCGACGCTGATCTGGCCGAGATACAGGTCACCGAGGGGCCGCGGCCGGAAGCTGCCACCTATTACGCCAACAGCTACACGAGCGGAGGGGGTACGCTGGCGGATGCGGTGATCGGGGCCGCAGGGCTCGACAATCTGGGCGCGGCGCTTGGGATCGAGGGCGGTGGCAGGCTCCCGCTCGAGACGCTGGTGACCGAGGAGCCCGATCTGATCATCACCGGGCGGCGGTTTGAGACCCCGGCGCTGGCGCAAGAGGTTCTGTCCCACCCTGCGCTCGACGCGCTCCGGTCCAAGGCCGGGACCGCGCCGGTCGCGGACCGGGATTGGGTCTGCGGCACGCCGCATGTGCTGGCCGCGATCCGGCGTCTTGCGGCGGCGCGCGACGCTGTGCTGGACCGGCGCTGAGATGAGCTATGCCCGGCTCATCGCAGGGCTGGTGTTGCTCGTGGCTTTGCTCTTCTGCGCCTCGCTTCTGATCGGCCCCGCGGCCATCGGGTTTGGCGAGAGCGTCGCCGCGCTCCTCGGTTTTGGCGGCTCGGCGGAGGCGCGGGTGCTGGTGATGCAGGAGATCCGGCTGCCCCGCGCGATCCTCGGCCTGACGATCGGGGCGAGCCTCGGGCTCTCCGGCGCGGCATTGCAGGGCTATCTGCGCAACCCGCTGGCCGAGCCTGGGCTGATCGGTGTCTCGGCCTCGGCGGCGCTCGGCGCGGTGCTGGCGATCTATACGGGGCTTGCGGCGGCCTTTCCGCTGGCCCTGCCGCTGGCGGCCCTTGGCGGAGCGGTCGTCGCGGTGCTGCTCCTCTTGGGTCTCGCCGGGCGCGGGGCCGATACGCTGACCCTGATCCTCGCGGGTGTGGCGCTGAGCGCGCTTGCCGGGGCGCTGACTTCGCTTGCGCTGAACCTCTCGCCGAACCCGTTCGCCGCGCTTGAGATCGTGTTCTGGCTCCTTGGCGCGCTGACCGACCGGTCGATGCTCCATGTCTGGCTCGCGGTCCCGTTCATGGCGCTCGGCTGGCTTCTGCTGGCGGGTCTCGGCCGCGGGCTTGACGCGCTGACCCTCGGTGAGGAGGCAGCGGCCTCGCTGGGCGTACGGCTCGGCTGGCTGCGGCTCGCGGTTGTTCTCGGCACCGCGGCGTCGGTCGGGGCGGCGACGGCGGTCGCGGGGGCGATCGGTTTCGTCGGGCTGGTTGTGCCGCATCTCTTGCGCCCGCTCGTGGGCGGCCGCCCCTCGCGCCTTTTGCTCGCTTCCGCGCTTGGCGGGGCTGCCATGCTGCTGACTGCAGATATCGCCGTGCGTCTCATCACGCCGGGGCAGGAATTGAAGCTGGGGGTGCTGACCGCGGTGGTCGGCGCGCCTTTCTTCCTCTGGCTTATCTTGAGCCGCCGGCGGGGTCTGTCATGACCGCTCTTACGCTCGAGGACCTGTCGGTGGAGCTTGGCGGCCGGCCGGTGCTCGACGGCATCAGTCTCACGGTTGCGCCCGGTGAATGCGCCGGGCTGATCGGGCCGAACGGGGCGGGCAAGTCGACGCTGATGCGGGCAGCCCTTGGTCTCGTGCCTGCTGAGGGAAGTTCGAGCCTCGCGGCGATGCCCCGGCGCGAGCGGGCGCTGGCAGCCGCCTGGCTGCCGCAGGCGCGCGAGATCGCCTGGGGTATGACGGTGGAAGAGATCGTGGCGCTCGGCCGCACGCCGCATCGCCGCCCGGGCGCGCCGCTCGGCCCCGAAGATCAGGCTGCCATCGACCGCGCGATGGCAGAGGCCGATGTCACCGACTTCTCCACCCGCGATGCGACGCGGCTTTCGGGCGGAGAGCAGGCGCGCGTGCTGCTCGCCCGGGCGCTGGCGCAGGACGCGCCGATCATCCTGGCCGACGAGCCCGTGGCGGGGCTCGACCCTGCGCATCAGATCGCCGCCATGGAGGTCTTCGCCGCCCATGCAGGCGAGGGCGGCGCGGTTGTCACCGCACTCCACGACCTCGGGCTTGCGGCGCGCTGGTGCACCCGGCTGGTGCTGCTCGACCAGGGGCGGATCATTGCGGATGGCGCGCCGGAGGCGGTGCTGACACCGCAGCGCCTCGCCTCGGTCTACGGGATCGCCGCGCATATTGCCGAGGCCAGTGGCGGGTTGGTGGTGCAGCCGTTGGCGCGCCTAGCAGAGGGTGCTGAGCGATGAAGACCACGCTCGATCCCCCATGGCTGGTCGCCGATCTCGGCGCGCCGCACCGGGTGGCGAGCTGGGCGCTCAACCGGCCGGGCCTCACAACGGCGCGGCGGATCGTCTGGCGCGAGGTGCGCAATGCCGATCTGCCCGTCGATCTGGATGCCGGTGCCTGGTTTGGCCGGGAACTAGACGGGGCTGGCCATGCGGAGGCGATCGGGTTTCTGACCTCGCGCAGCGTTGCGCGCTTTACCCGTGCACGGGTGGAGGTCGAGGATGCCGTGGCCGAGGCGGTCGCGACGGTCGGCCTCTCGAATGCCGAGCGGGTCGGATCGCGGCAGGCCCGCCCGGCCTTCGTTGGCACGATCAACATCGCCATTGCCGCGACGCAGGCCCTCAGCGATGGCGCGCTTCTCGAGGCGATCAACATCGCGGCGGAGGCGCGGACCGCGGCTGTGATGACCCATGGACCGGAACTCGCCGGGCTGCCCGCGACCGGGACGGGGACCGATTGTATCGCCGTCGCGGCTCCGCTCACCGGGACCCCTGCGGCCCATGCGGGCAAGCACACCGCGATCGGAGAGGCGATCGGCCGCGCCGTGCTGGACGCGGTCAGCCGCGGCGTGCAGGATTGGATGAACGAAAAGAAGGGAGGCCGACATGGCTGATCTGGCCGAGGTACTGGAGCGCCATCTCACCGACTGGCAGGCTGGCTGGAACGTCGGTTCCTTCGGCGCCATCGCGGAGTTCCATCAGGACGCAGGCGAAGCGGCCGAGGTCGGCCACCCGCTGGAACGCGCAACGGCGCGCGGGGCGATCCGGATCGAGCGGACAGAGGGCGTGAAGCCGGTCGCCTGGGAGGCGCTCTCGAAGAACCCGCAGCGCTGGCAGCAGGGCGTGGCGCTCTGCCTGCCGGAGGGCGAGGCGGAGCGGGAAGGGCGCAAGGTGCTGACCGAGCTTGGGCCCGACGAGGTGGCGATCCGGCCCGCCGATCGCGGTGCGATCCTCTTTGACATGGGGCTCGGCCAGCGCAATCTCGACTTCTGCGTGCGCACCGAGGACCCTGAGCTTGTCGCCACCCTGCGCGCGGCGTGCGGGCGCGCCCTGAGCGAGCCGGGGAACCCGGCCATGGGGGCGATCCTGTCCGCGCATCCGCACCGCGTCGCGCTCTCGGCGATCGGGCGGTGCGAGGTCTTCCAGAAGATCGGTGGCCCCGATACCGGTGGCACGTCTCCGCCCGGGCCGCATACGCATGTGCTGCCGAAGCTGATGGCGGCGGGGCGGAGCCATTCGGCGAATACGCCCGTGCCCGACGGGTGGATGCCAGGAATGAGCCTCCATCCCGGCAGCCCAGTCATGGGGCCGCTCGGCGAGGATCGCGATTTCGAGCCCGCGCTTTTCGCGGCATTCCAGGACCTTCTCGGCGATTGGGGCGCGCCCGGGATCGTCGAGACCAAGGCGCGGGTCTGGTCGGCGCTCGACGCTGGTGCCCCGCCCGAACCCGACGAGACCGCCGATGGGCGGACCGCCCGCGCGGCACGGCGCATCGCGCTCAGGCAGCGAGGGCGCATGGCGGGACCTTCGCCAGCGCTCGTCGCCTGGTCCGAGGCGCATGACCGCGGCGCGATCGAGGCCGACGCCGATATGCCCGGGCACTGAACGGCCCTTCGCGATGCCAGTGGCGCGCCGGTAAGTCGCATTTGCAGGCAAGCCCTGACGTTCCATCTGACGAGCGCGTTCGGACCCGGCATGATGGGCGTGACGGGCCTGAGAGGGTGCCCATCTCCCCCTTCACAATGCCAATTGCGTTACAATATAACATTGATTATACCCTGCCAGCATCGGCACGGAGGGCTGCTAGTGAGCCGGGAAAGAAGCAAGACCACGGACAGCGTGCTCGCGATCCTGCGCCGTCATCGCAGGCCCGTTTCAGCTTATGACGTGCTCGGAGAACTGCAGGACACAAACCCCAAGATCGCGCCCCCGACCATCTACCGAGCGCTGGCAGCTTTGATGGATAAAGGTTTGGTACGACGCGTTGAATCGCTGAATGCCTTCATGGCGTGCAAGGGTAGAAATCGGCGGCACCACACCTCTATCATGTCTATCTGTGACGATTGCGGTGCCGTCGAGGAAAGCATCGCACCCGATCTGGTGGAAGACCTGTCCGTCGTCATCGGAAAATCCGGTTTCGAACCCACCCGCCACGTGATCGAGGTTCACGGTGTTTGCGCATCCTGCGGCGCGGGGAGGATGCCGGCGTGAAGGAACGCTCACCAATTCTCCGCCTGCTTTTGATGGGGGCGGGGCCGCGCCTTTTGGGTGCGGCTTTCATCGTCCTGCTGCTCTGGACCGCGTTCTTCTGGGCGACGTCTACGCCGGGTGCGCTATGACCCCGGCCGTCGCGTTTCAGAACCTCACCCTCGGCTATGATCGGCTCCCCGCGGTGCAGAGCTTGCAGACGGAGATCGCCGAGGGGAGCCTGACGGCGATCGTCGGCCCGAACGGCGCGGGGAAATCGACCCTGCTGAAAGGGGTGATCGGCACGCTTGCACCGCTTGAGGGGCAGGTCGCCCTCGGCCGACCGGCGCAGGAGGATATCGCCTATCTTCCTCAGCAGTCGGATATCGACCGCTCCTTCCCGCTGTCGCTGGTCGATCTGGTCGCCATGGGCCTCTGGCGCGATATCGGCCCGTTTGGCCGGGTCGGGCGTGCCCAGCGTGCGCGCATTGCGGAGGCTATCTCAGCGGTGGGGCTGACAGGGCTCGAGGCGCGCCCGATTGGCTCCCTCTCGGGCGGTCAGATGCAGCGCGCGCTGTTTGCACGGCTGCTGCTTCAGGATGCGCGGCTCGTGCTGCTGGACGAACCCTTCACGGCGATTGACGGACGGACCACAGCCGATCTGATCGATCTGATCCGGCGCTGGCATGATGAGGGGCGCACGGTGCTCGCGGTCCTGCATGACGCCGAAACGGTGCGGGCGTATTTCCCCGAAACGCTGATGCTCGCGCGCGAGCTGATCGCCCATGGCCGCACGCAGGATGTCCTGACGGCGGAGAATAATTTCCGCGCCCGTCAGATGTGCGAGGCATGCGCGACCGTACCCCATACCTGCGGCCGGGGTGCGGCATGATCTACGAGGCGGTGATCCAGCCCTTCGCCGATTTCGGCTTTATGCGCCGCGCGCTTCTGGGGTGCATCGCGATCTCCATCGGCGCGACGCCGGTAGGGGTGTTCCTGATCCTGCGGCGGATGAGCCTGACCGGCGATGCGATGGCGCATGCGATCCTGCCGGGGGCTGCCGTTGGTTATCTGTGGGCCGGGCTGTCGCTGGGCGCGATGACCATCGGCGGGCTTATCGCCGGGATGGCCGTGGCGCTCGCCTCAGGCTTCGTCGCCCGTGCCACGGCGTTGCGGGAGGATGCGAGCCTTGCCGCCTTCTACCTGATCTCGCTTGCGCTCGGCGTGCTGATCGTCTCAACGCGCGGCAGCAATGTGGACCTGATGCATGTCCTCTTCGGCACGGTGCTGGCGCTGGATGATGCGGCGCTGATCCTTCTCTGCTCCATCGGGAGCATATCGGTCCTGATCCTCGCGGCCTTGTTCCGGCCCCTAGTCCTGGAATGCGCTGATCCACAATTCCTCAGATCTGTCAGTGGGTTGAGCGCGTTAACTCACTTTACTTTTCTGACCCTGGTCGTGCTCAATCTGGTGGGCGGATTCCATGCGCTCGGAACTCTCATGGCGGTCGGGATCATGATCTTGCCCGGCGCGGCGGCGCGTTTCTGGTCTGTCGGTGTCGGCGGGCTTGTTGTCGTGTCGGTTGTCATTGCCATGCTCTCCAGCCTGAGCGGCCTTCTGCTCTCCTACCACTACAGCCTGCCATCCGGGCCGGCGATCATCCTGGTTGCGGGCATCGGCTATGCATTCTCTCTGGTTTTCGGGCCGGTCGGCGGCATCGTCGCGCGGGCCCTGCCAAACCCTCTCCCTGGTATCTCGAGGTAAGTCCATGACTATTCGCAGAACTCTTCTCAAATCCGCGGCCGCTGCCTTTGCGCTGTCGCTCGCCGCCCCAGTGACGGCACAGGCGGGGGAGACCACGCGTGTGGTCGCCACCTTCTCGATCCTCGGCGACATCGTGAAGCGCATCGGCGGTGAGCATGTGGCGTTGACGACCCTGGTGGGCCCCGACGGCGATGCCCACGTCTATCAGCCGACACCGGCTGATGCCCGCGCGGTCAGCGATGCCGAGGTGCTGATCGTCAACGGACTGGAGTTCGAAGGCTGGCTCGACCGGCTGGCGGAAGCCGCGGATTTCGACGGAACGCTGGTTGTTGCGACCAGCGGGATCAAGCCGATCGCCTTTGCCGATGATCATGGCGACGAGGGCCATGGCGAGCATGCGGAAGGCAAGCATGACGACCACCACGATGAGGAGCATGCCGAGGGCGAGCACGGTCACGACCACCACGATGAGGAGCATGCGGAAGGCGAACATGGTCACGACGACCATGACGAGCATGCTGAAGGCGAGCATGACGAGGAGCATGCCGAGCATGGGCATGGGCACGGCCACGACCATGGCGCGTTCGACCCGCACGCCTGGCAAAGTCTCAAGAACGCGGTCACCTATGTCGACAACATCACCGCCGCCCTCGCAGCGGCAGATCCCGCGCATGCGGCTGTCTTCCAGGCGAACCGCGCGGCCTATGTGGCCGAGATCGAGGCACTCGATGCGGAGATCAGCAGCATGATGGCGGCGCTGCCGGACGGGAAGCGGACGGTTGTTACCTCCCACGACGCCTTTGGCTACTTCACCGAAAGCTATGGCGTGGACTTCAAGGCGCCGATCGGCCTCAGCACCGAAAGCGAAGCCTCCGCGGCCGATGTGGCGGAGTTGATCGAGCAGATCCGCGAAGAGGGGATCTCGGCGGTCTTCGTCGAGACGATCACCGACAACCGGCTTCTTCAGCAGATCGCGAACGAGACCGGAGCCACCATCGGCGGCACGCTTTATTCGGACGCGCTGTCCGGACCGGATGGTCCGGCCGCCACCTATCTAGACATGATGCGCCACAACGCGAGGACCATCGCGAGGGCGCTCGCAGTCTGATGGAGGCGGCAGCATGAGCCTTGTCCGGGAGATTGTGAGCGACGCTGCGATCGGCGTCGGTGTCTGCGACAGGCCGGACGGGCTTGCGGCGATCACGCATTCCGGGTGTGCCGCCACGATCTGGCGGCGCAGCCGTCCGCCGGAGGATCAGGCCTGGATCGACGGTCTTCCTGGCGATCATCTGCCCTCGATCAGGCAGATCCTTGAGGCCGGGCAGGTGAGGGTGGCTGCGGAACGTGCCTGCGGTGACGCGGGCACGCCGATCTGCCCTGCCCAAGCCCGGCTGGTCGATGATATCGCGATGCTCTCGGAGCGCTTCTCCGAGATTGTGCCCTCGCCGTATCTCCGGCTGCGTCTCGATGTCATCCGCTCGAACCTCTGCCGCAAATTCCACATCGACACGGTTCGTGCGCGGCTGATCTGCACCTATCGCGGCACCGGCACGCAGTATGGCATCTCGACCGACGGGGGCGACCCGACGCGGGTCTTCACGGTGCCGACCGGCGCCCCGATCCTGCTTAAGGGCACGCTCTGGCCCGATGCCCACAAATCGGGGCTTCTCCACCGCTCTCCCCCGATCGAGGGGACCGGGGAGACGCGGCTTCTCCTGGTGCTCGACCCGATCTTCGATCTGGAGGATGAGTTCTGATGCGCGGTGGACAGGCGAGGACAAGCCTCAAATCCCGGCGCCGCAAGGAAGACCCGATGCGGGAATTCGACCGGCTGCCACCCGAACTGCGCGGCTGGCTGGCCTCCGCGATCCTGCCCTGGCGCCCGCGATCGGTCTTGAACGCCTTTGCCCGCGCTCGGGCGACCGCCCCGGATATCCAGCACGCGCTGGAGGAGCTTGACCGCATCGAGATGCGCCTGATTGCCAGGGACGCCGCGCGGATCTGGGGGGAGCATCATCCGTTCGCCGCAAAGGTGACCGAGCCGTGAGGCGTATTCCAGTCACCATCCTGACCGGGTTCCTCGGCGCCGGGAAGACGACGCTGCTCAACCGGCTGATCTCGGAGCCGGGCTTCGGCGAGACGGCTGTGATCGTCAACGAGTTCGGTGAGGCTGGGGTCGATGGCGGGCTGATCGCCCAGGCCGATGAGCGGGCCTTCGCGATGTCGGTCGGGTGTCTCTGCTGCACCGTCTCGGGCGATGTGCGCCTGACGCTCCTGCGCCTTCTCGAAGAAGCCGAGAGTGGCAAGGGCCCGAACTTTGATCGTGTGGTGATCGAGACGACCGGGCTGGCGGACCCCGTGCCCCTGATCCAGACCTTCATGACCAATGATTTCATGCTGAGCCGGTTCACGCTCAACGGCATTGTCACGCTGGTCGACACGGTCAACGGTGCGGATGCGATCGCCCGATTCCCGGAAGCGCAGAGGCAGGTTGCCGTCGCCGATCTGATCCTGGTGACGAAAAGCGATTTGGCCCGCGATCCCGCCTCGGCGCGGGAGCTGAGCGACCTGCGCGACGCGCTTCGGCGGCAAAATCCGAATGCGGAACTGATCGACGCTGACGAGGCCGATGCCAAGACCATGTTCTCGCTGGCCGCGTTCGACCCTGCGGGCAAGCCCCCGGACGCGGCCGAGTGGCTGCGCTTTGAGGACCGGTCGGACGACCATTCTGGTCACCATCACGGGCATCATCATCATGACCATCACCATCACGATGACGTCAACAATCACGGAGAGACCGCCTCTGCCTTCTGTTTCTCAGCGATTGAGCCTGTTGATCCCGCCGCACTCGACGGTGCGGTGCGTGCGCTGCAGTCGACATTCGGCCCGGATCTGTTACGGATGAAGGGGTTGGTGGAGATCGAGGGACACCCATATGACCCCCGTGTTCTCCACGTTGTCGGACACATCGCGAGCCCGATCCGGATCCTGGATGGCTGGCCGGATGGTGTCTCGCAGACGAGGATCGTGATGATCGTGAGTGGCCCTGGCCGAAAGGGAGCCGCGAATATGATGACCAGCTTCTTGCCGAACCTCCGCCCGTTCAAGGCGGATGCGCCCTCGCTGGCCGCGGCGGGATCATGATGGGGCGTTTTGCACGCATTTTCTCCGGCGCGTTCCTTGCGGCCGCGCTGGCCTCGGTTGGCGGTGTCCGGATGGCGGACGCGCACCCTCATGTCTTCGTCAAGGGCGGGGTCAGTTTCGTCCTGGATGATCAGCAGGCGCTCACGGCGCTAAAGGTCATCTGGCGGTACGATCTGTTCGAGACGCTCTACGCGCTCAGCAGCCTCGAGATCGTGCCGGATGCGGGCGGCAAACTGGCGCCAGAGGATCGCCAGCGCGTCAGCGAGCACATGACGGACTGGCCGGAGGCCTTCAACGGCTCCGCGCATCTCAGCATCGCGGATGAGAAGATCGCGATGTTGCGCCCGACATCGATGGATGTCGAGCTTGTCGATGGAAGTCTGGTCATGCGCTTCCAGCGGGATCTGGAGGCGCCGATCTCGATGACCGATCAGACGGCGGAGGTCGGCTTCTATGAGGAGACCTATTTCTACGCGTTCTCGGTGACCGAGGAGCCCGAGGTCCATGGCGCGAACACGGGGCAGTCCTGCTCGGCCGAGGTGATCCCGTTCGATCCCAACGCTGAGCTTGAGGCGCTCCAGGTCACGCTGTTCGCCCTGGGTCGGGAGGAGACGCCGGATGCGCCGGATGTGGGTGCTCTCTTCGCAGACAGGATTGTTCTCAAATGCGAATAGGCCTGCCCATCGCCATCGTCCTGCTGATCATAGGCTTCGTGGTCCTCGCGCAAGCCTGGTTCCCGGCGCTGGCCGCCTGGGCGATCGAACAGCAGCGCGCCTTCCAGAACGATATCGCGCGCGCTGTCCACGCGGTGCGGGCGGCGGAGCCTGGTGCCCTGATCGCCCTGATGACCGCCGCTGCGGCCTACGGGTTCGTCCATGCCGTCGGCCCCGGGCATGGCAAGTATCTGATCGGTGGCGTGGGACTGGGCTCGCATGTCTCGTCCCATCGTCTCGTGGCGATCGGCATGGCGGCGAGCCTTGCTCAGGCACTCTGGGCGATCGTCCTCGTCTATGGCGGGCTTTGGCTTCTGGAGGTCTCGGCCCAGCGGCTGACATCGCTCACCGAAGACGTGCTGGCGCCGATCAGCTATCTGGCGATCGGCGCAATCGGTGCGGTCCTCGTCTGGCGCGGGGCGAGCAGCCTGTCCCGTCACGCCTTTGCGCAGCCAGCGCCGGAGCATCAGCACAGCCATGCGGGCTGCGGCTGTCCGGGGCACAGTATTAACCCCGCAGATGTCGCGCATCTCCGCTCATTCCGGGAGGCGGCGGCCCTCGTCCTCAGCGTCGCGATCAGGCCCTGCACGGGCGCGGTGATCCTGTTGGTCATCGCCTGGCAGCTCGATCTGCTGCTGGCCGGGGCCGCGGCGGTTGCCGCGATGGGGTTCGGGACCGGCGCTCTGGTGAGCCTCGTTGCCGTCTCCAGCGTCACCCTGCGCGCGGCGGCGCAGCTTCAGGCCACGGGCTCGGGGATCGCCGCCATCGCGGCGCCCTGTCTGCAGCTTGTGGCAGGTGGCATGATCATCTGGCTCAGCGCATCGATCCTGCGCGCGAGCGGCGCGATTTAGGCAAGCTCAGACGCTCACAACCGTCTTTCCGCAGTGGCCCTTCAGGAGGCCGTTTGGGCAAGGACCGTCACGTCCTCGTCGATCTCCGTCTGCAGGACATCGTTGAACCTGTTGAATGCGCCGCAGAGCGCGATGCGCCAGGTCAGCTCCACGATCTGGGCGTCGTCGAAATGAGCCCGCAGGCGGTCGAACATCGAATCCCGGACCCGGTGGAAATCCTGCGTGACCGCGATTGCGTACTCGATCACCAGCCGGTCGACCGCGTCGAATTCCTCGATGGCCTCGTAATCGAGGATGTTCTCCGCTGCCGTCTGGCTGATCCCCGCCGCGTTCAGCCGGGGCGTGTGGTTGGAGACGCAGAAGGTGCATTCGTTGAGCTTGGAGACCGTGACGAGGCCCAGTTCCAGATAGCGCTGGGGCAGCACGCCCTCGGCCTTCAGATCCAGGAGCAGCCCGAAGGTGTGCTCCAGCACCGGCGGGCGGTTGGCCATGACGCCGACGAGCGATGAGAACGACCCGTAGGTGCCCGCGCGGTCATAGACATCGCGGGCAGCACCCGTGACTTCGCTTGCGGGGACGGTGCGGACGCGGGGCATGGCGCGCTCCTTGACCTTTGATGGACGTGGGAAAAGGATGGCCGCGCATGTCCCGGCGGTCAAGAAGGGGAGCGAGCCATGACAATCGACACAGGCGCCAGCGCCTGGCGGCAGGTATCGAACCAGAACCGGATGATCGCGTTCCAAGGCGAGGCTCAGGCGGAGGGCCCGGTGAAGCTGGCGTTCTTCGGCTCCTCGGCGTTCCGGATCACCGCACCTTCCGGTCTCACGGTCATGATCGACCCGTGGCGCAACCTGCCGACCGGCAAGTGGGACTGGTACTTTCACGATTTCCCCGAGACGGCGGTCGATATCGGCGTCTCCACACATGCCCATTTCGACCATGACGCCCTGCACCGGCTGGATGCGAGCGTGCTGCTCGACCGGCTGATCGGAACCTATGAATTCGCCGATCTCCGCATCGAGGGCGTGGCCGACAAGCACGCCATCGATCCGAGCGATGCGACCTATGACTTCCGCAAGATCAACTCGTATTTCGGCGGGCAGAAGCTCGACCCGCCCGATAATGCGCGCTCGTGGGACAACTGCCTGATCGTCGTCGAGACCGGCGGCCTGCGCATCCTGCACTGGGGCGACAACCGCCCGAACCCGCCGGAGGAGATCTGGGCCCGGCTCGGCCGCATCGACATTCTGCTGATGCCGGTGGATGACAGCCAGCATGTGATGGGCAACCGCCGGGTGGCCGACGTCATCGAGCGGGTGGCGCCCAAGATCGTGGTGCCGCATCACTACTACACTTGGAACGTGGTCCAGCGGCAAAGCACGCTCTTGCCGGTCACCTGGTGGCTCGCGGACCAGCCGCGTGTCCATCACTTGGAGGTGTCAGAGGTCTCCTACACACCCGACACGCTGCCCGATGAGGTTGAGGTGCATTCGTTCGGCGATCACGTCGCCTTTGACGTCGATGCCTGGCACCGGGCGCACGGGTTGGACCTGCCGCAGGAGTAGGGCCGGTCAGTAGACCTGTTGCGGCAGCCAGATCGCGATCTGGGGGAAGGCGATCAGGAGCGCCGCCATCGCGATCATCATGAGCACAAAGGGCAGGGCGCCCCAGGCGACATCGCCGAACGGTCCACCGCGGGAGCGGATGCCCTGGACGACATAGAGGTTCACGCCAATCGGCGGCGTGATCAGCGCGGCCTCCATCAGCACGATCACCAGAATGCCGAACCAGACCGGGTCGAACCCCATGCCGACGACCAGAGGGAAGACCACCGGCACGGTGGTCAGCATCATGCTCAGCGTCTCCATGAACATGCCGAGGATCAGGTAGAAGACGACCAGCGCGATCATGGTCTCAAGCGGGGTCCAGCCGAGCTCTCCGATAAACGCGATCAGCGCCTGGGTGACCCCCAGAAAGCCGAGCACGAAATTGAGGAAGACGGCGGCGAGGATGATGAACATGATCATCGCGCTGATGCGCATCGTGCTCTCGAACGCGCCCTTGAGCATCGTGGCCGAGAGGGTGCGGGTCCACATCGCCAGGATCAGGGAGAAGAGCACGCCAACGGCCGCCGCCTCGGTCGGTGTCGCGATGCCGCCGTAGATCGAGCCCATCACGCCGATGATGAGCAGCAGGGGTGGGATCAGGTCCGGCAGGCTCCTGATGCGGTCGCCCCAGGTGACCTTGGGCTGCTCACCGCCCCATTCGGGCCGGATCAGGCAGGCGATCAGGATGATCACCAGGAACAGCGTGGAGAGCAGCAGGCCCGGGATGAAGCCCGCGAGGAACAACTCCGGCACCGAGGTGTCGGTGATGAAGCCATAGAGGATCAGGTTGATCGACGGCGGGATCAGGATGCCGAGCGTCCCGCCCGCAGCGATCGAGCCGAGGAACAGCCCCTCATTATACTTGCGGCTCTCGATCTCGGGGTAGGCGACGGTGCCGATGGTCGCGGCGGTCGCAACCGACGAGCCCGATGTGGCGGCAAAGATCGCGCAGGAGGCGATGTTGGCGTGCATCAGGCCGCCGGGCAGCCAGCTCAGCCAGCCCGCCACCGCCTCGTACATCCGCCGCGCGATCCCGGCGCGCAGGATGATCTCTCCCATCAGGATGAACATCGGGATGGCGATGAGCAGGAAATTCTTCTGCTGCTCCCAGGTGTTCTCTCCCATCGCGCGGATCAGGCGCCCGCGCATGTAGACCTGATCGAGCCCGATGGAGAGGAGCCCGAGCACTGCCGCCACGGGCACGGCGGCGAGCACGAGGACGAGCAGCGCGATGATGATCGACCAGGGCGAGCCGGCCTTGAAGAGGGCGACGATGCTCTTCATTTGTCGATCTCGCTCATGCCGCGGGTTTCCTCCGCGACCTCTTCATCCACGGACATGGTTCCCGCGAGCTGCTGCACCCGGTCGCTGCGCCCGCGGATGAGGTAGAGGGTGGTGTAGAGAAACAGAAAGAGCGTCACGATGGCAAAGAAGGTCAGCCCCGAGACCCAGATCCCCTGCGGCAGCCAGAGCGGGGTCTGCTGGGGCGTTGCCGCCTTCGATCCCTTCTCCAGCGTTCCGATGAAGACAATCCAGGCCCGCTCGGTGAGATAGAGGACATAGACGCCGAGCAGCGCCAGCCCGATCACGTCGAGCACCGCGCGCACCCGTTGCGGGAACAGGTTGTAGAGCGCGTCAATCCGGATATGGCTGCGGTGGATCAGGCAATAGGCATAGGCCCAGACCGTCGCCCCGGCGAAGACATAGCCGGAGTACTCATCCGACCCCGGCACGCGGAACGCGGGGATCGTCAGGCCCAGAACCGTGGTCCCGCCGATCTTGCGGCCCACGACCTCGATCACGATCATGATCGCCGCAAGCAGGAGCGCGAGGCCACCTGCCCAGACGGCCCATAGCGAGACGCGCTCGAGGGCCTTGTATATCCGGTCGAGAAGATCCACGGGCGCGAGGAGGCCGCGCCCGGGCAGGGCGCGGCGCCGGTTCGGTTACTCGGGCAGGGGCGCCTGGACGCCCGCGATCTGGCCCATGGTCGCGTTCCACTCCTCGGCGCAGGCTTTACCGCAACGCTCGGCGAAACGCTTGAGAACGGTGTTCTCGACCACATCCTTGATGATCGCGTTGTCCTCATCGTTCATCTCGATGGGCACGAGGCCGCCGGTCTCGCCCCAGTCGCACGGGCCGGTGGTGTTGCAGGTGGCCGCCATGGCATCGGTTGCCTCGATCGACTCCCAGATGTCGTTCTCGACCTTGGCTGCATTCTCGCGGATCAGCGCGCGGGTCTCTTCCGACAGCTCATCCCAGGCTTCGCCGTTGAAGGCCATGAAGGTCGCGGCATAGCCCAGCTTGACCCGCACGTTATGGGTGGTCACCTGGTACCATTTCGCGTTGTAGGCGGGCGCGGTGCCGGTCGTGCCACAGGTCGCCACGCCCTTTTCCAGCGCCGGAACCGCCTCGGAGAACGCGATCGTCACCGACGAGGCGCCGAGCCCCTCGATGAAATCGGCCAGCGAGGTCGAATAGGTCCGGATCTTGGTGCCCTTCAGGCTTGCCAGATGCCCGCTCTTGCCGCCGTCCAGCTTGCAGAAGAGCTGCTGCGACGGGAAGGTGTAGAGCATGATCAGCTCGGCATTGTACTTGTCGCGCAGCTCACGGCGGATGACCGGCTCATAGGCCTTGAGCGCCTTGCGATAGGTCGCGAAGTCCTGGAAGACCCCGGCCAGATCGATCCCCTCCAGCGGCGGGCTGTCCTGGCTCGTATAGGTCGTCAGGGCGTGAACGGCGTCATAGGCGCCGAGTTCGAGCTGTTTGACGACCTCGTAGCCGGAGAGGCCAAGCTCGGTATAGGGCTTGGCGTTCGCGGTGAGCTTGCCGCCCGAAGCCTCGGGCAGGACGTTGTTCCACATCCGGCTTTCATGTTCTTTCCAGTTGAAGAGATTGCCCCAGGTGCCGACGACCAGGAATTCCTTCTCTTCCACATCGGCATGGGCTGTGCTGGCCAAGAGGGCCGCCGCCAATGCTGCGCAGAGTGCGTTCTTCATTCTCGATTCTCCCTGTTTGAGCGCCTTTTCGGCCTCTTCCCGGAAACGATAGCCACAGAGGTTTGCGCAGGCCAAGTGTTAAAGTGGGCTGCGGAGGTCGATGCGGGGCGGCCTAATGACCCGAAATTGCGGGCACCACCGCTTCGATCTGGTTTCCGATCGACCGGGAAGACCCCGGTCGCTTGCGTCGCTGGGGCGGCGGGGGCATGTTGAAGTGGTGGAAAAAGGACAGGAATGATGACCTCGGCCGATTACGAAACACTCCGGAAACAGCCCGTCGATATGGTGCGCGGCCATATTCGCGCCGGGCGCTATCGTGGCCATACGGCGGGATTCGCCCCCGGCCGGCTGCAGGCCAACCTCGCCATTCTGGGCGATGGGTATGCCGATGATTTCCTCGAGTTCTGCCGCCGCAACGCCCGGCCCTGCCCACTGGTCGGCCTGTCGCGCCGGGGCGATCCGATGATGCCCGCGCTGGGCGATATCGACATCCGCACCGATGTGCCGAGCTACAATGTCTACCGGGACGGCGTGCTCACCGACACGGTCCACGAGATCGGCGATCTGTGGCGCGACGATATGGTGGCCTTCGCGCTCGGCTGTTCGTTTACCTTCGAGCGTGCGCTCGCCGCCGCCGGGATCCGGCAGAAACATATCGAGGCGAACACCACGGTGCCGATGTATGCGACCGATATCGCGCTGGAGGCGGTCGGCCCCTTCCAGGGCACGATGGTGGTGTCGATGCGCGCGATCCCCGAGGCGCAGGTGGAGCTCGCCCAAAGGATCACCTCGGCCTATGGCCATGCCCATGGCGCGCCGATCCACACGGGCGATCCGGCCGCTATCGGGATTGCCGATCTCGAGCGTCCGGATTGGGGGGAGCCTACGGTCATTGCGCCTCGCGATGTCCCTGTCTTCTGGGCTTGCGGGGTGACCCCGCAGAACGTGCTGCGCGCCGCCAGACCGCCGATCTGCATCACCCACACCCCCGGCCGGATGCTGGTCACCGACCGGGATGAGGACGATGCCGGCGTGCTGGTCACCCAGACGCATATCGAGCGTGCTGAACCGGCAGGGGCGGCCAAGACGGCGTGATCCCAGGCGCCAGGGGCGCCGCCGAATAACCGGTCAGAACCGCACGGTCAGGGCGGCGAAGCCTTCGATCCCGGGCTCGGGGATCGCGATATTGCCGGTGTTGCCGCGCAGGATCTCCTGATCGAGCAGGTTGCTGATGCCGACCTCGAGCTCGACATCCTCGGTCAGCACGTAGCTTGCGCCGATGTCGATATCGACGAAGCTGTCGAACTCGATCGCATCTAGGATCCCGAGGATCGGAACGTCGAAACTGTTCGTCGCCAGCCTGCCGCCCCGGTAACGGAGCCCCGCGGTCAGCGTCAGCCCGTCGAGCGTCCCCTGATCGAAACTGTAACTGCCGAGCACGCTGAACGCATGTTCCGGGACGCCCGCCAGCGGCTCGCCAAGCGCGGGTTCGAGACCGCCCGGATCGACGCTCGAGAGCTCTGAATCGACATAGGTGTAGTTCGCGACGATGTTGAAATTGGGGGTCACCGCACCCTGCAAGGCGACCTCGACCCCCCGGCTTTCCTGCTCGGAGCCGACGAAGAACGTGGCATCGGTGGTGACCGGAACATTCTCGAGCGCGATGTCGAACGCGGTCACCGTCAGCCCCAGATCCCCGTCGAGGAAGTCGACACGGACCCCGCCCTCGAAGGTGCGCCCGATCTGCGGCTCGATCGGGGCGCCGGTGATCGAGAACTCGGTATTCGGCTCGAACGACTGGCCATAGCTGAAGAAGGCCGAAACCGGGAGGTTGTCGATCGGTCTCACCACCAGACCGACCCGGGGCGAAAACTCGGTGGTGCTGATATCGATCACGCCGGCGGAACTGCTCTCGGTCGTCTGGTCGAGGATGTCGACCCGGCCGCCGCCGAGGATGTGGAGCCGCTCGCCCCAGCTTATCTTGTCGAAGAAGGTGAAGCTGACCGTCTCGACCACCGTATCCGTGATCAGGGGCGGACCGAGATCGCTCGCGTCCAGCGGTGTCGGCGTGCCCGGCTCGAAGATCGAGACCGCGTCGATCACGCCCGATTGCGCGATCTTGGAATCCGACCTGGTCCGCTGCGCATCGACCGAGAGCAGAAGATCATGCGAGACCGGGCCGATCCGGAACGTCCCGTTCAGGTCGGTCCGCCCGAAGAAGCGGCGGATGCCCTGATCGCGATCCTCGAGCTGGCGCAGGACCGTCTCACCCGCGACCACATCGATCGGTAGGCCAAGCAGAGCGCCCGGAAAGGAGATCGGCGACAGGATCTCGGGCTCGAGCGAGAAGCCATCGCGCTTGTTGTCGTCGATCGAGCCGCGGAAGCTCAGGCCCCAATCCTCGTTGATCTCGTAGCCGACCTCGAGATCGCCGATGATTGCGCGGACACGGAAATCGCTGAACTCCTCGTCGCCGAAGAAGGCGTCGATGCCGGTGACCGCGTCGCCGCCCGCATCGATCGGCACGCCCCGGTCGAACACCACGTCGTCACGCATATACTGTGCCTTGAAGACGACCGAGAGATCGTCTGTCGGCTCGAACGAGATCGAGGGCGCGACGAACTGACGGCTCTCGGGGAAACTTTGGTCGAAGGCCTGGCGGAACCGGAAGCTGTCGGTCCCCTCGAGGGAGCCCACAATGCGGGCATTGGTGTTCCAGGTCTCCGAGACCGGGGTGTTGATGTCGAATTCCTGACGCAGACGCACCCGGCTGCTGGCCGAGGTGCGGCCCTCGGCGAAGAAGCCCTCCTGCGGCTTCTTGGTGACCACGTTGATCACCCCGCCCGGCGGGCCAAAGCCGAAAAGCGCGCCAGCCGGGCCGCTCAAAACCTCGATCCGCTCCACATTCGCCGAATCGCGCCGCCGGACCGGGCCAAAGGTCGAGAGCGCGCCGTTATCGGCGACATCGGCCGCGAAACCGCGCAGGATGAAGCTCTCGTTGATCGCGCCGAAGGTGTTGCCGACGGCGGCACCGGTGGCCGCCAGAACCGTGTCCTCGACCCGGTCGGCATTGCTGTCCTCGATGATGTCGCGCGGCAGAACCTGGATCGAGAGCGGCAGCTCCTCGATCGGGATGTCGAGCTTTGTGCCCGAGCTTGACCGCTGGGCACGATAGCCATCGACCGGCCCTGTCGGGTCCTCGAGGGTCTCGCTGACCACAATCCGGTTAAGCTCCACCGCAGTGTCGCTGGGCGTGGCGGACTGGCTGGTCTGCGCGCCTGTCTCCGCCTGACCGGTCTCCTGCGCGGGCGCCTGGGCCGCGCCCAAAAGTGTTCCGCAAAACATCATGATTCCGCGTGAAAAAACACGTTCCATCGGCAAGTCCCCATGTCACTGCTTTGAGATGACGGACTGGCGATGGCTGGTCGATCGTCTGCATAAACCCCGTAACCCGGCTCTCTAAGCAACTGGTCAGAAGAGCGCAAGGGGCCTCTACGGGATAAGTCCCTGATATAGGGAAAGAATAGCGTCCCAGCCCGCTCAGCCTTAGGGGCCGGCCAGCTCGGGGTGCAGATAGGCTTCCGGATAGGGCATCGGCTTGAAGGGCCCAAGGGGCACGACCTTGTTCCAGGTCCGCCCGAAATAGCCCTGCCGGCAGTGGAGGAGCGAGCCGCTCTCCGCCACGCCCTTCAGCGCGTAGACCCGGCAGAGCCAGCGCCAGAGATGCGGGTAATCGACGATCCGCGCACCGTTCAGCTTCATCCGGACGTAATAGACCGGATCGTGCCGATAGAGCGTCGGGAAGAGGCGAAGGTCCGCTTCGGTGAAATGCGCGCCGGTCAGGAACGGCCCGCCATTGCCTTTCAGATGCGCCTCCAGCTCATCCAGCGCGGCGAAATAGGCGTTGAAGGCCTGTTCATAGACCTGCTGGTCGGAGGAAAATCCCGCCTTGTAGGCCCCGTTGTTGATCGCGACATAGATCATCTCGTTCAGCCGGTCGATCTCGGCGCACCGCTTGGGGTCGTAATCGGGATAGAGCCGGGGGCGCTGCGCATCAGGGATCGTGCTGCCGAGCGCTCTGGCCTGCCGGTCCAGCATGCGCACGATCTCGGCGCTTTCGTTCGAGACGATCCGCCTGCTCTTGCGGTCGAACAGGATCGGGAGCGAGCGTTCGTCGGACCCCTCGGCCTCGTAGATCTGGCGCGCGATCCGCATATTCTCGCCCGTGGCTGTATCGCCCGTACACTCCTCGAGCGGCATGCCGGTCAGGCTGGCCACCCGGTCGGGATTGAACTCCCAGTTGTTCGGCCCCGCCGGATCGTCTTCGCCTGTCCGGTTGGGGAAGGCGACGTCCAGCGTCAGGCTGTCCTGCAGCCCCAGAACGCGCCGCGCCAGCGTCACGCGGTGGCACCAGGGGCAGTTGAGCGCGACGAAGAGGTGATAGCGCCCTGGCTCCGCCGGGAAATCCGGGTCCTCGCCGATCGCCGAGCGGAAGCCGCTGACACCGCGTACAAACTCGCCACGCGCCCGGCGGCCCGCCACGTCTTCCTGGGATTCCTCGACCGACGTGTCGGGGCCGCGTGATCTTTCCGTCATGGTCGCTCTCTCGCTCAAACTCATGTGCCGCTGCCGGGCGCGTCCCACGAATATGGTGCGCTGGCGCTTTCTTTGCAGTGCCTAACTCCATGTCATCGCGGCGAAATCACGGGGCGAAGCGGCCCGCCTGATGCGCCGAAGCGCTGTCGCAGCGATGACACACACAACGCGGCTTTCCGCCGGTCAGATCACATAAAGAGCCCTCTTCTGGACGCGATTGTCGCTGTGCTGCATAAGGTTAGCCGCTCAGCTAATCATCCCATCAGCCAGGCGCTTGCTTTGTCGGAAATCGGGCGCTCTATGATGCAAACTCCCACAGACGACAGTGTCGAAGGCTTCCTGCGACATCGCGGCGATTTGATCGAAGTTGCCCGTATGATCGTGAAATGCCCGGAGAATGCCGAGGATATCGTTCAGGACAGTTGGCTGAGATGGCAGCGCCATGCCTATCCGGTCGAGCATTCCCGGCGCATCCTCACCCGGATCGTCAAGAACCTCGCGATCGACTGGCACCGGCGCAAGCGGCGTGAGCGCACGGGCCTTGAGACCCAGAAACTGCTCGAAGACCCCTCGCCGGACATGGAGCGGGTGATCAGCGCCCGTCAGGAGCTCGAACTGGTGGTCGAGGCGTTGGGCGAGCTGCCCCCGCGGACCATGAGCACCTTCCGGATGAGCCGGGTGGAGGGCCTGTCCTGCGCGGAGATCGGCCGGCGGCTGGGGATCTCGGAATCCCGCGCCTACCAGCTTGTCGGCGCGGCGCTGCTCCATGTCATCAAGCGCCTCGACCGCTAGGCTTCTTCGGCCGTCGCGGGGGCGCAGGGGGCACAAGGCTGGAACTGGCGGGCGGGGATCATGACGGACAGCGACGGCGAGGATATCCAGCAGAGGGCGATCTACCTCTTCCTCCGCCTCCGCGACGCGCCCGACGATGCGGAGGCGCTGGCAGAGCGGGAGGCGTTTCTGGCCCGTGGACCGGCGGAGCGGGAGGCCTATGCCAAGGCGCAGCACGCCTGGCGCGCAACCAAGCCGCCGCGCCGGTCGGGACCGCTGAAGCTATTGTTTTTTCTGACCGCTCTCGGCTCCGCCGGGTATCTTGCCGCCGAGCCGCTACAGGTTTTCCTGATCGCTGATCTGCGCAGCGGCGATGCGCCGCGAGAGGGGCGCCTCGCCTCGGGCGACAGCGTTACGCTGGATGCGGCCTCCGCGCTTGTCGATGACACGACGGCGGAGCGGCGCGGCGCCCGCCTGTTGCGCGGCGCTGCCTATTTCGACGTGGCGCCGATGGACCAGCCCTTCACCGTGACCGCAGGCGATCTGGCGGTCGAGGTTCTGGGGACCGCGTTTGAGGTCGCCCATCTCGGTGACGGCGTGGCCGTTCATGTCGAGGTTGGGCAGGTCGAAGTGTGGATCGACGGGGCTGCCTGGACACTCGCGCCCGGGGAGCGGCTTCTCTGGCCCGGCGAGGGCGAGGTCTCACTCGGCAATGTCGACCCCGGCGAGGTCGCCGCCTGGCGCAACGATCTGCTGGTGGCCAACGGCCTGACCGTGCGCGACGTGGCCGAGGTGCTGGACCGGCGGTTGGCGGGAACGGTTCTGGTCCTCGACGATGCACTCGCCGAGGCGCGCGTGGTCGGGACCTTCGATCTCGGCGATCCTGAGGGCGCGTTGCGGTCCCTCGCGGCGACCCAGGGCGCACGGGTGATCGCCGCCCCGCCGCTCGCAACTCTGCTCACCCGCTGATTTATTTCGCGCGTGGGCTAAGGATCTGCCGGCCCACGGCGTTAACCAATTGAGAAGTGCGAATGCACCGGTACTTGGAAGAGGGGCTGAGATGCGTAGTTCACTGAGGGGCAGTCTGGCCGGGTCGTCCTGTTTGCTGGCAATTGCGTTGGCCGCGCCAGCCGCCGCACAGGACATTCAGCGTATCAATGTTCCGGCCCAGCCACTGGCCGCGGCAATCACCGAACTTGGCCGCGAGACCGGGTGGGAGATCGGCGGCGCAGTCGAACTGGTCGAGAACCGGCGCAGCAAGTCGGTCAGCGGCGAGATGACGCCCAGGGGCGCGCTTGAGACCATGCTGGCAGGCTCCGATCTGATCGTCCGGCAATTGCCGGGGCAGGGCCTCGTGATCGTGCGGGCGGCCCAGGTCCAGTCCACCCAGGGCAGTGTCGAGCTGGACGAGATCATCGTGAACGCCCCGCGCGGCAGCGGCGCGCCGGGCCCGTCGGGGAGCGGGGGCGCCTTCGATGTCTTTGAGGAGACGCGCACGATCGAGACGGTCGATGCCGAGGAGATCGAAAAGAGCAATGTCCGGGATGTGGCCGATGCGCTTGACTCCACGGCAAATGTCGTGGTCGTCGGCCAGACATCGCCGACCAGTCTCAACGTCACCGTCCGTGGGATCGCCAATTTCGGCAACGTGAACAGCACGGCGCCTTCGACCGGGATTTTCGTCGATGGCGTTCTGCTCAATCAGACCAGCCAGGGGACGGGCATCAATCCCGCACTGATTGATGCGGAGCGGGTGGACATCTTCCTCGGCCCGCAGACGACGACCTTTGGCCGGGCGACGACGGCCGGTGCCGTCAACGTGGTCACGAAGAAACCCACGGACGAGCTTGAATTCATCTTCCAGGGCGAAGTCGGCAGTTTCCCCGACGGGTCCGGCTCGCTGGTCGCCAACCTGCCGCTGCTCGAGGACGGGCTTCTCTCGGCGCGGATCGTCGCATTCGGCAGCGGTTCCGACGGCTTCATCGAGTTCTTCGATGACGCGGTTACGGATGAGCTCGGCCAGGAAGTGTTCGGCGGGCGGGTCAGCCTGCGCTCCCAGCCCACAGACGACCTGACCCTGGATCTACAGACCTCGTTCACACGCACCGAGTTCGACGCGAGCAGCCTCGTGACCTTGGCGCTTCTCGATGAGGAGGAGTTTATCGCCTTCCCCAACCCGCAGGGTGAGGACAGCAACATTGATTTCGTCGCGCGCTTCGAGGCCCGCTATGACACGGATATCGGGACCTTCAGTTCCAATACGGCCTTCCGGATCAACGAAAACACGGCTGACTTCGATGGCGACGGCACGCCGACCGGCATCACCGAGACTTTGGTTGGCCTCGACACCACAACTTTCTCGCAGGAATTCCGCTATGACGGCAGCGCGCTGGAGGTGCCGGGCGTGCCGGGAACCGTTGTTTTCAGCGCGGGCACAAGCTTCAACTTCAGCGACTTCACAACCTCTGACACGGTCACGTTTGCCGGTGACTCCGTACCACTCATCGCGGGCGGCGCTGCCTTGCTTGCCATGACAGACCCCACAGGCTTCGCCGAGGCAGCGGCGGCGCTCGGCCTGCCCAACGATGTGGGGGCGGTGACCGCATTCCTTGGTGGTCTCTCACCGGCCGAGATCGGATTTCTGGACACCGATGATCAGCAGGAGTTCATCAATGTGAGCCTCTATGCGGACCTCGCATGGCGGCCTATCGCGCCGCTCGAGCTTTCCGGCGGGTTTCGCTACTCCTTCGACCGCGTGGATGCGAGCGACCGGACGGTCACCCTCGGTCCCGCAGTCCCACTCGGCTTTTTCGAAGAGGGGTTTTTCGTCGAGGACTCCGCCTCGTTCAACTCGGTCAGCCCGCGCGCCTCGATCAGCTATGACTGGACCGACGACATCACCACCTTCTTCGCCTTTGCTACGGGCTTCAGGCCCGGCGGCATCGCCGACACGCCCACGACGACATTCGAATTTGACCCCGAGACGACGCGAAGCTTCGAGGTCGGCATCCGAAGCCGGTTCTTTGACGAACGCCTTTCGGTGAATGCCGGGGCCTTCTTCACGCAGATCGACGACTTTCAGGCACCGATCACCTTCGTCTTCGAGGATACGTTCATTCCGCCTGCGACGGTGCTCGCCAATGCCGGGGATGCAACGAGCTTTGGCGCCGACCTCTCGGTTACCGCGTTGCCGACAGACGGGCTCTTCATGCAGGTCAATGCGGGCCTGAATTTCACCGAGATCGACGATTTCACCTTCCCTCCCCTGGGTTCGGGCGGCGACCCGATCGACCTGTCGGGAACGGATCTGCCCAACGCGCCGAATTTCACGCTGGCGATCACCGGGGATTATGAGCATCCGAAGCCGCTTTTCGGCGATGTGCGGCCCTTCATACGCGCGGACTACAACCTGCGCACGGATTTCATCGGCTCGATCTCGGCCGAGCCGACCGAGATCGATGGCTACGACACGCTGGACCTGCGGGTTGGCCTCCGGGGCGAGGGCTTCTTCGTCGAGCTCTTCGGTGAGAACATTCTCGATCAGATCTTCGCCACCACCGGCGGGCCGGCTCCGTCCAGCGGGCTTCCGATCCCCGTGACGGCGCTCGGGCTGCCGGAGGTCGCGGGGACACCCGTCGGCGTCCCTGGCCCGCCACGCCGCTGGGGCATTCGCGCACGCTTCGAGCTCTAGGCCGACCGTGCCGCCACTGGCGCGGGCTTGTGGACAGCCACGCCGGTCATGACCAGCAGAACCCCGAGGATATCGACCATGCTCGGGATCTGGCGCAGCACGATCACCCCGATGATCGTCGCCGTGGCGGGCAGCAGGGCCAGCAGGAATGCGAAACTGGCTCGCGGCAGGCGCGACATGGCGAGCTGATCGCAGACATAAGGGATGACGGAGGAGCAGATCCCCACACCGATCCCGGCCAGAACCAGCAGCGGTGCGCCAAACGCCTCCAGCGCCTGAAGAAAGCCGATCGGCATCACGAACACGAACCCCGCCATCATCGCAGCCCCAAGACGCTCGATCCCGCCGGAGGCCCCGCCCTCGGAAATCCGGTGCCCGAGAACGATGTAGAGAATGAAGAGCGCACCGTTCAGCACCGCCCAGAACAGACCGAGCAGGTCCGAGGTCAGCGCCGGGCCGTCTGCTGCCAAAAGCGAGGGCACATCGATCAGAAGAGCAACCCCGATGATCGCGATCGCGAAGGCCAGATAGTTGCGACCCGTGCGCAGACCCCAGAGCGCGATGCCGATGGTCCCGACGAACTCGATCGCGGCCACCAGCGCGATCGGCAGCCGGTCGAGTGCCAGGTAAAATGCGCTGTTCATCACCGCGAGGCAGGCTCCAAGGGCGAGGAGGAGCGCCCGCTCGCGCCCCGTCGACGCCCTGAAGGTCCGCCATGGCTTGGTGACCGGTGCGAGGATCAGTGCGGCCGAGGCGATACGGAACCAGGCCACACCGAGGACGCCCACCACGGGGAACAGAAGCACCGCGAAGGCGGGGCCGAGATAGTGGAACACGGCGGAGACACCGAACCACAGATGGGGTGGTGCTGCTGCCGACAGGCGCGACATCACCCCGGCATCGTGCGGCGGATTGGACGGGGCAGGCGCTTGATCTGGCATAACGCAATGATGCAAGGTCTTTACCGGGTTTGATATGGAGAGAGACTATGTCAGAAGCCAATTTATCATCTGGATCGGAGGTAAATGACGGGTTTTCCCTTCGATCAGGAGAAACAGATCTCGATGCGATCGACGCTGCGATTCTCCGCGCGCTCTGCGCCGATGCCCGCCTGCCTCGCGCCGAGCTGTCGCGGCGCGTCGGCCTCTCCGCCCCCAGCGTCGCCGACAGGGTCAGGCGGCTCGAGGAGGCGGGTATCATCACGGGCTACGGCGCGCGGATCGACCCGGCGCGGCTCGGCTATGGCCTGACCGTGCTGATCCGGGCGCGGCCCCTGCCGGGCGAAATGGCGAACATGATCGAGGCGATCCGCGAGACCCCGCAGATCGTCGCCTGCGATCGGGTTTCGGGGGAGGACTGTTTCGTTGCTCGCGCCCATGTCCGCGACGTGGCCGAGATGGAGGCGGTGATCGACCGGATCGTGCCCTTCGGTGCGACGAATTCCTCGATCGTGCAATCCTCGCCGGTGGCGGAGCGGCTGGTCCCGCTCTAGGCATCGGCGGGCAGTGCACGGACCCTGCTTTCCGGGCTAGGCCCGCTCACTCCCAGACCGAGAGCGGCAGCGGCGCGGTTGCGCAGCGCTCCATCGTCAGCGTCCGCCAGCGGTGACTTGCACTGAAGGTCGGCGCCGCATCCGGCCCGGCGCTGAGGCAGAGCGCCGTCCCCTCGAGCCGGAGCCTGCCTTCCGGCGTCCGCGCAAAGCGCTGCAACTGGCCTGCGGGCAGAAAACTCTCATCGGTGCCGCAGGGGCGCAGGATCACCGGCACGCCGGGCAGGGGGGTCACGACGCCGAACGCCGTGACGCAGGCGCCGAAGGCCGGCATCTCGATGCGACCGTCACGGAAAACCGCCACCCGGTCGACGCTGCCCCGCTCCGGCAGGCAGTTATGCACGACCAGCGGAAGATCTGCCCGGGCGGTCTGGCCGACGCCGAGCACGTCGATGCAGTAGCCCTCGCCCGGGAAATCGAGGGTATCGGCAAGCCGCATCTGCGAGGGTGTCTGGGCCCCGGCAGCCGCCGCCAGCATCAGCCCAAGCGCGCCCGCGCCGAGTGTTGACAAGATCCGCAAGACCTCTTCCTCAAACCAAGTGGCATCTGAGAGCACCCTAGCAGAACGGATCCGCGAGCGCCCTTTTCAACCTTGGGCGGCATCTGCAGGTGTCGGGCGAGACCGCAGCCGTCCTCCAAATCTCCGTTCACGCCGTCGCGTTTTTGAACGCCAAATCCAGGCCCTTCGCGACCCGATCCACATCGTCCAGCGACAGGCAAAGCGGCGGCACCATGCGCAGGCAGGACTGGAACGGCCCGGATTTCGACAGGATGATCTCCTGATCGCGGCAGGCTTCGAAAACCTCGGTCGTGATCTCCTTGTCGGGTGTCTTGGTGCCCCGGTCGCTGACCATTTCGATGGCGAGCATTAGCCCCTTGCCGCGCACATCGCCGATGGCTTTGTGCTTGTCTTTCAGATCGTGGAGCCTTTCCAGCAACACAGCGCCGACGGTCCGCGCATTCTCCTGAAGCCCCTCGTCCTTCATCACTGCGAGCACCGCGCGTGCGGCGGCGGCGGACGTGGGATTGGCGCCGTAAGTGTGGAACATGAACTTCTCGGCCATGGGCGCCGCGATGTGTTTCTTGGCGACGACCGCGCCGATGGGAAAGCCGTTGCCGAGGCCCTTGGCCATGACGACGATATCGGGGACCACGCCATCCGCCTCAAATCCCCAGAAGTGCGCGCCGGTGCGGCCAAAGCCCGACTGGACCTCATCGGCCACGTAGACACCGCCTGCCGCGCGCACACGCTCGGCGGCGCCTGACATGTAGCCGGGCGGCATTTCGATGATCCCGCCATACCCCTGCACGCTTTCGACGAAGATGCCTGCAACCTTGCCCGAGGTGGCGGAGGCGATCGTTCGCTCGATCTCGTCCAGATAGGGCTCGGTCCCCGGGCCGAAGACCCCGCGATACTGGTTCGGTTCCGGCACGAACGCCACATTTCCCGGGGTGCCGGGATGGCGCCAGGTGGCGATGCCGGTGATCGACTGCGCCGCTGCGGTCGGGCCGTGATAGGCGTTCCGCAGGGCGAGCAGGTCGAGGTTCCCGGTAAACGTCCGCGCCATTGTCATCGCCAAATCAATGGCTTCGGCGCCGGAGTTGGTCAGATGGACCACCCATTCATGCCCGGCCGGCATCGTGGCTGCCAGCTCCTCCGCCAGATGCGCTGGCTCAGGGTGATAAAACATGGTTGTGCAGTGGGTTAGCTCGTTTGCCTGCGACATGGCAGCAGAGACCACGCGGGGGTGCGAGTGGCCGACGGAAATGCAGACATTCATGCCCAGCAGATCGACATACTGCCGACCGTGGGCATCCCACATATACTGCCCCAGTCCCTTCTTGAAGACGATCGGCTGGCGGAAAGGCGTGAAGCGGGTGAGGGAGGCCGCGTAATACTTGTCGCGCCGGGCTGCTGTCGCCTCGAAATCCCAATCCGTATGCAGGGCGTGTTTGTTCATCTTGGGCCTCCGTTTCTAAGACGCGTGTTGTTTGGATCAAAGGGGGGTTCGGGCAGGATCTTCGCCGCGCGGTGCTGGCCGAGGATCGAGACGCTCAGCCCGTCGCGGGCGGCGGTCTCTCGCAGGTATCCCAGCGCCAGTACCTTGCCTGTGCGGTGGCCGAAGGCGCCCGAGGTCACGATGCCGACGGGGCTGCCTGCGCGCCAGATTGTGTGCGCATAGAAGGGGTCGACCTCGCCCGGCTCGATATCAACCTGGATCATCTCCCAAGGTGTTTTGCGGGCGAGATCCTCGCGCAGATCCTGGCGGATGAAGGATCCGAGCCCCGCCTCGATCGGGCAGCGCTCGGTGGTCAGATCGGCGCCCCAGGCGCGGTAGCCCTTTTCGAGCCGCATGGAGTTGGCGGCATAGGCCCCGTAAAAGCCGAGGCCGAACGGCTGTGCCACCTGCTCCACGGCGGTGAAGACCATCGCCGCTGTCTCCGCTGGCACGTGCAGCTCCCACCCCGCTTCGCCGATGTAGGATACGCGCAAAGCCCTGACCGGGAGCCCGGCGATCTCCACCTCGCGGACCGTGAGCCATGGCATATCGGCCAGTTCGGGCAGAACCTGCGGGGCCTTCGGCCCCATGACACCGATCACGGCGAGGTCTTCGGTCACATTCGCGATCTGAACATCGAAGCTGCCCGACGCTGATCGCAGAAGGTCGAAGTCGATCACCTCGGCCGCGGCGGCCGAGGTGAGGTAGGCGTGGTCGGGGCCCAATCGGGCGACGGTAAACTCCGACAGAACGCCGCCCGCAGGCGTAAGCGCGTGGGTCAGGCCGATCCGCCCAGGGTTGGGAACCCGATTTGCGCCCAGTGCCTCGAGGAACGCCTGCGTGCCCGGGCCGCTCACCTCGAACTTGGAGAACACGGACAGATCCGCCATGGCGACGCGCTCGGTCGCGGCTTCGACTTCCGCCGCGACCGGAGCAAACCAGTTCGCGCGTCTGAACGTGTCGACAGCCATCGCGCCTGGCATGTCCGAGAACCAGTTCGGGCGTTCCCATCCATGGGCCGCACCCATCACGGCGCCCCGGTCAACCATCAGCGCGTGCAAAGGCGAGAGCCGCACGCCGCGCGCGGCCGGGCGTTCTTCGTGGGGGTAGTGCACGCCGAATTGCAGGCCGAAGCATTCGACGGCCTTCGCCACGCGATAGTCGCGGTCCGCCCATCCCCCGAAGCGGCGGCTGTCGATGGCGAGCGCATCCATCGGCGGCGCGCCGTGGGTCATCCAATGGGCGAGGAACCAGCCCGCGCCGCCGCCCTCCATCACCCCCATGGATGACCCGGTGAGCAGCCAGGCGTTCTGCACACCGTGAGCCGGGCCGATCAGAGGATTGGCATCGGGCGTGAAGGTGATGGGGCCGTTGATCACCGATTTGATGCCGCCGGTCTCCAGCGCCGGGATCCGTTCCATCGCGGCCATCATGATGTCCTCGACGCGGTCCAGATCGGGCGGCATCAGATCGGCGCCGAACTCCGGCGGCACGCCGTCGACCGACCAAACCTGCGCCTCTTTCTCATAAGGCCCCAGGATCAGGCCGTCGCGCTCCTGGCGGACATACCAGCTTTCCTCGGGGTCGCGGATGATGGGCAGCTCCGGCAATCCCTCCGCGATCCGGTCACTCACGGCGTCGACTGTGTCCGTCACCAGATACTGATGCAGGACCGGCACCGAGGGGATGTTCAGGCCCATCATGCGGCCGATCTCCCAGCCCCAGGTCCCGGCCGCGTTCACGATATGGGTGGCCAGAACGGGGCCCTTGGGCGTCTCGACCCGCCAGATCCCGTCCTCCTGCCTGATATCGGTCACGGGGCAGTGGCGCCAGATCTGGGCGCCCTCGCGGCGTGCGACCTCGGCCATGGCGTTGGTGGCAAGCGACGGGTCGACATGCCCGTCATCCGGCTCGTGGATACCGCCGAGCAGACCGTCGAGCCGGGCCAGCGGATACAGCTCCGCGATCCGCTCGGGCGTCAGGATCTCCAACGGATAGCCCGTGAAGTCCGACAGCCCGGCCACATGGCGGAATTCGTCCATCCGGTCGGGGTTGCGGGTGATGCGCATCGCGCCGGAGCGGTGGAACCCGCAATCCCGGCCGGTCTCCTGGGGCAGGACATCGCGATAGAGCCGCACCGAGGTGGCGCGCAGCTCCTGTATGGTCGGATTATGGGCGAAATGGGTGCAGAGCCCGGCGGCGTGCCAGGTCGAGCCATGGGTCAGATCGTTCTTCTCGACCAGCAGCACATCGGACCAGCCCGCTTTGGCCAGGTGATAGAGGAGCGAGACCCCCATCGCCCCGCCGCCGATGATGAGCACCTGAACCTGGGTCATGCGCGCATCCTCTCGCCCTTGGGGTCGAAGGGCGGGCGGGGCAGCGGCGTCGCCGGATAGTCCCGCCCCGCCACCCTGACCGAGAAGTCACGCGCGCAGGTCTCCGCCAGGGCCTCACCGGGCGCCGTCTTTACCATCGCGAAGCAGAGGTTCAGGCCCGTGCGCGGCCCGCGCGCGCCCGAGGTCGTGAGGCCCACAAAGCGGCCCGCTTCGAAAACCGGTTCATCGTGGAGCATCAGCGCGTCGCCCTCGATCTGCATCAGCACCAGCCGCTGGCGCACGCCCTTCACGCGCTGACTTTCCAGCGCGGCTTTGCCGATGAAATCCTTGTTCCAGTCGATGGTGAAGCTGAGGCCGGCCTCGATCGGCGTCACCTCGGGCCCGAGATCGTGGCCCCAGTGTTTGAAGCCCTTCTCGATCCGGCATCCCTCCAGCGCGAAATGGCCGAGCGGTGTGGCGCCTGCGCCGCGCAGCGCGTCGAAGAGCCGGGGCGCATCCGCGGCAGGGACGGTCAGCTCCCACCCCAGTTCCCCCACGAAACTCACGCGGGTCGCGCGGCACTGGACCCCGGCGATCTCTGCCTCTGCGGCATGACCGAAGGCGATGTCGGGGAGGTCGCCGAGACCCTGCAGCAGCCTGCGACTTCCCGCGCCCATCGCGCCAATGACGCAGTAGTCTTCGGTCACGTCGTCGATCCGGAGCCGGTAGGGCAGGTTGCGGCGCAGATACGCCAGATCGCGGGCCCGGGTCGCCGCACCCGAGGTCAGGTGAAACGCGTCGGGCCCGGTCCGGGTCAGCGTGACCTCCATCTCGATCCCGCCAAGCGCGTTCAAAAGCTGGGTGTAGACAGCGCGGCCCGTCTCAACATCCACTTGAGCCGTCGCAAGCCAGTTCAAGGCCTCCCGCGCGCCGGAGCCAGATATGTCGATCTGGGTGAACGGGCTCAGGTCGATCAGCACCGTGCCCTCGGCCATCTCCGCCGCCTCGGCCGCGGCGATCGGCCACCAGCCCTGCGCGCCGACCGAGTAGGGCTGGGGCGGGCCGTACCAGAGCCCGCGCTCCCACCCGCCGGTGACGCCGAAATGGGCGCCCGCTTCCGCCCAGCGGTCATGCAGCGCCGATTTGCGCAGTCCGCGCCCGGCCTTTGGCTGCTTGTAGGGCCAGTGCATCGCGAAGAGGTCGGAGACCGCCTCCTCCATGCGTTCTTTCATATGGGCAGGGCTGGCGGTTGCCGGATCGACCCGCGCCACGTCGAATTCCCACGTGTCCATCGGCGGATGGCCATCCGCGATCCAGTCCGCAAGCGCCCGCCCGATCCCCGCCGATGACATGACCCCGACCGAGTTCATCCCGCAGGCGACGAACAGACCGTCGACCTCGGTCTGGCCGACCAAGGGCCGCGTGTCGCTGGTAAAGCTCTCGGGCCCGTTCATGAAATGCTGGATGCCTGCGGTCTCCAGCGCGGGGCAGAGCGTCAGAGCCGCCTCCATGAACGGTGCGAACTGATCCCAATCCTCGGCGATTTCCAGAAAGGCGCGGTCGCCCTCCGGACCATACGCATCCCAGCATTTCGCATTGGGCTCGAAGCCGCCGATCACCAGCTTGCCTGTGTCCCCTTTGATGTAGAGCCCACGGTCGAGATCGCGGATCACCGGAAAGGGGGTCGGCAGGTCGGCGATAGGCTCTGTGACGACATACATGTGCTCAACCGCCTGCAACGGCAGGGCGACGCCGGCCGTCGCCGCCAATTCGCGCGACCAGGCGCCCGTGGCGATCACGACCCGGTCGGCCTCGATCCGCGACCCGTCCGCGAGCGCCACACCCTCGACCCGGCCCTGTTTCGTGAGGAGCCGGTCCACTCGCGCCTCCTCACGTATCTCGACACCCCGATCGCGCGCAGCCCGGGCATAGGCCATGCAGAGGTCGACCGGGTTCACATTCGCATCTTCCGGCACATGCAGCGCACCCACGTGATCGGAGAGGTCGAGCATCGGCAGTGGAACGTCCCTCGCCTCGATCATCTGCGGCGACAAACCCAGCACCGCCCCCAGATCGGCGATCCGGTGCAGCTCATCCAATCGCGCAGGGTCGCGCGCGAGCCAATAGCCGCCCGTACGCCTATAGCCCGTGGACATGCCGGTTTCGGCCTCCAACTCGGGGAACACCTCCAACGCAGCCATCGCAAGCCGCGTCATGACCGGCGTGGCGCGGAGGGGGCCGACGATCCCGGCCGCATGCCAGGACGTGCCGGAGGTGAGCTGGTGACGCTCCAGCACCGAGATCTCGCCCGCCCCGCGCTTGCCCAGATGATAGGCGAGGCTCAGCCCGATGGCGCCGCCGCCGATGATCACGATGCGCGCCATCAGAAGTAATCCTGATCCGGCTGCTCGGACTTGCGCCGCGCGATATAGTCCCGCAGCGCGGCGTCTATCTCCGGGTCGAGGCCCGGGTCCGCATAGGCATTCAGCCGGTCCTTCCAGATCGCGTTGGCCCGCGTCGCGGCGTCCTTCGACCCCGCCGCCTGCCATTGCTCGAAAGAGTTGTCATCGGGCGTCCAGGGCCGGAAGAGCGCGGTCATGAAATTGGTCTGCGTGTGCTCGGATCCGAGGAAATGCTGCCCTGGTCCGGTCGTGGCGATGGCCTCCATCGCCTGTGCGTTCTCACTCAGATCTATACCGTCGAAGAACCGCGCCACCTTGCCGCAAAGATCGTGGTCGAGGATCGTCTTCTCGAACGAGGTGACCAATCCGCCCTCCAACCAACCGGTGGCGTGGTTGATGAGGTTGGCGCCCGCGAACATCGACATCAGCAGGCCCCAGGCGGCCTCCTGCTGGCTCTGGGCATCGGGCAGTTTCGATGCGCTGAGCGTGCCGACCGTGTGCAATGGCACGCCCAGACGCCGCGCGAGCTGCCCCGCGGCCAGCACCATCAGGCCTGCCTCCGGCGTGCCGAAGGTCGGCGCCCCGGACTTCATCGACATGGTCGAGGCGAAACTCCCCATGAGGCACGGCGCCCCCGGCGCGACGAGCTGGACCAGCGTCATCGCCGCCATCGTCTCGGCCAGCACCTGCGCCAGGGTGCCCGCCACCGTGGTGGGCGACATCGCGCCGGTCAGCACCCAGGGCGTGCAGGCCACCGGCTGGCCCGCCCGCGCATACGTCATCAGCGCGCCGGACATCCGGCTGTCCATCACCAGGGGCGCATTGGTGTTTGAGACGCAGTAGAGAACCGGGTTCTCAGCGACAAAATCCGCTCCAAACAGAATGCGCGCCATATCGATGGCATGCCCCGCCCGCTCGGCCCCGATAAACGCGCCCATGAAGGCACGGTCCGAGTAGCGGATCAGGGTATAGAGCATGTCGAGATGGCGCTTGTTCGCGGGCAGGTCGACCGGCTCACACACAACGCCGCCTGAATGATGCAGCCACGGCAGGGAGTGATGGAGCTTCACCAGGTTGGTGAAATCTTGGTGAGAGGCGTACCGCCGCCCACCCTCCAGATCATGCACGAAAGGCGGTCCCCAGGAGGGGCAGAGGACAGTGGCATCCCCGCCAAGCTGAACACTGTTCGCCGGGTTGCGCGCATGCTGCGTGAACTGCGCCGGTGCGGTCGCCCTGATCGTCTGCCGGCAGAACCCGGGCGCAAAGCGCACGCGGGTTCCCTCGACATCGCAACCTGCATCCGAAAAGATCTTCAGGATTTCAGGGTCGTCCTGAAACTCCATTCCCGTCTCGGCCAGAATGCGGTCGGCATTGGCTTCGATCTGCTCCAGCCCGGCTTCGCTCAGGACATTGAAGGTCGAGAGCTTGCGCAGGATGAACGGCGCACGCTGCTCTCCCTGCAGGCTCAGGGCATCGTCGTCGCGGCGTCTCTTTCTCCGGGGTCTCGCCATTCGGGCAGCTTCGCAGGATCGTTGACAGCCGCCAAAGATATTCCAATAGTATCAGAAATTCTTATACTTATGATGATCCGATGCGCGACCGCCCCACGCTTGCCCCTGGCCTGATCCGCTCGCTGGAAGTCTTTGCAGCCGTTGCAGAAACCGGCCAGATGCGCTCCGGCGCCCGGCTGCTGGGCCTGTCTCAACCCTCCGCCTCGCAACATATCGCGGCTTTGGAGAAGGCGTTCGGGACACGGCTGATCGATCGGGCCGTGCGGCCGGCCCGCCTGACCCATGCGGGGGTGCGCCTGCACAATCGCGCTCAGAAGATCCTGCATGCGCTGGCTGACATGGACTCCGAGTTGCGTCATCTCGGGCGGGCGTCGATCAGCCTCTTGCGCGTCGGGATCCAAGCGTCGATTGCGACCACCCTGACGCCGTCGCTCGTGGCCATGGCCCAGTCGGAGTTCGGAGTCGAGGATATCACGCTCTTTGCCGGGCAGAGCGGGAATCACGAACATCTCTTGCGCACCAAGCAGGCCGATCTCGCGATCACCTCCAACCCGTTCCTCGACATGGATGGGCTGGAGCGCCATCACATCCTGAAAGAGCATTACCTTCTGGTTCTACCCGGCGAATATGACGGCCCGACCGACAGCCTCGAAGCGATCCAGAGCCACCTGCCGCTGGTCCGCTTTGGCGACACGACGAATGCCGGCCGCCAGATCGCCCAGCATCTGCGGCGTCTGAAGTTCGAGCCTGAGAAGGTGATCCAGGCCGACCGGTCCAGCATGCTGACCTCCTGCGTCTCCGCGGGGCAGGGCTTCAGCCTGCTGACCCCGACCCTGCTGATCGACGGGATGGTCGAGAACATGAAGCTGCGCGTGATGGAGTTGCCGGTCGTCGGGCTCTCGAGGACGCTTACAGCGGTCGCGCGCGAGGGAGAATTGCCGGATCTGCCCAAAGCCGTCGCCGACCTCTGCAAACGACGGTTGATGGATCATATCGCCGCCCATGTCGGCGAGATCGGGGTGAAGAGCGTGGATCATTCCTGACGTCATCGCGTCATGATCTGATAGGTCCCCTATGGAAAATCCAGCATATGCAGATCTCTACGGTAAACTTCTCAGACAGCATTTCGCAATCCAAGCGATCCCTCAACCGGCCATCTGGCAGGGCCAGCGTTCGGCCAGGCGCTCCATCAGCCGGGTTCCCGGACCGCAGGGCGCGCCGCCGCTTTTCTGCGGCAGGAAGCGCATGGCAAAGGCCTGCCAGACGGCCAGCGTCTCGGGGCACCATGCATCGCTGTCCGGCGTGAAGTAGCCGAACCGGCGCGCGGCAGTCTGGAAGCGGTGGGCGTCTGGCTCAGAGTCATCGGCCCCGCCTTCTTCGGGGTCCAGCCAGACCGATAGGTTGCGCGCTGCCAGCCGCCGCCAGTCGAATTTCGGGCCAGGGTCGGTCTTGCGCCCGGGCGCGATGCAGGCATGGCCGACCACCCGCTCTGGCGGGATCGAGAAGCGGAGCATCAGATAGGCGAGCAGCGCCTCCAGATGCGCCATCTGCGCCTCGGGGAAGGGCGCATAGTCCGGGCCCGCGCCCCGGTTCACCAGCTCGATCCCGATGGAGTGGGAATTGACGTCCTGCACGCCGCCCCACGAGCTCAGCCCCGCGTGCCAGGCCCGGTGGCGCGGGCGAACCAGCTTCGCGCGCGCCCCATCGAGGTCGATCAGGTAGTGGCAGCTCACCTCCGCCTCGCTGTCGCAAAGCCGCTCGAGCGCCGCCGCCGCCGTCTCCATGCCGGTGTAGTGGAGCACGATCATGTCCGGCCAGTTCACCCCCCGCCGCGAACCGAAATTGGGCGAGGGGTGGTCGAGGTGGCGCCTAAAGAACCGCATCGTTCACAGCGGCCTCGGCGTTCGGGGCGGGAGAGGGATCGGATACTCCGGCAAAGTCTCGCATTCTGGGTCTCGGTGGGCTTCTCGTCGGCGTGAGACGGCGGTGATTGCCGGTATCAGCGTTACAGTGAGAATTGGATCGGCACCACAATTTCCAGGCGCGGTGCGTCTATTCCTTCTGGAAACCTGGGAAACTGACCGACCCGGTCAAGTAGATCGAGGATCTCTTTGTCGAGCAACTCATGGCCCGAGCTCTTACGAAGTTCCCGCGAAACGATATCCCCTGAATGATCGAGCACGAAGAACAGTTCCCCGGTTCCCTCCATGCGCGCGTTCTGCGCCGGGCGCGGGTACTCTTTGTACTGACCCATGATCGCGGCGATCAGGGCCATATATCGCTCCCTCGCGCGTTTTGCGGAGTATGAAAGACTGTCGCTCTGCGTTTCAGACGTCTCGTCACCGGCGATCCTGAAAGCATCTGATGGCCCGGTTCTCTCCGATCGGTCAGCCGTGCCCAATAGCGTTGCCGCGTCACCGGACGCCGGATGCTCAATGACAACCTCGGCCCTTTCAAAAGATCCATCCAGCCCAACCGGCGATTCCGCGAGCGCGCCGGATGTCATGAAGGCGATCATAGCCGGTGCGAGCCAGAGGTGCCGCAGTGAGCCCTGTGTCTTCAAATGCGCAAGGTCGCATTGGTGGTGATCATTTCGGGGTCTCGTGGTCCTCTTGAGCATTGATCTCATCTCCTAATACCGTGGTGCCCCCGAGGAACTCCGCAAGCCATCTTCAAAATCAGATCCACTCAAAAATCGTGCCGTCCGGGCGGTCGCAAGTTGGAATGGGCTTAACGTGCTCAGCACAGGGTGATAGGAACAGAGGGGTTGCGGCAAATCAAGCCGCCACCGAGGGGAAGCAGGGGATATGTGATGCGGGTCTTTGCGATTGTGACGGCATTGGCGATGCTGTCGGCATGTGGTGTGGTCTACACGTCGCCGGGGGTAAGCGATGGGTCAGCGCACGGAATTCCAAACACGGAATTCGACGTGACCGTGGTGAAGCTGACACCCGAGACGACGATTGCCGCCAATATCGAGGAATATGTCCCGCCGCGCCTGCCGCTCGCCTTCCAGCCGGGCGCGGCCGCGCAGGCGGCGAAGAGCGCGGGCGGGTTGCGGATCGACCCTATCCCTCAGCCCAGCACGCAGCAGGTCCTGCGCCCGGCCTCGCTGGCCGAGCGGTTCCCGCCGCTGGGTGAGCCGACGCCCTATCAGGTCGGCGTCGGCGATGTGCTCTTGCTCGCGATCAACGCGGGTGCGACGCTTGAGAACCTGCCGGATCTGATCACCGCGCAGTCCAAGCGTAAGGGATTCATTGTCCAGGATGACGGCGCCATCGCGGTGCCCGACGTGGGCCGGGTGCGCGTGGCGGGCCTGACGCTCCAGGATGCCGAGGCCGAGGTCTTCCAGGCGATGATCTCAGCCGGGATCGACCCGCAATTCACCATGGAGATCGCCGAGTTCAACTCCCAGCGCGTCTCGGTCGGTGGCGAGGTCGGCAACCCCTCGCTGGTGCCGATCACGCTGAAGCCGCTCTACCTGCACGAGGCGGTGCAGCTTGCCGGTGGTGCGCGGGTCGTCGATCCCATGGTCGCGCGCGTGCAGCTCATCCGCCGCGGCCAGACCTTCTCGATCGGGCTCGAGCGCTTCAACAACGACCCCGCCGCGCGCCGGGTCGTTCTGCAGGATGGCGACAGCGTCTTCGTCGGTTCGGAGTTTCGCGAGGAGGCCGCCCAGCGCGCCTTCCAGGAGCGGTTGCAGATCCGCGATCAGCAGATCCAGACCCTGAACCTTCAGCTTCAGCGCGCCGAGATCGAGCTCCAGAACCAGCGCAAGCTCGACTCCGAGCGCCAGCTCTTCATGGACCGGCTGGAGCTTGGCGCGGTGGAGCGTCACTACGCCTATGTAACTGGCGAGATCCGGGTCTCGCGGCGCGTCGAGCTGCCGTTCGAGCGCACGGCCTCGCTGGCCGACGCGCTGTTCAACAACACGCTCTTTTCGATCGAGACCGCGGATTATGAGGAGATCTACGTCCTGCGGGCCAACACCAACCCGGCAGAGGCGGGCGGGATCGTCGCCTATAATCTCAACGCGTCGAACGCGGTGAACCTCGCGCTCGCGGCCCAGTTCGAGCTGCGCCACAACGACGTGATCTTCGTGGCGGAGCAGCCGATCACGTCGTGGAACCGGGTGCTGAGCCAGATCCTGCCGAACTTCTTCCTCGGCACAGCGGGGCTGGTGGCAACCGGGCTCTGATCCGCGAGGCGAGCGCCTGCGCCCGTTGGGGCGGCTGGCGATCGGATACAAGAAAAGAGCGCCGGAGAACCGGCGCTCTTTTTCCTTTTTACGAGAGTGTTTTGTGCCGGGCGCGGCGTCAGTCGTGTTCGTTGCCCTCGTCGCCGGTCGGCTCCGGGTTGAACAGCGGCTCGCCCGTCTCGGCCCCATTGCCTCCGTCGGCGACTTTCTGTTCCTCGGCCTCTTTCTCGGCGGCCTCTTTCTCAGCAGCCTCCTGTTCGGCCTTCTTGGCCGCGGCCTCTGCCTCGCGCTTTTTGGTCAGCTCATAGAGGTTCTCGTTCCAGAACGAGCCTTGGGTCTGCGCCACTGCAGCCGTGCCGAAAACCACGGCCAGCGCGGCCGCTGCAACCATTCGTGTCGTGCTCATCGGTTACTCCACCCGGTAAATTGCAAGAGCAGTAATCCAGGCGCCCACCAGCACCCGCAATTTAGATACTACGCCCAAATCTCTAAATTTTCTAGATTATCGCGGTCGCAGTGTCGTGATCCCGACCGCGCCGGCGCGGGCATCTTCCTCTGACATCGACATCGGGATGACATCGCCGCGGGCCCAGAGATCGGCCAGATGGTCGTACCAGCGGCTGAACGGATGGCCCGATTGCCCGGTGGAGATGATCCAGACAGACCGGTCGAGATCGGCGAAATCATAGACCACGCGGAGCCCGGAGGCATGGATGTTCTCAAACGGCGCCGGCCCCTTGCCCGAGGAGAGCCCGCGCATCAGGGTGAAGTTCCCGCCCGCCGTCTCATGCTCGATATTGAACAGGAACCCCAATGGCTGCAGCAGGCCAAAGGGCTGGTGGCGGTGGACCGCACGGTGCACGCGCCCCCAGCGCCAGGCCTCGATCTGCGGGCCGAATTCGGCGGTCAGCTCGGACAGCGCATCGTCGAGCGCAAGCTCCGCGATCTGAGCACAGGTCTCGCGCTCCGGGGTCTTGTCCACATCGCACCAGATCCCGGCGCCGTCGATATCGCGGAACACCCGTTCGACAAAGATCGGGCGCAGCCCCTCGATATCCGGGAACAGCGGGCCCAGCTCGTCCAGCGCGAGGCGGCGGGTGAGCTGGCGCATCCACTCGGCAAAGATCAGGGGCTCGGGCCCGTGCTTGTTCATCTCCCCGGTCCAGTCGCGCAGAGCGTCCAGCACCTTCTCCTTCTGCGCCGAACGCCCGGTCCGGTCGCCCCACCACAGATCCTGCGCGATCAGGGGCAGGACCGAGCGGGCCATCTCGCTCACCGTATCGGTCTGCAGCGCGACGAAGCTGTCGCGGGAGTGGAAGGCCCGGCTCGACAGCTCCTTGGTCAGCCGCTGGATGCGATAGGGATAGCCCCAGTCAAACGACAGGTGATCGGGAAACTCCGCATCGCTCACCCGGTTGTTGGCGTTCGCAACCGCCCCTTCCGACGGGCGCAGCACCACCGGGTTGGTCGCATGCGGCTGAAAGCCCTGCCAATCGTTCTCGAACAGCCAGCCTGGGGAGGGGAGGCGCCCCTGGCTGCGGCTGAAGGAAAAGCGCTTTGGCACCGCGCCCGAGGTGACCTGCCCGACCGCGTCGCCATCCGAGATCGTGACGTTCTGCGCCGGTGCGATCGCCAGTGCCGAGGCTGCGACCACGTCCTCCAGCTCCCGCGCCGCCATAAGCTGGATCAGGCCCGACATCGTGGTGTCCTGGCGGTGCAGCCCGGTCCAGGCAAACGCCGCCACATGCCCCTCGGGCGTCACGCGGTTTGCGCCGAACTGCGTGCCGGTCAGAACCGGGCCGTGGCGGGTCTCGCGCACCTCCTCGCTGACTGTCGGCCCATCGACGACATCGATCCGGATCGCGCGGGTGCGAAACGCCTCCCAGCCGTCCGGGGTCAGATATTGCGCCGGGTCCTCGGGGTTCAGCCGCTCGATGAAGATGTCCTGGTCATCGACGCCCGTGGTCGTGAGGCCCCAGCCGACCTCGCCATTGTGCCCGATCAGGATTGCAGGAATGCCCGGGATCGCCCCACCGATCGCCCGCATCCCGCCGCCCTCCAAATGCGCCAGATGCCAGAGCGACGGCGCCTGCAGCCAGAGATGCGGGTCGGCGGCGACCAGGGGTTTGCCGCTCGCGGTCCGGCTCCCGTTCACCGCCCAGGCGTTCGAGGCACCGGCAAATTCGGGCCTCTCGGCCGGCATCCAGGGCAGCGGCTCCTCTGCCGCCGTCTCCGTCACCCCCGCGAACCGCGCGCCCGGGAAAAGCGCCGAGAAGCGCGGCGCCGTGGTCGATGCGCCGCCTGGATACTCCGGCAGGATGTCGCGCACCCGCTCGGGCGGCAGGTTGAGCTGGAACAGCCCCCGGCGGATCTCGTGGCGTGCCGCGCCGCTCAGGTTCAGCGCCAGCATCTTCAGGATCGCGATACTGTCCTGCGCCACCCAGGGGGTGATCCCGTCGGTGAACATGAAGAACTCCGGCGCGCCCCGGCCCAGCGCCTCGGCGTTGATCGCGCGGATCCAGGCGTTCACCCCATCGGCATAGGCGTCGAGCGCCAGCCGGGTCTCGGGCGTCTGATGGGCGAGCGAGGCGCTTGCGCGGCCATAGATATCCAGCGTTTTCACCAGCCGGTCGAGCCCGACCGTCCGCTCGCCGAAATAGGCGCTGAGCCGGCCTTGCGCCGCCCGCCGGGCAAGCTCCATCTGCCAGAGCCTGTCCTGCCCGTGCACCATACCGAGCGCGAACCAGGCATCCCGCGCGCTCTCGGCCCGGATGTGCGGCACGGCATTGGCGTCGCGGACGATGGTGACCTCACCCTCGAGCCCGGCCATCGTCCAGCTCCGGTCATAGTCGGGCAGCGAGCCCGAGATCAGGTACCACGAGGCGCCGAGCCCCGCCCCGATCAGGCACAGCATCAGGATCAGAAGGCGCAGCAGATTTTTCAGAACCAACGTCACGTGGCAGCGGCTCCCGGCCGGCGCGCTTGACCCGGCCCGGGCCATGTCGCAGGTTGACTTCCATCCAATATGCCCAGTTTCAAACAGATGCCGCCCCGGGGTTCAACCTCGCGCGTGGCAAAGCGGGGCGATCCGAGAGAGATGGAGGACAAAATGGCCAAGGTTTCCTTCCTGGGGCTGGGCGTTATGGGCTATCCGATGGCAGGCCACCTGGCCGCCAAAGGCCACGAGGTGACCGTCTATAACAGGACCGCTGCCAAAGCAGAAAAATGGGCGGCCGAGCACGGCGGCAAGATGGCGCACACCCCCGCCGAAGCAGCCAGGGGCGCTGAGTTCGTGATGTGCTGCGTCGGCAATGACGACGACCTGCGCGAGGTGGTCACGGGCGAGGGCGGCGCGCTCGCCGCCATGGGCTCCGGCACGGTCTTCGTCGATCACACAACCGCCTCCGCCGCCGTGGCGCGGGAGCTTCACGCCAAGGCAGGCGAGAAGGGCATCGGTTTCGTGGACGCGCCGGTCTCAGGCGGCCAGGCGGGGGCGGAGAATGGCGTTCTCACCGTCATGTGCGGCGGCGATGAAGAGCCCTATGGCCGCGCCGAGCCGGTCATCATGGCCTATGCCCGCGCCTGCAAGCGGCTGGGCGGGGCAGGGGCGGGCCAGCTCACCAAGATGGTCAACCAGATCTGCATCGCGGGCCTCGTCCAGGGTCTCGCCGAGGGGGTGATGTTCGCCCAGAAGGCCGGGCTCGACGGAGAGGCGGTCTTCGACGTGATCGGCAAAGGTGCCGCCGGCTCGTGGCAGATGGACAACCGCCACAAGACCATGCTGGCCGACGAGTTCGACTTCGGCTTCGCGGTCGACTGGATGCGCAAGGATCTCGGCATCTGCCTCGACGAGGCCAAACGCAACGGCGCCCACCTTCCCGTCACGGCCCTGGTCGACCAGTTCTACGGCGAGGTCCAGAAGATGGGGGGCAACCGCTGGGACACCTCCAGCCTCCTCCGCCGCATGACCCGCTAAGACACCAAAGAAACCAGGAGCCCCGCCCTAAGCCTCCCGGGGCTCCACCCAGCATGGGCCACCCCTGCGAACAAGAGTGCAAAGCTGACCTTCTCGGGCTCAGACTGTCGCGGGCCAAACCAACGTCCGCATTCGGGAACGCGGGTACAAAATCCAAACCCAGTCGCGAACGTCCGCCATGGACCGAAACCAAGAATCGGCGATTTGCTGTCCCGCACGGTTCGGGCTCCCGCAATACACTCTGCCCCCCCCTGATGTTTCTAGGAAGCGGGCGGTGGCTCAGCCGGTGCGTTCCCAGACAAATCGCGCGGTGACCGTCGCGCCTTACTGGACCGGTGTGCGTTCCCGTGCATCGCCTTCTGCCGGTCCCGGCGGCGCCTGCGACTGGGCTCGCCGAGGACCGAAGCAAGCGGCTGCGCGGCCACCTGGCTCTCGCTGGATCGGGCTGCTTCCAGATCATTATCCCGTCTTGAGAAGCGGAGGGGTCGATTGGCGGACTCTTTTGCATCTGAACCGACTGGCAGCTTTGGGAAATGCAGTTGCTAGGTCGAGCACGCCTCGCGAACGACCGTTCTTGGCGGAACTGAGGGGGCATCGACGACCTCCGCACGACCCTTTGCCGTTCAGATATCGCAGGCGAGTTGGTTCAGGCGCCAGAAGTGGGCCTTGTGCGCACTGCATCTGGCGGCGAGGAGGTTCATGCTGGAGAGGTCATCGAGATCGCGCGCGACATCCATCGCGGCGGAGATCGAGAGGCAGATCTCGTGATGCGCGTCGCTCATCGTGGCCGTCATCTCGGCCAGGCACAGCATGGTGTCGCCGTTCGGCATGGCGATGCGCACCAGATCGTCGGAGTAGTTCTGCACCGCGATCCCGCCGAGCGCGCGGATGTGCCATGCGATCGGATCGAGCGCGCCATGCATTTCCTCGGCCTGGTTGAGGTAGCATCGCTCGGCCTCGAGGGCGCCGCGGCCCATGGCGTTCCAACCAAAGCATTGGGCGACGCGTGCAACGCGGCAGGTGTTGCCAAGCACGTGGCAGAGCGCCTGGGTGAGCCCGGAGGTGCCGAGCGGGCGGTACGAATTCGGTTTGGCGGCGGCGTTGCTCACGGGCAGCCTTCCTTTCTCGATAATCGCCATATGCCTCGTCGCCCGCCGAAAGAGAGAGAGGCGGAGGGCGCCAGGGGCACCGTCCGCCTCAGTTCGGACCGTCTCCCCAGACGACATGAAGATGCTGCGGGGCGCCTAGTCGGGCGGCGACGGTCGACAGGGAGCTCAGAAGCGTGCTGTTCGGAGTGTGGCGTCAAGACTCCGCGCTTGCGGCGAGGCGGGAGCCGAGAGGGTCCGATAGGCCGGCGGGCAGAGGGCGTGGCGGGGTCGATCAGCAGATAGCGCTCTAAGCCGTCGCGGCAGATCTCGACCGCTTCGTGGACCGCCGGTCCGATAAGATCAGCGCCTCGTGCTTCCGAGTGGACCGGCAGGCTCTGTTCCGAAAGCGCTGCATGCGCCATCTGGCTTGCGATGCCATAAGCCAAGCCGCGGCCCATTCTCTGAGCATCCTGCATGTCGTCGCATCCTTCCCCGACGCCGCCTCAGCGCGGCGTGTCGGTTGCAGTTTTATCCGCTCACTACGCCGTGTTCTTCCGCCCCTCTGCGATGGCTTTATCGATTTGGGCGGTGTTGCGGCGGGCGTGCGAGCGCCAAGACCGCAGAGTTATGAAATTCTTTCGACCGTCGCCGAAAGCCTCACTCGCCTCTCTGTGCTTTGGTGCAGGGGACATTCAACAGAGGAGCGCACGACATGACGTTTCCCGATCTCGGTTTGACTTCCGCGCAAGCGGTGCGTCCCGCGGCCGATGGTGCCGACAGCCGGTCCCTCGACCCCGATCATGCCAGCGCAGCGCTCGGCGCGACCCTTATGCGGGTCTCGCTGGGGATCGTCTATCTGGCCCATGGACCGCTGCTCAAAGGCATGGTCTTCGGCCTTCCCGGTGTATCGGGATACTTCACCTCGCTCGGCTTGCCCGGGGCACTCGCCTATGTCGTCTTCGCGATGGAGACCCTCGGCGGCATCATGCTTGTGCTCGGGATCAGGCCCGGGCTCGCAGCGCTTGCATTGCTGCCAGTGCTCTTCGGCGCGATCCTCTTTGACCATGGGGCCAATGGCTGGCTGTTCTCGATGCCCGGCGGCGGGTGGGAGTATCCGGTCTTCCTCATCGTCGCCTCTGTCGCCGTCTGGCTGACCCGCGGCGGGGCCTATTGCCTGAAGCCATAGCCAACCAAGGCAGGGCAAACCCTTTGGCCCCGTCGTCGATCAACTGCTGACCTGAGGAGAGAGCGATGCCGTTCATGCAGCTATCCCGCCGAGGCTTCACCGCCGGGCTCTTTGGCGCCGGTCTGACCGCTGGCGCCGCTTCCGTCGTGGGCGCGGCCGACGCAAAGGCAGGGTCAATTCGGATCACCGCGCTCTCCGACGGGCATTTCGATCTGCCTCCCGCGGCCTTCTCTGATCAGGAGCCCGGCTCTCCCGCAGCCGTCGAGGCGCTTTCGGCGCTGGGGACATCGGTGCGCGCCGGTGCCAATGTCTGGCTTCTGGAGACACCAACGCGCCGGATCCTTGTCGATGCAGGCTCCGGCCCGACGCTTCAGGCGAAGTATCCCTACACCGGTCAATTGCCCCAGGCGCTGGTCGCCACCGGGGTCGATCCCGACTCCATCACGGACATCATCATCACGCATATGCATGCCGATCATATCGGCGGCCTGATGCGGGACGACAGGCGCGTCTTTCCAAGCGCCCGGCTGCATATCGCCGAAAGGGAGTGGGCCTACTGGACCGCCCCCGACCGCCCGTCGCAAGTCGCACCTGCGCTCAAGCCGCTGTCTCAACTGATCCAGGCAATCGTCGGAACGCTTACATATGAAAAGACCCTGCATGCGGGCGAGACCGATCTCGTCGAGGGTATCTGGCTGGTGCCGGCCCCGGGCCACACGCCAGGCCATCTCGCGGTTCGGATCGACGACGATGGGCAACAGGTCCTGCTCCTCGGCGATGCACTCATTTCTGACGCGATCCAGTTCGCGCATCCCGAGGTGAGATACGTGCTCGACAGCGACCCCGAAGGCGCTGCCGCCACCCGCCACGCGCTCTTTGACATGATTGCTGCGGACGGGATCGCCTTCACGGCGACCCATCTCAACAGCCAGGCGCTGATCGGTTTGTCGCGCGAGGGCGATGGCTATCGCCCGCATCTCGTCTGATTGAGGGGCGGGATCGCGTAAGTCGCTTGCAGGTCACACCAAATACCGTCAAGATGATCTGACACATTCTGAGAAGTGCTGGTCTGACAGATCCTTAGATGAGGAGACTGCCAAATGCTCGAAGTCGCGACTGAAGAAGAGCACGCCCTGACCGAGCACGGATCTTTCGACTACGGGTCCGTCTACAGCAGTCTCTATGCGAAGTTCCCGCAGGAGAGCCGCCGGGTCGACCGGTCGGAGCTCACTCTGGTGAAAGTCGATCAGGGAAGTCACGAGACCTCCGATCCAGCCATCTCCGATGTGGTCCTCAGGTTGGTGACCGGAGGGACGCTGTCGCATTCCTCCGTCAACTGCGGCAATGGCCGGACGGCGCTGTCCGGGCGCAAGGGCAGCTTCTACCTGGCGCCGGCTGATGCGGTTGCGGAGTGGAAGGGCGAGGGCAGGCACCAGCTCCTTTTGATCGCGGTGCCGAGGACGCGGTTGGAGACCTTGACGGGCATCGAGGATTGCAACCGCGACACCGACCCGCTCGCGCCGCTCTATGGCCGGGAAGTCTGCGACCCAGCCCTTGCGACCTTCATGGAGCGGATCTGGGACGAGAGCAAAGGCGCATCACCCGGTGCGCCGCTCATCATCGAGGGTCTCCTTATGACCCTCCTCGGCAGCCTGGTCCGGGCCGCGGGATCGGCCGAGGATATGCCAACGAGCGGGGTCGCGCCGCTCGAGGCAGACCGTCTGGCCCGGGTCGTCGATTTCGTCGACGCGCATCTCAAGGACCCGATCCTGATCGAGGACCTGGCCAAGGAGGCCTGCCTTTCCCAATACCATTTTTGCCGCCGCTTCCGCGCATCGATGAACACATCGCCCCATGCCTTTGTCACGGCACGGCGGATCGAGATCGGTCGGCAGATGCTGTCGGATGGCAACAAGACCCTCGCCGAGATCGCCTTCAACTGCGGTTTTTCGAGCCAGGCCCACTTCACCACGCAGTTCAAAGCGCATATCGGCCAGCCGCCTGGCGCCTATCGTGCCAGAGTTCGAGGGTGAGCCGGTCTCGTCTGGCGTTTAGCGATCGAGACGTGTGAGAGTATCTCCATCATCATAGAAAGGGCATGCGCAACTCCAGTGCGCCCGGTTAGCCTTTACCAATCGCTCGGGCCCGGGCCCTTTCATCTTTGATTGGTGCACTGTCCATATGCATCTCCATTCGAGAACGGACTGCTAGCGGTTAACGCTCGACTTCGGATCCCACAATCAAGTCGCGACTGTCGGCCACGAAGTCCAGGGCACGGAGGCAGCCCGCGCCACGCAGGGTCTCTTCAGCCAAAAGTGTTCCGGCGATCGCGCCCTGAAGACGCCCACGCTCCGTCAAAGCCGGCATTTACACAGGAGACGTCGAGTGAGCGCGACCAGCGCAACGCGCTCCGATTTCCAGCGATCACTGGTCACCATCCATCGGGTTTCATGTCATCCGAGATCCAGACCGCCAACGTAGCTTTGTTTTCGCACTCGCCTCGAAGGCCAGCTTCCGGGAGCGCGACTGCAGAAACACTGCCTGACAATGAATGGCGGCTTTGGGGCCGAAACCCGCACTCGGTGGTTTGCTCTTTCCCAACTCCTGGCTGCACGCCCCTTGATGCGTCAGGCGCCAAGCGGTTGATCCCTTTGGTCCGTCGTCAGGCGGAGCGTTCCGTGACCGTCGGCCCGGCGCGTGATCCTACGCATCGTCTTCTCCAGGCCCCGGCGGCGCCGGCCTCTAGACTTGTGGGAGCAACCCGTCACCCGCCCTCTCGGGATAGGCCGTCTAATCGACCGATCCTCCATCGAACAGCCAGCCGATGTAGTCCGCCGGGTACCGCCCCGTCACCTCATCCAGCAGCGCCAGGCTCTCACCGTCCAGCACCCCCTCCCACTGCCCCGACCGGCCCTTGTTGAAGAACTTCGCGTTGTCGGTCCACATGTTGAAGTTCGTGTCCGGCGCCGTCCGGTCGGCGTTCGCCTTCATCGACTGAAAGCCCGCCGCCTCCACCAACACCGGCCAGCGCGCCTCGGCCACCTCGATCCCCAGCACCTCTGCCAACCGGCGCATCTGCCCCTCCAGATCCCGCTGCAGATCCGCGTAATGGACCAGATGGATATTTGCCTCCGCGCGGTGCTGCCAGAAGCTCCAGCCATGGCGGAACAGCGACCAATAGGGCGCCCCGTCGCTCTCCCACGCGAAACTCCCGTTCGTCAGCCAATACCGGAACCGCTCGTTCACGTCCTCCGGCAGCTCGGGCCGCGCGCCCGTCTCCTTCGCCTCGCGGTGGAAGATCGTATCCGCATCCGGGTTCGAGATGGCGAGGTGGTTCTGCATCGACATGAACACATCCCGCGGGTCGCGGTGGACCACGATGTACTGCGCCTCCGCCCGCCAGGGCAGCCCGTCCAGCGCCGTGTGCGTCTTGATAAAGCGGCGATGGTCCTGCGCGGCATAGACCGCGTGGATCCGCTCCGCCTCCACCGCGCGCAGCTCCATCCAGGGCGAGATCTCCGAGAGCGGCTTCGCCAGATCCGGCGTCTGAAAAATCAACAGCGCACAGATCATCTGCGTCCAGGTGGTGCCGGCCTTGTAGGGCGTGCAGATCAGGATATCGCCCGCCCGGTGCGCGAACCCCTCCCACCGGGCCGTGTCCCAGACCCGGTGGCGATAGTGCCGGAGCGGCAGGTCGGAAAGCTCGAAACGCTCCATCAGGTCCCTCATCGCCAGATCGCTTGGTCCACAGCCTAGAGCGCGGGCGCTCCAAACAAAACCACCCGCTCAAACGCCTTTGCCCGTCCTTGGATAGGCGTTGTGTGGCGATACAGTGCAAAGCCAAGGCAACGCTCATGCTTGCACGCGCCGACCCGCCCAACCTCCTCCGCCCGGTGAGCACCACCGGGCAGCGTCCGCCCTTCCTCCGGCGGGCGCTATGACGATGCCGCCAACAGCACAGGCGACGCTGATGCTTGGAAGCGCCGACCAACCCAACCATCGCGAAAGCGCCCACCAGGCCGGGCGCTGCCCTCCGCTTGCTGGACGAGGCAGGTTTGATGATGCAGTATCTCCCAGACTTTCAGAGGATCAGATTTTATGGACATCACTTCTTGGGGATTCCTCGAATGGTTTGGGGTTGTAGCCGGGGTCTGCAGCATAGTCGGATTGATCTACGCATTGATCCCAAAACGCTCTCACGGAAACAATGCTCAGGAGGCCGGTGATCGTGGCGTGAACATCGCGGGTGACAACTCTGGCAATATCAACACCGGCAGCCAGACGACGCGCTCAGATAAATGATCGGCGGCAAATCCCAGACAGCAGGTGACAGCGCTGCGAATGTCGGTGGCGACAACACCGGCACGATCACCATCGGACTAACATTCCAGGAACATCAGGAAGCTCTGGAGAAACACAAAGCAGATCTAACGAAGCTGCTGAATGAAACTCACGACGCCAAGCAAGATCTCTTGCGCCGCGAGTTGGACGAGATCCGCCGAAAGCTGGCAAACGCAGAATCGGATTACGAAGAAACCGTCGAGGAACTCAAACAAACCAAGGCCAAGCTCGCGAAGTTCGACAATCAGATTTCCGATGTGGAGAAGACCGCGGCGTACAACGCGCTCGATCGAGGTGATCGAAGCATTGCGGAGGCTCTCTTTGCGGCGCTTGAGAAAAAGGCCAGGGACCGCGCCGACGATGCGCTCGAAGAAGCGGCCGAGATGGCCTACGCGCAGGGCGAGATCGCCGAGGCCGAAGTCCGTTGGCTCGATGCCGCCGATCACTACAAACGCGCGGCCGACCTCGCCTCGAACCCGGAAAGATTCGAGAAGGCGGGCAATTTCCTCGGCCGTGCGGGCCGAACCGCCGAGGCCGTGCGCTACGAGGAAGACCTTGTGACGATCTACAAACGGGAGAACGGTGAGGACTCACCTGAGACGGCCACCGCCCTCAACGATCTCGCAGAAAGCTACCGCGCCCTTGGCCGGTACGATGACGCCGAGCCGCTCTATCGCCAGGCGATCGAGATCGACAAGGCGACGATCGGAGAGGGGCATCCGTCCTATGCCACCCGCCTCAACAACTTCGCGGGCCTGCTCCAGGACATGGGCGGGTACGAGGAGGCGGAGCCGCTCTACGATCAGGCGATCGAGATCGACAAGGCGACGATCGGGGAGCGGCATCCGGGCTATGCCATCCACCTCAACAACCTCGCGACCCTGCTCAAGGACATGGGCCGGTACGAGGAGGCGGAGCCGCTCTACGATCAGGCGATCGAGATCGACAAGGCGACGATTGGGGAGGGGCATCCGGACTATGCCATCCGCCTCAACAACCTCGCGGAGTTGCTCCGGGAAATGGGCCGGTACGAGGAGGCGGAGCTGCTCTTCCGCCAGGCGATCGAGATCGACAAGGCGACGATCGGGGAGGGGCATCCGGACTATGCCATCCACCTCAACAACCTCGCGGGCCTGCTCCAGGCCATGGGCCGGTACGCGGAGGCGGAGCCGCTCTACCGCCAGGCAATCGAGATCGGCAAGGCGACGATTGGGGAGGGGCATCCGGACTATGCCACCCACCTCAACGACCTCGCGGAGTTGCTCCGGCAAATGGGCCGGTACGAGAAGGCGGAGCCGCTTTACCGCCAGGCGATCGAGATCGACAAAGCCACGATCGGGGAGGGGCATCCGTACTATGCCACCCGCCTCAACAACCTCGCGGGCCTGCTCCGGGCCATGGGCCGGTACGAGGAGGCGGAGCCGCTCTTCGATCAGGCGATTGAGATCTTTGGGGCGAAGCTGGGGCCGGATCATCCAAACACCAAGAAGGTCATCGAGAACCGCGAGATCTTCCGCGCCAAATGGGCGGCGGCGCGGGGGGAGGGGGAGTGAGTTTGGGCCAAGTTCCAAACTTATCGCGGTTTGTCTGAACTCTCCGATCTTTTGTCGGGCTTTGTCGGGCCGCTGTTAACCCCTGATATCCGCGACGATTGTCGCGCGAAATCGCGCAGGATCGCAGCCCTGCACTTGGCGCTTTCCTCGCCTTTCCCGTCGCGCTACACGGAAGGCCCGGAGGGAAGCGGAGGCGTGCCATGCCCTACAGCCAGTCGACCGTGCGATCAAGATCGCGCCCTCGATCCTCAGCGCCGATTTCGCCGATCTGGGCGCCGAGTGCCGGGCCATCGAAGAGCAGGGCTGCGACTGGGTCCATGTCGATGTGATGGACGGGCATTTCGTGCCCAACATCACCATCGGGCCGAATGTCTGTGCCGCGATCCGCCCGCATATTCAGGGGGTTATGGATGTCCACCTGATGATCGCGCCGGCCGATCCGTATCTCGAGGCCTTCGCCAAGGCCGGCGCCGATATCATCACCATCCATCAGGAGGCCGGGCCCCATCTCGACCGCTCGCTCCAGTATATCCGCTCGCTGGGGGTCAGGGCAGGGGTGGCGCTCAACCCCTCGACCCCGCCCGAGACGCTGGAATACGTCATGGACAGGATCGACCTGATCTGCGTGATGACCGTGAACCCGGGCTTCGGCGGGCAGTCCTTCCTCGAAAGCCAGCTCCCCAAGATCGCGACTTTGCGCGATATGGTCGGAAACAAGCCCATCCACATCGAAATCGACGGCGGCGTGACCCCTGAAACCGCCGGAAACTGCGCCGCCATGGGCGCGGATGTGCTGGTGGCGGGGTCGGGTGTTTTCAACGGCGGGTCGGTGTCTGACCCCGCCGTTTATGGCAGCAATATCAAGGCGATACGTGGGGCGGCCGAAGCTGCCCTCTAACGCTCGATCCGGCTGTATTTGGACCCCTCAAGGCTCGCGCCGACCAAGAGCCCGTCTTCGCCGAAGACAAACCCCACGATCGGCTGGTTCAGAACCGTGCTGTTCGTCCCGATGTTCACCCCCGCATCCGGAAACGTCACCTCCGCATCCGCTCCTACTTCCCATCCATCGGTCTGCATGAACCGGTCAAGTGCTTCCTGCGTAAGGAAAAAAAGCGCGTGCGAGGTTTCCTGCAGCCCGGCCTGGAGGCCGACCGATGCGGCCGCGACCGAGTAGTACTGATGCGTCCTGTCGAGGCCGCCACCTCCGCCATTGAGTCTCAGAGCCCCCTCGCCATAGGTGCCGCCGACGATGAAGCCGCCCTTCACCACATCGGGCATTACGAGCACCCCCTTGGCACCAGCGGCGAGCTCCTTGCTGCCCGGATACTGCTTGTAGAGCTGCTGCAGGGCGAGGTTCACCCGGGCGTCGATCACCTCCGCCTCAGCGGCGTGCGCGGGCAGGGCGGTCGAGGCTGCGAAGGCGGCGATGCCGCCAAGGACGGTTCTGCGGTGGGGGCTCATTTTGGGTTCTCCTGTTGCGGTTACGCAAAATATGGAATGTCACTGCCTCTGTGACAACGGCTCACTGGCCGTCGCCACCTGTGCCGCTACTGTATCACGCAACGAGCGAAAGGACCCGTCACATGCGCCCCTCGGAAGCTGCCCCGTCGATCAATGTTCTGGGAGAGCCTCTCGCCTCCTGTTCCACGGACCCTGTGACCGGGTTCTTCCGCAACGGGTGCTGCGATACCTCCGCCGACGATCACGGCAGCCACACGGTGTGTGCGGTGATGACTGCGGAGTTCCTCGACTTCTCGAAATCGGTCGGCAACGACCTGTCGACACCACGGCCGGAGTTCGGATTTGCCGGCCTGCGCCCCGGCGATCAGTGGTGCCTGTGCGCGTCGCATTTTCTGCAGGCACACCAGGCTGGTAAGGCGCCACGCGTAAGTCTTGTCTCAACCCATCAAAAGGCGCTGGAGATCGTGCCGCTCGATACTCTCCGTAAGATGGCATTGGAGCGAAACTGATCGCCCTCAAGGCGAGAAATGCGGCTTATTTGTGGTGTGAGCCGAAGAAACCACAAGAGAAATTGTACCATAATGATCGTGTTTTAGCCGCTTTTGTTGGTATATATCTCGATGTGGTTCGGGGTGGATCAGTTCGGGCTTTTCCGTGTCCGTCTCCGGTCAGCGTTTCGTAGCGTCAAGGAGGGTCAGGTTCCTCTTCACGAATCGCTAGTGATCGGGTGTTATAGCGGTGCTGGGTTAAGTGCGACGTGAGTGTTGAGCAACCCAGGCTCATCTTTAAGATTTCCGCGTGCCACGTGACCGCCGGCAGACCCGGCGTCAGATCTCGTTTTGCAGCGCGAGGACCGATGCGGCATTGGATTGACGATAAATCACAGTCGGCGCCCAGTACGGGGCGGGCAAAGGGGCGCGATCCGAATTTCAGCGCGATCCTGCCGCTCAGGGGCAAGGCCGAACTCAAGCGCTCCGACCTGCTGGACAAGCTGCGTGAAGAGCTTGGAGAGAGCGGACCCGAGGTGACGGTCGACCCGCTGGAGGCCGATATCCAGACCAGGCGGCCTTGGCTCAGCCTCGGCTCGAAACAGCCCGAGGCATTTCTCTTCTCAATCGACTCGATCCGGATGCTGGTCACTCTGGAGCACAAAAAGTTCGAGGATGGCGGCGGGGTCCACGGTTTCATCAACCCCAACATTTGGAACAAGGGCATCTCGGAAGCGAGCGAGCACACCAGCTGCCTGACGATCCTGGAACTGTCCGACGCCCCCTATCCGCACCCCGATGAAGTCTTTGATCGCGCAGTGGCGGTAACGATGACGGCGGCGGCGGCAGCGAAGATCATGCCCGCAACCTGTGTGTTGTGGCAGCCCGCTCAGAATGCGCTCCCGATCGACATCTTCGAAGCGTCTGTTGCCGATCTGCGCGGCGAGGTTCCCCCGCTTCTCCTCTGGACGCGCTGGAACATGATCCCGCCGAAGGACACCGAGGAGAAGCTCTTCCCCGGCCTCGCGACCCGGGGTCTCGCGCCCCTGATCGGCCGCGAGATCATCGCGCCGCCGTCGCGGATCGAGACAGGGCAGATGCTGGAGAATGTCTTCCGCCTTGCGACTCGGATGATCGACTGGCGATCCAAACCCTGCGACGGCGCGATCATCGGCAAGGAATTGCCGACCCGCCTGAAACTGCGGCGTAAATCGATTTACTCCGCAAGACCATTCTACGAACTGGTGCCGATGGACTGACGGCTCCGAAACTGCTTGCCAGCGCGCGGGTGGTTTATAAGGGTTGTCCCATGCAGGCGGATCAACATCGCAAGGCCCGGGTCATCGGAGGCGGCATTGCCGGCGTTGCGGCTGCCATTGCCCTGGCGCGGACCGGGTGGCGGGCCGAGGTGCATGAGCGCGCCGCGGAGATCACCGAGGTCGGCGCCGGTTTGCAGATCAGCCCGAACGGCGCGCGCGCGCTAGAGGTGCTGGGCATTCTCCCTGCCGTCGAAGAACGCGCCTTCCGCCCCCGCGCGGCGGTTATGCGCGATGGCATCTCAGGCTTTGAGATCCTGCGCGTCCCGCTTGGCGATGCTGCGTTGTCGCGCTGGGGTGCTCCGTATCTGCACATCCACAGAGCCGATCTGCTTGATTGCCTGATCGCTGCCGCCCGGGACGCAGGCGTTACGATCCGAACTGGTTCGGAGGTTCCGGCGGGCCTCACTGAAGAGGACTCCGAAGCGCCGCTCACTGTCGTGGCCGCCGGGGCGCGGAGCGTCTTTGCCGAGCGCAAGCCTGCCTTCACCGGACAGGTCGCGTGGCGCGCTCTGGTCTCAAGCGACCGGCTACCCCAGGGCCTGATTGCGCCAGAGGCGACGGTTTGGGCGGGACCGGGTCGCCATCTCGTGACCTATCTTCTGCGCGGCGGGGACCTCGTGAACATCGTCGCGGTCGAGGAACGCAGCGCATGGGCGGAGGAAAGCTGGTCCGAACCCGGCGACGCGGACGATCTGCGCCAAGCCTTCGCAGGCTGGCATGCGACCGTGGAGACCCTGCTGGCCGAGGTGGAGACCTGCTTCCTATGGGGTTTGTTTGACCGGCCCGTCACGCTGGTTCTGCATCCGAAGAACACGGTCCTGGTCGGGGATGCCGCCCATCCGATGCTGCCTTTCATGGCGCAGGGGGCAACCATGGCGCTTGAGGATGCAGTCACGCTCGCCCAGTGCCTCGAGGGGCGAGAGGTGCCGGTGGCGCTCGCCCGCTACACGCGCCTACGCCGCGACCGGGTCGCCCGCGTCTATGAGACCAGCCGGCGCAACACGCGGGTCTTCCATATGCGCGATCCGGTGGAGCGGATGATCACCCGAACGCCGATGGTTCTCGCCTCGCGGCTGATGCCTTCGGTCGCGGCCGCCCAACTCGACTGGCTCTACGGCTTCGATGTAAGAGAGCCAGCATGAAGACCAGCCCTTTCTGGCATGAAGCAGCACCGCCAGAGGCGCCGAGCGGTGCCGAACCGCCGCGCGAGACCGATATAGCGATCGTCGGCGCAGGCTATACCGGGCTCAACGCCGCAAAGACGCTGGCGGAGGCCGGACGGCAGGTGACCGTCTTCGAGAAGGGCCCGCCCGGTGCCGGAGCCTCGACCCGCAATGGCGGCATGATCGGCTGGGGTCACCGGGGCAGCGTCGCCAAACTGGCGCGCCGGTACGGCGAGGCGCAGGCCCGCGCGATGATGTCCGAGGCGCGGATTTCGCTCGACTACACGCTCGGCCTGATCGAGAGCCTCGACGGCGATGCGAAGTTCGCCCGCAACGGGCGGTTCGTGGGGGCAGGTTCGCCCAAACACTACGACGCTCTGGCGAAATGGGCGGAGACCGAGGCCGGCCCGATCAACATGGATGTCCAGGTTGTGCCGAAGGAGGAGCAGCACAGCTATATCGGCTCCGATCTCTACCACGGGGGCGTGTTCTTCCCCCAGCATGGCGCGCTCCACCCGGCGCTGTTCCACAAGGCGCTGCTCGATGCGACGCGGGCTGCCGGGGCCAGCATCGTCGATCACTGCCCGATTGGTGGCGTCTCCGGCGCCCCCGGCGGCTGGACACTCCGCCACGCGCAGGGCGAGACCAAAGCCGCAGAGCTGGTCTATGCCGGAAACGGATACACTGGCGGCGGCGAGGGGCCGTTCAGCTCGATGGCAAAGCGCCTGATGCCAATACCCTCCTACATCATCGCGACCGAGCGGCTGGGCGCCAACTGGATGTCGATCCTGTTCCCCAAGGGCAGCAATATCGTGGAGACCCGCTCACAGCATTCCTATTTCCGACCCGATCCCTGGGGGGAGCGCATCCTCTATGGCGCGCGCGCCTCTCTCAACGTAATTGACGAGCACTTGGCCGCCGACCGGGTGCGCGACATCATGCTGAGCGTCTTCCCGGATCTGGGCGACGTGGCGCTGACCCATTCCTGGCGCGGGTTCGTGGCCTTCACCTTCGACGGCGCGCCCCATGTCGGGCAGGCCGAGGGCGTCTGGTACGCCTGCGGCTACAACGGCTCAGGCGTCGCGATGGCGCCCTATCTCGGCTGGCGCGTGGCGCAAAAGATCCTGGGCACGGATCAGGGCATCACCGGCTTTGATCCGGCACCCTTCAAGAAACAACCACTCTACAGCGGCAACCCCTGGTTCCTGAGCGTGGTCGAGGCATGGATGAAAGCCAAAGACCGGATGCAGGGCGTCCAAAAGGTCCGGCGGCGATGATCACGCGGCGAGGGTTTCTCCGGGCGTTCGGCGGCCTTCTCGCAGGCGCTGTTGCAGGTGGGGGATATGCCTTTGGCGTCGAGCCCTTTCGCTTGAGGATACAAAAATATTCGCCGCAATTGCCTGGCTGGCCTGGGTCGTTGCGGGTCCGTATAGCGGTTCTGGCTGATCTGCACGCATGCAAGCCTTGGATGACGATCGAGCGGATCCGCTATGTCGTCGCGGAGACGCAGGCGCTCGAACCTGATCTGATCCTGCTGCTTGGCGACTACGGTGCAGGAACGCCGTGGGTTACCGGTTGGGTTCATTCCGCGGACTGGTCGAAAGCTCTCTCGGGTCTCAGTGCTCCTCTCGGGGTGCACGCGGTGCTGGGCAATCATGACTGGTGGGAGGATCTGACCGCGCAAAGAAACGGTCACGGTCCGACCTTCGGGCAGGTGGCACTCGAACGCGTTGGCATACCCGTCTACGAGAACCGCGTGGTCCGGATTGAAAAGGAGGGAGGCGCGTTCTGGTTGGCGGGCCTTGGCGATCAGATAGCACTCTTGCCCGGCCGGGGATGGGGCCGGACTAGCTGGAAGGGCGTCGATGATCTCGCAGGGACGTTGACGCAGGTCACTGATGATGCGCCTGTCATCCTTATGGCGCATGAGCCGGATATCTTTCCGAGCGTGCCCGACCGAGTTGCCCTCACGCTCTCAGGCCACACGCATGGTGGTCAGGTCCGCTTGTTTGGGCACTCGCCCATCGTCCCGTCGCGCTATCGCAACCGGTACGCCTATGGCCATGTGGTGGAGCCGGGAACAGCGGACGCAGCCGCCGAGCGGCACCTGATCGTCTCGGGTGGTCTGGGGTTGTCGATCCTGCCAGTTCGCTTCGGAGTAGCTCCGGAGATTGTTCTGCTGGACCTCGGAGATCTCAGCTCGAGCGGATGAACTGCACCTGCGCGATCAGGCCGTCGCGGACTTCGTAGATCGCGACGACGTCGACCGGGGCGCCTGGGATGCCTTCGATTGTTTCCCGGTCGATCGCGAAAGTGCCGATATCGCAATGGGTGTGGACGCGGCAATGCAGGGCCTCGTTCGAGAAGCGGGCCGCATAGAAATCGCGGATGGCCGGGAGCCCGTCGGCGAGTATGGTCCCGGTCGGCAGGTCGATCAGCCGCGCGTCCTCGGTGAAAAGCGCGCAGAACCCCTCGAGATACCGGGCGTTGTAGCATTGCAATTGCAGATCGGCGGTCTCACGCGGGCTGCGCATCGGGCTCCTCCGGTTCAGATGTCTTCTCGGGTCAAGCGCCTTGCCTGTCCCACCCAGTCATCCCGCTCGATCCGGCCGCGGAAGGCGAGCCGCTCATCGACCGAGGCGATGTCTTCGGTGTCCCACTCGGCAATCTGCGCGAAACGGAAGACACCCATGCCGTTGAGCCGCTCGGCCAGCTTGGGTCCGATCCCCTTGATCAGCGTTAAATCGTCGGGGTCGGCGGGTGCGGCATCGGCTTCCTCTGTAACCTCGATCGACGGCGGCCCATCCTCGTCGATCTCGTCCTCGATCGCGTGCGGTTCGAAGAACGGTTCGGGCTGATCCGGGGCAAGACTGCCGGGATCGATCATTGCCGAGAGGTCCGAATCCTTGAACGGAGGCTCTTCGGTTTCGGGCTCCTGAGCCTCTGCCACTGCTTCCGGTTCCTCTTCTGCTGCCTCCGGAATGGGTTCCACGGCCTCAGGCTCAGGCTCGATCATGCGCGGTGTGGCCTCAAGCTCCGATTGCACCTGTTCGAGGCGGGCCTCCAGCGAGGCACGTGCCTTCGTTGCGATGTCGAGCTCGGCCTTGAGGCGCCCAACCTCGCCGGAGCGGCCCTCTGCATCGGCCCTGCGTTCGGCTGCCCGCATGCCTTCGGCCCGGGCAAGCTCGATCTTGTCGGTCCGACCCCAGCCCCAGACCAGATAGCCGAGCGCCGCGCCAAGCAGGAGCGCGACGAGATAGTAAATCAGCATCTGAGCATGAAGGTAGAGGTCGCCGGTGCCGATGAACCAGATCGGGAGTGGGTACGCTGCCATGATCCTCCTCCAGGCAAACCCCGCAGGCTGGCGGGGCAGGCCGTGCGCTACTCGGTAAACAGAAACTCGATACGCCGGTTCCGCGCCCGGCCTTCTTCGGTGTCATTCTCCGCCACTGGCTGCTCTTCGCCAAGCCCTATTGCAGTGAGCTGGGTGCCGTCGACGCCGCGGGCCACCAGCGCCTCGCGAACCGCGGCGGCGCGCCGTTCGGAGAGTTGCTGGTTCTGCGCCTCGGCCCCCACGTCGTCGGTGTGGCCTGAGATCTCGAGACGCAGCCCCGTCTCGTTCGCGCAGGCGATGGCTATGGCGGCGAGGCGGTTGAGCAGAATGCGAGCGCCGGCATCGATCCGGGCCGAGCCTGTGACGAAAGTGATCTTCTGCGCGCCCAGGGCCGCCCGGGCCTCGCTGTTGCAGGTCTTTTGCGTTGGCGTGATTTGCAACTCTGGCAGCCAGTGGTTGCCGGTGAAGGTCTCGGCCTCCAGCGTTGCGAGGTTGATCCGCCGGTCGCCCTCGACCGCGGCGAGTTCGGTGCCGGAGGTCTCCATCTCCCAGCCCTCGGGCACCAGCGCGGCTGTCCAACGGGACAGTTCCGCGTGACCGTAGCCTGGGCGCAAGGCCCCCTCTGCACTGATCTCACCGGGTTCGATCGTCACTACGCCTTCTTGATAGGCGGCGGCGATTCGGGCACCTGCTGTGAGCGCGTTCCGCCACATCTCCGCGTCGCCATCGCCATCGGCGCTCAACCCGGTGCCTTCCGTTGCGCCGGAGAGCGCGAGGGCGTCGGCCACTGCAAGTCCTTCGGGAAGGATGCCCGAAAGCGCGATCTCACCCGTCTGATCGAGCCGCAGGGCGGGCAGAGGCGGGGCGTCGTCAATTGCGATGTCGGCCTGCCAGCCCTGGGGCAGGGCGGCGTTCAGCGCCGCGCGCGTGCCCTGGGCCTCGAACTCGCGCTTGACCGTCCCCTCCAGCCGGATGCGGCCCTCGCTGACATCGACCTCTGCTTCGCGGAGCCGTGGGGTGATGATGGCCAGCGCGTCGATCAGCGCCTCCCAACTGCCCGCATCCCCCGCGGAATCGCTGGTGACCTGCTGTGCGTCGATATCGGGCAGGACGGCGGGCAGCACCTGCAGATCGAACTGCTTTGGCAGCCTGCCGCTGGCCTCTGCCTGCCCGCCGAGCGGCATGGTGATCAGAAGACGTGGCGCCGGATCAGGGGAGAGCACGGTGATCGAGACCGACCAATCAGATCCAAACGTCGCCTCCAGCCGCGCGAGGTCCTCGGCCGTATCAACACTGCCCTCGAGTGTGAGCGCCATGTCCTCGATGCTCAGGCGACCGTCGCGCAAGAGCGAGAGAGAGCCGAGCCCGCTCTCGACCAGCCCGGGCCACGCGTCTCCCGGCATGCCGTCCGCCAGCGTGATCTCTCCACTCGCGCCCTTGCCGCCCAGGATCGTGGCCCGTTCGATCAGCCGGGCGCTGATCTCCTCATTCGGCGCATACCCCTGCCAGGAGAACCCCTGCGCTGTCTTGGCGGCTGTGAAGCTGTAGGGGCTGATCACCGGCAGTTTGATCCGGATATCGGTCTGCCAGTTCCCGAACCCGTCGGCGCTCAGCTCCGCGATTGCGGTGTCTCGCCCGGGGATCCCATCGGCGATGCCGCTGAGCAGGCCGTCGCGGTCCGACAGGCGGATCGACCCATCCTCCAGCGTCGACATTGCTACGAGACCGGCCTCGACCATCCCGATCCAGTCCGCGTCGGGCATTCCGGCCGCGAGCGTCAGGTTGGCTTCTACCCCTGCGCCCTCTGCTGCATCACCTGCCGCCGCGATCAGGGTCTCCTCGACCTCGCGGCTCGGCACCAGGCCGGTGATCGAGATCCGCCCGTCCGGCGCCCGCCAGGCCCGGAGCGTGTAGGGTTGAACCGTCTCCAGCACCCGCAACGCGTCGGTCACCTCGACCTGTCCGTCCACCGCGCGGGCGGCATCGAGCAGGCGCTGGCGCTCCTCCGCCGTATCCGCGATGCCGGTGATCGTGACGTGCCGTCCCGAGGTCTCGATCTCGACCGCGTGTTTCGCTATCGGCAGAACCGCCTGCCTGACCCGCGTGTCGATATCGGCCTCGATCCGCGCCGCGCGTTGTTCGATCGCCAGCCAGCCGCCATAGGCAGCCGCCGCCAAGACAATGACGATGATTAGCGCCCGCATCCCTGTTCCCGCTCATCCAGTCTTTGTTGGCCGGACGCGTCCGCAAGACCCCCCTCGCGGACGCTAGCCGACTTTGACCCGTTCCTCGCGGGTATTCAAGTTTCCGCGGCATCTCTGGCACAACGTCGAGAAATCGCTTTTCTTGCGCTCTCTGCCCTCTAACGTGGGGCCGTCACGAAACAGGGATTCGATGCGCCTTCTCCTCCTGACACTTTTCCTGCTTGTCGCAGCACCGGCCGCGTTTGCTGAAAGCGTGGTGCTGAAGGCCTGCGCCAATCCCAACATGCCAGCGGCCGATACGATCAGGTTCTGCCAGGAGGCGTTGCAGGACCGGGGCCTGGATACGTCGACCCGCGCGCGGGTTTTGACCAATCTCGGGGTTGGGCTGGCCGAGCAGGGTCGCCATTCCGAGGCGATCTTGAATTTTGGCCTCGCCACATCGGCTGATCCGGGCCTGACGGTTGCCTATACCTACCGCGCGCGCAGCAATGAAGCGCTTGGCCGCCTGCAGGATGCCTATGCCGATTTTGCGACAGCTCTTGAGGTCGCGCCCGAGGATGCGAGCATCTGGGCGGCGCAGGGGGCGATGCTGCTCCGCCAGAATCGGATCGCTGAGGCGGAGGGAAATCTCTCCCGCGCCATCGAGCTCGATCCGCGCAATCTCTCTGCGCGCTACAACCGCGGGCTGGCCCTGCTATCGCTTGGCGATCCGGTAGCCGCGGAGGCGGATTTCGACAGCGTGCTCGAGATCAGCGATAACGACGCGGCCGCCTTGCTCAACCGGGGCCAGGCCCGTGCACTGCAGGGCGAGGAGAGCGCGCTGGCCGATTTCGACCGGGCCGTCGATCTGGCTCCCGACTGGGGCGCGGCCTATTATGCCCGGGGGCGCTACCTCGACGGCGCAGGTGATAAGGAACGCGCGGACACGGACTTCCTGCGTGCCTTCGAGCTTGGCGTCTCCAATCCCTTCCTGATCGAGAGGGTGCGGCAAATCTCCGGCAACTGATGGGCCGCGGCCACTGGTGCTCTGCCCCGCGCTGCGCTAGGTCAGCGGCGAGAAGGAGAGCCCATGACCGACACGCCCCTGCGCCTCGTGATCTTCGATGTCGATGGCACCCTGGTCGACAGCCAGGCATTCATCGTCGAGGCCATGCACAGGGCCTGCGCGTCAGCAGGCGAGCCGCCACTGCCAAAGAGTGATATCCTTGGCATTGTCGGGCTGTCACTGCCGGAGGCGATGCAGGTGCTCTTCCCGAAGCATACCTCCATCCATCAGATGCGGATGGTTGAGCTCTACAAGGCCAGTTTCGTGGAGATGCGCCAGAGCATGGGCGGGGAGGCGGCCGCACCGCTCTTCCCCGGCGCGCGGGAGGCGCTGCATGAGCTGGAGGCGCAGGGCTACCTCCTCTCAATCGCGACCGGTAAAGCGCGGCGCGGGCTCGATCACATGCTCGACTCGCACGGGCTCAGGCCGCTCTTCCTTGGCACGCAGACCGCTGATGATGCGCCGTCGAAGCCGAACCCGCAGATGGCGCTCAATTGCATGAATTCGGCCGGGGCCCTGCCTACAGACACGGTCGTCATCGGTGACACCGCTTTCGATCTGCAGATGGCGCGCTCGGCAGGGTGCCACGGGATCGGGGTCTCGTGGGGATATCACCCGGTCGAGCGTCTGTCTGGGGCAGAGCCGCGCGTCATCATCGACCGTTTCGACGACCTCATCCCGGAAGTCGAAGCGATCTGGGAGGTTGCGTGAAGGTCTTCTGGTCAGATGTCCAGGTCGTCGCTCAGGGTAATGACTTCGGGATCACGCTCGACGATCGCGCGGTGCGCACCCCTGCAAAGGCCGCACTGGCCGTTCCGACCCGCGCCGTGGCCGAGGCGATCGCGGACGAATGGCGGGCGCAACAAGAGGATGTGCGCCCAGAGACCATGCCGGTGACTCGCACTGCAAATACGGCGATCGATCGCGTCACCGGGCAGTTCGATGCGGTCGCTTCCGAGATAGCAAGCTATGGCGAGACAGATCTTCTCTGTTATCGCGCCCCGCACCCCCAGGCACTCGTGGACCGGCAGACGGTGGCGTGGGATCCACTGCTCGATTGGTCTGAGGATGCTCTGTCGGCCCCGCTCAGAACCACGACCGGCCTGATGCATTGCCTGCAGCCGCAGGATAGTCTCGACGCGCTTTCCCGTTCCGTCGCGAGGCATTCGCCTTGGGAACTCACGGCGCTGCATGACCTGGTCACACTGTCCGGTTCGCTGGTGATCGGCCTCGCGGTCAGCCACGGGCATATCGAGGCAGAGGACGCCTGGCCGCTCAGCCGGATCGACGAGGACTGGAATATCGAGGAATGGGGCGAGGATACCGAAGCTGCTGCGCTCGCCTCCCGCAAGCGCACGGATTTCCTCCATGCGAACCGTTTCATGACACTCCTCGCGACGTGATCACGGCCGCGGTACCGCTGGGCATGGATTGTCGGGGTTCTCGACTATCTCGCATCGAGAACCCTCTCCATCATCTTGGCGCAAATCCAACATAACTGCGCCTCAATCCGAAATTATGTTGTAATTTCAACGTAGTGTTTGTCTGTATCGCGAACCACGCTCCGACGTCTGGACTCTTCCGGGCGATTCATGCGATTGTGATTTTGGGTGAGTTATGTGGAGCGTGGGGGTTACCCCCGTTTTGAGATGGTGAAAGCTATCAACAGCAGGGGTGTGACCAATGTCTTTGACTCCGGTTAAGAAATTCGCGCGCGATGAGCGTGGCGGGATCACAACTCTGATCCTCGTTTTGTTCATTGGCATCATGCTGATGACGGGCCTTGCACTCGACATGGCCAAGCATGAAACGCAGCGCGCTAGCCTTCAGTCTGCGCTGGACCGAGGCGTCCTCGCCGTGACATCGATCCAAGGAAACGCGCAGGAAGAAGACGCGCGGTCGATCATCCAGACCTATGTAAACTACCGGCCCTTCGCCGCACGGCAGTTCGAGTTTGTGAACCCGGCTCCGGTCGATGAGGGCGGCGATGGCGCCTTTGAAACGCCGTGGTTGTCGGTGACGCCAAACCTCTCCACAATCAACTCGCGCACGGTGAGCGCGGCTGCGTCTTTCCCGATGGACACGACCTTCCTACGGATGATTGGCGTGCCCGATCTCAACGTGGCCAGTGCGTCCGCCGCGATCCAGGAGGTTGAGAACGTCGAGATTTCGCTCGTGCTCGATATCTCGGGCACCATGCGGTGGAGAGCTGGCGACCAGTCGCCAGAAGAAGGCGAAAGCCGGATGGAGGCGCTGAAACCCGCTGCGATCGAATTCGTCAACACCGTGAGCAATGATGGCGCGTCGGATTTTGTGACGATCAACCTCGTGCCTTACGCGGGTGGTGTGAATATCGGCCAGACCGCATTCAGCATTTTGACAGGCCGCGACACCACCGACGACCCGCTCGTGGTCACGGATCTCTCGCTGCTTCCGCTGGTCAATCTCGGGATCGGGCATCGCACGCTCGACGAATTGGACCGCGCCTGTTCCAGCTTCAGGCTCATGTCGTTGAAGGTGCTCACGATGGATCGCATGTCGGCGGGTCCACTGGCCTGTACCGCATCGATGCTTTCGCCACGGCCAAAACGCTCGGCAGCTTCTGCCATGGCGCGAAACGGGCGCATCAGGCGCGTTGCCAGATAGGCCGCAAGAGCGATCCCGAAGAGCATGACTGCAAATACTATCAGAAAGCTTGCGAGTGCTGGAAAGAGATCTGGTGTTATGACGCGGGCGTAGATGTTGAGCCATTTTCCATCCAACTCAGCGAGTTTGACCGAATGTACGATCAAGCGTACCTCTCGTTGCTTTAGTCCGTCGGTCTCGGGCCGGACGACAGGAAAAGCGTAGCCTGGTGTAACTTCGGGCAATGTCAGGTCGGCAATGTCGTTGTTGGACATCTCTTTTCCACTTGGAATATTGCTTGTGAACCATCGCTC
>JBCDDC010000016.1:0-117067 GCA_039180675.1 Pseudomonadota bacterium | reverse complement strand
GGCAAGCGGCTGACCCGCTGGATGGCACGCCATCAGGCGCAGGTGAGCCTGGTCCCCGATGAACCATTTCTCGATCCCACCCTCTTCCCCTTTTTGAACGAGTTGCGGGACAATTGGGAGGTGATTGCGGAGGAGACGCGCGGTGTCCTGCAGCATCGCGAGGCAATCCCGGGCTTCCAGGATCTGTCACCCGATCAATATCGCATCGCGACCGAGAAAAACTGGCGGACCTTCGTGCTGTTCGGCTTTGGGGAGAAGTTGGACAAGAACTGCGCCAAGATGCCAAAGACCGCAGAGATGCTGGAGCGCATTCCGAACATTCAGATCGCCTGGCTCTCGATCCTCGCGCCCGGATATCATATCCCGGCGCATACTGGCGTGACCAAGGGCATCATCCGCACACATCTCGGCCTTATCATCCCGAAAGACGCCGAGAAGTGTCGCATTCGTGTCGACGATCAGATCAAGCACTGGATGCCGGGCGAGCTCGTGGTGCTCGACGATACCTATGAGCACGAAGTCTGGAACGACACCGATGAAGAGCGCGTGGTGCTGTTGCTCGACTTTGACCGGCCGATGAAATGGTCCGGCAGGCTGATGAACAAGATCTTCCTACGCCTTATCAAGTTCTCGGCCTTCTATCGCGACCCGTTGCGCAACGCGCGCGATTATCAGGATCGCTTTGAAGCGGCGACGCGCCGGGCGGACGAGGCGATCGAACGTATGAGCGACCCCTGACGACGTCTGCAAGGCCCTACCTGCCCCTGATCGCCGATCAGTTGAACCGCCCGTGCGGCGATGCCACTGGAAAGATCGCTGATCTTCTGTCCCGGCATCCGGGCGTTCTGGCAGTGCTGTTTTACGGAAATCTCCAGCGCGAGCCCGAAGCGGGTGGCCTCTACGACTTTTACGTTCTGACGGAAAGCGATGCGGCCTACCACGGGCCGGGCATCTCTGCCCTCGCGAACAGGCTCTTGCCACCGAACGTCTACCTCATCGCGCATCCTGATGGGCCGCGAGCGAAAGTGGCGGTGATGACGCTGGCGGCCTTTTCCCAGCGGATGCGTCCAGATGCTTGGGACACCACCCTCTGGGCACGGTTCTGCCAGCCTGCCATTCTCACTTTTTCCCGTGATGGCGACGTTCGCAAGCGGGTGCTAGAGGCTGTTGTGCGCGCGCACAAGACGGCTGCACAATGGGCCAGCGCGCTGGCCGAGCCGGGCGTGGACACGCTCAATGCGTGGGAGACGCTGTTTCGGCACACATATGCGGCCGAACTGAGGGTTGAAGGCAGCGCGAGACCGAGATTGCTGGCCGAGCGTGGCGCGGAGATCTATAGCGCGCTTATGCTTGATAAAGCGATTGGATCCGAGCCCGCAAGCCGCGACGGCGCAAAGGGAGCTTGGCGAAATCGCCGGATCGTAGGCAAGATCCTGAATGCGTCGCGGCTTCTGAAGGCCTGTTTCACTTTCCAGAACCCGCTCGCCTATGCGCTCGACAAGATCGAGCGCCATTCGAGCGGGGCCGTCGCGCTTAGTGGCTGGGAACGGCGGCACCCTTTGCTGGCATTTCTGCCGGTGCTTTTGCGGCTATGGCGCGCCCGCCGCCGCCATTGATCACCTTCACCGGGCCGCTAAGGACCTGAGGCATCGGACGGTCGGGCAGGATCCCCAGCTCGTGACCAACCTTGCCAAGGATGTCCAGCGCCTTGCGGATCTGCGTGCCTGAGTGTGCGGCCGAGACCGAAACCCGCAGCAGCGACAGGCTGTTGGGGGTCGCGGGCGGGATGGCGATATTGGTGTAGAGCCCCGCGTCGATCAGCCGGTTCCATAGGCCGACCGCTGCCGGAGGGTCGGGCAGGATCAAAGCAACGACCGGGCTCGGCTGGGGGCCGACCTCGTAACCGAGCGCCTGAGCACCGCGGTAGAGCTGCTCGCAATTGCGCCAGAGCCGCTGCTGTTCACCGCGCTGCTCGGCGATGATCTGAAACGCCGCCCGCGCGCCAGCAATTGCGCCTGGCGTCATCGAAGCCGTGAACATGTAGGGTCGGGAGATCATGCGCAACGCGTGGAAGCTCTCCATGTCCGAAACGCAGTAACCACCCACCGTTCCGATGCTTTTCGAAAAAGTACCGACGATGAAATCGCAATCATCCTCGACATCGGCCTCCTGGCAGAGGCCGCGGCCCGTCTCACCCAGAACGCCAAGGGAATGCGCCTCGTCGACGATCAGATAGACACCGTCGCCCGCCTCCCGCTTCACATCGGCGAATTCCTGGAGCGGCGCCTTGTCGCCAAGCATCGAATAGATGCCCTCCACCACAACGAACTTGTCGCCCGGCTCATCCTTCAGGCGGCGCAGGCGCTTGGCCAGGTCCTCGGGCGAGTTGTGCCGGAACCGCACCGTCTGCGCATCGCTCATCTTGCAGCCGTCGTAGATCGAGGCATGGCTGTCCGCATCGATCAGCAGATAATCGCCATGGGTCGGAAGCCCGGACAGGATCCCAATGTTCGCCACATAGCCCGTCGAGAAGACGACTGCGCTTCGCTTGTTGTAGAACTCAGCGATCTCGGCTTCGAGGGCGGTATGCCCGCTGTAGCTGCCATTGGCGATCCGCGAGCCGGTGGTCCCCGAGCCTTCCATCCGCGTGGCGCCTGCAGCGGCCTGCACGCATCTGGGATCGAAGGTAAGGCCCAGATAGTTGTTGGTGCCGAACAGCATTGTGGAGCGGCCGTTCAGGGTCGCTTCCGTCGGTGAGTGGATTGCCTCGAACCACAGATTCCTTGGGTCTTGGCCGTTGCCCCGGAGGCTTTCTACGGATCTTTCGATCTCGGCGAGCCGCTCGTTAATGCCCATACTTCACTGCCCTATCGTCACTGTCAGTTGCTTGTCTCTTATTGGTCGCTGCGCAACGCCTTTATCGCTGCCAGAAGGTCGCTCACCGTCTTCACATCGGCGAGACGGTTCAGGGGGATCGTGATGTCGAGCTCATCCTCAAGTTCCATCACGAAATCCATCACGGCGACGGAGTCGAGTTTAGTGTCGCCAATGATGTTGGTGTCCAACGTAACTTCAACCCCCTCGCCGACATGCGACTTGAGGAGGGAGATAACGTTTTTCTCTATGTCCATCGTCTCAGTCATCAGATGGCTCGGTTTCGCGGTTTTCCTGCCGCCTCGTCATCCTGCCCGACCGGCCAATCGAAGCTCTCGACCTTGTTGGCGGCGATGGGAATATCGTGCGGAAAATCAATCTCTGCCCAGGGCAGGCCGTTGATCGCAACGACACCGACACCGCCCTCTTTGGCGAGCTCGTCTATGATCGAAAGGTACCAGAGTTTCAAGGCCGCAGGATCGCGCAGCTTGGCAGTCAGGTGATCGATAAAGCGCGCGCCGCCCTCACCCTGGAAGCGGAGCATCCCGATAGACTCGCCCGTGACGTCTTCTTCGAGAGTCTTCGAAATGCCAAGGAGCCGGCCATCCCTGGTCGAGACTTTCATATCATCGGTATCGTAAGTGGCTTTGCTGTCGATCGTGACAGTGATCGGATCCCGCGCGTCGGCCAGAACACGCTTCAGGACCCGGGCATCGAAGAGCGTATCGCCATTGATCAGAACCGTATCGTCCCGAAAGAGCTCACGGGCGATCCAGCACGACCCGATATTGTCGGTCACCGAGTAGAATGGGTTGTTCAGACATCTCACATCGATGGAAGGAGAGATCACCTTGATCGCGGTTTCAATAGTCTCGCCCTTGAAGCCGGTTACGACGGTGACATGCTCGACCCCAGCGGCCTCTAGCGCAAGGAGCTGCCATTCCAGGATCGTCTTGCCCGCAATGCTCACCAGGCACTTGGGTCGATCGTCGGTCAGCGGCGCGAGACGACGGCCTTGACCCGCGCTCAATAGGATAGTGTTCGTCACGTGTTCCAGCCCTCAACGGAAGTCGCGAAATCCTGCTCTTGATGACGCTTTATTGACAAGAGGAAATAGGGAACTGTTCGCCAGATGTATAGCTTTGTGATCATCATCAGCGTTTAATTTGATGTCTAAGCTAAATAACCTGAAATAAACTGAAATATCTGGCGTAAATTCGTCATCATTACCGCCGCAAATGACGCTTTCTAGCTGTCAGAGCCAGCCACGCTCACGATGAGAAGCGACGGTTCTGCCAAAACCTTGCGCAAGATCGACCTGCGGAGACCACGTGTCGCAGGGGGGTTGGGCACTGCGAGACGATGACCAGTCAGGGTGGAGAACCTCGCGCACCTTCTGTGATGTCAGCATCTCGGCAGACCCGGTCATACCGCTGAGGATGTCACCTGCCCAACCCAGCGTTTTCACGACCGCGGCAGGGATACGCACAGGGCGCGGGCGCGTTTCCATGGTTTGACAGGCCGCCCCAACAATCTCTCGCCAGGTATAGCCATCGACGTGCTCATCGCTCAGTTCATAGGTCGCATTGGGCAGCGCACCGCGCGTGGCAGCGGTCGTGGCACTCACCACGTCGTCGATATGGATCAGGCAGACCCTTGCTTCGGAGCTATTGAGCAGCGGGTGGACCAGCAGCCGCGCCATCTTGAACACGGCGAGCGTCTCTCGGTCGCCAGGGCCGTAGATTGCGGAGGGCCGCAGGATCGACCATGGCCCGTCGGACGCACGAACATGATCCTCAGCCGCGGCCTTGGACGCGGCGTAGTGGGAGAGGCCGGGTTCCCGGGCCGCCAAGGATGACATCAGAACAAAGGGCGCATCTGGCGCCCTCTCGGACCGTGCGCGCAAAAGCCTCGCAGTGCCATCGGCATTGGCCGCCATGAAGCTTTCGCGCGATATTGCTTTGATCTTTCCCGCAATATGCACCACGGCATCCGCGCCCTCAGTCAGGGCCCCGAGACTTCCTTCGTCTTCGAGAGATCCTGGAACGAGTTCGACCGGCTCCTCACCCATATCGCCCGCAGGCTGGCCTCGTACCAGCAGGCGTAGCCGCCACCCTTCAGCCGCGAGCGCCCTGACGACGTGCTGGCCGACGAACCCGGTGCCCCCGGTAACGGCGGCGAGACCAGGCATCAGGAGTCGAAGAGCCCCGCCAGGTACATCTCACGCGCCTTCGAGCGGCTGAGCTTGCCCGAAGAGGTCCGCGGAAGGCTGCCGGGCCGCGAAAGTGCCACGACTGGAGAGAGTTGGTAGACCTGCCGCAGTAGGGCATCCACCTCTTCCGAGATCGCCTCGGCCGATTCCTTCTGACCGTTGCGATGCTCGATCACCACGGTCAGTTGTTCCTGTGTGTCATTGTGGGAGCTATTGATACCGAAGGCCGCTACAGAGCCATCGCGTATGCCCTGGATCCGCTGTTCCATGGTCCACTCGATATCCTGGGGCCAGATGTTGCGCCCGTTGACGATGATCAGGTCTTTTGCCCGCCCAGTCAGGACCAGTTCACCATTCTCGTCGATGAAGCCAATATCGCCGGTGTCCAGCCACCCGGCCTCGTCGAGGCACTCAGCCGTCGCTTCCGGATCGCGGAAGTAGCCCTTCATGAGGCTTGGACCATAGGCGAAAACCTTGCCGATTTCACGCTCGCCGGTCTTGGAGCCGTCAGCGCGCCGTAGCTCGATCTGATGGCCCGGCAGGGGCTTGCCGCAAATCGCGAAGTCCTGCGCTCTCGTGTCGTCGTCGGAGTTCCGGACGAGACCCTTTGAAAGTGCTTCGGTTGATAGCCGGTGGGTCCGGCACCCCGCACCCGCTGCCGAGAAGGTCAGGCCGAGAGTCAGTTCCGCCATGCCATAGCTCGGGGTGAAGCTTCGCCGGTCGAACCCATGCGGCGCATAAGTTTCGGTAAACTCCGACAGGTTGCCAGCGCGGATCATGTCGCCGCCGATCCCGGCGATCCGCCAGCTTTTCAAGGACAGACCTTCCGCATTGCGTCCGCGCCGCGCGGCAAGCTCGTATCCGAAGGACGGGGAATAGCTCAGGCTCACCTCCGCCCGGCTAATCATCGTGGGCCAGAGACCCGGGCGGCGGATGAAATCGCGTGTGGCCAGATAGTCGATCGAGAAATGCGCCGCCAAGGGCAAAAGCATGCAACCGACTAACCCCATGTCGTGGTAGAACGGCAGCCAGCTCATCCCGCGATCCCGCCCGGTGAGTTCGAGCACCTGCTGCATGCCGTAGAGGTTCGCCATCAGGCTGCGATGGGTGACAGCAACACCCTTTGGCGCCCCCGTCGTGCCCGAGGAGAATTGCAGGTAGGCCAAGTCGTCAGGCCCCGGGTTCGCCGTCAGAACGCTGCCCGCCTCCGGCAAGCCCGAAATCGGACCGAGATGGAGAAGATCGCGCTCACCAAGCGGCTCCTCGATCCACTCCAGATACTCTTCGGGCGTGATGACGGCGCGGAAGTCCGCCACCTCCCCGATCTTGCGGATCTGATGGCCATAGCTGTCCTTGGCGCCGAACGCAGCAGGCAGCGGCATCGGGCAAGGACAAAGGCCTGCATAGAGCGAGCCCATGAAGGCGCGAACGAAATCGGCATGGGTCTCCGCGATCAATCCGACCCGGTCGCCAGCCTCCAGACCAAGCGACAGAAGGCGTGAGCCCACATTGCGCGCCTGTTCGGAAAGCGCGGCATAGGAGACAACCTCGATCAGATCGCCACGGGGTCCATGGAAGTTCATGCCAGTCACTCCGCCACTGGCGGAGTCAAGCGCATCCATCAGGGTAGCGAAGGTTTCGATCCGCGGCTCTCTGGAGGGATCGATGGGGGTCGGTGTCAGATCCGTCATAGGCTGGCTAGCTGCTCGCTTGGTTCGTTGGTGACGTGTCAGGCATGTCTAGATTTGGCGATTGATACCGGAAGTTCGGGCGTCTAGACAAGCCGCCGCGGCGGTGATCTGGATTGACCCTGCCCCGATATGGATGACGCTGGTGGACAAATCAAAGAAAATGTGGGGGTTGGTCATCCGGGCACTGGTTCGGGCCGTACCGCGCGCAGACAGGGATGGCGGATGCGCGTAGGCTTCTTGTTGAACCACTATGCGCCCCATCAGGTCCCGCATGTCGCACCGCTTGCGTTCGCCCTCTCCAGGTTTCGGCAGAACTGGACGGTAGAGCTTCTCTGCTCGACCGAGGCAGAGCGCGTGTTCGCCGAGGATATTGGCGGCGGCTATCGAGGCCACAGCGCGCGGGTCCGGATGCTGGAGACACCGCCGCTCACCCGGTTGATCGACCCGCTGGTCCGTCAGGTGGCTTTCTATCGCAAACGCTCGGTCCAGAGTGCAAACATTGGGATTTTCGCTGAGTTCGATGCGCTGATTGTGCCCGAGATGACAAGCCTTGCCCTGCGCGAGCGGCCTGAGATGCAGGGGACCAAGCTGATCTTCACCGGCCACGGTGCCGGGGACGGCTATAATCAACAGGTCGGGATGTTCGACCCCAGGATCGACCAGTTCGATCTGGTGATGCTGCCGGGAACACGTATTTTGAGAGAACTCAATGCACTCGGCCGTTTTCAAACGACCCCATACGCTATCGCCGGGTATCCGAAACTCGAGTTGAACTCGGCGCGCCCGAACCTGTTCGACAACGACCGCCCAACCGTGCTCTACAACCCGACGCAGAACAGGCTTGCGACCTCGTGGCACAAGTTTGGCACCGACGTCCTCGATTTCTTCTACGCATCCCAGGACTACAATCTGATCTTCGCACCCCACGTACTGCTCTTCAGGCGCGCATGGTCGCGCGGCGCCCGCCTTCCACGGCGCTATCGCTCGACCGAGACCGTGCGGATCGACAAGGGAAGCCGCGCCTCAGTCGACATGAGCTATCTCAACGCAGCGGACATCTATTTGGGCGACCTGTCGAGCCAGGTCTACGAATTCATCAACCAGCCGCGCCCATGCGTCTTTCTCGATCCAATCGGGGTCGATCATCGAAGCGATCCTGCGTTTCGAAGCTGGTCGTTCGGCCCGGTGGTCCGCGATATCGGAGATCTCAAGAAAGCGCTCGCCACCTCCCGAGAGCAGTTTGAGTCATTCCACCCCCTCCAACAGGCCGCCCGCGACGAGAATTTCGCGCAGGCGCCCCAACCGGCGTCGGTCAGAGGTGCAGAGATTATCGCCGGATTTCTGGAAACCGGGGAGGTCGCCGAGCAATGGCGCTGAGATGGCTCAGGCGGCACCTCGCGGGCGGACCCAGGCCCATCGAGGACTCGGTGATGGTCATCGCACCCGATGCGGATGCTCTGGAACAGGCCGGAGCCGTCGTCGACCATCTGACCAGCGGGCGCTGGCGGCTCTCTGTCGTTGTCGTCGCGCGAGGCGATCCAGCAAGGCTTGCCGCGCGCTTTTCTGAGGCTGAGATCCGACAACCTAGGCTGCCATTCGGCCTGCTCACCTTCGCCGCTCTCGCTGCCCTGCGCGTGCGGAGCGCGTTTGTTCTGGAGCCTGCTCGGCTCGACGGCAACGCAGCCGCCCTGGCGCGCGGCGCGGCCCGCCGCGGCGTGCCCGTGTTTGAGAATGAGGACCCCGCTCTCTCGTTACAGGCGAACGAGGACGCCGCTTTAAGCACAGCTATGGCACTGGCAGCAGCGGTAGGCGCCGAGCGGGAACCGTCGTTCAGCCCGGACCATCTCGCCGCAAGGCTTTCGGCACCGGCGCTTAGGCGTGTTCTTTTCCCATGGATCACCCGCCTGACCACAATCGAAGACCTTGCGGCGCTTCTGAACCGCCCCAAGCGGATTCTCTGCCTTGGAAACGGCCCGAGCGGGCGGAACACTGCCCTCGCCTTGGTTGCCCATGATGCGCTGTTCCGGGTGAACCACGACTGGCGCGCGAATGGTCTGCTGGAGCGGCCCGATATGGTCTTCGCCGGTGTGAAACGGTCGATGCGCCGGATGGGCCCGACACTGCTGGGTGTCGCGAGCGAGCGCAAAGCTGCAGCGCTGCTCGCATGCCGCGGTCTCGAGCCGTGGCATGGCCGTGCATCATTTGCGGTGGTCGAGGACGTTGCGAAAGGTGTGGTGTCCGAAGTCCCAGACGGGCTCAAACCGACGACAGGTGCCTATATGCTGGCCACGGCAGTTGCTCTCAGGCCGGACGAGATCATAGTGGCAGGCATGGACATGTTCGCGCATCCGGGCGGAGCCTATGCGGGAGGCGGGGCCGAGATCAACGCCTACACACCCTCACACAGTTTCGAGATGGACGCGGCCTTTATCATGGCTTGTCTGAGGCATTTCTCCGGCCGGCTCGTCAGCTATAGCTCAGCGTTCTCGGACCTAGCGCGCGACGTAGCGCAGGATGCAGGTTTCGAGCTGGTGGATCGGAGCGATCAGTGACCACCACGCGCCCTGGTGGGGGCGCCTCTTAGCTCACCTCTTCACAACCCGGCACATCAGCGGGCGCCCGCACCCAGACCTCGGTCTTGCCGAGCAGCTTGACGCCGAGATAGGCGCGCACCTTCAGGCTCTCGCCCTTTTCCTTGATCTCGAGATCGTAGGTGTTGCCGTCCTTTGGATTGTAGACCTGGCCCGAAGACCAGACGCCCGACTTCTTTCTGCGCAAGCCGGAGATGATGTCGATTCCGCACCAGGGCCGTTCCCGGAGCGCGGGATCGGGGTTTTCCCGATCGATCTTCAATTCCCCTCCCCGATAGCGGGGCTTCGCGAGCCAGTCGATCCGGCCGCAATAAGCATCGCCACAGGGAAAGATCGACACCGCGACCTTGCGTTTGCCGGTCAGCCATCGCCCCTCAATCGTAGAGGGATCGGTATTGGCGCGGACAGTATCGGCCCCTGGCAGCACGACGAGAGATGCCGCTGCGAAACCGATGAGGACGGTCTTCAGGAAAAACTTGATCATCATTTTATCCTTCGCTCATCACCTGTAACGCGCAAGACGCTCATATCCGTCATGGCCACCCGACCGCCTCACAGTCTTATGATCGCAGGGCGCCCAGTTCAACTTTCCGCTCCGATGATCAGTAAGACGCAAAAGGCGTGACCCTGAGAGGCAGTTTCGGTATCGAACCAAGGAGAACGCAGGAGGATCCATGGCCGACGGCCCGCGGTGCCATTACCTTGTGACGGGAGGATGCGGCTTTATCGGGTCGCATCTCGTGGATGCTTTGCTTTCGAAAGGTCATCGGGTGACCGTGCTCGACGATCTGTCGACGGGGAGGGCTGCAAATCTGGCCTCCGGCGCCCGGCTTATCGAAGGAGACATCCGCGATCCACAAATCCGCGCCCGCGCGATCGAGGGGACCGATGGTGTCTTCCATCTCGCCGCCATCGCTTCGGTTCAGAAATGCATCGAGGATTGGGCGGCATCGAGCGCCGTCAATCATCTTGCCTCGGTTGCCGTTTTTGAGTTGGCGGCGGCGGCGAAGATCCCCGTGGTCTACGCCTCCTCGGCGGCGGTCTATGGTGAGCAGGCGCCGCCCATGTCAGAAGACATGCCTGCGCAGCCGTTGTCGCCCTACGGAGCGGACAAGCTCGCGATCGAGCAGCAGGCGGCAGCTGGTGCGTCTTGCCGCGAGCTGCGCAGTTGCGGGCTTCGGCTCTTCAACATTTACGGCCCAAGGCAGGATCCTGCATCTCCCTATTCAGGCGTGATAGCGATATTTATGGATCGGATTGCCCGCGGCCAGCCTGTAACGATCTTTGGCGACGGGAAGCAGACCCGCGACTTCGTTTTCGTGGGCGACGTCGCTCAGACATTTGTTCGCGCGATGGCGGATCTGCAGGCTGCAGACGGGCCATGTGCCGAGATCGAAAATGTCGGGCGGGGGATTGGGGTCGATCTGATCACCCTGGCAAAGACAGTAGGCACTGTCACTGGAAACCGTGTTGAGACCGTCCACCGTCTGGCCCGCACAGGCGATATCCGGCTTTCGGCAAGCAGTCCGCCGGACCGGTTCAAGGACATTCTCAAGACAGATCTCGAGACAGGTCTCCGCGCGCTTTACGGGTCGATTGGACTAATGCCGGCGTCGAGCTGAGAACGCAGATCGTTCGGAGCCGTCGCGGCCTGGTCTGGCGCGCCTAAACGAAGTGTGTGCCGGTGGGTTCGACTAGGTCGGGAGCAGGATCCGTATGTTGCAGCCCATCCCGTCGGGTCCATCGCCGATCGTGACGCTGCCGCCGTAGAAGCGGCAGATCCGCTGGACGATGGGAAGGCCAAGGCCGCTGCCCTCAACCTCGTCGCGTGGCTTCAATGTCGTCATGAACTTGAGGGCGACCGCACGATGCTCCGGCGCAATGCCGGGCCCATCATCGGTGAAGTCGATGACCATGGTGCCGCCATGCAGAGCGCTTTTCACCGAGATCCGACCACTTTCCTCCGAACGATGCTTTATCGAGTTCGAAAGCAGCGCGACGAAAAGTGTCTCAATATCCTGAGTTCCCGCGAAGACGGTCGGCTGGTCGAAACTGCGCGACAGTTCGAACTCGGAGGGCAGCGTGACCTTTGCCAAGGCGCTGTCGAGCGCCCGGCTCAAGTCGACCGTCTCGAAGGATTGCAGCCGCCCCACGCGGGAGTAGGTGAGCAGATCAATCAGAAACTGATCCAGCCGCTCCGAATGGCGCCCCATCAGCGACATGTATTCCCGCACGCTGTCCGGGAGAGCGAGGTCGGAGTCCTCGAGGTCTTCCTCGATCCAGACAGGCAGCTCCTTCAGCGCGCGCACCGAGGCCCGCAGATCGTGCGATATGTGATAGATGAGCTGCTCGAATCTCCGCTCCGCCTCCTGCGATGCGGTGTTCGCGTCGAGCATAACCGTCGCGTGTTCGCCGCTCTCGTTCGTTTCCAGCTTTTCCAGCACTGTCCGCTACCGCATGTGGTTCTCGAGCCGCGAACCTTCCGCCAAAACATTATGAAATGCATAATTCCGAAGGACGTGATTGCAGCCTCAGTCGCAGCGCCCTCAGGAACCACCCATGACCTCCTATCTTCCGCCCTCCTGAAAGACTCAGATCAGTGCGCCCGAGGGGATTTCACGCTTTATCAACCCTAACAATGGATCGTCCTCGCAAAGCCAAGATTGGGTAAGGTTTCAGAGGGTATGATGCAGAACGCGTTACCAAAGCAGAGTGTTGAAGAAGCAGAGACCGAGTACTGCGAGGATCTGAGTATTCTGGTTCTCGACGACGATGATTTCGACCGGGAACGCTTGAGGCGGATGTCGCAGCGCGCCGGGTTTCACGCGCTGATCCGAGAGACTGCCTCGCTCCCCGAATTCAAGCGTGCTCTCGATGAGAGGCGCTACGACATCGCGATCATCGACTACCGGCTGCCGGAGGGCAGCGGGATTGAAGCCGTCAGGCTCAAGAATGAGCACCCTGATCATGCAAACACAGCGACGATCATGATCGCAGGCGATGCACCGACCGAGGTCGCAGTCGAGGCGATGAAGGCGGGTTTCGATGACTATCTCTCCAAGGCCCAGCTTAGCCCGCAGGTTATCCGGCAGGCGATTTTCGGCGCGCTGGAAAGGTCATCACTCAATCGAAGCGACACGGACGAGCGCGATCTGAGAGACGCGACCTACAAGGTTCTGAAAGCCGTCTCCAATGCCTGCTTCAACGATATGAGACCGATACTGTCACGCATGCTGCGGAAGGTCCGGCTGATGAAGAACCACAGCGGGAACAGCCGGATTGACGAGACGGCGATCCTCGGGGATCTCGACACCTCCTGTATGCGGCTCTGCGATTTCATCGATGAACTAGATCAGTACGCGAACTCGTGGAAGTCCAAGCTCCACTGATCGACGAGCGTGCGGTCGCTTGAAGCGAGAGCGTTCGAGAGCGCGAAGATCTCGTGGCGAGCGGCAACAGCGCCAGAGCGTCTGTGTGTGCGGTCCCGTTTAGTCCTGCGCAAATGCCAGTGGTTTGGCACCGCACGGGCTGTCGGTTGCTAGAGAATAGCCCCCAGGCTCGCTGAGAAGAAGGCTCTCGCTGTCGGGAAACTGCTTTATCTTGCAGCGCAAACGATAGATGTGGGTTTCTACCGTGTGCGTCTCGGCCAAGGGGCTGTACCCCCAAATGTCACGCAGCAGTGTCGCCTTCGGCACCACCTGGTTCGGCGCATTGTTGAGATAGAGAAGAATCTCGGTCTCCTTGCGCGTCAACCGGATCTCGTTGTCTTCCCGGTCTAAGAGCAGAAGTTCATCAGGCTCAAGAAGATAGGGGCCGATATGGACGACATTGACCGATTTATCGGCTATGGCTCTTGTGGCCTGAGGATGTAGGGACGGTGGCATCGGCATTCCTCACTGCATTGTTTCCGATTTTCGCGAACACTGCTGGGCGCATGGCCGGGCTTTGCACGCCGGATTTCTCCTGCGTTAAGACGCATTCCGCCTGAGGGCGCCGGGCGTTATGCCCAGCACCTTGTTGAAGACATCGGTCATGTGACTTTGAGAAGCGAAACCGCAATCATGAGCGATCTCGACGATTGGGTCGTCTGACTGGTTGAGTCGGCGCTTCGCATGCGCGAGCCGGCGCTCAATAACATACTGGTGCGGGCTCCGCCCGATCGTTCGCCGAAAGACCCGCGCAAAATGATAGGGGCTGACACCGGCGATCGCCGCAAGGTCCTCAAGCTGATGAGGTGCATGGAGGTTTTCTTCGATATGACTGAGGACCGACTGCACCCGTCTGGAGACCGAAGAAGTGGGGGGCGAATGCAGATCCGCATCGGTCATGTATCTCGCCACGCGCATCAGAAGCAGTGTCGTGATCGAGTCGATCTGACGGCTAGTGGGCGGCGGCAGCCCCTGCGGCCATGGGCCAGCGACCTGTTGGGCGATCGCGATCATGGTATCGTCTTTCGCGTGGCAGATCGCACGCGGACCCAAGAGATGGATGCCGTTGCCGTTGCCGTTGCCGTTGAGACCTTGCTCGCCTTTAGGTAGATTAAACAGGCTAGGGTCGCAGGCGATCTGAACGCTCCATCCCGAGCGCGACGTAACCACCTCGCGCTCATCACCCGCTGGCAGAAAGATGAAGGTTGACGGCGGCGCCGTCCCTCCAAAATCCTCAAGACCTGCGATCTTATACGATGCTTCCGACTTGCCGAGATGAACATCAAGGAAGTGCCTGTCTGCCGGCACCGAGAGACGGCACGCGCCAGGCATCCGCGCGACGAGAACATAGTCATCGCCTGCATGGAAAAAACAGTCCTTCGTCAGATTATCACGCCAGTGCATCCAAGTCCCGGTCGTCTTCGGCAACTTTTGACCGAGTAGCAGAGTCAGACTTCTTTCTCTTTCGAGAAAAAATTCTTTACGATTTCTTGCGGGCACCGGTGAGAAGAGCGGATTAATTCAAAGAAAGAATCCGCAGGAGTTTGAAAGACTGAGTGGTCCACTAAGAGATTTAATCCTCCATTAACAGCCACGGGTTCGAAAGCTTGTTGCTCCCCAGATCGGACCTGAAGATGGAGGATCGTATGAACGACATCCACCTAAAGATGAACGGCATTGCCCATGACATCAATGGTCTGATGGCACGCGCGGGGCTTGCAGCCGAAGAGCTTCGTGGTCACAGAGACTGTGATGTCAAGAAACAGGCGGACCGGATCGCTGAGGCGATCGACCGTGTGGCCGAAATCTGCCGCGATCAGCTCACCGAAAGCCTGATCGCGAGGAATGGCCGCCTCCATCGCTCAGGCTGCATCGAGAATCTTGTCCGCCAGATCGCCGATCTCGCGTCGGTTGAGTCTCTCTCAGGGCGAAAGGAGATCGAGTTTCAGTGCTTGGTCGAGGATGATGTCCAGATCAACTGCAACACACCATCGCTTTTCCGCATCCTGTTCAATCTCGCGTTGAACGCAGCGAATGCGGTCAGCAAACATGGAGGATCCTGGGTCGAGATCGCTGTATCCCAGGCCTATGGTCGCGTGTATTTCGATGTATCCGATGACGGGCCCGGACTGCCGGATCATGTCCTCGCTTACCTCTATCCGCGCGTCGACACGAAACATGCGCCCAAGGGTCCGATTGGCTCGGGCCTGATCACGGCCGTTGCTCTGGCACGTGAGATGAACGGGCGTTTGCGGCTTATCAGAACAAAAAGTTCAGGGACAAGCTTCTGCCTCGAGCTGCCACAGGCACCATCGCGGCCGCTGGACTGTCGCCAAGAGGTGACAGCGTCATTGGTCGCCCCGGTCCTGACGAGGTTGAGGCGCGAGACCGACAGCCATAGCGCCGTCGATCTATAGTTCCCTGTGCCTGCCTGCGGTGTCGGAACCTGTTCCCAGTTCCGAACTCTCCCCCACCCTACCCCTGGCCGCAGGCAGACTTGAGACGAACGGTTCATCCGTTCGTCTCATTTTTTCAAGGTGCGGGCGGGCGCGGCATTCGCGCCCGCCCGCACCAAACTGGCAGTAGAAGGCTACCCGCTGCCCTGGCCTCAGGGCGCGAAAACGCATCATCGCCCAAGCAATCGTCACAAGCAGCAAGTCAAAGGACCCGCCGATGACCCAGGAAGGTTTCCTCTTTGAAGCGCTCTGTCACATCCTGGGCAACACTTGCAGGATCGAGCGGACCGCCAAGAGCTATGAATGGAACGCGACCGGCGCGGGTGCGCTCGATGCAGCACGGTGTTTCCGGGCGCAGGCCGATGAATTGCAGGACGCGTTGGAGCCGCTGGCGCTTCACGTTCTGGGCCTCGGCGGCAGGCCGATCTTGGACTACTCAGACGAAGTTGTTGCAGTGAACCCGCCGGGCTGCGATGAGATCCCGCCCCTGGATGAGATGGTCAGTAACCTGGCGGGTGGACATGAACAGGCGATGCATTCGCTCGGTGCCGCGATGGACTTGGCGAGGGCTGCCGAGGAGATGCCAACTCTGATTCTCCTCGCCAGCCGAATCGAGGCACACCGCCTGCACGGCCACCGACTCGGAATGCTGATGGATCAGTAAAATTTCAACTGCAAGAATTTGATAGAAATTGCCGAGCATCGGGTTTGCTATCTCAAGCTGAGGTCTTACTCGCGAAACCGGATGCGTTTGTTCACCTAGACTTCGCTAAGCACCAGCGAAGGGCCAAGAAGGCCAAAGCAGAAAAAGACCCACCGGCGCGAAGAGATCCGTACGCGCCTAAAGGTCCATGAACGAAGCGGAGATGAAGGATTTGGTCGAAGCACTGCCTGAAACGTCTCAATCGGCTGTTTTCGCCGCGGAAACACCGCAGGCATTAGTCGAAGATTTTGGTGGAGAGGTGATCTCTCCGCCAGATTACGAGATCGCGACTGGGCGCTTCAAGATCGGATCGCATTCCTCAAAGATCGATGCATCGCAGAATTGCATGCTTGTCCTGGCCTGCGAGTCGTGTGGCGAGTTGCACTGGAACGTGGGTGGCGAGCGCGGGCATACGACGACCCGCTCCAATATGATGTCCTTCGTGCCCGCCGGGATAGATCAGACATTCGAGTTTCGGGGTAGAACGAACAACACCGTGCTTTCGATAAGATCATCGCTGTTCGATCGTGTTGGTGAAATCGACCCAGAGCTTGGTGGCGCAGACAGACTAGATCCGCGAATGCTCTGGTTTAACTCGCGGCTGAGAAGACTGGTCCTCGAGCAAGAGCGCATGGTGGAAGGAGGGGAAGTTGGCTGGCGTGTACATGCAGAGGCGCTCGCACTGCGCATTTGCTATGAGATCCTGGCGTCCTTTGGTCAGGCCATGCGGAAACCGAGAGCCGGCACTCGCCTCGCGCCGGAGGAGATCGACAGGATCACGGACTTTGTCGAGGAAGAGATAGACCGGAACTTTGATCTTTCGGAAATGGCGGAAGTCCTGGACCGGGATCCAATTGGCTTCTCCAGTGACTTCGAGGCGGCAACCGGACAGACACCTCACCAATTCGTTGTTGATAGGAGGTTGAGCCGGGCGAAAGAGCTTCTGAGGCTCTCTAGCTGCCATCTGGCCGATATTGCCGCTTCTGCTGGGTTCTCGAGCCATTCGCATATGACCGATGTGTTCTCGAGTGCATTTGGCATAGAGCCCGGCTGCTATCGCCGGATTGCGCGGTCGTGATGACCACATGCATATCCCATGATAGATTGATGCCTTCCGGTATTGATGGCCGGAATGATCTTCTTGGCACCGGGAGGGTGACATGAAGGACATGGTTGATCTCTCGGAAGTCATTGGACCAGACGGCGTGATCCGGGCGTTCGATGCGCGATCCATCGTCAGGAAACTGGATCAGAACGTCGTTGAGCCGACGGATTATGATATTGCTACGGGGCGGTTTTTGCTTCGCTCACACAGCTCTGAAATCGGGGCGTCGGACGATTGCACACTCATCCTATCACTCACCTCTGAAGGCAATCTCAGCTGGGATGTGGGCATTTCGCGAGGCGAGAGCAACGTCCGGCCCGGCATTCTCACCTTCGTTCCCTCGCAGAACGCGCAGCGTTATGAATTCGATGGTGTAACGACCAACACCGTCCTCTGCATCAATCGATCTCTGTTTGACCGGATCGGCGAGATCGATCCCCGGCTAGGATCATCCCAGAGCCTCGACGCCAGGATGTGCTGGATCCAGCCAAGTATACAGAAGATGGTAGAGCAGCAGTATCGGGTCATGGCAGCAGGCGAGGTCGGTTGGCGCGTCCTGTCGGAGTCGCTTGGGCTGCAGATCGGCTGTGAGATTCTCAAGGCCTTCGGTGGACAAAAGTCTGCGAAGGCTTCCAGAGCGGCGCTCAATCAAACCGAGGTCGAGAGAATTGTCGACTACATCGAAAGCGCGCTGGAGCGGAACTTCGATCTCTCAGATCTTGCTAAGCTGGTCGATCAAGACCTGTTCGCCTTTTCACGCAGCTTCAAGGCTGCGACCGGGATTACACCGCATCAGTTCGTGATCCAGCGGCGGCTTATGCGGGTGAAAGATCTGTTGGGCTACTCGGACTTCAGCCTGGCCGAGATTGCCTATGCAACCGGATTTTCCAGCCAGTCTCACATGACTGCGACTTTCTCGAAGCACGTCGGTGTCCCTCCGGGGACGTACCGGCGCGAACTGCGCTCGTGACCCATGGTGCTGAGATGGTGACGCGCCTGCCCAGACGTCGCGGAGCAGGCATGGCGGATCATGGATCTGCTTTAACCGAGGTTTCGTTTCGGTCGCTCTTACTCAAAGGTAGGCCCGAATTGCGCGCCATTCTTCCGCCTTCATCAAGGCTCTGCGATGATTGGCCCTCATCAAAGATCAAATCATCAACTACTGTATCTAAAGCGTTGAAAAGAAGAGCCTTTAGCGGCATCATCCAGAAGTCGTTTCGTTGGAAAGACGTGCGGACAGCGTGTCGGTACCTGGAGGGGATCTCTTGACAAATGCACCTCGCACGCGATGGAGGCTGGCGTGAAGCGCGCGATTGCTTTGCTGGACGAACTCATTGGAGACTTGGAGGGGAGCGACGCGATCGCAGGGTTCTGTTCTTCGATTGATGTGCCAACGACCCTGCTCACGGCCGCGCATGAGAATGAACCGGTCCGCTTCATTTATGCTAACGAGGCTTTCTGCGACCTCTGCGGATACGAATGCCGCGACATAATCGGCGAGACGCCGAAGTTCCTTCAAGGTGATGACACCGACCAGGTGGCCGCAATGAACTTCCGGCGCGACATCGAACGCGACGGAAAGGGTTTCACGACGCTGATCAACTATCACAGGAACGGGTCGCCCTATGAATTCTTCCTCCTAGGGGCACAGATCAAGGGCGACGTTGGCCACGACCAGGCACAATTGTATGCGGCTTTCTCATTTAGGATAGGTGACGCGCAATATAGCCTGCCAAAGGCATCTTGATCGCCGCCGCTAGACACTTGCTTTCCGGAATCAATCACAAGGCCTTCGAAAAGGGCTGAGCGGTGGTTTGGCTCTTTTACGTGCGGCCGCCCTGGTATTAACCACAGGCGCTAGTAAGGACGCGGCCTCAGCCTTCAAAACCACTGTAGTGGTAGGTCGAGCGAGCCAGCCAGTCGGGATTGATCTCGACACCCCAGCCGGGGGCGTCCGTGACGCGGGCATGGCCGTCCTCGATCTCGTAGGGTGAGGCACGGAAGAGATCGTATTGCCAGGGATAGTAGTCCTCTCCCTCTATCGAGAACTCCAAGTATTTGCCCGCACCCGGGATCGCGCGCAGCAGATGCATGGTGAAAAGCGTCACCATGGAGAGGTTTGCGCAATGCGGTGTGATGGGCAGCCCGGCCTGATACGCCATGCGGCAGACGCGCAGTGTGCGGCAGATCCCGCCGAGATAAAGGATATCGGGCTGAACAATATCGACCGCGCGCATCTCGATCATGCGCCGCCATGTGGGGAGATCACAGTCCTGCTCACCTCCAGTGACATCGATTGAGAGCGCATCAGTAACTTGTTTGGTCTGCTCAAGCTCCCAATAGGGGCACGGTTCCTCGAAATGACAGAACCCATTGTCCTGCAGGATGTGGCCGATCTGGATGGCGCGAGCCGGCGTGTAGCAGGAGTTCGCGTCAATCAGCAGATCAACCTCGGGCCCAAGTTCCTCTCGCGTCGTCGGGATGATCTCCTCTGTCCGTCCAGGCCATTCGTCAGCGTTTCGACCGACCTCGGCACCCGCACGGACCTTGAAGGCATCGAACCCCTTATCGTCGCGCAAACGTTTCAAACGCGCGGCCTCGTCGGAGGGGCGAATGTCGCGTTTCATTGAAGAAGCATAGGCACGGATTGTTCCCGCCGAACCGCCCAGCAACTCCGCTACCGGTTTGCCTGCTTTACGTCCGCGCATATCCCAGATCGCCGTGTCGACACCCGCCATCGCACGGCGGAGATAGGAGCCGGGGAACTTATGCTCGCGCTCGGTGACAAAATCGATCAAGTCGTCGAGGTCCTCGGTATCCCGGCCCAGCATCCAGGGCGCCACCTGGCGATGGAGCACCTGGGCGGTGATATCCGCATGATAGGTCGAGACCTGTCCCCAGCCGGTCGCACCGTCCTCCATGGTCACGCGGACAAAGCCGACATCCTGGGTAGAGAAGGTTTCGATCTCAGCCAGTTTCATGGCGCCTCACGCAGCTAAAATCATATCCGCCGCCTTCATCGCGGTCATCAGGGTCGGCGCGTTGGTGTTCGCCGAGGTAATGTTGGGGAATACCGATGCATCCACCACCCTCAATCCGTCAACGCCATGGACCCGCAGATCCGGCGCAACCACGCCGCCGTCGCTGAGCGGGGCCATCCGGCAGGTGCCACAGGCGTGGAAGACGGTGGAGGCGCGCGCGCGAAAATCGGCGAGGATCTCTTCGTCGCTCGCACCCTCGGGCGAAAATCCGTTCTTGCTCGCAATCAGTTGTCTCAGCGCATCGGTCTTAACCAATCGCTCGATCAGCCGCGCCCCCGCGAGCGCCTCGGCAACATCTTCGTTGGTCGATAGATAGGAGGGCTCGATCCTCGGGGCGGCATCTGCGTCACGGCCATCAAGGCCGACCCGCCCACGGCTGGTCGGACGACAAGAGTTGAAGCCAATGGCAAAGCCGGGCCATCGGTCGGGACGCAACAGCGGGCGCTTGTCCTTGTAGACCGTCGAGTAGGTGAGCGGGTTGAAGTAGAGTTGTATATCAGCCCGGCGAAGGCCGGGGCGGCTGCGCACCAATCCACCCATCTGATTGACGCTGAGGCTGAGCGGGCCATTGCGCGTGAACAGAAATTCAAGTCCTGCGCAAAGCTGACCCAAACGCGTGCCAAGCACCTGGTTCAGCGTCGGTTCGGTCGCGCGAAAGGAGTAATCGATTCCGAGATGGTCCTGCAGACCTTCGCCGACCGTCGGGTTCTCCCAAAGAACCTCGATGCCATGCTCGCGCAGCATCGCTCCCGAACCGATGCCAGAGCGCTGTAAGATCAGTGGGGAGGCGATGGCACCGGCAGCCAGCAGAACCTCGGCCCGGGCAGTTGCGCGGTATGATCGACCGTCGCGTGTATAACTTACTGATGCGGCCCGCCCCTCGATTAGGTCGATCCGGTCCACAAGACAGTGGGTGCTGATCGCGAGGTTCCGTCTCCGCATCGCAGGCCGCAGGAAGGCGTCCGCCGCAGAGGAACGGAGACCATGGCGCGTGGTGATACGGTAGGCTCCGACCCCTTCGCCGGACACCGCATCCGCCGGATCGATCTCGGGCAGCGACAGGCTCTTCGCCGCCGCGAGGTAATGGCGTTTCACCGGGTGACAGCGGGCCGATGGGTCAGTGATCGAGAGCGGCCCGCTGCCCGACTGACTGCCATCGGGGGCGATATGCCTCTCGATCCGGTCGAACACAGGCGCCACGTCAGACCAGCCCCAGCCTGGATTTCCCGCCGCTGCCCAATCCTCATAGTCACCTGGCAGACCGCGCGAGTAGACTAGGCCGTTGATCGAACTGGACCCGCCTAGGACCTTGCCACGCGGCCAGTAAAGCGTGCGGTCCCCGAGTTCGGGATCGGGCAGCGTGCGAAAGCGCCAATTGACCCGTGGGTCGTGGAACGTCTTGCCATAACCGATGGGGAGCTTGATCCATGGGCGTCGATCGCTTCCGCCGGCCTCGAGCATCAGGACGGTCGCTTTGCCATCCGCGCTGAGCCTGTCCGCCAGGACGCAACCCGCCGACCCGGCGCCGATAATTATATAGTCAAAACAATCCATGGCCCCCAACCGGCTCCTCTCCTCAAAGTCCAGACTTGAAGGCCATAATCAAACAATGGAAAATACGGCTAAGGGGTAATTTTAACGGGTGCTCAGATGGGCTCGCAGCTCCCACCGCCAGCGTGGCTGAAGACGTTCGAGGCAGCGGCGCGCCTCGGTGGCTTTGCCGCGGCCGCCGAAGAATTGGGGCTCACACCGGCGGCGGTCAGTCAGCAAATCCGCGCGCTGGAGGGTCGGCTTGGCTTCCAGCTCTTCCATCGCCAGGCGCGGGGTGTGGTGCTGAGCGAGGTGGGTCGCAGCTATCTGCCCGCGGTCCAGCAAGCCTTTGAGACGCTGTCACTCGCAACTGCCGGGCTCTTCGGTTTGAACGAGGCAGAACGGCTGATCGTCCGCGCGCCCGTGAGCTTTGCAACACAACGGCTAGCGCCCGTGCTGCCTGACTTTCACGACGCGCATCCTGGTATTCCCATCCGTCTCTCAACCTCGGTTTGGTCAGACGCGCTGGAGGAGGACCAAGCGGATATCGAAATCCGCTACGGCGACGGAAAATGGCCGGGTCAGCAGGTGATCCGGCTTTCCGAACCCGGTTCGATCCCGATCTGCCCGCCTGGCACCAACTTCGGCAGCGACCCGCTGGCCGCGATCGCAGCGATGATGCAGCGGGACGCGATCCATATTATGGGATGCGAGAGTTTCTGGACCTTGTTCGCAAGGGCTCACAGTCTCGCGGAGGATCGCATCAGTGCGCGCTCGAGCGTCGATAGTTCGACAGTCGCGATAGAGATGGTCGCCGCGGGCCTCGGCGTTGCACTGATTGCCCAGGATCTGGCCGCCCGCGCCGTGAGTGACGGCCGGGTCGTCTGCCCGCCCGGTCTGCGGCTTTCGCACGAACAAGCGCACCATGCAGTGATCCCGCGCCACAAGGCCCCGCGCCCCGAGGCGCTGCTGTTTGCGGCCTGGCTGAGCGAGACTTTCGCGCCTGCGCCCGCCTAGAGCCCGCTTGCGCTGGGTTGCGGGTTGTCGGTCTCGAACTCGATCGAGGACTGCTCCTCACCATCCAGCGCACGTTCGAAGGCCCGAAGGCGTTTGTGGATCGACATCAACTCGATGATGGTCGACCACGAGTTCACCAGGAACTGGAACGAATTCGACACCTGGTTAAACGCCGTCAGGATCTGTTGCAGGATCCCGAATGTGATGGCACCTGCGGCAATGGTTGGGATCAGCAGCACATAGGCGAAGATGTTGTCCGCCTGCAGATACAGCCCGCGCGCGACGTTGAAGTACATGTAGTTCAGGTAGAGCCGGAAGTAGTTCCGCCGTACATCGCTGAAGAGGTCGACCAGTGTCGGCGGCTGGGCGCGGTCTTTGTCATCTTCGCCATAGACAAGCTCCTTGCGGAACGCGGCCTCGACCCGCTGGTTGCGGAATTCGAGGCCCGGCAGCCGGATCCCGGCGACCGCGAGGAGGCCGGTTCCAAAGACAGACCAGAAGAGTGCAGCCCAGAAAAGCGGCTGCGGGATCTCGCCCACGATCGGAACCTCTTGGACAAACTCGGAGAGCCCCCAGAGGATCGGCAGGAAGGCAATCAGGGTCATCACCGCATCGACCACCGCGACGCCGAGCCCCTCGGTGATCCGGGCGAATAACATGGTGTCCTCTTGGATCCGCTGCGACGCGCCCTCGACATGGCGCAGCTTCTTCCAGTTGCTCGTGTAGAAGTCGTTCATCGCCGTGCGCCAGCGGAAGATGTAGTGGCTGACGCCAAAGCGGGTGATCACATAGATCACCATCCAGACAAGCGCGATCTCGGCGAAGATCACGATCAGATCGAGCAGTTCGGAGGTGTAGACCTCGGCCGTTCGCTCCTCCGCCCGATCAGGATTCAGCGCCTCTTGCACGAGGTCGAAGAATGGTCGCCGCCAGTTGTTGATCGCGACAGAGACCTGCACTGAGTAGTAGGTGGAGAACAGGATCAGGATGGAGCCGACGACCGACCACCACTGCCATCGATGCGGCTGAAGCCAGAACCAGAAGCCGGTAAACGCAGCGGCGAATGCCAACACATAGACATAGAACCAGATGAAATCGGGGGTCGTGAAGTGCCCGAGCCCGATGACCGGCGGGGTCTCAGACGTCCAGCCCTCGAGAAAGCCAAGCGCGCGCCCGATATCCGTGCCGACCCAGTACCACATCCCAACCGCCAAGGAGGTCCAGAGAAGAAAGGACAGGAAGAAGAGTTTCGGGCGGGGAAAAAAGCTTCCAAACATCAAGTGTCCTTCCGGGTGTCCATTCGGGCGCGTTTTGCGAGAGCCACGAGGCGGGGGCGCAATTCCTCCGCCGATTTGAGCGGTGGATCGAACCAGAGACGGGCGACCTCATCGCCCAAAGTCATGTCGAGCCCCTCGGGATCGATGCAGGCTAGCCGCCAGTTTCCCTGGGGGCGTCCGAGCAGCTTCGTTGCATAAAGCTCGATCGCATCGAGGTGATCCTCGTTCATATGGGTGACGGCACCGGCCTCCATCGCTTCGAGCGACTGCTCGATCGGCGCGATCAGGTCATCCTTACTCAATGCGTAGGCTTTTCCGAACCCACCATTGAGTGAGGCACCGTCAAGCTCGAGTTTCCAGAAAGCGAAGTCGCCGAAATCGGCGTAAAGCTCAGCCTTCGGATGGCGCGCAAGAAAGCGGCCGCGGGCGATGCCGCGAGCCTCATCCTCGAGCTTGAGGGCACGGCCGTAAACCGTGATGCGCGGATGGGCGAGCGGGTCGCCTTTGCCCGGCTCTCCGATCAAGAGCGACGCGCGCGCATCCGACTCTAGCGCACCGAAATGGCCGGAAAGCTGCGAGATGAGAAAGATGGGCGATCCGTCAGCGGATGTCGCGAGCGACACGCGGCTCGCCATCGGAACGCCGGTGTCAGGATCGATGGTCGCCAACGCCCCGTGCCGAGCCGTCCGCAGAAAATTTCTGGCCTGGTGCCTCGCCTCGTCATCCACGGTCCTGAGGACATCATTTTGAGACATTTTCCCCTCGATGCGCCAAGCGGCCAGACACTGCGGAGAAGGCGCAGCCGCACAAAACCACAACGCTTTTGCAAGCGTTCGACAAAAAGTGGCCAGGCCGCAATGAAAAACAAGCGCATGTTTCGAACCCCGTCCGCAGGATCACCGCCACGTGAAGGGTGCCAATCACAGCCCAAGCTGCACAACGACAGACAGCGTCTGACGATCTCCAAGGTCACTCTCTGACCCGAATGCTGCCTCAGTCGCTCCATAATCTTTTAGATAAAAGCATTTGAGAATGAAGCTAACGGAAGACGACGCGTTCTGGGGTGAGCCTGTGTTTCGATGCGTTCTTCTCATGTGCAAGGATCGAATGGGAGTGATTGAATGTCAGACGTGATCATGATTGCGAAGCAACGCCGAGACGAACTCTGCGCCGAGTTCGAGCGGTTGGAAGAATTCATCAAGACGGCGGAGTCGCTTGTGGCCGGGACGGGAAAACCGATGCCCACGCCAGCACCTGTCGTCGAGCAAAGAGAGACTTCGGCCAGCAATCCGGCCGAAGAGGAAACGGCCGAAGTGATGACACTTTCGCCCGGCGACGATCAAAACCAGGCAGAATCGGGAAGCGAGCAGAAGACAGGCGATTTGCAGCCCCCGAGCCAGCGGCCGATGTTCCTGCGTCAACCAGCGGCAAGCTGACCTAGAGCAGAGCAGTGAAGACTTTAAGGGGCGCTCAAGACCGGCGCCCCTTTTTCTTGGCCGGGTTCGACAGGAAACGCCTGTTCAAACACCGGTCCCCCGGATCTGGCTGAGCGTACGTTTCGGAGTGATCGATTCCACCGAAATCACCAGCTCCAGCAGCGCGCCCGTGGGTGAGGCAAGCGCGCGGTCGAATGCATCGGCGAACTCATCGGTGGTCGCGATCCGCTCCGAATGCATACCGTAGGCTTCGCCGATCTTCACGAAATCCGGATTGTGGATCTCCGTCGCGCTAATCCGGTCGGGATAATCCCGCTCCTGATGCATACGGATCGTGCCGTAGGCGCCGTTGTTGAGGATCAGGACGATTGGCCGGGCATCGAACTGCATGGCCGTGCCAAGCTCCTGACAGGTCATCTGGAAATCACCGTCTCCGGCAAAGCAGAGAACGGTTTTCGAGGGATCGTGCACCTTGGCCGCCAACGCCGCAGGCACCCCTGCCCCCATCGCGCCCGATTGGGGGCCTAAAAGGCGATGGTCGGGTCCGTACTTGAAGAGACGCCCCGGCCAGATCGCAAAATTGCCTGCGCCGTTCGTGATGATCGCGTCGGCGGGCAGTTTGGCGCGCACATCCTTCATCACCTCGCCCATATCCACGTCGCCCGGCTGCGGAGCGAGATCGAAGCTTGACTCCCATGTGGCCCGCAACTCCTCCAGCCGGTCGCGCTTCGCATTTGTCGGCGCGATCTCGGTCGCGGCCAGTGCTGCGGCAAAGGCATTCGGGTCGGCGTGGATGGCCAGCTCGGGCTGGTAGACGGCACCAAGCTCGTCATCGGAGGGGTGTACATGGATAATGCGCTGTTTCGGGACTGGTGCGTCAAAGAGAGTGTAGCCATCGGTCATCATCTCGTCGAACTGGTGGCCGATCGAGAGGATCAGATCCGCCTCGTCCAGCATCTGGCGGACATGCGGCGGCATGCCGACGCCGGCATCGCCGACATAGGCGGGCGCATTGTTATCGACCATGTCCTGGCAGCGGAAGGTGACCGAGAGTGGGATCGCCGCCCGTTCGGCCCATTCAGTCAGCGCTGAGATCCCTATACGGCTTCCCCAGCCGCCCCCGCCGATCAGGATCGCGGGCCGCTCGGCCGCCGCAAGCATCTCGGCAGTTTGTCCCGCAGCGCCTTTCGGTACGCCAGGGCAAGAGATCTGAAGCCGGGGGGCCACGATCGCCTCGGCCTCGTCGCGCAGCATGTCCTCTGGCAGCGCAACCACGACTGGCCCCGGGCGCCCGGAAAGCGCGATGCGAAACGCGCGGGCGACGATCTCGGCCATTCGGTCGGCACTGTCGACCTCGGTGACCCATTTGGCGACGGTTCCGAACATGGCGCGGTAGTCAATCTCCTGAAATGCTTCGCGCCCGCGCATCTCGCGCGCGATCTGGCCAACGAAGAGGATCATCGGCGATGAGTCCTGCATCGCCGTATGCACGCCGATCGAGGCATTGGTCGCCCCGGGGCCTCGGGTCACGAAGCAGATCCCTGGTTCGCCGGTCAGCTTCCCCCAAGCCTCAGCCGCGAAAGCTGCACCGCCCTCCTGGCGGCAGAGGATGAACTGGATATCGCTGTCATGGAGCGCATCGAGCACGGCGAGGTAGCTCTCCCCCGGCACGCCGAACGCCGTGGCGACTCCCTGGGCCGCAAGGGCTTCGACCAGTATCTCGCCGCCGGTTTTCATGGGGAACCCTCCATCCACTGCCCAGCCAGTTGTGCAAGCGGCCCGGGCGTTGTCAACGCGGATCGGGCCACTTAGGCTTGTAATCGTGGAAGCGCCATCCTTCAGCATTGGGATAGAAGAGGAATACCTGATCGTCGATCGGGAAACCCGGGATCTGGTACAAGCGCCATCAGAGGATTTTCTGGCCGATTGCGGGGCATCGCTCGGCAAGCATCTCTCGCCCGAATTTCTCCAATGCCAGGTCGAGGTCGGCACCGAAGTGCACAAAACCGCTTTAGAGGCGGGAGAGGAACTGCGCAAGATGCGCCATTGTATCGCCATGGCCGCCGAGGCGCATGGATACGCGGCGATCGCGGCCTCGACCCATCCTTTCGCTGACTGGCAGGCCCAAACCCATACCCGCAAGGAACGCTATGACACGCTGGACGCGGATCTGGGTGGTGCGGTCCGGCGCATGCTGATCTGTGGCTGCCATGTGCATGTCGGCATCGAGGACCCCGATCTCAGGGTCGATCTGATGAACCAGGCAGCGTATTTCCTGCCACATCTGCTGGCGCTCTCGACCTCGTCGCCGTTCTGGAAGGGCGAGGACACGGGCCTCGCCTCATATCGTCTGACGGTGTTCGACGCCCTGCCCCGAACCGGATTGCCGGATGTCTTCCATTCCCATGCCGAATACCGGCGGCTGGTGGATCACCTGGTGCGCGCGGGCTGTATCGAGGACGCGACCAAGATCTGGTGGGACATCCGGCCGTCGGACAAGTTCCCGACGCTGGAGCAAAGGGTGACGGATGTCTGCTCACGGGTGGAGGACGCGGTGACCGTGGCGGCGCTCTATCAGGGGATTCTCGCGATGCTCTGGCGGCTCAGATCGCTGAACCAGCGCTGGCGCCTCTACCCGGCGATCATGGTCAACGAAAACCGGTGGCGGGCGCAGCGCTATGGTGTGACGCGCGAGCTCGTGGATCACGGCAAAGATGCGCTGGTGCCTTTTGCCGAGCTGCTGGAGGAGTTGATCGCGCTCACGGCGGAGGCGAGCGAAAGCCTGGGCGGGCGTGAGGCGATCGCCCACGCCACGCAGATATGTGCCCGAGGCACCTCTGCCGAGCGGCAGAGACGGGTCTTCTACCACGCGCTCGATAGTGGCGCGGAGCAGAGAGAAGCCCTGCATGCCGTGGTCGATCATCTGATCGCGGAATACACGGCCTGAGCCATTTCGCTGGGCGATCGAAACCAATCGAACCAAGCAGTGCGCGCGTGCCGCGCGCCAGTCCATACTGTCCCTAAGAAAACGCCGTTCTGGCGAACAGCGTTTTAGCGGGACAGAGCGCGAACTTCCAAGCGGCGCACCAGCGATCAGCCTAAAGGCTGTCGCATCGCGACGGCCTTTCCTCTGATCGCGTATAGACTTATGCGGCGAAGCCGCATGCCGATTGGTGCGTCCTCCCTATAGAACCAGCTCGGTTCAGAGCGTCACGACGACCTTACCCGTCGCCTCACGCGACCGCAGAAGCCTAAGTGCTTCGTTCGCGTCAGCCAGCGGGATCTGATTTGAAACATGTGGTTTGATCTTGCCTTCGGCATGCCAGCTGAGAAGCTGCGCAAGACTCTCCGCCATCACCTGGGGACGCAGACGGAAGTAGGCGCCCCAGTAGAGCCCGATCACGGTCAGGTTCTTCACAAGAAGAATGTTCGCGGGGATCTGAGGGATCTCACCCGACGCAAAGCCGATGGGGATCAGGCGCGCCTCAGGCTTGGCCGCGCGGATGGCCGCGTCCCACATTGCCCCACCGACCGGGTCGTAGACGACATCTGCGCCGCCGAGCGCCTTCACCTCATGGCGGATATCCGCGCTCTCGGAGTCGATTAGGTGCTTCGCGCCCCTGGCCCGCGCGCGCTCCAGCCGGTCAGCGCCGCGGGCGACCGCGATCACGTTCGCCCCCATAAGCGCCCCGATCTCGACAGCTGTCAGACCGACCCCGCCAGCGGCGCCTGTGACCAACAGCGTCTCCCCGGCCTGCAACCTCGCCCTGTAGTCGAGCGCCACATGGCTCGTACCATACGCAACCTGCAGCGCCGCGCCTTCTACGTCGGAGACTGTCTCTGGCAGCGATACGCAGGCGGCCGCATGGGCGCAGACCTGCTCTGCCAGTCCCCCATAGCCACATGTCACTGCGACTCGCGTCCCGATCGCCGGGGCCGTCACGCCCTCGCCATGGGTCTCGACTTCACCGCAAACCTCGATCCCCGGTGAGAAGGGAAGCGGCGGCTTTTCCTGATACTGGCCTTTGACCATCAGCGTGTCGGCGAAGTTGACACCGCAGGCCGCAACCTTAATCCGCACCTGCCCGGGGCCGGGCTCCGGTGCGGGCACCTCCTGCATCGTGAGGTCCGCCCCGATTTCGGTGATCTGCATGGCCCGCATGTCCTGGCTCCGTCAATAACCGCATCTTGAGGTGCCAGGCACCTTGCCAGTTACGAAAGCACCAATGCAGCGAGTAACGCAAGGACGGCAAGGATCGATGCGGGTGCGATGTTTCCCTATCAAAGACCCAGCATCTTCAGGTTGCGTGGTGGATCTTCTCCGGCGAGGAACTGTCGCCGCGCCGATAAGCCGGCAAATACGTTTCACAGCATAGGATACCAGTAGCATGCTGCACCGCGGCGTGGTACCGGCTCGCAGCCGCTCAACGATAAGGACGCGCTATGCAACTGCGCAACATCGCGATCATTGCCCATGTCGATCATGGCAAGACCACTCTGGTTGACGAGATCCTGAAACAGTCCGGCGCCTTTCGGGCCAACGAGCAGGTGGCTGAACGTGCGATGGATTCCAATGATATCGAGCGCGAGCGTGGGATAACGATCCTCGCGAAATGCACATCGGTCGACTGGAGCGGCACCCGGATCAACATCGTCGATACGCCGGGCCACGCGGATTTCGGGGGTGAGGTCGAACGGATCCTTTCGATGGTCGATGGAGTGGTGCTGCTGGTCGACGCCGCAGAAGGGCCGATGCCGCAGACGAAATTCGTAACCGCGAAGGCGTTGGGGCTCGGTCTCCGGCCAATCGTCGTTCTGAACAAGGTCGACAAACCTGAAGCGGAGCCCGACCGGGTGCTGGACGAGTGTTTTGATCTCTTCGCCGACCTCGGCGCCGACGAGGCGCAGCTCGATTTTCCAGCGCTCTACGCGTCGGGCCGCTCAGGCTGGGCCGCGAGGGAGTTGGACGACCCGCGCGAGAGCCTGGCCCCCCTGATGGAGACGATCATCGCCCATGTGCCTGCGCCCGCGCAGGCTGAGAACCGGGGCGCGCCGTTGCGCATGCTTGCGACGACACTGGAGGCAGACCCCTTCCTCGGCCGTATCCTCACTGGCCGGATCGAGGCGGGAAGCGTCCGGCCCGGCATGCAGATAAAGGCGCTCAATCGCGAGGGCGGCGAGATCGAACGGTTCCGCATCTCGAAGATCCTCGCCTTCCGCGGGCTCAGCCGTCAGCCGATTGACGGGGCCGAGGCAGGTGACATCGTTGCCGTGGCTGGCATGACCAAGACAACCGTTGCCGACACCCTTTGCGATCTGTCTGTGAGCGAGCCGATCGAGGCACAGCCGATCGACCCCCCAACGATCACCGTCACCTTCGGCATCAACGACAGCCCCTTTGCAGGGCGGGACGGAAAGAAGGTCCAATCGCGCGTGATCCGTGACCGGTTGCTGCGCGAGGCCGAGTCGAATGTGGCAATCCAGGTGACCGACACGCCCGGTGGAGAGGCCTTCGAAGTCGCGGGCCGCGGTGAGCTCCAAATGGGTGTGCTGATCGAGAACATGCGGCGCGAGGGATTCGAACTTTCGATCTCGCGGCCAAGGGTTCTGATGCGGGATGCCGATGGCCGGCGTCTCGAGCCAATCGAAGAGGCAACAATCGACTTGGACGAAGAGTATTCCGGCGTCGTTGTCGAAAAACTCGCCAAGCGCAGGGGCGAGCTTGTGGAGATGAGCGCGGGACAGAGCGGCAAGGCCCGGATCGTCGCCCACGTGCCCGCGCGCGGCCTGATCGGCTATCATGGTGAGTTTCTGACCGATACACGGGGAACAGGCATCCTGAACCGGCGTTTCCACGAATGGGCTCCCTACAAAGGGGAGATCGCAGGGCGGCGCGCGGGTGTGCTGATTTCGATGGAGAACGGCGAGGCAGTCGCCTATGCGTTGTTCAACCTTGAGGAGCGCGGGCGGTTGTTCACTTCCCCCGGCGATAAGGTCTACACGGGCATGATCATCGGAGAACACTCCCGCGACAACGATCTGGAGGTCAATCCGCTGAAGGGCAAGAAGCTCACGAACATCCGCGCCGCAGGCAAGGATGATGCCGTAATCCTTACGCCAGCAACGAAATTTAGCCTGGAAGAGGCGATCGCTTACATAAATGACGATGAATTGGTGGAGGTCACGCCCAGTGCAGTTCGCCTGCGCAAACGCTTTCTCGATCCGCACGAGCGCAAACGTCAAGCGCGATCCGTCGCCTGACGACTACCGTAATAATTGCAGAATGCATTGCATTTTGCAAAAAGCAATTTTTGCGAACTGCAAGCCACTCAACCGAAAGATGATTTCAAATGTTGTCACATGTTCGTTTGGTTTCGCAGCGGACCTTAACGTAAGGTAAAACGCCTCATTGTTGAACTTTTGGACCCAACAGCCTTCCGTAGCGTCAATCTAAGTTCGCAGCGCTTCGGAGTTGGCATGGGAATTGCTTCTCTCTGGTTGAGACCGCATCAGACGGTGAGTGCAAACCGGAGTAAAGAATGAAGCATCCAGTTGATGAACATGTGGGCCAGCGTGTCCGGCAACGCCGTTGGATGGTGGGTATGACCCAGCAACAGCTCGGCAACAGGGTCGGAATCAAATTCCAGCAGATCCAGAAGTATGAGACCGGTACCAACCGGATTTCGGCTTCGCGCCTCTGGGATATTGCCGACGCGCTCGACGTGCCCGTGTCGTTTTTCTTTGAGGGGCTCGAAGGAGTCGGTAACGACGCCGGGACCGCTCAGGGCGATATGATGACCGATAAGGAAGCGCTCGAATTGGTTCGTGCATATTACTCGATCCCTGAGAACCAGCGCCGCAGGCTCTTCGATCTGGCAAGGGTCCTGAGCGACGCTGCCTGAAAGGATCGGTAGCGAGACACTTGATTATGTCTCGTGGCGGGGGAACAAGGGCTCTCTGATCTCTTTGGGAGAGCCCGACCTTGACGGACGAAGAACTCGACGTGCTGACAGATCTGGCCCATAGGATGGCCGATCATGCAGGCGCCGCCGCCCTGAAGCATTTCAGGGCTGACCGTCTCTCAACCGACAACAAAGCTGGAGAAGCCGGCTTTGATCCCGTCACCGCGGGCGACCGCGAGGCAGAGGCCGCGATGCGCGCGCTCCTGACCGAGGAACGGCCAACGGACGGGATCTTCGGAGAAGAGCATGGAGTGTTCGAGGGCACCAGCGGCCTCACCTGGGTGCTGGATCCAATCGACGGGACCCGCGCGTTCATCTCAGGCCTGCCGACCTGGGGCGTGCTCATCGCCCTAGATGATGGCGTTGAGGGGCGGATCGGGGTGATCGATCAGCCCTTCACGGGAGAGCGGTTCACCGGTGTCAGGGGCCACGGTGCAAGGTTCGCACGCAACGGTGCAACCCATCAGATAGCGACTCGCGCCTGTGACAGTCTTTCCGAAGCCACCCTGCTCACGACCGATATTAGCCTTTTCACAAAAATGGAGGCCGTGGCCTTCGAGGATATCCGGCAGCGTACTCGGCTGACCCGCTACGGCATGGATTGCTATGCCTATGCGATGGTGGCCATGGGGCATGTTGATCTGGTGATCGAAAGTGGACTGGCGGCCTACGACATCGCCGCCCCTGCCGCACTCGTTGAAGCGGCGGGCGGTGTTGCGACTGATTGGCAGGGCCGTGATGTGCGCTGGGGCGGCCGCTCCCTGGTCGCAGGCGACCCGAGGGTGCATGCTGAAGCCTTGGAGATACTCAGCAAGATTCCCGACCAGGAGGCGTGAGGGCGCGCGCTCTGCGATCTGGCCCAGGCCTCAGATCCCATTTCTTTCGAGGAAATCGTCGATCAGGGCCCAGGCCCGATTGCGCAGAGGCTCTGACTCGATAAGAACCTCGTGGCGAGCCCCTTCGATCGAGAACATTTCTGCATCTAGGCGCTTGACCGCGGCCGCGATCGCATTGCGATCCACCACAGCTTCCTCGGTTCCATCGACAAAAGCGACCGGAATATCGAGCTTTTCCTGCTGCGCCAGCCACTCCATCTCATCAGTCGCTTCGTCGAGCCAGCGGATCGAGGGCATGGCGAGTTGCAGCCGAGGCTCTTCCTTCAACGCTTTGACCATCCAGTCGAAGATCTCTCGGTCAGAGGTAAGAACGTTTCCCTCATACCCCTCGAAGACATAAGGCTTGTCGACATCGCCGAACGGGGGTCGCTTGTCGAGCTTGCCTAATAACCCCGCGATCTTTGTCGTCACATAACCCGCGATCCGGAGCGTCTCGGACATCTCGAAACCCAGCATCGGGGCAGAGAAGACAACCGCCCTCGGCTTGACGATCCCGCGATGGAGCGCGCCGAGACCGATCGCTCCCCCCATCGAATGGGCAAGCATCAAACTGATATCGCCGAGGCGGGCGACCTGGGGTGCGGAGAGCAGTGCCTTCAAATCCAGGTGATAATCGGTGAATTTTTCCACATGGCCCATGATCGGCGGCTCGGCGAGACGCTCCGACAGGCCCTGGCCCCGCCAGTCGAAGCTGACCACCGTGAACCCACGCGACACAAGCGCCGCCGCGGGCACCGCCATCTTCTCAAGAAACTCCGTCCGGCCCGAGAGGAGAAGCACCGTCCCCCTCGCCTCGCCTTCCCAGATCGCCGCGCGCAGGGTCTTGCCGTCCGAAGTGACCACTTCGAACCCGTCGTCCCAGGGGATGGCCCCCGGGGGCAGGTCGACGGCTGGCATCATGAAATCACCCCAGAAGCGAGCTCAGCTTCATCGCAACGCCCATATCACCCTCGATCTTGATCCTACCCGACATGAAAGCCGAGGTCGGGGAAAGCTCCCCACTCACAAGTTCCTGCAGCGTATCGGCGTCGGCAAGAATCGTCACGTCGGACTCGCCATCTTCGAGCGTGACGTCGCCGCCCTCGATGCGCAGGACGCCGGTGTCCTCGATATCGAATTTGACGGAACCGTCGAACCCGGTCTCGTTGACCTTCTCGGCCATCATTTCCTGTGCTTTGTTCAAGATCTCGCTCATAGCGTCCTCATTCCGTGTTTGCGAAAGCCGAGGCCGCTATCGGGATGTTTGAAAAGGGCGCGGCCGTCCCTATGATTGGGTAATGAGACAAAAGCTGAGACTCAAGCATTCCGTGGCGTCGGCTATGTTCGCCGGGGCACTCGCGGCAAGCTCACCACTCTGGGCACAGGTTGCGCCACCCGAGGCGGAGACAGAGCAAAACGGAGCGGAGCAGGCCCCCGCGCCTGAGACGCACCAAGACTTCGAGGCCGATTTAACCGAGGCGGAACTACGGGCCCGCCACCTGGATGGCCTGTTCGAACGCCTCGCGGAGCCGGAGAACCCGGATTGGCAACGCATCCAGGGTCAGATCTGGGCCGCTTGGTCGCAGTCGGGTTCCGCATCCATGGATCTTCTCATGAACCGTGCGGAATGGGCCATGGAGGACCGTGACTACGAGACGGCGCTCACTCATCTGAACGACCTCGTGCGCCTAGCCCCGAACTTCGCCGAAGGATGGAACAAGCGCGCGACCGTCTACTTCCTGCAAGGGGAGTACGGCGCCTCGGTGGCCGATATCCAGAAGACACTGCTGCTGGAGCCACGGCATTTCGGGGCGCTCTCAGGGCTCGGCATCATCCTCGACCGTTTGGGCGACAAGAAGGGGGCGCTTACCGCATATCGCCGCGTCGTCGAACTGCACCCGAACATGGAGCCTGCGCAGGAGGCGATCCGACGCCTCGCGCCAGATGTTGACGGGCGGGAGTTGTAGGCCTTAGCTCTGCGTGAGCCTTGCGGCGAACACCATTGCACGCTTTATCAGTGATAACCGCCCCATCCGGAACCTGCGATCTTGCTCCAGCCCGTCGACGCTCATGTCACGGCCCTGCTCGGGCCCACCAACACCGGGAAAACCCACGAGGCGATCCAGCGCATGCTGGCGCGGGAGAGCGGGATCATCGGCCTACCTCTGCGGCTTCTGGCACGCGAAGTCTATGACAAGATCGTGGGTATGCGCGGCCCGCAATCGGTTGCGCTGATCACCGGAGAGGAGCGGATCCAGCCTCCACGTCCCCAGTATTTCGTCTGCACGGTCGAGGCGATGCCGCTTGAACGCGGCTTCGATTTTGTCGCGATTGACGAGATACAGATGTGCGCGGACCCGGAGCGCGGGCATATCTTCACCGATCGCCTGCTGAATGCGCGTGGGCGGCACGAAACGCTGTTCCTAGGGGCTGACACCGTGCGCGGACGGATCACTGAGCTCATCCCCGGGACGCGGGTGGAGCGGCGGGAGCGGTTCTCAGACCTCACCTATTCCGGCGCACGCAAGATCAGCCGCCTTAGGCCACGCACGGCCGTGGTCGCCTTCTCAGTCGATCAGGTCTACGCGATTGCCGAGTTGCTGCGGCGCCAGCGGGGTGGCGCGGCGGTTGTGATGGGCGCATTGAGCCCACGCACCCGGAATGCGCAAGTCGCGCTCTATCAGAACGGCGAGGTGGATTATCTGGTCGCGACCGATGCGATCGGGATGGGGCTGAACATGGATGTGGACCATGTGGCCTTCGCCGGGAGATCCAAGTTCGACGGGCGCCAGATCCGACATCTCCATCCGAACGAACTTGCACAGATCGCCGGGCGCGCTGGGAGGTATACTTCAAACGGCACTTTCGGAGTGACCGCGGATTGCGATCCGCTGGAGCAGGACGTCGTGGAGGCGATCGAACAGCACCGTTTCGCCCCAATACGCCGCCTGGAATGGCGCAACAGCCGGCTGTCCTACGCCTCGGTTCCAGCCCTGGTTGCCTCGCTGGAGGAAAGTCCAGGCGAATCGGGGCTGGCCCGCGCGCGGGAGGCGGAGGACCTGACAGCGCTTAGAACCTTGTCCGAAGATCGAGAGATCATGGAGCTGACCCGCCACCCCGACCATGTGCGCCAGCTTTGGGCCTGCTGTCAGATCCCGGATTTCCGGCAAACCGCGCCTCAGGATCATGCAAGCTTGATTTCAAGGATTTACCGGTTTCTGCGGACTGAGGAGGGCTGTATACCATCGACCTGGTTCTCGGAGCAGTTGGGCCGGGTGGACCGGACCGATGGCGATATCGACACCCTGTCCACGCGCCTCGCCTTCATTCGAACGTGGACCTATGTCGCAAATCGTGCGAACTGGCTCGAAGACGCGGCGGAATGGCAGGAGCGGACGCGTAGAACGGAGGACCGGCTGGGCGATGCCCTGCACGCGGCACTGACGCAGAGATTTGTCGACCGGCGGAGCTCGGACTTGATCCGGCGGTTGAAGGGGAAGGAACGGCTGTTGGCCGAAGTGAACGACAAGGACGAGGTTTCTGCCGAGGGGCATTTCCTCGGCCGACTTGATGGTTTCCGTTTCACCATAGACGAAACGGCAAGTTCCGAGGAGCTGAAAACCCTGCGCTCAGCTTCAATGGCTGCCCTGGCGAGCGAATTCGCCAAGCGCGCAGACAAACTCTACCTCAGCCCCGACACCGAGATCGACCTGACCGAGCAGGGCGGGTTGATGTGGGGCACCTACGCGATCGGCAAGCTGGAGAAGGGCGACACGATTTTGACCCCGCGGGTGCGGGTCTTTGTCGACGATATCGCAGGCACGGAAGTGGCTGAGAAAGTCGAAAGACGGCTCACCCACTGGATCGGACGGCGTGTGCAGAGCCAGTTCGAGCCACTGATCGCGATGCGCGATGACGAGGCGATCACGGGCCTTGGCAAAGGTGTCGCCTTTCAGATGGTCGAGGCGCTGGGGATTATCCCACGTCGTCAGATTGCGGATGATATCCGGCAACTGGCGCAAGAGGACCGTGCTCTCCTGCGCAAGCACAGCATGCGGTTCGGTCAGCACAACATCTTCATGACGCCGTTGCTCAAACCGGCGCCAACCCGGCTTCGCCTGGTGCTCTGGTCGCTTTGGAAGGATCTCGACGAGTTTCCTGAGGCACCGCCTCCGGGCCACGTTACGGTCCCCGGGGTCGAAGGTGCTCCTGACGGCTTCTACGAGATGGCAGGCTATCGCCTGTGTGGGCAGCGGGCGCTGAGGATCGACATGCTGGAGCGGCTGGCGGATCTGTTGCGCCCAATGGATGCGAAAGCCGGATTCGAGGCGCAGCCAGATATGTTGTCGATCACCGGCTGCACGCTGGAGCAGTTCGCCGACATCATGCAGGCGCTTGGCTTCAAGGCGGATCGTGGCGAGCGCCCAAAACCGCCACCTGCGCCGCGCCCGACTGCGGAGGAGACGCCAGCGGAAGAGGCGGCCACCCCGACGGATGACACTGACCAGAACGCGGAACCTGATACGTTGGCACCCCCCGGATCATCCGAGCAGCCGATGGCCACCGAGGACATGGTCACAGCATCGCCTGAGGCAGGGGAAGATCTACCGGATCAGGACGCGCAGGACGCGGCCACTGCAGGTGACGATACCGCAGCGCCAGAAGAGCCCGAGATCGAGGTTTTCTATACTTTCACTGTTCAACGACGCAGCGATCACGGTGGTCAGGGGCGCAAACACACATCCCGCAGCGAGCAAAGCCACAAGAGCGCCAAGAAGGCCGGCAAGGGAAAGTTCAAGGGCGGTGGCGCACCCAAAGGCAAACCAGGCAAGGGCCCGCAGCGCAGAGACAAGCCAATGGACCCCGACAGCCCGTTTGCGGTGCTTCAAAAGCTCAAGAAATCCTGAGTGAGCGATCCCGGCCCCTCGATCAGATTGGATAAGTGGCTCTGGCAGGCGCGTTTCTTCAGGACACGCTCAAAGGCGAGTGCCGCGGTCACCACTGGTGGGGTTCGGGTCAACGCGCTTCGGGTGACCAAAGCCTCCACCTCCGTGCGCCCGGGCGATGTCTTGACCTTCCCGATCGGTCGCGCCGTGCGGGTGATCCAGGTCGATGCTTTGGGGGTGCGCCGTGGACCCGCGATCGAGGCCGCGACGCTTTATACCGATCTCGACCCACCGGCGCCTCCGGAGGCACAAGGCACCGCGAACATCGGCCTCAAGACCGCAGAACGCGCACCTGGCGTCGGAAGGCCGACGAAACGTCAACGGCGGGAAATCGACGCACTGCGGCGTTCACGGTCTTGATGCGGGCGGACAGCATACATAATACCCATGGGTACACAGGGTTCGCGCGAGCGATAACCCAGGAGTTCTAACCCATGACCTACGTGGTGACCGACAATTGCATCATGTGCAAACACACCGATTGTGTGGAGGTATGCCCGGTCGATTGTTTCTACGAGGGTGAGAACATGCTGGTGATCCACCCGGACGAGTGCATCGACTGCGGGGTGTGTGAGCCGGAATGCCCGGTCGACGCGATCCGGCCCGATACCGAAAGCGGGCTGGAATCCTGGATCGAGCTTGCCAAGAAATACGCGGATGACTGGCCTGTGCTGACCATCAAGCGCGACGCGATGCCGGACGCGGAGAAGTATGACGGCGAATCGGGCAAGCTTGAAAAATACTTCTCGGAGCAGCCTGGCGAAGGCGACTGATCAGTTTCATTGGGCCACTCAAAAGGTCAGAACCTCTGCCTCGTTTCGATTGTTACCCAAAAGGCAGGTGATTTGGCCCCAGCATTTCAACGAAGCCGCAAGAACACGTCTATGTGACTCTTTTTTAGGCTCCAGAGTGGAAATTCGTACCCAAAGTTGTTACATTACGTTTGCAGAAAGGAATGGTGCGCTAAGGGAGAGAGTTTGCGCGCCCTGCGTTTCAGAGGAATCCTAAACTGACCACCGTGTCTTACACGAGGGCCGGTCTTTTTGTCCGCTAGAATGGCCAGAGTGCCGTACAAGATGGTTCGGAGAGAGAATGTCTAAGGCAGCAAAAGCCAAATCGCTTGAATTCCGCGCAAACGATTATGTCGTTTATCCTGCTCATGGTGTCGGTCGTATCGTATCGATCGAGACCCAGGAAATCGCCGGTATGAAGATGGAGCTATTCGTCATCTCGTTTGAAAAAGACAAGATGACCCTGCGCGTTCCTACCGCGAAAGCCGTTTCGATCGGCATGCGTTCCCTATCGTCGCCCGACATCGTTGGCCAGGCGCTGGAAACGCTCAAAGGCCGCGCAAAGGTCAAACGCGCGATGTGGTCCCGGCGGGCTCAGGAATATGAGCAGAAGATCAATTCTGGCGATCTGATCTCGATCGCCGAAGTGGTCCGCGACCTCTACCGCGCTGGCGATCAGCCGGAGCAGTCGTATTCGGAGCGTCAGCTCTACGAAGCGGCGCTTGAGCGTCTGACACGCGAAGTCGCTGCGGTTGAGAAAACCGACGAGACCAAAGCTTCCGCCAAGGTGGATGCGGTGCTGGAAGCTAAGGCCGCCTAATCTAGACCGATGTCGGAGATACGAAAGCCCGCCTAACCGGCGGGCTTTTTCATTTGACGTGACCTAAGCCGTTTTCCAAGCTCCAGCAGATCTGGGAGAAGAGAATGCGGCCGGAGAATTTCTTTAACATCGACGATATGACGGCAGGCATCCCACGAGAGTTGGCGCCTGGCGTGACGACCACGGTATATACCGGCGATCAGGCGATGGTCTCGATCGTACGGTTCGAGCCCGGCGCGAAGGGCAAGATGCATCACCACCCAGAGGAGCAATGGGGCTTCTGCCTCGAAGGCTCGGCAACGCGGATCCAAGGTGATCAGGCCGTCGCGGTCACCGTTGGTGATTTCTGGCGAACCCCCGGCGACATGCCGCACACGATGGAAGCGGGTTCGGAGGGGATGGTGGTGCTGGACGTCTTCGCGCCACCGCGAAAGGCATACGAAAACCCGGGGACGGGCTTCGGAGATGGAGAATGAGCGTTCGGCGCCACGATATTGAGATCCCGCGGCTCGGTGGCGAGGAACTAAGCGCATGGCAAGAAATCCCTGCAGCGGTGGCGTCTGACGCTTTGGGGCGAGCGGGGGCCATGGCAGGTGCGATCTCGCCCCTTGCCCCGACGATGCGGATCGTCGCACAGGCCCGGACCGTGGCCTGCATGGTCGCTGACAACTCCGCGCTGCATGCGGCGATCACCGAGGCCGAGCCGGGCGACGCTCTGGTCTGTGATGCACAAGGGTTCGAGGATGCGGCCATCTGGGGCGGGTTGATGACACGATCCGCGGTCGAACGCGGACTGGCAGGTCTGGTCATCGACGGCGCGGTCCGGGACTCAGCCGAGATTATCGAGGCCGGGTTCAACGTCTTTGCGCGGGCGGTTGTCCCGCGCGGGCCTCACAAGGGCTTCGGCGGCGTGATCGATGGCGCGATCTCTTGCGGTGGACAGGCCGTCCGCCCCGGTGATCTGATCATCGCCGATACCGACGGGGTCGTGGTGGTCCCTTTCGCGCGTTCGAGCGAGGTGCTGGATGGAGCGCGGGCCATTCTTGAGAAGGAAGAGAAAGCCATGGCGGCCGTTGCTCAAGGCGGTTTGCTCGCGGATGTCTACGGGGTGCCAAAGGTCGAACTTACTTAGGCGAAGAAACGGCGCAGGATCTCCCCGTAGATCCGTGTAAGGCCTTCGATATCTGCGACGGGGACGCGTTCATCCACCTGATGCATGGTGTCGCCGACAAGTCCGACCTCGACCACCGGGCAAATCGACTTGATAAAGCGTGCGTCCGACGTGCCGCCACCGGTTGTCATCTGCGGGTTTGTCCCCGCTGTTCCAGCAACTGAGGCACTGACAAGTTCGGTAAAGGCTCCGGGCTTGGTCAGGAAACTCTCCCCCGAGACCTTCCAGTCGATCGAGGCCACACACGGCGTTCCACCGAGGCCCTCGTCAACGAAACGCTGCACCCAGACCTTGATCCCCTCGGCCTCGTGGAGGTCGTTGAAGCGGATATTGAAGACCGCCCTGCCCTCGGCCGGGATCACGTTCGAGGCCGGGTTCCCGACGTCGATCGAGGTGAGCGCGAGGGTAGACGGCTGAAAATGCTCCGACCCTTCGTCGAGTGGGCAACCTGTCAGGGACGCACAGATCCGTGCGAGCACCGGCAACGGGTTCTCTGCCCGCTCGGGATATGCGGCATGGCCTTGCTTGCCACGCACCGTGAGCGTGCCGGTCATCGACCCCCGCCGCCCAATCTTGATCACGTCACCCAGGCGGGAGACCGACGTCGGCTCACCGACGATACAGGCGTCCAGCGCCTCACCCTGCTCTGCCATCCAGTCGAGGATCGCGGTGGTCCCGTCTGTCGCGTCGCCCTCCTCATCCCCGGTGATCAAGATCGAAACCGACCCGTCGGGTGGCGTCTCCTCGACAAAGCGGATCGCCGCAGCGACATAGGCGGCGACGCCCGACTTCATGTCTGTCGCACCGCGGCCCCAAAGAACGCCCTGCTCGATATGGCCGCTGAAGGGGTCATGGGTCCAATCAGCCCGATTTCCTATCGGTACCACATCGGTGTGGCCATTGAAGCCGAGCACAGGGCCTGCTGTTCCCCACCGGGCGAACAAGTTTTCAATCCCGCCGCGCGGGATGCGGGTGCAACGAAAACCGGCCCCGGTCAACAGATCCTCGAGGAGCTGGATCGCACCGCCCTCCTCGGGCGTGACCGAAGGACAGCGGATCAGATCGGCGGTCAGTTGGACTGGTCCGGGACGCGTCATTGCAAAGCCTCATCGATCGCTGTCGCCGCTTCGGATGGTGTGCCAGCCAGACGATGTGCTCCGGCGTCGGTCAGCTCTTCCCTGCTGCCGAACCCCCAGAGCGCCCCTATCGCCTTACAGTCTGCCGCGAGCGCGCCTGTCATGTCATAGCATCTGTCGCCCAGCATGATCCCGCCTGCCACTCCAAGTGTCTCCTTCGCGTATTTCAAAAGCTCCGCCTTCTCAGAATTATGCCCATCAAGCTCCGACCCGAATACGCTCGATAACCGTGTGTCGAGACCGAAATGTGCGACGATGCGCTCCGCGAACACCCGTGGCTTGGAGGTCGCAAGGTGGAGCCGAGCGCCGCGGGCGACAAGATGATCCATCATTTCCGGGATGCCATCATAGACCTCGTTTTCAAAGAGCCCGGTCTCGCGATATCGCTCCCGATAGAGCGCGATGGCCCGTGCGGCTTTCTCTTCCGAACCGAGATGGGCCTGAAAACTGTTCTTGAGCGGCGGACCAATCCAAGCCAGCAATTCTTTGCGCGAGGGAACCGGCTCGTCCAGATGCGTGAGGGCGTGCTCGACGGATGCCATGATGCCGATGCTGTTGTCGGTCAACGTGCCGTCGAGATCGAGAAAGACGTCCATGATCAGTCGTCGAACAGGGTGGTCTGAGCAACGATCACCGCGTTGTCGGTGAGGGCGCGGTCTATCAGCGCCTGTTCGTCGGGCTCAATCACATGGCCGTCGGCGGCGCGTTCCTCGGCGGTACCGAGCCCTTCGACCTCCAACGGCGCCATGCCAGCCTCGCGCAGGACTGCGACGGTCTCGTTAACTGCCTCTGCCTCGTCGACACCCGCTGCATAGCAGAGCAGGCCCGCGCCGGTTGCGCCATCCGGCAGACCATCGCCCTCCTTACGACCCACCTGGACCAGCAAGGTGTAGACAGGCCGGGGCTTGCCGTTCTCAGTCACGCAGCAATTCGTTGATCGAGGTCTTCGACCGGGTGCGCTGGTCGACCGTCTTGACGATGACCGCGCAGTAGAGACCCGGGCCAGGCGAGCCATCGGGCATCGGCTTACCGGGAAGGGTGCCAGGCACCACGACGGAGTAAGGCGGCACCTCACCGATGAAGGTCTCACCAGTCGCTCGATCAACGATCTTCGTCGATGCGCCGATGAAGACGCCCATCGAGAGAACCGAACCTTCGCGGACGATCACACCCTCGGCGACTTCGGAGCGCGCGCCGATGAAGCAGCCATCCTCAATGATCACAGGACCGGCCTGCAGCGGCTCCAGCACGCCGCCGATACCCGCACCGCCAGAGATATGAACATTCTTTCCGATCTGGGCACAGGATCCGACGGTCGCCCAAGTGTCCACCATCGTGCCGCTGTCAACATAGGCGCCAAGGTTCACGAAAGACGGCATGAGCACGACCCCCGGCGCGATATAGGCCGATCGGCGGACCACACAGTTCGGCACCGCACGAAAGCCCGCTTCGGCCCATTGATTGTCGCCCCACCCCTCGAACTTCGACGGCACCTTGTCCCACCAGGTGGCCTTGCCGGGCCCACCCTCGATCGGGGTCATGTCATTGAGGCGAAAGCTCAGCAGCACGGCCTTCTTGGCCCACTGGTTCACATTCCATGCGCCATCTGGGCCCTTCTCGGCCACGCGGAGCTTGCCGCTGTCCATCTGATCCAGCGTGGTTTCAACCGCTTCGCGAGTCTCTCCCGCAGTGGCGGAAGTGATCTGATCGCGCCCATCCCAGGCGGTCTCGATCGCGGTCTCAAGGTCGGCGTGGCTCATGGTGGTCTCCCCGTCGTCATTCAGCGACAAGCGTCTTAGGCAAGAAGGGCACGTGGCGCAATGGCGGGAGGCTTCACGCCTTTTGCAAGTCTCGCAGCAGCCCCTCGATCGTCGCGAACGGAGCACCTTTCTCGGCCTCGGAAAAGGTGCCAGGGCCGAGGATCTCCTCACCCGCATCTATCAGCGCGCCATAGGCGCGGCGGGCAAGCGAGGAACCTAGGCTGATACGGGCCACCCCGGCTTCTGCGAGATCCGAGATACTTATTCCTTTTGGTCGGATGCCGATGACCACGTTGAAAGGCTTCTCAAGAGCAGAGGTAACTGTGCGAATTGTGTCAAGATCCAGCAAACCTGGCGCATAGAGGCAGTCAGCACCCGCAGCCTCGAACGCCTTCAGCCGGGCGAGCGTGTCCTCTAGATCGGCGCGGCCGTGCAGATAATTCTCCGCTCGCGCGGTCAGCGTGAAGGGGAACGGGCACGCGCGCGCAGCGTCAATGGCGGCTTCGATCCGGGCAAGCGCGTGGTTGAACGGAAAGATGGGCTGGTCGGGATCGCCGGTAGTGTCCTCGATCGTACAGCCGACAAGGCCCACCTCGGCGGCCATGCGCACCGTCTCCGCGACCGTAGCGGGATCCGCTCCGAACCCGTCCTCGAAATCGGCGCTGACCGGGAGATCGACAGCGTCAACAAGCTCTGCCGCATGCGCCAAGGCGTCGTCGCGGCTGTTCTGGCCAACCTGATCGAGACGCCCCCGGCTGAACGCGAACCCGGCCGAGGTAGTCGCGATGGCCTGAAAGCCGAGACCCGCGAGCAGTCGAGCAGACCCCGGGTCCCAGGCGTTGGGCAGCACCAGCGGCGCGCCCTTGCGATGGGCATCACGGAAGCGCTGGGCTTTCTCGGTCTGATCGGTCATCGAGCGCTCCTTCAGTCGAGGCTAGCGGCGATTTCGCGGATCACCTCCCACGCGAAGGTAACATCGGTTTCCTCAGTATCCCACTGGCCCACGGTGAAGCGAATGACAAACTGCCCCTCATGGATGGTCTGTGTCAGATAGATGCGCCCGTCCGCATTGATCGCCTCGATCAGGCGGCGGTTAAGGTCGCCGAGGTCCGCGCCCGTTCGCACATAGCGAAAGGTGAAGAGCGCGAACATGGGTGGCGTCACGATCTCGAAGCCATCCTCCGCATCGATCTTTGCCGCTAACTCTCGCGTCCAGCGGATGTGGTTGCGGATCCGCTCCCGCAAACCATCGAGGCCATAGGCGCGCAGCACGAACCAGATCTTCAGCGCGCGGAAGCGGCGGCCGAGCTGCGGCGTCCATTCGGAATAGTTGACGATCTCACCCTCGCCCGGGGTGTGCAGATAGTCCGGCCGCATGGCAAGCGTGCGGATCTGTTCGGTGGGATCGGCAAGAAACTGGACCGCGCAATCGAACTGCACGCCAAGCCATTTATGCGGGTTGAAGACGATAGAGTCGGCGCCATCGATCCCGTCCCAATGGACCCGTTCCTCCGGGCAGATCATCGCCGAGCCCGCCCAGGCCGCATCGACATGGGTGTAGAGATCATGCCTTTTGGCGATCTCGAGACACGGCGCTACCGGGTCAGAAGCGCCAATCCCAGTACCGCCGATGCAAAGAACCACGCCCGCTGGCGTATGACCGGCCTCGAGATCCGCTTCGATAGCGGCTGCCAAGGCATCGGGCTGCATCGCCCATTGATCGTCGGTCTGCACCTTCACAAGGTTCTCCCGACCGATGCCGGCCATAGTGACGGCCTTATCGACCGAGCTGTGCGTTTGTGCCGACGCATAGACTCGGAGCCTTCGGTCGAGGCCCGCTTGATTGGCTTCAAAGCCCGTCGCACGCTCGCGCATGGTCAGTACGGCCGAGAAGGTCGCGATCGAGGCGGTGTCATGGGTCACCCCGGTGAAGTGGTCCGCGAGCCCCAGCGCCTGCCGCAGCCACCCGATCATGACGCCTTCAAGCTCCGTCGCGACCGGCGAGGCCTGCCAGAGCAGCGGATTGACCGCCATTACGCTCGTCAGATGCTCGGCGACCATCGAGGCAGGTGAGGCATTGGCCGGGAAGTAGGCGAAGAAGCGCGGGTGCTGCCAATGGGTAAGGCCGGGCGGTACGGTCCGCTCAAAATCCGCCCAGATCGCTTCCATCGGCTCGGGTTCTGCCGGTGGAGAGGACGGAAGATCCCAAACCGTTGCGCCGGGATCGAGAGGTGCACGGACCGGTCGCTCACGGATATTAGCCAGGTAGTCTGCCCCCCAGCGCATCGCCCGCTCCGCCCAACCGAGATAATCGTCGCGCTTCATCCGCCTCTCCCTTGTGAGATCACCCGTCTCGATGCTGATCCTCTCCATGCACGCATGGAGCACGGCAGAGCAAGCTCTGCCGCAGGACGTAAACGTCCTGAGGACCAGCGGGCGCGCCGCTCTTAGGTCATCGAGGGAGGCGCTTGCCGCAGACGCCCCGTAGCACACCGAAGGTGTGCTTCAGTGGCCGCCGGAGGTCCGGGTACCGGGCTTCCGGGGGGCGCATCCTGAAAGGCTCAGATCCGAACCCGCTCGGATCTCGGATCATACATCGGTTTCAGCGAGGCCTCCGCCTGCACCCGGGTCCCCGCCACATCGATCTCGAAGGTCGAGCCCAGCAGTTCCTCTACGCTTTCGCCCTTGCAGGGCACATAGCCCATCCCAATCGCGGCACCGAGATAGTGACCGTAATTGCCGGAGGTCAGGTAGCTGACGATCTCACCGTCCCGCAGGATCGGCTCGTTGTGGTAGAGCAGCCGCTCCGCATCCGTCAGCTTGAACTGGACCATGCGCCGGTCGAGGCCCTGCTGTTTCTTGTTCAGCACCGCCTCGCGGCCGATGAAGTCGGGCTTGGCTGTTTTCACCGCAAATCCGAGGCCCGCCTCGAGCACGTGATCCTCGTCGGTGATGTCGTGGCCATAGTGGCGGAAGGCCTTCTCGATCCGGCAGCTGTCCATCATGTGCATGCCGCAGAGCTTGAGCCCGTGGTCCTGCCCTGCTTCCCAAAGCGTCTCGAATAGATGAGCGCATTGGTCGGAGGAAGCATAAAGCTCCCAGCCAAGCTCGCCCACATAGGTGACTCGATGCGCCCTTGCGAGGCCCATGCCGATCTCGATCTCATGCGCCCAGCCGAAGGGATGTGTCTCGTTGGTCCAATCATGCGGGCTAGCGGCGGACAGGAGATCCCGCGCCTTCGGCCCCATCACGGCGAGGCAGCCCTCGCCTGAGGTGACATCGGTGAACACGACCCGCGCCTCGCCCGTATGGCGCTTCAGCCAACTCAGATCGCGCACCAGTGTCGCAGCGGGGGTGACGATCAGGTAGGAAGTCTCCGAGAGCCGGGTGACCGTGACATCTGCCTCGATCCCGCCGCGATCGTTCAGGAACTGGGTGTAGACGATCTTGCCCGCAGGCACGCTCATGTCGCCGCCGCAGATTCGGTTGAGCACCGCCTCGACATCCGGCCCCTCGGCGCGGATCTTGCCAAAGCTCGACATGTCGTACATGCCGACGCCGGTGCGGATGGCGTTGTGCTCCTCCGCAGAGTTCTCGAACCAGTTCTGGCGACCCCAGCTATACTGGTACTCCGGCGTCTGACCGCTCTTGGCAAACCAGTTCGGGCGTTCCCAACCTGCGACCTCACCGAAGCAGGCGCCTCGAGCTTTCATATGTTCATGGAACGGAGAGCGGCGCACCCCGCGGGAGGTTTCATACTGGCGATACGGGAAGTGATCCGCGTAGAGGAGGCCGAGCGTCTCCGACACGCGTTCCCGCAGATAAAGCTTGTTGTTCTGGAAGGGTTGGACCCGGCGGATATCGACATCCCAGAGGTCGAAGGGCGGCTCGCCCTTGTCGATCCAATGGCTCAGAGCATAGCCCGCGCCACCCGACGAGACGATCCCGATCGAGTTATAGCCCGCCGCGACCCAGAATCCCTCGAGGTTCGGAGCCTGGCCAAGATAGTAGCGATCATCAGGCGTGAAACTCTCCGGGCCATTGAAGAAGGTGTGGATGCCTGCCTCGCCCAGCATCGGCATGCGGTTGATCCCCATCTCGAGGATCGGTTCGAAATGGTCGATATCCTCGGGCAACTGATCGAACTCAAAACTCTCGGGGATGCCGTTCGTGCCCCAGGGCTTGGCCTTTGGCTCGAAGGCGCCGAGCATCATTTTGCCCGCGTCTTCCTTGTAATACGCGCATTCGTCAGGCACGCGGAGAACCGGGACCTGTTTCAGCCCGTCGATGGGCTCGGTCACGATGTAGAAGTGTTCGCAAGCATGCAGAGGCACCGAGACGCCCGCCATCAAGCCAATATCGCGAGCCCACATGCCACCGCAATTGATGACCACGTCGGACTGGATGGTGCCTGTCTCGCCGCCTTTCTCCCAGGCGACACCGGTGACCTTACCGCGATCCTGATGAACCGCGGTGACCTTCACACCCTCTACGATCTTAGCACCGCGCTGGCGGGCACCTTTTGCGAGCGCCAGCGCGATGTTAGCCGGGTCTGCCTGCCCGTCGAGGGGAAGATGCACGGCGGCGACCACGTCATCGATGTTCAGATGCGGATACATTTCACCCGCCTCGGCCGGGCTGATCTCGGCCACATCCACGCCGAAAGCGCGGGCAAGTGCGGCCTGGCGGTAGATTTCCTCCTTGCGCTCTTCGGTAAGGGCCACGGTGATCGAGCCATTCTGCCTCATGCCCGTGGCGACACCTGTCTCTTCCTCAAGCTTCACATAGAGATCCGCGGAGTATTTCGCGAGCCGGGTCATGTTCTGATTGGCGCGGAGCTGGCCGATCAGACCAGCCGCGTGCCAGGTGGTGCCGCAGGTGAGCTGCTTGCGCTCCAGCAGGATCACCTCGTCCCATCCGAGCAGCCCGAGATGGTACGCTATCGAGCAACCAGAGACACCACCTCCGATGATCACCGCGCGCGCTTTGGTCGGAAGATCAGCCATTCCTTGTCCTCTCGGTCAGGCCGCACGGGCCGTAATGTCGTAGCCCGCTGATTGCAGACGCTTGTTCAGTTCCGCGATGTGAGCCGGTGAGATCTCGCAGCAGCCGCCAATCAGGCTGACCCCTTGCTCGGCCCAGCGCATCGCGAAATCGGCATACTGCGCAGGGCCAAGGTCTGCGCGGGCCTCGAGCCCCTCGACCGTCTCACCGGCGGTGAAGTACTCCTTGATACCGGTAAACCCGTTCGCATAGGCGCCAACGGGCCCGCCAAGGGCGAGCAGGTCCTCGAGACCAGCATCGATGGATTCCGGGCAAGAACAGTTCGCGAGGCGCACCGTGACCGGCAGATCGGTGAGTTTGGCATTCGCCTCGGCCAGCGTCTCCCCGGAACGGACCCGGCCCGAACCATCGTCCATCAGGGTCCAGGCGACCCAAACGGGCTTTCCCGTTTCGGCGGCGGCAGTTGCGGCCGCCAACGCCTCCTCGCCCGATCCCATAGTCTCACACAGCATGACGTCGACATACTGCGCCTGGATCCGCGCGGCTTCGCGATAAGTGGGGAGCATTTCTTCGACACCGGGGTTCAGGCCCGGGCGATAGGACCAGATAAAGGGCGAGAGACAGCCGGTGACCGTCACATCCTCCCCGCTCACTTCACGGGCGCCGAGCGCCAGTTCGCAGGCCTTGTGCTGAAGCGCTTCAAACCGGTTGGCCTTGCCCACGGCTTCGAGCCGCGAGCGCATAACGGAGTATGCGTTCACCGTGATCGTTCGGGCACCGGCACGGATGTTCTCGAGATGCACCTCGGTGACCAGTTCCGGCTCCAGATCCATGACTTGGGCGGACCAGGCGGGCGTCGGCTCACCTTTGGCGCGCCGGATGAGTTCCTGGCCCATGCCGCCATCCATCAAAACGACCCTGTTGGCCATGCTTACCTCCCTCAGGCGGACGCGGAGCGGAGAGCCGGGCGGCCATGCCCGTCACTGACGGGCATGCGGGTCAAGACCCGCACCGGCGCAGACGCGCCGGTGGCCGCCCTTGGCGCCCGTTGCAACCGATCCGCTGAGCCCCAGCTCATGCGCGCAAACGCTCGTTCTCAGGATCCCAGAGCGGCTGGTCGGGTTGCACCACGGCCTTGATCCGCTCGCCGTAGATCTCGACCTCAAGCTCGGTACCCGGCGCCGCGCAATCCGGCCGGATGACGCCGAGCGCGATCGAGGCGCCGACACGGTACCCCCAGCCACCGGACGTCGTCTCGCCCACATGCTCATCGCCCTTCCAGACATTCGACATGTAGGGCGCGTCGTGACCATTGGCGTTGAGAACCATCGTGGCGAAGGCGCGTGTTGATCCCTGTTGCTTCTCGTTCATCAGCGCAGTCTTGCCCGGGTAATCCTGCGGCTTATCGAGCTTGACGAAGCGGCCAAGGCCGGCCTGGAACAGCGTGTAGTCGGTCGAGAGATCACCCTTCCAGGTGCGATATCCCTTCTCCATCCGCAGACTGTCGAGCGCGAACATGCCGAAGGGCTTTGCGCCTGCAGCGAGAACGGCCTCATAGACCTTTGGCATCCCATCGGTCAGCGCATGCACCTCCCAGCCCAGTTCGCCAGCAAAGGAGACGCGGAGCAGACGGACCCACTGGCCTGCGATCTCGCTTTCCTGATGGCTCAGCCAGGTCTGGGTCAGATCGGCATCGCAGAGCCCACCGAGCACCTTGCGCGAGGTCGGACCGGTGACGATGAGCGTGCTCATGGTCTCGGTCAGATCCTCGATCATGATCGGGCTGCCATCCGGCAGGTGGTTGATCAGCCAGTCGCGGTCATGGAGCTGCGCCGTCGCGGCCGTGATCAGGTAGTAATAGTCCTCAGAGATCCGGGTGATCGACATCTCGCTCACGATACGGCCGCGGTGATCGGCGAAGTAGACGAGGCCGAGGCGGCCGATCTTGGGCAGCGCCCCACAGGTCAGGCCGCGGAGCCATTCGTCGGCGCCTTCCCCGGACACCTTGAAGCGGGAGAAGCCAGGCAGGTCGAGCACGCCGCAGGCATCGCGGACCGCCTCACATTCCTCGCGGACGCGCGGCTCCCAAGGGCCTGAGCGGGCCCAGGTTTCGGTTGCTTCTTCCGAGGTGTCGTCGCCAGGCTGAGCGAACCAGTTGGCCCTTTCCCAGCCGCCATAGACGCCCATCACGCCACCCAACTCGCGGACTTTGGCGTCGTTGGGGCCGAGACGCTTGTCGCGGCCAGCGGGCCATTCGTGATGTGGGAAGTGCATCGCGTACTCGTGGCCATAGACTTCCATGGCTTTGGCAACACAGTGGTCGTGATCGCACCAGTCGCCAAAACGGCGCGGATCAACCGACCACATGTCCCACTCGGTGCCGCCATCGACCACCCATTCCGCCAGCACCTTGCCCGCGCCGCCGCCCTGCGCGATGCCGAAGGTGAAGACACAGGCCTCGAACGCGTTCGGGACACCCGGCATCGGGCCAATCAAGGGATTACCATCCGGGGTATAGGGGATCGGGCCGTTGATGATCTTGTAGACCCCGCTCTCCCCGATCAGCGGCACACGAGCGATGGCGTCTTCAAGATACCATTCCAGCCGGTCGAGGTCGTCCGGATAGAGCTGGAAGGAGAAATCAGCTGGCATCGGGTCGTCGGCCGTGTGCCAGTGCGCCCGGCAGTTCCGCTCATAAGGGCCGAGGTTGAAGCCATGTTTCTCCTGCCGGAGGTAGTACGAGCTGTCCACGTCACGCAGCAGCGGCAGCTTTCCATGGGTCTTGGTCCGCTCGATCAGCTCCGGGTGTTCGTCGAACAGGATGTACTGGTGGGACATGGTCGCCATCGGCACCTTGCGGCCAAACATGGCGCCGATCTCCTGTGCGCGGTAACCAGCGGCGTTGACCACATATTCGCAGCGAATGTCGCCCTTGTCCGTCTTGACCAGCCATTCGCCGCCCTGCCGTTCGACGCCGGTGACGGAGCAGAAGCGCACGATCTGCTGGCCCTTGTCTCGAGCACCTTTGGCAAGCGCCTGGGTAAGCTGTGCTGGATCAATGTCGCCGTCGTAAGGATCGTGCATCCCACCTTCGAGATCATGAAGTTCGAGATACGGGTAGTGCGCCTTCAACTCCTCCAGCGTACACATGGAAAGATCCATGCCCTGGTACCGGCCCATGCCACAAGCACGCTCGAACTCCTGCATCCGCTCCTTCGAATGCGCCAGCCGGATCGACCCGGTGACGTGATAGTTCATCGGATAATCGACCGCTTCGGCAAGCCCACGGTAGAGCTCGGTCGAATAACGCTGCATGTTCATGATCGACCAGGAGGCACTGAAGGTCGGAACGTTCCCTGCCGCGTGCCAGGTGGAGCCAGAGGTCAGCTCGTTCTTCTCGACCAGAACACAATCGGTCCAGCCCTTGAGCGCGAGATGGTAAAGGCAGGAGGCGCCAACAGCACCGCCTCCGATGACAACGACACGGGCTGTGGATGGGATCTCGGCCATTGGGATCTCCTCTGAATGGTTAGTAGACGGGGGGCGCGATGACCCAGATCACGACCGCCGGGGTCGTGCCGGGATTGCGCCAGCGATAGCGTTCGCCCCTGAAACGGAAACTGTCGCCGGGGCCAAGGCGAAAGCAGCGGTCTGCAATCCAAAGATCGAGTGTGCCCTCGATGATGTAGCCCGCTTCCTCGGTCGCCCTTCGGGCGAAGTCTGCCAGTTCCGCGCCCGGGTCAAAGACCGAACGTACAATCTCGAAGGACCCTGAAAGATCGGGCGAAAGGAGCTGTTCGACCAACCCCTCTTCGGCGGAGCCGAGCGCGCGCCTGTTGGAATTGCGAACAACATAGCCGCGCTCCTGTTCTGGCGCCTCGGGCCGCCCGAAGAACAGGCTCAGCGGCTGGTCCAGGGCATCGGCAAGGCGACGCAGGTCGGTGATCGTCGGCTCCTTGAGGTCACGTTCGACTTCGGACAACCAACCAACTGATCGCCCTATGCGCATCGCGAGTGCCGACAGCGTCAGACCCCGCGCCTTGCGCAGACCACGCAGATCGGCACCAACCCCGCGTGCCCGCGTCGCGGACTGCGGATCGATCGGCTGGCTCAGATCATTCGGCATTGGCTGTTGATTCCGGCGGGCATCGGTTTTCTGCGTTGCGTGAAAAACTTTCATATTTTTTCACGTCTGTCACGGTCAATTGCGACTCGATCTGTCGAATTGTGCCCGTTAAACAGCGCGAGCCACCGCGTGAGAGGGATCCGAAGAGCTCAGATGACCCCTACCTGGTTCAATGCCGTCAGCGCATTTGCCGCCTTCAATCTGCTGGCCGTACCAACGATGGGCCGGTTGACTTGGCTTGGCATGTCGCGGCTGACAGAGAGCAATGGCCCCTTCGCCGGGGTGATGCTGTCTTTGGTGATGGTGGTGCTGATCCTGTTGATCAACATCGCTCTCTATCGCTGGGCTGTGCGGCGCGGCTTGCCGAAACCGGGCCAGATGGTCCTGTTCCTGATCATCGGATTGACCTTCGCTCTGCCGATCGGGACCGGGAGCTTTTCTCCGATCAATCTGGCAATCAACCTGCTGGGCTAGGCGATCAGTTCAGAGCCTGCCCGCAGGTGCCCGTGCGGAATATCACGCCGGTTCAGGATCGGAGCATCAGTGTAGGCCTTATGCGTCGGATGCTCCCGATCCAGCGCGCCAAATTGGGCAAGCAGAGCGGCCATTGCGGTCTCGGACCCGCGGCTGAACCCATCATCGCACTTGATCGCAATACCAAGCCCCTGCTCTGGAAGGATCGCACCGAAGACCCCCTCCGCGCCCGTCTTGACCACAGCACCGCCTTTAGCCGCACGGATGAGGGCAGTGCAGGCGCGCTTTTCGCCAGCGACGAGCACGGGATGAGACGCCATCGCTTGGCGGAGTTCGATTGCAGCGGCAGCACGTGCACCACTGAGCGCCTCCTCGGCCGCTGCGAACTTTGCCAGCGACTGAGCGAACCCTTTTAACGAGAGCACGAAGTTGGGTGCAGAGCAGCCATCGATAGCAAACTCTTCAACCTCTTCCTCGGCCAGCTCCATCGTCACCTGCCTGACCCCCTGCTGAACCGGATGATCAACCTCAAGATACTCAGCTCCCGCACCAAGCGCCTTGCCCATGGTCAGGAAACCGCAGTGTTTGCCGGAGCAGTTATTGTGGGTCTGATCCGGCTGCTCTCCGGCCTCGCGCAGGACCTGACGGGCAGCCGCATCGTTCGGGATCTGCGGGCCGCAGCGCAAGTCCGTCTCGGCAAGACCGATCTCCTGCAACCACTGACGAGCGAGCGTTGTATGGACCTCCGCGCCCTGGTGCGACGCACAGGCAAGAGCCAGGTGACGGTCGCTAAGCCCCATCCGCTCAGCCACCCCGCTTTCGACCAAAGGCAATGCCTGGATCATTTTGCAGGACGAGCGCGGAAGGATCCTGCGCGCGGGATCGCCCCAGGCCGCGACCACCTCGCCATCAGCGCGGCAGACGACCGCCATTCCGCGATGCACTGATTCCAGCACGGACCCCCGCCAGATCTCGGCAAGAACGATCGAGGACAGATGGCTCATATCAGTTTTCCAGAAGCTCCAGCGCGAAATCGCTTCCTAGCTCGTCGCGGAGTTTTGCGAAAGAGAGCCTGAGCCTTGATTTTACCGTGCCCAAAGGCGCTTCGAGCCGTTGGGCGATCTCGGCATGGCTCATCCCGGCAAAGAATGCGAGCCTGATCACCAGGCGCTGGTCGTCTGGCAGCGCCATGATCGCTTCTCGAATTCTCGCGTCACGATCGACCCCCGCAAGCGTCACTTCGGCCGATTCAACATTTCCGGGCGCGAAGGGAAGATCTTCTGCCTCCGGTTCCGGCCGGCGGATGCGGCGCACCATATCGATGCGTTTGTTGCGCGCGATTGTGTAGAGCCACGTCGCAGCCCCCGCCCTTTCAGGATTGAAGGTCTCCGCACGGCGCCAGATGGTGACGAAGACTTCCTGCGCCGCCTCCTCGGCCTCCTCACGGCTGGCCCCGGCACGGATCAGAAACGCCTTGATCCGTCCGGCATACCGGTCGAAAAGTTCGGTGAAGGCGCCGCGGTCCTTGTCTTGCGCAATCCGCGCGACGAGCGCCTCGTCCGGCAGTTCGGCGAGCATCACCGGATCGATTGCAGACGACGGTGACTTCTCAGTCATGGCAATCAAAAGTCTCCTGACCGCGATACTGCGAGCGGCGCGTGGTTGATAGACGGACTTTTCCTGTGAGCGCCGCGTTTGCCCGGGGTAGAAACCGCCTTGGCTTTTGCAGTATGGTCAGGTTTAAGGATCGGCACAAACTCCAATGTTGAGTTCTTCCAAATGGGCATCAAGACCCAAACAAAATCGAGCGAGTGAGGCAAGCATGAGCATCTTCAAAAGAACTTGCACCGTCGCAGTATTGAGCGCGCTCTCGATCACGATGGCAAACGCCCAAACACAAGCGAATGTGGGCGTGCACAAGGATTGGTCCGTGTTCGTGAGCGGCGAAGGCGCCGCCAAGAACTGCTGGATCGTATCACGCCCGACGGCGAAGACGGCAACCAAGGGAGGCAAGACCACCCAGGTGAGACGTGGTGACATTTTCCTGATGGTTTCGGTCCGCCCCGGCGACGGGGTGAAGAACGAGGTCTCGTTCTTCGCAGGCTACCCGTTCAAGGCCGGCTCCGAGGTCGAGCTCACCGTCGGCTCCAACCGTCTGACCATGTTCACCGGCGACGGAGATCTGGACGAGATCGCCTGGCTGCCGACGGCGCAGGATGACGATCGCGCCGTGAGCCGGTTCCGTGCAGGCGCGCGTGCGCAGATCAAGGGGCTTTCAGCGCGGGGGACGACCACGATCGACACCTTCTCGCTGAGCGGTTTCACTGCTGCCATCAACTCGGCGAAAGAGAAGTGCAGCGCATGAGTTGAGCCGCGGGCGGCGCTGGCCCTTGCCGGAGCAATATGCTATCGCCCGCGCATGAAATCGCCCCGGCCAGAACAAACCGCGATCCAGCCGGATTTCGCCACCCTGCCACGCGACGGCGGGGCCACGCGAAATCTGGTCGGTATGTCGCGCCTCGAGCTTGGCGACGCGCTGCGCGAGATCGGGATCCCCGAGAAGCAAATCCGCATGCGCACGGGTCAGATCTGGCAGTGGCTCTATCAGAAAGGCGTCACCGAATTCGACCAGATGACCAATCTGGCGAAACAGATCCGCGCGGATCTGGCGAACGCCTTCACCCTCGAGCGGCCGCAGATCGTCACGCGCCAAGTGAGCCGGGACGGGACGCGGAAGTATCTGCTCCGCATCGCGGGCGGGCATGAGGTTGAGGCCGTCTATATCCCCGAGGAAGATCGGGGCACGCTCTGCATCTCTTCCCAGGTCGGATGCACGCTCACCTGCACCTTCTGCCACACCGGCACGCAAAAGCTGGTCCGTAATCTGACGGCAAGCGAGATTGTCTCGCAAATCCTGGTCTGCCGGGATGACCTTGGAGAATGGCCAAAGCCTGGTGAGCGTCCGTCAGACAAGCGGCTGCTCTCGAACATCGTGCTGATGGGCATGGGTGAGCCGCTCTACAACACCGACAATGTCCGTGACGCGATGCAGATCGCGATGGACCATGAGGGGCTGAGCCTCAGCAGGCGGCGAATCACCCTCTCCACCTCGGGCGTCGTGCCCGAGATCAAACGTGCGGGTGAGGAGATCGGGACCCTGCTCGCAATCTCGCTGCATGCGACCACGGACACTCTGCGCAACGTGCTTGTACCGATCAATCGGAAGTATCCGTTGGACGAACTGATGCAGGCCTGCCGGGACTACCCGCGCCTGTCAAATTCCGAGCGCATTACGTTTGAATACGTGATGCTCAAGGGCGTAAACGACTCGAATGCGGATGCGAAGCGTCTCATCAAGCTGATCTCGGGTATCCCGGCCAAGATCAATCTGATCCCTTTCAATCCGTGGCCTGGCTCGACATACGAACGATCGGATTGGGAGCGGATCGAGGCCTTTGCCGACATCGTGAATCGTGCAGGTTACGCAAGCCCGGTCCGCACCCCGCGCGGCGAGGATATCCTCGCCGCATGCGGGCAGCTCAAATCGGCCACAGAACGGGCAAGAAAGCCCCGCGCGGCGATTGCCGCGGAGGCAGGCATCGCCTGATCACCACTTCGCGGGTGGACCAATCGCACTGACGGGCTATGGTGCATAGCAGCACAATTTCCCGGAGCGTTCCCATGCGGAAATCCCTGGTCGCCTCGCTGGTACTGACCCTTGCCGCCTGCAGCGCCCCGGGGACAGAAGGACTGCGCCCTTTCTCAAAAGCGTCGTTTTCGTTGGAGGATCATCCGCTCGCGGGCGTCATTTGGGACGTTCAGGGCGCCCGGGCGATTGATGAGGAGACGCTTGTTGCCCGGCTGCTCACCGCTGATGTCGCCATTCTGGGCGAGGTTCCGGACAACAGGCGCCATCACGAGCGGCAGGCCCGGCTTGTGGCAAAGCTCAAGCCCGAAGGGATTGCCTTCGAAATGGTCCCCGAGGGCTCGGAGGAAGGGATCGAGGCGTTTCGAGAACAGGGTGGCGCTACGGCTGAAATCGGCCCCGCGATCGGCTGGGACCGCCTCGGCGTGCCTGATTGGGAGCTTTATCGGCCAATTTTCGAGGCGGCGCCTGAGGCCTATGTCGCGGGCGGCGCCGCGAGCAACCGTGAACTGGTGGTCGCAATTCAGCAGAACGCGGCCCGGGCCTTTGGAGCCGGGGCCTCACGCTATGGCCTGACGGCGCGGCCGGACGCTCGCACGCAAGCAGCGCTGGAGGAGGAGATGATTGCCGCGCATTGCGATCGACTTCCGCGGGACGTGGCGCGCGGAATGGCCGAAGCGCAGCGTCTGCGCAATGCGCGGTTTGCCGACGCGACACTCCGCGCTTTGGTGAGAGGCGATGGCAACGCCGTTCTCATAGCCGGTAACAGTCATGCGCGGACGGATCGCGGGGTTCCGGCCTACATCGCGGAGGCCATCGACAGTGTCGATGTCATCAGCCTTGGGCAGGTCGAGGTGATCCCGGATGCAAAATCGGCCGCCGAATACGCGGCCGTGGCGGAGACCCCATATGACTACCTCTGGTTTTCGGCCCGGGCGAAGCGGCCCGACAGGTGCGCCGAGTTCAATTAAGCGGCCTTCCCTTTGCGCAATTGAAACACGAGTAGGCCGTTGGCTCGATCCTCGGCCCCGATAAACTCGTGCCCCTGCTCGGCACAGAAGTGCGGAATATCCACCCTGGCCGCCGGGTCATCAGCGTGGACTTCCAGGATCTGGCCTTGCGTCAAATCCTTCAACCTCTTCCGTGCCTTGAGCACAGGCAAAGGGCAGAGCAGGCCAGTCGCATCCAAAACGGCATCTGGGCGGGTCATCGGCGCGTGGGTATCTGCTCAAACTGCATTCTTCAAGGCCTTGCCTGCGCGAATGATCCGGGCGTAGTTTCCACGCGTCAGAGCCTTGGAGAGCCAATGCCGCGCCTGCCCGCCGCCATCCTGCTGACTGCATGTTTGCCCTTCTTCGCCACGGCCGCGGACGTGGTTCCCTATACCATCACGAACGGCAACCGGATCTCGGCCTCGCTGACCGGACAAACGGGGGACTGGCAGCTTGGGCGCAGGCTCTATTTCGACCAGAGCCTCACCGGCTGTTCGACCTGCCATGGCTCGCCGGGCGGTCCGGGCGCAGAGACGGTGGGTGGGACAACAGCGCCGAGCCTCGCCGGGGTCGGATCGCGGCTCACGAGCGGCGAGATCCGGCTCTGGATCGTGGCGCCTGTGGCAATTGACCCGTTAACTGAAATGCCAGGCTTCTTTCTTCCGGGCCAGACGCCTGCGGCGGACGCAGCGATCATCAACGGGCCGCGGCTTACAGCGAGCCAAATCGAGGATATCGTGGCCTATCTTGCACGCCAGACGGCGGCTGATTGACATCCCGACCTTGACGCCAATGTGACGAATGTTTCCGGCGGCGGTCTTTCACGGCGAGCGCCGAGCCTGTATCTGGACGAGAAGAGCGAAAGGGCGCGCAATGGTCATCGAGGTTTTCTGGGCTTTTATCGGGGGGCTTTTCAGCTTCCTGAGCCCCTGCGTGCTGCCGCTCGCACCGCCCTATCTTGCGTACATGGCAGGCACCACGATCGACCAAATCTCAGGTGAAAAGCAGGAGGTTGATCCGGCACTCAGGCAGCGGGTCTTCCTCTCATCCGTTTGTTTCGTTCTGGGCCTTGGCGTGGTCTTTGTAGCACTCGGCCTAGGCGCGGCGACAGCGGGTAACTTTCTGCTGGCAAACAAAAGTCTCTTCTCGGTGATCGCTGGGTACTTCATCACGCTGTTCGGCCTCCATTTCATCGGATTTCGGAACAGCCTGGCCGTTCTGGCTGCGATCTTCGTGCTTTTATTGGTCTGGTCGCTTGGCGATCTCGAAGCTCTGGCGGCGTATCAGACCGAGATCGCGGTGCTTGCGGGCCTGTGCGTCGCGCTTTGGATTTTCGCCAAAGCGACAGGCTCCGACAAGATTCCGATCCTCAACCGCGAAGCGCGGTTCGAAGGTCCGGAACAAGCCGGGAGCTATGGCGCCAGCTTCACCATGGGTGTCGCGTTTGCGTTCGGCTGGACTCCGTGTATCGGCCCGTTCCTCGCCGCGATCCTGGCGATCGCTGCCAATGGCAGCATGCTGGAGGGCGGAACGCTCCTGAGCATCTATGCGCTGGGCCTCGGCGTCCCGTTCCTTCTCGCGGCCTGGTACATCGGGCCGTTTCTCAACTGGGCCCGTGGCTTCCGCAAGCATATGGCGACGGTCGAAAAGGCGATGGGCGGCATGCTGGTTCTGGTCGGTTGCATGCTGATCACGGGAACTATGGAGCGCATGGCGAACTTCCTGATCGAGGCGTTCCCGATCCTCGCGCAGATCGGTTGATCAGGCTGGATGGCTACAGTGGCCGCCCCTACGAGCGCTCAACAGGATGATGCATAACCCAGTCGAGCACATGCAGGCGGATCGCACTGGCCAGTGAGGCAGGCGGCTCGCGGGCCTCATCAAGCTCGGCTGCAAGCGCATTGATCGACCGACCCTTGGATTTTGCGATCCGGCAGAAGATCTCCCAGAACGGATCCTCCAGGCTGACCGATGTTCTATGCCCCCTTAGAGTTAGCGACCGCTTTCGCGGTCTTGGAAAGCTCACGTCGGTTCCTCCAAGAAACCTGAGGCGAGGAAAACGCCAATCGACACGGCTATGATACCAGCAATCTTCACAGCATCCAAAGGCTCGTCCAGCAACAGATAGCCGCCGATCAGGACCAGAACGGGCGTCAGCGCCGTGAAAGCCGCCGTGCGCGAGGCACCGAGCAGACGGACCGCCTGGCCAAAACTGAGCAGCGCGATAACGCCGGTCAGAACGCCCTGCACGAGGGTCATCGCCGCGATTTCTCCGATATCAGCCTCCCCGACCGAGAGGCCCAGCCACCAGGCCGCAGGCACCATCACCGGCGCCGACCAGAGCATCGTCAGCGCAGCCGCTTCCAGCGCCGTGAGCCCTGATAGACGGAACGCAACCGTGTAAAGCGCCCAAGTGGAGACAGCGGTGACGATCAGAAGGTGACCTCTCCAGGCGCCGTCGATCCCACCGGTCAACGCCTCCCATCCGCCGATCGTCAGGCACCCGGCAACGATCCCGGCAAAGCCGATAAGCCTGAGACGCGAGAACCGCTCCTCCAACACAAGGAAAGCGACGATCGCAACGAGCAAGGGCAAAAGCCCAGGCCCAAGCGCACCTGCGTCTGAGGCTGGCGCAAAGGCCAGCCCGCCGGACATCAGAAGGAAGAAAAAGGGGCCCGATCCGAGGATGATGAGGAGAACATGCCGACGCTTGACGCCCGCCGGCCAGAAACCGATCCGCCACCACACGGGCGCAAGCAGGAAAAACCCGGGGAGATATCGCATGAGGAGGAGTGCGCCCTGGTTGAAATCACCACTCACTCCGAAGCGCAGCGAGAGCAGAAAACCCGACCAGCAGATCACCGTGAAAAGCGCGGCGGCTGCACCCGCGAGCGGCATGGGGCCTTAGCCTGAGCAGCTTGCGCCGCCGAGCACGCAGAACTTCGCACAATGCGGGTGGTTGAGGGGGACCGGGCGTGCGGCCTCGGCCAGCGTCCGCCCCATCTCGAACTGTTCGTCATAAGCGAGAAGGGTGCAGGAGAGGACCACTGGCTCTGGCGCGCCCCGGCGCTTGACGACCATTCTGGAAGAGGCGCACATGATCTCGGAGGGCTTCTTGCCGAGGATGCCCCAGCAAGCTGTCGTGATCTCAGGCACGTCCACGGTCTCATCCATCTCGGGGAATAGGACACAGGAAGCCGGGTCGGAACAGTCGATCCGGATGCCTTCCTGATCGAAAAGCGCCTGGTAACCCGCCCTGGCGTCAGCGTCGCTCTCTTCCCATAGGCTGCGGCCCGCCACAGTGGTGCGGATGCCCTGATCTCTGAGCCAGCGCATTCCCTGGAGCGTAACCTCGAACGCGCCTTTTCCACGCTCCTGATCATGGAAGTCCCGGGTGTGGTGATCGAGCGAGACGCGAAGGGTGAGCCGGGAGCCGAACTCCTCGCCAAGACGGGCAAGCTCGGCCTTGACCTTTGGCCGCATCATCGGGCGCATCGCGTTGGTCAGGATCAGAACCTCAAAGCCACGGGACAGCGCACTTCGCGTCATCCCGATCATGTTGGGGTTCATGAACGGCTCGCCGCCGGTGAACCCGATCTCCCGCGTCTCAAGCCCGCGGTCTTCGATCTCATCGAGATAACCCTCCACGTCCTCGGTCGTTAGATAGACAAGCGCGTTATTCGTGGGACTCGAGAAGATATAGCAGTTGGCGCATTCGATGTTGCAGAGCGTGCCGGTGTTGAACCAAAGCGTATCGAGCTTGTAGAGCGGCACGCGTGCCCGCGTCTCGCCGCTGGCCGTTACTTCAGGGTCCGAGAATTTGCCGTTGCACACGCCATGGACGCGGACCGGAGAGTATTCGTTCATGACATCCACTGCGAGACGTGCGGTTGCTCAAGTTTTGCGGCGCACACTCGGTGGTGTCAACTTTACTCGACGTCTCTTAAACGGGTTGTGACCTGTCAGTCTCTCATCACTACGTCCTATGATCGACAGGCTGGCGAGGGTCGAGCGGATCGAACCTTTGATGCGGCCGGTTACAATACAAGCGCAAGCCAGCGCGTCTAATGAGGCCAAACAGAGAGACCACCTGCGGCCTTTCGACTTCTGCCTCGCCGACAGTTCAGCGGGCCCTAGCTCCCACGCATGTCTACAAACGACCCATATGACCGAGGCCACTTTGACAGGCTGATGTCACTGCTGCTTGGCAATCTGAAGCCTCCGCCAGGAAGAGCGCGGATTGCGGTCGCCCTCCTCTACGGCTTCGTCTGCCATTCGGTCTTCGCAGCCGCGGTTTTAAGCATGATCATTGTGATGTTCTTCGGCATGACAATCGGCCTCGGAACCCTCACAGCGCCTTGGAATTGGGTTGCGAACGCCATCTTGATCTTGCAGTTCCCGCTCGCCCACTCGTTCCTTCTCTCGAGCAGGGGACGCAGGCTTCTGTCTCGGACAGCACCCAGGGCCTATGGCGGCACGCTGTCGACAACGACCTACGCCATCATCGCTTCGTTTCAGTTGATCGCCCTCTTCATCCTCTGGTCGCCAAGCGGAGTTGTCTGGTGGCGGGCCGAGGGGGCGATGTTCCCGGTTATCTGCACCCTCTACGCCATCGCCTGGCTGCTTCTGGTCAAGGCAAGCTATGACGCCGGCGCCGAGGTGCAGTCAGGAGCACTCGGATGGATGTCGATGCTGCAGAAGATCAAGCCCAATTACCCGCCGATGCCGACCAGCGGACTCTTCGCGATAATCCGACAACCGATTTACCTGTCATTCGCATTGACGCTTTGGACCGTGCCGGTTTGGACCCCGGACCAACTGATGGTCGCGGTTTCCCTCACGGCCTACTGTTTGATTGGCCCGCTCCTGAAAGAGCGACGGTTCGTGGAACTTTTCGGAGATAGGTTCGAGCGCTACAAAAAGCAGACGCCCTACATGGTGCCCCGGGTCAGGCAGCTCACCGGCGACAACAGTCGAGTACGGAGAAATTCAGTCAGCGATTGATAGTTAGCCTAGGGGCATGAAAGTAAAGCCTCAGCAAAACTCGATCCGCTAGCGTTGACGGGCGAAATTCAATGGAATGCGGCAGGTCGTGGTACGCTCCCCGCGAAAAACTTGCTGCTTTTGCGCAGATAAGCCCCGGTGGTGAGAGGCTCTCTAAGCTGGATTCTTGCGCCGCACCGATGTTGCCAAACCGGCAGCAAACAGAGTCCACACCGTGTAAACCGTCATCAGACCGCCGGCCTCCAAGTCGACCTGCCATGCGGTAAAGGCTGCGAGAGATGCGGCGGTAAAGAGCGCCCAGGCAACCACTTCCGCGGCACGCAAATTCTTGAGGCCGAAGAAAACAGGGGAAAACAGGGCGTTCGGGACAATCTGGCCCCACCAAGAGGCTACCGCGACTGAGGCTTGCGGGTCGGCCGATACCATCACCAGCCAGCCTGATCGCCCGATCGCCCGATCGCGATGTAGAGAACGGTCCATGCCAGTGGAAAGACCCAGTTGGGCGGGTTCCACCGCGGTTTATCGAGCTTCTCGTACCATTCGTCAGGGGGAAAGGCGCCACCAGTTCCAGCCGCGACGATGCAAGCGCCGGCACTCAAGAGAGGCGGTGTGGTCAGATACTCCAGCACTTCGGACCTCTTCGATGGCTGATGGGATCAAGGCGTCCAACGCCGTGATCGACCGCGTTTGACCTAATGCAAGGACGTCACAAAAAACGCGAATGCAGCACCCAAAACGATCGGGAAAATGAGCGCTTTCGCAATCAAACGAACGGCCCGTCGTTTGAACGTCGAACGGCTCCCGTCTTGGTTCGTGTCCTTCCTTGGATTTGCCATTGGCCCGCCAGACTACCTGCTCAGCGCGATACGTCGTGTTGCGCTATGCAGCGGCAAGTCCGAAGCCCGGCAAGGAGGGATCGCTCCCGGCAGATCAAACATGTTCTTGTCTCCGTTTCACTCGTAGATCGGCAAAGGTAGAGCGGCTTCTCGCGCCTCCAAGCGCTCTTAAACAATTGTTTCGCATGATTAATTTTTAGAAGGTGCAGAAGATTTCGGGGAGCTTCGAACGGATCACAAAATGACTGCCAGTGGATGGGAGCGCGACATCAAAAAAGCTGATGAATATCAAAGGTAGGCGCTTGCTGCGGGAACGCAGGTACAGCATCTTGTATGGCCTGTGAAAGTCGCATTTCCGCCGACACGCCCGTTACAGCTCCTTCGACAGATGCTCGATAAGGCGCTGGACACGGTAAGGCACGCGGTCGCGCTTTGGATAGATCAGAACGATTTCCTGCGGTGGCAGTTCATACGCTTCGAGGAAGGGCAGAAGCCGCCCGGCTGCGAGTCCATCCCCGACATAGGTGTCGGCGAGCCGCGCCAGGCCGAGGCCCCTCTCGCACCCTGTGGCGAGGGCAGGCCCGTTATTGCTGAGCCATCTGCTATGCACCTTCACCTCGATCTGCTTTCCGTTGCGATGGAATTGCCAGCGCTGGTCGGGCGCGCCGATGCAGGGTAGGCGGGTCAGGTCTTGCGGCGTCCGCGGTGCGCCATGGGTCGCCACGTAGTCGGGTGAGGCGCAGACGATCAGCCGTCGCGTGTCCAGTGGTCGGATGACCAAGTCGGGATCGGGCAGCATACCGTGCCGGATCGCCAGGTCATAGCCTTCCCGGATCAGGTCGACGCGCCGCTCCATGATCTGCAATTCAATCTCGACGGCCGGATGATGGTGTGCGAACGCAACGAGGGCGTCGGTCACCCGGCCCTCGCCGATGCGCCCGCCAGCGGTGACACGGATCGGACCCTTCAGGCGGCCCTGTTCGTCTGCGAGCTCTGCGTCCAGACCCCTGATCTCGGCCAGAATTACCCTTGCGCGCTCATGGTATCGGGCGCCGAGCTCCGTGAGCGCCACACGGCGCGTGGTTCGGTTGAGCAGCGGGGCGCCCAGCCGGTTTTCCAGGTCCGATACGCGTCGGCTGACGAACGAGACGGATACGCCGAGCGCGTTGGCGGCCAGCGTGAAGCTGCCGAGGTCCGCGACCGTGCAGAACTCGAGAAGGCCGTCGAGATGGTTCTTAATTGTTGCCGATATGCAAAAATACATTCAACTTTTCTTTCGTTGATTTCCATAGCAGCAATAGGCACTCCAACCAAGAAGTGATCCATTCGCCCTTGGAGGTCGCCATGAAGCTCGCGCCTGTCATCCTCGCCGTCCTGTCGATGGGCCCGGTTCCCGCTCAGGCCGGCCCGGCCGAAAACGCCGCAAAAGACTTCTTTGACAGCTACCGCGCTCAAGACGTGCCGGCGATGATCGCACTGTTCGAACCCGGCGGCGTGATCGAATACGTGCCTTTCGCGCTCGAAGGACCGGTGGAAGAGGTCGGTCCCGGCAGCTGGGGCGTGCTGATAAACGCGTTCCCGGATTTGTCCAACGACGTCCATGACATCACTGAATCCGCCGATGGCCGGACGGCCTTCATCGACGTGTCGATCTCTGGCACGCAGGCGAGTGAGGCGTTCGGTGTGCCGAACCGGGAGCGGACTTACGACGTTCGCCATTTCTTTGTGGTCGAGACCGACGTGGACGGCGACATCACCCGGATGACGGCGTTCTGGGACAATGCCGATTGGTACCGGCAGCTCGGCAAGACGACCCTCGACTGAGCCCGGATTGGAACGGAGAGAAGATCCATGGATAGCCCTCGCATCCTGATAGTCCTGACATCCCATGACGACCTTGGTGATACTGGCGTCAAGACGGGCTTTTGGCTCGAGGAATTCGCGTCGCCCTATTACGTCTTCCGCGATGCGGGCGCCGAGGTGACGCTTGCCTCCATCAAAGGCGGCCACCCCCCGATCGACCCGAAGAGTGCGTTGCCAGAATGGCAAACCGACGACACGCGCCGCTTCGATGCGGACGTTCAGGGAAAGAAGGCTCTGGCCACGACGCGTCCGCTGTCAGAGGTCGCGGCAGATGGCTACGACGCCATCTTCTTTCCGGGCGGCCATGGACCGATGTGGGATTATCCCGATAACAAAACGCTCGCCCATCTTATCGAAGCCTTCGATCGCGCCGGAAAGCCGATCGGGGCCGTCTGCCACGGCCCGGTCGCGCTGGTCGACGCCAAAGGCGCTGACGGGCGCCCACTCGTCGCGGGCAAGCGCATCACGGGTTTCACCAATGGCGAGGAAGCTGCGGTAGAGCTGGCGGATGTCGTCCCGTTCCTCCTAGAAGATCGTCTGCGCGCGCTTGGCGCCGACATCCGGAACGCGGCGGATTTCACCAGCCATGTTTTAACCGATGGCAATCTGGTCACGGGCCAAAACCCGCAATCCTCTGCCGCTGGCGCGGAGGCCCTTCTCGGTCTGCTGAAGAATTAGCATACTCAAAGCCTTGGCCGTCTACAGCCACTCTGCAAAGCACCCGAGAAAATCGATCTGCTGACCGAATGGCTCACATACCACGGCTCTCGACCGTCGGCTGAGCCTTGTCGGCACAGTCCGGACGAACGGCCAGTTTGAGTGATCGCAGCGCAGCATCGCCCACCCAACGTTCAAGGTCGTCTTTGGGCCGTGGACCCAGAGCTGCAAATGACGGCTTCGAGCAAAGCAGACCTCTTCTTTCCCAGACCGAAGCTTGAGATTCACTTTTGGAGATGAGACCCGGCAATCTGGACCCATTGAGTGCGCACGCTTGCAAGGGCGGGCCAAAGGCAGTCGCTCATCTGAGTTCTCGGACCCACGAAACACAATGAAATTCAGTACACTTGTATTTCTAGAAATTTCTGTTATAACAGAAATAACTGATATAATCGTATCCATTGGACTCTGGTGAGTTTGTCAATCGAGCGGGAGCCTATGAGGAGGCAACATGATGATCGGAGATGTTCTGTGGGCACTCATCGGACTGCAAATGGCGATGGGCCTTTTCGATACTGTAATTCATCACGAGCTCACAGAGCGCCTGGCTTGGCGACCGTCACAAGCCAAGGAGCTGAGGCTCCACGCGATCCGCAATTGGTTTTACGCTGTTCTCTTCGCAGTTCTTGGCTGGTCTGAGCCCAACGGACTGTTAGCGATCGCGGTGATGATCCTGCTCGGGATCGAACTCATCATTACTCTGATCGACTTCATCGAAGAGGATCTCAGCAGGTCCCTGCCAGCCAGCGAGCGGGTGACGCATACGTTGCTTGCTTTAAACTATGGTGCCATCCTTGTGCTTCTTCTTCCGGTGCTGCTCGATTGGAGCATGCGGCCTACAGGGCTTATGGCTGCCTATCACGGGGTCTGGACCTGGCTCTGCTCAGGCGCCTCCGTGGGAACGATACTCTTTGGAATACGTGACATGTCGGCGGCGGTTCGGGCACCCAAACTTGTTCCGGTGAACGCAAAAGGCCTTGTCCCTGCTCCCCACGCGGACAAGACAGTTCTTGTAACCGGCGCAACCGGTTTCGTGGGGCGGCGTCTCGTTGAAGTTCTGATTGCCAACGGCTTCAGTGTGGTCGCTCTCGTTCGCAGGCCAGAGGCAGCAATGGATCTGCCTATGCCGATATCTCTTGTAACAAACCTCGAGCAGATACCCTCTGCAACGAGGATTGATGCGATCGTCAACCTTGCTGGCGAACCGATCGCCAACGGCCTCTGGACCTCAGAGAAACGTCAGAGAATTATCGAGAGTAGACGCGACGTGACGCGGTCGGTGATCGAGCTAGTCAAGCGACTTGACGCGCGTCCGGAGGTCTTGGTGAACGGATCTGCCGTAGGCTGGTATGGCATCCGTGGTGATGATGAGCTCGACGAGGCTTCGGGATTTGAACCTTGCTTCTCTCACGACGTTTGCGCTGCTTGGGAGGCAGAAGCAAAACCTGCACGAGATCTGGGGCTCCGTGTCGTATTGTTGCGGATTGGCCTTGTTCTTGGCGTCGAAGGAGGGGTGCTCAGCCGAATGCTGACCCCTTTCGAATTCGGTCTTGGTGGCCGGATCGGTAGCGGAAACCAATGGATGTCCTGGATCAGCCGCGATGATCTTGTGAGACTGATATGCCACGCCATCACTTGTGAAAAGGTGTCGGGCAAACTGAATGGCACTGCGCCAAAACCAGTCAGAAACTCTGAGTTCACGCGCGCGCTTGGGCGCGCCCTTGGAAGACCTACTGTCATTTCTATACCAGCGGCACCGTTAAGCAGTCTAAGCGGTGATCTGGGAAAGGAACTTCTCCTTGGTGGACAAAGAGTTGGCCCTCTCAAAGCGTTGAGTACCGGCTTCCGCTTCGAGCACCCAGATATCGAACGCGCGATGAAGGCCCTGTTTCGAACAAACAAAGACGCGGGAAACACCGGGCGGCGGCGGGCTGACCGGGCGGAGGTTTTGACCTAAGAGCTACATCTAAAATGGACCCTTCCCAGTGTTCGGATAGCGGCTTTGTCCGCAATACTGAAGAGGTCCAGCTTAGGTAGGTTCGCGCTTGCCACGAATGGCAGCTATCGGGAGCGCGCCCGCAAAACCGAGCACAACTCGCAAATGGCCGCTTTGGGCCGCCTGCGGGAGATCTTCTGGATCAAGGTCTGAAAAGCAGTACGCGACGGCTTCGGGCCCGGAGCGGAAAGCCATCGATCAGACAAACACTCATTCAGCCCGTACTTCTCACAAGCAGGATTCTCAGGCGTTCGTAGTCGGTCTTTGATCGGTGGCGCTTGTCTTTCGGTAGGCTTGCGAGGTGCCGCGTATCGGTGATGCCATATCGGGTCGCTTCTTTCATCCACTGAGGCAGGTATGAGCGATCCCCTTCCACGGCGAGTACTGGGCCAGAGGGTAGGCAGCAGAGTGCCGCGCGCGAGACGCCGGGCCAAGCGCGGGCGGCGGTCTCCAAAGCAAAAGGAAACAGCGTGCCATTCTTCGTTGCCTGCACCTCTGCATGCCGGCCAAGGAGCCACAAGCACCCACGATGGTCCAATCGACCGGCATCCCCTGTCCGGTGCCAGACGAGATCTTTCTCCTGCACCTTCGTATCGGCATCCTGTCGCGGATCCAGATAGCCCTGATTGACGTGATCTCCGGCAACCTGGATCTCATGATCGACAATCCGCAATCGGATCGACGGAACCAGTTGGCCCGCACATAATCCTGCACCGTTCTGCATCGCCGCAGTGTCTTCTTGCGAAAGACTGGACGCCTCCAACTCGGCAATCGGCTCAGCCTCGGTCGAACCGTAGACCATCACGACCCGCAGGTGAGGCGACTTTCTGGAAACCCGCTCCAGCACATCGGGAAAGACCGGCCCGCCACCCGTGAACACAGTAGTGAGCGACCCTGGCAGATCCACATCGGCTAGCCGCTCAAGAAGAACCGGCGGGATCAGAAGGCGCGTCACCTCCTGCCGCTCGACCCAGTTGCAAAGCGATGCGGCGGAAACGTGCCCTGGCTTCGTGACTTTCCAATTCGGCAAGATAGATGTGCGCCCAGCCGCCAGGTTGGCCAGCGCAAAGACGGGAAAGGCAACGAGATCCCGCTCCGCCCTCTCGCTCCCGAGCAACGGTGCGACGGCGTGGTATTGAGCCATGAGCAAACTATGGCTGCGCGCGATTGCCTTGGGCGCGCCGGTCGAGCCGGATGTGAAGGAAATCAGCGCCGTATCCTCACCACAGATGCTCGCATCCGGCGCCTGATCTACCGCTCTTCCCGTGGGAAGAAGCAGAGGTGTGCTCCACAATTCCGGAACGATCCAGCGAAGAAGCCGATACATTCCTGACGACACATAGGCGTCCGGCCGCACCGTTCTCGCTGCGTGACGCAAGCCTGCGAGACCAAGCGCGGGCTCGGGGAAAATCGCGCTCGCACCGGCCTGCCAGATACCTGCCAGCGCGATGTAGAGGTCAATGCCCAGAGGCATTGCGATCAACGCACGACTGCCGCGTTCAAGCCCACGATCCCGGCATGCTGCCGCAAAGCCGTCGGAACGCGCCTTGAGCTCGGCGAAGGTGATTGTGCGGCCTTTGCCATCGACTAGCGCAATCTTGTTGGCATTTTGGCGCGCAGCCTCAGCAAAAACCGCAGGCAGGCTATCCATTCAATCGCCGCCCGAACAAGGCGTAACGACGGAACACCTCGGCGCCCAAGGCTTCGCTCCGCGCCGCCGAGACATTGTCGTCATGGATCAGGGCGTGGATCACATTCTCAAAACCTAGGCGTCTCGCTGCGGAATGGAAGTGTGCGCTGAGCCTGCTGCCGACGCCACGCCGTATGCCCGCATAGGTCTTTAGGATGACACTCCGAGGCTCCGGTCTCTCTAGATAATTCGGAATCCCGAAGAGAAACCCCTGTGCCGAACCGGATGCGTCTCGGGCAAAGAAGATCAGATCCGGACGCATCATCGGTACGTAGGGCCGATAAAGGTCCAGAAACGCCCCTCGCGAGATCGGCTGGTAGAACGGATTGCCAGCGAATGCCTGACAGGACAGATCATGCACTTCGGCGAAGAAAGCATCGGGATTGCTCCCGTCCCAGGCATCAATTCTGAGGTCCGTAGCCTCCTGAATGGCACCATCCGCTACCTGCTCGACCGGCAGACGGGCGGAGAAATAGCGGTTGATGATTTGAAACCCTGAGCGATCCAGAGCCTCAATAGCCGCCGCATTCTCGGGCGGTTCCATCAGGAACGGCGCACTCCCCTCGCTTTCGATGACGAGCCTGTAAGTGTGCCAGGTATCGCCATCCATCGGGCCGATGACGGCTTCGTAGCCATCTCTTCCGGCGCGCCTGCAAACGTCGTCGAGCAGAGCCTGTCCGGAAACCGGCGACGCACAGCCGAATTTTCCAAACACAAGAGTGCGCATGCCATTCCACTCCGGCCCGTCCCGGTAGAGTTGAAGACTAGAGCCTTCTGCCTCCACGCGTTCCGGCGTCATATCGACCAGGCGCCCGGCAGAGCCGTCGCCATATAGGCGGGCAGCGGGACGGCGAGCGAGAGCAGGGTAACTTTTGCCACCCGGCTATGGATGAAGAACCCCGGAACCAGAAACGCCGGGATTGCCACGATCAGGAGTGATGCGATCGCCAGAGGGATCTCAAACGTTCCCCAAGCAGTCGTTGGGTGGTTGAAGCGGGTCAAGACGACGAACATCGCCAAGAAGCTGAGCGCGATCGGGATCGCGACCAGAAGTCTGCTGATAACAGGCCTAGCAGAGACGGCCAGCACGCAAAGGCTCATGGCCAAGCCCATTGATGTCAGGCCATAGAAAATGATGGCATTCCAGGCCATCGCACCGCCTAAAGAAAGCCAGCCAATACTGACGAAACCAAGCGCGGCCACCATGTCGAGATGCGGGTGATCGGCCATCGCAGGTGCCCGGCTTTGCGCCAACGCGTGGGCCCCGAGCGCGAGAACCGGCATGACCGCGTTCTGGAGATGGGCAACCGAGACTATGAGAAAGGCGGCGATCACATAAACCCTGACCGTGTGCGACTTCAAACCAAGCCGCTGCCCCAGCCAATGAAACGCGCAGAGTGCAAAGGCCAAAACCCCAAGGATCAGACCGAGTTCGGCCAAACTGGCCGTCAGGTTCTCCATCAGGAACAGAAGCAGGCCAATCGGGACAAAGAAGTTGTCAAGGCCACGCCAACTCTCGGCTTCGATTAAGGTTCCGAAGGCCGCGACAGCGATTGACAGCGCGACGACATTGGCGCGGGGGACGTCCGAGAGGATCAGGAGGCAGAACATCGCCAACACGAGGGCGATGAGAAAAAAGATCGTGGTTCCCTCGATGCTTTTCTTCCCTTGCTCGACCGAGAAGAACTTTCTGCCATAGGCGCTTCCGGTCAGTGCGGCGGCTGCGTCGGCCAGCGTCAGAACCGCGATTGGCAGAACGAAGAGCACCAGTTCTCCGTCGGAGAGAAAAAAGGTGACGCCCACCGAAATTACAAAGAAGATTTCGCCGTACGATTTTCGCTCGACGCTGTGGATTGCGGCCCCCAACCCGCTGGTCGCGATGGACGGAATTCGAAGTACCAGCAGCACGCTTAGGCTGACGGCAACGAGCAGGTAGACAGGCCATTTGCTCGCAAACAGCCATGGCAGGGAGAGGGCATAGAGGCCGGTCGCGACATGGATCAGCTTACGCTGTACTTCAGCCGACCAGCCATTCTGACGTGCGATGTATTTGACTAAGGCCATCAGGCCCAACAGAACGGCAATCGACGAAAGTGCTATCGCGATCTGCAGATAGGGTGACACTATTTGACTTTCTCGATCACGAAATCAGAGTAGAAAAACGCTTTATCGCATGACTTTAGGCGGTCTTCTTCTGGGCGGCAAGCAGTTACCCGCGCTCTGTATTCGGGTGGAACCCGGCGCGGAACCATCATGTTCCAGTAGACTAGGCGCGCTTGCGGATTGGCGGCGTCGAGGATGGCGCCATAGAGAGCATGGAATGCCTCAGACGACATATACTCGAAGATGTCGGAGAGGTTGAAACCATCCATCCGGGCGCCGCTTTTGATGAAGCTTTCGAGGGATTCGTGGCGGAGTTCGATCCGCTCCAACCGCGCACGAATGATGTCGTAGGTCTCGGGCCGCCACGGCAGCGGAAGCACCGCGCCATGATGGCCTTTCATGATCCAATGCAGATACGGGTTTTCCGCCGGGTCACACTGGACGGCAGCGTGTTCGATCCGACGCGCAACGTGCGCCGAGACCGATCCTTCGATATGATCGAAAAAGGCCTTGTCTCGGCCTAGCCGGCCCATCATGAAGCGCGAGAAGAAGGCGCGCAACAGCAGGCGCCATCGCCATGTATTGAAGCGCTGATCCAGAAAGACACGGCGCTCTTCCGGTGACCGCGAGACGAAGGTCTGGTCGATGATCTGGCGGGAATGCACAAGCGGTAGCAGACACCGCCTGAAGATCCGGAAGTAGCGCTCGAACTTACCGATCCCACCTGCACCATGGCGGATGACCTCATCCGTCCGATACCGCCAGAACGCCCTTGTCACAGACGGCTGATCTTCGAGCGCCCGGCCCAGGAGGTCCCGTCTCCGCCCGCTTGGCCTTGCGCCCATCAGTTCGAGGAACTCCGGCTGGGTGAGCGACCGATAAGCCCCCAGGCGCAAGCGCAAGCATTCGATCTGTGGCCGGGACAGATCGACTGCGACGACCCGTTTCGGGTCAAGCGTCAAAAGCGCCAGCGCGTTGTCGCCCGCCGAACAGATCGATAACAGGTCAGCTCCTTCGCTTGGCCCCATCGACTCGACCAGTACGTCGGCATCCTCCCAGAGCTGGGCGTAGCGGATGACGCCGAAATCGGCCCTTTCGGCGATCTCTGCCTCAACCATCGCATTTCCGGATCGTTCCGAACTCGCCATCCACCTCGATCCGCTCGCCAGTCTGGATCCAGGTCGTTGCCTGCTTCAGGCCCACAACACAAGGAATGCCGAGTTCACGGGCGACGATTGCAGAGTGCGACAGCGGTGATCCCCGCTCGACTACGATTGCAGACGCGTTTGCAAAGACTGCTATCCAGCCTGGGTCGGTGTGTTTTGCGACAAGCACCTCTCCCGCCGCCAAGGCCTCCCGGCGCGGGTCGCGTATCACCCGCGCGAGAGCTGTGACCTTACCGGTTGAGCAGCCTGTGCCTCGCTGCAGATCGCCGGTGACTTCTTCTGGCGATCCAGCGGTCCACGACTGAGCAGCAGAATACGACCCGCGCATGGTCACGCGCTCGCCAGGATCCGGCCGCTCTGCGAAATCTGTTTGCTTTGCCTTTCTGAGGCGCACCTGTTTTGCGAGGTCGGGTGAGAGGCTGGACCCCTCGATTGCGCCGAGAATCTCAGGAACCGTCAGAAAAAAGATGTCGCGCTGTTCCTCGATCTTGCCGAGGGCATGGAACTCGCGGCCCATCGCCAAGAACACCCGCCTCGCATGGCCGAAGATCCTCGTGCGTTCATAGCGCAGGTTTTCCCGGTCCCGCACGCGCAGCTTTGCCCAATTGGTGAGGGCTCTGGCGGCCAACCTTCGAAAAGGACGCCCCTTGAAGAAGACACCCCAGTCCGGCTTGGCAAACTCTGCATCCACCCTTTCGCTGCGTTCGGCACGTGCCGCGATCGCGGTCAGCAGCGGGGTCGGATCCTCACGCAGCGACCGGCTCTCGAGTTTCAGTTCTTCCGCGCAACGGTCGCCGAAACGGTCGATATAGGCGTCCACCTCGTTACGGATCTTCGGAAAATCTCCGAGCGCGTCGAGGCCTTGCTCGCGCAACGCTGCCGAGATCCCGGCCTCCCTGACCATCCGGCCGATTTGCTCGATCAGGCGCGGCGGCTCTGCCGAGACTATGTCTCCCTGCCCGATCATGACGTCGTTGTGCAGTTTGAGCCCTTCGTCTCCCAACCAGCGTTTTAGCAGACTTCGCGACGCACCGAAGGCGATCATGCAGAGGAAGTCGTTGACCAACGGCGCATCCCACCGATCCAGCAAGTGCGCTTCGATGACCCGATACTCTTGCGCCAGTTCATTTAGGTTTGCCTGGTCAAGATCAGTCCCTCGGCCGAGCGCTTTATCGAGACGCTCGTAGAACCGCCGCCGGGTGCGCGGCAAGAGAACCGCCTGACCGATGATCTGAAGGGTGACAGCCGATACCCGCAGCATCTCCCGCACCTTCCTTGCGCCGGTGACCTGGGCTGGTCCGATCGACGCGGTCAACTCATCCGGCAGAGGCTCAGACACGCCCATCATCGATTCCATGTGGGTCCGGTTGATCGAAAACCCGGGCAGGAGCGCCAGCGCGCGGTACCAGTTGCCCAAGTTATAATAGACGCGCCCGTCGATGCGGCCGAGCATATTGTCGAAGACGCCGGCATTCTCTGCGATCTGGTCTTCGGGAACGCCGAGCAACCCGACAAATGCGCGATAGACGCGGGCATACACATACTTGGCAAACGAATACGTGAGCGGGCTGACCAGCCCGGGATAACTCTCAACGATGTTCGAGTTGTCGAAGATCAGAAGCGTCTGATCCTCGTTCGGAACTGGGCGCAGCGGTGTCGTGATCGGGCGGGCCTGAAGGATATGGAGCCGTCCGTCCTCGATCGCCCATTCGATGTCCTGCGGCTCACCGAAGGCGCTCTCAACCCGCTTGGCAAGTGCCGCAACCTCGCGCGCCTGACCCTCGGACAGAACCGCCAGCTCAGGTGCTGAGACAACAGTGCCATCATGCTTAAGGGTCCAAGTCTCTCCATCAACTTCGCCGCTGACGAGACGATCACCCAAGCCCTGGACTGCCGAGACAACGACTGAAGTCCGGTCTCCAGTCACAGGATCGGCAGAAAACGCGATGCCTGAACACTCTGGCACAAGCATCTGCTGGACGATGACATGGACCCGCGCCGTATGAGCTTCACTGAATCGGGCTTTTTCGTAGAGAGCCGCGCCCGGCCCCGATGCGCTGACGTTTTGCGCCGCGATCAGCACGTTTTCACGACTGACATTGAGCCGTGTTTCAAACTGGCCGGCATAGCTTGCTTGGGCGGAATCTTCGCCAACAGCGGATGATCTTACAGCATAGGGTCCCGGCCCGATCGCTTTGAGCTTGGCCGTCAGTTCGGCCCCGTTGACCAATTCCGACAGCGAGTCTGCATGGATCAGAAAGAACTTTGGCGGCGCGAAGCCCAGCGACTCCAGGCGCGACAGCGCTGCTGCCTTACCGCCGACGTCCTGCACCGAAGGCATTGACGCTGAATCCAACGACTTCACAGTCACCGCCCGCCTACCAGCAGAGGCAGGAAGCCTGCCGCGAAGTAGCTCAAAAAGACCCAGCCTCCGGAAACGACGTCAACGGCGTTGGCGGTCCGGGTGTCAGGGCGCGTGTGAAACCTCCATGCCGTCCAGAGACAAACCGCCAGTCCGAGCGCGAGAAGAAAGGCAACGCCTTGGAACACATCCATGATCCAGCCGAGCGCAAGAAGAAGGCCGGCAGCCGCCGCAAGACAAATCCCCCACACAGCGATGGCGCGCCGGTATCCCCAGCTTGAAGAATAACTCTCAACACCTTCCCGCTCATCTTCCGGGGCCCAGGTTTTCCGGCCGATCTCCAGCACACAGCCATTTACGAATGAAAGCGCGAGGAACAGCCATAGGTGTTGGCCCGGCCCGCCCTCGGCAACCCATTCGACACCCGTGAGCATGAGATCGATCAGCGGCATAATCGCCATATGGCTCACCAGATAGATCGTCGGCCGCGCGCGCAGCCATTCCGGTCGGCCGAACTCAATTGTCATGGCCCCGAGCCAGCCCCAGACGGCGAGCAACAGCCAGATCACCCCGAAAGAGACCGAAACTGCGGCCGCGATGGCAAGAAAACTGCTGAGGAGACCCAGTTTCACGATCAGCCGAAGACTGACCAAGCCTCGGGGGATCGGTCGCTCGGGCCTGTAGGCCGCATCGATCTCGTGATCCTTGACTTCATCGCAGACCCGCATCTGAAAGAAGATCGAAATGGCCAAGACAAAGCCGGCAAGATAGGCGCCGATGTCGGGCAATTCCCGACCTGCGAGAAAGGCAGAGACATTGATGCTGGCCGCCGAAAAAATCATGAGCAGCGGAACAGTCTTACCAAGCGGAAAGCGCTCAGCCTGATAAGTCCAAAGCCGTGCGGCGAGACTTTCGCTCATCTGTCGCGCGCGAGGCTCTGATGGGCGGCGGTGAAGTGTCCCGCCGAAATTGCGGCGACGATCGATATCTCACCACAGAGGCATAGGGCCGCGACGAGTTCAGCCAGGGCGGCCCCGCGCTCCTGCTCCGGCAGGCCGATCAGATTGAGCGCCGCGGACTGGCTCGGCAAACCGGTTCCACCGCCGACGGCGCCTACAAGGATGTTGGGCATCGTGACCGAGCAAAAGAGATCGCCATCGCGCTCCTCCATCCGGGTGAAGCCGACGGCACTCTCAGCCACGCATGCCGCGTCCTGACCAGTTGCGATGTAGAAAGCCGCCAGGCCATTCGCATAATGGGCCTGAGCGCCGATCTGACCAGACATAAGTGCGCCGAGGTTGGCCACGCGTCCATAAGAAAGCATCTTGTCGACGCTGCTTCGGAGAACCTGGCGAACCACATCGCCCGGCAGCGAGACCGACGCGCTGACCTTTCTGCCTCTGCCGCGAAGGACCCCGAAATACGAGCTCTTCTTGTCGCCAGAAAAGTTCCCTTCGACGAAGCTGTTCTGGATCGGGATCGGGCAGTTCGCCACGATCTCGTCGCAGATCGCCTGAGCCGCGACCGTCACCATATTCTGACCGGACGCGTCGCCGGTGGTGAAACGGCAGATCAGGAAAACGATCTCGTTGTCGATCATCGGCTCGATCGTGATCAGCTTGCCATGCCGCGTTGTCGCTTCGGCCACGGTCTTCAGGCGCTCGGCGTTGGTCACCACCCAATCGACGAACAGTCCGGCCGTGTGAAGCCCATCGAAGACGAAGGCCGGAGAGCGCAGCATTTCTTCGCTCAGAAGCGCTGTCATGATCCCGCCCGACCGATTTGCCGCCTCTGCGCCTCGTGCATAGGATGCGACAAGGGCCGCCTCAGTTGTTGCGAGCGGGATGAAGAACTCACCCGAAGCGTTCAATCCGTTCACTCTGAGCGGGCCAAGGACACCAATCGGAAGCTTGACCGTGCCGATCATCGTTTCGATGTTCCGGCTGTACTCTTCCAGATGATCCAATGTCGATGGATCGGCAAGCTGCTCTTGGTCCTGAAAAGAAGCCGAACCCAAAGCCATCATCTGCTCCCAGGTTGCTTCAAGCGACGCCCGCTTGGCGGTCTTGATTGTCCGAATTGTCGAAGAAGGCGCTCCCGGGGGCACCATGCGGTCTTTGATCTCGGCCTTGCTGAACCGGCTGCGCAATCTCCGCAACATCTCAACCACATGAAATGGAACGATCAATCCAGTCTCCGGCGGGGATGCCAAATCACATATCGACTATCAGTGTTCTACCGTGCCCCGAAAATCAATCCATGAGGAACCCGCTACGACCGCTTAATCCCGCGGCACGGACCTCGAGGGGTCAAGTGGGTTCCCGCTTCCCACGAATGGCAGCTAATGTGAAATCCGCCTGCAGAATCGAGCCGCGGTCGCAACTGTCTGGATTGGGGCCGTACTGTTAGCTCAAGAATGGGCGCAGCCTTGTACCTAATACTAAATACCTACCAGCACATTTAGATCTATAGATACTAAGCGATGAGGGTGTGCCTCTGACACCGTGGTTATGCCAAACGCTCCTGCAAACTACGCACGAAGCGCGAATCCACCTGCTGCCATGCCTAACGGTTGCCGGTATCGAGTGGTGTGTATTGGTCGGGTCAACTCAGAAGCCTACGTCTTGCCAGCAGTGCAGCGGCGGGCCCATGGTTGGGGATCGTGCGCACTTCGAATTCACCGGAAGCATGAATTTCCTCGGCAACACGTTCGCGCGAGAGAAACTGCCCCGTACCGCGCCAGAGGATGGTCTGACGCATCAGCCAGGCGGCAGGCGCCCGGGTTGGGGTCATCGCGCAGAACGCTAAGCACAAAACCCCACCAGGCCTCACGACTCGGCAGAGTTCGCGCAATGCGATTTCTGGATTGGGGGCGGTCTCCAGCGCCCAAGCGCAGGTGACCATGTCGAACTCGTCGTCGGCAAAGGGCATCGCTTCCAGCCGCCCATTCACCCGCTGAACGGGCAGATCCGAACAGCGCGTCAGCATCGCGTCAGATGGATCCAGCAGGGTGACACGCGTCGGAGAAACACCCTCAGCGATCAAGGAGCGAGCAAACGCCCCGGTACCACAACCCGCATCCAACAGATTTGTGTCAGGCACGGCCAGGGCCCGAACGATTGCTTCGAGGGCGACTTGCGCCTCGCCACCGGCATATCGCAACCAGCGCCGATGAAGCCGGTCATAGACCGGTGCCAGCCGGTCATAGACGCCTACGAGATCGGAGTGGGGAGGGGCCATGGACATCATGTTCACAGAGACCCTACTCTGCCGGTGCTTGCGTTTCGGCACTGGGGTTTTCACGCCAACGCCACGCAGTCCAAAGGATGGCGGCTATAGCCCCAAGCTGAACGACCAGATGAAAGACGTCGTCCATATCGGTAGGCACGTTCGAGACCATCCCCGCCGCGGCCAGCGGGGCTGCCACGAATGTCACCGGACGACCGTGCCTGCGGCACAGCAGCACCGAGAGCAGCACCATCCCTATGGGAACCTGCACAATGATTGCGCCAAACAGCATAAGCTCTTCAGTGATCACCACACCGTTGTAGGTGCCGGTCAGCAGCATCTCCAGATGCGACTTCAGCACGAACTGGTGGATGTCCCGGAAGATGATGTTGAGCAGGATGAAAAGCCACAAGGCCGATAGCCTGATGCGGGTGTCGACCGTATCCATGGGTCAGAATCTTTCTGTTGGGGTTTTCTTTTGTCAGGCCTTTGGACGGCTCGCGATGATGAAGGGGTTGAGGCGGCTCGATCCGAAGAAGGCGACCGTCTCGATCTCGAGGCCCGCGTTGCGCAGGTGCTCTTCCAAGTCCTCGGCGCTCAGGTATGTCACCTTCGGCGCCAGGCCCAAGCTATGCAGTAAAGAGATCACGGCGCGGATCAGAAAGGATCCATCCTTGGCGCAGACGGTCTTGGAGATGAACAGACCGCCCGGCTTCAGCTGGTCATGGACATGCGCTAGAAGCGCGGGGATGTCGTTAACCAGATGCAGCAAGCTGAAGGCGCAAACCGCGTCAAAGGGCTCGCCGGCATCGCTGGCCTGCGCGTCCGCCTGATCGAAAGTGACGTTGACCGGGCCCTCCGCCCCCAGTTTCGAGCGGGCAATATCGATCATCGCGCGGGAGACATCCGTCGCAGTGAAATGAGCGACCCGAGGGGCCAGGCGCAACGCTGTGCTGCCTGTGCCGCAGCCGATCTCCAGAACCCGGTCGGTCGGGTGCAGCAGCGCGGCCACCCGCGCCAGCTTTTGCTCGTAGGCTTCCGGATCGGCGATCGGTTTCCGCGCGTATTTCTGGGCGATACGATCCCAAAAGGTGTGTGGGTGGCGATCAGATATCGTGGTTTGCATGAGGGACCTCTCAAAGTTCGAGGGCGATATACCCATGCGCCAAACGACGTGGGATTGCCGAAAATCCTACATTTGCTATACAAAAATGCATGAACTGGCAGGCGATCTCATTCGACTGGAATCAGGTGCGGGCCTTTCTTGCAACGGCCGAAGAAGGCTCGTTCAGCGGCGCGGCGCGCGCTTTAAGATCGACGCAGCCAACCATAGGCCGGCAGATCTCGGAACTGGAACGCACGCTTGGTGTCACGTTGTTTGAGCGCAGCGTACGAGGTCCCTCTCTGACCGATGCGGGCCAGAACCTTCTGAGCCATGCTCGAGCCATGGGAGAGTCAGCGACGCTAATTTCGATGACCGCGTCGGCCCATGCGCAGGAGGTGTCGGGCGAGGTTGCCGTCACCGCCACCGACCTTTTGTCCGCAACCGTTTTACCCGCAGTGTTGGCGCCATTGCGACGGGACGCGCCAGGGGTCCGCATACGCATCGTCGCTTCGAACGACACGCAAAACCTGATCCGGCGGGAGGCCGATATCGCGATCCGACATGCCCGGCCGGATCAGCCTGAGCTTTTTGCCCGCCATGTCGGGAACTTTCGCGCGGCACTCTATGCATCGACCGATTATCTTGACGGTGCGGGTTGGCCGCGTACCCCGCAAGATATCGCGAACCATGCCTTTGTCGGCAGCCCTGATCCCGAACGGCTGATCCCCGCTTTGCACAATATGGGCATTCCCGTGCGGGCCGAGAATTTCGTGATGAACAGCCAGAACGGGGTTGTCGTATGGGAGCTTCTGAAGGCGGGGTTTGGCATCTCGATGCTGCCCGAAATTCTCTGCGATGCTGAACCTGGGATCGTGAAAGTGCTACCAAGTCTGCAGTCGCTGGAATTTCCAATCTGGCTTGTCACTCACAGGGAGCTACAAACGAGCCGAAGGATCAGGCTCGTCTTTGATCAGCTAGCGCGCGGGCTGATCGAAGCCGCGGATCGGGTGAGTGGCTAACGGGTCTTCGCTTGTCGTCCCAAAAGGACAGTCAGAAGCAGCCATGTTCGCACGACCGACCACTCTGTTTGAGTTGTACCCAAAGGACAAGGAAGGCGGAGAATGAATGCCGAAGGGAGCTAGTTTGGAAGGCGAAATCACATTCACTCGCTTGTCTGAAATTGAGCCGGCCCAGATCGCAGCTCATATGTCTGACCCCCGGATGGCAGAGCATATGCCGCTGCTCACATTTGAATGGGACGCCAAGGCCGTGGCTAAGTTTGTTGCCCAAAAGGAGCAGTGCTGGGCGCGTGATGGACTTGGGCATTGGGCAATTTTGTTCAATGAACGATATGTTGGATGGGGCGGCTTTCAGAAAGAGAATGAAGAGTGGGATTTCGGACTGGTCCTGCGGCCCGATGCATTTGGACTAGGGAGGCGCATCACGAAAAAGGCGATCGATTTTGCGATCACCGATAAGCGCATCTCGTTCGTGACACTCCTTTTACCGCCATCTCGAAAGAACTTGGGTGCGCTCGAGAGACTTGGTGCAAGGCTTGTTGGTGAGGTCGAGTACGACAAGGCAAAGTTTCTTAAGTTTCGCCTTGAGACTGAATGACCGCTACGTCAGCGGTGTCGCCATTGGCTTCATCGGACTTCGCTGCGATCGAACAAAGTTCGGTCTTGGGAAGCTGCAATGCAGCGCCGGGAGCAGCGATCAAGGTCCGGTTTGGGCCTTGTGCACAAAACAGTGGATGACGGCTTCGAGCCCAAGCCTCCAAAAATGCTGCAGAGTGTCGACTTTACCAATTCAAGCATAGCCCAAAAAAGCCTTGGCGATGGCAAAGGCTACGTCGAGTACTGTCCCGAGCAAGACCTTCACAAGTCTGCAACGGTGAGAAAACCAATTGCTAAAAGAGGCGTGGGAAACGCAGGGCTCAAGATCGTTGCTGCCGATCCTGCGCGTGTCAATTGAGTGTATTCATGATAACACGTCGTGATTGTCGATTTGCACGGATCGTCGTCGTTGTGATGTTCGCGACCGGAGCGGAAATGGAAGGCCGCCTCAAACGTGTGTTTTGAAATGTGAACCTGGTGTGCGGTCGATAGGGTTAACAAGGCGAGTATGAGCGAAGCTTCGGCTATATTGACAGGTCCTGAACATGTCACGCTGCGAGAAGAGGCGGTGGACAGGCTCGTCCTCGACGGTTCTGAAGTCCGGAAGATCAGCCAGATCACAGCGCCTGGGATGGATCACTTGTTCGCCGCTCACTGGTTCGGAAGCTTTAACTATGAGACGATCAAAGGCCAGTCGGACTTCACGATCGTATCGGTGCATCGAAGCGGCGCAAATGTATCAGGTCGCTATAGTCCGAACGGGACTCCAGATGTTGAGACCGGAGCCTCTTTGATAACGTTGATCCCAGCTCAACGTTGGGTCTATTGGCGTTCTGAAGGCGATGTGGAGTTCACCCAGTTTTACATCCCTACGGCTGACCTGGCGGCGCAGGCTGAGGCCTTGTTCGGCGACGCGCAAATCGCCGAGAATCTGGAACTCGTCGTTCATCATAACCCTGGGATTTTTCGCGACTTGCAACGCCTTCATCAATTGGCCAATGCAAATCCGATGAGCGCGCTAGAGCTCGGCGGTTGGCGTCAGGTGATAGCGGGTCAGGTGCTGCGATCGTTCGGGCCGCAAACAGAAATAATTCGTGAAAGAACTGTCAAACCGCTCTCCGCCGCTGACGTCGCTCGGGTTACGGAATTCATGCGAGCGTATATCGACCAGTCGTTCACGCAAGAGGATCTGGCGGCCGAGCTCAACATCAGCACATTCAAATTCAACCGCGCCTTTAAAGAAGCCACCGGCGTAACGCCGCATCAGCATCTGTTATCGCTGCGGATCGCAAAAGCGGAGGACTTGTTGCGGACGACACAGGATTCCTTGGCAAACGTGGCTTATAATTGCGGCTTTTCCAACCAGGCACATATGACAATGATCTTTGCGAAGCATCGCGGCGTCTCGCCGGGCCGATATCGGAAAATGTTTAAGCTGTAGGGCGATTTATTTGCAGAATGCACCCCCTGATCTGTAAAGAGCTTTAGTTTGAATTGAACAGTCGCGGCTCGGGTTTGCTCTCGCAGCGAACAACCGGACGCGAGAACCGATATGTAGTATCCGAGCTGAGTAGCACAGGTCAGCCTTGCGCCGCACTCGAATGGCTCGGATCAAGGCGATCGCATTTTCCTGCTGGCGTCGCTCCGTGATCCGGTCAGTACTCGCTCAGGAACAGTCTCCTCTTCTTTCGATTGACCGATTACGATCAAGACTGGTTGGGGAGCATCACAGATAGAATAGTGTAAGTTACGACAGGGATCGCCCCCGGCGGGTGGCCGGGGGCTTTGGTCTCAAACGAACGACACGCCGTTGTCGTCCATGGGTAGCGAGGCGACGCGGAGGTCGCTGGCTGCCGCAATGGCATTGGCCAGGGCAGGTGCAGCTGGCGGGGTGCCGGGTTCGCCGACGCCGGTTGGCGGCTCGGTCGACGGCATGATGTGCACTTCGATCTCTCCGATATCGCTGATCCGCAGAGGTTCGTAGTCGGGAAAGTTGAACTGGTCGACGACGCCACCTGTCAGCGTGATCTTGTCTCGCATGTTGTGGCCGATGCCGTAGCCGATCCCGCCCTCCATCTGCGCCTTTATGACGTCTGGGTTGACCGCGATGCCGCAGTCGACGGCGCATGTCACTTTTTCGATCTTGATGCCGTCGTTGGGGTTGCCCGAAACCTCGACAACTTCCGCTACATACGAGTTGAAGGACTTGTGCACGGCGACGCCTTGGCTCCGATCCGCAGGGGCGTTGCCCCAGTTCGCCTTCTCGGCCGCGAGTTTCAGAACGCCCGCCTTGCGCTTTTGATCAGACCCATCACCGGTCAGGTAGCTCAAGCGGAACGCCACCGGGTCGATGCCAGCGGCCTTTGCCGCCATGTCCATCATTGTCTCCATGACATAGGCGGTGTGCGTATGCCCCACCGCGCGCCACCAGAGTGTGCTGGTCGCCTTCTCCATGTCCGTCAGACCGAATGCAGCCGTTGGGATCTGGTAGGGGCTGTCCACTGTGCCCTCGACCGAGGTGTGATCAACACCATCGTGCACAAGGACTGCTTCGAACGGAGAGCCTTTGATGACCGACTGGCCAGCAATGCGATGTTCCCAGCCCACGATGTTGCCGGACGCATCGAGGCCGACACGCACCTTATGGCCGAAGGCCGGGCGATAGTAACCCGAGCGCAGGTCATCCTCGCGCGACCAGACAAGATGCACGGGGCGCGAGCGGTCGGTGAGCGAGAAGGCAAGGGCTGCTTCGACCTGATAGTCTGACTCTGGCGTCGCGCGGCGACCGAAGGAGCCACCTGCGAGCACCGTCTTGATCTGCACTTTTTCGAAGGGGAGATCGAAGATTTGCGCAATCGCCCCGTGTGGCAGCGTTGGGAACTGGCAGCCGTCATGCAGCAGGATGCTGCCATCCTCGGTCTGCTCGATGGTGCAGTTCAGTGGTTCCATCGGCGCATGAGCGAGAAGTGGGAAATAGAACGTTTCCTCGATCACTATGTCCGCACCAGTGATAGCGGCCTGCACGGCGGGGACATCGGCGCCGTTGACGTTATAGGCCGGCTCGGCATCGAGGGCTGCGCGGATTTCAGCTTCGATATCGTCTGAGCTGCGTGTTTCCGCGTTCGACGTGTCCCACTCGATCGCCAGCGCATCGCGCGCCTGCATAGCGGCCCAGGTGTTCTCTGCAAAAACCGCGACACCCGCCTGGTTGGGCAGGACAGCAGCATTGATGAAGCCCCTGATCCCTTCGGCCCCGCTCGCATCCATACTCAGCGCTTTGGCGCGTTGCTGCTCCGGGCGGGCAATCATCGCGATCATCTGGTTGGGGCGTTGGATGTCCATCGCGAACATGGCGGTGCCGTTAGTCTTGGCAGGGCTGTCGAGACGGCGGACGTCCGGGTTGCCGATGAGACGGAACTCGGATGGATCCTTCAGCCGCGGCTCCGCCGGAGCTTCAAGAGCTGCCGCGGCTTCGACGAACTCGCCAAGCGGGGCGCTTTTGCCGCCTCCGGTGATCACGCCGTCCTGAAGTGCCAGGGCGGACGCATCGACACCCCAGGCATTGGCTGCGGCCTGCAAGAGCATCTCGCGCGTAGCGGCACCCGCCTGGCGATACTGCATGTAGGAATTGGCAATGGCGGTGGAGCCGCCTGTGCCCTGCATCGGGCCGAACAGCGTATTGTTGTAGATCTGCGGATTGGAGGGCGCAAAATCGTACCCGATCTGGTCCATGGTCAGGCCTACTTCCTCGGCAATGATTGTGGCCAGACCAGTCGACGGACCCTGGCCCATCTCAAAGTGCTTGATGATGGCGGTGACCGATCCGTCACTGCTGATCTGCACAAACGGCGTCAGCATGGACGAATTGTTGGACGCTGCAAGCGCGCCATCGGGGCGGACGCCCACCAGAAGGACGGCACCCGTTGCAGCAGCGCCTTTTAGAAAACCACGGCGGGAAGCGTTGATTGTCATGATCAAGCCTCCAGAATTTCAGCAGCGCGCTGGATGCCCGCCCGGATGCGTTGATAGGTGGCGCAGCGGCAGGCGTTGCCCCACATGTAGTCGTCAATTTCCTGTGCCGAGGGTCTCGGGTTCTCACGCAAGAGCCCCACTGCCGACATGATCTGGCCCGACTGGCAGTAGCCGCATTGCACCACGTCCACCTCGACCCACGCCTGCTGCACGGCGGCGCCGATCTCATCGTCGCTCATGGCTTCAATGGTTGTGATCTCTGCGCCTTGGATGTCGTCGATATATGTCTGACACGAGCGTACGGGTTCACCGTTCAAATGCACGGTGCACGCACCGCAAGATGCTACGCCACAACCGAACTTTGTACCTGTCATCTTCAATTCGTCGCGAAGAACCCACAAGAGCGGTGTGCCCGGCTCTGCGTCGGTTTCCTGGGTCTTGCCATTGATTTGGAGTGAAATTGCCATGCCTAGCTCTCCCTGATGAACATCGGTGCCTCAAGAGATAGGCCTGGCCGGACGCTAGGTCACCCTTATCCGTCGTCTTCCTGCCGTAAACACTCGATTGTTAAGCGCTGGCAGTCGTCCAAAAAGGGCAGTCTTTCCATGCCAGTGCATGAATTGGACAAGAGGCCCAAGGTCGTTTGTGGTCAGTTCACGCGTGCGCAAGTACATCGGATGTTGCCCCGGAATCGGGCGCGGGCCTTGCTCTGCTGATGACGTGGATTGCAACGATATGGAGAACGGGTCCGAAGTTGACCAATTGGCTTTTGCGGCCGCTATGAACCTTCATACTCACCTACCGGATCGCCGAGGCTCTCGAAGTCGGGGAGAACGCCCAGGCCAGGGTCGTCGGACGCAAACATCTTTCCGTCCCGCACTTTCGGACCGGGTTGGCCTGTCGAGGTGGTGACGTAGTTGTGCAGGTCGGTGCTGTTCACAAGGAATTCCGGCGGCGTCGAAGCCGCAAAATGGGAGAGCGTCGCCGTTACGATCTCACCGCCCCATGTATCTTCGGCGACGACCGGTATGCGGCGGTCGACGAGGTAATCGCGCATACGGCGTGCCTTTGAGAGCCCGCCTTGCTTGGAGATCTTTAGACAGACTATTTCGGCGCCGCGATCCTCAACAATGCGGTGGCATACTCCCATATCGGTCACGCATTCATCTAGCTTCATAGGCTGATCTGCCACGCGCCGGACCTGCTGGCATTCCTCATAAGTGCGGCATGGCTGCTCCAGGATGTAGTCAAGATCGCGTGTCGCCAGAGCGACGCGAATTGCATCGTCCACGCGCCAGCCCTGATTGGCGTCGGCCATCGCCTTCTCTCCAGGCTCCAGCAAGGGGACCGTCGCCCGAATGCGCTCGATATCCTCTGCCCAGTCGGCCCCCACCTTGATCTGGAACTGGCGGTACCCGGCGCTTCGATAGGCCTCCAACTTGGCGATGGTTTCGTCGCGTGAGCCTTGCGGCGCCACGTGGTAGAGCGGAGCACCGTCCGTCAGTTTGCCGCCCAGCAACAACCAAACGGGCGCGCCGAGAGACTTGCCCAGAATGTCCCAGCACGCGGCGTCGAAAGGTGCCTTTGCATAGCCATGTCCGCGGATCACATGGTCCATTATCGCCTCGATCCGCGCCACCTGGCGCGGATCTTCGCCGAGCAATTTCGGCGCGAGAAGTCTAGCGGCAGCCTCGACCCCTTCGCTGTGGGCCTCCATGTAGTTGTCGCCGCAGGGGCAGAACTCGCCGCAGCCGGAAATCCCCGCATCCGTATCGATGACGACGACGCTCGACATCGCGGTCTCGATCGCGTTACCCGCGCCCCAGCGATAGGCTCCGTCGACATAGGGGAGCGCCGCCTTGAAGACGCGTATGCGGGTGATCTTCATTCGTCGTTCCTTCTGTCTATAACCGGGCGATTACGGCACCTCGGGGATGCTCACGCCCTAAGCCTCTCATTGCCTGGATCCCAGGGCGCACCGTCCAACACCCTCGCCCCAACACGATCGCCGAGGAGCGAGACTTCGAGCGTCGTTCCGGGCTCACGGGCGCCATCAGTGAGAAAGGCTATCGCGAGTGAGCGCCCGACAGTATGGCCGTAGGCGGCGGAGGTGATCGAGCCGACCAGACGGCCCTCGCGATACACGGCCTCGCCGACCAGCGCGTCTGTCTTCTCGCCTTCCAGCGCCAGCAGCGCAATCCGGCTACGGGGGGCACGCGCCAGCATGGCTTCCCGGCCTACAAACGCTTTGTCGGTCGCGGCGAAGCGTTCCTGAGCTACGTCCTTGTGGCCGGCGTCGTTGGCAAGCTCGTGTCCACCGCGGTAGAATTTTTCGAGCCGCAGGCTGTCGAGCGCCTTGGACCCGAATGCAGCCATGCCATGCGCCCGACCCGCCGTCCAGAGCGCGTCCCAGAGCTCGTCCAACCGATCGTTGGGCGCATGCAGCTCATAGGCGAGTTCGCCGGTGAAGCTGAGCCGCAGGGCGAGAAGCGGGACGCCCGCCACTGTGAGCGGCTTGCACGCCAGCCAGCGCAGCGCATCGTTCGAGACATCGTCCTCGGTACAGGCCTGAAGCACTTCTCGGGCCCTTGGTCCGGCAAGGCAGAGAATTCCGGTCGCATCGGTCTCGTTCGCGAGCGCAACGCCGTCCAGCGGCACGCCGCAATGGAGCGTCAGCCAGTCCCAGACCCTTCGCTCCGAGGGCGCGCCCGTGACGAAGTAGAAGCTTTCTGGCCCGATGCGGGCGATCGTGGCCTCGCCTTCGATGGTGCCTTTTCGATTCAGGAGAAGGGTGAGGCAAGTGCGGCTCGGTCGTGGCATCCGGTTGGCACAGACGGCGTTCAGCCACGCCTCGGCACCAGGACCTTCGACGCGGAATTTGGCGAAGGCGGACAGGTCGGCCAACCCCACTGCCTCGCGGACGGTGGCGCATTCCGTGGCGACTTGCGCGAAGGCATCGGTGCGTCGCCAGCCAATGGGTTCGGGTCCGTAAAGGCGCGGACGCTCCCAGCCGCCCGCCTCTTCGAAAACCGCCCCGAGCCCGGTGGTGCGGTCATAAGCGCCGGATTTCTTGATCTTCCGGCAGGTTTCGCGCTGGTGCTGGGGATAGGGCATCGCCTGGCGCAGGGTATAGTCCTCGGTGGCACGTGCCTTCGCGTAGTCGGCATCAGCCCAAACGCCGAAGCGGCGAGGATCGAACGCGCGCGTGGAGATGTCCGCCGAGCCGTCGACAATCCATTGCGCCAGCGCGCGTCCTGCGCCGGGCCCCCACGCTATGCCGACGGTCGCGCCGCAGGCCAGCCAGTAGTTGCTGAGCCCCGGAGCGGGGCCCAGCATCATCGCCCCGTCAGGCGTGTAGGTGATGCCGCCATTGACCACCCGCCTTATGCCCCGGTTCATAAGTGCCGGCATCCGTTCGAAGCAGTTCTCCAACCATGGGGTGATCCCATCCCAGTTCGGCTCGAAGAGCTCGCTGGCGCTGTCCCAGGGGCAACCGTCGAGCCATACAGCCTGCGGATCCTGCTTGTCGTAAAGCCCAATCAGCGCCGATCCCTGCTCACGCCGTACGTAGCCGCAGAAATAATCGTCGCGGGTGACCGGGATCTCATGAGCCATCTCCTCGAATTCCGGGACCGCGTCAGTCACCACGTAATGATGCAGCATCGTGGTGATAGGCAGATCGAGCCCCGCCATCGCGCCAATCTGGCGCGCATGGTAGCCACCGGCGTTGACCACATGCTCGGCGATAATGACACCTGCTTCGGTTACCACTTCCCATTCGCCGCCGGGCAACTGGCGCATTCCGCTCACGCGGCGGTTCCGGATCACCTTGGCGCCCAACTGGCGGGCCCCCCTGGCCATGGCCTGGCAGGCGCCGGATGGGTCGACATGGCCGTCGTTAGGCGTGTGGATCGCGCCGAGAACACCAGCCGCTTCGACATCATATAGGGGATTGAGCTGCGCGACCTCAGCAGCGTCGATGATCCGCGCGTCCTGACCACGGGCCAGAACAGCGTCGCGGATATGGTTGATCCAATCCATATGCGCCGGGCTGGTGGCCACGCGGAGCGAGCCGCAGCCGTGCCAGCTCACGCCCACTTCGGTTTCTCCCTCTATGCGCGTGTAAAGGTCTACCGCGTAGTCGTGCATGGAGCCGAGGGCCTGGCCGCCGACCATCCGGCTGACCAGCCCAGCCGCATGCCAGGTGGCGCCGCTGGTCAACTCCGCCTTTTCCAGAAGCACGCAATCGGTCCAGCCCATATGGGCGAGATGATATAGTACCGCGGCCCCCATGTTGCCGCCGCCGATGACCACGACGCGCGCGTGCTCGCTCATCCTCTACCGCCTCAGAGAAACCGGTGTGTTCGCCCAGACGATCCGCGCCTCAGCGTCACCCGGATTGCGGTAGCGGTGGGGGATATCCGCTGAGAAGCTGAAGCTGTCGCCCGCCTGCAGCACGAAGACCTGCTCGCCAAGGGTCAATTCGATCTCGCCGGTCAGCACCAGTCCAGCCTCTTCGCCTTCGTGAACGTAGAGATCGTCGCCGGTGCTACCACCCGGCTGGTAGGTCGAAATTCCCAGGGCCAGCCGCCGATCCAGACTGGCCGAGAGCAGATGATCTTCGAAGCCCATGTAGTCCGTCCCGGAAACGCCCGAATAGCTCAGCTTGCGCCGCCGGTGCGCGCGCACGATGTAGGGTCGCTCCTCCGCCGGCGCGAGCCCGTCTGTCTCGAAGAACCAGCCGACGGGCACACCGAGCGCCTCAGCGATCTCCTGAAGTGCTGTGACTGAGGGGCGCGCCCGCCCGCGCTCGATCTTTGAGAGAAACGACACTGAGCGTCCGCTTGCCTCGGCCAGATCGGACAGGGTCATGCTTTGCGCCTTGCGCAGGGCGCGCAGATCTCCGCCAAGGCGCAACAGGGCATCATCGTTGTCAGTTCGTGGGTTATTCTTGACCTTCATGAAAAAATACTGTGCAAAATTTTCCTAGATCCGCAATAGCTTTCCGAAAGATACAGCGAATGGTCGATCAGCTCCCGGACACGCCGGTTCTCCGCAAGGTCAAAGAGCTGCTGGGCGATGAAGGCTTCGCCCAAACGTTCGCACCGATCGAAGAGGCGAGCGGGCTGCCCAACGCCGCATACTGGTCGCAAGAGTGGTTGATGCTGGAGCATGAGCATTGCTTTCGGCGTTCGTGGGTGTTCGCAGGTGCCGCGGCTGAACTGCCGGAACCGGGCGATATGAAACCGATCGAGATCGGCGGCGCGCCGCTGATCATCCTCCGCGACCGGAACGGCTCGATCCGAGGTCTTCACAATGTCTGCCGACATCGCGGCGCCCGGCTCGTTACCGAGCGGTGCCGCAGATCGACCCTGACCTGCCCGTACCACGCCTGGAGTTACGGTCTTAACGGCAAACTCCGCGCACGCCCGCATTTCAGCGGGCCCGGCATAGTCGATAAGTTCGAGGACGGCGGTGGCGAGAAGCTCGACCTGATGGAGGTCCGGGTCGAAACCTGGAACGGCTGCATCTTCGCAAATGTCTCCGGAGACGCCGAGCCACTTGAAAAATGGCTCCGGCCGCTTCTGGAGCGCACGGGCGCCTATGACTTCTCAGCTATCCGCTGGGCTGGAAAGCTCGATTTCGAGGTCAAGGCCAACTGGAAGCTGGTTTATGAAAACTATATGGAGGGCTATCACGTCTTCGCCGTCCATCCCAAGCTGCTGAAATTCGCGCCGATGAATGTGCGTTGGTCCGGCGAATGGGACAGTCATGTCTTCTACAACGATTACGTCTTCGCCGAGGTCGATGAAGGCCGCGGCGCTGGCCTGCCGCATTATCCGGGCTTGTCAGCAGAGGACGCGAGGCGCGGCCTCTGGTTCCTCTGCTTTCCGCACTTCGCAGCGGAGGTCTATCCCGATCAGTTCACCGTTCTGGTCAGCTACCCCGTTGCGCCGGATCGGACGCGCGAGGAACTCCATGTTTTCCTGGTCGGAGACGCGGCGACGTCGAAAGCGCATGAAGACGCCCGAGAGGCGACGCTGAAAATGTGGGACGACCTGAATCGCGAAGACTTGGGCATGCTGGAGCTGCTCCAGCAGGGTCGCCTTTCCCCAGCCTATGACGGAGGACGCCTTAGCCCGCATTGGGAGGGGCCCACGCATGAATTCGGGAGGCGCGTCGTCGAGCGGATCCTGTCTTAAGGAAGATCACTGGAGATCTGTGCGCGCTAGCACGCAAAGAGCAGTGATCGTCTGACCCATGCGTTGCCTCGGCCGATCTCTGTCTGGGCGAGACGTTTTGAAGGCCAAGACTTTTTGCGTTCTTGCCCTGACTTCCTCGACAACCTCGCAACCGAGAGACAGAACCTTCCATAATCCCTGGATTGAGATGTCCTAGCTTGCTTCGGGCTAGGCATTCGGTCGATCAGCTTGCGCGAGCTCAGAGCCCAACTCTTCGAGGGCGCGAATCAGGCGTGTACTCCTTCTGCTTGTGTTGCGGTGCAGAATAAGTCAGCCTCGGTTGATTAGGCGCGGCGGAAAGTTCGCGCGAGTCGACAGGAGACATCACAATGCAACTCAAGACAATGATCACCGCGGCGGCCTGCGCCGTCGGTATGGTCTTAGGCGGTAGCGCCGCCATGACCCAGAAGGCAGGTGGGACGCTGGTCTACCTCGTCCAGCCTGAACCCCCATCGCTTGCGTCTTATCTATCCACCTCCGGACCAATCGGTCTGGTCGCGCCAAAGATCTATGAAGGCCTGCTCGACTACGACAAGGACCTGAATATTGTCCCATCTCTGGCGGCCAGCCATGAGGTGAGCGAGGACGGCAAGACCGTGACCTTCAAGCTCCAGGAAGGCGTGACCTGGCACGATGGCAAGCCCTTCACCTCGGCCGATGTGCAGTTCACGGTCATGGAGGTCTTGAAGAAGGTCCACCCGCGGGGCCCGAATTCCTTCCGCGAGGTGACGTCGATTGACACGCCCGATGAACTCACCGCGGTCTTCAACCTAGAGAACCCGGCGCCCTATATGCTCCGCGCGCTCTCCGGTTATGAAAGCCCGATGGTGCCCAAGCACTTGCTGGAGGGCCAGGATGTCCGCAGCGCCGATCTGGCGAACAACCCCGTTGGCACAGGGCCTTTCAAGTTCGTCGAGTGGAAGAAGGGCCAGTTCGTGCGCCTCGACAAGAACGAGGATTATTGGCGCGAGGGGCTGCCCTATCTCGACCGCTTGGTTGGCCGCTTCATCCCCGATGCCTCCACCCGGACGGCGGCGATGGAGAACGGCGAAGTGATGTATGGCGCCTTTGGAGCCATCCCCAATATCGACGCCGTGCGTCTGCGCGATACAGACGGCTTCTCGGTCACGACCAACGGCTATGCGATGATCAACCCGGTCTCGCTGATAGAGTTCGACACGACCAAGCCGCCCTTTGACAACCCGGCGATGCGCAAGGCGATCTCGCTGGCACTTGACCGGCAGTTCCTGATCGAAAACATCTGGTTTGGCTATGGCAAGCCCGCCACCTCGGCCCTTTCGTCGAACTTTGCCGCGACCGGTCTCTATTCCGAGGGGATGCCGAACTATGTCGCGAACGCGAATGTCGATGCGGCGAAGAAGATGCTGGACGAGGCGGGCATCACTGCTGACGCGGACGGCGTGCGCGCAAGGGCGGTGTTGGATCTGATCCCCTACGGCGAAGACTGGCGCCGGGCGGGCGAGTATATGAAACAGGCCCTCGCCCCGATCGGGATCGATGTCGAGTTGCGCTACGAGGACGTGCCGACCTGGCTGAAGCGGATCTATCACAACTACGACTTCGCGATGAACGTGAACTACTTCTACCAGCTACCAGATCCGGTGCTGGGCGTTCACCGTCATTACGGGACCGATCAGATCCGCAAAGGAACCCACTTCGTCAACTCGAGCCGCTATTCCAACCCCGAGCTTGATGCCCTGCTGGCAGCCGGTGCTCAGGAAGCGGATGCCAAGAGGCGCTCGGAGATCTACGCGGAGATTCAGGAGATCCTCGCCAATGACATGCCTGTCGTGAACCTCTTCGAGATGGAATTCCTGACTGTCTACAATGACAAGCTGAAGGATCATGACAAGTCTGCCCTCGGCTCCTACGGCTCGTTTGCCGAAGCCTGGATCGACGAGTAATCTGACATAGACGCCGGCCCGGACGGGCCGGCGTCTGCACTCGGGGGACCGCTCATGAACCATTCCACGCGGCGACTGCGCTACGTGCTCAAGCGCCTTTTGCAGGCGGTGCCCATCGTCTTCGCCATCATCATTATGAACTTCTTTCTGCTGCAACTGGCGGAAGGCGATGCGGTCGACGTGTTGGCTGGCGAAGCAGGTTCGGCGACCCCCGAGTACATGGCGGAACTCAGGGCGAAGTTCGGGCTCGACAAGCCGTTGCCGGTCCAGCTCGCCATCTACCTCAAGAACGTGCTGATGTTCGACCTCGGCTACTCTTTTCGACACGAGATGCCGGTCAGCCAGCTGATCTTTGACCGGCTGCTGCCGACGCTGCTCCTCATGGTCTCGACGATTTGCCTCGCGGTCGGCTTTGGGATCATTCTCGGGCTCGTCGCCGCAACGGGGCTGAATACCTGGCGGGATACGGCGATCTCGATCTTCGCCCTGATCACCTATGCGACGCCGCTATTCTGGGTCGGGCTCATGCTGATTGTCGTCTTCTCGCTCAATCTCGGCTGGTTCCCGACATCTGGGATGGAGAACCTGACGAAGTTCTATGAGGGCTGGGACCGTGTTTGGGACATCGCCCACCACCTGGTGTTGCCGACGATCACGCTCTCGCTTTTCTACCTCGCGCTCTACACCCGTCTGATGCGGGCCTCGATGCTCGAGCAGTACGGGCAGGACTATGTCACCACGGCACGGGCCAAAGGCGTCACCGAACGCCGTATCGTCTTTGTCCATGTTTTGCGAAACGCACTCCTGCCAGTCGTCACCATGGCTGGCGTTCAGGTCGGCGCATTGATCGGCGGCTCCGTCATTGTCGAGTCGGTCTTCGCGTGGCCCGGTCTGGGGATGCTGGCCTTCGAGGCCCTCTTCGCGCGGGACCTGAACCTGCTATTGGGGATCTTCCTCCTCTCCGCCCTGCTCGTGGTCGCGGTCAATCTGGTCGTCGACATTATCTACTCATCGCTTGATCCACGGATCGAGGTCGGCTGATGGGCGATTTCTGGAAACGTTTCGCCCGCAATCGCTCTGCTATCTTGGGTCTGGGGATCATCACTGTCATCGTGATCATAGCTGTCACCGCCCAGCTGTTCTTCCCTGACGACCCGTTCAGTCTGGCCGGCCGAGCCATGTCACCGCCGGGTGAGAACGGGTTTCTGCTAGGCTCTGACAGTCTTGGGCGTGACGTTGCCTCTGGGATCGCGCACGGAGCGAAGACCTCACTGCTGATTGGGCTGATCGCCACCTTGGTTGCAGTTGTGATCGGGGTCATCATGGGCGCTCTCGCTGGCTACTATGGCGGCCTAATCGACGACTTGCTTATGCGGACGACGGAGATGTTCCAGACGATCCCGTCCTTTGTCTTCGCCATCCTGCTGGTTGCGATCATGAAGCCCTCGATCGAGAGCGTGGTGATCGCGATCGCGGTCGTCTCCTGGCCCGCTGTCGCCCGGCTGGTTCGAGGCGAGTTTCTAGCCCTGCGCAACCGCGAGTTTGTGCAGGCTTGCCATACGGTGGGTATGAGCGATGTCCGGATCATGCTGGGTGAGATCCTGCCCAACTGTCTCTCGCCGATCATCGTGATCGGCTCGCTCATGGTGGCGACCGCGATCCTGATCGAGTCGGGCCTCGCGTTCCTCGGGCTGGGTGATCCCAATGTCATGAGCTGGGGCTTTCAGATCGGGGCTGGTCGCACGCTTCTCAGATCAGCGTGGTGGGTCTGCACTTTCCCCGGCATTGCCATCTTGCTGACCGTGTTGGCTATCAATCTCGTCGGCGAAGGCCTCAACGACGCCCTGAATCCCCGCCTGCGAGAACGCGCTTCATGACCAATCTCCTGGAAGTCGACGATCTCCATATCGCGCTCCCGGCCGGGGGGCAGCGCCCTTATGCTGTCGAAAAGGCCAATCTCATTCTCGAAGAAAACGAGATCCTATGCATCGTCGGCGAATCCGGATCAGGCAAGTCGCTCACAGCCCGCGCCGTCATGGGGCTTTTGCCGCGCCCTCACGTCCATATCGCCCAAGGTGCGGTGAACTTCCAAGGTGAAGACCTCGCCGCTGCCAGCGACGCCCGGATGCGTCAGATCCGCGGCTCCGAGATTTCGATGATCTTTCAGGAGCCTATGACCGCCCTGAATCCCGTCCTCACGATAGGCGTGCAGATCGATGAGGTGTTCCGTTTTCACGGCAAGATGCCCGCTAAGGAGCGCCAGGAGCATGCGCTTGCGCTCCTGAACGATGTGCACATTCCCGACCCGGAGCAAGCGCTCAAAGCCTATCCACATGAACTCTCGGGTGGGCAGCGCCAACGCGCGATGATCGCGATGGCTCTCGCACTCGATCCAAAGATCCTGATCGCGGATGAACCGACGACGGCGCTTGATGTGACGACACAGGCCCGGATCCTCGAGCTGATCAAGGAAATGCAAGCGGAACACGGCACAGGCGTATTGTTCATCACCCATGACTTTGGCGTCGTCGCCGATATCGCGGATCGCGTTGCAGTGATGCAGAACGGTTTGGTGGTTGAGACGGGGTCGGTCCACGATGTGCTGCACCGTCCTCAGCATGCTTACACCCAGTCACTCATCGGCGCGGTCCCAAGCTTGTCGCCGCGCCCGGCCCGCGCCCGAGCGCAGGAGCTGGTCCTAAGGGTCAAAAAGCTCGAAAAGACCTATCGTTCGGGGGGCGGCTTTCTGGGTGGGAAGCCGCGCGTCGTTCATGCCGCGAAGGATGTGACCTTCGACCTTGCCCGGGGGGAGACCCTGGGCATCGTCGGAGAGTCAGGTTCAGGTAAATCCACCGTGGCACGTTGCATCGTTCGCCTGAACGATGCCGAGGCAGGCCAGATCATGCTCGGTGATGTTGATATACGCCCGCTCGGCCGCGCCGCGATGCGCCCGTTCCGCTCTAAAATTCAGATGGTATTCCAGGATCCTTTCGCCTCGCTGAACCCGAGAGCCAAGGTCGGGAAGATTATTGCCCAGGGCCCGATGCTTCAGGGCGCTTCTGCCGATGAGGCGCGCAAGCGCGCGATGGACCTGTTGGAGACCGTTGGCCTCGATGCAGGCGCCTACAACCGGTTTCCCCATGAGTTCTCAGGCGGCCAGCGCCAGCGCATCGGGATTGCCAGGGCCTTGGCGCTCGAGCCGGAAATCCTTGTCGCCGATGAGCCTGTCTCGGCCCTCGACGTCTCTATCCAAGCACAGATCCTGATGCTCCTGGACGAGATTCGCGACCGAATGAATCTGTCGATGATCTTCATCACCCATGACTTGCGCGTCGCGGCCCAGGTCTGCGATCGGATCGCCGTCATGCGCAAGGGAGAGGTTGTCGAGATTGGTCCAACCGCCTCGGTATTCGAGACCCAGGAACACGCATACACGAGAGAGCTCTTCTCCGCCATTCCAGGCAAGGACTGGTTCGCAGCGCCTCCACCTGAAACCTCCATCACTGCAATCAGATAAGCAGCACTAGACCTCCGCCGCTGCGCTATTTGACAGAAACAGCATTGAGTCCCCGGATTGACCGGGTCCGCTCAATTCCCTTCCGGAGCATCTGGGTGGCAACGATCAGTGTCTTTGAGCCACCTCTCTTCACGATGTTCAGCAGAACTCAACGACCCAGCACCGAGCTGCCCCATCCTCTATGGCTTCGCGTTTGCCAAGGCGTTTAATCTGAGATGGAAGAAATCGAATGCTTAGTCGGAAACATGAGTGAAATCTTCGAGGAAATGCTGACAGGTGGCCACCCAAACTCGCTTGGCCGAACGGTGGAGGTCGTAGGCCTCGTCCTTGCTGATCCAAGCCGCATCGAAGAGCTCTTCTCCTGTTACCGAAGCCGGGATCCCGTGGTTCGTTTGCGCACCTCGAATGCTATGAAACGGGTCGAAAAGGAAAACAGGGCCGTGCTTGTTCCTCTTGTCGATCGTTTCATCGCCGAGATTGGCGAATTGGACCAAGCGTCCGCTCAGTGGACCCTCGCTCAGCTCTTTCTTCGGCTGGGAGCCGAAATGAGCGACGCGCAACGCGGCGCGGCTACGCGCATCATGAAGCGCAATCTTGCCCGGCATGACGACTGGATCGTTCTCAAATCGACAATGGAGACGCTCTCGGCTTGGGCGACAAGAGATGACGGTCTTAAAGACTGGGTCGAGCCGCATCTAAGGCGGCTTTCCGTTGATCCGAGGAAGACCGTATCGGGACGCGCGCGGAAAGAACTTCGCAGGCTGGGGTTCGCATAGGATACAATTCGAGGAGCATGGATGTTTTGGGTCCATGCTGGACATTGCTGCTGGTCGAACGAACCGGCTTTTTCGACGAAGCCTGCGTGCACCGTCCAGGCGAGAGTCGGAAGATACTCACCTGGTTCCGTTTCGGGTGAACAATTCTAGCTCGGTAGAAATCTTCGCGACCAGCTCTCGCTTGCCGCCCCTGAGGAGAGCATTTCGTCTACTTCTTCCGGTTCGAATCCAATCCTTTTAAGAATGGACGTTGTCTGCGCACCGTATTTCTGAGCGTGCCCGGGTATCGTGATCACGGCCGATCTTGGGCGGATGGCGTTCGGCGCGGCAAGATCGCACCATCGTCCCATTGGATGCGTGTCGTGCCGGACGGCGCGATAAGTCTCCCTGGTGATGTCCGGCGGCCCGTCGCTTTCCACCTGCAGCGCTTCATCGCGGGTCTCCAGCATCGATGCGAGAGAGACTGCCGCCGTCGCACCTGTGTTGAGAGCGTCTATCCAGTATTGTACCGGCCTCGTCGCGAAACGAGCGGCCAGTTCTCGAGCGAGCGTTGGCTCAGGCGAGGACGCCAGGTCTGCGAGTTCCGGAACTGAGGTCAGGTAGTGTTGCCGATCCGTCGGCGCGGCGAGGAAGAACCAGCCATCGGACGCTTCGTAGCAGCGATAGAATGCACTCCACCCGAGCGCGTTGCGGCCGGATGGCTCGTCGAACGGTGAGCGGCCTTCGAAGTCGTACATGAACTGCGCCTGAATCATGCCTCCGGCCGCTGCGAGCGACGAACGCGCTATGGCTGCCTCGCCGGTTCGGTCTTTCTGGATCAGAGCGCCCCCGAGCGCGACGCAAGCGGTCAAACCAGCAAGAACGTCGATCGTTCCGGCATGGGCGTGCTCCTCTGGCATCTCCATGCCGCCGCCGAACCGAACCATGACGCCGGTAGCCGCCTGGGCGAGATCATCATATCCGAGATGGTCGGATTTCGGCCCGCGCATCGGACCTCCGAAGGCGTCGAGTTGCACGAGTATGGCGGCAGGGTTCTGCGCCTTGAGGGCCTCCGTAGAGAAGTCCAAGGCGTCACGCTGCTCGTCCGTCGCGTTCAGTGTTACGATGTCGGCTTTGCGGATCAGACGGTTCAGCGCCTCTTTCCCGTCTCGCGACTTCAGATCGAGAAGAATGCTCTCCTTGCCGCGGTTGGCCTGCAGGCCAAAGACGACGGCGTTCCACGGGTCGACGGAAGGTCGGGCCGGCTGCACATGTGTGACCTGCGCGCCGAAACGGGCGAGCGTCGAGCCGATGGTCGGCCCAGCGATCACATTGGTGAGGTCGAGTACCTGGAAACCGTCGAGCCACCCACCACGCTCTGCGCCTTGGGCCTGATCTCGCGGAGCCTCGGAGCGTAGCGCGGCGAGATCTTTCTCGAAAAGTGGGAGAGGCACCACCTTCTCCGTCGCCGCCTCATCCCCCGCTACCCATGCGACATTACCCATCTGCCGCATCGTTCCGCGAATTGGATCTTTGACCGAAAGGATGAGTCCGGAGGACAGCGCGTGCGGATCGTGAAGCCACTCTTCGGTCGTTCGCTGCGCGGTGGCTGGGGCTTTCGCCGCGCCAAAGAGCTCGTCCCACTCCGGCGCAGTTTTTGTCAGAAACGCCGCCTTCATCGCCTGCGCGATGCGGGCACGATCGCGCGCACCTACCGGATAGTTGCTGAGCGTCCATTCGTCCGGCCAATCGGCTGTATCGAGATACGGGTCAAACGACGGCAGATCCGCGAGCAGTTCGTCGAGGCCGAGCGTCTTGAGAACGCGCGCGGGATGCGCGGCGATGCTTCCCGAGACGACATAGAAACCGCGGCCATCCTTGCATGTGTAAGTTCGGTAGAACGGGTCGAGAAACTCGGAAAGCTCCTTGAACACGAGGTCGCATGGCTCGCCAGCCGCGGCGCGTCGATCTAGCTCCAGTTCTCGCGGAGACTTGTAACGGTCGGGATAACCCTCAATCCGTTCGTGGTTGTACACGAGGCCTTCGAAGAGCGCCGAGGCGAGCGGGACTTCGACATGGTCGCCTCCTGTCCTATCGCGCGAGTGGAGCGCGAAGAGGACTGACATGGCGCCGAAGGTCGCTGCGTAAGCCGAAGCGAGACCTAGAGGCGAGAACGAAGCCTTTATGCCCATCAGCCGACGATTCAGCCCCATGTCGGTGAACTGTCCCGTGCGGGCGGCGACAATCGCCTCCCACGCGGCGATGCCGGACAGTTCCGGATCGGTTGAGGCAAAACCGGGCATTGATAGATAAATCAGGTTCGGGTTTGCCGAGCGCAACGCGTCAGCGCCGACGCCGAGACGGCCCATCACGCCCGGCCGGAAGTTCTCGATGACGGCGTCGGCGCGTTTCGCGAGCTCGATGACCGTCTCGCGCCCTTCGTGGGTCTTCAGATCGACCCGCAGGGTCCGCTTGCCGCGCGAAAGCATATCGAAAGCCGGATCGCGCCACTTGGGTCCGCCAGGCGGGTCGATGCGGATCACCTCCGCCCCCATGTCGGCCAGCATCATGCCGGTGAGCGGCCCGGCCAGGTACTGCCCGAAATCGAGGACCCTGACGCCCGTAAGTGGCCGGGAAGATGTCATTCAGCGGCCAGAGGCGACGATGCCTTCGACCGGCCCATATGCTCAAGATAGGTGTCGTGGAAGTGGCGCATCATCGCTTCGGAGAACTCGAGATTCTCGAAATCGACGATGTACCAGCCCTGATCGAACGCGTGCTGCGACATTCCCTCCTGCACGGACAACAGGAAAGAGATGTCTTCTGGCTGAAGGACGTCGCGCCCCCAGATCATGCGCTTCTCTTGCCTGTCGCGCATCCCGGGATCGGTCGGCTCCGCCGGTTCCAGGTTGACGCTCAACCGATGGCCACGATCCGTGCCGATTGGGTTCCATTGAAACAGGCTGAGATTGCCGGGGCCGGCGAACTGCGAGATGCCGACATTGGGGAAGAGAAACCAGAAATGCAGGTCTTGCTTGTCATGCTCAAGATCGAGCGGATAGGCGAGATTTTCGGCCTTCCCTGATCCGGGAATGAAGTTATATGCGGCATTCTTCGTCAGCGAGTAGGTTTGCCGGTTTATGTCGAGGATGTCAGCGAAGGACACGTGCCCATGGCGGCAGTGCTGGCATTCCAGATAATTATCGATCTGGATCTTCCAGTTCGCGGCGACATCGACCTCGTGGATCGCCGCCGCGGTTCCGCTCAACACATAGCCATCAACCTCGGGACAGATCTCCCGGATCTGATCCTCCACTCCCGGCCATACTTCCGCGATCGGCGGCGCGTCGTCGTCCAGATTGACGAACACGAAATCGAGCAGACGATCGACGCGGACCGTCATAAGGCAAACCTCAGCGCGGGCGGGCGCCGCGCTTGCCTTGCTTGTCCGCATGCTGCGGAGCGACCCGTCCAGGGAGAAGCTCCAGTGGTGATAGGGACAGACGATGACGCGTTTTCGCCCGGCGCCTTCCACCAGCTTGTGACCGCGATGCGGACAGATGTTTCGATAGCCTCGGATCTCGCCGTCATGGTCGAGTGTCACGAAGACGTTCTGTCCGAGAACGCTTGTGGCGACATAGTCACCGGGTTCGGCCAGCTCACTCACATGGCAGGCGTATTGCCACGCCTTGAAGAAAAGCTTCTCCTTCTCCTCCGCGAACACCTCCTCGCTGACGTAGTAGTCGGCGTGGAGGGCCCGGAGGTTCTGAGCAGATGCGCCCGAACTCCGGATGTCTGAGCTATGTCGGGACATGTCCACGTTCTCCATTCGGCTGCTTCATGCGGCTGCACGCGTTGCCGCGATCGCCTTGTCGACCAGAGGCTCTCGCGCTCCGACCCGGATCACCGATGGGGAATAGGCGTTGCGCGCGAACATCTCCCGCACCATGGGCGCGAAGAACGCAACTGGAAGGTTAGGGTATTGTGGGTCGAAACTTGACTGATCCCAGCGCTCGCAGAACGCCGCGCAGTCTTCAAAATACGGGTTGGCGCGATGCTGGTCGCGTTTGTTCGGATCGGCGCCCGTATATTCACCGTAGTAGAGCTGCTGAAACTCGCCATGAACCTCGACACACCAGGCGCATTGCTCGCGCACGAAGGGTCTGAGGATCGACGCCGCATATTCATCATGATTGTAGGGCGCGAAGATGTCGCCGATATCATGCAGCAGCGCGGCAACGATCCAATCGACATCGGCGCCGTCCCGCCAGGCGCGTGTCGCGGATTGCAAGGAGTGCCCTAGGCGGGTCACCTGATAGCCCGAGAGCACGTCGTCGAGTTCGACCAAGGCTCTCAACAGGCGATCCGCCGCGCCCTTCGCATGTTCGATATCTTGGGCCGTCAGGAAGTCACAATCGGCCTTGTCGCCGTCCTTCATGGCGATGAACTTCACATGCTCCATCTTCGCCTCCCGAAAGCCTCGCGACCAACCTTGCCTTATGCAAAGCTTTATCGCGATCCGAAAAAGGGGCATGGTTCAATGCCGAAAAGTTATTGAACGGGTCTTTGGATGAGACGACGGCTTCCCCCTCTGAATGCGCTCTTGGTGTTCGAAGCGGCTGCGCGTCATTGCAGTTTCACACGCGCTGCGGAAGAGCTGTCGATCGCGCAGCCGGCTGTTACGCGTCATATCGCGAAAGTCGAGGATTGGGTTGGCGCGCCTCTCTTCACAAGGCGCGGGAACATCCTAGAGCTCACCGAGAACGGACGACTTCTGTCGGAGCTTTCGACCGCCGCGTATGACCGATTGGAGTTGGGCTTGCGCGGCCTCCGTCGCGTCGAAAGGCGTGAGTTGGTGATAGGGGCTTCTTTTGGCGTCGCGCATCTGTGGGTGATGCCGCGGATCGGCAGAATGCGCGCGGCGGCGAAGACCGACATCAATGTGGTGACATCCGATGATTATCGCGCGTTCGATCAGCCGGACGTCGATCTCTCCATCCGTTTCGGCGACGGAGATTTCGGCATCAACGAAGCGGACCTTTTGTTCGAGGAGCAGTGCCAGATCATCGCCTCGCCATCTTTCTTTGAACGCAATCCAAAGTTCGATCCGGAAAACCTGGCGAGGACGGTGCAGACAAAACAGATGCTCGACCATGGCGATCCAAACGGTATCGGCTGGATGAGTTGGCGCACATGGTACGAAATGGGCGGCGAGCCGTTGCCACAGCCCGAGTACTTCCTGGAGGTTCAGAGTTATCCCACCATGCTTGATATGGTCTTGGCAGGCGAAGGCGTCAGCATCGGAACCTTTGGCATCGAAGCCGACCTCATCGCCGCTGGAGATCTGGTATGCGTGGGCGAACCGCGACGACGCGACGGGTTTGGCTATTATCTCGTCTACGACGCCGAGCTATGTCGATCGCAGTCCTTCGCCAAGCTTCGAGCCCACCTTGTCGAAACTACTCAGATGTAAGGCCCGGACAGCACAATGTAGCGGATCGATGTACGCTCTTTCCGCAGACAGTCGTTTGCAAGCCTGTTCCGAGCAGCATCTTTTTACAGAGGAACTGCCCTTAAGAATGTGTGCGATTGAAATCCGCTCTATAGGTCAAACCAGAGGTCCGAGCACATATTAACGCTCCTCCATCCCCGACCCCGCCTCTCGTTCTGAACCTTGTGACCAGCTTCTCTTGTTCGGGCATCCCTGTTGGAGAATTTTCCGGGGGTTGTGCTCAGGGCGTTTCCGCCTCTCCCAAGCATTTCATCGGCGCGATCGGAGGGTTGTTGCCGGTCGCGCCACGGGTTCGAGCGCCGATGGTGCGCGGCGGCGTGAAGGGCTGAAGGTACCAAGGCGACAGCAAAAGAAGTGCCGACTTTGACTCCACGACGGCTCTCGCGTCCGGCTGCGGCCAGCACGAAGCAACCAGGTCTTGAGTGAGCCAATGTCACGCCAGCAGTCCGAGTGACGCTGGCGAACAACTTTGTGGAAGACTGCACCCACCTGAACTCGAGCAAGTCAGCATCGCGCAGAAAGCGATTGTCCTTCCCAAGGGCATCAACGGCTGGATTATCCGCATGCTATCCGACACGACATCTTGCCTGAACGTTCGCCAGGCGGACCGCACAGGTTTCAAGCCAGTATCAAAAGATACATGTCTCGAACCAGAGGTTGGGCGTTCGATGATCTCCGGGCGGCTGATCCGATCATTTCGGAGTGGTTGGAGCCTTGTGGCCAAGGGTCCAATTGGACATGCACTTTCCGTCCGTTCCTTTGAGTACGGATCGTGCGGCAAAGGAGAAGGGACAGGGGCAGGGGCAACCCGACGCTCCGGGGCGATTGCGATAAGGCGATGTCTCCCTGACGCGAAGCGTTCATGGCATCGTTCTCGGCGAGCGTTGGTCTGCGCGCGGCGTGGTGAAGACCGTCGAGTTGCCGATCTTCTCTTGGTGCCCGAAGGTCTCCGCCAGGTACCGTGCCACATTGGGGTAATTGTTCGAGAAGACGAGGTCCTGGCGACCGTCCAAGGCGACTTGGCTGACGATGGCGACCGCTGGTCGGCTCAAGGTGATGTCCTCAAGCATCTGCGCCCGGGCGCCTGGCGATGATGGGTAAATAGGGAACGTGTCGAAAGCGGCGTGCCGACGCTCGTAGAGAGCACACAACCCCACCAGGACGGGCACGGTCAGGATCGGTGCGCCGGGCTGGGTTTCCGCCTCGATTACTGCGCCCCATCCCTTCATTTGAGCGGCCTCAGGCGGCTGCAAGAGAAAGCACCCCTGGGGCGTATCGCAGGGGATCCATGAGTCCTTGATCCTGAAGTACCCGAGTGGCTGAAAAGGGCGATCCCAGACCAACCAGACCGATCCGGCTATCAGGAACGCAAGAAGGACGACTGTCATTGTGGGCCCGAGGACAGCGACGCCCCCCGCTCCCACAAGAGCAATCAGCGAGAGCGTGGGCAGGTAGATGTGGCCGAGATCTGCCCTGGAGAGAGCGTGATAGAAGGTCATGATCCCCAAGGAGCACGCCGCCAAGGCCAGCCTGTCGGCCGACGAAAGATCTTGGCCGGGGCGCAATCCGTGTAGCACCAGGCCGACCGCAAAGATTATGGGCAAAGCTGTAAAGAGCACTCTCAGCGCCAGTCGCTGTCCAGGGCTTTGCCTCAAAAAACCCGTTTGAGGCGGTGTCCAGATCCATGGGTGGGGCAGATTCAGGTTCGTCGTGCCGCGCTTGGCCAGAACCAGGACTTTGCGGTCAAAGTAGCTTCGGGCGTAATCCCATGCGCAAAGGCAAAGCAAGATGACTGGGGTCGCACCCACAAAGACGCCGAGCGCCAATGCCCTCACATCAGACCCCGAAGGAAGCCCGAGAAACAGAGCCGCATAAAGTGCAAAGGCACCTACGAGATACGCGAACGTGTTGAGCCCGAAAAACGACGAAACCCCGAGACTAAGCCCCATGGCGAAGAACGCGCCCGGCTCAGAGGCGGGGCTGAGCTGAGCCAGCAATGCGAGGCCCAGGATTATGAAGAAATTGTCCACCTGTTTGTGGCGGGGCTGAAGCCAGATCAGTGCGAGCGCGGAGCTTAAAGTCGTGATCCAAGGGTTGCCCGTAGCCCACCAGACCGCCGCCGAAAGGGCCATCAAGGATAGCGTCTGGATGACGACGTTGGCGCGGCGGACTGTCATGTAGGTTGCCCTATGACGCAGCGCAAAAAGCGCCATCCAGTAGTACCGCCCCGGATCATAGGCCCGGAAATCCCGGATGGGGGTCTGCCCTCTCAGCAGGCACTGCGTCCCGTACACAAGATAGCCCTCGTCGGCCAAATCGAGGCCCACGCGCAGGAAAGGGAGCGTGGTCGCACTGACCAAAAGGATGGGCATCCAAAAGACCAGCACGAACTCGAGGGAAAACACTTCAGGCCAGTCGCGCGGAGATACGCCGGAAGGCCGCGATGGGCCTTAGAGGTGCCACCTTATCGAATCCGGCTTCCACCTGCGCTGCTCCAGGCCTGTTGCGCAGGAAGGGCGGCAGGATGCCGTACTGCGAAATGTCCGGCGCCTCGAAGCCTGCTTGGGTCATCAAACGGCGTAGATTGCCTCGGGTGAGATTGAAAATCCCTTTTTCCGCTTTCCAAGACATGGTGGGCATGGCGGTGATCTGTATCCAAAAGAGGGGGCAGTTGGGATTTGGTTCGATGAAGCTGACACGCCCTCCGGGCTTCACGAGCTTGGCGATCTGGCGAAAGGCAAGGCCGAGGTCATGCAGATGGTGGAGCATGAAAAAACCCACAACCCGGTCATATTGGCCCTGCAGTTCGGGCGCGATGTCGTGTAGGTCGCCTACAACTGTGGGAGTGTTAGCATTCTCAGCGCGCAGCGCTTCAAGCAGCTTGGGAGAAAGATCAAACCCTTCGACCGCAAACCCTCTTTCCTGCAGCGGGATCGTAAATTTGCCCATGCCGCAGCCGATGTCCAGGATCCGGTGGCTCGGATCAAGTTGGCCCAGCTCGATCATGTGATCCACATGATTGAGCACGTAAGGAGAGCGTCGCAGCACCATTCGGTGATTGTGGGCGAGCGGTCTGTTTTCATAGTACTGGCGCTGAAGGGTATTGTAGTCTTTCAAGTCGGTGTCATCAGCCATCCGTTCTTTTCCTCTCTCGAAAGACCACGGCCAAGTTCGACAGGCCGAGCTTGAGCCGTTTGGCGAAGGAATAGCCGCTTTGCCCAGCCGCACGGTAATCGCGCTGAACCGGAACGGCGCCGAGCCGATACCCACGGCATCCCAGCAATCCTACCAGATAAAAGCGCTCGGCCCGGTGGGTAGCCAAGTCGTTCGCCACAGCGCCCGTCATGGCGACGAACCCCCCTGCACCGGGCGGCAGATCGGTCATACGCATCAAAATGGCGCGGTAGATTTTGGACGCCAGCATCCGCAGTCCCGATTGGTACTGCCCGATGCGCCCGGCAAAGACGGCGTCCAGATTTTCTGCGGAAAGTTCTTTCACGAGACTCGGGACCGCTTCTGGCGGATCTTGGAGATCTGCATCCATGACCACGATCACGTCGCCGGTGGCGAGCTTGAGACCGTCTCGTGTGCTTTCGGCCTGTCCGACATTAGTGTCATGTCGAAAGACGGTGACCTCGTGCCCCTCCATGCGTGAAAGCACCTCGGCGGAGGCGTCAACACTTGCGTCATCCACGAAGACAAACCGAACCTCGCAAGCGAGCCCTGAGGTGGCCGTCTTCACCCGGTCCCGCAGGGCCTCCAACGAGGACGCATTATTGTAGACCGGCGCGACAATGGTGAGCACTTCACACTTCATTGTGGCACATCCATTCGTAACAGGCCGTCAGGCCGGCATCGAGCGGCGTCGCGGCGGCCCAGCCCGCAAGACCGTGCTCGTCGGCATCCAAGGGCCAGTGTTGGCAGTCAAAATCCCGCTCTCCGAACTCCTCAGGAGCGACCTTGATGGGGCGGCCGGTGATGGCGGAAATCCGCTCCACGACGTCCCGGTTCGAGACCTCTGTATCGCTCGTGAACCAGGTGGCCCGGGAGATGGGAGAAGGAGAAGCGGCGAGCGCTAGCAGTCCATCCACCACGTCCAGCACAAAAACAAAGCGCTTGCGCACGTGGCTCCCCGTCAACGACAGCGTGCGCCCTTCGATCGCCGCCGCCAGCGCGGTTGGGATCAACTTGGACCGTGGCTGCAGCGGACCGTACACATAATGCGTGCGGGCATGGGAATAGGGTGCGCCGATCCGCTCCGACAGCGTCTGCAGGTCCTGCCACTCGCGCGCTTTTGCTCGTCCATGGAACGTGTGCAGCTTGCCATCGAGCCCAAAGGCCACTTCGAGCGAGGACCCGAGGGAGAGGAACCGGCGCAAATCCGATGACGCCACGGCTTCCATGACCGCTTGGCCCTTGATGGCGGAGGACCCGCTCGCCTCGGCCGCTCGCAGAACGGCCTGGTCGCGCTCGACGCCCAGATGAAACACGTAGTGCGGCCTGAAATCACTCAGGCAGCGGGCGACATGGTCGTTCGAGGACAGGTCGCATTCCAGCACGCGCGGATGAGCGTCTAACGCCTCCAGCCGACAGCCATCCGAGCCCGGGCTGACCGTGCCCACGACATCGGCCTGCAATGCCAGCAAGCGTTGGACCAGGTGAGCACCGATAAAGCCATTGCTGCCTGTCACCAGCACCCGCTTTCCCTCGAACTCAAGGGGCGTCATGCGCCGCCTCCATATGCGCAACGGCCTGCTTCAGACTTAGATAATCCGACTCCACCTCCGCGGGGACCCGCGACTGAGCGCGCACCATCTCGCGGCGCATTGCATCTACGGCACCCTGGTAATCTGCGGCATCGACATCCCGATAAAACGATCTCCTCAAGAACGAGAAATCACAGCCAAGGCGCGCCATCGCGCCATAGAGGTGACGCGCTGGAAGCGGATGCCCGCGGTGCGGCACAGTGAGCCCCCCAAAGCCAAAAGACAGCCCACCCGCGCTCGTTCTAACCCTCCCGAGCGCGGTGTTGGCGAGCGGAGAGAATATCGAGGCGTGCCCACAGCTGATCTGAAGATCATTGAGGCCCACGTAAATGCGGTCGACGGGCAGCGCGCACAAACCCTCTACGATGCCGAGCGCTTCAGCCGTCTCGATCATCAGTGTAACGCGCGCACGCCCCGCAACCGCATCGACGGCCAATCGCGCGTCCTGAAGCGACCGGATCATCGGTACGATCACCTCGTCAGCCCCAGCGGCCAGCACAGCGTCAATCTCTTGCGGTGTGGCGGGGCTGGGCCCGTTCACCCGACACAGAACCGGTCCACCGACATGGGTTTTAACGCTGCTGATATCGTCGAGCTGATGAGTATTTATCTCCGTGTCAAAGCCTAGCTGCCTCTGTTCTTTCCCGTGCAGTTCGAGGTCTAGGATAATGCCATCCACACCGGCGTCCCGGCAGGCCTCACTTTGTTCCAGCGTACGGTGGAACAGAAGAAAATCGAAACGCTTCACGGGCGAATTTAATCCTGCGGCTTTCGGGCGACAGCAAAAAAGCTAGACCCCGTTGGCACCGGAACACCCCTCAATGTCAACTGCACTTCGCAACGATTCACCCAGGAAAAGAGCGCGTTCACGAAAGCAGGCGGATGGTCTTCGAGGTCCCGAGGCAGCGATGCCCGCTTGCCCAGCAAGCGTGACACGACGACCAGCGGGAATAGAAAGAACTGATAGGGCAAGATCCGCGTGGTGAAAAAACCAGCCTCTTCCAACCGCGCCTTGAGCGTGCTGCGCGTATACCTGCGCAGGTGGGAAGCCCCCGTGTCACGGGCGCTCCAAAGCCATGGATGCGCGGGAACCGAGACCAAAACCACGCCGCCAGGCTTCAAGACGCGGTGTGCCTCACAAAGTGCTGCTCTATCGTCCGTGTGCTCCAGAACGTCCAAGAGCAAAACGATATCAGAGCTTTCCGCCTCTAGAGGCACGCACGTCACATCACCCTGCAAGACGCAGGGCTCATCTTTTGAGTGCGCCGGCTCGCGCGTAATGTGCTGATCGATGCCAATGACCTTTTGGGCAAAGGCTTCCCATTGAGCGAGTTCGCCCCCAGGGCCGCACCCAAGATCCAGCAAGAGCGCGGCTCTGGCCGGGACTTCCTGTTGCAGAAGCCCAAGGGTGAGTTTGCGCCGCGGACCGAACCAAAAGTGATCCCCCTCGAGCCGTTCCAACAGCTCAAAGCGGGCGCCGCTCAAACCGAAGGGGGGCTCATTCACGACCTGTGCTCCAAGGCGCGCGAAAGGTACTTAAGGCCGCCCTATCGACGCGCGTGACTACTAGGTTACGGTGACCGACTCCGAGATCAACCCTTTTGGCGCCGTCGTCGCGGTAGGCGCCAGTCTGGCAAAGCACTTTGTTTGACTCGCGGTCGGCATTTCTCTTCGGCTGAATTATTGCCAGAGGCCAATCGGAGGCCTACCACATGGATGATTGCCAGCGAAACCCTGGCTTCGGCCCGGTCGAGGCTGGCCCGAATGTCCTCGAAAGCGCGAGAACAGGTTGCTTTCGTGGCCAGCGCGCCACTGATGCGGAAGGTGCGGAGATAAATGCCGCGCTGCCAGCATTGCGTAAGAAGACGGACCGGAACGATGCCCGCGGCATTCCCGAGATCTTGCGCACGGGTTGGTTCAGCCCGTTCATTTGAAGAACCGGGAGGCGCATAGTGTTCGCGCCTTAATGAGCACTTGGAAGGCTTTGCTGAGCAGGACGATTGACCTGGTCAACGAAGTGCGTGGTTTGTTGCAGATCTTCGGCATCCGCCTGCCCAACACAGTAAAGCATGGCAGCTTCGACAGCGTCATCCGACCAATGATCGAGAGGGATGAGGTCCTGGCTCATGCCATGCTCCCGCTGCTCGACGCTCGACTGGTGCTGTATCAACACTTCCTTGAACTGGATCGCAGATCAAGTCATGGGGTGCACGCCTGACGCGCACCAAAGGACGCCGCCGCGGAGTCGTGGCTGTTGCTCGCAAGTTGGCGGTCCTGCCCCATCGCACGTGGGCTGACGGCACCGAGTTCCGCCCAGGAGTGGTGGCGGGCACAACATGAACTAAACGCCCAGCATCAATCTGGATGGGATCGTCCTCACCGGACGAGGTTCGTGGATGAAGCCGAAAATGTCTGCTGCGCCATCAAGCGCGTCTCAAAGCGAGGCTCTCAAAAACCAATCCGACACATGCGTGCAGCGATGCCCCATGCGGTATCAAACAGACTGCGAAGAGAAGCGTGACCCGGATCACGACCAACGATCCCAAACGACGAAGGAAAACGAGCTTGACCCAAACGCCCAATTAGAGAAGCGGTCATTCGCTGCTCTGCGTCCACGGCCCAAGCTGCCTTTCGGGAAGCATGCTCGACATTGCGGGCGCGCTCTCGAGAGCGAACTTTGATCGGTCAAGGTGAAGTTCGGCGAAGCCGACAACGATGACCTGCCCCACCTGATCGATCCAGATTGGGGTGCTAGCGGATGGCCTGCGGTGGTCTGGCGCGCGATCAATGAGTGGCAGGACTTTTGGGTTCTGGAAAGGTGGGTGGCCCGGTTCACAACCGTTTGGCAGGGCAGGTGCGCTGATGTGTTGAGTTTAGGCGCCGAAGCTTCTGCGGTAAGTCGCGGGGGTTGTACCGGTGCTGCGGCGGAACGTGGTGGTCATGTGCGCCTGGCTCGAGAAACCGCAAGTATAGGCGATTTCGGATATGGGCTGATCCGTCGTTGTCAGCAGCTCACGGCAGAGCTCGACCCGGCGGAAAACCACGTAGCGATGCGGGGTGTCGCCCATCGCTTCCTTGAACGCGCGCAGGAAGTGATGCGGGCTGACACAGGCGGCGCTGGCGATCGCGGTCAGTGAAACATCCTCGCCGAGATTTGCCTCGATGTATTCGAGTGCCCGGTCGAGCGACCGCCGCGTCAGTTTCGGGCCGACCTGCTCACGCGGGCGCGTCAGCGTCGAGTGGTGGCGAAGCAGATGCTGAACCACCAGTTGCGTCGCGCTTTCCAGATAAAGGTCCGAAAGCCCGTCATCGGACGTGAGCTCCTGGCCTATCTGACGCATCAGCTGCAAGATCAGAGGATCGACACCATTGTGAAGATCGAGCAGTTCGACGCGCTCCGATGTCGCGCCAAAGGCGCGCTCAGCGGTTTCCTGGACGAGTTGGTCAGGAAATACGAGTTTTATTGTCTCGAACACGCCGCCCTTGGAGGTTGCCCAATGACTAGGCCGGCCGGGTGCCACAACGCCGAATTCGCCGACGCGGATACACTTGCCACGGTGCAATTCGCCGCCCAGTTTTCGCACCGGGTCAGGCATCCGTGTCGGCAAAACGACCGCATAGGCCGGCCAGTAACCGTACGTGAGTTCGAGATACTGTTCGGTAGATTTGATCGCTGCTACACTCTGCTTGGTGCTGCGCGCGATTGCATCCACCTTTATGGGCATTTCCTCATACTTATTGAGCGCGATTTCGGTCACGTTGGCCAAAGGCTCGATGGATTGCTGCACTGTCATTTCCGACAAGCGCTCCCATTGCGCACATTTACGACCCATCACGACACCAGTGGCAAAAAACGAGAGCCGAGCCACCATGTGTCAACTTTACCTTACACTGAAGCAGTATGGTGAGAGCGAGTCAATAGGACCGGGCCTCAAGGCACAATTCGTTTCGGGCGCGGCAAATAGGTCGCCGCGGGCATGCGCTTTGCGTCCCAAACATGCAGAGAGGAGGGCCTTATCTCAAGATCTGGCGCCAAGTCTTGTCTCTTAAGATGTTTACTTCCATTCGAGAGTTGAACTTCGCTCGGATTACCCCGAGCATCGCATTTACCAGTCTTTTTAAAGGTTCGGGGAAGGGTTGCCGCGAGGAATATCTTCGCATGTACGAGCAACTCTCGAAGATCCTTTGTGCAATCGAGGGTAAGTGCCTCGGGACTCAGGCTGGTATCTTCATCAAGTACGATGAGACTTTTTTATGGAGCGGGTAGCGGGAATCGAACCCGCACGTCCAGCTTGGGAAGCTGACAGGCTACCACTACATCATACCCGCAGCCGTTTTCGGGATATCTCTCGCCTAGTCGCTAGACAAGTGTTTTTCGGCCTTCGAAGACGTTCGTATGCGGACAGAATCATCTGTAGAGCTGCGGAGCCAAAAAGACGTGCTTTGTCCTGCGGAGACGAACTGGCGGCACGTCGCTCCACTTCGAATTGAAATATCGATGAAACTGGAAGCAAACGGGCATTTTGGCGTCAGGATTTGGGACGAATTGCGTTGCACATGCGAAAACATTTTGACGATGCAGTGTTCTCGCTTGATTGCACGGGTCTTTCACGTGATACTCTCAACCTATTGGGAATGGTGGAGTTTCCCCTGAAGTAGGTTTTGTGAGACCGTCACCGGGTCTTAGGAGTATAAAATGGCGACTAGGTCTTGGATCGCGGCCACACTTGCTTTGGCGCTTTTGCCGCTCAGTGCGAACGCTCTGAGCGTCACGATCGTTGAGGGCGGTGTGAGCACCGGACTTTCGGAAGCGGAGCGCGTGGTCGCTGTTGGCCGCGACCAGGTGGGTGCGGGCGATCTGGCGACGGAATTCCCGACCCTTCCCGGTGTCGCCGATGCACTTGGCGCCGTCGAGGGAAGCCTAGCGTTCAGTTTTTCTGACGAGAATTTCCTCATCACCGTCTTCGCAACCCAGTCAGTCGAGAACGGGGTGTTCACATCGGCAATCCAAGGTGTGGTGACCGGCCTTGGTCCTGCAGGCACGGATCTACCGCTTTTGTCGCTTTACCAGACAGCACCTGATTTCATCACCGAGTTCGACCAGCTCTCGTTCACCACGACCCTTGAAGAGGCGACCTTTGGCGACGGTGGCCTCGCATTGCTCGCTTCGTTTTATGCGGCATCCAACGCGGGCAACAACCCGGCTCTGGGAGAAGACAATTTTCTCTCCTCCAGCCTCGACCCGAGTGTCGACACGACGATTGCGAGCAAGATTGTCTCGAATGGAGATGCTGACTTTGCTGGCGGACAGACGCTTTCGGTCATTGCTGATGAGAACTTCGCAATCAACCACGCTCTTATCTTCGCACTTGAGGGCGGCGACTCAGTCACTTTTACGCTCGTCACCACTGCTGTCGTCCCGCTCCCAGCACCCATGATGCTGCTGATGGGGGCTCTTGCCGCGATCGGCGCGGTAGGCATTCGGAAGCGGATGACCTAAAGAGCGAGACCGGCGCAACTTTCATCTGCAGCGCCCGGTATTCCTTGACATAGACGCCGCGTCTCAGCACTCCCCTCTATGACCAGTTAGGGAGAAAGACGATGTCTGAAGACGCTCTGAACATGTCGATGCGGAAATTCCTGAAGCAGGTTGGCGTGACCTCCCAACAGAAGATCGAGGCCGCGATCCGAGAGGCAGGTCTATCCTCCGGAACGGTCAAGGCCCGCGCGGTGATATCGCTCGAAGGACTCGATGTGGAACATGTCGTGGAAGGCGAGATCGAGGTCGGTGAATGAGTATCACCCGTGAGGATATCCTCGCTGCGCTCTCCAAAATCCTAGATCCCGCACAAGGCACTGACATCGTGTCGGCCGAGATGGTAAAGGCACCAACAGTCTCTGGCGGGAACGTGAGTTTCTTGATCGAGGTCGATCCTGCTAAGGGCCAGGCAATGGAGCCGGTGCGTGCGGCTGCGCAAGCTGCTGTAGAAGCCTTGCCGGGAGTAGACAAGGTTACGGCGATCCTGACCGCACATTCGACGGAGCCGACGGCACCCGCCGCCAAAGGCCCGCCTCCGGATCTTCAAACGAAATCACGCCGCCCACCCTCGGAGCCCGCGGACAAGCGGATCCCCGGCGTTGATCGCATCATCGCGATCGCCTCCGGGAAGGGTGGCGTGGGGAAATCGACCGTGTCCGCGAACCTGGCCGTGGCTCTTGTCGCGCAAGGATTGCGCGTTGGCCTCCTAGATGCCGATGTCTACGGCCCCTCGCAGCCTCGCATGCTGGGCATCACGGGCCGCCCGTCCTCGCCCGACGGCACACGGATCATACCGCTGCGCAATCACGGCGTGACGGCGATGTCGATCGGCATGATGGTGCCGGAAGGCGAGGCGGTCATCTGGCGTGGCCCCATGCTGATGGGGGCGTTGCAGCAGATGCTGGGCCAGGTTGAGTGGGGCAGGCTGGATGTACTGCTCGTCGATCTGCCACCGGGTACCGGCGATGTCCAACTCACCCTGTCACAGAAGGCAGAGATCACTGGTGCCGTGGTTGTCTCCACTCCGCAGGACATAGCACTGCTCGATGCCCGCAAGGCGCTGAACATGTTTGATAAGACAGAAACACCGGTGCTGGGTCTGATCGAGAACATGTCGACCCATATATGCTCTAAGTGCGGACATGAGGAGCATATCTTCGGCCATGGCGGCGCGCGAAACGAGGCGGAGAAGCTTGGTATACCGTTCCTCGGCGAAGTGCCGCTCGACATGGCGATCCGTTTGGCTGGAGACGAAGGGGCGCCTATTGCGGCGGCCAACCCTTCGAGCCCGCAAGCGATGGCTTTTCTCGATATCGCGAAGAACCTCAGCGCGCTGGACGCAATGCGGTAATTGCTGCGCCGGTCTTTCTAACGCTCAAGATCACTGTTTCACTGCGGATACAAACTGCTCGCCGCAGCAAGCAGCCTAGTTCGCTCCCTGCCAGCCGTACTCGACCATCATCACGGTCGTCTCCCGCCCGTCGCTTATAATAACCGAGTAACTGGACGGCAGGCCGGACGCAGGCAGCAGACTATCCTCCCCATAATTCGGGTAACCGGCCGTAGATGTTCCGCGTGGGCAATGGACCGGCACGCCAGCGAGAGCGCCCGACATAGGCAGGTGCAGATGCCCATGGAAGATGTAGGCGATCTTCTGGGCGAACTCCTCAATCAGGTTTGCGAAATTGGCCCGGTCGTTCAACATGATCCGATCGATCAATGGCAGATGGGTCGGGATAGGATTGTGGTGCATAAAGATCCAGAAGGGTCCCGGATGCGCCGAAAGTTCCCGACGTAGCCAAGCGAGCCTCGTCTCGCACAACGTTCCATAGTGATGGCCCGGCTGATGCGTATCGAGGAAGATTGCACGGCCGATGGGGAGATCCCGTGCGCCCTGCACGAAGCCTAGCTCGTCGAGATGTTCGGGGAAAATCCGCGCGAAATTGCCGCGATCATCGTGATTCCCGATCAGAAGTGCATACGGGCTCCTCACCGACGTCATCCGGGTTCTGATCGCTTCGTAACATTCCGTTTCGCCATGCTCCGACAAATCGCCGGTCAGCACCAAAAGATCGGCGTCGCTGTGCCGCATGGCGATGTCATCGAGTGCCAAATCGAACGAAAGCATAGGGTCCGGGTCGCCCGGCTTGGGTCGCTCAGCCCCCAAGTGAAGGTCCGTGACCTGAATGATTTTCAAACGGATCTCTCCCCCAGATACGCACGAGCAGGCTGGCAGCTCCTTCAATCTATTGGGGAATGGTGGCGCGGTTCCATCTCTTTCTTCGACTTCGAGGCGCGCCAAAATGGGGCGATACTCTCTAGATCAGCCCAGTACTGCCCGGCCCGTTCCCAAGACAGATCAGCAATGGCCCATCTGGCACCGATCAGCCGGCCCGCGGCGCGCTGCGCCTCGATATCCTTGCCCAGCGGCGCTTTTGCTCCAGTGAGCAGCATTTCGGCCATGGCAGCATCGTTGAGGTCGCCAAAGACTGTCTGCAGCCGCTTGAGAAGCTTGAGAAAGGGTTTGAGTGTCTCGTCGGGATAGAGAGCGCGGAGATACTCGACCGAATAGCGCATCTTCTTAAGCTCCTTGCGCAGTTCGTGGCGCTGCTCAATGTCAAGTTCATCCAGAACCTCGGCCATGGCCACCACTTTTCGCCAACGCCGCTCGAGCAGCTTCGGCGCCCGGCAGATGACCGGGTCACGGCCCCGTCGGGCCGCCGGGACCTGCGCCAGGGCTATCGCATCGATCACCAGGCTCTGAGCCCGTTCCCCCGCGAGAAGCGGCCGGAGCCGCTTGAGCGCAGCCTGCCGCCGCCGGGCGAACGCGGTTCTCAGCTTCTCAAGACCCGAGTCAGGGTGCCGCACCAGCTCTGGCAGCAGAATGTCATCGAGCATGACATCGAGATCCCTGACAGTCGCGATCTCCGCCGCAAGCCAGCGCGCCTCGGCGTTGAGCCACGCAGCGCGCGCAGGGTCAATCTCACGCTTGAAGAGCCGGAGCAGTGATCGTAGGCGGCGCAGCCCGATCCTGAGCTGCTTCAGACCATCGGGCGATGGGTCCCCCTGCACCATCAAATGATTGGTCG
>JBCDDC010000015.1:0-119272 GCA_039180675.1 Pseudomonadota bacterium | reverse complement strand
TCATCCATTCCGGGCGGTTGCCGGACTCGAGGAAGTTCTCGACCAGCTTCAGCCGCTTGATGATCTTCTTCGGCTTCAGTTCACCAGTTGCCTCGGCCAGATCCGCGCGCAGACGCTCGGCCTCGGTCTCGAGGTCGATCGCCGCCAGCATCTCGCGGATCGCCTCGGCGCCGATCCCGGCGCGGAAGCTGTCCTCGCCATAGCTGTCCTGGGCGTCGAGATACTCTTCCTCGGTGAGCAACTGGCCGTGGGTGAGGTCGGTCATGCCCGGCTCGACCACGACATACTGTTCGAAGTAGAGGATCCGCTCCAGCTCCTTCAGCGTCATGTCCAGCATCAGGCCGATCCGGGACGGGAGCGACTTCAGGAACCAGATATGCGCGACAGGTGCCGCCAATTGGATGTGGCCCATGCGCTCGCGGCGCACTTTCTGCAGCGTGACTTCCACCCCGCATTTTTCGCAGGTCACCCCGCGATACTTCATGCGCTTGTACTTGCCGCAGAGGCACTCGTAATCCTTGATCGGGCCAAAGATCCGGGCGCAGAACAACCCGTCCCGCTCCGGCTTGAAGGTCCGGTAGTTGATCGTCTCGGGCTTCTTGATCTCGCCGAAGGACCACGAAAGGATCCGCTCCGGGCTCGCCAGCGAGATCTTGATCTCGTCGAACGTCCGCGGGGCTTCCATCGGATTGAAGATGTTGGTCAGCTCTTGGTTCATTGGGTAGCTCCCACACTTTCCTCGGAATCAACAGGCTTCGGCCCGGATCCAAGGTTTAAAATATCGATCGAACGGCACTCCACTGAGGCATTGTCCAACTGACTCGCCGGATAGTCGATGCGGCAATGCTTAACGGTCGAGATACTCGCTTCAATCAGATGGTCAGAGCTTGCCGGGCAATGACCATGAAGCCGATCGATCCCCACGACCGTTTTCCCATCAACGCGGAGTTCCGCTGCTGCATGCTCTTCAGCGCATGCTCCTTTAGGTCGACTAGGTATGTACTTGGTCAGTACGAAACTGGCTGACTTCCCGCCGAGGTCGCACGACATAGGCCTCTGAAACAGTGTCTCCAAGTTAAAGAGGCCATCATCTGCGAGCTCCTTTGGCCAGCCGTGGGCACACGGTCCATCATACGTCCCGAAAGACCGGATACTGAAAACTGCTTGGTCCCCGTAGCCAGACCACGCATGACATTGCACTTCGACCAACCGCTCGTAGCAGTCGGCGCCTGCATTTGTTGCCGATAGCGCGGCCAATGCCAAAACACCAACCGCGACTTGATTGTTCATCAAGAACTTCACTCCTCCGGCTCGCTGTCCTGCAGCTCGACGTTGAGGCCGAGCGAGCGGATTTCCTTGACGAGAACGTTGAACGATTCCGGGATACCGGCTTCGAAATTGTCCTCGCCCTTGACGATCGACTCGTAGACCTTGGTCCGGCCGGCGACGTCGTCCGACTTCACGGTCAGCATCTCCTGCAGGGTGTAGGCGGCACCGTAGGCTTCCAGCGCCCAGACCTCCATCTCGCCGAAGCGCTGGCCGCCGAACTGCGCCTTACCGCCCAGCGGCTGCTGAGTGACGAGGCTGTAGGGGCCGGTCGAACGCGCGTGGATCTTGTCGTCGACCAGGTGGTGCAGCTTGAGCAGGTACTTGTAGCCGACGGTCACCTTGCGGGAGAACCGCTCTCCGGTGCGCCCGTCGAACAGCTCCGACTGGCCGGATTCGTCGAGCCCCGCCATCACCAGGTGTTCGTTGACATCCGCCTCTTTCGCACCGTCGAAGACCGGGGTCGCGATCGGAACACCGGTGCGGACATTGTCTGCCGCCTCCAGAAACTCCTCTTCATTCATGTCGCCGGTCGCCTCGTCGAAGACCCGTTCGCCATAGGCAATGCGCATAGCCTCCTTGACCGGGGTCATGTCGCCCTTCACGCGGTAGATCTCCAACGCCTCGTCGACCATCTTGCCGAGGTTGGCGGCGGCCCAGCCCATATGGGTCTCGAGGATCTGGCCCACGTTCATCCGGCTTGGCACGCCCAGCGGGTTGAGCACCAAGTCGACCGGGGTCCCGTCGGCGAGGAAGGGCATGTCCTCCTCTGGCACCACGCGGGAGATGACGCCCTTGTTGCCGTGACGGCCGGCCATCTTGTCGCCGGGCTGAAGCTTGCGCTTCACGGCGATGAAGACCTTGACCATCTTCATGCCGCCCGGGGGCAGATCGTCGCCGCGGCGGACCTTCTCCACCTTGTCCTCGAAACGGGCCTCCAGAACGCGCTTTGCCGCATCGTATTGCGAGTTCAGCGCTTCCATCGACTGGGCATCCGCCTCATCCGGCAATGCCAGTTGCCACCACTGACCGCGGGAGAGACCCTCGAGCAGCTCTTCGGTGACAACCGATTTCGCCTTCACGCCCGACGGGCCCTTCAGGATCTTCTTGCCGAGGATCATCTCCTTCAGGCGCGCATAGATGTTGCGGTCGAGGATCGCCATCTCGTCATCCCGGTCACGGGCCAGACGGTCGATCTCTTCGCGCTCGATCTGCATCGCCCGCTCGTCTTTGTCGACGCCGTGGCGGTTGAAGACGCGGACCTCGACAACGGTGCCGTAATCCCCCGGCGCCATGCGGAGCGAGGTGTCACGAACATCCGAGGCTTTCTCGCCGAAGATGGCGCGGAGGAGCTTTTCCTCCGGCGTCATAGGGCTCTCACCCTTCGGCGTGATCTTGCCGACCAGGATATCGCCCGGGCCGACCTCGGCCCCGATATAGACGATCCCGGCTTCGTCGAGGTTGCGAAGCGCCTCCTCACCGACATTCGGGATGTCGCGGGTGATCTCCTCCGGCCCCAGCTTGGTATCGCGGGCCATCACTTCGTATTCCTCGATATGGATCGAGGTGAAGATGTCGTCCTTGGCCACACGCTCCGAGATCAGGATCGAGTCCTCGTAGTTGTAGCCATTCCACGGCATGAACGCGACGAGGCAGTTCTTGCCGAGCGCCAGCTCGCCCAGATCCGTCGACGGACCATCGGCGATCACGTCTCCAGCGCCGACCCGGTCACCCACCTTCACCAGCGGGCGCTGGTTGATGCAGGTGTTCTGGTTCGAGCGCTGGAATTTGCGCAAACGGTAGATGTCCACGCCCGGATCGCCCATTTCCATCTCGTCGGTCACACGGATAACGATCCGCATCGCGTCGACCTGGTCGATGATCCCGCCACGGCGTGCCGTGATGGCGGCACCGGAGTCGCGGGCCACCTTGGCTTCCATGCCGGTGCCGACGAACGGGGCGTCCGCCTTGAGAAGCGGCACGGCCTGGCGCTGCATGTTCGAGCCCATGAGCGCGCGGTTTGCGTCATCGTTCTCGAGGAACGGGATCAGCGAGGCCGCGACCGAGACGAGCTGTTTCGGGCTCACGTCGATCAGGGTGATGTTCTCCCTGGGCGAGAGCTGGAAGTCCCCGCCCTTGCGCGACGAGACCAGATCGTTCTGGAACGTGCCATCCTTGTTCATCCGGGCATTCGCCTGGGCGACGGTGTGGCGCATCTCCTCGGTCGCCGAGAGGTAACGGACCCGATCGGTGACCTTGCCGTTCTCGACCTCGCGATACGGCGTCTCGATGAAGCCGTACTTGTTGACCCGCGCGAACGAGGCGAGCGAGTTGATCAGGCCGATATTCGGCCCCTCCGGCGTCTCGATCGGGCACATCCGGCCGTAGTGGGTCGGGTGCACGTCGCGGACTTCGAAACCCGCACGCTCCCGCGTCAGGCCACCCGGGCCAAGCGCGGAAAGGCGTCGTTTATGAGTGACTTCAGAGAGCGGGTTCGTCTGATCCATGAACTGGCTGAGCTGGCTCGAGCCGAAGAACTCGCGCACCGCCGCTGCCGCTGGTTTGGCGTTAATCAGATCCTGCGGCATCACCGTGTCGATCTCAACCGAACTCATCCGTTCGCGGATCGCACGCTCCATGCGCAACAGACCGATCCGGTACTGGTTCTCCATAAGCTCGCCGACCGAGCGGACACGGCGGTTGCCGAGGTGGTCGATATCGTCGACATCGCCGCGACCGTCGCGCAGTTCCACCAGCGCTTTCACGACTGCGAGGATGTCTTCCTTGCGGAGCGTGCGCTGGGTGTCCGGCGCATCAAGCTCGAGGCGCATGTTCATCTTTACCCGGCCAACGGCCGAGAGATCATAGCGTTCGCCGTCAAAGAACAGCGACTGGAACATGGCCTCTGCCGCCTCGAGGGTCGGCGGCTCACCTGGGCGCATCACGCGGTAGATATCGAGCATCGCCTGCTCGCGCGAGCCGTTCTTGTCGACCGCCATCGTGTTGCGGATATAGGGGCCAATCGAGACGTTATCGATGTCGAGCGTCTCGATGCTCTTGAACCCGGCCCCGACCAGGGCTTCCACGTTTTCAGCCGTCAACTCGTCACCCGCCTCGACATAGATCGAGCCGGTTTTCTCGTTGATCATGTCCTTCGCAGCGAAGCGGCCGTAGATCGCCTCGAACGGTGCGAGGATCTTCTTCACCCCGCCGTCTTCCTCGAGCTTGCGCAGTTTGCGCGGCGTGAGCTTCTGACCGGCGGGCGCGATGACTTCACCGCTTTTGGCATCGACGAGGTCATAGGCAGGCGTCGTGCCCTTCAGACGATCCGCGTTGAAGGCAACCGACCAGCCCTCGCCTTTCTTGTCGTAGGGCACGGTGTTATAGAAGGTCTCGCAAATGCCCTCCTGATCGAGGCCGAGCGCGTAGAGCAGCGTGGTCACCGGCAGCTTCCGGCGCCGGTCGATGCGGGCGTAGGCGATGTCTTTCGCGTCGAACTCGAAGTCGAGCCAGGAACCGCGATACGGGATCACGCGGCTTGCGAACAGCAATTTGCCCGAGGCGTGGGTCTTGCCCTTATCATGGTCGAAGAACACGCCCGGCGAGCGGTGCATCTGGCTGACGATCACCCGCTCGGTCCCGTTCACGATGAAGGTACCGTTCTGGGTCATCAGCGGCATGTCGCCCATGTAGACGTCCTGCTCCTTGATATCCTTGACGGAGCGGGCATCGGTTTCCTCATCGACCTCGAAAACGATAAGGCGCAGGGTGACTTTCAGCGGCGCGGAGTAGGTCATGTCGCGCTGCTGGCACTCTTCGACGTCGTATTTTGGCTTCTCAAGCTCGTAGCGCACGAACTCCAGCACCGAGGTATCGTTGAAATCCTTGATCGGGAACACGGACTGGAACACGCCCTGAATACCCTCACCATCGATCGGCTCGGGCTGATCACCGGAATTCAGGAAAAGGTCGTAGGAGCTTTTTTGTACCTCAATCAGGTTTGGCATTTCCGCGACTTCGCGGAGTTGCCCGAAATGCTTGCGGATCCGTTTGCGGCCGGAAAAGATATCACCCATCAGTGCCCTCAGGTCAGCTCGATAAGATGAACCGCCGGGGGCAACAGCTCATCCAGATCATCACGGTCGAGACCCTATACGTTACCCCGGCGGCCCCCGCCGGTTGTGTCTCGGGCCTTCTTTCCCGTGCTTTCCTAGGGACTTAGCCTCAAGCCCCGAGGAAAGCGCGTGAGAGACGCGACGACCGGACCCGCCGATTTGGGGCGGATCCGGTCAATTTAGTGTACCTAGGCCGTTTCGCGGCCCGGGCAATTACTTGAGCTCGACCTGGGCGCCAGCCTCTTCGAGCTTCTTCTTGATCTCCTCGGCCTCGTCTTTCGAAGCAGCTTCCTTGACGGCTTTGCCGCCTGCTTCGACGAGATCCTTGGCTTCCTTCAGACCAAGGCCGGTGATCGCGCGGACCTCTTTGATGACGTTGATCTTCTTGTCGCCAGCAGCAACCAGGATCACGTCGAACTCGTCCTTTTCTTCCGCTGCCGCTGCACCGGCGTCGCCGCCGCCAGCAGGACCTGCGACCATAACCGCGCCACCTGCGGCGGGTTCGATACCGTACTCATCCTTCAGGATGTTCTTCAGCTCAGACGCTTCGAGCAGGGTCAGCCCGACGATCTGTTCTGCGAGTGCTTTCAAGTCAGCCATTTTTCAGTTCCGTTCCGTTTGATCAGTGTTCCAGTGTCTTGGCGGGGCAACCCGCCGGTCTCCGGTATTGGTCATGCGTTTTCGCGTTCCTCGATCGTCGAGAGGATCGAGGCGATGTTCGCCGCAGGTGCGCCAATGGCGCCCGCCAGGTTCGAGGCAGGGGCACCGATCATGCCGACGATCGAAGCGATAAGCTCCTCCCGCGACGGCATGGATGCCACCGATTTGACCCCGGCCGGGTCCAAAATCGTCTCGCCCATAGCACCACCGAGGATCTGGAACTTGTCCTTGTCCTTGGCGTAGGCCTCGGCGGTTTTCGCCGCCGCGACCGGGTCTTCTGAGTAAGCGAGCACGGTTTGCCCGGTCAGGAGGTCCTTCATGCCTTCGCACGGGGTTCCTTCGAGGGCGATCTTGGCGAGCCTGTTCTTGGCAACACGAACCTTCCCGCCTGCTTCACGCATGCGGCCACGAAAGTCCTGCATTTCCGCAACCGAGAGGCCGGCGTAGTGAGCTACCACGACGACACCAGAGTCCGCGAAGATCTGGTTGAGTTCACCAACCACGACTTCTTTTTGGGCTCTATCCACGTTGCTTCTCCAGTTCTGGCGGTCCGGGTCGCCCCTCACCGCCGGCTCAGTTTCACCGGGGTCGCCCCCGATGCTTCGGGTCCTATCCCGGGTCCCGCCAAAACCGCCCAGCCGACTGGCTGGTCAATCCTGATCGTTCCCCGTCTCAGGCCGGACTTATGCCTTGCGGCGGCCCACCGTCTCGGACAGGTGGCAGAGGCCGGAGCCCCCGCCGGTCATCCCCGGTTGCCCGGGGAATTCTTCGTCATGCGCTGAGGCTATCCAGCGCGATGGTCACACCCGGCCCCATGGTGGAGCTGAGCGAGATCTTCTTCAGATACGTGCCTTTGGCGCCCGAGGGCTTGGCACGCTGCACCGCCTCGATCAGGGCGCGCACGTTCTCGGTCAGCTTGTCGGCATCGAAGCTCGCTTTGCCGACACCAACATGAACCACGCCCGCCTTCTCGACACGGAAGGTGACCTGACCGCCCTTGGCGTCCTGCACAGCTTGGGCCACATCCATCGTCACGGTGCCCACTTTCGGGTTCGGCATCAGGTTGCGCGGCCCGAGGACCTTCCCCAGGCGGCCGACGATCGGCATCATGTCAGGCGTTGCGATGCACTTGTCGAACTCGATCTTGCCGCCCTGGACAGTCTCCATCAGGTCTTCGGCCCCCACGATATCGGCACCCGCTTCCTTCGCCTCGTCCGCCTTCGGCCCTTTGGCGAAGACCGCGACGCGCACCGTCTTGCCGGTCCCGTTCGGCAGCGTCACCGCACCGCGGACCATCTGGTCCGCATGGCGCGGGTCGACGCCGAGGTTCATGGCGACTTCGATCGTCTCATCGAATTTCGCGGTTGCGTTTTCCTTGACCAGGCTCACCGCCTCGGCCACGGGCAGAAGGCTCTTGCCCTCAACGGCCGCGCGGGCTGCTTTCGTACGTTTGCCAAGCTTTGCCATCACTTCACCTCGATGCCCATGGAGCGCGCGCTCCCGAGAATGATCTGCATGGCCGCCTCGACCGAGTTTGCATTCAGATCGACCATCTTCGCCTCGGCGATCTCGCGGACCTGCTTGCGTGTCACCGACCCGGCGGTCGCGCGGCCGGGCGTCGAGCCGCCCGATTTCAGCCCAGCGGCCTTCTTCAGATAGAACGACGCGGGCGGGGTCTTGATCTCGAAGGTGAACGACTTGTCCGCATAATAGGTGATCACAGTCGGGCACGGCGCGCCCGGTTCCATCTCCTGGCTCTTTGCATTGAAGGCCTTGCAGAATTCCATAATGTTGATTCCGCGCTGGCCCAACGCCGGCCCGATCGGCGGCGAGGGGTTTGCCTTGCCTGCCGGGACTTGCAGCTTCAGCTGCCCGACAACTTTCTTCGCCATTGCTGGCTCCTCTCTTGACCTACCCGCGGGACGCGACCCCGGGCTTCGTTAGGGCGTGGTCCGGGTCGGGCGACGCGTCGCCCTCGCCTCCCACGCGAGCATCACGTCAGGCGGCTTTCGCGACCTGCGTGTATTCCAGATCGACCGGTGTCGCCCGGCCAAAGATCGAGACGCTCACCTTCAGGCGCGCATTCTCGACATCGACATCTTCCACCAGACCCTGAAAGCCTTCGAACGGTCCGTCGGTCACGTTCACCTGCTCGCCGATCTCGAAGGTGATCGCCGGGCGCGGCGCCTCCACCCCTTCCTCGACCTGCTTCAGGATGTGAGCCGCCTCGGCGTCGCGCATCGGGGTCGGTTTGCCCTGCGGCCCGAGGAACCCGATCACCTGCTGCGTATCGTTGATCAGGTGATAGGCCCGATCCGTCATAGCCATCCTGACCAGCACGTAGCCCGGCATCAGGCGGCGTTCGACGTTCATCTTCTTGCCGCGGCGGATCTCCGTGACCTCTTCGACCGGCACGATCACATCCTCGATCTCGTCTTCGAGACCTTGTTGTGCCACGCTATCGCGGATTTTCTCGGCGACCTTCTTCTCAAAGTTCGAGAGCACGGAAACCGAATACCAGCGCATGTTCATTCGCCGAACCTAGCCTTTTGTACGTCGGGGGCGCCCCGAGTGCTCGCGACCTCTGATGCCCAGAGTTTTTGTTTAGCCTCAAACAGAAAAGCGCGCTGATCGAATCATTGCGCGCCCGACTTCCATCGAAGACCTCAGCGGATAAGCGCCTCGCCCCGGAAAATCAAGTTAAAATCATCTGTCTAAAGCGACAGCAGCGTTTCTACACCAAGACGCAGGAACCAGTCGACGATGAAGAAGAATATCGCCACGAGCACCGCCATGATGAAGACCATGACCGTGGTGAGCCCAGCCTCTTTGCGGGTCGGCCAGACGACCTTGGCCGCCTCTGCGCGGACCTGAGCGATGAATTCAGCCGGATTTGCCAAAGGTCACGATCCTTTCGGGTCTCTCGTCATCTCGGTTTCTGGCAGGGGCGGAGGGGCTCGAACCCCCGACCCTCGGTTTTGGAGACCGATGCTCTACCAACTGAGCTACACCCCTACTGCCTTGCCGGGGCGCCATCGATCTTGCTGACACAAGAGATAAGCCCTCTGCGCCAAATCGCAACGCTCCGGATTTTTGCGTCTTAGCGGCCCGCCGTGATGATGGCAATCCCCGTCGCGCGGTCGATCCACTGGTGATTGCGGCTGTCCCGAAATGCAGAAAGCGCCGCAGAGCGCGGCGCTTTCCACTCCAGAAACTTCGGCCTGAAGTCAGAGTTCTCAGGCGCGCATCTTATTGTTGTCGCGCAGTTCCCGAACGACGACGGTTGGGTCGGTCCGCGTATGCGCGTCTTCGCGATCGATCACCGCGGCCCAGTCGAGCGCTGTGATCTGCGCATCCTCCGCCAGACCCGAAAGGTCGTCACCCAGGCCCACGCGAAGCCGGGCGATCAGGGCGACGGCGGCGTGGAGGCGATGATCCTCCAGCGCGTTTCCGTTCAGGGCGCGATCGAACCGCAGGATCCGCTCCTCGGCCGCCTCGCGGAAGCTGAGGATCGATTCCTCTTTCAATTCCATCTGCGCGTGGCGGCAGGCGGCGAGTTGCGCGCGGAGCGCCGGGTGATCCTTCACATGGCTCCCGAAGCCGAAGAGCGGCGCCTCGAACCGGTCCTCTCCGGTCGGGATCGTCACGGTGCCTTTATAAAGATCAACCACGATCGTCTCGGCCAGACCGGGCGGGTTCAGCATGATCATATCGAAATCGCCCGAGATCGGAACGAATTCGGCGCGGCCGAACCAGTCGGCGACTTTCAACGCCTCGGCCAGGCCAACCAGATCTTCCGTCCCGATCGTCCGGCGCTGGACCGCGTCGCTCGCCGATGGGATCTCGCGGATCTCAAGCGTCGCATTCGAGCCGCCGTCCAGGGCATTCTCCGAGATCTTGCGCAGCGCGTGCGGCAGCGACGCATAATGGCTCGACGGCAGGGCGTGCTCGCCCGCAAGCTCCATGCTCGGTGCAAATTTCGTGATCACCGTCACCGCCGAGAGGCCCTCGCCCCGCACAGCGGAGATATGACGCGACAGCTTCGCATCGAAGGCGGTGAAGATGTTGTGGTAGATGGTATGGCGTAACTGGCCGTAGGCGCCCTCGATGATCCGGCTTTCCGTGATCTCCAGGACCGGCACCCTCTCCAGACACTTTTCGACGAAGGTGCTGAAGAAACTCGCTCGAAGCTGATCTAAACGCATGATTCACTCACTCACTACTCGACTGAAATCACAGTACGACAGTTTCCCGACTCGCCAAAGGGTGTGTCGAAGTTTTTTCGCCTGCCGTGCAATTTTGCACCATTGTAAGACGGTTAATGATCTCGTGAATTCCGTGGGCCCTACCTTCGGGGTCGTAGAACGATCCGCGCACCTGTGACCAGGCAATCAGGGCACCGAGAAACTTCTCGACATGCGCGCTGTCAGGATGATCGGGAGAGGTCCAGAATCGGTCTAACCCGCGCTGATGTGTGAGCCCCGGCTCGTCATAGATCGCCGATCCGAGGGCCAGAACCGGGCAATCCGCGAGGAGAGCCTTTAATCCAACCGTCGAGTTCACGGTGATGAGGCCCTGCGCACGCCGGATCAAAGCATCCAGATCTCCGCCATCGAGCCAGTGAACCCGGTGACGAACACCGTGGTCGCGCGACAGACGTCGGATCACCCTCGGCCAGTTCTCGCACCCGTTATCAAGCGGATGGCCCTTGATGATCAGATGCCGGTCATGGGGCGCTCGCCTGGCGAAGTTGGCGATCACCTCCTCAAGCATCTCGGCAAGGTGGTCATACGGGCTCGAAGCACGGATCTGATAGTCGCTCTGGAGTTGGAGCGCGAGCAGGGTAAAGCTGAGAGCACCGGCCTCGATTTCGCGGCTGACCCTGCGGCGCGCGCGGGCGGTGGCGAGCTGTTGGGTCCACCTCAGGCCCCAGCTCAGATAATCGTATATCGGAGGGTAGTAGCGATCGCTCCTGTAGTTCGGATACCGCAAGCGCCCGATTGCGCTGGCAAGGCCGTAGCAGACCTCCGCAAATCCCTCCTCGGCAAAGCTGTGCCGAAACCGCGGTGATAGATTCGCCCCGGCACCCTGGCGCGCGAGGGCCTGCCGCCGCGCTTGCGATCTTGGAAGGCGCGAGCGGTCGGACATCCCGAAGGGCTCGAAGGTCAGCCAATCCGGTCTCAAGTACCCGTTCTCGAGAACCCAGGCGCGGAGGCCGAGTCTATCGGCGACCTGACCCGCCGCCGCGTGATAGGGCAGCCGGTCGGCGTAGTAGAGAATATCGGTGATCTGGTTGTCCACGCAGTAGCGCTCGAGCCACCTGTCCCAGTCCTCCAGCCGGCCCGAATAGCGCGTGGCAGGCGTGGGCCAACGGATCTCCTCCGGCAGGCAGAAATTGACTTTGAAGACCTCCATTCCGGCACCGCGGCACGCCTCGCCGAGTTCCACCCAGAAGGGCCCCGGAGGCCCTTGCAGAAAGAGCAGACGGCGGTCGCTGCTGGTCGTCGCGGGTCGGCGGGCTGGGCCGCTCGCCTCACCGATCTGCATATGCGGATGGTCCCGGTCCGGAATCAGGTTTGGTAGGGTTAACAAATCGATAAACTTCCCGCGGCAGGTTTCCCCAATGGCCGTCTACAGAAACATCGTGATCACCGGCGCCTCCCGGGGGATCGGACGCGCGCTGGCGATCCGGTTTGCGCGACCTGAGGCCCGGCTCTGCCTGATCGCACGGAAGGGCCCGGATCTGGCGGAAACCGAACGGGCCTGCCGCGCGGCCGGCGCTCATGTCGAGACCCGGATGATCGATGTGACCGACCGTGAGACGCTCGAGACTGCAATCGTTGCCTTCGACGCGAAATGGCCTGTTGATCTCGTCATCGCGAACGCAGGGATCAGCGCGGGTCGTGCGCCGGGTCAAATGCGCGAGGCGGATGGAACAGCCGAGCGGCTGAACGCAGTGAATTTTTTGGGCGTCGTCAATACGGTCGAGCCCCTGCTCGGGCCGATGACCAGCCGGGCGCGTGGGCAGATCGCGATCGTGAGTTCCCTCGCGGCCCTGCTGCCGCAACCGGATCTGCCGTCTTACAGCGCGACGAAGGCGGGCGTTCGTGCCTATGGCATTGCCCTCAGGGGGATGCTGAGGGCGGAGGGGGTCGGGGTGAGCGTGATCTGCCCCGGCTTCGTCACGTCCGAGATGTCGGCACGCCACAAGGGGTTCAAGCCCTTCGAGATGGATGCGGCGCGGGCAGCAGCGATCATTCAGCGCGGGCTTGAGCGGCAGCGGCCCCTGATCACCTTTCCCTGGCAACTGGCGGCCCTGATCTGGGCCGCCAACCGAATGCCGAGCGCGCTGTCGGACTGGTTCGTTCAAGGGTTCAGGTCCGAGATCGACCCCGAGGATCCGGCCTGAAGCTTCTGCGCGACTTCGCGGATCCGTTCCTGCGACTTCCGGGCTCCGAGATTTATCTCGGCAAGCACGGATGCAGTCTGCTTGGCCGCCTCGATCAGATCCGCCTCGCGATGTTCGGAGGTGACGAAGAACCTGACGCGGGCGGCTTTCTCTGGAACGGCCGGATAGATGATCGGAAGCGCGTTGATGCCGCGGGACAGGAGCTCACTGCTCAGCGTCACCGCACGCACGGAGTCGCCTGTCACAACCGGTATGACGGAAAAGCCCTCGGAGAGACCGGTGTCGACTTCTGCCGCCCGCAGGGCATTGCGAAATAGCGATCCGTTGTGCTGGAGGCGCCGCACCCGGTCAGGCTCGCGCATCATCATCGAAAGGGCGGCGTCCGCACCGGCCGCGAGAACCGGTGAGAGCCCGACGGAGAAGACGAATCCCGAGGCGCCGAATTTCAGCAGCCTGATCAGGTCACGAGACCCCGCGATATAGCCACCGCAGGCGCCCAGTGTCTTCGACAAAGTACCCATCCAGATCTCGACCTGGGCCGGATCGACGCCCTGCGCTTCCGCACTGCCGCGACCAGTGTCGCCGAGCACGCCGAGCGCATGCGCCTCATCCACCATCAGCCAGGCCGCGTGGCGATCCTTGATATCGATGAGGCGCTTCAGATCCGGCATATCGCCGTCCATCGAATAGAGCCCTTCGACCGCGATCAGAGCGCGCCGGTGCTGCCCGCGGGTCAGGGTCAGATGGCGCTCGAGCCAGTCGAGATCATTATGGGGGAAGACGACGCGCGTGGCGCCGGAGAGCCGGGCGCCTTCGACGATGGAATTGTGTGCGAACTGGTCCGTCAGGATCAGGTCCTGCGGTCCGAGCAGGGTGCCTAAGGTGGTCACGTTGGTCGCGTGGCCCGAGACCATAGCGACCGCGTCCTCAACACCGTAGATCTCGGCGAGACGTGTCTCAAGGCGCCGTTGAACAGCCTGTTCGCCACCCACGAGCCGGCTCGCGCCGGGCGAGAGGCCGACCGCCTCTAGCATCGTCGCCGAAGCGGCGAGCACCTCGGGCGCCGTGTTGAGGCCGAGATAGTTGTAGGACGCGAAGTTGATGCACTCCTCGCCCTCGACAATCTGTCGCGCACCCGGCGCGCCCTCATGCACCCGAAAGAAGGGGGAACTCAGGCCGAGCGCTCCTGCCGCCGTCTCCATCGCCCGATGGACCTCGGCCTCGGGAAGCTTCGAGATGTCTTGGACGGCTGGAGGCCGCGAGCCATCTCGTGCGCGCTCCTCCCGCACCTGAGCTCGGCGTTTGTGACTGGCCCGCAAGTCTTCGATCAGGGACTGGCCATCGGTGAGCGCACTCTCGCCCATCAGGCAGCTCCTGGTGTGCGCACTGGTTCCCGGGACCTTTCTGCGGGCTCGCGGGCCTGATCGCCTTCGATCACTGCGACATGGCGTGAGACCATCGTCTCGATGAGTTCGGACGGCTCTGCCGCTTCAGGCTGCTCGGCACGCAGGCGCGAGAGGATTTTGCGTGTGAGATCCGCCAGCGTGAGTTTATCGCCGAGGGTCATCATCGGCAGCGTCGTGCCGAGGCTTTCCTCGACCGAAAGCTTCAGGTCCACCGCCATCAGCGAGTCGAAACCAAGATCCGCCATTGGGCGGTATGGGTCGACCTCCGCCTCCGGCAGGCGCAAGACGCGCGCGGTCTCATTGACCAGCGCCTGCAGGAGCAGGTCTCTGGCCTCTTCGTCGCCGAGCAGCGCAATTTCCGAAAGCCTGCTGCCCGTCGTCTCCAAGCCGCCCGGACGGCTTGAAGCGACGCGTTGAAATCTGCGCTCACCAACCGCCGCAAGCCGCCCGGCGAGATGATCCCACGGAACCCGCCCGGCATAGACAACGGGATCGAGGGGCGGGTCGGCGATCAGGGCCCCAAGCGTTGAGAGCACTTCTTCGCTGGTAATCAAGGCACCCGGCATCAGACCCGCCAATTGATCGCGAAGACGGATGTTGCGTTGAAGATGCCCGGTGTCCGCAATCGGACCGAGGCCGAGCGACAGGGCGGGGAGCCCCTCTGCCCGGCGCGCACGGATTACCTCCTCCATCGTCCCATTCGCCGCGGCATAGGCCGCCTGCCCTGGATTTCCGAGCAGCGACGAGAGCGACGAGAACACAATGAAATGGTCAGGTGAGTGCGGTCGGCTGAACCTGTCAAGGAGCGCGGCACCCTCCACCTTCGGTCGGCAGACGCGCGCGAGGCGTTCCGGATCGATCTCTTCGATCCGGTCATCGTCAAGCACCATGGCGGCGTGGATGATGCCTCTCAATTGAACGCCATTTTCGCCCACGGATTGGAAGAATTTCTCCACGGCGTCCGCATCGCTCACGTCTGCAGCGATATGATAAAGGGTCGTCCGCTCCGTCAGTCGCGCGATCCTCTCGCGCTCGGCCTCATGCCGAGCTGCACCCGTCCGGCTCACAAGCCAGATCAAATTCGCGCCACGGTCCGCCAGCCATTCGGCTGTCGCAAGACCAAGGCCGGAATGCCCACCAATCACCACCCAGCCTCCGGAGAACATCGGAGCTCTCTTAATTTGTTTGGATCGGATGCAGCGCGGGGTTTGAACCACGATCTTTCCCAGGTGACCAGCACCCTGCATCAACCTGAGTGCATCATCGACCTGGTCGCTCGGGAAGATCTCGGCCGGGATGGGGCGGTAATCACCGCGCGCCAGGTTTTCCTTCATGCATTCCACAACCCGATGGATCCGATCTGGTTGCGCATGCATGAGCTGATCGAGGTCAATCGCATGGTAGCTGACGTTATTGCGCAGTGCGCGCAGCCCGACGTGACGGTTGGTGTAGAGATCCTGCTTCCCAAGCTCGATGAACCGTCCGAAGGGGCGGAGAAGGCGCAGGGAGGCGTCCATCGCCTCGCCAGCCAGACAGTTTAAGACAACATCGACCCCCTCGCCGTCGGTCGCCGCCTCGAGATCCGCCGCAAACGCGAGATTGCGGCTTTCGAAGACGCCATCGGCACCCATGAGTTCGAGGTATGTGCGCCGCTCCTCGCTCCCGGCAGTACAAAAGACCCGTGCCCCGAGATGCTTCGCAATCTGGATCGCAGCCTGGCCGACACCGCCTGCGGCGCCGTGGATCAAGACGCTTTCATTGGCGAGCAGACGGGCCTGCTCGATCAGGGCGTAATGTGCGGTCAGAAAGGCGACCGGGAGCCCCGCGGCGGTCTCGAGGTCGAGAGTGTCGGGCACAGTCATCGCCACATTACCGGGCACGATGACGTGCGACGAGAACGCATTTGGCGCGAAGGCCATGACCCGATCACCGGGTGCAAACCCGCTCTCCTCCCCAGCGCGGACGACATGACCGGCGCATTCCATGCCAAACCCCGCGCCCGCGTACCCGGCCTCGAGCGCCTCGGCGGGAAGCCGCCTTTGCGCCCAAAGCACATCGCGAAAATTCAAGCCGGCCGCACAGGTCTCAATCTCCACCTCTCGTGGCGATGGCACCCGCCGCGACACAGGATGCCAACCAACCGACTCGATACGCCCGTGCCGGGCCAGACCGAGCTGCCAGGTTTCCTCCGCCGCCAACCCATCGACTGGAGAGAGGGGTTGGAGCTGGAGCAAGCGCGGCGAGGAGACCCGACGATCATCAACGTGAACCTCGGTCTCGGACGCTCGATCAAGAATCTCCTCGATACGTCCCGCGATTGGCGCATCAGGGTCGAGCGCGACAAGGCGGATATCCACGTCGGGATGCTCGTTTCTGAGGACCCGCAGGTATCCCCGCAGGCCCGCAGCGTCGACAGCTGTGAAACGCTCGCAGGGGCAATAGAAGATCCAGAGTGCACTGATCTGGTCTAGCCTTGGGAGAACTTTCCGGATGTCCTGCATCATCTCGGCGAGTGACCCGCGCAGGATCAGCGCAATGCGGCCCAGCGGCCCCGCGCTTGCGCCCTTTATCCAGGCGTCCGGCGACGGATAGTGCACATATGAGCCGCCTAGATCGAACATCTGTTCCAATCGCTCGTCGGAGCCGACGAGCGTCATCGGCTCGGCGAAGCAAGGGGACTCGACCAGTGCATCTGTCGGAATACGCCGGGCAGTGTGCAAGCGCACATTCTCAACCACCAGCAGCTCTGAGCACCGGAACCCGGCTCTGGTGAGGACTGCGCCCGCGTCTGAGGGGTTTGGCAGCCCGGCCATCGCAAAGCCAGATTTAATCAGATTGTTGAGCTCGTCGAGGGCGGTCTGCTCGGCCTCGAGAGCTAGCACGATGCGCGCCTGGCCGGCGAGAGGCATATCCGCTGGTCTGCCGCTTTCGGGTGTGGCCAAAAGGTCTTCGCACGCAACTGCGAGATCATGGCAGTCGGTCGGTTGAGCGCCGCCGGACACCAGCACAGCGATCCGAGGATCATCCTGAAACCGCGCTCTGAGATGGTTCGCAGTATCGACGCGCGATGATGACACCGACAAGTCGATCGAGGGCCGAAGCTGGAGGACCTGCTCGACAAGTCCGGCGGGTACTTGACCTAGTAACATGAGACGCAAAGGGGCATCGGCTGGCCAATCGCTGATCGTATCGATCAAGAGAGGCTCGGCGATTGTCCAAAGCTTGGTGGTGGAACCGTGGGCATCGAGATTCATCGCGCCCTCCCCCTGCGCGATGAGGGAAAGCCCGAGCCGTTGCCGGATCAGTCGGAGAATGTCAGAGCCATTTGAGGGCTCATTTTCGATCAGGACCCGAACGATGTCTGACAATTCGGGGAGGGGCTGCCGAGCGGGATCATCCTCATCTGCGAGGTCGGCGGCGAGGAGCGCCTTCATGCCCTTTTTGAGCCAGGAAGGAAGAGGCTCCTCGCTATCGTCTTCTGCTTTCAGAGCATCCCACGCTATCCTTCGGGCCGCGGCGTCGAGCAGCAGAGTCTTCGCCGGTACCTCCGCTTCCTCATTTGCCAATAGGCCGAGACGTCTCGCAACCGCGATCGGTTCCTCTAAGATGGCGGGAACGTGCGCCGGGCCTTCGAGCGGGATCGCGACTTCCTGCCAGATCGGAAGTGGATCGCCCGTGTTTCGGCTCGACCTCACGCGATCCAGCCGCAGATCGGTCAGATCAGCGATGACGCGGCCATCCTCGCCGAGCAGACGAATGTCCGCGTTTGCGCCGTGCGATGATTGGGAGCGGAGATTGATCTGCGCAGTCCTCGGCGCATCACCCGCGCAGTAGACCCTGACCCGGCCAAAACGGACGGGCAGGAAGGACGCGCGCTCCACCGATGCTTTGCCACCTTGCCGGAGCAGCGGAAGGAGACCATGCAAAGCGGCATCCGCGAGCGCGGGGTCGAGAGCCATCCCGCTGCAAGCCTTCGCGCCATCCAGCTCTGCCATGCCCATGCCCGATCCTGCCGTGAGGCGGGTCACGCGGCGGAAGCTCGGGCCGTAGTCGAGCCCCGCCCCCGACAGGGCCGCGTAAAGCTCTTCCGCGCTCCATTTCGTGAGAAACGCGAGGCTGGCACCGGCATCTTTCGGCGCATCGCTAGGTGCCTTTGCGATGACACAGCGCGCATGGAGCTGCCATTCGTCATCAGAGAGTTGTGGCCTGCTTTCGATCCGCAGCAAGCCGGTCTCCCGCTCGAGACTGGTTCGGAGCGAAAGGCTCGATCCCTTTGGCCGTGGCACCGGAAGCGGAGCAACGATATCGAGGTCGCGAATCTCCAGCGGGCCATCGAACTGCGTCCTGGCGGCCGCAAGGGCTATCTCGACAAACCCAGTCGCGGGCATAAGAGCCCGACCGGCGACCATGTGATCCGCAAGCCAGGGCAGCCGATCCGAGTCGATCTCGGATCGCCAAACGACACCGTCCTGATGCGCGCGATGCCCAAGCAGGGGATGAGCCGCCTCATGGCCCAACAAATCAACGCGATCTGCCGCTCGTTTGTGGACGTAGCGTCGGCGGTTCCATTGGTAGGCGGGGAGATCTGTGGGAGCCTCCGGGGGAGCCCCGAAGAAGGCTTCGCGCTCGACCACCGCCCCTCCAGCCAGCGCTTTCGCAACGATGAGATCCAGGGAGACCGGCGCACGCGCGCCCTTGTTCAGCGACGCCGTGACCGTGATCTTCTTGCCTGCCTCCTTCGCCGTGTCGAGGATGTAGGTCTGGAGGACCGGGCGGGGTCCGATCTCGACAAAGGTTGAAACGCCCAACTCGCACATTTTGCTGATTGCCTGACGGAAACGAACCTGGTCCCGCGCGTTCCGCCACCAGTGCTCTGGCGTGAGTTCAACTCCGCACAGCATCTCTCCGGTTGTCGATGAGACGAACGGGATGTTGCCTTCGTCTCCACGGAGGCCGCTCAGCGACGATATCATCACATCGCGAATGCTCTCCATTTCTGCCGAGTGGTAGGGATAGGCGACCGGTAGTTTCTGAACCGCGACGCGGTGTTGCCGCGCGGCCTTGCAGAACTCGGCCACCTGCGCGGCATCACCTGAGACCGTCGTCGATCGCGGGCTGTTGTCGCCGGCGATCTCGAGGCCAGAAAATTCTGTCTTCTCGAGGAGATCCCGCGTCGCTGCAGCACTGGCGAGGACAGCCGCCATTCCGCCCCTGCCCCGCAGATCTGCCATTGCGCTTGCCCGCGCGTGGATCAGCCGGCACCCCTGTTCGAGCGTGAGGCATCCCGCAGCCCAGGCTGCAGCCACTTCGCCGACAGAATGGCCGGTAACCACCGCCGGGGCTAGCCCACGTTGACGCAGGGCTTTGACCAACGCGACCTGGACTGCGAACAGAAGAGGCTGCGCAACGAGGCCGTCATCCAAGCGTTCCGACAACGCAGGATCGCGGAGCAGCGAAACCAGATCGACGCCCGCCTGCTGCCCATAAACGTCTGAGACCTCTTCGAAAGCCGCGCGGAAATCCGGCTCCCGGTCGAGGAAATCCAACCCCATCCCGGCCCATTGAGCCCCGTTGCCAGAGAAGACAAAAGCCGTCTTCCCCGCAGCGGGTGGCGCTTCCCCCTGCACCATCGTTGGATGTTTCTGTCCCTCTGCCGCACAATCAAGAGCCGCCGGTACTTCATCCTGATTGCCTGCGATCACCAGCCGATGGCTGTGCCAGGTTCGATGATGCGCAGCCGCCGACGCGTCTCTGAAGAGCGCGTCTCGATCTGATATCCGGGCACGGTCACGCCAGACAGCAACCATCTTGCCGAGGCTTTCCGCAGATGCGGCAGAAATGATGAGCGCCGATGGTTTCGCTTCGGCGGCAGGCACGGTGGACGGCAAGGCAACGCGCTTGAGCGCGGCATGTGCATTTGTACCGCCGAAGCCGAAGGAATTGACACCGGCGAACACGGCCTCAGCCCTGTCGAGGGACACCGGCTTCGCCGCAACATTTAGGTTCAGACCCACGAAATCGATATCGGGGTTTGGTGCCTCGAAATTCCGGCTCGGTGGAAGGACACCTCTTTCGAGGGCCAATTGGGCCTTCAACAATCCGACGAGGCCGGAGCCGGCTTCCAGATGGCCGACATTCGTCTTCGCCGACCCGATGGCGAGAGGGTTCCCCCGGCCCTTCGCGAGGGTTTGCCCAAGCGCCGTCGCCTCGATCGGATCGCCGACCGCGGTGCCTGTGCCATGCGCTTCGACAAACGCGATCTGGTCGGGCGCGTGATCGATACCACTCCAAACCTGTTCCAACAGTTGCGCCTGTCCCTGCGCGCTTGGCAGCGACAAACCGCTCTTCGATCCATCCGAGTTGACGGCGATACCCGCCAGAAGAGAGCGCGTTCTGCGGGGCCCAAAGTCCTCAGACCGCCGCTGCAGGACAAATACAACCGCTCCCTCGCTGCGAACATACCCGTTCGCGCGAGCATCAAAGGCGCGGCATTCGCCATCGGGCGACAGCATCGATGCCTGCGAAAACCCGATGAAAGGATATGGCGAAAGCAGCATGTTGACGCCCGCGACGATCGCCGTGTCGATCTCCCCACATTCGATCGCGCGTGCTGCCTGATGCAGGGCATAGAATGAGGAGGAGCAGGCCGTGTCGATCGTCGCACTCGGCCCCTTGATGTCAAAGTGGTAAGCGATCCGGTTCGCCAGAATTGACATTGTGTTCCCGGCCATGAAGTTCGGACCCATCGCCGCCGGCGACTCGAAGGCGGACGCCATGTGGTCGCAGGAGGACGCGCCCACGTAGACGCCTGTTCGGGGGCCGGAGACCTCGTCCCTAGTCAGGAACGCATGCTCGATTGCCTCCCACGTCACTTCGAGCAGGAGGCGCTGCTGAGGGTCCATCTGCTCAGCCTCGCGCGGCGAGACGCCGAAGAACCCAGCATCGAACTCGTAAATCTCGTCCAGCAATCCCGCTGATTTCACGTAGCTTTTTCCAGGGATGCCTGGTGTTGGGTGGTAAAAGCGCTCCATATCGAAACGGGAGCTTGGGATCGGACGGATCGCGCTGCGCTCATCCATCATCAGTGACCAGAAAGCCTCGGCGTCGCAGGCACTAGGCAGCCGGCAGGCATACCCCGCGATTGCGATCTCGGCGGGTGCGGGAGGGGTACTCGAACGGCGGGCCATGGGACTCCTGAAGTGCTTGGCGGACCGCGTTAACTCTCTCTCCGATATCCTTAAGGCCGCATTAATCATGACCTTGAAATTGCGCCGTCCAGGATTTCACCTGCGCATCGCCGGGCGATAGCGCTTGCGCCGGGCGGCCGCCCTCTGCCAACGTCGGGCAGAGGAGCTTTGCCATGACCCACACGCGTATCCGCCCGTTCAATACCGCGGACACTTATCCTGAACAGAACCTCTCGAACGATCTCGCTCAGGCTGTCGTTGCGCGGGGCACAATGGTCTTTCTGCGCGGGCAGGTTGCGCAGGATCTGGACACCGCGGAAAACCTCGGCAGTGAAGACCCGGCGGAGCAGACACACCAGGTGATGCGGAACATCCAAGTGCTTTTGGAAGAAGCGGGATCGCAGATGGCCCATATCTGCCGGGTCGTTGTATATCTCACGGATATCCGGTACCGCGAAGCCGTCTACCGTGTCATGGGAGGCTACTTGCAAGGCGTGCACCCGGTATCGACCGGCCTCGTGGTTCCCGCACTCGCCCGGCCGGAATGGAAGGTCGAGATCGAGGTGACGGCGGTCATCCCGGAGGCGCGGCCATGACTTTCTCGATCACCGCGCGATGTGCCGAGACGGGGATGTTCGGTGTGGCCGTGTCCTCTTCCTCACCCGCCGTCGCCGCCCGCTGCGCACACGCGCGCGCCGGTGTCGGAGCGGTCGCGAGCCAGAACGTCACCGACCCCGCGCTTGGGCCAAAGACGCTCGATCTTCTGGAGCGCGGTGCGAGCGCTGAAGAGGCGATCAGCATCGTCAAACGCGGCGCGGCGCATATCGATTTTCGCCAGATCACGGCAGTCGATAAAGCCGGGAACAGCGCGATCTTCTCAGGCACCAAAATGCTCGGCACCTATGCTGAAACCCTGAGGCAGGATGTCGTTTGCGCAGGAAACCTTCTGGCCGAAGAGTGGGTGACCAGCGCGATGGCAGATGCGTTCCAGGACAGTTCCGGGCATCTGGCGGACAGGCTGCTCACCGCGATGCAAGCCGCGCTCGATGCAGGTGGCGAGGAGGGGCCGGTGCATTCCGCGGGTATGCTGATCCATCATCAGACGCCGTTCCCGCTGGTTGATCTGCGCTGCGACTGGAGCGAGATCTGCCCGATCGCGGAGTTGCGCAGGATCTGGGAGATCTACCAGCCGCAGATGGATGCCTATGTCACGCGCGCGCTGAACCCGGTGGACGCGCCGAGCTACGGCGTCCCCGGCGACGCGTGATCATAGCCCCGCGCGCAGCCGTTCCAGCAGTCCGTCAAGCATCGTGTCGCAGCGATTGAGTTGCTCGCGCGTCACATACTCATCCGGTTTGTGGCCCTGCGCCATCGATCCGGGGCCGCAGACCACGGTCGGCACCCCGAGTTGCTCATCGAACAGCCCGCCCTCGGTGCCGAAGGCGACCTTGATCGTGCCATTCGCACCGGTGAGGGATTTCACGAAGGCGACCACCTCGCTCGACGGCGGGGTGTCGAGCCCGGGATAGCTGTTGGTGATTTCGGTCGATATCCGTGCATCGGGATCTTCGATCGAAGATAACAGCGCAGCGGTTGCCGCCTCGATACGCTCTCGAATCTCAGCCGGATCATCGATCGCTAAGCTTCTGATTTCCCAGTCAATCTGCGCCTCATTCGGCACGATATTCACCTGAATGCCGCCTTTAAGAATTCCGGCATGAACCGTTGTGTAGGGGACATCGTAGTCACCGTCGCGGCGGCCTTTCTCTGCTAGATGCGTTTGCTCGCGGCGCAGGATGCCGACGAAATCCGAGGCGAGGTGCAGGGCGTTCAGGGCCAGCGGTGCGAGCGCGGAGTGACCCTCCCTGCCACGGCAAACCGTTCTCAACGCTGTCTTTCCCTTGTGCCCTGTCGCGACGGCGAGCGATGTTGGCTCACCAACGATGCAGAACCGCGGTCTCACAGGCGCCTGTTTGAGCATGTCTATGAGGGAGCGGACGCCAATACACCCGATCTCCTCATCGTAGGAAAACGCCAGATGTAGGGGTGTTTTCAGCCCTCCCGCCCGCTCAGCCGCCGACAACATGGCCGCGCAGAACCCCTTCATGTCGGCGGTACCTCGGCCATAGAGCCGCCCGTTTTCGGATCGAAGTTTGAAAGGGTCCGATGACCAGGATTGTCCCTCGACCGGAACGACATCGGTGTGGCCCGACAGCATGATCCCGGGCCTGTCCAGAGGCCCGATGGTAGCAAACAGGTTCCGCCGGGTTCCATCAGGGTGCTCGACGATCGAGCAATGCGCCCCGATGGAGACCAGCAGGTCTTGGGCGTAGGCAATCAGGTCTGCGTTCGGCTGCCGCGAGATGGTAGGATAAGCAATCAGCCGGTCGAGTATGTCGATCGTGCGGGTCATGCCGCTCAGCTAGCCGCGTTGATTGGCGCCGCGCAAGCTCCGTTGGCGTTAACTCGCGTCCCGGACGGTTTCCGTCGCTTCTGATATGAGGTCTGCATGAAACTCGGCCAACGGCATCGGCTTTCGAACCGCATAGCCCTGCAACCCGTCACAACCGAGGGCCCGCGCCGTCTGGACCATGGACATATCGCTGAGGGATTTCGCGAACACCCGGTAGCCGCTCTCCCGCATACCGGCCAACACATCCTTAAGCCGTGATGCCATCTCCGTATCAGACGCAGCGTTCTCGATCGTGGCGGGGGAGAGCTTGATGGTTTTTGCCGCCGTCCAGGCGAGCTTGGTGAGCTGTGTGTTGATCGGATCGATGCCGTCGAGCACCATCAAGACTCCGAGGGAGCGGAGCTTGGAAACGATATCCGCGATCCGCTCGGCCCCACGTTCCTCGGCGATATCGGACGGAAGCTCCAGCGACAGATGCCGCGGGTCAAGACTGCACCGATCCATCGCCCAGCGCAGGCTGTCGACGATCTGCGGGTCTTTCAGCTCAAGCGCCGAGAGGTTGATCGAAATCCGCATCTCGCCGTTCAGGAAGGGCTTCGACCCTGCAAACGTCCCGGCTGCCTGATCGAGCACGACAGCGCTGATTTCGGGCAGGAGCTGACGCTGAGACGCGATCTCGACGAAGTCTTCGGCCGCAATGAGGCCGACGGCAGGGTCCCGCCAACGGGCAAGTGCCTCGACCTCGAGGATACGGTTCAGACTGGGGTCCATAACAGGCTGCACCCAGGCTTCGATCCGACCGTCATCGAGCGCGCGTCTGAGACGGTTGGCCGTATTTTGCTGATGCTCGACGACCTCGCGCATGCGCTTGTCGAAGACCGAAAACCGCCCGCGCCCGCCCGCCTTGGACTTGAAGACGGCGAGATCCGCATCCTTGAGCAGCCGGTCCGGGTCGAGTGCATCGTGATAGGCGCCGCCGATCGCGATCCCGACCGATGCCCCGATCTGACATATATTCCCATTATGCTGGATCGGCTGGCTGAGGCTTCTGATCAGCCGTGTCGCGATCTGAGCCAGGCGGCCGAGATCGTCGAGACCGGGCAAGAGTATCATGAACTCGTCACCCCCTGCGCGCGCGACAATATCATTGGTGCGGACGGCCTGTTTCATGCGGCTGGCGACGACCATAAGCACATGATCGCCCGCGTCGTGGCCAAAGATGTCGTTGACCGCCTTGAAGTGATCGAGGTCGATATGCATCACCGTCAAGATCGAGATCGGCTCCTCCCCCTGCAGAAGCTTTGCCAGTTGCTCATCCAGGCCCCGGCGGTTGAGAAGCTGTGTCAACGGGTCGGAGATCGAGAGCCGCCGCATCGCATCGCGCGCGTCCGACACCTCTCTCATCGCAGTGGCGAAATGCATGAGCGCCCGCGAGATCTCGCCAATCTCATCCTTCCGGTGCTGATGGGGGATGGCGATGTCGAACTCCCCTGCCGAAAGCCGGGTCATCCGCCGCGCCGTGTCGCGCATCGCCGATGAGATCCGGTAGCCCAGCAAAAGCGCGCCCAGGCTGAGTGGCAAGAGGCCGGCGAAGAGCAACACCATAAGGGTCATAAGATCTTTGCGCGTCGCCTCCTGCTGGCGGCGAAGCTCCAACTGCATCGCTTCCCGCCAGGCCTCCAGCGTCTCGACCGAGAGGGTTTCCGCCTGCGCCGAGATCTGACGTTCGTAAGCGAGCCACCGGTCCAAAGCCTCATCCTGTCGGTGCAGAAGATGGCGCCCGCCGAGGGCGACCGAGATCAGCACCAGCATCGAAAAAGCGGCGCCAAGCAGAATTCTTCCGCTGATCGTGAGCTGCCAAAGTCCGCGCAAACGCTTCATTTTCACCCTCGGTCAGAGCGGATCGAACCAAGAAAATCGAACTCCGCTCCGGGCTGCGAGCACATGCTCCTTGGATGCCTGCTTCCCTGAAACACGCAATCTCGCCCATTGAGGGGGTAGTCGAGACGTCTTAAGAATCCCTTCGCGATAAGGCTGCCGGGGACATCCTCGCCGAAAGAAGGGAAAGAGAATGCAGCGCTACATGGTTATCGAGACCTTTCGGAAGGGCGCGCTGGACACGATATACCGGCGGCTGAAGGAGAAGGGCCGTGGGTTGCCGGAGGGGCTCTTCTTCATCGAAAGCTGGCTTTCGGCCGATGGTTTGAAGTGCTTCCAGGTGATGGAGACGACCGATCCTGCCACTTTCGACGAATGGATGCCGTTCTGGGCGGACCTCGTCGAGTTCGAGATCGTGGAGCTGAGGGATAAGCCCGCCGTCTGAAGCTACTCGTCGCGGCCGTAGTCCTTGAGACGCAAGTGGAGTTCTTCAATCCGTTCATGACCGGTTTCGAGCGCGAAAACGTAGGCCTGGGTCAGGAAGAAGCAGGTCGCGTCACGATCTCCCTGCTTCTCTGAAAGATCCGCGGCGGCAGCATACAACTCGACGAGCCGCGCTCCATCCGTGGCCTCATGGGCCGCGAGAATGGCACTATGAAGCTCCTCCGGCGTCATCCGTATCGACCACGCGGCCGGCGGCGGCCCGGATCCCGTTGCAGATCAGGCCTGCACCGCCGTGGCGACAAAATCATGGAAGCAGTGCGTGGGCCCGTCCATTGCCGGAGAGAACTTCCCACCGTCGAACATCGAGGCCGAGCGCCCTTTCTGCATGCCCTCCACAACAAAAATGTCCTCGTCGAAGATCTCACGCCAGTTCTGAGCGTTTACCCTGCGCATCTCACTCCAGTCCTCGCCTGAAACTTCGGGGTCGGCGTAGAAGATCTGGACATGCTCGACCGATCGGTCGTGCGCTACCGGTTCGACAATGAAGCCCCAGAACTGGTTGCGGTGGAAGCCAATCATGACGTTCGGGAAGTACATCGGGTATTCAGCGCCCGTGCTCCACTTGTCACCAAGCCCGGCGAAATCGGGGAACTGCCGCCCGTCCTCCGACAGCATGGGATTGTAGACGGTCGAGCCCTGCCCGCAGAATTTGCCGGGGACCTCGATATTGTAGTGATCTTCCAGGCGCGAATAGCTGTTGAGGCCAGGATGCACCCAAGGCAGGTGATAGGCCTCGGCCCCATTCTCGATCGCCAGTTTCCAATTCGCGTTGACCTCGATGGTCATGTGGCTCTCAGGCCCACAGACATGCAGGTCTCCGGTGAACTCGCCGTACCGGGCCAGCAGCTCCGCGTTATGAATTTCGAACTGTTGCGCCTTGCCATCCAGATTGACGAAGACCATCCCCATCCAGACATGGCTGCGGACCTCCAGGAGCCCCAGTTCCTCCCGCTTGATCAGATCGTGCCGGTTCGTGCCGGGCCCGCCCACATGCGGCGTGGTCCGAAGGCGGCCGTCAAGCTCGTAGCACCACGAGTGGTAGGGGCAGCGGATCGCCTTGCGGATCGGGCCGGCCTCTGCGACCAGGATCATGCCGCGGTGGCGGCAGACATTCTGGAAGACGCGCACGAACCCCTCATGGTCGCGAACCAGAAGCAGCGGCTGGCCGAGAAAGGTCATCGGCTTGGCATATCCGTTGGTCGGAACGTCCGAGGTAAATCCGATTGCAGCCCAGTTCGGGAAGAACACCTTCTGCTTCTCAAGCTCGAAGATTTCCGGGCTGGTGTAGAAATCGTTGGGAAGGCCACGGGCCTCCGCCACTGGCTTCGTCACTTCCGAGAGATCGAGCTGGTGCACCGTCATAGCTGGCTCCTCGCGCGTTTTTCTGCGATCAGAATCGCCCTAGCAACCCGACCAGTCGCGCTGAAAAACGAAGCCGCCATGTCGCATTCGATCGATTTGCTCGCCGCATCAATCTAAGATTGTGAAGTCGCACGGCCCGCGTCCGACGTTGTTTTGCGTTTAGAAACTTCTGCAAAGTTCACTGATTGGGGTAGAGGTTGGAAATGCGTCACGAATTGGTTGCTGCCTTGGTCTTGGGTGCGATGATCACCCTTTCCGTCGTCGTTGTCGTGCAGAACCCACACATCTTCGCAAGCTCACCGGAAGAGCCAGAGCCTTCCGGGCCGGCGCTTCGCTATGGCGACAAACGTAATCTGAACGCGATCAGGTATGACCGCCTCGAGGTTGAGCTTTCCCGCCTGCAGCGGGAACGCGACGACCTCCGGCGCCAGCGGGATGACATGCGCGAGGTTGATGAGATCGATATGGATAGCGTCACGGAAGATCTGCGAAAGAATTCCGCGAGCATCGCTGAGATCAGGTCTCAAATGAGCCGGTATCGGCCCTACCACACCAGCTCCAGCCGCTCCAGCGCGTGGCAAGATGGGCGTTTTATTTCAGTTCCCAAAACTGAATGACGCCGCGATTGTTTCAATCGAACTGGATTTTCCAGGCATTTTTTTACCCTTTCGGAGTGATTTCTCACCGCCTGTCACGCCTTGGTGAGGAGATGCAGTATCCGGCCGGTCGTCTTCATACTTCTGTTCTGCAACGACAAAAATGAACGAGGAGAACAGGTTATGAAACGGACTCTTGCAATCGCCCTCACCTCTGGCCTTCTGCTTTCAGCGGGCATTTCGAATGGCGCCAGTGCGTTCACACCCACAAGCTTTGATGAGGCGCGGCCGCCAGTCGTGCTCGTTGACGCAAAGGTCGTTGCGAAAAAGCCGTTCAAGACCCTGTTCGGCAAACGCGCCTACCCGACATCGGACGGAAAGGTTTTCCTCAAGAAGTCGGACCGCAAGAAGTATCTGGTCGCGAAGAACGGCAAGAGCCATGCGAAGGGCTTCAAGAAGAAAGCTCTGAAGCATGATACGAAGAAGCTGCACCTCGCGAAGATCTCGAAGGTCGAGGACCGGATTTACGGTCTCGAAGCCGAGCGTGCGAAACTGCAGAAGCGCATCAGCTACAAGAAGAGCATTGGCCTGCCCGCCTTCAAGTCACGCAAGCAACTCGCCCGCGTCGACTACGATCTGAAGCTGGCGTATGACGAGTTGGCCTACCTCAAAACGCTCGGCTAAATGCAAACGGGCGGCGCCGTCTCCCCAACACCGCGAGAAGTGGCAAGGCCCTCACGGGCCTTTCTCATTGAAGGTGACAGAAAGATCGCAGGCCGCGCGTTTTACTCAGCGAACCTGCCGTAGAAAGCCTCACCCGCCTTCGCGATGTCCTTGAGTAGGGCCGGTGGCGCAAAACGCGGCCCGCATATCTTCTCAAGCGCCTCGCTGCGCATCACCACGCTCTCCGGTCCGGTGATATCGATCCAGCCGAAGGGCCCGCCGCTCCATGGCGCGAAGCCCCAGCCGAGAACCGCGCCGACATCGCCTTCTTCAATGCTGTTCAGAACGCCCTGTTCTAGGGCTCGGACAGCTTCGAGAGCCTGAGCCAGAAGCAACCGATCCTGCACCTGAGCCAGCTCAGGCTGCGGGGCGCATCGCGGAAACATGTCACACAGACCTGGCCAGAGACCGATGCGCTTGCCCTTTTCATCATAGGCGTAGAAGCCCGCCCCGTTCTTCCGCCCACGCCTGTCGTAATCCTCCACCATAGAGCGGACCACCTCATCGGCCGGGGCGGCTTCGTAGTCGGCCCCCATGGCCTCGCGGGTGGCGCGGGCTATCGAATAGGCGAGCTCCAGCGAGGTCTCATCCTTGAGCTGAAGGGGGCCAAGCGGCATCCCGATCGACTTCGCCGCGTTCTCGATCAGCGCGGGCGCAACACCTTCGGCCAGCATGTTCAGGCCCTCACGCGCATAGGCACCGATGCACCTGTTGGCATAGAAAAAGCGGGAGTCGTTGACGACGATCGGGGTCCTTCCGATCTGCCGGACGAAGTCGAGAGCCTTTGCAACGGCTTCATCGCCGGTCGCATCGCCTCTGATGATCTCGACCAGCAACATCCGGTCGACCGGTGAGAAGAAGTGGATACCCACGAAGCGCTCGGGATTTCGGGAAGCCTTGGCAAGCTCGCTGATCGGGATGGTCGACGTGTTGCTTGCAAAGATCGCGTCTGAGGGGATCTCCGCTTCGGCCAGCGCGGTGACATCGGCCTTGAGCGCCGGATCCTCGAACACTGCTTCGATGACAAGATCGCTGCCTGAAAGCGCTACATAGTCCGAGGTCGCGGTCACACGCGAGAGGATCTCTTCGCGTCTCTCAGCGGTCATGCGGCCGCGTGAGACGCGTTTGTCCAGGAATGCCGCGATCTTTCCGGTTCCGCGATCTGCGGCCTCCTGATCACGATCCAGCAGGACGACTTCGATCCCTGCCTCAGCAGCGACATGGGCGATGCCGGCCCCCATCATGCCCGCTCCCAGCACGCCGAGCTTGCGCACCGGCATATCAGCCACACTCGAGGGCCGTTTTGCTCCCTTCTCCAGGGCCTGCTTGTTCACGAAAATGGTGCGGATCATCGCCTCGGAAGAGGGGTTCATCAGAACGTTGGTGAAGTATCTCGCCTCGATCCTGATCGCGTCGTCGAAGGGAAGCATCGCGCCTTCGTAGATCGCCGAGAGCATTGCGTTGACTGCCGGGTAGACCCCATGGGTCCTGCCGTGCGCCAGGGCCATCCCGCCAACGAAGTTCGGAAACCCAGGTGCAGTGTAGGGAGCGCCGCCTGGAATACGAAATCCCTTTTTATCCCAGGGCTTAACTGCATCTTCCTCAGAAGAGCTCATCAGCCAGTCCTTAGCCGAGCCGAGCAGTTCCTCGGGTGGGACAACCGCGTCGATCAGACCCGCCTTCAGAGCCCGCTTCGGATCGACCATCTTCCCCTCCAGCAGGAATTCGGCCGAGCCGAGGAGCCCCAGCATGCGGATCAGACGGGTCGTGCCCCCTGAGCCTGGGAAGATGCCGATCTTGATCTCCGGCAGGCCGATCTTGGCCTTCGGGTTGTCCGCCGCGATGCGATGGTGACACGCGAGCGCGAGTTCGGTCCCAATACCGACCCCGGTTCCGGGAGACGCCCAGACAAACGGCTTGCCGCCCTTCTGGGTCTTCGGATCCATGCCCCCACGCTCAATCGTCCTGAGCAGTTCATGCAGGCGTATGGTGAAGGCGAAGAGTGTTGCCGCTGGGTCGTCACCGGCAAATGCGCGGCGCTTGTATTCAAGGATTGTCGGCAGATCCATGCCACCGGCAAAATCGGCTTTGCCCGAGGTCAGTATCACCCCCCGCACCGAAGGGTTGGCGATAAGCGCCGGGATCTTCTCCTCAAGCTCAAGAATACCAGCCTCGGTCAGCACGTTCATGCTGGCGCCGGGCAAATCCCAAGTCAGGGTTGCTATGCCATCGGAGTCGATGGTCTGTCCGAAAATCTCTGTCACTGAATTCAGGTCCGTCGGGTTTATTCGACCACTTTGCTGGAGCCTCCGGGAAAATCAATCGCCTTGAAACCGGGATAGGCCTCTCGGATGACGGTCGCCTGCTGATCCGAGTCGATCGACGCAAAGTACCAACGCTCATCATCGAAAACGGCGAGTGTGCTGGTCTCGGATCGGACTTTGCCGGTGCCCGGGATCATCACCAGCGTCTCGGTCGGCAAAAAGGCGTAGCTGACCCCGTTCTCCGTGCTTTGAAGAGACAGTGCCGTCGCATCGATCGAGAATTCGAGGACCTCGGTCGATGCGACAACATCCCGGGTCTGCTGAATCATCGCTGATCTGAGCGTTTCGGGATCTGTGTTCGCGTAACCCGCCATCATCTCAAGGACGCGGCGCGGGACGACATCGACGATGCGCTCGTAATCCTGTTCCATCATCGCCTCAGAAAATGATGCGATGCTGGATTGAAGCGCTGCGATGTCATCGGCAAGTGACGGAGTGGCAAGGCTTAGGGAGATTATCGCACCGGCCGCAGCTGAACGCAGAGACATGTGTGACCTCCCCATCACCTGAATCGAAAAGCGCCCCGCTTGAACGGGGCGCTTTCAGATTAGAACGCTTCGGCCGGAAGGTCCATCACAGGGGCCGCCCCGGTCTGGATCCGCGCGAGCCGGAGCTGGGTTTCAGGCAGGATCCTGGACATGTAGTAGCGCCCCGTGGTGAGCTTGTTGAGGTAGTACTGCTCATCCGACGTGCCGTCCTGCAGCGCCTTCGACGCGGCTTTTGCCTGGCGCGTCCAGCTCAGACCCATGCAGACATGGCCGAACAGGTACATGAAGTCGACCGAGCCGGCGAGCGCTGCATTCGGGTCCTTCATACCCGCTTGCATGAAGTACATGGCGGCCTGCTGCAGATCCTTCGACGCGGCCTTTAGCGGCTCGAGGAAGTCGCGGGCGAGGGTCAGATCGTCCTCGTTCTCCTTGATATACCCCTTGATGTACTCGAAGAAGCCCATGATCGCAGCGCCGCCCTTCATGCCGAGCTTACGGCCGACAAGGTCAAGCGCCTGAACGCCGGTTGCGCCCTCGTAGATCATGGTGATCCGGGCATCGCGGACGTATTGCGACATACCCCACTCTTCGATGTAGCCGTGCCCGCCATAGACCTGCTGGGCCTGCGCTGTCAGGCGGTAGCCTTCCTCGGTCAGGAAGCCCTTCACGATCGGCGTGAGCAGGCTGACCATGTTGCCGGCATCTTCGCGCTGCTTCTCATCCTCATGATGCTTTTCCGCGTCCAGCAGCATCGCGACCCAGGCGAGGAAGCCATAGCCGCCCTCAACGAACGAGCGCTGATCCATAAGCAGACGACGGACATCCGGGTGCACGATCAGCGGATCGGCTGGACCGTCAGGATTTTGCTTTCCAGTTACAGCTCGGCCCTGGACCCGGTCCTTGGCATAGATGGCGGCATTCTGGTACGCGGCGTCCGCCACGGCGAGACCTTGGAGGCCCACGCCCATGCGTGCCTCGTTCATCATCACGAACATCGCCTTCAGACCCTTGTGCTCCTCGCCGACGAGGAAGCCGGTCGCCTCGTCATAGTTCATCACGCAGGTCGAGTTGCCGTGGATTCCCATCTTCTCTTCGATCTTGCCGCACGTCACGCCGTTGCGGGGCCCGAGAGAACCGTCATCATTGACCATGAACTTCGGCACGATGAAGAGCGAGATACCCTTCGTCCCTTCCGGCCCGCCCGGGATCTTTGCAAGGACGAGGTGGATGATGTTCTCTGCCATGTCATGCTCGCCGGACGAGATGAAGATCTTCTGGCCAGAGATCTTGTAGCTGCCGTCATCCTGCGGAACCGCCTTGGTGCGCAGCATGCCCAGATCGGTGCCGCAATGCGGCTCGGTCAGGTTCATGGTGCCGCCCCACTCGGCCGACGCGAGCTTTGGCAGATACTTCTGCTTCTGCTCGTCCGAGCCGGCCACGGCAATCGCCGAATAGCAGCCATGGGTCAGGCCCGGATACATCGAGAACGCGAGGTTGGCCGCAGAGTTCATCATTCCAACCATCAGCGTGATAACCGCAGGCATCCCTTGGCCGCCGTACTCCGGATCGCAATCCATCGCGGGCCAACCGCCCTCCCGCATCATGTCGTAGGCTTCCTTGAAGCCTTCCGGCGTGCGGACAACGCCGTTTTCGAGCTTGCAGCCCTGCGCATCGCCGATCTGATTGAGCGGCGCCAGAACATCGCGCGCCAGCTTTCCAGCTTCGTCCAGGATCGCGGCGGTAAAGTCCTCAGAGAGATCTTCGTAGCCCTCGATTTCTTTCAGATCATGCACTTTGAGTGCTTCGTGAAGGACAAACGAGAGATCCCGCACAGGGGGGTTGTAAACGGTCATGATAGTCTCCGTCGGATCAGGCTTGGGGGAAACCCGCAGTCGTTACAGCGGGCGTGAACTTGCAAAATCAATATCTTACTCGGCAGCACGCATGCCAGAACGCTGTGCCAACATCTTCTGAGCAACAGCAACCTGCTGGTCTAGGTCCTTAATCGCCGCATCCAGCTCTTCACGCTTGGAGATGAGCTCTGCACGGTGGCGCTCCGCCGTCTCCAGCGTGGCCGAAAGCTGGGTCACCTGCCCGTCGCCGAGGTGATAAAGATCGAGAAGATCCTTGATCTCAGCGAGCGAGAAGCCGAAGCGCTTGCCACGCAAAATGAGCTTCAGCCGGGCGCGGTCACGCACCGTGAAAAGACGGCGCTGTCCGTCGCGGATCGGCGCGAGAAGCTCCTTGTACTCATAAAAGCGCAGCGTGCGCGGGGTCACGTCGAACTCCTGGCAGAGCTCGCCAATGGAAAAGGTCTGTTCTGTCATCGCGTTCGTCATCATGGCGCATCCTCCATCTGCTGCGAAATATGAGCTAAGTTAACGTCAACGTCAACCAAGAGAGTTGACGTTTACGTCAAAAGAGAGTCTTTGTCGCAGGCAAGTCTGCTTGCTATCACCATCGCCGACTGGCATCGGATTGCTGAGATGAACTCCAAACTGCTTTACGAGCTTCCCGACACGTTTGACGAGGACGGAACCCTGATCGTCGGGATTCCGCACTCCAAGGACATCGGGATGCGCATGCATTACGCCGAAAACGGTGTCGCGATTCTCTCGGTGCCCTGGGCGGCGCGCCTGGTCGGCGATCCTGAAAGCGGCATTCTCCACGGCGGGGTCGTGACCGCGCTGCTCGACACCGCGTGCGGTGCTGCAGTGATGGCCAGATCGAAACGCCCGGCAAGCACCGCTACGCTGGATCTCCGTATCGACTACATGCGACCTGCCCGTAAGGGCGCGAGAATTCTTTGCCGCGCCGAGTGTTATCGGATGACCCGGTCGATCGCCTTCACGCGGGCGACGGCCTATCACGATGACAACGAAGACATGGTGGCGACGGCGTCGGGCGCTTTCATGATCGACAGGCAAAAATCATGAATGCTGCGACCCTGGAACTGGAGAAGCGCCGGGATGATGCCCTGAAGGCGATTCTGGAGAATGTTCCCTACAATCGCTTTCTCGAGGTGAGCGTCGACAGGCTGGGTGACGAGTTGACCGCGCGACTCCCCTTTCGCGATGAGATCGTTGGGAACCCGTTTCTCCCCGCGATCCATGGCGGGGTAATGGGCGCCTTTCTCGAAATCACGGCGCAAGTGCAGCTCGGCTGGCTGCAAGTCAGCGAGCATGGGGCCGTCAACAGCGAGGACAATGCGGCGATATCGGGTGGCGCCATTCCACGGATCCCAAAATCCATCGATATTTCAATCGACTATCTGCGCTCTGCCCGGCCGAGGGAAACCTTTGCCCGTGCGAATGTTCAAAAGGCCGGGCGCAGGGTGGTTCACCTGCACGTCACGGCGTGGCAGGATCAGCGCGAACGCCCCGTTGCCATGCTTCGCGGGAACTTTCTGATGCCTGAATAGGGATGCCGCGGCTGCCAGAAGGGCCGTGCATCCCTGAAAATCAATGCCGCCTTGGAGGTGAAAATCGCTCAACCTGCCGACACAGCCCCGCAAGTTCAGCTCCGACAGCTCTTTCCCACACCGATCGCCCTGTTCCGACTGCCGAATTTCAACGAGATCAATCAGGCGCTGGAGACGGAAATCTTCGCGCGCGAAAAGGAGGTTCCCTCCGTGCACCATTCGAATTGGGGCGGATGGCAAAGCCCTGCGGATTTCGAGCAATGGTGTGGGCCCGCCGGGCACACGGTGCTGGAGACCGCGCGGCAACTCGCCAACCAACTGACCTGCAACCGCAATGGCCAGCAGGTGCCTGTCAAATGGCGCATGAACGCCTGGGCAAACGTGAACCGGGCCGGACAGGGCAACGAATTTCACACGCACCCGGGCGCCTATTGGTCGGCGACCTACTATGTGCGCGACGGCGGTGCCGCTGAAGACCCTGCGCTTGGCGGCGAGTTCGAGATTGCGGACCCGCGCGGTATAGGACCGGCCATGCTGGCACCGGAGTTGGCGTTCAAGACAAATGGCGGGCTGTCCGTCGGGACCAACGAGATGGTGCGGCCCATTCCGGGAACGCTGCTGCTCTTCCCCTCCTGGCTCAGCCACGGAGTGCGCCCCTATCACGGCGACGATGTCCGGATCTCGATTGCCCTCAACCTGACCCCAGGGTGATGGCCGCCGCGGGAGCGCAGCCCGGCCCGCCGATCACCTACAAGCGGGTCTATGCGATCGCTCTGCCAGTCATGCTGTCGAACGCGACCGTTCCCCTTCAGGGCGCGATCGACACGGCGATCATCGGCAATCTCGGATCGGCGCTGTTTCTCGCGGCCGTCGCACTGGGCGCCACGATGTTCGCGATCTACACGGCCATCTTCAACTTCCTGCAGATGAGCACATCGGGCCTGACCGCCCAGGCGCTGGGCGCGGGCATCAACCGCCGCGTCATCAACTCCCTCATCCGGGCGCTCATGGTTGCCGGAGTGATCGCGGCCGTGCTGCTTCTCCTACGCGACCCGCTTGCGAGATTGAGCGTGCGGTTCTTCGAGGGTTCGGACGAGGCCGAGGCGCTTGCCTCGACATATTTCCGGATCCGGGCGCTCGGCTTTCCCGCGGAGCTGATGAACTACGCGCTCTTCGGCTGGTTCGCGGGTCAGGAGCTGACGCGGCGGCTCTTTGAGATGCAGCTCGTCATCTCGATCCTGAACGTCACCTTCAACCTTGTCCTCGTGCTGGGTTTGGGCTGGGGTGTCGAGGGTGTCGCGATCGGCACCGTGCTCGCTTCCTATTGCGGATTGGCCGTCGGGCTCTGGCGCGCGCGGGGGCGGGCAATCGCAATCGCGCCGCCTGACTGGGCGCTCGACTGGGCGCGTCTGCTCAACCGGGCGGAGCTCAGTCAGGTGATGACGCTGAACCGGGACATCTTCATCCGATCCGTCCTTCTGATCCTGTGCTTCACGTGGATCACCCGGTTGGGAAGCCTTCAGGGCGACACGGTGCTGGCGGTGAACGGCATTCTCATCCAGTTCCTCCACATCTCCGCCTATGCGCTGGATGGCTTCGCCATTGCGGCGGAGACTCTTGTCGGCCAGGCGCTCGGCGCTGGCTCGATCAACCGGTTGCGGCGGTCGGTGATTGTCTCGACGATTGCCGCTATGAGCCTCGCGCTGGTCTTCTCGATCCTCGCGAGCCTGACTGCCGAGGTGCTGATCAGTCTCTTCACCAATGTCGAGGAGGTCCGCTCGGTGGCGGCGACCTATGCCCTTTGGGCGACCTTCATGCCGCTCTTCGGTGTTCTCGCGTTCCAGATGGACGGTGTTTTCGTCGGTGCTGCAGATGGCGCTGGGATGCGGAATTCAATGATCGCGTCAGCAACGCTCTTTCTGCCGCTGAGCTGGTGGCCGACCGACGCATATGGAAATCACGGGTTATGGGCTGCGACTGCCGCGCTGCTGCTGTTGCGGGCAGGTTTCCTAGGGCTGCTTTACCCTGCTCTCGAGAGACGCGTACGGGCGCTAGCCACCTCAGGCGCGACGACCTGAATATCATCGAGCCGCGCGTCCTGCTCGACCCAGTGCGCCTTGTTCAAGACACGGCCCTCCTCGCGGACGCGCGCAATCGCGTCGAGATCAATCTCGGCCACGGCCCAGCCAGGCTGGCCCATCGGCCCCTCGTCCATGACACCGGTATCGGGGAACCCAAGATCCGGCGGCCCGTAGATCGCTGCCGCGCCGGTCGCACTGCCGAGCCATGGCGCCCAAGGGACATCACCGACAAGCGGCGAATGCGCCACGATACACTGGCTCTCCAGCGCCCGCGCCATAGCGCCAATCCGAACCCGCCAGTAACCCGACAGCGCTCCGGTGCACGAGGGTACGAGCAGGATCGCAGCCCCGGCTTCAACCATGCGCCGCGCGATCAGCGGAAACTCGCAATCATAGCAGGTGATGATCCCGATCATGCCGAGCTCGGTATCGAAAATCCGCGCCACTTCGCCGGCGTGGATGTTGTACTCCTCCCGCTCGGTCCGGGTGAGGATCAGCTTGTCCTGCTCGCCGAGGACACCGCCGGGTCCGATAAGGCGCGCCTGATTGACCGGTCGGTTATTGTCGGACCTGAAGACAGGCCCGGTTGGCGCTGAGATCACAAGGTTGTTTCGCGCTGCCAAACGCCTAAGCAGCGTGTCCATCGACGGCATCAGTTCGCTGACCGAACGCATCGCCTGCTCTCGGTCCCGAGCGACCTGCTTGCCGCCGAGCGAGGCCATCTCCACCGCCGCATACTCCGGGAACACCAGCAGGCGTGCGCCCGCCTCGGCAGCGCCCTCCACCCATTCGGTTATCTTCTTTTCGTAGGTGTTCCAGCTTTCGTGCCAGTCCAGAGCATAGGCTGCTGCCGCGATGATCATCGCCACCTCCTTTCCCGCATAAATTGTATATCGCACGCCTACGCCAGTGTGAGCAAGCAGCAGCTACAGACCAGCAAACTCCCTTGAAGATCCGGTGATCCCGTCGTGATGCGCGCGGCGCGGCCGTCCGGTCGCTGTGAGGGTGACGGTTGCCTCGATCAGGGTGCTGACACCCTCGATCTCGGCGGTGCGGCGCTCGACATGATGGCCGATTTCGACATTCTCCGCTCCCGCCTCGCGGGCGGAGACCAGAAGCAACCGGTGGAGCTCTTCGACCAGCGCAGCCACGGCGTCAGCCTCGGCAACAAAATCCTTTGGCTGGGTCGGCAGATGCGCGCGGAAGAGCCCCTCTCTCGGCACGCTGACCAGCCCGCTCCTGCTCAGCCGGATCCCGCCGACAACCGCGCCGATCGCATTCGCGACCCCGGCATGTTCGGGGGTGATGCCAGTCGCGCCAAGCATCGCCGCAACATCCGGATAATAGGTCGCCGCCGAGGCGCCGAGCCCGATCAAGGGATCGCGCAGCGACAGCCGGGGCTGGACCAAGCCCTGGTGACGGTCCAGCGCCGCCTGGGCAAGCACCTGGGCAGAGAGATGCTTGCCCGGGAACCCATCCTCCTGAAGAACCGCATCGAGGATCTTCTCGGCTGAACGGCGGATCAGCTCCTCCAGGATTCGCTCGGCGAGGTCGACCGGACCAGCGGCGACGGTCTTGCCGTCGTTCCCGCGACGGGCTGCAAAGACCTCGCCGCCTAATACCGCCGCGTCCCTGTCCCAGCCATCGTGGCGACCGAGAACGTGCGCCGCGTCGGATGGTGTGAAACCGCACCGGCCGATCAGGCCGCGCGCGACCAGCCGTTTGGCTGACATCCGCTCGACCCTGTTTCGAAACAGCCGGTCGGCCGCTTGAGCTCCTTCACCGAGGCGTCTCAGGAAATCCGCGTCGCCGGGCTCCAGATCACCCGGATCCGGGCGCAACGCGACGTAGAACTGACCATCCAGCTCTCCGCTGCGCCCGGAATCGCGCTGCCGTTTGAGCGATGAGAAAACGACATCAGGCGCAGTTGTGGCCAGGAGCGAGAGTGGGATTACCCGCCGCGGGCCGAGCGTGAGACGCGCCTTGAGCCCCGTCTCCGCCAAAGCGACCTCGCTGTCCCCGCCCAGTCCATGGGTCCGCATGGCGACCGCCTCGACCATGGTGCGCAGGCCGCCAACCTCGGCGCCCGCCGGATCGATCCTTGGCCGCCCCCCGCTCAGGATCGCGATATCCGTCGTGGTGCCACCAATGTCGGATACGACCGCGTCCTCAACCCCCGTCAGCCAGCCTGCGCCAACGAGGCTCGCCGCCGGGCCTGACAGGATCGTCTCAATGGGGCGCTGCCGGGCGAATCCCGCCGAGACGAGTGAGCCGTCGCCGCGAACGACCATGAGGGGCGCCGCGATCCCCCGGGCGACCAACAGCTCTTCGACCCCTGCAATCAGCCGGTCGATCATCCCGATCAGGCGGGCATTCAGCAGGGCCGTGAGCGCGCGCTTGGGTCCACCGACCTGAGCCGACAACTCGTGGCTGCAAGTAACCGGGAGGCCCGTCACCTCCCGCACAACCTCGCGGGCCGCATTCTCATGCGCCGTGTTGCGCACGGCAAAGTGGCTGCAGATCGCGAAACCGCCAACACGCAGGTCACGCAGAGTGCGCCGCAATGCATCGAGATCAACCGGGCAGATCTCGTTGCCCATCGCATCGTGGCCACCGGTCAGTTGGATGAGCGGATCGCTCCCCAACGCATCGCCCAATCCCTGGCGCGCGATGTCGGCCGGGTCGAACCCGATCATGATGAGAGCAACCCGTCCGCCCTGCCCCTCTACCAGCGCATTCGTCGCCAGTGTCGTCGAGAGGGCGACCATCGCGACCTGATTGGGGTTCACGTCCTCTGAAAGCACACCCGAGATCGCCTCATCCACGCCGCGTGCGAGATCATCACGGGTCGTCAACGCCTTAACCGACGCAAGCACGCTGGCAGGCCCGTCGGACATGCGCGTCTCATCTATCAGCACCGCGTCGGTGTAGGTGCCGCCGGTATCGACGCCGAGGAGAACTGGAGCTTTCGTCATATGGTCCACGCCCTGCAAACAGCCGCTTCAAACCGGCGATTAAATCGCGTGGACCGGGTTTGAAAGAAAAATCAGACGTTGAGGCGCCCGGTGGTCATGTGCCGTTTGCGCCCAAAGCCCTCCCGCCGGGTGACGTCGAAGCCCGCGACGCTCAGCGCACGGCGCACATGGCCAGCCGCTGTGTAGGTCGCGAAGGTGCCGTTAACCGCCGTGTGGTCCGCCACGGCCTGCATCAGCGCGGGCCCCCAAAGCTCTGGATTCTTGGCGGGTGCAAAGCCGTCAAGGAACCAGGCGTCCGCCTTTTCAGTCCACGCCGGGACGGTCTGGCGTGCATCGCCTGGGATCACCTCGAGTTGAATATCTCCGACCGAGATACGGCCCTCGAAGGGCCAGTGATCAAGCAGATCCTCAGCATCCAAGTCAGGCCAAGGTTTCAGGGCCCGCGCCATCTCATCCGTCGTCAGCGGATTGATTTCGAAGGATGTGAATCTCAGTCTAGCGTCGCTGGGCGATATCTGACGCCAGAGACGGCGTGCGGCGAGGAACCCGAGGCCTGTGCCAAACCCAAGCTCTGCGATCTGAAAGGACACAGTCGACGGCCACCGCGACGGCAGGTCGTTGCCGTGCAGAAAGACATGCTCCGTCTCCGCAAGCCCGTCGCTCAGCGAGTAGTAGGGGTCCTCGAATCGGCGCGACACCGGAACGCCAGCCTGCCAATCCAGGCTCTGCGGCTTTTCATCGGCGCTTCGATCTGTCATGGGCGGTTTCTGGCGAAACAGGAAGACAGGTGCAAGCATGGGTGACACGGCCGATGTTCTGGTCATCGGTGCGGGCGTCTTCGGCCTTTGGACCGCGCTCGAATGCGCGCGCGCCGGCATGCGCGTGATCTGCGTCGACCGGGACAAGCCGGGCGCGGGGGCGAGCGGCGGTGTCGTAGGGGCGCTGACACCGCACATGCCGGTGCGCTGGCGGCCGATGAAGCAGTTTCAACTGGACGCGCTGCTGAGCCTGCAGGACGCCACTGATCAACTGACCGAACAGACCGGCTTGCCGACAGGCTACATACGCTCGGGCCGCCTAAGCCCGCTGGCGGATCAGCGTGCCAGGGGCCGCGCGGAGGAACACGTCGTCGACGCCCAGGCCAGATGGAAAGGCATGGCAAAGTTTGAGGTTATGGATCAGCCGCCCGCGGTTGTGGGATCATTCCTTCCGGCCGAGAACTGCCCGTGCGGACTGGTCAAGGACACGCTCTCGGGGCGCATCATGCCAAGGCTTTACATCGAAGCCCTGGCAAGCGCGGTCGAACATACAGCAGAACTCCGCCTCAGCTGGGAGGCGCAGCACATCGATGGCGCCTCTGGCATGGTGGCTTTCCTTCAAGGGACGATCGAAGCCGGAACCGTGGTCGTTGCGGCGGGCTGGCGAAGCCCGGTGCTTTCGGGCACGCGGAAGGGCAAGGGCATCAAGGGTCAGGCTGCGCTTTTGCGTGCGCAGACGCCGCCGGAGATGCCGGTCGTGCAGATGCCGCATCTCTACATCGTCCCGCAACCGGGCGGTCTGGTTGCCGTTGGCTCGACGCATGAGGCTGAGTGGGAGACGGCTGAACCCGATGGCGGCGTCGAGGATGTCATCGCGCGGGCCCGGCAGCTCTGCCCCGCGTTGGAAAATGCGCCGGTTGTCGAGCGCTGGGCGGGTATCAGACCGAAGCCACCGGGACGGGAGCCGACAATCGGCCCAGTACCCGGGGCCGAGCGGCTTTACCTTGCATCAGGGGGATACAAGATTGGCCTCGGAATAGGGCATCTCGTGGGGCGAGCGCTTGCGGCTGATCTGGCCGGCGTGTCGGCAGAACATCTCCTGCCCGCGGATTTCGCACCCCAACCCGGCTGATACTGAACCATGACACGCTCCGAAGGACGCGCCTCAACCAGTTGACAAAGATTAAGTTTCCGGAAAACCTCTCACAGGTTTTGTCGGGGGGCGGATATACGTATCGTCGTTGTCGGTGCTGGGATCACGGGTGTTGCCAGTTCTCTTGTGTTGGCGCGTGATGGTCATGCTGTGACCCTCATCGACCGAGTTTTGCCCGGGGATGAGAACCAGACATCCTTTGGGAACGCCGGGATCCTCGCCAGTGGCGCAGTCGTGCCCGTCTCGGTGCCGGGCCTGCTGCCAAAGATCCCTAAGATGTGGCTCGACCGTGATGGCCCGCTGTTTTTCAACCCGGTGCATCTGCCGGGTCTTTTGCCCTGGCTGATTCCGTTCCTGAGGAAGGGGACCGAGGCCGGCGTTCGCCTTATAGCCAAGGCTCTGGCGCCCCTGATCTCGGACAGTCTGGAGCAGCATGAGGCTCTCGCGAAGGACACCGCAGCGGAAGCGCTGATCGAGCGGGGGCCTTATGTCTACCTCTACCCGTCCCGCAATGCCTACGAAGCGGATGACTTCGGCTGGACCGTGCGGCGGGAGAACGGCATCACCTGGGATGAGTGGGACCGCGACGCACTGCTCGACCGCGACCCGCATCTGGGGGGCGAACACGGCTTTGGCGCCGCGCTGCATAATCACGGCTGGATCAAGGACCCCTCTGCCTACTCCAGAGCCCTCGCCGAAGCGTTTCAGGCCGCGGGCGGCACGCTTCAGATTGCAGAGGCCACAGACATCAAGCCGAACGGTGACGGCGCCGCAAAGATCACCCTCGGAGGTGGCGAGGAGATCGAAGCAGACCGCGCGATCATCGCCACCGGCGTCTGGTCTGGAAAGCTGGCCAAACGGCTCGGACACAAGGCGATGATGCAGGCGGAGCGGGGCTACCACGTTGTCTTTACCGGCGCGAGCCGCAAGCCTCCGAGCCCCTACATGATCGGCTCCGCAAAACTGGCGGCAACCCCTATGGCCCCGGGCCTTCGCGTCGCCGGGCTCGCAGAATTTGCCCCGATCGATGCACCTGCAAAGCAAACGCCCTATGCCCTGATACGACGGCAGGCGAAGCGGCTTTACCCGGATCTCGAATGGGAGGGCGAAACCCAATGGATGGGCCGCCGCCCGTCGACCCCCGACAGCTTGCCGCTGCTCGGCGCCAGCCCAAAAGCGCCGGGGATCATATTCGCTTGCGGTGGCCAGCATCTCGGTCTCACTATGGGCGCGAAGGTTGGGCGCATCGCAGCAGGTCTGGCAAGCGACATGCCGACGAACATCGATCTCGGGCCCTACCGGGTTGACAGGTTCGACGCGTAGGACACAGCCATGCCCTCTTTTCAGGAACGCGCAAATAACCTGTTTCTGGCGGTCTTGTTCCTCTTGCTCGCGGCCTGGCAGTTGAACCTGCACCCGGCGGGCATGCATTCTGAGCACAGCTACAGCACCTTCCATATTGCGCGGAATCTGATCGAATCCGGCCGCTCGACCTTTGACGGGATCGACGTCACCAATGGCTACCACCTGTTGTGGATGGCCGTGCTGAGCGGGCTGACATTCCCACTGGCGCAGACGATCCCGGTGGAGACCGCACTGATGGGTGTCGCCGTGCTTCCGCTGCTCTTCTTCGCGTGGATGGTCCCGCCAATCGTCTTCGTGCAGATCCTGGCCGCGGTCTATCTGACTGGTTTCGGGGCGGAGGGTGTTTTTGCTGCGCTTCTGTTCATCGCCCTTACCTGGGCGGTCGATACACGGCAAAGGCTTGTCGTCATCGCGTTGACGGCCGCCATCGTTCTGACGCGGGTCGATTTTCTTATCTGCTTCGCAATCCTCGCGATCTGGGCGCGGCTGCGGGACCGGCCGCTCTTCGTCCCTTTCCTCATAGGGTCGGGTTTGGGGCTTGTTCTCTATTTTGCAGCAAACTGGCTGATCGCTGGAGAGTTCGTCTCCGTCGCCTTGCTGCAAAAGGGCGTGCTGCAGCAGGCGGGCTCGGTCTCAGGCTTCCAAGAGCGCATCATCGCCAACATCGCGTCGCTCGATAATCAGATCCGGTTTGCGGCCTGGATCGGGGCTATCATCGCGCTCGGTCTTGCCTATGTCCGGCCCGGAGTCGACCGGCGCAGGATGCTGTTCAATCCTGTGCTGCATCTTGCGCTCTTCGCCTTTATCGTCGTGCACGTGGTGCTCTCCGAGCTTGGCGATTGGTACTTTGCGGCCCCGCTCATCCTGGCGATCTACGCGGCCGGGCGAGCCCTGCCCGAGATCGACTGGCGGGCTGCGCCCGCGATCGTCTTTTGCCTCGCGATCCCCGTCGCGGCCGCCGGTGTGCAGTTTTTCCAGGCGTGGGAGCCAGCACGTGAATATGCACGGGTTCTCGACAGCACCAAGACCGTCGATGGAACTGTCTTCGCCTACGAAGGGGCGGCCTACTTGGCGTGGCGGCGCTATCCCAGTCAGGTGATCGACGGCAAGGGCGTCATGAACACCGCCACATACGCCCGTAACGCCGATGACCCGCAATGGCTGACGACCTACCTCGCGGATAAGGGCGTCACCCAGTTCGCGGGCACGCCGGAGCTTGGCGTCTGCCCCAAGCCGGGTCTTTGCTGCGGCGTGGGCACGCTCGACCCTGGCGCCGACTATGCACATGGAGATCCGACCCGTATCGACCGGATCTATGTCTTCAAGAACGGGCGCCCCTGCCCCCTGAGGCAGACCGAGTGATGTGATCGGGCGGTATCACGCGCCCTGAGGCATCTGAGACCCGGGGCGCAAGCTCAATCACGCTGCCTGAGCAACGCCCGGCTGGAAACGGCCGTAGAAGGTCTCGCCCTTGGCGGCGAGATCGCGGAGCAGGTCAGGCGCCTTGAAGCGCTCACCATGCTTGGCCTCCATCTCATCGCAGAGTTCGACGACCTTCGCCGGGCCCGTGATGTCCACCCAGGACAGCGGGCCCCCGGACCATGGCATGAAGCCCCAGCCGAAGATCGCGCCCACATCGCCCTCACGAATGTCGAGAAGGACATTCTCTTCCAGCGCGCGGATCGCCTCCAGAACCTGAGGCAGGATAAGCCGGGCCTTTACCTCTTCGACATCGGGCTGCTCATCGGCAGCCGGGAAGTGGTCGGTTAGCCCAGGCCAGAGGCCCTGGCGCTTGCCCTTCTCGTCATAGTCGTAGAAGCCCTTGCCGTTCTTGCGGCCAAACCGTCCGAGATCATCGACCATTTTCAGGATCAGATCGTCAGAGCCGCCAGGCACATACGAATTGCCCATCTGCTCCTTGGTGGCCTTCAGAATCTTCGCGCCCAGATCCAGAGAGGTCTCGTCGTTGAGCTGCAGCGGCGGCACCGGCATGCCCATCAGACGGCCTGCATTCTCGACAAGCGCTGGGGCAACACCTTCCGCCACCATCGATCCCGCCTCGTTGATGTAGGGGATGATGCACCGGTTGGCGTAGAAGTACCGGGCGTCATTGACCACGATCGGCACCTTGCGGATCTGGCGGACAAAATCGAGCGCCTTGGCCACAGCCACATCGCCGGTCTTCTCTCCCTTGATGATCTCGACGAGCATCATCTTGTCGACGGGTGAGAAGAAGTGGATGCCGATGAACTGCTCGGGGCGCGAAGACGCTTCCGCCAGACCCGTGATCGGCAGGGTCGAGGTGTTGGAGGCGAAAATCGCATCCGCCGGGATTACCGCCTCGGTTGCCTTAGTCACATCGGCCTTGATGCCTGGATCTTCGAAGACAGCCTCGACGATCAGATCGCAACCTGAGAGATCGCCATAGTCCGACGTCGTCTGGATGCGACCCAGAACCTCGGCCTTCTTCTCTTCGGTGACCTTCTTGCGGGAGATCCCCTTGTCGAGGATGCCGGTCGAATAGGCCTTGCCCTTCTCCGCCGCCTCAATATCGCGGTCGAGCAGAACCACCTCTATCCCGGCATTGGCCGAGACATACGCGATGCCCGCGCCCATCATACCGGCGCCGAGGACACCGACTTTCTTCACCGTCTGATCAGCGACCCCTTGGGGACGCACAGCACCCTTCTCAAGCGCCTGCTTGTTGAGGAAGATCGAGCGGATCATCGCTTCGGTCTGCGGGTGCAGAAGAACGTTGGTGAACCAGCGCGCCTCGACCCGAAGCGCAGCATCCATCGGCAGCTGCGCGCCTTCATAGACTGCGGACAGCATGGACTGGACATTCACCATGTTCCCCATCGTCTTACCGTTGGCCATCGCCATCGCGCCGACATACATCGGGAAGCCAGCCGGATGATAGGGCGCACCGCCCGGGAACTTGAACCCTTTTTCATCCCAGGGCTTTACCGCATCTTTCTCAGTCGAGTTCCGAACCCAGTCTTTCGCGGTGTTCAACAGCTCATCGGCGGGAACAACCTCATCGACGAGACCCGCTGACTTCGCCTTCTTCGGCTCAACAGTTTTGCCCTGCATCAGAAACTCACCAGAGCCCATGAGGCCCAGCATGCGGGGCAAGCGGGTGGCGCCGCCGCCGCCGGGGAATACGCCAACCATCACTTCCGGCAGCCCGATCTTGGCTTTCGGATTGTCGGCCTGGAAACGGCGATGCGCTGCAAGGCCAATCTCGAAGACACCACCGAGCATCGTGCCGGGTGAGGCGACTGCCATGGGTTTGCCGCCCTTGTTGGTCTTCGGGTCGGCTCCGCCCCGCTCAATCTTGCGGAACACTCTGTGCAGACCCATCGAAAACTCGAACATCGCCTCGGCGACGTTCTTGCCCGATTTCTGCGCCGCGATCTTGGCCCCGGCGAGCATGCTGAGATCAGCCCCGGCCCCGAGGTCCCGCTTGGCAGAGGTGAAGACCGCGCCCTTGACGTTCTCATCAGCGATGTACCGGTCTACCAACGTCTCAAGCTCTTCGTTGAAGCCCGGACCGATGACATTCATCGACTTGTCCTGGATGTCCCAGGTGATGACGGCAATGTCGCCGTCGACTTCGTAGTTGAATTGCGACATCGAAGCCTCCCTTACACGCGTTCCAGAACAGTCGCGGCGCCCATGCCGGACGCGACGCAGAGGGTCGCGAGGCCAAGGCCCTTGTCCTGACGTTCCATCTCGTCGAGCAGAGTGCCGATGATCATCGCCCCGGTTGCCCCGAGCGGGTGGCCCAGCGCGATTGCACCGCCATTGATGTTGACCTTGTCATGATCGACATCGAAGGCCTGCATGAACCGCAAGACCACTGACGCGAACGCCTCGTTGACCTCGAAAAGGTCGAAGTCCGAGATATCGAAGCCGCCTTCGCGCAGGATCTTCTCGGTGGTCGGAACCGGACCGATCAGGTTGATGCAAGGCTCGTTGCCCAGCTTTGCCGTCTGGCGGATCCGGGCACGCGGCTTGAGACCGAGTTGCTCGCCAATCTCCTTCGTGCCGATCAAGACAGCGGACGCACCATCGACGATGCCCGAGGAGTTTCCGGCATGGTGGACGTGGTTGATCTTCTCCAATTCCGGGTAGCGCATAAGTGCGACCGCGTCGAAGCCGGGCATGACCTCACCCTGCTCCTTGAACGCGGGCTTCAACGCACCGAGCGCCTGCATATCAGTCCCGGCGCGCGGATACTCGTCCGTGTCGAGGATGGTCAGGCCGTTCACGTCCTTGACCGGCACGACCGACTTCTTGAACCGGCCTTCCTCCAGCGAAACCGCCGCCCGGCGCTGGCTTTCGACAGCGTAGGCGTCGCAATCGTCGCGGCTGAAGCCGTACTTCGTCGCGATCAGATCGGCCGAGATGCCCTGAGGCACAAAATATTGCGGGAAGGCGAGGGTCGGATCGACCGCCGACGGCGCGCCATCCGAGCCCATCGGGACGCGGCTCATCACTTCGACGCCGCCGGCAACGTAGAGCTGACCTGCCCCACCACGGACCTGGTTGGCAGCCATGTTCACGGCTTCCATACCGCTGGCACAAAAGCGGTTGATCTGCACGCCCGGCACGTTCTCCGCGTATCCGGCAGCAAACACGGCGTTCCGGCCGATATCGCCACCGTTCTCGCCAACGGCGGTCACGCAGCCCATGATCACGTCCTCAACCAGCGAGGTGTCGAGATCGTTCCGGTCGCGCAGCGCCGACAGCGCGGTGCCTGCCAGGGCGACCGAGGTCACCTCGTGCAGCGAGCCGTCTTTGCGGCCCTTTCCGCGCGGCGTGCGCACGGCGTCATAGATGTACGCGTCTGTCATTTCAGTTCTCCGTTCTGCGGGCCGGTGCCCTTGGGTTCTTTGTCTTCGGTTCTCAGTTTTTCGTTAGGTGGACCACATGGCCCTCGTTCGGGTTGGCCTGACCGGCGGCCAGGCTCTGATAAATCCGTTCTCCGGCAGCGAGGCCGTCGTGCCGCACGATCTTCAACCAGGTCTGGGACGCCCGAGCATGCTTGCGCCAGGCCTCCATTACTTTGCCTTCGACCACGCCCGGCCCCCATTCAGAGCGGCGCTTCTTGATCTGAGCCGGGGCGAAGAAGAACTCGGGTGCCGGGCCGGGGAGATCCGCGCCCTGCTCGAACTTGTCCCAATGGCTCAGGCCAACCGCGATCGACTTTCCAAGCACCTTCTCAAGCCTTGAGTGCACGCCACGCCGCACATCGGTATTGCCAGACATATCCACATAGACCGAACGGCGATCCGGTATTTCGTAAACCTGCTCGTAGGTAAGAACCTGATCGGCCAGTCCCAAGCTCTCAACGAAGGTGACGTTGCGGGATGACGTAAGCCCGATCAGCGGTGGCGCCCCCATCTCCCGCGCCATCGCCATGAAACCAATGGCGGTTTTCGAGGACGCCGAACCGATCACGATTTGCTGAGCGGCAAACCAATCGTTGTCCACCAGGTAATCCGACAGCACCCATGATGTGGCGAAGAGGGGATAGAGAAGACCCATCAAGGCTTCATCCTCCGCCGCGTGGCCCGGGATCGCCGCAAGCCGGAAATACTCGTTGTAGACAGGGGGCAGATCACGGCGATGCCCGGCGATGTCGGTCCATGCCGTAAGCCTGATGCGGCCAGGTGTCATCGCAACCGTTTCGGCCATAGGGAAAAAGCCGAATACCCGCTCACCGACGTCAATTTCCGCGCGGCTTTCGATGACCTCGGCAATGCCCCAGACCGGCAGCCTGCCCCGCTGATCCGCTTCGGCGGGGAAAAAGTTCCAATAGCCCAGAGCGCCGCCAGTCGCGGCGTAGGTAACGTTGTTTGCGGTAAGCGCGAATTGCTCCAGCGCCAGACGCACCTCTCCGTCGGCCAGCTTAGGTTCCTCGGCATCGATCAGCGCAGAGTGCCGGATATCGGCGCGAGAGAGGGAGAGCGCTTGCATCAGAGCGCCTCTCGCAACGCGTGGGTCGCACGTCCGGTCATTGCGACTTGGCTTCTTCCATCGCGCGCAGTTCCTTCCGAAGAACTTTGCCCACGGGTGTCTTCGGCAGATCCTCGACGAACTCGATGATCCGGGGCCGCTTGTAGCCCGTCAGGTCATGCTTGCAGTGCTCGATGACGTCCTCGACCGTCAGGTCGGGGTCCTTCTTGATGATGAAGACCTTCGGCGCCTCGCCGGTCTTCTCGTTCGGCACGCCGATGCAAGCGGCTTCGAGAACGCCGTCCATGGAGCACACGACATCCTCGATCTCGGTCGGATAGACGTTGAAGCCCGAGACGATGATCATGTCCTTCTTACGGTCGACGATCTTGATCCGTGACTTCTCGTCGAGGATCGCAATGTCACCGGTTTTGAAGAAACCATCATGGGTGAAACTGTCACTGGTCGCATCCGGGCGCTGCCAATAGCCCTGGAAAACCTGCGGTCCCTTCACGCAGACCTCGCCAGGCTCGCCGTGGCCAACCTCGTTCTCCTCATCATCGCGGAGAGAGACATCGGTTCCAGGCACCGGGTACCCAACCGTCCCGGTGAATTCGGGGGTCGTCGCGTGGTTTCCGCAAACAACGGGCGATGTCTCGCTCAGGCCATAGCCTTCGAGGATCGGTTTGCCCGTTATGGTGCGCCATTGATCGGAAGTATCTTTCAGCGTCGCGGTACCGCCGCCAAAGCAAAGCTTCAGGCCCGAGAAATCCAGATCCTTGAAACCCGGCGTGTTCGCGAGACCGGCATAGAGCGTGTTGACGCCGGGCATCATGGCGAACGGCTTCGTCTTCAGCTCCTTGACGAAACCCGGCAGGTCCCGCGGGTTCGGGATGAGCAGTTGCCGATAGCCCCGGTGAAAACAGAGGATCGACATGTTCAACGCGAAGATATGATAAAGAGGCAGGGGCTGAACCACGCGCTCCCCAACGGTCGGCAGGTCCTGATCGTTGAAGGCGATCGACTGGTGGATGTTCGAGACCACGTTCGAGTGGGTCAGCACGGCGCCCTTAGCGACACCGGTCGTGCCGCCCGTATACTGGATAAACGCCACATCTTCCGGGCCCACATCGACCGGGCGATACTTCTGGGCTGAGCCCTGTCCCATGGCATCTAGGAAGCTGACAGAACCCGGCAGATCGTAGTCCGGCACCATCTTCTTCACATGCTTGACGACCAGATTGACCAAGTGACGTTTCACGAAGGGCAGCATGTCGCCCATGCGCGCAACGACTACGTGCTTGAGATCTGTCTTATCGATGACCTCCGCCAGGGTATGCGCAAAATTCTCAAGGATAACGATCGCCTTGGCGCCACTGTCCTTAAGCTGGTGGCCGAGCTCCCGTGCCGTGTAGAGCGGGTTAACGTTGACCGAGGCAAAGCCCGCACGATGCGTGCCGAAACTCACGATCGAAAACTGGCCGACATTTGGCAGCATCACCGCAACCCGGTCGCCTTTCTCGAGGCCAAGCTGCTGCAGATAGGAGGCAAAGTCGGCCGAGTAGGCATCAAAATCGCCAAACGTGTAGCTGCCGCCGAGGCATTCAACCGCAACACTGTTGCTATAGTTTTTGCAGGCGGCCTCCAGCATCTGGACCAGCGAGGTATGGGGAACTTCGGGCATCTGATAATCGACACCCGCCGGGTAGTGGTCCAGCCAAGGGCGGTTCATCGGCGTGTTTCCTCCGTGGCGTGAGCAAGCACCTGAAACCGGTGCTCCTCATCTGGTCGCTCAGTTCTGACCGGCTGTCACCGGAGCGCCGAGGACCAAAGGTTTGAGCCGTCTAATGCAGCCCTTTCGCGATCTCTCTACATACCACACAGTATGCAGTCAAGAGAGCTTACGTTAACGTCAAGATCAACTTAACTCCGCTGCGCCGTAAGAAGACGCATCAGGGCAGGAAGAAGGGTCAATGCCCCGATCATGTTCCAGATGAACATGAATGTAAGCATGAGGCCCATATCCGCCTGAAACTTCGTTGGCGCAAAGATCCATGTGGCGACGCCGACCGCGAGCGCAAGGCCCGTGAAGGCAACCGCATGCCCGGTTGTTCGCACGGCCGAGAGGTAGGCAGCCTCCAGCTCAAGCCCCTGGTTGAGATAGTGCCGCAGCCGGTCATAGATATAGATCCCATAGTCCACGCCGATGCCGACGCCGAGCGCGATCACCGGAAGCGTGGCGACCTTGACGCCCATCCCGAGCGACGCCATGAGCGCCTGTCCCAGAACCGAGGTCAGCGCCAGCGGCAGCAGGATCACGATGAGCGCCTTGAGCGATCTGAACGTGATCAGGATGAGGATCGCCACGACGCCGTAGACGAGCGCAAGGATCTGGTATTGCGCCTCGCCGATCACCTCGTTCGTCGCCGCTTCGACCCCCGCATTCCCGGCGGCAAGGGCGAAATTCACATCGCCCGTCTCAAACTCAGCGTTGAAGGCCTGGACGGCTCCCGTCGCGTCCTTCAGCGTCTGCGCTTTGTGGTCCTCCAGGAACACGACCATGATTGCCATGGAACAGTCGGTGTTGATGAACCCGGCGGGGGCCCGGCTCAAGGTCGCGTTGGCGACAAGCTGATTGCGGTTCAGCGCGCGCCATTTCAGGTTTCCCTCGTTGAAACCCTGCGTCCCGAGCTTGGCGATATCCGAGATCGAGATCGTGCCCTGTATGCCCGACGTGTTCTCGAGCCGCCATTGCAACTGGTCCATAAGCGAGAGCGTTTCGTAGTGCACACAGGCCTCCGGCGGCGTCTCGGTCATCACGACAAGAACATCTGTCGAGGTCGAGTAGTTCTCGGTCAAGAACGCCACATCGAGGTTGTAGCGGCTGTCTGGCCGCAATTCAGGCGCCCCCTTGTCGAGGTCGCCAATCTCGAGATCGAGCGATTTCCAGCCACCGAACACAGCCAGACACACGGCGACAGCCACTGCGATCCTGGCACGAGGCCTCGTCGCAAAACCTGCAATGAACGCCCAGAGCTTGCTGGCCTCGTTCGACTGCTTCAACCGGGCCCGCTCGGCTGCCCGATGATCGACCCCGATATACGAGAGCAGGACCGGCAGAAGGATCAGATTGGTCAGAAGGACCATCGCCACGCCAAGCCCCGCGGCAATCGCCAACTCTCCAATGACCGCAATCGGAATGACGATCAGAGTGAGGAAGCCGATGCTGTCGGATAAGAGCGCCGTGGAACCGGGAGCCGCCAGGTTGCGGAACGCCAGTCTTGCCGCATCCGCCCGCTCCTTTCCAACCGCCTGGTGAAGCATGGTCGCATTGATGATCTGGATCGCGTGGCTCGCACCGATCGCGAAGATCAAAAAGGGCACCAGCACCGAATATGGATCAAGGCCATAGCCGAGGGTCGTCAGCAGACCGAGTTGCCAGATGACGGCGATCACCGAACACCCAAGGCCGAGGAAGGTCGATCGCAAGCACCGGGTGTAAAGAACGAGCAGCACGCCCATGATGCCGAGCGCGACCACGAAGAAGATCGCTATCGCGATCACGCCTTCGATCAGATCGCCAACCAGCTTCGCGAACCCGGTGATGTGAATGGAGATCTTGTCCGAGCTGTACTTCTCCCGGATCTCCTCCAGCGCCTCGGAGAACGCCTTGTAGTCCAGCGGCTCTCCCGCAGAGTTCACCGGCACCAGAGGGGCCTGAACGATCGATGACTGGAAGTTGTTGGCCACCAGGATGCCCACCTGGTTCGACCGACGGATGTTTTGTTGGACCTCTTCCAGGCTCTCTGGCGAGCCATCATACGTCCGTGGGATCACCGGCCCCCCGGTGAACCCTTCGGCCGTAACCGCGCTCCAACGCATGTTTGGGGTCCAGATCGAGCGAAGGTTCCCCCGATCCACCCCTTCGATATAGAAGACATCGTCGGTAATCTGGCGGAGCGTTTCGAGGTACTCCGCGTCGAGGATCGTACCCTCCTTGGTGGCGACGACGATCCGTACCGTGTTTGCGAGGCCTCCGAGCGCGTCGCGGTGCTCAAGAAACTTCGACACGAATGGGTGTTTTGCCGGGATCATCTTTTCGAACCCGGCGTCGGAGCGCAGGCCGGTCACCTGGAACGTCAAAACCGCGGTGATTAGCGCAAAGACGATGAGAACGAGGCGCCGGTTGCCAAAAACAAGCCGCTCTAGAAAACTGCCGTTCTCAATTCCGTCCTTGTTGAGCAGCATGCAGTCAGCTCCCCTCACCAGCAACGATACCGGCCTCGCTGATGAAGACAAGCCCGCCCGAGGCAAGTCTCACGCCACCGCTGAGAAACTCCCGCGATCCGGTCGGGCGGCTCATCTCGATCACGCCCTCCGGCCCGATCTCCAACATCACGCCGCTGCCCCCCAGCAAGCCGACCCGATCGGGGCCGAGTTCGATATGACCAATCAGAAGGTGATTGTCGTCAAATCGGATCGAGTCCCAGGTCCGGCCGCCGTCGTTGGACACCTGAGCGCTGTCGCCAAAGCCGTAGGCGAGCAGGAAAGTGTCCATCTCGACCAGGCCAAACAGCGACAGACCGTCAAAACTGTCGAAGCGCTCAAAGCTCGCGCCGCCGTTGGACGAGTGGAACAGCAAGCCGCCCTCACCCGCCATCACCAGGTCGCCGCCGCGCGTGCGGAGTACCGCGTTCAGATGCAGATCCTCGGCGTTCTCGATACGTGCCGAGACAAGGTCCCAACTCGCCCCGGTATCGGCCGATCTGAAGAGCGTCCCATAAGCGCCGACGGCCCAGACGACCCCAGCCTGTGAGAATGCTACGTCCAGAAGCGGCCATGCCGGTCCGTATTCAAGGCTTTGCTGCGCTGTCTCGCGGCGGAACTCTTCATCTTCCAGCGCGAACTCAAGATCCTCGCGCGTGTCATCCGTCGCGGATGCAAGCGCGGTCTGCGCCCCTGCGTAGCGGGCTTCCGCAGCAGAGATCACACTGCGAAAGAGGCTCCGCCCATCTGTGATCTTCTCCCACGTCTCGCCTCGGTCAGGGCTGCGCAGGATGACCCCATCGTGCCCAACGGCAACGCCGACGCCAGCATCGTTGAAGTCAACCGCCGTGAGGGTCGCACTCAAAGGGACGGAGCGTTGAAGCCACGCTTCCTCCCCATCGCGGGTCAGGACCACGCCTCTCTCACCGACAGCGACAAGCCGGTCATCCACAACCACAAGATCCAAAAGCGCCGCTTCGGGCGCCTGCTCGGCCATGAGCGCAGGGAGATCGAGTTGATCCGTGACCTCCTGGCTGGCCACAGCCACCGGAACGGCAGCAAGCAAAGGGAGCACCCACCGGGCGAGCACGCGCATCATGTGAAGGTCTCCCTGACAAAAAACTGCCGCGATCAAAGATCACGGCAGCTTCTGGTGAAAGTGCCGCCCGCGCAAGAGCGGGCTGCAAATTCTTACTTCTTGCCCGCCCGGCGGAGTGCTCCGGGCGTGAAATCGCGATCGCTGAGATCGACATCGAAGCTGAACTGCGGGTTCTCTTCGCTCAAGAAGCTGAGCGCCAGATACCGGCCAGCCTGCAGATCGTAGACCGGCTCACCCAGCGGAAGCACGACCTTGGCGTTCGACTCGATCCCCGAATGGCCCTCGCGCACGCGCCAGAGTTCGCCGCGGCTGTCGTAGAGATCGCCAAGCACGATGAACCAGCTATCCTCGTCGAGGTAGTAGGTGCGCTTGCCATAGATATGCCGCTCATCGTCCTGAAGCGTGCCCTCGATCTCGTAGACACGGCGCAACTCGTAGCGGGGGTATTTCTGATTGATATGCTTCTCGCCAAGGAGCTCCTCATAAGTCAGCTCCGGGTCGGCGAGGGCAAAGGAGTTCGCAGGGACATACATCTCCCGCTTGCCCTTCAGAACCCAGTCATACTTGTCGGGCGAGCCATTGAAGAGGTCGAAGTCGTCGGTCGTCCGCATGCCTTCCGCTGCCGTACCGGGACCATCATAGGCGATATTCGGCGCGCGGCGGACCCGGCGCTGACCGGCGTTGTAGACCCAGGCCGCACGTGGGTCACGGACCTGATCGATATAGTCGTGCACGAGAAGCACGTTGCCCTCAAGCCGTGCCGGCGCAAGAATCTCCTGCATGAACTTCAGCAGCATATTCTCGTTATCCGGGTTGCCCATCAGCGTCGGGCGGAAGATCGTCGTGTCCTTCAGCCGCTGCAGCGTGTAGGCGCCGTTCGACTGCACCGGCGCCTGCATATAGGTGCGTGCAAACGCGGCCGAGCGGTAGCGGGTCAAGTGGTTCCAAAGCGCCTCGACGCCGTTCTCCGGAAACGGGAAAGCGACCGAGGAGAGGTTGAGGCCAGACAGCCCCTGCCCGCCCCCCGTGGTCGCAATGCTGCCCACCTCGTTCTTGATGTGCTGCTTCGCTTCGCTGGGAATGTCGAAGATCCGGTGGGTCGGATAGACGTTGATGAAGTAGTTGGGATACCGCTTGATCAACGCGATCTGACCGGCCGAGAGGCGCGAGGCGTGCTGATCGACATTCGACTGGTCGATCTTGAGGATCGGCTGCTCACCAGCAAACGGGTTGAGCAGTTGGCGCCCGTTGCTGGTGTTGACGTTCAGCCCGGCCCAAGCAGGGATCGAGCCATCGGCGTTGCCAGCCTTCTCGGCACCCGTGATCGTCAGGTCAGCGCCTAGGCGGGCGATCTGTTCGGGCGTGGCATCCGCGAGGGCAACGCTTGCGCTCGCAACGAATGCCATGACCGAGACGCCCGTCTGCACGAATCGTTTCATCATTCTGTTTCCTCCAACTTGGCCGGCCGAAAGACCGGCCGTTTGAGCTTAGAACTGGACGTTGAAAACGGCTGCCGCAAAGTCGCGATCATCGAAGCCGTTGAACGTTCCTCCGAATTCCCTCGTATAGTTCACAGCCAGAGAATACCTGTTCAGGTAGTCGAAGGTCAGGCCGAAGCCGAGCACGGTGCGCCCTTCGATGAACTGGCTGTCTGATGAGTCCCCAACTATATCCTGCGACCAGGAAAAGCTCGGGGTCATATTCACACCGGCGAACACATTTGTGTAAGCGGCCTCAACCCGGCTGCGGAACCCGAGAGAGAACGCGTCGGTCAGACCTTCCGCAATGTTTCCGCTCGAGTCAGGGTTTCCAAAAATAGACGCTCGACCAAGGTTTAGACCCAGCGGATTGTCACCATCGAGATCCGGCAGCCATTCAAAACCAAGCTCACCAATGGTCGTGATCCTGTCTGCGCCTAACACGCGGTCAAAGAACGCGATAACGGTCCCCTGTCCCCGGATCTGATCCGTGAGAATGAAACCCTCGACTAGGCTGCCGCCCGGCGCGCCCAAGAAAAGCGCGTCAGCCGGGTTTTCAATGCCTGCAATCGCCGAGTTACCAAGGGTAGCGGCAGCGAGCGTGAGATCATTTGTGTTGATCTGAACAGGCTGATCCGGCCGATAACTCACCTCTCCCGCGACCGCGAGGCCGAACAACGTCGTTGCCGCACTCAGTCCCAGCGTGTGAATGTTTCTCTCATACTGCACATTGTACCGTGCGGCATCCGGCTCGCCGCCTCCGATAGACAAGAGGCCGAGTCCGGGCGTCGTTGCAGCGGTACCCGCCGTAAAGCTCAGAGCTGGCAGACGGCTGTCCAGCCGGGTGAGATAGAAGCCAAACTCAGTATCGATCGAGGGCACATAGAGCCTTGGAGAGATACCAAAGTTGTCAAAGTCAAAGTCGTCGGGCCCCACGTCAGTGGCGCGCGTCAGCACAAAGTTCGCAGCGAGCACCTCTGGATCCGAGTCGAGTGCAGGAGTGATCGCTGCTCCGAAAGACGCCAACGAAAGGATATCACACCCCTGGGCGATCACATCCACTGTTGAGAAGAAAGTACCGCATCCATCTGGCTGCGTTTGTTGCCACTCGAAGTTCCAGAAGGCTTCGAGGCTCAGATTGTCTGTCACGCCCGCGTTTGCGTAGATCATCCCGAGCGGAAGCAGGCCCTCTTTCAACTGCACGCCGGGCTTACGGAAGGCTGTGACGTCGATCGGGTTGATAGAGTTGATGCCGTTCTGGATGAATGTGCCCTCTCCCCAGCTCACCACCTGCCGACCCGCACGGATATCGATCGGAATATCCTCAACGACAACATCACTGAAAAGAAATGCATCGAGCACATCCGCCGTCGCGAACTGCGCCAGCGTGTTGAAACCTTCGTCTTCAAGCTGAGTTCCGGGCGTGAAACCATTCGGTGCATGACCGAACGCCACTTCTCGGAGATCAAGTGCAGGATCATAGACACCCTTGCCACGAATGAAGAAGCCAATATCGTCCCGATAGTTGAACTCCGCGTCCGCCACGATCGTGAACGGGCTAGAGACCAGATCACCCCTGTCGAAATTCAGGTTGCCGTCGTCCTGCGTGGCGCTGCCTGCCACACCAACCTTGCCGAGTGTCGCAGCATTGCCGGAAAACAGAGACTCTGAGCTCGCCTCTTCTGTCCGGAACGTGACGCCCGCACTGATCGACACGTTGGTCGTGATGCTGATATCGTCATTGACCTGAAATTCCGCTGCGCCAGCACCACCGGCGACTGCCGCAGTGACCAATACGGTCGAACAAGCCAAAATTCCCCTTCTCGATTTCCACCTTACTCGCATTCCCGTTCCCTCTCCGATTTTCGGTATTGGTTTTGTTTTCTTACTTCGAGTTTTGGACGCTGCCGCGACGGCTGTCATATTCACAGTTCAAAGCCCGCCGCAAAACGTCTGTTGTTGTTGCACCTACGGCACAAACAACAGCTTGCCTGTATTGCTCTGCCTCAGTAACGGCGCCAGTTTTTCGGGCGCTTTGCTCAATTCTATCTCTTCCCTAACGTCAGTTTGCCACTCCCCAGAGCTGAATTTTCGAAAAACAGTGGAAAAGGCTGCCTCCCGTGTTTTCTGATCGACCGATGTCAGCCAATGGGTCAGCCAGAAACCCTCGATCTTCTTCCCGGTAAAGACAAGCTGCCCCATCTGATCGAGAACGCTGGGCTTGGGATCCAGCAACCCGTAGATGACCCACCGGGTCCGGTTCGGCATACCGAAGAAGATCTTTGCCGACACATCATCGACGACCGCATCCAGAAAGACCCGCGGTTTCTCCTGTTTGCTTGCTTCGGCGAAAGCGGCCGGGAAGTCCTCAGCCGTGATATCGAGCGGATGGTCAGCGCCCAACCCGCTGAGCAGATCGATCTGTTCCGCCCGTCGGACCAGCGCGATGGTCTTGATCCCCCGCTCCGCCGCGAGCCCGATCATCAGCTTGCTCAACTGACTGGCACCGGCGCTGAGCACGACCGCGGGTGAGCCGTAGTCCTCGACCAGCGAAATCATCCCGACAGCGGTGAGCGGATTGACGAAGAACGCGGCACCATCTTCATCGCGGATGGCATCCGGCAGGGGAACGCAGGATGTCGCCTCAGCCAGAACATACTCGGCCCACGCACCCGTTCCCGTTGGTGAGCCGATAAAGGCCACGCGCCGATCCGCGAGCGCCTCGGCCTTTCCGCCAGTCGCCACCACGTCACCGCAACCCTCGAACCCAGCCACGGCATGCTTCACCCGCGGCAAACCATACTCGCCCTTCACGAAGTGGATGTCCGATGGGTTCACGGCGGCTTTGCGAAGCCGGATCAGCACTTGGCCCTCGCCAGGCGTCGGCAACGGGATGCGATCGACGGACAGATGGCTGTCAAAATCCTCAAGATACGGCCCGATCCCTGGTCCTCGGCCGAACCCGTCCTCCTTGAGCGTCAAAGCTTGCATATCGGTCGGGAGCGACAAGATCAGACCCTTTCCTGCGTATGCTTGCGCAGTTCGGCGCGCGCGACCTGGCGGCGATGCACGGCATCCGGCCCATCGGCCAGACGGAGCGTCCGCAGCAGCGTCCACGATTTCGCCAGCGGCGTGTCCTGGCTGAGGCCCTCGCCGCCATGCATCTGCGCCGCTTCATCGACGACTTTCAGCGAGACGCGCGGCGCGATCACCTTGATCATCGAAATCCACGGGGCCGCCGCGCGCGGATCACCCCGATCCATCATCCATGCGGCTTTGAGGCAGAGGAGGCGCGCCATCTCGATCTCCATGCGCGCCTCGGCGATGATGTCATAGTTCTGGCCGAGATGGGCGAGCGGCTTGCCGAACGCCTCGCGGCGCAGTGACCGCTGGCAGAGCCGCTCCAACGCGGCCTCGGCGTGGCCGATCGCGCGCATGCAGTGGTGAATTCTACCCGGACCGAGACGGCCCTGCGCGATCTCGAACCCCCGGCCTTCGCCCAGCACGATGTTCTCAGCCGGGACGCGAACGTCGGTGAAGCGGATGTGCATGTGCCCGTGCGGAGCGTCATCCTGACCGTAGACTTCCATCGGCCGTAAGACCTCGATCCCTGCACTCGCGGGATCGACAAGAATGATCGAATGGCGGCCATGCACTGGGGCATCTTCGCCACCCGACCGAACCATGACCACGTAGAGGGCACAGCGCGGATCACCGGCACCGGAGGCCCACCATTTCTCGCCACTAAGAACATATGAATCGCCGTCTCGAACGCAGCTCATCGCTATATTGGTCGCGTCCGACGAAGCGACGTCCGGCTCTGTCATCAGGTAGGCGGACCGGATCTCGCCATCCAGGAGTGGTTTGAGCCACTTCTCCTGCTGGGCGGTACTGCCAAACCGGGTCAGAACCTCCATGTTGCCAGTGTCCGGCGCCGAACAGTTGAAGACCTCGGCGCCAAGATGCGTCCGACCCATTTCCTCGGCCAGATAGGCATATTCAACAGTGCTAAGGCCCGGGCCGCCCTGGTCTCCTGTAAGCCACAGGTTCCAAAGACCTTTCGCCTTCGCATCCGCCTTGAGACCCTCGAGAAGCTCCGACTGCCGCGCCGTCAGAACCCACCGGCCTTCCTTCGGCACCTCCCGCTCCCATTCCTCGGAGGCTTCGGCGATTGGGCCGCGGACCATCTCCCGAACCTCAGCGAGCATCGGCGCGACCTGCGCGCTCACTCCGAGGTTCATGTTGTCCGGCGTCGTCAGCATTGCTTCCCGAGACCGTATAAGGCCTGATGGACCAGATGGTTGGCAATCTGAGTGAGTTCTTCCTTGTCCTGATTTGCGCGCTCCGAGAACCAGAAACACGCGCCGTTCAGCGACAGCAGCAGGGTCTTTGTCATCAGCGTGAGGTTGCCCCTGCGAAACTCGCCGGAGTCCATTCCATCCCGGATCACAGCGCGAAAAATACCCTCATAGGCACGCTGGCGCGCAAGAAATTCTTCCAGCAGGTCGCGCTCGTCCGGCGTCGTCGCCCCGCGCACGACCATCGTAACCCCCTGCAGCATCACCCGATGAAAGGCGAGATCCCGAATCTGCGTGAGAACATGCGCCCGTGACATCGCGGCGAGCCGGTCCTTCGCCGACGCCGTGTCTTGCTTGACGGCAATGTCCACCTCCGCCACCAGACGATCCAGACCGAAGCGCGCGGTTGCGATGAAGAGTTCCCCCTTCGAGCGGAAGTAGTGATAGATCCGGCCCTTCGTGTAACCCATTCTCCGCGCGACCTCGTCGACACTGGTCGCCGAGAAGCCACGCTCGGAAAAACACGCCGCGGCAGCGCGCAGGATTGCCTCCTCCGGCTCCAGAGGCACGACGTCCTTTTCCTTCGGTGCAACCGACATGGCTTCCTGCATTCCTTCCCGTCTCTCCGCGGCCCTTCTCTGGGGTCCTGACCGGTGACATGGTACAGATGTCGTCATACCATGAACACGACGGGTCGTTGCATACTGCTCAGTATAATGTCAAACCGATTCTCAATGATCAGATTGAAGTGCTCAGGGGGATAAATGCCTTACCTTACGGAACTTTTTGGCGTCGGCAACAAGATTGCACTGGTGACGGGCGGCGCGACGGGGATCGGGCGAATGATCGCGGAATCGCTGGTCCGTGCAGGCGCCCGGGTGCTGATCGCATCGCGAAAAGGCGCGGATTGCGAGGCGGTCGCTGCCGAGCTCAACGCCCTGGACGCGCCGGGCGAGGCGGAAGGATTTGCCGGCGATGTCGGTTCGAAGGAGGGCGTCACCGCACTCTCAGACGAAGTGAAGCGCCGGACGGACAGGCTGCATATCCTGGTCAACAACGCAGGTGTGAGCTGGGGCGAACCGTTCGAAACCTTCCCCTATGCAGCCTGGGAAAAAGTGATGAGTGTCAATGTCACTGGTCTCTTCACTTTAACCCGCGATTTAACACCGCTGCTTGAAGCCGCGGCAACGGATGAAGACCCGGCCCGGATCATCAACCTGGGCTCTGTGATGGGTACGAAGCCAGTGGCGGACATGGCATTCTCCTACGCGGCATCGAAGGCGGCGGTGCATCACCTCACCGACATCTTCGCCAATGACCTTGCCGCGAAACGGATCACTTGCAACGCCTTCGCACCGGGCCCGTTCCGGAGCCGGATGACAGCATTCGCGACCGAGGATGAGCGAAAGGCCGCCGCCATGGGCGCCGCCATTCCGCTCGGCCGTCTGGGCGAGCCGTCGGACATCGCCGCCGCCACGCTGTACCTCTGCGGCAAGGGAGGCGCCTATGTGACCGGTGCGATTATCCCGATCGACGGTGGCATGAAGTCAGAGGCCAATTCGGTGCTGTTCCCCCGGGGGCGTCAATGACAAGGGATTTTGACGGGCGGGTGATTCTGATCTCTGGCGCAACGGGCGGGTTCGGCACTGTCGCTGCGAGCGCGCTTGCCCAAGCAGGTGCCCGCCTCGTGCTGACCGATCTGCATCAAGACAAGCTCGAAGAATTGGCGGCGACAGTGGACACCGAGATCGCAGTTCTCGCGGGCGACGTCTCAGACCCGCAACTGGCGAAAGCCTGCGTCGAGATGGCGTCGAAGCGTTTCGGCCGGCTGGACGGCGCTTTCAACAATGCCGGGGTCGAGCAAACCCTGACCCGCCAGCCTGATACGGACCAGGCAACGGTCGACAAGGTGATGTCAGTGAACTTTTTGGGCGTTCATTACGCGATGCAGGCCCAGATCCCCTATCTGCACCAACGCTTCAAGGAAACCGGGGAGGTCGGCTCGATCCTCAACACGGCATCGATTGCCGGTGTCGTAGGGGCTCCAAAGCTGAGCGTCTATGCAGCTGCGAAGCATGCGGTTGTCGGCCTCAGCCGCTCAGCGGCACTGGAGTATGCGAGGCATGGTGTGCGGGTGAACACGCTCTGTCCGGTCTTCTTCAGAACCCGAATGGTGATGGATGGGATCGTGAAGGACTTCGACGACACCGAGCAGGGGCTGAAGCAGCTTGCCGCAGGTATACCGCTTGGCCGGATCGGGGAGCCAGAAGAGGTCGTTCCGGCCGTTCTCTTCGCCCTATCACCGGCGAATACGTTCTTCACAGGCCAGGAGATCAGGCTTGATGGCGCGATGACCGCCTAGGGTTTCAGCTTCACCTCAGGATCCGCGACATCCGATTTCGGCAGAGTTCCCCCGGCTTCGATCACGCGCTTCCCGATCATATAGGAACGTGCATCGCTCATCGCATCCACTGCTAGGAGCTTATCGCCCTTGTAGTACCAGACCGATTGGGTGCCCTCCCGCGCACCGGGGCGAACCACCGTCTCGTCCCAACCGGAATTCAACCCGGCGATCTGCAGCTTCATGTCGTACTGATCCGACCAGAACCAGGGCTTGGCGACGTATTCCTCGCCCTTGCCCAGCATATTGAGCGCGGCATTCTCGCCTTGCTCGATGGCATTGGGAACGGATTCCAGGCGGATACGCTCGCCGCGATAGGGGAAGCTGGCGCAGTCACCTGCGGCGTAGATGTTGGGGGCGGAGGTGCGTGAAAACGCATCGACCTTGATCCCGTTGTCGATCTCCAGACCCGCAGCTTCGGCGAGATGCGTGTCTGGCGCGATCCCGATGCCGACGACCGCGAAATCAACCTCTAGAGCCGACCCGTCGGAAAGGATGGCCCGCTCGACGCGCTCATCGCCTTCGAGCCTTTCGAGGCCAACCCCTTCGCAGATCTCCACGCCATGCGATTGATGCAGCGACCGGATGAAATCGGCCGTCGCCGGCGCCGCAACCCTTTGCAGGATGCGCTCCGCCATCTCGACCACGGTCACCTTAAGCCCTTTGGACGCGGCAACCGCAGCGGCTTCGAGCCCGATATAGCCGCCACCGATGATCAGCACGCGACGGCCGGCTTCGAATTCCGGCGCCATCCGGTCGACATCCGCGAGATCCCTGACGGTAAACACGCCCTCTAGTGCCCCGCCGATTTCTTGCGGCAGACGCCTCGGGACCGATCCAGTGGTCAGAGCAAGCTGCGAGTATCCAAGGCGCTCGCCGTCTTCCAGCACGACCTCCCGGGCCGCAGGATCGATCGAGACAATTCGGGTCCCGAGCCGTGTCTCAACCTCGTTCTCCGAATACCAGCTTTCGGGTCGGAGATAGAGGCGCTCGACCTCCATCTCGCCCAACAGATACTTCTTCGAAAGCGGCGGGCGCTGGTACGGCAACGCTGGCTCGGCACCAAACAACGTGATCGGGCCTTTGAAGCCCTCTGATCTCAGTTTTCCAACCAGAGAGGCAGCCGCCTGTCCCGCCCCAACCACGACGATGCGATCGTTCATGCTGCCTCCATTATCTCAGTCGCATCTGCCACGAGGTTTTCGTCGGCGCAATCGTTCAATCGCGGCCATGGACATTTCCAGGCGCCTTCGCGATCATCGATAGAGGAACGATAAGGAGGCCCCCATGTGCGATATCTGCGTGATGACATCCGTGAAGGAACAGATGTTGAGCCGGCGTGGCTTCTTCAAGGCGAGCGCCGCCGGTGCCGCCGCGGTGACTGTAGGCACCGCCACAAGCGCGCCACCCGCCCTCGCCGCCGGACACGGCCGGGTCGAAGATATGACGCATGAGTGGAGCGAGGATTTCCCGACCTATTTCGGCGCGCCCGGTGTCAGCCGCGAACAGACCTTCAATTTCAAGGACAACGGCTTCAACCTGCTGAACCTTCAGGTGAACGAGCATACCGGAACGCATCTGGACGCGCCGCTGCACTTCTCGGCCGACGGGCAGGCCGTGAACGAAATCCCGGTGGAAAATCTCGTCTGCCCGCTCTGCTGCATCGACATTCGCGAGCGCGCGGCATCGGATGCCGACGCTCAAGTGACGCCCGAGGATCTGAATGCCTGGATTTCAGCCAACGGCCCGATCCCGGACAAAGCCTGTGTTGCGATGCTGTCGGGCTGGGGCGCCAAGACCGGCGGCGACGGATTCCGGAACGCGGACGACAAGGGCGCGATGCATTTCCCCGGCTTCCATGTCGAAGCCGCCCAGATGCTGATTGAGGAGACCGGGGCGGTCGGCATGGCGGTGGATACGCTCTCGCTCGACCACGGACCATCCCAGGATTTCGCGACCCACTACGCATGGCTGCCGAGCAACCGCTGGGGGATCGAGAACCTGGCGAACCTCGAAAATGTTCCAGCCGCGGGCGCAACCCTGATTGTCGGATCGCCAAAGCTGAAAGGTGGCACGGGCGGGCCGAGCCGCATCTTCGCCCTGGTCTGAGATCGCGATGCCCAAACGCATCCCGCACGCAGCACATTGGGGTGCCTTCGACCTGTTGGTCGAGGACGGAAAGATTGTCGGCGTCGAACCTTTCGCAGGGGACCCGAACCCGTCGCCCATCATTCATGCGGTGCCGGACTGGATGGACCCCGATGTCCGGATCCCCCGACCGCTCGTGCGGGAGGGCTGGCTGCGCGACAGGGAGCGCTCGGACGGCAGTGCGCGGGGCAAGGACCGGATGATCCCCGTCGCTTGGGACGAGGTCAACCGGCTGGTCGCACAAGAGGTCGAGCGCGTCCGCACCCGGCACGGCAACGCCTCGATCTTCGGCGGCAGCTACGGCTGGACATCCTGCGGCCGGTTCCATCATGCGTCCGGCCAGATGCGCAGGCTTCTCAACTTGGCGGGCGGGTGCACCGAACAGAGAGACACCTACTCGGTTTCCGCAGGGGCGGTTTTGCTCCGCCATGTGATGGGCTCGCTCGATGACTACCAGGGTCATGCCGTGCAGATCGCGGACGTTGCCGAGCATGCGGAGCAGGTGCTGGTCATCGGCGCGCTCACGCCAAGGACCAGCCAGCAGGAGGCGGGCGGCATCGCGCGGCATATGTTTGAAGGTCACCTCAGGCGGATCGCAACGCGCGGTGTCAAGGTGACGCTCGTCTCCCCGCGGCGGGACGACGTGCCCGAGTGGCTGAACGCGGATTGGTGGCCGATCGTGCCCGGAACCGATGCTGCACTCCTGCTCGGTATCGCTGGAGAAATCACTCAGAAGGGTCTGCATGACGGAGATTTTCTCGGCCGGTGCTGTGAGGGCTCCGAGCATTTCCTGAGCTATCTTCGGGGCTCTGACGGCATCCCGAAAACGGCGGAATGGGCGGCAGGCATCACGGGCCTGCCCGCCGATGCGATCCGGCAAATGGCCGATCAAATGGTTGGCCTTCGCTCCTTCATCGCGATGAGCTGGTCCCTGCAGCGCGCCATCCATGGTGAGCAGCCTTTTTGGGCAGCCATCGCACTTGCCGCCGTGGCGGGTCAGATCGGCAAGGCAGGCGGCGGGGTCAGTTTCGGGTTTGGCTCGCTGGGCGGGGTCGGAACGACCTCGGTCGCAGCCGGCTCTCCCAGCCTTCCAAGCGTCCTAAACCAGACGGGGAGCTTCATTCCCGTCGCCCGGGTGACCGAGATGCTCGAGAAACCGGGAGAACCCTTCACATATGAAGGCGAGACCCGGCACTATCCGGACACGCGCCTTGTCTGGTGGGCTGGCGGCAATCCCTTTCATCACCATCAGGACTTGCGCCGGTTAGAACGCGCCTGGGCCCGGCCAGAGACGATCATTGTTCAGGAACCCTTGTGGACGGCAACCGCACAGCGTGCCGATATCGTTCTTCCCGCAACCACATCGATCGAACGCAACGACATCGCTGGAAATCGACGCACCGACCATATTCTCGCAATGAAACAGGCGGTTGCCCCCTTTGCCTCATCCAGAAACGACTACGATATCTGCCTCGGCATCGCTGCGGAACTGGGTCTCGAAAGCGAGTTCAGCGGGAACCGGGACGAGATGGCTTGGCTTCGCTGGATCTATGCGCGTTCGGCTGACGCGGTGAAGGCGGAGGGTGCGAGCGAACTCCCTGATTTCGATACTTTCTGGGAGGCTGGGCATGCCCGGCTGCCCCTGCGCAGCCCGCGAACGCATCTCGCCGATTTCCGCGCCGATCCCGCCGCGCACCCGCTGAAAACGGCCTCGGGCAAGATAACGCTCTACTCGGAGATGCTGGAGGAGCACGCCTACCCGGATTGCAACGCGCATGCCGCCTGGTTGGAGCCTCCGGAATGGCTGGGTAGCGCGAAGGCCGGGACCCACCCCTTCCACCTGATTTCCCCGCAGCCCCCGGCCAAGCTGCACAGTCAGATCGCCTATTCGCCAAAGGCAGCCCGTGATCTGGAGGGAGGGCGCGGCGCGCTGACGATCAATCCTGAGGACGCCGCGGCGCTCGACCTCAAGACGGGAGATACCGCAATCCTCTGGAACGACCGTGGCCGCTGCCTGGCCGGGGTCAGGGTCTCGGATACGGTCCGGCCAAAGGTTGCCCTGCTGCCGACAGGGGCCTGGTATGCCCCGGTAGAGACGCCTGAGGGCGAGGTCGAGAACTCCGGCAACCCGAATGCGCTGACCCTCGATCAGGGCAGTTCGGCGTTTTCAGGGGGGTGTTCGGCGCATACCTGCCTTGTGTCGATCGCGAGATATGAGGGCAACCTCGCGCCGCCAGCGAAACCGAAAGCGCCAGGGTGAAGGGCGCAGGGCCACTTAGCGCGCGCGGGCGACCTCCGCCTGCATGGCCTTCAACAGCGCTTGAGTGATACCATGCTCGGAAAGTGCATGGCCTGCATCTGGGACCATGTTCAGATCGGCATTCGGCCATGCATCCGACAGCCGCACCGCCGTGACCGGCGGGCAGATCATGTCGTAGCGCCCCTGAACGATCACCGCCGGGATATGCGAGATCTTCGGCAGATCCGCCATGATCTGATCATCCCGATCCAGCCAACCCCGATTGACGAAATAGTGGCTCTCGATCCGCGCAAATGCACGCGCATACGGCCCGTCGAGCAGTCCTGACGGACCGGGGCGCAGAGCCGCACAAGAACTCTCCCAACGCACCCAGGGTCGGGCGACACGGGTCTGTTCGGCCTCATCGGGCGATGTGAGGCGCTTGTAGTAGGCCCCGATCAGATCACCGCGCTCCGCCTCGGGAATGGGTGCCACGAACTCGGCCCAGGCCTCAGGAAATACTTTGCCCGCAGGCCCGCCGTAGAACCAGTTGAGCTCGGCATCCGTCATGGTGAAGATGCCCCTCAGGATCAGGCGGCTAACCTTGCTTGGGTGGGTTTGGGCGTAGAGAAGGGCAAGTGTCGATCCCCATGAACCGCCGAATACCTGCCAGCGTTCCGCCCCGATATAAGCCCTCAGCGTCTCGATATCGCGGATCAGATCCCAGGTGGTGTTCGCCTCGAGCTTCCCCCGGGGGCGAGAGCGTCCCGCACCCCGCTGGTCGAACAGAACAACGAGATATCGTTCGGGGTCGAAAAAGCGGCGCAGAAACGGAGATGTTCCGGCACCTGGCCCACCATGCAGCACCACGACCGGCTCGCCATCCTCCCGCCCGGAGATCTCGACATAGATCTCGTGGCCGTCGCCCACTTCCAGGTGGGTCCGTCGAAAGGGTTCGGTCTGTGAAAAGAGCGTCGCGTCTGCCATGGGCTCCAGTAACCTGGACGCCGGAGACGGAACTCTCCGGTGATTTCGTTGCTCCATCTTGGGTACGGCTTTGCGGGTTTGCGTTCAAGCCTGCGCATCGGGCCGAGAAACCATCGATTACCAGCCGTATCGGACTGTGGCGCTCCAGAATGTATCGCCTGATTAGCACCTGCGGTGATCGGACGCTTGTCTCACTGCGCTGGTGGAACATTCTATACGCCACGAAAGCGGCTCAGAGGATCCGATGACCGATACAGCAAGGGCGACGACTGAACCATTTGTCGATCCGTCGGAGATCGAGAAGTTCGAGGCGATGGCGGAGGAGTGGTGGGACCCTGAGGGCAAGTTCAAGCCGCTTCATATGCTGAACCCGTGTCGTCTCGGCTATGCCGTCGAGCAGATTGCCGCCCAGCATGGCCGGGACCCCAAGAAGCCGAATGCGTTCGACGGATTGCGCATCCTCGATATCGGCTGCGGTGGCGGCCTCCTGTGCGAACCGATGAAGCGTCTGGGGGCTACGGTCGTTGGCGTCGATCCGGCTGCGCGAAACATCCCGGTCGCGCAAATCCATGCGGAGAAATCGGGCCTCGACATAGACTACCGGGTGTCCACCGCGGAAGAGCTGCGCGACGCAGGCGAGACTTTCGACGCCGTGCTCAATATGGAAGTGGTCGAGCATGTGCCTGACCCTCAGGCCTACCTCGATGCCTGCGCAGCCTTGGTGCGTCCGGGCGGCATCATGATCACCTCAACCCTGAACCGCAATCCGAAGAGCTGGGTCTTCGCCATCTTCGGCGCGGAGTATGTCATGCGATGGCTGCCCAAGGGCACGCATGAGTGGTCGAAATTCATAACACCCGACGAACTTTTCGATCTTCTTGCAAAAGCGGGGCTGGACCCCGTCGACCGCACGGGTTTTGTATTCGACTTCCTGCGCTGGGACTGGAACCTCAACCCGCGGGATCTGAGCGTCAACTACGTCACCGCGAGCGTCAAACCGGGCTGATCCTCAGCGGATCACGTGGACCGAGCATCCCGCATGCCGCACGACACGTGCTGCGGTTGAGCCGAGCAGATAATCGGCAAGTTCCGGCTGGTGCGACGCGATCACGATACAATCGTTGCCATGATCTTCCGCATAGTCGCATATCGTCCGGCCAGGATGGCCAAAGATGATCGCCTCCTCAACATCGACGTCGGATTTGTCCGCAATCTCCTGCAACCCGCTCCTGGCGCTCGATTTGGTTTCCTCGATGATACGGCCTGGAATTTGCGAGGTCACATAGGTCGGCAACTGTTCCATCACATGCAGAACAGTTAGCTTACCGCCATCGCTCCGCAGCTTTTCCGCGAGTTGGATGGCGTGGATCGCCTGCTCCTGATGATCCAGAGCGACCGGGACGAGGATGTTGGTGTACATCAGTTGGCTCCTTCCTTTCCATTCACCCTGCCGAAAGGCACCGCGAGAAACCTTGATCTGGGTCAAGCCTGTTGTTCCACGCTGAAGCACTAGACAGTGATGTCTAGACAAAGCCGAACTTCCATGGCTAGGCTGATTTCGAAGGCATTCATGCTCACGGGAGGAACCGATGAAGTCGCATTACCGAGTTGTCGTGATCGGGGGCGGCGTTGTCGGCTGCTCCGTCCTCTACCACCTCGCCAAATTCGGTTGGACGGATATCGCGCTGATCGAGCGCAACGTCTTGACGGCCGGGTCCTCCTGGCATGCCGCCGGCGGCGTGCACGCATTGAACGCCGACCCGAACATGGCAGCCCTGCAGGCCTATACGATCGATCTGCTGTCTGAGATCGAGAAGGAATCCGGCCAGGATATCGGGCTTCACATGACCGGCGGTGTGGTCGCAGCCTCGGCCCCTGCCCGGTGGGAGTGGCTCCAGTCGGCCTATCGCATTTTCCAGACCATCGGCATCGAAGATTGCCATCTGATGACGCCGGAGGAGATAAAGAAGGTCATCCCGATCATGGATACCGATGGGATCATCGGCGGCATGTGGGCCGACCGCGAGGGCTATGTCGACACGACAGGCACCGTCCACGCTTATGCGAAATGCGCCAAGATGCGCGGCGCCGAGATATTCGAGCACAACCGCGTGCTCGAACTTCACCGCAAGGGCGATCTCTGGGAGGTAATCACCGAGAACGGCACCGTGATGGCCGAGCATGTGGTCAACGCCGCAGGTCTCTGGGCCAAGCAATGCGGCCGGATGGTTGGGCTTGAATTGCCAGTCTCGCCGCTGGCCCACCACTACTTCATCACCGAGACCATTCCCGAAGTCGAAGCCATGGACAAAGAAGTCCCGATGACCGTCGACCTCGAAGGCTTCACCTACACCCGTCAGGACCAGAACGGCATCCTCGTCGGCATCTACGAGATCGACCACGCCCATTGGATGATGGATGGTGCGCCTTGGAACTATGGCATCGAGCTCCTCCAGGAAGACACTGACCGGATCGCTCCGGAACTGGAGATGGCGTTCAAACGCTATCCCTGCCTGAACGAGGTCGGGATCAAGAACTGGGTCAACGGTGCCTTCACCTTCTCGCCCGACGGCAACCCGCTGGTCGGCCCGGTCAAGGGGATGCCCGGCTACTGGCTCGCCTGCGGGGTGATGGCCGGTTTCCTGCAGGGCGGCGGTGTCGGCAAGACGCTGGCCGAATGGATGATCCACGGCGAGCCCGAAGCCGATGCCTGGTCGATGGACATCGCCCGCTATGGAGATTTCGCCTCGAACAAGGAATACATCAAGCAGACGACCGGGCAGTTCTACTCCCGCCGCTTCGTGATGACCTACCCGAACGAGCAGCTTTGGGCCGGCCGGCCTCTGCGCACCTCGCCCGCCTATTCCGACATGACAGCGGCCGGCGCGCGCTGGGGCTGTTCCTACGGGCTGGAGACCCCGCTCTACTTCGCGCCGGAGGAGTTCGAGGAAGAGCCCACGCTCAACCGCTCCAACGCCCATGAGATCGTGCGCGAGGAATGCAAAGCGGTCCGCGAAGGCGTCGGCCTGCTCGATATCTCGGGCTTCTCCCGCTATGAGGTCACCGGCCCGAACGCCAAGGCCTGGCTCGACAAGCTGATGGCCTCGCGCCTGCCGGGCGAGGGCCGCGCGCGTCTGGCCCCGATGCTCTCCCCGCAAGGCAAGCTCAAAGGCGACCTCACGGTCTTCAACTGGGGCGACGGAATCTGGTGGATCATGGGGAGCTACTACTTGCGCAACTGGCATATGCGCTGGTTCCACGACCATCGGATGGACGGGGTCGAGGTCACCGACATCTCGGACGCGACCGTCGGTTTCTCGCTTTCCGGCCCGAAGTCGCGGGAGGTGCTGGAGCGAGTCGCCCATGTCGATGTCTCGCACGGCGCCCTGCCCTTCATGGGCTGCCAGACCATGGATATTGGCCTGATCAGGGCCAAGGTCGCGCGGATCTCGGTCGCCGGAGAGCTCGGCTACGAGATCAACTGCAAGGCCAACGAGCACATCATGCTCCGCCGCCTCCTGCTCGCCGCCGGGGCCGAGCTGGGGATCAAGGAATACGGGTTCAACGCGCTCCTCTCGTTGCGCCTCGAGAAGAGCTTTGGCATCTGGACGGCCGAGTTCCGTCAGGAATACACGCCGCGGATGACCGGGATGGACCGCTGGATCGACTGGCAGAAGGAAGACTTCATCGGCCGTGAGGCAGCGATGAAGGAACGCGACGGTCCCGATCCAGACCAGATCCTCGCAACGATCGAAGTCGCGGCCAACGGCGCCGATGCCTCGGGCTACGAACCCATCTGGTCGGACGGCAAGCGGATCGGCTATGTCACTTCGGGCGGCTACGGCCACACGGTCGACAAGTCGCTCGCCATGGCGCTGGTCAAACCAGAACTTGCAGCACCGGGCACCCCGCTCTCGACCCATATCGTGGGGGTTGAGAAAGCGGCGACCGTGATCGAGCCCTCGCCCTACGACCCCAAAGGCGCTCAGATGCGGCTCTGACCGATGGCAAGCAACCTCGCCGCCTCCGACGTGGAGGCGGCCCGCACCGGGAACATCAAGGCAACGCGCGAGGACTGGATCGACGCCTCGCGCGACATCCTGATCGATCAGGGCGTCGAGCAGGTGAAGATCCTGACTGTCAGCGAACGGCTTGGCGTCTCGCGCTCCTCCTTCTACTGGTACTTCAGGGACCGCGCAGATCTGCTCGATCACCTCCTGCAGGCATGGGAAGAGGGCAATACCGGTGTGATCCAGCGTCACGCCGCAATGCCTGCCGAAACGATTACCGCCGCTGTCCTCAACCTGTTCCGCTGCTTCATCGAACCGGATGGCTTCAACCACCGCCTCGACTTCGCCGTCCGGGAATGGGCGCGGCGGTCGCAACCTGTTCAGGATGCTGTCGCCCGATCCGACCAGACCCGACTCGCGGCCATTGCCGGGTTGTTTGAGCGGCATGGTTATGACCCGCTGGAGGCCACCAGCCGGGCGCGCATCCTCTACTACATGCAGATCGGGTACTACGCGCTCGATCTCCAGGAACCGGCCGAGACACGCCTCGCCAACGTCCCCGGCTATCTCGAGGGCTTCACCGGCAAGCCCGCCGACAGGCGCGAGCTTGCCGCCTTCACCACCCATATCCGCCAAGTGCTCAGGGGGGCCACATGACCAATCCAGACGCGATCATCATCGGCACCGGCGTGATCGGCGCCGCAACCGCCTTCGAGCTGGCCAAGCTCGGCTGGAAGACGCTCAGCCTCGACCGGAATGCGCAGGCCGGGCACGGCTCGACCGCGGGATCCTGCGCGATCATCCGGATGCACTATTCCACACTGGAAGGAACAGCCTTCGCGTACGAAGGCTACCATTACTGGCGCGACTGGGCGAACTATCTCGAAGCTCACGACCCGAACGGTCTGGCCCAATTTCGCGAGGTCGGCTGTCTGGTCATGAAAACCGACCTGAACGGCCATCTCGAAAAGCACATGCAGTATTCGGGCGAGCTGAACTGTCCCTTCGAAGAATGGGGCCCGGACGAAATCAGATCCCGCCTGCCGATCTATTCGCTCGAAAGCTTCTCACCGCCGAAGGCCCGCACCGACCCGCATTTCGGCGAGGCGAATGGCAACCATCTGCGCGGCGGCGTCTATTGGCCCAACGGCGGCTACGTCACCGACCCCGCGCTGAGCGCCCAGAATCTGATGCACGCTGCCAAGGCGAAGGGCGGCGAGGTCCGCCTCGGGGCGGAAGTCACGGCGATCCTGCGGGAAGGCGGCCGGGTCAAAGGCGTCCGGCTTGCGAATGGTGAGGAGGTCCATTCCCCCGTCGTCATCAATGTGGCGGGCCCAGGTTCATCGATCATCAACGAGATGGCAGGCGTGCTCGACGACATGACAATCTCGACCCGCCCGCTGCGGCAAGAGGTGGTCCACGTCCCCGCCCCGGAAGGCTTCGACTTCGAGGCCAACGGCACGGTCGTCTCGGACAGCGACATCGCCTGCTACTGCCGCCCCGAGCACGGCAACCACATCCTGGTCGGCTCCGAGGATCCACCCTGTGATGATCACCAGTGGGCGGAAGACGACAAGGACTATGATCGCGACTTCTCGGAGCAATGGACCACGCAGGCCATGCGCTACGGCCAGCGGGTACCCGACCTCAAAATCCCGTCCCGGACCCGTGGGGTGGTTGATCTCTATGACGCCTCGACCGACTGGATCCCGATCTACGACAAATCCTCGCTACCCGGCTTCTACATGGCCTGCGGGACATCCGGGAACCAGTACAAGAACGCCCCAATCGCCGGGAAGATGATGGCGGCGCTCGTCGCCTACTGCGAGGCGGGCAACGACCACGACGCGAAGCCGATGCCCTTCCGACTTCCCTATCTCGACCGCGAAACCAGCGCGGGCTTCTATTCCCGAAAACGTCCGATCAACGAGGAATCGAGCTTCTCGGTCCTGGGATAAAGCACGATCGCCCCATCTTTTTTCCGCGTCTTCTTCCCTTTGCCTGCGCCCTTGGGTAAACTTCTTTCGCAGGCAGCCGAAAACATATTCGGAGAGAGCAGATGGGACAGATGGGCGAGCGCCGTGCGCTCTCCAGCATCTTGCGAGCGAGCATCGTTCTGACCGGCATAGGCTTTTTGTCCGCTTGTGCCGAGGTCGAGGTTGGAGCCGAGGCGGTAAAGGCGATCAACCAGTCGATCACTACGCCACCCGACAACCCTGCTCCCCGGCCAGCCGATCTCTATGTCCCGGCAGCGGGAAGCCGGGTCAACCCGAGCCTGGAGCCCGCTCCAGCGGTCTTTGAGGAACGCGGACGCGCGATCTGGGACGGGAGACGGACGCTTCAGGGCATCTGGGTCGCGCATCCAAACGCCGAGGCCGCGATGCGCGTGCGGGTCATCCATGCGAGGACCGGAGTGTCTGTCGACGGCGCGCTTTTCCGGCGCGAAGCTTCGCCTGGCAGGGCGCCCATCCTGATCTCCTCGGAAGCAGCGAAGGTGCTTGGCCTCGAACCGAATGAATCGACGCCGTTGCTGATCACGGCTTTGCGGCCCAAAGGAGAGACGCCAGAGCCTGTGGTTGCCGAGATCGATGAGACTGGCCCGGAAGAAGAGATCGAGCTTGCTGCGGCCGAGCCGGATGCCTTGGAAGATGAAGCTGAAGGGGGCACCGAACCCACCGACACCGCAACGACAAGGACGTTCACTTTTGAACCCGAGCGCGATGCCGCCGAGGTCGCGCCTGATCCAGTCGAGACGCTGGCGCCCCCTGAAAGCGTCCAGGAGGTCGAAATCGCCTCGGCGGACGTGACGACGACCGACGTTCAGGCGGAAGAGGAAGAAGCGGAGAAAGAAGAGGCATTTCCGCTTTCGGAGGCCAGCACCACACCACCGCCGCTACCACCTGAGACAGAAGAGGATGTCGTGACCGCGGCCGTCGCGCCCGAGGCGCAAGCCGAAGAGAGCGATCCGTTCCCGCTCACGCCCGTGGAACCGCCCGAGCCAGAGCCTGTGGCCGCCGCAACCCCGGTTCGCACCCCTGCCCCGGTCGTGGAACCGGAGCCCCCCTCGGAACAGGTCTCTCTGCCGGCGAACGAGCCGCCGATCGAGCCGGTCTCGCCGCCATCTGCGGAGCCGCCAACCCAGGAAGTTGCTGCGATCCAACCCGTCGAGCAGAATGCTTTGCCGCCAAGTCTCTTCGTCCGTGCGGGCACATTCAGCGTGCGTGAGAACGCGGACCGGTTAGTCACCCGCATCCGCGCCGCGGGCTATCCCGTCATAGGCCGTAATTTTTCCTCCGAGGGGCGCGAGTTGACCACAGTCACGGCCGGCCCCTTCTCCTCCCGTCAGGAGCAACAAAAAGCGTTGAAGGACATTCGCGCCATGGGCCTGACCGACGCTTTCGCGAGCCAGTAATGCGCTTTCTTCTTTCCGCCTTTCTCCTGTGCTGCCTGATCCTGCCGAAGGCGGCGCTGAGCCAGCAGGATACGCCGGCCCGCGCGGCGATCGTGATGGATCTCAACTCCGGCGCGATCCTGCTCGAGAAGGACCCGGATCTGCCGCTGCCGCCCGCCTCGATGTCAAAGCTGATGACGCTGAACATGGTCTTCGAGGCCTTACAGGCCGGGCGCATCGCACTGGATGACAAGTTCCGCACCTCCGCTCGTGCGGCCAGCATGGGCGGCTCGAAGATGTTTATCCGCGATGGCGAACTGGTCAGCGTCGAAGACTTGCTCAAAGGTGTGGTGATCCAGTCCGGAAACGACGCCGCCGTCGCCCTCGCCGAAGCGATGCTGGGCACCGAAGAGGCATTCGCCCAAAGGATGAATGAGCGTGCCCCAGAGATCGGGCTCACTGCGTCGACCTTTGCCAATTCAACCGGCTGGCCGCACCCCGATCAGAAGATGAGCGTGCGGGACCTCGCAACACTTTCCGCGAGGCTCGTCACCGAATTTCCTGAGTACTATCAGATGTTCGAGGAGACAGAGTTCACCTGGGACGGTATCACGCAGCCCAACCGCAACCCGCTGCTCGACCTCGGGATCGGAGCAGACGGTCTCAAGACCGGGCACACGGAAGAAGCGGGCTATGGGCTCGCAGCCTCGGCCAAACGAGGGGACCGCAGGATCGTTGTTGTCGTGACCGGGCTCGATAGCGCCGCGCAGCGCAAGCAGGAGACCGAGCGTCTGATCACCTGGGCGTTCCGCGCCTTCGAAGCGAAGGCCCTCTACACCGCCGGGCAGGAGATCGCGGAAGTGCCGGTTTGGATCGGCGGTGAGGTGTCAGTCCCGATCGCACCGGCCCGCGATATCACCCTGCTCGTCCCCGCCGGAACGCTGGCCGATACGAAGCTCACCGTGACGCATAGGTCTCCCGCCACGGCTCCGATCGCGTCCGGCGACAAGCTTGGTCTGCTGACCATCGAGGCGCGCGGGATGCCACCCGTCACCGTGCCGCTCATCGCGACGCAAGATGTCGCGGAAGGCGGGATCCTGGAAAGAATGCAAGCTGCCGCTCATCTCCTGTTGTCCGGCGTTCTCCCCGCCGGGGACGGATAAGTGGACGCAGACGGCCTGTTCATCACGATCGAAGGCATCGACGGGTCCGGGAAATCAACCCAGATCGCCCGTCTTGCAGAAGCCTTGTGCGCTCAGGGGCGAACCGTGATCACGACCCGCGAACCGGGCGGGTCGCCGGGAGCAGAGGAGATCCGCCGCCTGCTCGTCGAAGGCCCGCCTGAGAGGTGGTCGGCCGAGACAGAAATCCTGCTCTTCACGGCAGCGCGGCGCGACCACATGGAGCGCACGATCGCGCCTGCGCTGGCGCGCGGGGATATCGTGCTTTGCGACCGTTTCATCGACTCCACGCGGGCCTATCAGGGCCACGGCCCGCTTCGCACCATGGTCGATACCCTGCACGAGCTCGCAATCGGGAGGGAGCCGGATCTGACACTGCTTCTCGATATCGACCCCGAGAACGCCTTTGAACGCGCGGGCCAGCGGGCGGGCGGCGAGGATCGCTTTGAACAGCATGGCCTGAGCTTTCAGCGCACGCTCCGCGCAACGTTCAAGGATCTCGCGAAGGCTCACCCGGAAAGGATCAAGATCATCGATGCCGCCGGGGATCCGAGCGAGGTTGCAGCGCGTCTGTTGAACGTAGTGACGGAGAAGCTCGGTGTCTGAGACGGAGACCCCACCGGAGCTTGATCGCGTCGCCGACGCCCCCCACCCGCGTGAGACGACAGTCCTCTACGGACAGGAGCATTCGGAAAAGCTGTTCCTGGATGCCTGGGCGGGCGAACGGCTTCATCATGCATGGCTGCTCCGAGGGCCCAAGGGGATCGGCAAGGCGACACTCGCCTACCGTATGGCCCGCGCCATCCTTGCCGATGGCCCTGTGCAGGAGGCCAGTCTTTTTGGTGGCCCGGCGGTGCCCCAAACCCTCGAGAGCCCTGCAGACTGCCCGATTGCCCAACGCATCCGCGCGGGCTCCGAACCGCGTCTCTCGGTCCTGCGTCTTGGCTACAATCCAAACACGGGCCGCCCGCGCACACAGGTCGTGATCGAGGATGTCCGGGCCACGAAGAGCTTCCTGCAACTGAGCGCAGCCGACGGCGGATGGCGGGTCGTGATCGTCGATGCCGCGGATCAGATGAACCGATCTGCAGCCAACGCGCTCCTGAAAATTCTTGAAGAACCGCCTGAACGTGTGCTGATGATCCTGATCTCCCACGCGCCCGGCGGCCTTCTGCCCACAATCCGGTCCCGCTGCCGGTTTCTGGATCTGTCACCACTTAACTCGGCCGATCTTTCGAAAGCGCTTGCTCAAACGGAGATCGATGTTGCTGGACGTGACAAAGCAGCGCTCGCCGAACTGGCGGGCGGGTCCGTCGGGCGGGCCATTGAACTGATCAAGGGTGACGGGCTGGACACCTTCGCCAAACTCGTGGGGATGATGCAGACAGGCCGGGTCAACCGCCACGACATGGGCGTGCTATCGGCAAAGGCAGGCGGGGCATCCGGCGCCCAGCACTATGCGATGATCTCCGATCTTTTGCAGGTTCTGGTGGGTCGGCTCGCCCATGCCGCGGCCACTGGCCTCCCGCCGCCTCCCGCCGCGCCGCAGGAGCCGGAGCTTATGGCCATCGCCGCTGCCTCTCCTGCGCAGGCGCCGTACTGGGCCGATGCCTCGGCGCGGATCGGCCAGAGCCTGCGCCATGCAATGGCGGTCAATCTTGACCCCAGCCAGACCATCATAGATACCCTGCTGGACCTCGATACTGTGCTCGGCGAGGTGCGTCGGGCCGCCTGATTTCCGGAGCACCTCCGCATGACGCCCGAGCTGGTCGACAGCCATTGCCATCTCGACTTCCCAAAGCTTGTGGATGATCTGCCGGAGATCGTCTCACGCGCGCATGCCGCCGGGGTCAAACGCATGGTCACGATCTGCACCCGATTGCGCAACGAGCCTAATGTCCGCGCGATCGCAGAGCGGTTCGACAGCGTCTACTTCGCCGCGGGCGGACACCCGCTGCACATGGCCGAGGAACCGATGGCAACGGTCGAGGAGCTGACCAGGATCGCGGCGCATCCGAAATGCGTCGGCATCGGCGAGACGGGGCTCGACTATCACTACACGTCCGAGACCGCCGCGCTTCAGCAGGAAAGCCTGCGCCTCCACATCGAGGCCTGCCGGCAAACCACATTGCCCCTGATCATCCATTCGCGCGCTGCCGATGAGGACATGGCGCGGATCCTGAGAGAGGAGCACCGGGCAGGCCCGTTCACCTGCGTCATGCACTGCTTCTCCTCCGGCAAGGAGCTTGCGAAGGCCTGTCTCGATCTTGGTTTCTACCTCTCCATGTCCGGTATCGCGGCCTTCCCGAGATCGACCGAACTTCGCGAGATTTTCGCCGAGACACCGCTGGATCGCATTCTGGTCGAGACCGACAGCCCCTATCTCGCCCCGCCGCCTCATCGCGGAAAGACCTGCGAACCGGCATATACCGCCCTCACCGCAAAGGTCGGCGCCGAAACCCTCGGAGTCGACTACGAGACATTCTGCACGGCCACGACCGCGAATTTCGACCGGTTGTTTCCGAAAGCGGCCCAGGGCGCCGAGGCCGCCTGATGGCTGTCCTGCGCTTCACAGTTCTGGGTTGCGGCTCGTCGGGCGGCGTGCCCCGCATCGGCCCAACCGGGCCCAATTGGGGCGCCTGTGATCCTGAGAACCCAAAGAACCGCCGCTCCCGCTGCGCGCTCCTGATCCAAAGACAGACCGAGGAGGGTCAGACCGCCGTTCTGATCGACGCGGGTGCTGATATCAGCCACCAACTCGTCCGAGCGAAATGCGGGCTCATCGACGCGCTGGTGCTGACCCATGAGCATGCCGATCACGTCCACGGGCTCGACGATCTGCGCATGGTCGCCTTCAACCGCCGCGCCCGGATACCCGCCTGGATGAGCCCGGAGACCGAAGCGGATATGATGCGCCGCTTCGCCTATCTGTTCGAGCAGGCTCCGGGCACCGGTTACCCCGCCATCATGGATCGCCACATTATCAACGGGCCGCTTGAGATCTCCGGCGCGGGCGGGACGATCCGCCTCGACGGCTTCCGGGTCCAACACGGCGACGCCGATGCGCTGGGGTTTCGGGTTGGCGACCTCGCCTATGTGCCCGACATCTCGGCCATGACCGAAGAAGCCTGGGCAGCCGTAAAAGATCTGGATTGCTGGATCCTCGACGCGCTGCGCTACACGCCGCATCCAAGCCATTCGAATGTCGAGCAATCGGTGGCCTGGATCGCAGAGGCGGCACCGAAACGCGCCTTCCTCACCAATCTCCATGTCGATCTCGACTACGAGACGCTTCTGTCCGAAACACCGGAAAACGTCGCACCTGCGCATGACGGGCTGGTGCTGGAGTATCCCCTTTGAGCGCCCTGATCGCGCTCCTGACCATCGTTCTACCCGTCTTTCTCGTTGTTGGTGCTGGATACGGCATGGTCCGGCTCAAATGGTTCCCGGACGCGGGCATCGACATGTTGATCAAATTCGCGACCGGTTTCGCGATGCCGGTTCTGCTGTTTCGCGCGATGTACGGGCTGGATCTGGACGCGGCGCTCAAACTCGAACACCAGCTCTCCTTCTACACCGCCGCGCTCGTCTGTTTCGGGATCGGCATCCTGCTGGCCCGATATGTCTGGAAGCGTCGGCCGGGAGAGGCGGTCGCGGTCGGGTTCTGCGCGCTTTTCTCCAACTCCGTCCTGCTCGGCCTGCCAATCATGGAGCGGGCCTATGGCCGGATGGACGAGATCTTTGCGCTCATCACCTTCCACACGCCGTTTTGCTACTCCCTCGGCATTCTCACGATGGAGTTCTGCCGCCGCGACGCGGTGCCGTTGACCAAGGCGCTGGCCCAGACCGCCAAGGCGATGTTTCACAATGCGCTGATGATCGGCCTGATGGCCGGGATCGCGGCAAACTTGAGCGGGATCATCCTGCCCGGCCCGATCCTCGCCGCCATTGATATGATCGCCGACGCGGCGCTTCCCGTCGCGCTCTTCGGTGTCGGCGGTGTCCTGACCCGCTATGCGCTGTCCGAAAACCTGTCGGAGGCCTTGATGGTGGCGAGCCTCTCCATCGTCCTCCATCCGGCGCTGGCATGGGTTCTCTCAGCCCAGGTTTTCGCCCTCTCCGCGCCCTTCGTGCAGTCAGCCGTGGTGATGGCGGCGATGCCGACGGGCATCAACGGCTACATCTTCGCGGCGCTCTACAAACGGGCGGAGGGGACGGCGGCCTCGTCGGTCCTGATCGCGACGATCCTGAGCCTGCTGACAATCCCGGTTTGGCTTGCGGTTCTGGGCGGCGCCCTCTGAAAGCACGGATGGCCTATTCGGCCGCCATCGGTTGCGGGGTCGGCCCACCGGCGCGAAACTCCGCCAGCAACATCTCGCGTTCCTGCGCTGCCTCGGCCGCATTGCGCTCCTTCACATGGCCGAAGCCACGGATCTTGAGCGGCAGGCGCGCAAGGGAAATCGCCGTATGAATGGCCGATGACGGGCCACGTAAAAGCTCCTCAACCATCTGCTCATAATCCGCGATCAACTGCCGCTCCATCCGGCGCTCGGTGGTATATCCGAAGATATCGAGCTTTGTTCCGCGCAGGCGCTTCATGCTCGCCAACAGGCGGAACACCGGCAGGATCCACGGGCCGAACTCGGTCTTCACCGGCGCGCCCTGCTTATCCTTGCGGCCCAGAAGCGGCGGCGCGAGATGGAACGTCACCCGCCCGGCATTGTCGAAGGCATCAGCAATGGCCTGATCCAGGGTTTCAGTGTGCAAGCGCGCGACTTCGTACTCGTCCTTATAGGACAAGAGCTTGAAGTACCCTTCCGCAACCGCCTCACCCAGCGCCTCATCAACAGCCAGCGCGCGATCGACAAGACTCCGATACTGCGCCGCATAAGCCGCATCCTGATAACCCGTCAGATGCGCCTCGCGGCGGGCCAGCGCCTGCTCAAAGCTCTCTTCAACCGGCTTCTCATCGGCAATCGCTTCGGCAGCGGCATCCGGGTGAGCCACCGCCCAACGGCCGATCTCGAAGGCACGGAGATTTCCGGCAACCGCCGCGCCGTTCAATTCGATGGCCTTGCGGATCGCCTCGCCCGAAAGGGGCACCATACCCGCCTGCCACGCCGCGCCCAGCATCATGACGTTGGAGAAGATCGCGTCTCCCAACAGCCGCTCGGCCAGCTTGGTCGCCTCGATCATGGAAAATGCACCTGAGCCAACCCGCCGCTCCACCGCCAGTTCCAGCCGCTCGGTCGGCAGCGAGAACTCGGTGTCCTTGGTGAAGGCGCCGGTGATGATCTCCTGCGTGTTGCAGATCGCCGTAGTGCGGCCCCGCTCCATAAGGCCGAGCGTCTTCGGCGCGGCGGTGACGACCAGGTCGCCGCCGATCACGGCATCCGCCTCGCCCGTCGCGATCCGGATGGCGGAGATATCCTCGGGCTTCGGCGCGACCCGGCAGTGGATCGCAACAGCACCGCCTTTCTGCGCAAGGCCCGCCATCTGCATCTCAGCCGCGCCCTTGCCTTCGACATGGGCCGCCATGGTGATCAGCGCACCGACGGTCACGACCCCCGTGCCGCCCACGCCGGTGATGAGGATGTTGAAGGGCCGCGTCAGGGCGGGCAGCTTAGGATCCGGCAGCTCCGGCAGCTCGAAATCCGCCGCCGAGCGTGCCTTGGGTTTTGCGCCCTCCACCGTTACGAAGCTCGGGCAGAACCCTTTGATGCAGGAGAAATCCTTGTTGCAGGCCGACTGGTCGATCTGACGCTTGCGGCCGAGCGGCGTCTCCAGCGGCAGGATCGCGACACAGTTCGACTGCACCCCGCAATCGCCGCATCCTTCGCAGACCGATGGGTTGATGAAGACCCGTTTGCCCGGATCGGGGAACAGGCCCCGTTTGCGCCGTCGCCGCTTCTCCGCAGCACAGGTCTGGATGTAGACGATCGCAGTAACGCCCGGGATGTCCTGCAATTCCTGCTCGACCGAGACCAGGTCGGCCCGCTCACTCACCCGGATGCCCGCGGGCATCGCCGGGACGTCTTCCTTTTCGTCCGCAACGACTTCCAGCCGCTCAACGCCGATGGCGATCAGCTCATCAACGATCCGGCGCGCGTCGATCCCGCCGTCATGGCGCTGGCCGCCGGTCATGGCCACCGCGTCGTTGTAGAGGATCTTGTAGGTCATGTTCACGCCTGAGCCGATCGCCGCGCGGATCGCCATGAGGCCTGAGTGGTTGTAGGTCCCGTCGCCAAGGTTCTGGAAAACATGCGGGCGGCTGGAGAACGGCGCCTCGCCGATCCAGTTCGCGCCCTCGCCACCCATGTGGGTGTAGCCAAGTGTCTCGCGGTCCATCCACTGGACCATGTAGTGACAACCGATCCCGGAATAGGCGCGCGCGCCCTCCGGCAGTTTGGTGCCGGTGTTGTGGGGGCAGCCAGCGCAGAACCATGGCGTCCGCTGAGCGATCTCGGGTGCATTATCTGCGCGAACGACCTCGTTGAGGCTCGCAAGCCGCTCGGTGATCGTATCGTTGGTCAGACCTTCGGCGACCATCTGGCCCGCGATGCCGCGTGCGATGGTCACGGGGTCCAGCCCCTTCTTCATGGAGAAGAGGACGTTTCCAGACCCGTCCTTATGCCCCAGAACCCGCGCATGGCCCGGCAGATGGAAGAGGATTTCCTTGAGCTGGGTCTCGATGATCGCCCGTTTCTCTTCCACCACCAGGATTGTCTCCAACCCCTCGGCCCACTCAAGCAGCCGGGTCGGCTCCAGCGGCCAGACCATTCCGACCTTATAGGTGGTCAGCCCGATCCGCTCCGCCATCGCCTCATCAATACCCAAGAGGTCGAGCGCGTGGCGCACGTCCATATAGCTCTTGCCCGCCGCCACGATCCCGACCTTCGCGCCTGGCTTGCCGATCGCGCGGTAGTCGAGCTTGTTGGCACGGGCAAAGGCCAGAACCGCAGGGCGCTTGTGGTCATGGAGACGTTCTTCGAGGACGGCGGGGTCTTCATAAACCCGGATGTTCAGACCGCCCTCGGGCAGGTCATGCTCGCTCGGCGACTTAACATCGACCCGGTCCCAGCGGCCATCGACCACCGAGGTCGCCTCGATCGTGTCCTTCATGCATTTCAGGCCGACCCAGCAGCCGGAGTACCGGCTGAGCGCCCAGCCAAGAACGCCATAATCCAAAAGTTCCTGCACCCCGGCCGGGGACAGCACGGGGATATAGGCATCCATCATCGCCATTTCGGATTGGTGCAGCGTGGTGGACGACTCGCCCGTATGATCGTCACCCATTGCCGCAAGGACACCGCCATAGCGCGAGGTTCCGGCGAGGTTGGCGTGGCGGAAAACATCGCCGCAGCGGTCGACCCCCGGCCCCTTGCCGTACCAAAGACCAAAGACACCGTCGTGAGTGCCCTCGCCCCTGCCCTCGGCCTGCTGCGACCCCCAGAGCGCCGTTGCCGCCAGATCTTCATTTAGCCCGGGTTGGAACTTGACCTGAGCATCGGTGAGTTGCTGCCCCGCCGCGTCGAAGGTGCCATCGACGGCACCGAGCGGCGATCCGCGATAGCCGGTGACATAGCCCGCGGTGTTCAGACCTGCAGCCTTGTCGCGGGCGCGCTGGATAAGGGTGAGACGGACCAGAGCCTGCGTGCCAGACAGCAAGACCATGTCGCGATCCAGATTATACCGGTCTGACAGGCTCACATCTCGCAGGTTCATCCAGCTCTCCCTGTGCGTTCCTCCAAAGGTAAGTGTTTCTGACCCATCTGGCAACGCCTCGTAGCTTGCGGGTGTTTACATCCACGTTATCTTCGGAGAGCAGGCACAAACAGGCAAGAGCATCCGTTGCAAATCACGCGGCGCACCCGGTTCTCCGATCGTATCAATCGTGAGATTCCTCCGATCGGCGAGTTTGTCGAGGTCGACGGGGTAAAAATTCATCTGAAACGGGCCGGTTCGCCGGACGCGATGCCGCTCGTGCTGCTGCATGGCGCAAGCGGCAATCTGAGAGACTGGACCAGCTCGGTCTTCGACGAGCTCGCGGCGAAATGGCATGTCATCGCGATCGACCGTCCCGGCTATGGACACTCCGATTTTCTCGCGGATGAAACCTGGATGATCGCGCCGCAGACCCGGCTCCTGCGCACCATGATGACGAAGCTGGGCTATGACCGTTACGCTCTCTTTGGTCACTCCTATGGCGTGGCAGTCGCGCTGGACTGGGCTTTGACCCGCCCGAAGGAGGTCGCCGGGATCCTCGCAATGTCCGGCGCGATGATCAGCTGGGGCGGTGCGCTCGGCTGGCGATACCGGTTGGGGGGCGTCGCGGTGCTCGGCAGCCTGATGGGCAAAGCCGTTCCTCTGATAGCAAGTGACACGCTGATCGAGCGGGAACTGGCCGAGGTTTTCGAGCCCCAGCCCGTGCCCAGCGACTATGTCGAACGCGGCGGCGTGGCTCTGGCGCTGAAACCCGCAACCTTCGCCCTCAATCTCCGCGCGATGGATCGTCTGCACGCGCAAACCTCCGCAACTCTGGCTAAGGTGCCGACAATCAGTTGCCCTGTCGAAGTGCTGCACGGAGGCGCGGATGCGATCGTACCCCACGACCCGGAAACCGGACCGATCGCGAGCCTTGCACCGACAGCCAACACCGTGATCCTGCCTGGCGTCGGGCACATGCCGCATCATACGGATCCGCAGAGTGTCTATGAGGCGACGGATCGGCTTCGAGGGTCTATCGGTGCAACGGAATAGGTCTCAGATCGCGACTGTAACCTCTCGTTAACGTGATAAGTGTCAATTTAACTTGACGATTTCTGTTGAGGTTTCCGGGCCGCGAGACTATAGTCCACCCTATGAAACCGATGTAAGGAGGCCCTTATGAACGATCTCCGACAAGAAGACATCGCAGTGATGGCGGATGCCGTTCGGAAGATTGGGGATGGCTGGACCCTCCTGATCGTCTGGGCAGCCTGCCGGGGCATTACGCGGTTCGACAGCTTCCAGAGACATCTGGGTGTTGCCCGGAACATTCTCTCGAACAGGCTCGGACGGCTGGTCGACGAGGGTATCCTCGAAAAGCAGCCCGTACATGTCGGTGCCCGCAGGCTGGAGTATCGCATCACGGCCAAGGGTGAGGCGCTCCGCCCGGTTCTCGACTGGATCGAAGACTGGGGCACGACTGCGCGCAATGACCCGAGACGCTTTGAACTGGATGCTAGCGATAAGCTTGCAGCACAGTAGCGGCTGTCTGTAACGAAACTGCCTGACGGCTCATGTCGGCGGCGGCGGCATCACACGTCTCTTTTGACGCTACATAGTTGTCCGCGCAGCGGAAGGATGTCTTCAGTGTCTCCCGTTCGACTGCGACGGCTTCCTTAAAGCGCTGAAAGTCTCCGTTGCGCTGAGCTGCGGCCATCACCTCGATCACCTCATCGCATGTCACGCCCTGCCCGCGGAGCGCAACCGCGAGCGCCGCATCGTTCTGATCCGCAAGGCAAAGCTTGAAGATCACGTCGAGCTGCACGCTCGCGAACAACCGCATCAGCGTTCGAAAACGGGGCGCAAGGGAAAGATATCCGTCGCGGACACCGTTCGGAGGCCAGAAGGCATAGGAGGTGAGAAAACTGCTCGCCCCGATCCGCTCACGCGTACCGATCGGCGGTTTGACGAAATCAGGTGGCGGCTCCGGTACGCTGAGCCCCTCCCTGAGAAAAGTAAGCTGCCGTGCGGCTGAGAAGACCAGCGTACCCTCCGAACTGAACGGGATGAGCGACACCTCGGCGCCGAACGGGCGCGGATCAATGCGGATCAGAACGGTCTCGCCCCCCATGTCGAGCACGGCCTCAGCAATCGCACCGATCCGATCCGCCTCGAAATCCTGCTCGTTGCCGGCCGCGTCAAAGAATGTCCCGACGTAGCCCTCCGTATCCGGTCGGATCTCGATCGAGGTCCCTTGCCCCTCCTCGATACCGAAGAAGCGCCCCTCCAAGTCCTCCTGCGCCATGGCAGGAAGTGACGTGCCGAGAACAATCAGCACCAGAAAAACCAATTCTTTCCATGCTATGTGCATTTTCCTGTCCCACCTGACGGATCTTCGCTACTCATACCAGAAGCTTAGAGCTGAGGCAGACGTAAATTGCGCCTTGGCAGGGAGAGGGCGCAATGGATTGGGATAAGTTACGCGTGTTTCACGCGGTCGCCGATGCGGGCTCGCTCACTCACGCGGGCGAACAGCTTCATCTGAGCCAGTCTGCGATCAGCCGCCAAATCCGCGGCCTTGAGGAACAGCTCAAGACCACGCTCTTTCATCGCCACGCCCGCGGCCTCTTGCTGACCGAGCAGGGGGAGCTTCTCTACGAGGCAACCAGCGAGATGACCAAGCGGCTGACCGCGGCCGGGGCGCGTATCAGGGATTCAAAGGATGAGGTGTTCGGCGAGCTGCGTGTGACCGCAACGGCGGGTTTTGGCTCGCTCTGGCTGGCGCCGCGGCTCGACAAGCTCTTCAAGCAGCACCCGGCGCTTTCGGTAAACATGATCCTGACGGAGCGGACGCTGGACCTGCCGATGCGCGAGGCGGATGTGGCCATCCGTATGGCCTCGCCGCAGCAGGCGGATCTGATCCGCCGCCCGATCATGGAGGTGCAAATGCGCTTTTACGCGAGCGAGAGCTACCTGGCGCGCCACGGCAGCCCGCAAAGCGTCGATGAGCTCGCTGACCACCGCCTCATAACCTTCTCGCCGGACGCCTCTCAACCGGCCGAGGCGGAGGCTTGGCTGAACCAATATCACCGTCCGGCCGACCACGCGCATCTCATGATCAACAGCTATTTCGGAATGCTCAAGGCGGCCATCAATGAACTGGGAATCGCAGCGTTGCCGGATTACGTCACACGTGACTATCCCGATCTCGTGAACGTTCTTCCCGACGAATGCAGCGATCCATTCTCGGTATTCTTCACATATCCTGAAGAATTGAGGCGGTCTCAGCGCGTATTGGCCTTCCGTGACTTCATACTGAAGGAGGTGGGGGAGTACCAAAAAGCCACACCTCAAAGCCATGCGACACACGCATAGCTGCTTTGCCAGGCCTTGCCTTGCTTTCGCCAAAAGTGGAGCCTAGATCCTGTCTTGGAAGCGGGGCGCTGCCTCGCTTCTAGGTTGTGATACCTCCCTGTTGAACTGGCCGGGCCTAGAGCCCGGCTTTTTTTATGTCGCTCGGCCAAGCCAAGAAAAACGGCGCCTCCTTTCGGAGACGCCGCGCAGCAGTAAGCACCCAGCCCTGTCAGCGCCAGAGTCGGTCGCCCAGCGTCGCTTCCATCCCGGCGTAGATCTCGGCGACCTCGGGGCCGTATCCGTTGTAGATCTCGGTAGGGATCCGCTCGTCAGTGCCGAGCACCCGCTCGGTTGCCTGGCTCCAGCGCGGGTGGTCCACCGCAGGGTTCACGTTGGCCCAGAACCCGTACTCCTTGTCCTGCAACTCCTCCCAGAAGCCAACCGGCTGCTGATCGGTGAAGGTAATGTGGTCGATCGATTTGATCGCCTTGAAGCCGTATTTCCACGGCGTATGAAGCCGCATCGGCGCACCGAACTGCTTTGGCAGGATCTTACCATAGGCGCCGACGACCATGAGGCTCAGATCATTCGTCGCCTCCGCCATGGTCAGACCCTCAGTGTAGGGCCACGGATACCAGTGCTGACGTTGCCCGCGGGCAACCTCGGGGTCGAGGAAGGTTTTGAACTGCACGAATGTCGCCCCAGAGAGGGGGGCTGCCATCTCGACCAGCGATTTGAGCGGGAAGCCGATCCAGGGGGCGACCATCGACCAGGCCTCGACACAGCGGTGGCGGTAGATCCGCTCCTCGACCGGCATCTTCTTGATCAGGTCGTCGATCCCGATCTCGATCTCTTTTTCCACGAGACCATCGATTTTGACCGTCCAGCCTTCGGTCACCAGATCCTGCGCGGCGGCAAAGATCTTCTTATGACTGCCGAACTCGTAGAAATTGTTGTAGGTCGAATTCGCCTCTTCATCCGTGATCGGGCGCCCGGCGTTCGAGTAGGCCGGGTTGCGCGGTGGCGTCGGCGTGAATGGCTCCCCCGGTATGGCCGCGAAAGCCGGGCTTGGCGCCATCGCGCCCGTTCCAAGCAGCGATGCGCCGATCAAGCCAGCGGCCGCAGCGCCGCCTCCGGCTGCCAGAACACGGCGCCGGTTCCAGAAAACATGCTCGGGCGTTACCTTGTTCTCGCTGATTTGCCAGCGCGGTTTCTTCAGTCTCAGCATCTTGTACTCCGCTCCAAGGTTACAGCAGTCGTATGTACTGGTGGTTGAAACCACAACTCACGATGAGTTCAGGCCGGGGCTCTGATTCCGATCTTAGTCTTAATCCAGGACGAATTCATCGGCGGAATACCCTTGCAGGTAGAGAACCGCGTCCAGGTCGGAATGGTGCAGAACAACATCCGCCACCTCGGCCACAAGCGGTTTCGGATGGTGCCCGACACCGAGCCCTGCCGCCTCGATCATCGCAAGATCGTTGGCGCCGTCACCGAGAGCAAGAGCATCGGCCGCGGTGATCCCAAGAGTTCCTGCCAACTCGTTCAGCGTGTCGAGTTTGGCCTGCCGCCCCAGTACCGGCGGAACGATTGTGCCGTTCAGCGCGCCATCGACCACCCCAAGCGTGTTGGCCCGCTGTTCGGCGAAACCGGCGGCGGCGGCGACCCTCTCAGTAAAGAAGGTGAAGCCGCCGGAGATCAGGGCCGTATGGGCGCCGTTCTCCGCCATGGTCCGGACCAAGGTCCGGCCACCGGGATTGAGGGCAATGCGCTGATCATAGACATCCTGAAGCGCCGCCACCGGCAAGCCCTTGATCAGGGCAACCCGCGCCTCCATCGCCTCGATGAAATCCAACTCCCCCCGCATCGCGCGGGCGGTGATCGCGGCCACCTCTTCCCCGATCCCCGCGAAATCCGCCATCTCGTCGATGCATTCGACCGGGATCATGGTCGAGTCCATGTCGGCGATGAGGAGTTTCTTGCGCCGGTTCTCTTCAGGCAGGATGTTGAGATCCACGCCATCTAACTTAGGCAGCGGTTGATCGAACCTGACCTTGGCTTCCGCCGCATTTGGGCCCAGACGACGCGCCGCAGTGCCCGCCCACTCACCGAACTCGATGATCTCGTGGTCGGCCACCCCCCGCGATTGGGGGGCGGTCATGATTAGAACGTGGCTCACAGGATCAGCCGATGGCGATCTTGGCCGAGTCCGGCACGGTCTTCTCAAGCTCTTCGGCGAGCAGGAAGGCCAGTTCCAACGCCTGGCTGGCATTCAGCCGCGGGTCGCAGGCGGTGTGGTAGCGGTCCGACAGGTCTTCGTCCGTCACTTCCCGCATACCGCCCGTGCATTCGGTGACATCCTTGCCGGTCATCTCGAAATGTACGCCGCCGCCATAGGTACCCTCAGCGGCATGGACCTCGAAGAACTCCCGCACCTCCTGCAAGACCCGGTTGAAGGGCCGGGTCTTGTAGCCCGTCGCCGATTTGATCGTGTTGCCATGCATCGGATCGCAGGACCAGACGACCTTGCGGCCCTCGTGCTGGATCGCGCGGATCCAGCCCGGCAGGTGGTCGGCGACCTTGCCCGCGCCCGTGCGGCAGATCAGCGTGATCCGCCCCGCGTCGTTCGACGGGTTCAGGAGATCGAGCAGCCGCAGCAGATCAGTAGGCTCAAGGCTCGGCCCGCATTTGACGCCCAGCGGGTTGGCGACCCCGCGGCAGTACTCGACATGCGCGCCATCGGGCTGACGGGTCCGGTCGCCGATCCAGATCATGTGGCCGGATCCGGCGATCGTCTTGCCGGTGGTCTGATCGGTACGGGTCAACGCCTCCTCGTAAGGCAGCAGCAGCGCCTCGTGGCTCGTGTAGTACTCGACCGAGCGCAGTGTCTCGACCTTGTCGGCCGTCACGCCGCAGTTCTCCATAAAGTGCACTGCGGTCGATATCCGGTCGGCCAAGGCCTCGTAGGCCTCGTTCTGAGGGCTGTCTTTAACGAATTCGAGGTTCCAGCTTTGAACACGTGCGAGGTCAGCGAACCCGCCCGTTGCATAGGCCCGCAACAGGTTCAGCGTCGCCGCCGACTGGGTGTAGGCCTGCATCATCCGCTCAGGATCCGGGATCCGCGCCTCTTCGGTGAAGTCGAACCCGTTGATGATGTCGCCCCGGTAGGATGGGAGGGTTACCTCGCCCTGGGTCTCGGTATCCGAAGACCGCGGCTTGGCGAACTGACCGGCCATGCGCCCAACCTTCACGACCGGCACGCGGGCGGCGAAGGTCAGCACGACCGCCATCTGCAGCATCACCTTGAAGGTGTCGCGGATGTTGTTCGCGCCGAACTCAGCGAAGCTTTCGGCACAATCCCCGCCCTGCAGCAGAAACGCCTTGCCATCGACCACGTCCGCCAGCCGGTCGCGGAGCCGCGCGGCCTCACCCGCAAAAACCAAGGGCGGATACGTGGCGAGCCGGCCGGTCACGTCCGCCAGTTTCGCTTCATCCTGATAAACCGGCATCTGCAATCCAACATGGTTGCGCCAGCTTTCCTTGGTCCAGGGCTTCATGATCGATCCCTCCGTTAACATGAACGCGCACCCTATATCGCAAGGGTGCGGCAAGGGCCAGAGCCGACCGCTCCGTTCACAACAGATCGAATGTTGCTTGACGCGCCTTAATCGACGCCCCCAATGTCGGGTGTTGCCGAGCTTATTGATGCGCCAGAGGACGTTCCAAACCCCGTGACCGAACCACCGAAAACACCTGACAATCCGGTGGCCGAGGGTCCGGCGAAGGAATACGTCTTCCTTCTCACGCCTGCGTTCTCGATGCTCGCGTTTGCAGCCGCCATCGAACCGCTGCGCGTTGCGAACCGCATGACCCGGCGCGAGGTCTACAAATGGCGGCTCGTGTCGGATGGCGGAGAGCCGGTCGCCTGTTCGAATGGCACCGTTCTGCAGGTCGATGGCGGGCTGGAGGATGTGAACCGCAACAGCGCGATCGTCGTCTGCTCTGGCCTGGAGCTCGACAGGGCCGCGACTAAGAACGTGATCACCTGGATCCGGAAGCAATCGCGCCTCGGGGTCGAGATCGGGGCCGTCTGCACCGGAGCCGATCTCTTGGCGCGGGCGGGGCTATTGGAAGGCAAGCGCTGCGCGATCCATTGGGAGAACCAGGCGGCCTTTGCCGAGACCTATCCTGAGATCGAGCTTTCCAATCTGATCTACTGCGTCGATGGCGATATCTTCACCTGCGCGGGCGGGACCGCATCGGCAGACATGATGCTCTATCTGATCGCGCGCGATCAGGGGCAGGACCTGGGCTCGCTGATCGCCGACGGGCTGATCCATACGCAGGTTCGGTCCGAGCAGAACGAGCAACGGCTGAGCGTACCAGCCCGGATCGGTGTCCGCCATCCGAAGCTCGTCACCGTGATCCAGAGAATGGAGCAATCGACGGAGGAGCCGATCTCCCCTTCGGAGCTTGCCAAATCGGTCAACATGTCGACGCGGCAGCTGGAGCGCCTGTTCCGGCGCTATCTCGACCGCTCGCCAAAGCGCTACTACATGGAACTGCGGCTTGAGAAAGCGCGGAACCTGCTGCTGCAGACCTCGATGTCGGTGATCAACGTGGCGCTCGCCTGCGGCTTCACCTCTCCCTCGCATTTCTCGAAATGCTATCGCGCGCATTTCAACCGCACGCCGTATCGTGAGCGCGGCGGTCCGGGCGACGGATCCCGTCCGAAAGACGCGGCGGATGTCGCATGAAACCAGACGCGCCTGAACGCGGCGTCTACCGGGCGTTTCGGCCCATCGCAACACGTTGGGCGGACAACGATATCTACGGCCACGTCAACAACGTGCAATACTACGCTTTCTTCGACACGGCGGTGAACGGATATCTGGTCGAACGCGGCGCGCTCGACATCACCGGCGGGCGAGTGATCGGGCTCGTGGTTTCGACAAATTGCGACTATTTCACGCCGGTTTCCTTCCCCGATCGGCTGGAAGCGGGACTGTCGGTTGCCAACCTCGGGACCTCGTCTGTGACCTATCGTGTCGGCATCTTTCGTGAGGGCGACCAGCTTGCCGTCGCAGCAGGTGAGTTCACCCATGTCTACGTGAACCGGGATTCGAGGCGTCCGGTGCCACTTCCGGCGAGTTACCGTCAGGTGCTCGAAGCCCTCGTCGACGATCAGGCAGCAGGCCAGTAGGCCTCGCGATCTCTGGACACGACTGGTCGGGACAGAGGTTCGATCCTCCGGCGCGGCAAAGACAATCGCTCGGCAACACGGCAGCGCGCCCTGGCGGGTGCTCTGGAGAGATCTGCCCTCGACCGTCTGGGTATCTGTCTCGCGGGGGGAGAGGCCATTGGCCCCCGGCATGACCGCCACTTCGGCGTGGCGGGGAAGGTCGTGGCAGCGCCGCCACTGGTTGTCTGTTCGGCTCCGCTAAGAACCACGGCGCGTCAGCACCGCTTGCCCGGGCTCGGGTCTGGGCTTACGCCATGCGACCCGGCTTGCACCGGCAGATTTGCGCGGAATTGATTAAAATCCGGTGAAAACGCTGCAGCGGATGCAGTTCTGTCTCGCGAGACGCCCACCACGCGGCACGAAGTTTTCGGACTGCACCGCCCGTAGGGCAGGCATATCGGCTATCGTTTTCTTCTGATTGGTCGGGGCGGAGAGATTCGAACTCCCGACCTACCGCACCCAAAACGGTCGCGCTACCAGACTGCGCCACGCCCCGACCGGGGACGCGGATACATCAGCCACCGCCCGGCGACAAGGGCAAATAAAGCATCACTCTGCGCAGCGGTGTTCGGCAGGCGCCTCGTCGAAGCTCGGGTGGATCATCTGCGTACCGGGCACGATCCCCAGTTCAGCACTCAGCCCCCCGTTGATCTCGAGCACGGCGCGAACATCATCATGCGAGGACATGGTGCGCTCGGAATAGGGGATCGCATCGGCGGCAATGCTCTCGACCCGCCCGTCGCGGTCGATGAAGATCAGATCGAGCGAAATCATCGTATTGCGCATCCAGAACCGCGCAGGTCGTGGCGGCTCCATCACGAATAGCATCCCGGATTCACGTGGAAGTTGCGGGCGAAACATCAACCCTTGCGATTGCTCTTCTGGGGTAAGCGCCAACTCGACCGTGAAGGCGGCCGGCGGATCCGTCAGCGCGGTCACCACGCTGTCCGAGCATTCCAGGGCAGTGGCCGCTCCCGAGTTCGCGACCGCAGCCGCAAACGCCAGAAGCCGGAGCCACTCCATCGGATCAGGCCTGAGCGCTTTGCGCCTTTGCCTCGTCGACACCGGCCTCCCAAAGACGAAGCTCGGCGACCATCAATCCGCGCGGGCCGCGGAAGGTCCGGCACGCCATGCCTTCGCCCCCGGCGAGATCCTGAAAGCCACAGCGCCGCACTGTCTCCATGTGCACGAAGACATCCTCCGGATCGCCATAGACGTTCACGAAGCCAAAGCCCTTTTGCTTGTCGAACCACTTGACCCTGGCAGGCAGGAGCGGGCCAACGTCTGCCCCCTGCCCCAGCACCTCTGTCGGGCGGGCCATATCCTCCACGTCCGGCAATGCGCCTGCTGGCGGATCTTCGACTTCCAAAAGCTGTTGCGCATGAAGGCCGCGCTGACCTTTTTCAGAGACGATCTTGACCTTCGCACCCTCGACGAGACTCACGATTCCATACGCCCGAACACAGGACGCATGCACCATGATATCGCCTTCCCCGGAGTCATCCGGCACGACAAAGCCGTAACCCTTCACGGCATCGTACCATTTGACATGTCCAGACACGATTTTCCCCGTGCCGTTTAGTTCGTCTGTCACAATTCACCTTTCCCGCAAGAACCCGTACAGATCATTATCACTTTCTTTCTGCCGTGCTAAGGACTTAATGCAAATCGAATTCGTTGATTCGACACATTTTTGCCACAAACGGGTTGCCGGAGTACTTGAATGCTGCGCAAAAATGGTTTGCCCAACCTGTCGATGTTCGCATTTGGCGCATTGATTTGCGTTCTCGCAGGTTGCAATGGGTTGGAACCTGAGGAGCGATCCCAGCGAGATCAGGTCGCCGAAGACTGGCATCTCCAGAAGATGATCCTGCTCGACCGTCCACCGGTGATCGCCGTGGAGCCAGGCGCCGATTATGCGCTCGCGCGGCAGAACGCGCAGCGTGCCGATCCGGAGGTTTTAGCGCGCCGCGATCAGGCGAGCCGGGTTCCGATCGACACGCTCCCCTACCTGATCGGCTCGGAGCCAGGCCGCGCGTTCCTGCAAGCAGAGACGCCCCGGGCGATCGCCCGTGGTGCGCCCGCGCTGTCATGCCCCGCAGCCGCTGTGGTCACCTCCGAGATTCCCGTTCCAAGGTCGACCCTCGCCGAACAAGCACTCAAGGCATGCGTCGCCGATCTTCCGATCGATCGGCCTAGCTGCGGATGCGAGGTAATCGCCATCGACAATCTCGTCACAGTTCCGCGCGCGTCGCTCGCCTACGCGACCGGATCTTCGGCCCGCCTTTCGATCCCGGAACAGCGGATCGACAGTCTGCTGGTGGCCGAGGAGGACAGCGCGGGCCGCCTTCTCCTGCGCGATCTGACCGGCCCGGTCGCCCGTGTGATTCCCGGTAAAGGCGAAGAGGTCACCGTGCGCTTCTCAGCAGGAAAGACCTATGAGGGCCGCCGGATCCAGGTCGGATTTCGCCGCGGGCGTGTGGCTGAGCGGATCTATGCCGAGAGCGCGGATGGCGAGCGCCTGTCGCTCCTGATCGGTTTTGAGCCCGACGAGCTGGCGGATCAAGCCGGCGCCTGGCTCGCCTGGCCGAGCGGCAGCTAGTAGCCCCGTTCAGGGCTCACCACGTTCTGCAACGCCTCTCCCTTGCGCCATCGGGTCAGGTTCTCGGCAAACCATTCGACGGACCGCCGCTCCCATCCATCATAGACCCCGGAGCAGTGCGGCGAGATCAGGATCTTCGGATGCGACCAGAGCGGGCTTTCCGCCGGGAGGGGCTCAGGATCCGTCACGTCGAGCGCCGAACCAGCCAATCGCCCATTATCAAGCGCGCGGATCAGCGCATCGGCAACGACGATCCCCCCGCGGGAGACGTCCACCAGGACGGAGGCGGGTTTAATGGCGGCGAATGCATCCTCGCCAATTAGACCACGCGTGCCCGGCAGAAGGGGCAGACAGACGAGGATGAAATCCGCCCGCGAGAGCACCGTGGTCATTTCAGAGGTGGTGACGATCTCATCGACATATGGGCTGGGCTGAGGCCTCGCCCTGACGCCCAGGACCGTCATCTCCATCGCCTTTGCGATCCGCGCCGTCTCGGCCCCGGTCTTGCCGACGCCGATGACGACCAGGGTCTTGCCCGCGAGCGGCGTCACCCCGCGCGTGGGCCAGTGACGCGCCGCCTGATCGCGCTGCATGCGCGGGATGTCGAGGCTGAAATGAAGGAACATGCCAATCGCGAAATGCGCCATCGACGCGGCGGCGACGCCTGCGCTGTTGGTCACCGTCACCTTGGAATCATCCCATGGCATCAGATGGTTGACGCCCGATCCTGCATTCGAGACCCATCGGACGCTCGGCGTCGCGAACAGAGCCTCTCGCGGGAATGGCTCGCTTGAGAACCGGGAGCTGTAGACCACCTCCGGCTGGATCTCCGTGAGGCGTCCGGGCAGGCTCGCGAAATCCGTGCAGACGGCTGGCGACAGGTCGGGATGCCGCTCCGCAAGCACCTCAAGCGCGGTCTCGGGTTGATCGCTGTGGATCAGAACCCGGGTCATGCGGCGAGGCCGAAGAGACGCCCGCAGGCACGCTCCGGCGCCCGCCCGATCAAGCCAAGCGCCTGGAACATCATCGCCTGATTGGAGCAGATCACCGGTTTGCCTGTCGCGGCCTCGAGCCGCTCAAGCGTCTCGACAGACCGCATGTCCGTGCAGGACAGGATCAGCGCCTCCGCGCCGGGTGCGTCGGCCCGCAAACCCAACTCGAAAACCTCGTCCGGCGTCAGCGCACCCTGCCCATAATTTCCCAAGTCACGCCCGATATCCGCCCGCGCGACAGTCTCGATCCCCTCTGCCGCGAGAAAGCCGATCGCCTGATCGTTGATGGTGCCGACATAGGGCGACGCGAAGCCGATGCGCGAGACGCCGAGCGACCGTGCGGCATGCACCAATGCCCCGGCGGCCGTCACCGAATGCGCACCCGACATCTCCCTGATCTTCGCCGCCAGACCCCGATCGAAACCCGGCCCAAGGGTCAGCGTGGCGGAGGTACAGCCATAGAGCACCACATCCGGGCGCACGCCCGAGATTAGCCGCAGCGGCTCACTCAGATCAGACGCGCCGAGACCAGCCATCTGCGCATCGTCCGGGATCTCGTCGGCGTCATACCCGCCAAGCCGTTCGAAATGCACGCCAACATCTTCGGGCGCAAGGCGGATCATGTCGGGCTCGAGATTCGTATTCGTGAAAGGCACGAGGACGCCGAGTCGAGCCGTGAAGCGCCGATTGGTCATGACCTGGTCTCCTCCCTCAGACAACGGATCAGGGTGTCCGCCGTCAGATACATATCCTCAGCCGTTCCGACCGTGATCCGCAAGCATTCCGGCAGTCCATAGAACCCCATCCCCCGCGTCAGCACACCCTCGGCCCGCAGCGCACGGTCGGCGGTGGTGGCCTCCTCAGGGTGTCCGAAACGGGCGAGAACGAAGTTTGTCTGGCTGGGCAGATGGTCGATCCCGGTCTGCGAGAGCCGTTCCTCGAACCGGGTTCGCTCAGCGACGGTCTGGGCCACAGTCTCCCGCATATAGCTCTGGTCCTGCATCGCCGCGACCGCCGCTGCCTGCGCGGCCCCCGAGACCGGCCCCGGGGGCTGGAGCTTTCGAACCTCCGCCGCGATAGGTGGCGGGAAGACACCCCAGCCGATCCGCATCCCGGCGAGACCATAGGCCTTGGAGAACGTTCTCAGGACCACCGTATCCCCGCGCGCGACCAGATCGAACAGCGGCCCCTCCTGCGTATCGACGAACTCGCCATAGGCCTGATCGATCACCAGCAGGATGTGATCGCCGAGGCCATCGCGCAGCCGCCGGATTTCCGCAGCCGGGATCACTGTTCCGGTGGGGTTCCCGGGGTTGGCGACGCAGACAATTCGGGTTGCCTGCGTCACGGCGGCAAGGATCGGGTCGACCGAAACGGTCATCTCCGCCTCCGCGGCCGCCACATAAGCCGCCCCTGCGATCCGAGTTGCGGAGCGGAAGTAGGCGTAGGCGTATTGGGTCGCGAGCACTTCGTCGCCCAGCCCCGCGAACGCCCGCATCAGGAGCCCGATCAGCTCCAGCGATCCGGCGCCGCAAAGAAGGGTGTCGATCTCAAGCCCATGGATTTCCGCAATCGCCTCACGCAACGCGATCCAGTCGGAATCGGGATAGCGATGCGCGACGGTGACGGCGCGCGCGACTGCCTCGGCCACCGCAGGGCTCGGCGGTCTCAGACTCTCATTCACGTCGAGCGGGATGAGGCGTTTGCCGGGCGCAACCACCCTGTTCTCGACACCATAAGCGGCGAGGTCGGCGAGATATGGCCTAGGCTGGATCATTCCGCCCCCTCCCATCCATAGATTTTGGCGCCACCAGCGCTGATCAGGCCGTCGGCAGCGTCGCCCGCAACTTTCGCTCGCGGGCGCGAGGCGGGATCACCAAACCCGCCACCGCCCGGGGTCTCGAAGATCAATCGCTGCCCGGGCTCCACACGATACTCGCCCTTGCCCCGCAGGTCCGGGCCATCGTCGATCCGGATTCGCCCGGCGGCACCCGGCGCTCCCCCTTCACGGCCCTTGGCGGGGAACTGGATGCGCTCGACCGCCGGGAAGACGAGGAAGGCATCGCCGCCCGAGGGCCCAATCTCGATCCGCTGCCCCAGGCCGCCGCGATAGCGCCCCGCGCCGCCACTGTCCTGGCGCAGGTCCCGGCGATGAACCACCACCGGCGCGACCTGCTCGGCGATCTCCACCTGACTGCCCCAGACGCCAGAGGGGAAGGCAGTCGCCGACAGGCCGTCCTTGCCGGGCCGCGCTCCGGTCCCGCCATTGTGGACGAGCTCGACCGCGAAGGCCTCGCGCCCGCTCTGCGCCACTTCCGGCGCGCTTCTGAGCGGCAGATCCCACATCGTGCACGGCCCCTCCGCCGGCACCTGGTCAGGGATCGCCTGAGCGAGACAGCCAAAGACGAGATCGGCCGTCATCTGCCCCAGCGAATGGCGCATCGCCACCGGCGCGGGCGGCTGCGCGTTCAGGATGCAGTTCGCGGGCCCGGTCACACGGAACGGCTCCAGCGAGCCCGCATTGTTCGGGATATCCGGCCCGATCAGGCAGCGCATGGCAAAGACCGAATAGGCGGTCGCATAGTTGAGCGGCACGTTGATGCCCTTGGCCGACAGGCCCGCTGTCCCCGCGTAGTCGAGCACGATCTGCATGCGATCGATCGTCATCGTCCCGACCAGTTCAATCGGCTCCTCGTACCCGTCCACCATCAGGCGGGAGCGGTATGTGCCCGGCGGAAGCGCGGCGATGGCCTCGATCGTCCCCCGGCGCGAGGTGTCGATGATATGATCCGCCAGCGGGTCGAGCGCATCGAGGCCGAATTCATCCATCATTTCCACCAGCCGCCGCGCACCGGCCTCACAACAGGCGATCAGGGCGTAGATATCGCCTTCATTGGCGACGGGCTCGCGGGAGTTTGCCTTGACGATCTCCATCAACAGCTCATTCACCTGCCCCTGATCGACCAGCTTGCAGGGCGGGATCAGAAGCCCCTCGTCGTAGATGTCCGACCCCTCCGGCCCCATCCCCTGCCCGCCCAAGTCGACGAGATGCGAGGTGCAGGACGTGAAGCCGACCACTTGGCCGTTTCGGAAGGCGGGCATGAGCAGCAGAAAGTCGTTGAGATGGCCCGAGGCGATCCACGGGTCGTTGGTCATGTAGATATCGCCCGGCTTCATCTCCCGCACCGGAAACCGGTCTCGGAGCGTCTTAACAGCCTCCGCCATCGTATTGATATGTCCGGGAGTTCCGGTGACAGCCTGCGCCAACATACGCCCGTGAATGTCAAAGATCCCGGCTGATATATCGCCACATTCCCGCACGATGGGGCTGAAGGCGGCGCGGATCAGGGTTTGCCCCTGCTCCTCGACCACGGCGAGGAGCCGGTTCCACATCACCTGCAAACGGGTTCGGCTGAGCGTCATGGGCTGGCCTCCTTTCTGGTCAGGTGCAGGTTGCCTAAGCCGTCAATCTCCGCGATGAAATCTGCGCTGACGAGGGTGGTCGTCTGCGGCTCCGCTATCAAGGCGGGTCCATCGAGCCACGCGCCAGGCGGCAGCTCCGGGCGCCAATACAGAGGCACGCCGATGCCCTGCTGCGAGATATCGCACCGGATCGTCCGGCGGTCGCGCGCAGCGGTGCCCGTCTGACTGGCCGACTTCTCCGCGGTCGCAGGCGGGACCACGACAGTGCCGAGACGGAGCGACCAATTCAGGATCTCGATCACCATCCCGGGCACGGGCCGCGAGAACTGGCGTGCGTAGTCCTGATCGAAGGCCTCTTTCAGCGCGTCGAGATCCTCGCGCTCAAGCGCCCTGTCCGGCAATGGTATCTCGATCTCATGACCCTGGCCGCGATAGCGCATGAAGGCAGAACGGCGCTGCACCAGATCCGCGTTCGGAGCCCCGGCGCGGACGACCGCATGGGCCTCGGCCTCCATCGCCGCCATCAGCCCGTTCACCGCCTCAAGATCAAACTGAGGAAGCGTCATATAGAGGCTCCGCACGATCTCGAAAGAGACTGGAGCGTAGAGAAAACCCACAGCGGAGCCGACGCCCGGATCGGGTGGAATGACGATGCGGTCCACCCCCGCCCGGCGCGCAACCCGCGTTGCGTGCAGCGGACCGTTGCCGCCAAACGCGATCATCACCCGGCGCGGCAGGTCCTTGCCCGACTCGACCGCATGCATCCGCCCGGCGGCGGCCATGTTTTCATCGACGATCTCGCTGATCCCCTCGGCTGCCGCCTCGGCCGACAGCTCAAGCGGACTGCCGATCTGATCTCCGATAGCCGCGCCCGCGGCCTCCGGGTCGATCTGAAGCCGCCCTTGGGCGAAATGGCCCGGGTCGATATAGCCGAGCGTGACATCCGCATCAGTCACGGTCGCCGCCGCGCCGCCCCGGCCGAAGGCAACCGGGCCCGGCTCCGACCCCGCGCTCTCTGGCCCGACCCGCAAGCGCCCGAGCCGGTCGACGGAGGCGATCGAGCCGCCCCCGGCGCCGATCTCGATCATCTCAACGACGGGGATACGCACCGGCATGCCGCTGCCCTTGATGAACCGCTCCGCCCGCGCAATCTCGAACTGGCGCGAGGTCTGGGCCCGGAACCCATCGATCAGGCAGAGCTTCGCCGTCGTCCCACCCATATCGAACGAGAGCACCTCTTCGGCTCCCACCTGCTCCGCAACCCGTTGGGCCAGGATCGCACCGCCGGCCGGGCCGGATTCCACCAGCCGGATAGGAAAGCGCGCCGCGGTCTCAAGCGTGGTCATACCGCCACCCGCGGTCATCATCAGGACCGGGCATGTGAGCCCCTCACGCGCGAAATCCTCGGCGAACTCGGCGAGGTACTGGGACATCAGCGGTTGGACATACGCATTGGCGATGGTGGTGCAGAGGCGATCGAACTCGCGCGCCTCGGGGCTGACATCGCTCGACAGCGAAATCGCCCAATCCGGTCGGGCTGCGCACAAAAGCGCTCCCAGCCGCTGCTCATGCGCGGGATTGGCATAGGAATGCAGCAGGCAGATCGCGATCGCCTCGGTCCCAGCTTTCTCAAGGCTCTCGATCAGGTCGTCCACCGCGCCCTCATCCAACGGGGTCAGCACCGCCCCCCGGGCGGAGACACGCTCCGGCACCGTGAAGGCGCGGCGGCGCGGCACGAGCAGATCCGGCTTGTCGAGATTGATGTCGTACTGGCTGTAACGCCGCTCGTAGGCAATCTCGAGGATATCGCGGAATCCGGCTGTAGTGACCGTCGAGACGCGGGCGCCGCGCCGCTCGATCAGCGCATTGGTCGCCAGCGTCGTCCCGTGCACCATGCCCGAGATCGATGTGATCGGAACGTCGGCATCCTTGAGGACGGCGCGAACACCCTCCAACGCCCCCTCGGCCGGGCGCAGATGCGTGGTCAGCGTCTTGGCCGTCGCGAGAACCCGCTCGGCGCCCGCCATCAGGACGGTGTCCGTAAAAGTGCCGCCGATATCGACGGCGATCCGAAGCTCAGATGTGGTCATGGAAGAGGCGGTTCGAGGGTTGCGGGAGGGTTCGGGCGGGAAAGCCCGCTCTCAGCCGACCAGATCGCACCCCGTGGCGCGGCGGGTCAGATCAAGTCTCGCAATCTGATGGCAGAGGACCATGTCGCACCTCTCGAAACGCGAAAACGGTGCGCGCGCCGCCCCTCAAAGTCAATCGGTTTTGCTAGCCGGCCGCGCTGATCAGCGAGGCTGCCGCGGACCGCGCCTCGGGCGTGACCTTGTCGCCGGCGAGCATCCGGGCGATCTCGGCGACCCGCTCCTCGCCGTTCAGGGCAACCACATCGGTGCGCGTGACCTCGCCGCCGGATGTCTTCGCGATCTGCCAGTGATAGGCGCCTTCGGCTGCGACCTGCGGCGAATGGGTCACCACCAGAACCTGCGCGCCATCGGCCAGACGCGCCAGCCTGCGCCCGACCGCTGCCGCCGTCGCGCCACCAACCCCGCGATCGATCTCGTCAAAGATCATCACCTGCTCGGTCCCGGCGGCAAGACAGACCTTGAGCGCCAGCAGGAACCTTGAGAGCTCCCCGCCCGACGCGATCTTATCAATCGGGCCCGCAGGAGTGCCCGGGTTGATCGAGGCGGTGAACGAGATCCGGTCGATACCGGTCGGACCCAGCTCGGCTTCCTCGATCACCGTGGAAAACCGCGCCTGCTCCATCTTCAGCGGCGCCAGTTCTTTGGTCACTCTCTTGTCGATCTGACCGGCGGCCTTTGCACGCGCCTTTGACAGGGCCTTTGCGGCATCGAGGTAATTCGCCTCTGCCTTGGTGAGCCGTGCTTCCAGATCGACGATCCTCTCGCCTCCCGCATCGATCGCCTCGAGCCTTGCCGCGAACTCAGCCGCCAGCTCAGGCAACTCGTCCGGCTGGACCTGATGTTTGCGCGCCAGGCCGCGGATCGCGAAGAGCCGCTCCTCCACCATCTCGAGCCGCCCGGGGTCGAACCGCATCGCCTCAAGCGCATCGTTGAGGCCGGATTGCGCCTCCTGCAGTTCAGCGATCGCACGGTCGAGCGCCGCAATCGGCGTCTCAAGCGCCCCCTCCGCCTTCTCAGCCACATGGGTCAGGCGGGAAAGGGCCGAGGCCATCGCCCCTTCGGCCCCCTCGCCTGAGAGTTCGGCTGCGGCTTTCGCGACATCCTCACCAATGCGCGCAGCGGCCTGAATGAGCCGCCGCTCAGTGTCGAGCGCCGTGTCCTCCCCCAACTGCGGGTCGAGCGTGGTCAGCTCCTCCACCGCATGACGCAGGAAATCCGCATCGGCCTCGGCCGTGGCCAGCTGGTCCCGCGCCCCCTGCAACTCCGACCTGCTGGCCTGAAGCGCCTGCCACAAGCTGCCCACCTCCGCCACTTGCGGCTCCAGCCCCCCGGCCTGATCCAGCAGGGGCCCATGCGATCGGGGATTGAGCAGGCCGCGATCATCATGCTGCCCGTGCACCTCGACCAGCCTCGAGCCGACCCTGGCAAGCGCCTCGCCACTGGCCCGCTGATCGTTGATGAACGCACTGCTCCGGCCCGACTCATTGATCGTCCGCCGGAGAAGGATTTCATCGCCCGCGGCTTCGAGGCCGAGTTCGTCGAGAAGCCGCCAGACCGGATGATCCGCCTGGCAGGAGAAGACCGCCGTCACCGAGCCCTGTTCGGCGCCTGCCCGCAGCAGGTCACGGCGTGTCTTGCGGCCCAGCGCGAACCCAAGTGCATCGAGCAGGATCGATTTGCCCGCACCGGTCTCACCGGTAAGCACGCTCAGCCCGCTCTCGAAATCGAGATCCAGGGCCTCGATCAGAACGATGTTGCGGATGCCGAGGCTCAGCAGCACCGCGATCTACCCCCCAGATCGCCCTATCAGAGCCACTTGAACTGGAACACGCGGCGGTAGGTGCGCTCGAAGAACCCTTCCTGATCCTCATCAGGCAAGAGGTTGCGCCCGGTCAGCAATTCATAGCTGTTGGCGTACCAGTCGGAGCCCTTGAAATTGTGGCCCAGCACGGCGGCCGCGTCGATCGCCTCCTGCTCCAGACCAAGCGCGAGGTTCGCCTCGACGATGCGGTGCAGCGCCTCCGGCGTCTGGTTCGTCGTCTGATATCTCTCGATCACGATCCGGAAACGGTTGATCGCCGCGGCGTAGTGGCCTCGCTTGAGGTAATAGCGCCCGACATCCATCTCCTTCGCCGCCAGGTGATCATTCGTCAGGTCGATCTTAAGCTGGGCGTCCCGGGCAAACGGGCTGTCGGGATAGCGCTGCACGACCTCCTGAAGCTGGTCGAGCGCGTTGCGTGTGGTCGCCTGATCCCGCCCCACATCGACGATATTGTCGTAATAGGTCAGCGCGATCAGATACTGCGCGTAAGGTGCATCTTCGTCGGAGGGATAAAGGTCGAGATACCGGTTCGCGGAATTCCGGGCCTCGACGAAGTCGGCCGACTCATAGGACGCGAAGGCAGACATGATGACTGCGCGTTTCGCGAGTTGAGAGAATGGGTAGAGGCGCTCAACCTCGTTGAACGTCTGTGCCGCCGCTTTGCCATTGCCATCGGCCAACTGCTCCTCCGCCGCGCGGAAGATCTCGGTCGCAGACTGATCCTCGAGCCCGCCATCGTCCGACGCATCTCCGAGGTAGGAGCATCCTGCGAGAACTGGCAGGGTGAGGGATACGAGCGTAATCCGTAAAGCGGCGCTGTAGCGCATTTCTGGGACTCCCCAAAAAATCTCTCGTGGCTGTTTCAGGCGGCTTGCCGGTCCACCATCGATCCGGAGATTAGCGAGGATGCGTCAGAGAGGAAAGAGGTCTCCGCCCACAGATCGCGGTCATACCGCCATCGTGACCGGCATCCGCGCCTCGAACTGCTCAGGACCGTCAAGTGATGGCAGATCATCGGCGGTCACATCGCACCACTCCCACGAAGTCGGTGTCGAGAACAGAGCGTGCAGCAAGCGGTTGGTCATCTCGTGCCCGATCAACTCGCCCTCGTAGCGCCCGATGATCGGCGCACCGGCAAGTGCCAGATCGCCGACCGCATCCAGCATCTTGTGCCGCACGAACTCGTCTGGGCGGCGCAGGCCTTCCGGGTTCAGCACACGGCCCTTGTCGACAACGATCGCATTCTCAAGCCCGCCACCGCGCGCGAGGCCAATGCGCCGCAACGCCTCGACATCCGAAAGCAGGCAGAACGTGCGGCAATCCGCCAGTTCCGAAGCGAAGCCGCCGGTATTGAGATCCAGATGAAGGCTCTGCGTCCCGATCGCCGGATCGGCAAACGAAATCACCACGCTGATCGCCGGAACCGCCGATGGCATCAGCGCAGCTTTGCGGCCCTCGTTCTCCACGACGATCGGCCGCGTGATCTTGATCCCGCGCCGCTCACCGGGGGAGGCCGTCATACCCACCTTGCGAAACTTCGTGACGAACGGCATCGCGCTGCCATCCAGTATCGGAATCTCAGGTCCGTCGATCCGCACCAGCGCATCGCTGACCCCGCAGCCGAACAGTGCGGCCATCAGGTGCTCGATGGTCGAAACACTTGCGCCCTCGACATTGGTCAGGCGCGTACAAAGCCTTGTGTCGGAGACGAGATCGTAGCGCGCCTCGATCATACCGTCCGAGCACGGCAGATCCGTTCGCATGAACCAGATCCCATGTCCCGGCTCCGCGGGGCACACTTTCGCGCTTGCTTTCTGACCGCCGTGAAGGCCAGTGCCTTCGAACAGGACCGGCTTTGCTAGGGTACGGTACATGATATCTCTCGCTCGCTCGTGGCGCTGCATTCCCCCGCTCGGTTCAAGCCGAAACTGCGCAGCGCTCATTTCTCCGCATACTCTGGATAGAAACTTTGCTGCATCTGCACAAATCACTCTTTGTGTCGCTTTGCGACAACATCCGCGGGAAAACCAAACCCAAGAAAGCAAAGTGATAACCCCCTCCTGACGGGAGGGGGCGGGGGACCAGCATCGCCTTTGTCAGAGGGGCGTCAGTTGGCCTGGCGACGCAGGAAAGCCGGGATATCACCTTCGCTCTCCTCATCACCGTGATCGGCGTCCGGCGCAGCCTGGGACGCGAGTTTCTGATCCTGCTGCGGCCCGCCTGCAACCCGGTGGATCAGGTCCTTGATCGCAAACAGGCTCTGGCGTGGCTGCGCCTCGGGTGCTTCACCCTCCGGCGCAGCGGGTAGGAACGGGTTGGCATGCCGGCGCGGGCGCGGCGGCAGATCCGGCCGTGGCTCCGCAGCAAGTGTGGGGTGTTCCTCAGCCGCTTCCTCCGCAGCCTCCGACCGACCGACATCGGGCTCGTCAATCGATGCCGTGTCGATATCGAACAGCGCAGGCTCCGCGTCATCATTCACAGCGGGCTGGGCCATTTCGGCTTCCTCCCGTTGGCGACGGCGCACCTCTTCCGCGCGGCGGCGGACCATGTCGGCACGGGCCTGAATATCCTCCGGCGTCGGTGTGGTCGCGGCTTTCGCCTCGATGTCCTCGGCAGGTGGCGTCTCGGTCACGGCCTTTTCCACCGGCTCATCATCGGCAGACCGCGCGATCGGCTCCTCCGGTTTCATCTGTTGACCGCCGCGGACCGGGCGCATGTTCCTGACCGCCTTGACAAGCTCCTGGTCGGTTTCGACCGGCTTGCGCCGGGTCGGTCCGGAGATGGGTGGACGCTCTTGCATCGCCTCGGCGTCGATGCCGGTGGCGACGACCGAGACGCGCATCTTGCCTTCCATCTCGGGGTCGATGGTGGAGCCGAACTTGATCAGCGCATCCTTGTCGACCTCGTCCTTGATCCGGTTCGAGGCCTCGTCCATTTCGAACAGGGTCAGGTCGTAACCACCTGTGATATTGATGAGAACGCCCTTCGCACCCTTGAGGCTCACCTCGTCGAGAAGCGGGTTCGCGATGGCTTTCTCGGCTGCGTCGACGGCTCTGGTATCGCCATCGGCCTCGCCGGTTCCCATCATCGCCTTGCCCATCTCCTCCATGACCGAGCGGACATCGGCGAAGTCGAGGTTGATCATGCCCGGCCGGACCATCAGATCGGTCACGCCTTGGACGCCCTGATAGAGGACGTCGTCGGCCATGATGAACGCCTCGACAAAGGTCGTCTTCTCCGAGGCTACCTGGAAGAGGTTCTGGTTCGGGATCACGATTAGCGTGTCGACGACCTTCTGCATTTCGTCGACGCCCATCTCGGCGAGCTTCATCCGCCGCGCGCCCTCAAACTGGAAGGGTTTGGTCACGACGCCCACGGTCAGGATACCCATCTCGCGCGCGCACCGCGCAACAACCGGGGCCGCGCCCGTGCCCGTGCCCCCGCCCATGCCGGCGGTGATGAAGCACATGTGGCACCCGTCGAGGTGGCTCACGATCTCCTCGAGGCTTTCCTCGGCGGCCGAGTAGCCGACCTCGGGCTTCGAGCCTGCGCCAAGACCTTTCGTCACCCCGGCGCCCAGCTGGATCTTGCGGTCAGCCTTGGAGTGTTTCAGCGCCTGGCTGTCGGTGTTCGCCGCGATGAATTCGACACCCGGGAGCTGTTTGTCGATCATATTATTGACGGCGTTTCCGCCCGCACCCCCGACCCCGAACACCGCAATACGGGCGCGGAGTTCCTGGTCTTCAGGTTCCTGGAAGTTCAGCACCATGGAGTTTGCCTTTTTTCTGCTCACAACCCGTTGGCCGGGCCTGCCTCTTCGATCGAATTTATAATTGTTGGCGACACACTACCTCATAAGCTTGTGTCCGTCACGGACTAATCACCAAGCTGTCTGTAACCACCGCAACATCTCGTTGGCCCGCCCGCGCGCGGACATAGGCTTCGGCGCTTCGAAATCCCATAATTCATCGTGGGGGCGAAGAGCGTACATGGCGAGACCCACTGCGGTTGAGCAATCGGGCCCGGACATCGCTTGCGGAAGGCCCGCGATCCTGAGCGGGCGTCCTATTCTGGGACGGCGGCCGAGATAGCGGGTCACCAGTTCGTCGACGCCCGGCATCTGGCAGGCGGCGCCCGTCAGCACAACCGAGCATCCGGGCATCTCATGGACGCCCATCTCCATCATCTGGGCGCGGACATCGCGCATGATCTCTTCCATGCGCGGGCGGATCACGCCGATCAGCATGCCGCGCGAGATCTGGCGGCGATCGGGCAGGTCCTCCTCGCCGATCTGCGGCGCGTCGATCAACTCGCGGTCATCCACGCCTGTCGGGATCACACCGCCGCGCATCGTCTTGATCCGCTCAGCGGTCGACCGGCGCATCAAGAGGCCACTCGCGATATCCGAGGTGACATGCTCGCCGCCGAACCGCACCTGCCCGGTGCAGATCAGCTGATCGCGCAGGAAGACCGAGGTCGAGGTCGAGCCGCCGCCCATATCGATGCAGACCGCCCCGGTGCGCTGCTCATCCTCCACCATCGCAGAGAGCGCGCTCGCGTAGGGCGCCGAGACCACGCCCGCCAGATCCAGATCGCATTGGCGGATACACTCCATCAGGTTCGCGAGCGGGCGCTTGTCCACCGCCAGAACATGCAGCGCGATGGAGAGAACCCGGCCGGTCATCCCGCGCGGGTCGGTGATGCCGGAGTGATAATCGACCGAAATCTCGACCGGCTGCGCATGCAGGATCTGGCGATCCGCGCCGATCGGCGGACAGGAGGCGGCGCCGAGCGCGTGCGAGATATCCCGCTCCGTCACCTGCCCGGTTTCCGTTTCGACCTCGCCAACGGTCGAGAAACTTTGCGGCCGCCCGCCCGAGAAGCTGACGATCGCATGATCGACCCGGTCGACCTTGTTGGCGGCCATCTTCTCGGCGTTGAGAAGCGCAAAGCGGATCGCGCGCGCCGCCTCGTCCATGTCGACGATCTCGCCGCGGCGCACACCGCGTGACTGTACGGTGCGCGCACCCGCCACCTCGATCGCACCAAAGAGCGAGGTGCCGAGCCGGTCCAACTCCACCGATGCATTGAGCCGGTTCGGGTCCAGCCGCAGGATCAGGCAAGTGATCTTGGAGGTGCCTATATCCAGAACCGCAAGCCGCCCACGCCGGATCGCCGACGCCAAACGCTGACGCTGGGTCTGGAACAACGCAACCTGATCGAACATCATGTGTCTTCCCCTTCAACACGCTCCTTCGCCTGCTCGCGCGTGCGGGTCTCCACCGCGCGCGGCGTCATCCTGAGCGCCGGGCGCTCCGGGATACGCATGTCCACGACCGTGAGGTCGCGGTCGAGCAGTTCACTCTCCCCCTGATGAAGCCCCATCACGCGGGCCATCGCGGCTGCCGGCTCCTCCGCCGGCAAAAGAATTCGCAGATCGCGGTCAAGCACCAAGTCCCAGCGGCGTTCGCCGACCCGGACCATGGCGCGCAGGCGATCCGTCACCTGCGGTGCGGCGGCGATTATCTCAAGCGCTTCATCGACGTGATCCGTCGCGCCCGTGCCGAGCAGCAGAACGAGATCTGGCGCACTGGCCCGCTCCCGCGCCGGTCGGATCTCGACTCCCTCGCGGTCGATGACGCTGAGCCGGCCCGCCTGGTCACGCCAGAGGGCGACCGGGCGGCGTTCCTCGACAGCGATCTTCAGAACACCCGTCGGGCTGAGCGTCACGCGGGCCTTGCGCACCTCGCCCAGCTCTTCGAGGGAGAAGCGCAGGTTCCGCACGCCCAGTTCCATCGACGACATGCCAATGACGGGCCCGATCATCCCGGCGAGCAGCGCCTCCAGCTCTGGATCAGCGCCCTCGATGACCACGTCGCGCACGGAAAGGTCCGGGTCCGCCATCACCTCGCGGACTATTTTATCGACCTCGGCATCGACGAGGCTGCGCAGGTCATCGTTCTCGGCGACCTGCCAGCCGATCAGTGCCAGTACGATGAGGGGCAGATAGACCCGCGCGAACTTCTGGACCCGCGCGCCCCAGTCGCGTTGCCAGCGGAAATGCGCCTTCGACAGGCCCGGCCCCATCGGACCGGCCTGTCTGGCCGGCGGCGGATTTGGCCTCAGCGCCCGCATGACGCGTCCTCCACCAACCAGTCGCAAAGCTCCTCGAACGACAGGCCCAGATGCGCCGCCTGCTCCGGCGCCAGCGACGTCGGGGTCATGCCGGGCTGCGTGTTGGTCTCGAGCACGATCAGTCCGTCGAGCCCGCGCGTATCGTCCCAGCGGAAATCGGTCCGCGAGAGCCCCCGGCAGCCGAGCGCACGGTGCGCCGTTACCGCATGGGCGCAGCAGGCCTCGAACACATCGGCCGGAATGTCGGCGGGCACTTCGTGGCGTGATCCGCCCGCCGCATACTTTGCCTCGTAGTCGTACCAGCCGGTGTTCGAGATGATATCCGTCACCGTCAGCGCGCGCTCTTCCCCCGGCGCACCCATGACGGAGCAGGTCAGCTCCTTGCCCGGCACAAACTGCTCGACCATCAGGATCGCGGGCGCTGCGGCATCCAGAACCGCCGGGCCGTTCGCGCCCTCATTGACGATGTAGATCCCGACCGAAGAGCCCTCGTTGTAGGGCTTCACCACATAGGGCGGCCGCATCGGATGATCGCGCTCAACCTCTTCACGCGACGCCAGCAGGCTTTCAACGACCGGCAGGCCATGGCTGGCGTAGACCGCCTTTGTCCGCGGTTTGTCCATTGCGAGCGCCGAGGCGAGCACGCCGGAATGGGTGTAGGGGATCTTCATCCACTCCAGCACACCCTGGACGCACCCGTCCTCCCCCCAGCGCCCGTGCAGCGCGTTGAAGACGGCGTCCGGCTTTGCTTCCTGAAGATCACGCACGACATCGGGCCCGGCGTCGATCTCGACGACGTCATATCCGATGCGCCGCAATGCACCCGCACATTCACGGCCCGAGACGAGCGAGACCTCCCGCTCGGCGGACGGACCGCCCTTTAGCACTGCGACGCGCGTGTTTGCCCTGCTCGACATTCGCGCCTCGTTCTGCCGCCCGGTCTTTTGTCGCCGGGTCAGCCGTCACTTGTGTGACATGTTATTCGGCGAGCATAACCCCCAAGCGCTGGATTTCCCATAGCAAATTTTGCCCCGAAGTCGCTTTTACCCGGGCGCGGACAAACTCGCCCAAACGCTCGAGATCGGCCGCCGTCGCGCCGCCTGCATTGATCAGGAAATTGGTGTGCATCTCCGAGATCTGGGCACCGCCGAGGCGGAGCCCCCGGCAACCCGCATCGTCGATCAGTTTCCAGGCCTTGAGATCCATCGGATCATCGGCTTGCCCGGTCGAGGAAAACCCGGCCGGATTGCGAAAGGTGGACCCGCAGGAGCGGTCCTTGACCGGTTGGCTCTCGGCCCGGCGCTGCAGAGCCGCGTCCATCCGCGCCTCGATCTCCGCAGGATCTCCAGGTTTGCCCTTCAGGATCGCCTCCACGATCACCGCCCCCTCCGGCAAATCGGAGCTGCGATAGGCAAATCCAACGGCCTCCGGCGCGAGGATCTGGAGTTGCCCCTGCCGGTCGATCAGCGTCACACTCTCGAGGACATCCGCCGTGTAGGTGCCATAGCAGCCCGCATTCATCCGCACGGCACCACCAATGGCCCCCGGGATCGTGCGCAGAAACTCGAGCCCCGCGATCCCTTCCGCCGCCGCCCGTTTCGCCACCTGCGCGTCCAGCATGGCGGCACCGACCCGGATGCGATGATCGGGCAACACGTCAAACCCGGCGAACGCTCGGCCGAGGCGAACCGAAACTCCCGGCAGGCCACCGTCGCGGATAATCATGTTGGAACAGACCCCAAGCGCGGTCACCGGAACCTCGACCGGGCATGCCGCAAGAAAAGCCTGAAGATCGTCGATATCGGCGGGCTGAAAGAACGCCTCCGCCGCGCCGCCAACACGCAACCAGGTCAGGGGCGCGAGGGGGCGGTTCAGAGTGAGCTTTCCTGAGACCGCAGGCAGCGAGGAGGCAAAATTCATCCGAAGACACCCCAGAGCAAGGCGATGAACGACAGGATGGCGCCTGCGATGGGCACGGCGACGGGAACCTTGAAACCATCGGGAAGCGGCCTCTGACGTTTGATCACGATCAGGGCGAGATTGATCGCGACAAAGACCGCGAGCAGGATCATCGAGGTGAGATGCGCCAGATCCGCCAAGGGCGCGCTCAGGGCCAGCGTGATGACGATCGCAACGCCCAGCAGCGTGGCCCGCACGGGTGTCCCGAACCGGGGATGCGACTCGTGGAAGACCGAGAAGACCCTGACGGACCGGCCAAGCCCGAAGAGCACCCGCGCCGACATCACCATCTGGGCCAGCACGCCATTCAAGGCTGCCGCGGCGGCGATCATGGCGAGAAATCCCGAGCTGTTTCCTGTGCCACGCTCGAAGACCAGCGCGAGAGGCCGTGTGCTCTCACTCAGCTCTCCCGCGTCCACGGTTCTGACGGCGGCCCAGGCCACCAGGATGTAGATCAGCGTCGTGACCACGAGGGCTGCCATGATCGCGCGTGGCATGTTCCGGCCCGGGTCGCGGGTCTCCTCGGCCATGTTCACCATGTCCTCGAACCCGATGAAGGCGAAGAAGGCCAGGAGACCCGCCGCAGCCAGCCCCTCCATTCCCGCGGCAGACGCAGGCGCCTGCACGACGATCGGCCCGGAGAAGCCTGCAAAGACGACGATGGCAAGGCCGACTAGTTCGATGAATGTCAGGATCGCCGCCGCGGCGAGCGACTCCACGACCCCGAGGATCGCCAGTGCGCCCAATGCTGTGCCCACCCCTGCGATGAGCAAGTCCTCCGGGAGATCCACAATAGCCGTCAGATACCCGACGCCGCCCCTCAGGATCGCCGCTGCCGAGATCACCCCGACGGCCGCAACCGCAAGCCCGACGGCCGAGGCGGCGCTCAAGCTGCCCGTCGCGGTTCTGAGATAGGCGGCCTCACCCGCGCTCTCCGGGATCCGGGTCGAGAGTTCCGAGTAGGACAAGGCTGTTGGCAACGCAAGCAGCCCGGCGATCAGAAAGGCAAAAGGGGCGAGCCCACCGCTCTGCCCCGCCACCTCGCCCACCAGGACGTAGATCCCCGCGCCGATCATGACGCCGACGCCGTAGAGCGTCAGCAGGCCAAAGCCGAGACGGCGTTTGAGTTGAGGAGCCGACATTGACGCCCTTAATCCAGATCTGAAACGTACTGGATGAGGGTATACCTCATCGGCGGCTCGGGATCACGCCGGCTGCGCCCAGAAGAATCGCGGTCAAAGCGGCAACGATCGTCGCGACCACGATGGGCGGGACAAAGACCATGTTGCTTGCGACCCAGGCGATTTGACCGGCACCAGCGAAGCCAGTGAATAGAACCCCGCAACTCGTGAAGATCATGATCCGGAACACCGCGCCGGGGCTCCAGTACCAGTGGATCCCGGCAAAGACCGCGAGCAGTACAATCACCAAGCCTGCCCCCCAGAGACTCGCCAGCATCTCGGCCGCCAGGAGGAGCATGTCGCCGAACATGGGCCGCTAGTCTGAAAGCTGATCGGGCAGCGCATTGGCCCAGGCCGAGATCGTTCCGGCACCAAGACAGACCACCAGATCACCGGCCTCTGCATGCTCTCGGACGAACTCCGCCAGGCCATCTGGAGCATCCAGCCCGTGTGCACTGCGGTGCCCGTGGTCGCGCAACCCGCTCACCAGCGTATCCCGGCTGATCCCCTCGATCGGCGCCTCTCCGGCCGCGAAGACATCAGTGATGGCCACGATATCCGCGTCGTTGAAGCAGCCGCAGAACTCCTCGAACAGATCGTAGAGGCGCGAATAGCGGTGCGGCTGGTGGATCGCGATGACCTTGCCGCCGGAGGCATCGACCGAGGCGCGGGCGGCCTTGAGCACCGCCTCGATCTCGACCGGGTGGTGACCATAATCGTCGATGATCGTCGCACCGTTCCAGGTCCCAACCCGGGTGAACCGACGCTTTACACCGTCAAAGCTCGCAAGACCCTTCGCGATATCGTCGAGCTCGATCTTCAGCTCCCGCGCCACGCCGATCGCCGCGAGGGCGTTCAGCACGTTGTGCTCACCCGGCATCGGCAGGCTCATCTCACGGGCCTCGTCATCGCGGAACACCACGTCGAAGTGCATGCCGCCATTGTCATAGCGGATGTTCTCCGCCCGGATATCCGCCTGGCGCGAGATGCCGTAGGTCACCACCCGCCGGTCGCCGACCCGGCCGATCAGGCTCTGCACTTCCGGGTGGTCGATGCAGGCGACCAGCGCACCGTAGAACGGGATGTTCGAGACAAAGGCATCGAACCCGTCGCGCAGCGCCTCCACGGTGCCGTAGTGATCCATATGCTCGGGGTCGATATTGGTCACGACAGCGATGGTCGCGGGCAGTTTGACAAAGGTGCCGTCACTCTCATCGGCCTCAACCACCATCCAGCGGCCCTCGCCCTTGCGCGCGTTCGAGCCATAGGCGTGGATGATCCCGCCATTGATGACGGTCGGGTCCTCGCCGCCCGCGTCGAGCAAAGCCGCCACCAGCGAAGTCGTCGTCGTCTTACCATGAGTGCCGCCCACAGCCACGTTCCAGCGCAGCCGCATCAGTTCGGCCAGCATCTCGGCCCGGCGGACGACCGGCAGGGCCCGCGCGCGGGCCTCGTCAAGCTCCGGATTGCCCTCCTTGATCGCGGTCGAGATCACCACGACGCCCGCATCGCCCAGATTTTCCGCCTTCTGACCAATGGAGATCGTCGCGCCCAGATCGTGCAGCCGCTGGGTGATCGGGCTTTCCTTCAGATCCGAGCCCTGCACGCGGTAGCCGAGGTTGAGCATCACCTCCGCGATCCCGGACATACCGATGCCGCCGATCCCGACGAAGTGGATCGGGCCGATATCAATGGGAAGCGCGGTTGGCGGGTTCATCGGTGCTCCTCGGGGTTTGGGGTTGGGGCGCCGCCTATCAGGTGGGCTTTGAGCCTGCAAGCGTCTCGACCAGATCGGCCAGCCGCTTTGCCGCATCGGGGATGCCCTGCGCTCGCGCCGCCTCGGCCATGCGTGCGGCGGTGTCTGGATCGCCCAGGATTGCGGCAACCTCCTCAGCAAGGCGTTCCGGTGAGAATTCGGCTTCCTTGACCATCACAGCCGCGCCCGCATCGACCAGACCCTTAGCATTCGCGGTCTGCTCATCGCGCTTTGCGATCGCAAGCGGGATCAGGATCGACGGCCGCCCGACTGCCCCCAGATCGGCGACCGTCGAGGCGCCGGAGCGCGAGATCACGAGCTGCGCTGCGTCCAACCGCTCCGGAACATCGTGGAAGAAGGGCTCGACTGTCGCGTCGATCCCGGCCTCGGCATAGGCGCCGACGACCATCGCATGATCCTCGGCCCTCGCCTGATGGGCGACGCGCAACCGGCTCTTCATCTCCTCCGGCAAAGCGGCGAGCGCCGCCGGAACCGTCTGAGACAGGATCCGCGCGCCCTGACTGCCACCGATGACCAGCACGTGCAGCGGTCCGTCACCGGGAGGGGAGTAAGCCGCGCCTGCATGTTGGACGATCGCGCCGCGCACCGGATTGCCGGTATGGATCCCCTCCACACCGCTCGGCAGCACCGTCGGCCATGTCCCGCAGGCGACCCGGTCGACCCGGCGGGCGAAGACCTCGTTGACCTTGCCGAGTACGCCATTCTGCTCATGGATCAGGCGCGGGCGCCCCAGAAACCAAGCCGCAGCCATGGCGGGAAAGGCTGGGTAGCCGCCGAACCCCGCGACACAGGCCGGTTTCTCCGACCGCATCCGAACGATCGCCGAGATAACACCTGCCAGGATCTGAAACGGCGCCGTCAGTTTCGAGATCCCGCCCCGCGCGAACGTCCCGGCGGAGACCACCTGCCGCTCCACCGCCGACGGAAAGCCCCCGGCATAGGCAGCGCCCCGCTCATCGGTCGACAGCCTGACCCGCCAGCCGCGCGCCAGCATCTCCTCCGCCAGCGCCTGGGCCGGGAACATATGCCCGCCCGTCCCTCCGGCCGCGATGACCAGCAGCGGCTGGTTCACATCGAGTTCCGGATTTCCGCCGCCGCGTCATGGGCCCGCGTCCGCGTGAACGCCAGCAGCGCCCCCATCGCCAGGGCGGCCGCGATCATCGAAGAGCCGCCGTAAGAGATAAACGGCAGCGTCATCCCCTTGGCGGGCAAAAGCCGGATCGCGACCGAGAGGTTCACGAAGGCCTGCATGCCGAACAGGGCCGCGAGGCCCGTCCCGGCCAGCCGCACGAAGATATCGCGCTCCTCCACCAGCCGGCCGAGCGCGCGCAGCACGATGAACAGGAACAGCCCGATCAGGGCCACGGTGAAGACCAGTCCGAATTCCTCCGCCGCCACCGCGATGATGAAGTCGGTATGCGCGTCCGGCAGGGTCCATTTCACCTGCCCCTGCGCCGCGCCGACGCCGAACAACCCACCCTCGCGGATCGCGGCCTGGGCGTAGGCAAGCTGGGTGTTTGGGTCCAGGCTCTCCGCCCAGTACCCGTCGATCCGCCGGGCCACGTGTTCCGAGTTGTGGTAGGCGAACCAGCCACCGACACAGATAAACCCGCCGAGCCCCATCAGGATCCAGACCGGCGCGCCCGCAACGAAGATCATCGAGGCCCAGACACCCAACACCAGCATCGCCTGGCCAAAATCAGGCTGCATGGCCAGCATCACCGCAATGATCACCGCAACAACCGCCGAGATCGTCATGCCGGGCGGACCCTTCTTGTCAAAGCTCCCGGCCATGACCCAGGCCATGGTGATGACAAACCCGGTCTTCAGCAACTCCGAGGGTTGCAGCGACAGGAACCCCAGCGAGTACCAGCGATAGGCGCCCTTGCCAAAATCCGTCCCCAGCATGGGCAAAAGCGCGGTCGCCAACCAGAAGCCGAGGAACAGCAGCACGCCGAGCCGCCTCACCGTCTTGATCGTGCACATCGAGATCGCGGCCATGAGACCCAAACCCATGATCACGAAAACCACGTGGCGCGCGACGTAGTGATAAGTCCAGAGCCCGTTCTTGTGAGCCAATGGCGGCGACGCGGCGAGCGCGAGCATCAGCCCCACGCCCATCAGCGCGATCACCGCGCCCAGGGCCCATCGGTCCACCGAGTGCCACCAGTCGCCGAGGACGGAGCTGTCCTTCTGCCTCGACGCCAGGTTGCGGAACGCCAGCTCGGTCATGCCGGTTCCTCCTGACTGCTCTCAACAAGGGCACGGAATGCATCGCCCCGCGCCTCAAAACTTGTAAATTGATCCCAGCTTGCGGCCGCCGGCGCAAGGAGGATGGTGTCCCCAGGCGCCGCATCGGCGCGGGCGCGGGCCACGGCTGTGGCCAGATCGCCGCAGATCTCGTGCGGTGTGCTCTCCAGGGTTGCGGCGAATTGATCGGCGCATTCGCCGATCAGATAGGCCTTTGCGACCCGGTCGAAGAGCCCGGTGAGCGGTTCGATCCCGCCTTCCTTGGCCTGCCCGCCCAGGATCCAGCGGATGTTCTCGAAGCTGAGCAACGCCTTCTCCGCCGCATCCGCATTGGTCGCCTTGCTGTCATTGACGAAGGCGACGCCGCCGATCTCGCCAATCCGCTCCAGCCGGTGCGCGAGGCCGGGGAAGCTCGCGAGCCCCGCCTCCAGCCTGCGCGGGGGCACCCCGACGGCACGGCAGGCCGCATAGGCGGCGCAGGCGTTCTGATGGTTGTGGCTGCCGATCAGCGCGGGGCATTGGCGCAAGTCGATCGCCGCCATCTGCTTGCCGCCGCGCCACTCGGTCAGGTGGTTCTTGTTCATGAAGACCGACCAGCCCTCGCCGCGCAGCTTTTGCGTGGCCGCGATCCGGATCGTCTCCGGCCCCATGGTGTTGGCGACGAACCGCCCCTCGATCCCGTCGACCCCGATGATCGAGCGATCCGGGCCGCCGTACTCGAAAAGCCGTTTCTTGGCGGCAAAGTACCCGCCCATGCCACCATGCCGGCCCAGATGATCGGGCGAGAGGTTCAGGAACACCGCCACATCCGGCGCCAGCACACGCGCAAGCTCGGTCTGATAGGAGGAAAGCTCCAGCACCACGACTTCGCCGGGTCCTGGATTATCGAGATCCAGCACGCCCCGCCCGATGTTCCCACCCATCTGCGTGTGCCGCCCGGCTGCGCCCAGCAGGTGATGGATCAACGCGGTCGTGGTCGATTTCCCGTTGGAGCCGGTGACGCAGATCACCTTCGGACTGCCTTCATCGGCCCCCTCCCGGTCCGGGTCCGTCAACGCCTGGAAGAAGAGGCTGACATCGTTGTCGACCGGCACCCCGGCCTCCCACGCCGCGAGGACCGCCTTATGCGGCTCCGGATAGTGATGCGGAATGCCGGGCGAGACGATCAGGAGATCGAGCGACGCCGCCTCCCGCGGCCGGGTCAGATCCGCGACCTCCAACCCCTCGGCCGAAGCCGTCTCACGCGGCGCCTCATTATCATCCCAGCAAAACACGGTCGCCCCACCCGCCTTCAACGCCCGTGCTGCCGAAAGCCCGGATTTACCGAGGCCTAGGACACCGACAGTGCGGGAGGCATATGTGGTGAGGGGGATCATTCGGAGGCCCTCAGGATCTTTGATAGACTGCTCTCAATTTCATGGGACCACGGGTAAACATGCGGTGTGCCGTGCGGGCAGTTGTTGTCGTAAAGCACCGGCCCGTGATCGATCCCGTTCAACAAAAGAAGACTGTCAGAGGTACTTACGCCGACGATAAAGCCCCATCCGGTGTCGAGGTCAGCGATCCGCGAAGCAGCCGACCGTTCGTTGCGGCCAAGCCAGATAGCTTGCCATCTTTGCTTCTTTGCACCGCGGTAGATCTCGATAGCCTCAAGACTCACAAGGCTGCTGTAGGGAGCCATTCCAGGTGTCCCAACTGCAAGAGCGGGGCCCTCGATGATCTCCGTCACCTTGGCATGCATGACCACATCAGCGGTCGCGATATCTACGAGTCGCGGAGCAGATGTGATGAGGCATGCATGGGCTACACTGGCCGAGAACATTATCGCCCACAGTGACGCAAAAACTGCCGCCAAGGATCTGTCTCCGACAAGGCACAGCCGCCGTCGCGCCCGACCCCGGGTGGGTGCGTCCTTTTGTTTCCCCAGCCGCTGCCCTCCGAAGCATCCTTGCCGCCAGAGCCTCAGGTGGCATAGCCATGCGCCCTCCCGGGGGGGGGGGGGGGGGCGGGGCGGGGGGGCCGGCGGGGGGGTGGGGGGGGTGGGCAATATGGGTGCCGGAACAGGGACGGGG
>JBCDDC010000014.1:0-121518 GCA_039180675.1 Pseudomonadota bacterium | reverse complement strand
CAGCAGCACTTCAGCTTCACGCAGCTTCGAGATAATCTCTTCGGGTTTGTAGCGCTTCGCGCCCATCTCTCTTCTCCTTTGTACAAGCCATTCTTTCACTCAGAGCGGCTGCGTTCAAAGGGGACGGGTCAATCTTGGCGGGCATCATCGGGTTGGCCATCAGGCGCCATTAGTTCATGTTTTATTCTTCTCCGCATAGCTCATTTGGCAAGGGATTGTCAGCGACAGAGCTCAATGTCTGCTACCCGAGCCGAAGCGGTCATGCGAACGACCTGTAGCGAACGACTGGTTTGAGCCCACCCTGCTCATTTGTCGGGGTGCGGCGAACGGCAGCTTTGTTCTTGCGCGAAATCGACTTGTTTTACCTGGCAATAGGGATAAGCAGTGGGAAGAGCGTACCATGATTGGTAAGTTCTTTCTGAAAGTCATCATCAGCCTGGTTCCACGATAATTGCCTATTCAAGGTTATTCGGTGGTGCGTAAGAAAACGTCTATTTCTTTTCTGATCCTTGCCTTCGCCATGCTGTGGTTCCCGTTGGGGCAGCACGCATTCCTGACCGAGCACTGGATGAAACTGGGCACATTCATGGCCCCATTTCTTTTGCTTGTCGCGTTTGCATTCACGGAGAACGATGATCCTCGCACTGACCCGCGTTTCATTTCGCTCATCCTTCTCATCGCATACATCGTTCATCAATTTGAAGAGCACTGGATCGACATTTTCGGCCAGACCTACGCCTTCTCTCCCTACCTGAACGACTTCTTGTCGGGTCTCACAGGCAGCCAGCCCGCGACTGAGTTTATGTCACCGACTTCGATCTTTGTGATAAACACATCGCTCGTGTGGCTGGTGGGTGCGTTGGGCGTTTGGAGAGGAAGCGACCATATCTTTGCGACCTTGTGTATGGCGGCAATTGTTTTCGTTAACGCCTTTAGCCATCTTGGTGCTGGCTTCATTGCAGGAACCTACAACCCAGGTCTGGCGACCGGCATTGTCATTTTCATCCCTTTGAGCATCTGGATCTATGTTTGGTTGATGCGTGCAAATTTGGCCACCAGGGGTCAGATACTCGTAAGTATTCTTTGGGGATTGTTGGCCCACGTCATCATGATCGCCGGTATTTTAGCGATGTATCAGTCCGCTTGGATTCCAGAGGTAGCTTATTTTTTTGCGTTGATTGTTTGGTCGGTCATCCCATCAATCCGCTTTAGGAATTGAGCACATTATAGTTCGCGCGACTGCGAAAGCGGACGTTCTTGATGGCCAAGTGCGCGTCCGCTTCGTCCCGCAGAGCTAACTTGGCCCATCTCAGATGACTTCGCAAATGGCGGCTAACGGGAACGCGCCCGCGAAATCAAGCCGACGTCGCGGATGTCGGCTTTGGGCCGCTAAACGCCGCAGTGGTTTGTAATGACACGCCAGGCTAAGGTCGTGGTCGATATCTGGCTCAAACAGTATAACGAGATCCGCTCAGGTGAAGCCCTTGGAATGCGCCCCCGGGTGCCGGAGACAATTTAGATAGAGCGCGAACAAGTGGCCCAACAAAAAGGGAGCTTTGCGGCCGGTAACAAGTGCAGGCCCGATCACCTGGTGACCTTCCTACGAGGTTCGCGGCGTTCCCTCACAGCCGAAAAAGTTCCCTGTTCGATGTCGCAGGGAACTCCTCCCAAGGTCGTTGAAATTACTCTGTTCTTCAGCATTAATTTGCCACTATGGATCAGAAACGCAATTTACCCCGTTAGTTTCCCGTTTATCAGAGAAGTGTTGCCGAGATAGGTTCGGCTTGAACTGGGGCCGCTACCACACACCCTGCAGGATCTGAGCGGCAGCGAAGGAAAGCGGGTTGCGCGGCTCAGGCTCAAGCTGAGGAGCTTGCATCCGGCGTCTGCGGGGCAGAGACGAGCCCGGGCCGGGAGCATAGGGAGGGTCAGTTGCGGATCGTTCTACTCGGTGGTGGCGGGCATTGCAGCGACGTCCTCGGCGCGATCGAGGCCGGGCGGGCAGAGGCTGGCACGGCGACCGATATCGCGGGCATCCTCGACGATGAGGAGGTCGATCCACGCCGCTTCGCCGGACGCGGGGTCCGCCAGATCGGCGCGCTGAACGACCTCGCCGACGTCGACGCCAGCCACTATGTCATCAGTGTCGGCTACCCCGCGCCGCGCAAGGCATTCGCCGATCTCGCCGCCGCGTCGGGCAAGAGCCCCATGAGCATTACCCATCCCCGGGCGTGGCTTCCCGAGGGCACTCCCTTGGGTGACGGTTCGGTCGTGCTCGCAGGCGCCTGCATCTCACCCGGGGCCGCAATCGGCGCCCACGTCCTGATCGGCGCAGGCGCCATCATCGGGCATGACTGCCAGATCGGCGATTTCGTCAGCGTGATGCCGGGCGCCACTGTCAGCGGCGACACGCGCCTCGGCGAGGGGGCGATGATCGGCGCCAACGCGACGGTGCTGCAGGGGCGCACGGTCGGAGACTGGGCGCAGATCGGAGCCGGAGCCGTGGTGACGAAAGACGTACCCGACGGCGCCACCGCAACCGGCATTCCCGCGCGCTGGAATTAAGGCGCAGACGCCTTCGTTCAACGCCCGGCCACAAACAGCCCTTCCGCGAAGCAAGCACATCGCTGCACTGATTGCCCTCCGCCCACTTTGACGGGCTGTGGCGCATACCCGCCACTAGGGGCTCAGCATCTCGTTGCCCCTCACCGTGCCCGCCATCAGGTCGATGAACGCGCGCACCTTCGCGGGCACGTAGAGGCTCGGGACATAGAGCGCGTGCAGCGGATAGGCTTCGAGCTCGTATTCCGGCAAGACCGGCACGATCGAGCCATCGGCGATCCCTTCGGAGAACACCCAACTCGGTCCCAGATGCAGCCCCTTGCCCGCGGCAACCAGATCGCGGATCGCAGACACGCTGTTGACGCAGAAGGTGCCCGACATCTGCACCCGGTGCCCCCGCCCCTCCCGCGTCATCGTGAAGGCCGTGTTCATCTGTTCGGGCCGGTAGAAGATGAAGGGATGGGCCGCGAGATCTTCCGGCACCTCCGGCGCGCCCTCAGCCTCGAGATACGCGCGTGAGGCGACCAGAACCCGCCGCACCGCCCCCAGCCTGCGCGCGATCAGGCTCGAATCCGGCAGCCGCCCGATCCGGATCGCCACATCGATGCCCTGCTCGACCAGGTCGGAGAAGGTGCTGCCGAGCAGAAGCTCGACCTGCAGTCCGGCATTCGCGTCATGCAGCCGGTGCAGCACGGGGGCCACGAACGTCGCGCCGAAATCGACCGGGGCCGCGACCCGCAACCGGCCCACGGGATTGTCCGCCGCGCCCGCGATCCGCGCCTCGAGCGCTGCCTGCTGATCCAGCAGCACCCGCATCGCCTCGTAGTAATGCGCCCCCGCCTCGGTCGGCACCGAACGTCTGGTGGAGCGGGTGAGCAGCTTCACGCCCAGCCGATCCTCCAGCGCCGCGATCTTGCGGCTGACGGCGGACGGGTCCGCGTGGATCTGCTCTGCCGCGGCCTTGAGGCTTCCGGCCTCGACGACCCGCAGATACAGGCGCTCATTGTTCTCCAACATTACATGCAAAATTCGCATGTAGAGAATGTGATTTCAATAAATACCTGATCGATCAGCAATCACTCATCTTCTCTCTCACGGCGGGAATGACCCTGCCCGCAACGAGATGGAGACAAAAATGACCTCTGAAACAAACACTTCCGCAGAATATGGCCGCGACCTCGAAGGCAAGGTGGCGATCATCACCGGATCAGCCCGCAACATGGGCCGCGCCTTTGCCGCCGCCCTGTCGGCGCGCGGGGCGGATGTGGTGGTCCACCACCATGCCGACAGCTCGGCCGCGGATGCCGAGGAGACCGCGCGCCTCGTCCGGCAAAACGGCGGCCGCGCCCTGATCACCAAGGGTGACCTCTCCAATGCCTCGGTCGTCGAGGCGATGTTCTCCGGCGCCAGGGACACCTTCGGGCGCATCGATATCGTGATCAACAATGCGGGTATCGTCCTCAAGAAACCCTTCGCCGAGATCACCGAGGCCGAGTTCGACACCGCCTTTGGCATCAATGCAAAGGCCGCGTTCCTGACCATGCAGCAGGCCGCCCGGCATATCGAGGACAACGGGCGGATCATCAACATGGGCACCACGCTTCTCGGCGCGACTACAGGCATGTATGGCGTCTATGCGGGCTCGAAGGCCCCGCTGGAGGATTTCACCCGCGCATTGGCCAAGGAGATCGGCGGCCGCGGCGTCACCGTGAATGTCGTCGCGCCCGGGCCCATCAACACCGCCTTCTTCCACGGCCAGGAGAACGAGCAGTCGACCGCCTATCTCAGCAATATGAGCGTTGCGGGGCGGCTCGGCGAGATCAGCGATATCGTGCCGCTGATCGACTTCCTAGCCTCCCAAGGCAGCCAATGGGTGACGGCGCAGACGCTCTTCGTCAACGGCGGCTTTCTGGCGCGGTGACGCCTGGCGCATGCAAAACCCGGGCGGGTCTTTTGCAGAATCCGCCCTGGTTTAACCGCGAACCTCTTGCGGCAGGGCTCTGCCACGCAATTGCTTTCAGATCAGAAGAACATCGCTAACGGGCAAAGACGGATCAGCCGCCCGCCGCAAGTTCAATCCTACCCGCCGAGCCCGCGCCCGCCGACGACCGGTGCGGTCTCCGACAGCCCCGCAAGCCACCGCTCGATCCGCTCACCATTCACGCCAAGATCGGAATAGCCATAGACCGCCTGCGAATAGATCACGAGCGAGGCGCGCTGGCCCGCATCTCCCGTGCCAAGATCGACGGCCTCGACCGAGATGACATCCGGAAAGCCGAAGGCCGCCGAACGCTGGACATAGGCGCGGGCAGGCCCGTCGGCGGGCCATGCGGGCGCAACCGCCTCGACCCGCTCATCGGCGAGCGCCACAGCGTCGAGATAACCCAGAAGCTCCTCCGGCCCCGTCGCGAAGATCGGCACTTCGTGGGTCGGTGTGCCGGAGGTCGCCACCTCACGCGGTGCGGCCAGGGCCCAGTTGGGCGTGCCTGGCGGCGTCACATCCGCCGGATCGGCCTGTGAGCTGGCCGGATCCTCACCCGAGCACCCCGCCAGAACCCCTGTCAGGACGATCATCGCGATCCATCGCATCGATTTCCTCCTTGGCCCGCTGTCTTCGCCGCATCGAATGCTATCGCGATAGCACAGGCCGGCAGGCCGCGCCATCTCGCCCGTCGCTCGACAGGGGCTTCACCCGGGAGGATTAGAGAACGTCTCTCAGCGCCGCCTGCGCCGCCGCCGGGTATTTCGCGCGCAGGGCCATCCACCGCTTTCGCTGCTTCTCGCGCCCCGCCCGCAAACTCAGGACCGACCATTGCGTCGCCGCGCGCTCCAGCGATTTGCGTGGATCCGCACCCCGGTTCACCGCCTCGTCCAGCCACTCGCTGAGCGCCCGGAAATACGCACCCTGATTGGCGAGATAGAGATCGGGGATCGAGGCGCGCAAACTCGCCTCATGCACAGCGAGGAACTCGGGCGAATAGGTCTCGACAATCACCGGATCCGCGTAGTGCTCAGGCCGGAACGGGTCGAAATATCCGTCCTGCTCGCGGATCGCGAGGGTCGACATCTCGGATGTCGAGGCGAAGAGCGCGAAGAGATACGCAAGCTCCGGCTGCTTGCTGATCGAGGCGACGACATAGCTCCACCCCCAATTGAAATAGGGCATGGCGACCTCCAGCCCGCCGAAGGAGCCGGTCGGCGTGGGCCCATAGACCATGCGCCCGCGCATCCTCGACTGAGGGCCGTTCAGGTACTTCTGCGACCCGCCCCAGCCGATGTTGCAATAGGTGTTGCCCTCACCGTAATGCGCCCAGTTGTCGAATAGCCCGGCGGATCGGGCCTGGGGATAGAGCATCTCGGTCGCGCGGATCATATCCTCCAGCGCCGCCACCCCTTCGTCGGATGCGATCTGGGGTTCGAGATCCGCCGAGAGGGGCCACACCCCCTTGGCATGGAACCTCACCCACCACTCCCACGCCAGATACCCCGGGGTGCGAAACAGCGCGCCCCCGTATCTGCCCTCTTCAGGGCTGTGGAAGAACGCCATCTGCCGGTCAAGCTCATCCCATGTCGACGGGATGGCCAACGGGGTTCCGTAGCGGTCCTCATACCGCGCCCGTTTGGCGGCATCCTCCAGCCACTCCCGGTGATAGAACATCACATAGGTGTCGCCGTCAGCCTGGAAGCCATAGACCTCGCCATCAAAGGAATCGCCGGTGGAATAGAGCACGCCGTCGCGAAACCCTTCGGGCTCGTATTGCCGTGCGAACGAGGTGATCGGCCGGATGATCCCGCCCGCGGCGAGATCGGGGATGCCGAAGGTCGCGGGCAGGGCGAGATCATAGTCGCCATCCCCGCTGAGCGAATCGAGCGTGAGTTGCGCGTTGATCTCATCGACCGGCACCTCACGCAGCTCCACGCGGACGCCAGTGGCAGCCTCAAACGCCTTGATGACCGGCCAGACATTGGCCTCGCAGCCATGGGGCGCGAGAAGCCTAAGTACAGCGCCGCGTCCAGCGACACGCCGGGCTTCGGTGGCGACGGAGACATGAAGCGGATTGGCAGAAGCAGCGTTGCCGCTCGCACCTCCCGCACAGACCGCCGCGATCGACGAGAGCAGGGTTCGCCGGTCCAATACCGGGGAATTGTACAGCCTTCGGCGCACGGCTCCCTCCCCACTCGACCCGCGGACAACGCGCGGCCCGGCCGGCCGACGCTCCGCGAGCCTAAGGAAAAGAGCGTTAACAAAATTTCAAACCGACGAACCCAAAAGAGAACAAATGAAGAAAAATAGTGTTGAGTTGTCCCCACCCCCGCCTCCCGGGCCCCTGCCCCCCTGGCGAAGTGTCGTCGTGCGGATGCGTTTTGCGATGGCCTTGATCGCCATCCTGGTCTTCGGCCTCATGGTCGCCGGAGCACTCGGCCTCAACCGGGTCCAAACGGCGCAGGAGGCGCTGACCGGCAACGCAATCCCCGGCCTCGCGCAGGCCGAGGTTCTGGATGGTCTGCTCCGCGATCTCGACAACACTTTCGATGACATCCTCGCCGCCACCGGCGCCGAGGGTCACCGCACCGCAGCCAAAGAGGCGTCGGCCCTCCTCGCCCAGCTTCGCACGGCAACCGCCGAGGATGCGGACTACTCCCGGCTGATCGCGGATCTCGACAACGCGACCCAGGCCGCCGCAGGCCACTCCCACGACATCCTGGCTGCTGAACAGATGCAGCGCGCGCTGAACGACCAGATCGCGCACATCTCCAGCGACCTGCTCGAGAGGACCGAGGCCCTGATGCTGGAGACGAGCAATGAGGTCGAGTTGCTCGCCTTCAAAGGGGGCGCGGGCATCTCGGGCCCCACGCTCTCGCGGGGTCTGGCGCAGGTCAGCGCCCTCACCCGGCTCAACCACCTGACCGAGCGCAATCTCGACCTTGCCTATGCCGTGCCCTCGGCCGGGACCCGGCTGGAACTCGGCGAGGCGGAGGGGCGACTGGCCTTCAACATACGCGCGGCGATCCGCTTGCTCACCCGGCTGGACGAGGGGGTGGAGCGTACGACGCTCGCGGCGAAAATCCGCAGCCTTCGCGCGCTCCTTTTCGATCCCGACGGGCTGATCAACACCCGCAAGCGGCTGCTCGATGTCATCGAAGCGCGCGACAATGCGTCCGAAGCACATCGGGTGGCAGGTGAGTCTATCTCGCTCCGAACCGCGACCGAGATCGCAGGCGCGCGCGAGAACATCCTGATGACCGCGCGCGCCGTTGAGGGCGCAATCGATACAACGATCCTTCAGTCGCGGATCATGGGGGTGATCGCGCTCAGCCTGATCGTCGCCGTCGCGATTATCCTGGTCGAGCGCCGGATCATCCGCCGGCTCAGGCAGTTGTCCTCCTCCGTGCGCAAGATCGCAGGCGGCGACAACGAAGCACCGATTGCCGTGCGTGGCGCGGATGAACTCGGCGAGATGTCACGCGCGCTCGAAGTCTTCAAGGGCAACTCGCGCGAGTTGCGCCGCTCGAACGGTGAGCTGGAGCGCTTTGCCTACGCCGCCTCGCACGATCTGCGCTCGCCGCTCCGCGCGATCCACGATCTGGCGCAATGGACCATCGAAGACGCTGGCGACGCCCTGCCCGAACCCTGCCGCGACAATCTCGAGATGCTGCTCAGACGCGCGCGGCGCCTCTCCGGCCTCCTCGACGATCTCCTGAGCTACGCCAGAGCCGGGCGCGAGACCGCAAGTATCAGCGAGGTCTCCCTTCCCGAGGCGGCAACAGAGATCCTCGAGCTTCTCGGCCGTGAACAGGACTTCGCCCTCGAAGTGACCGGCGATGCCCTGACCCTGCGGACCTTCGAGGCCCCGCTCCGGCAGATCCTCATGAACCTGATCGGCAACGCGGTGAAGCATCATGACCGGGAGAGCGGCACCATCTCGCTCGACTGCCGGGCGCGAGGCGACGGGATCAGAATCGCGGTCAGCGATGACGGCCCCGGGATCGACCCGAAATATCACGAGCGGATCTTCGGTCTCTTCGAGACGCTGCAATCGCGCGACGCGGTCGAGGGCAGCGGGATGGGTCTCGCCGTCATACGCAAGCTGGTCGAACATTACGGCGGCGATATCCGGGTGATGTCTTCCCCCGCGACCCGGCGCGGCACGACCTTCCTGTTCGAATGGCCGGTCAGTGCGCAGGACCACGATCAACTGGCGGCCTGAATGGCCCTTTCACGGAGCATGAAATGACCGAACTCCTGACCGATCCGCCTCCGGAGACAAACGGATATGACGAGGTTCAGATCCTCATCATCGACGATGACGAGGTCAGCATCATGGCAATGCGCCGGGCGCTGAGGAAAATGAAACTCGTCAACCCGGTCCGCGTCGCTCATGACGGGGTCATGGGGCTCGAGATCCTGCGCGGCGAGGCCGGGCAGGAACAGATGCTGCCGCCCTTTATCGTCCTCCTCGACATCAACATGCCACGGATGAACGGCCACGAGTTCCTCAAGGAAGTGCGCGACGACCCGAAACTCCACCGCGCGCTGATTTTCGTGCTGACGACCTCGGACGCACCCGAGGACGTGATGCGTGCCTACGACCAGAACATCGCTGGTTATGTGGTCAAGGAACAGCCCTACGAGACCTTTGTGCAGACCCTCGCACTGGTCGACCACGTTGCCAAACTCGTGGTGCTGCCCACCTAGCCAGGGAGCGCGCGCCCCGACCCCGGATCGACACGCGCGGGAAGAAGGTGCCGGTGGGCGAGGGGCCGTGCGCGGGGTGGGTGGGTCGCGCCGCGGCCAACCTTCCGAGGGCGACGCCTGCATGGGAGCGCGCGGCCCCTACTCCGCCGCCATAGCCGCCTGGCTGCAGAAACACGAGGCCCTGATCGGCACGGTCGCCCGCGCCATTGCCTGATCCAGCAACAGCTTGATGTGCCGGGCCTCCACCGTCTCGCCACGCCGGGCGAGGCATTGATGCAGCCCATGCAGCGACCAGACATTGCCCGGGTGCTGGCAGGGCCGGGCCAGCGTGTCGTCGAGCCCGAGGTCGGCGCGGTAGACCCCCTCGGCCTCCTCGTAATGCCCCTGCTCCATCAAAAGCGCACCCAGCGCATGGCGGGCCGGCTGCATCCAGCCCCAGGGCTCGTCATAGGGCAGCGCATCGTCCAGCGCGACCGCCCGGCGCAGATGGGCATAGGCCACCTCGTAATTGCCCTTTCGGTACTCCAGCTCACCATCCAGCATCGACTCCGCCACGGCGAGCAGATCGACGACCGTGTTGTTATGAACCCGGCGGCTCTCCGGCATCCGCGCCTTCGCCGCGAGGAATTCCGCCTTCTTCGCCTCCGCCTCGGCGATATGGCCAAGCGCCGAATGCGCCACAGATTGCGCATAGAGGGTCATCGCCGTCACCGAGCAGTAGAGCTCCTGATCAACCGGCAATTCCTGCGCGATGATCTCCTTCCACTTCCCGAAGCGCACCATGACATGCTGCTTGTGGGTCAGATGCGCCTCCAGGAAATCCGCCATCGGCGGGCTTTCGACACGGAGCACCTCCTCCGGCACCCGCTCGATCAGCTCCTGCGCATGGGCCAGCGCCTCCTCGTACTGGCCGAGGAACATCGCGCCATAGACCGCGAAGTGGAAGTTGTGCATCACATAGAGCAGGTAGACCCCCGGGTTCTCGGCATAATCGAGGAACTTCCGGTCCACCGCCAGCGCCCGCTTGTTATAGACCAGCACGTCGCGGTAATTGCCGCAGAGCACGTCGATATGGGTCGGCATGTGGATCAGATGCCCGGCCTCGGGCGAGATCTCGCGCAGCGCATCCCCCACCCTCAGCGCCCTCTCAGGGAACGGCGACATCTCCATCAGATGAACATAGAGATGCAGGAGCCCCGGGTGCTGCCACGCTTCAGGTATTGTGTCGAAGGCCTCCTCCAGCACCGCGATCGCCTCGGCGGTCTTGGCATCCTCGGCCACCTCGCCGGTCTGGACATTCCACATCTTCCACGGCGTCTCGTTCATGATCGCCTCGGCAAAGACCGTGCGGACCTCGAGATCGCCGGGAAACCGCTCGAAGACCTTGCGCATCTCAGCCGTGAACGCCTTGTCCCAATCCGACTGGTCCTTGATCGCCTCGCGCTGCGGATAGCGGTGCGGCAGCGCCCTGATCAGCGCCGTCTCGATCTCGGTGAGCCCGGCAGTCCGCTTCAGCGCCTCCTGCATCGCGTCATAAGCGGTCTCCAGCGCCATCTGCTTGCCCTTAGGGTCGTAGAGATGCCAGGGCAGGTTGTAGTTGGGACCGGCGGCGTAGGCGACGCCCCAATGGGCCATGGCGCAGTCCGGATCATGCGCCAGCGCGCGCTGGAAGCAGGCGATCGCCTCGCCATGGTTGAAGCAAAACATCCACTTCAGCCCCTGATCGAACTCGGCCTTGGCAGCTTTGGATGCCGTCGTGATCGGCCTCGCATACGGGCCCAGGTCGAAACTCGTCATGGCAGGGTCCCCCTTGAACCTACGCTTGTGTGATGCGGGAGACAGGAGCCGGGCCGCCATCGGGCGGGGTCCGGAGTTCTGACTGCGCGGGCCTGACCGTAGCACGTTTCAGTAGCAATCTGCCATGAACTTCGCCCAAGCCGCCCGGCGGCCCCAGCACACGCGTCCGCGATCCAAGTTTGACGAATGGGGGGGAACCCGCTAGGTCTCGCCCAGCAACTTACAGGACGCGAGGATCCGATGCTGAGAGCACTCTGCCTGATGGCCGCCATGCTCGTCACACTCCCCCACATGGAGGCCAAAGCCGTGGATATCAAAGACCCAGAAAACACGCTGATCATCGAGCTGAAATCCGGCAACGTGGTCATCGAGATGCTGCCCGACGTGGCCCCGGGCCATGTCGAGCGGATCAAGACACTGACCCGGGAGGGGTTTTATAACGGCGTCGTCTTCCACCGGGTGATCGAGGGCTTCATGGCCCAGACGGGCGACCCGACCGGCACCGGTTCGGGCGGCTCCAAACTGCCTGATCTTCGCAACGAGTTCTCCTCGCTGCCCTTCGACCGGGGCGTCGTCGGCATGGCGCGGACCTCGGCGCCGCACACCGCCAACAGCCAGTTTTTCATCATGTTCGAGGAAGGCCACTTCCTGAACGGTCAGTACACCGTCTGGGGCCGCGTGATCGAGGGCATGGAGCATGTCGACAACATCAAGCGCGGCGCCGGCCAGTCCGGCCAGGTGCGCGATCCCGACGAGATGGTCTCGGTGAAAGTGGCGGCCGACGCGCAGTAGGGCGGGCGCCCGACAAGACGTGCAGCTTTCCGATTTCGACTTCGATCTCCCGGAAGAGCTGATTGCCCTGAGGCCGGTGCGCCCCCGCCCGGCCTCTCGTCTTTTGGTGGCCGAAGGGGCCGCGACGCATGAGGCCCAGGTGGCCGATCTCGCCCGCTGGCTCAGGCCGGGCGACATGCTCGTCTTCAACGACACAAAGGTTCTGCCCGCGCGGCTTTTCGGCGAGCGGCGGCGTGAGACGACCGATGGCAGCGGGATCGCACGGATCGAGACGACCCTGATCCGCCAGGAAAGCGGCGATCAATGGTGGTCGCTCGCCAAGCCCGGCAAGCGCCTCACCCCCGGCGACCGGATCACATTCGGCCCCCTTGCGGCCGAAGTCGTGACAAAGGCCGAGGGAGAGGTCCTGCTGCGCTTCGACCGCACCGGGGCTGAACTGGACGCGGCGATTGCCGAGGCAGGCGTCATGCCCCTGCCCCCCTACATCGCCAACCGGCGCGCAGCGGACGCGCAGGATGCCGAAGACTACCAGACCGTCTTCGCCAAGAAGACCGGCGCCGTCGCCGCCCCCACCGCTTCGCTCCACTTCGACACCGCGCTGGTGGCGGCGCTGGAGACCAAGAGCGTGCTCACAACCCGGCTCACGCTCCATGTCGGCGCCGGAACCTTCCTGCCCGTGAAGGTCGAGAACCCGGAAGAGCACAGGATGCACGCGGAATGGGGCGAGATCCCCGAGGCCGCGGCAACCGCGATCAACACCGCCAAAAAGGCCGGTGGTCGGATCATCCCGGTCGGCACCACCGCCCTGCGCCTGATCGAAAGCGCGGCGGACGAGGCCGGGCGCATCCGGCCCTGGAGCGGCGAGACGGACATCTTCATCTATCCCGGCTACCGCTTCCGCGTGACCGACGGACTGATGACCAATTTCCACCTGCCCAAAAGCACGCTCTTCATGCTCGTCTCTGCGCTGATGGGCACGGACAGGATGCAGGCGCTCTACGCCGAGGCGATCCGGCGCAAGTTCCGGTTCTACTCCTACGGCGACAGCTCTCTCTTGCTGCCCGATCCCCCGCTAACCGGTTGACGTTCCAGCGACATCGGATGGCGCGAACAGGCGGGAATTGAGAAGTTTTGCATGCGCATTCTGCGCGCGATCTGTGACCCCTGGAGCCGCCGATGATCGCCGTGCTGAAAAACACCTGGGCATTGCTCTTTGGCATGTTTCTCCTCCAGCTTGGCAATGGCATGCAGGCGACCGCGCTTGGCCTGCGGGGGGGGATCGAGGATTTCTCCTCCGCCACCATGGGGTATGTCATGACCGGCTATTTCGTCGGCTTCATGGGCGGGGCTCAGGCGACACCGTGGCTGCTGCGCCGGGTCGGGCATGTGCGGGTCTTCGCGGCGCTGGCCTCGCTGATCTCGGTCGCCTTCATCATCTACGCCGCATGGGTCGACCCCGTCGGCTGGTTCCTCATGCGCGTCATGGCGGGCTTCTGCTTTTCCGGCGTCTATGTGGTGGCCGAGAGCTGGCTGAACGATGGGGTCGATAACGAGAACCGGGGCAAGGCGCTCTCGGCCTATCTCATCATGCAGATGGGCGGGATAGTGCTGGCCCAGGCAGTGATCAATTTCGCCGATCCCGGCGGATTCGAGCTGTTCATCATCATGTCTGTCGCGGTCTCGATCGCGCTGACCCCGATCCTGCTCTCGGTCTCGCCGGTGCCGATGTTCGAAGCGACGCGGCGGATGTCGCTGATCCAGCTTTTCCAAAGCTCCCCGCTAGGCTGTTTCGGCTGTTTCATGCTGGGCGCGATCTTCGGCGCCATGTTCGGCATGTCGGCGGTCTACACGACCGAGATCGGGCTCTCGACGCAGGAGACCGCGACCTTCATCGGGACCATCTATCTGGGCGGGTTGCTCTGCCAGTACCCGCTCGGCTGGCTGTCGGACCGGATGGACCGCCGCCTGCTGATCACCATCGTGACCGGCATCGGCGCTGTTGCGGCGGTTCTGGTGCCGGTCGTCGGCTACTCCTTCACGCTGCTCCTGATCTCGGGCTTCGTGATCGGGGGGATGGCCAACCCGCTCTATTCGCTCCTGATTGCGCACACGAACGACTTCCTCGAGCATGAGGACATGGCCTCCGCCGCCGGCGGTCTCGTCATCCTGAACGGCACCGGCGCGATCGGCATGCCGATCCTGGTCGGCTACCTGATGGGCTGGTTCGGGCCGGACAGCTTTCTCTGGTCGATCGCCATCGCCATGGGGATCGTCACCGCCTATGGCATGTACCGCATGACCGTCCGCGCCTCGACCCCGGTTGCCGAGACCCTGCCGCAGGTGCCTTATGGTATGATCGCCTCGACGGTCGCGGCCGAGATGGCCTCGGAAGTCGTCGCCGAACAGGCGCAGGCCGATGCGGAGTGGAACCCCGATGAGCAACCCGCCTGATGCGATCCACAAGATCAACCGCTTCTGGCTCGACGAGATCGGCGAGAAGGGGTGGTATAAGCAAAGCGTCGAGGTTGATGAGGCCTGCAAGGCGCGTTTCCTGACCAACTGGAACATGGCCATGGCGGGCGGCCACCGCGACTGGCTGACCAGCGGCGAGGGCGCATTGGCCCTCCTGATCCTGCTCGACCAGTTCTCCCGCAACATGTTCCGTGGCACGGCGCAAGCCTTCGCGGCCGACCGGCTGGCGTTGAGATCGGCAAAGACCGCAATCGCGCTCGACGTCGATCAGCAGATCCCGGAGCCTGCGCGGCAGTTCTTCTTCCTGCCCTTCATGCATTCCGAGATCCTGGCGGAGCAGGAGCGGTGCATGCGCCTTTTCCTCCTCCGCGCGCCCGAAGATGCGGGCGACAACCGCCGCCACGCAGCCCTCCACCGCGAGGTGATCCGCCGCTTCGGCCGCTTCCCCAGCCGAAATGCAGTGCTCGGCCGCACCGACAGCGAGGCGGAACGCGCCTACCGCGCCGAAGGCGGATACATGAGCGGCTGACCCGGCTGTCCAATCGGCGAAACACCCACTGCGGCGATCCGCGTGAATTGCATCCCGCCGCCGACCCCCTTACGTTTGGCCCTGTCAGAGACAAGGAGCATCCGCCATGAGCCAGTTTGATGTCGTCGTGATCGGGGCAGGCCCCGGGGGCTATGTCGCCGCCATCCGCGCAGCCCAACTGGGCCTCAAGGCCGCCGTCATCGAACGCGAGCATCTGGGCGGCATCTGCCTCAACTGGGGCTGCATCCCGACCAAGGCGATGCTGCGCTCGGCCGAGGTGTTCCACCTGTTCCACCGGGCCAAGGAATTCGGGCTGAAGGCGAACGGCATCGACTACGACCTCCCCGCCGTGGTTGACCGCTCGAAGAAGGTGGCGGGCCAGCTCTCCTCCGGCGTCGGTCACCTGCTCAAGAAGAACAAGGTGACGACCATCATGGGCGAGGCGACGATCACCGGCAAAGGCAAGGTGAAGGTCACCGGCGACAAGCCACAGGAGCTCACCGCCAAGAACATCATCGTCGCCACCGGCGCCCGGGCCCGCGAGCTGCCGGGGCTGGAGGCCGACGGCGATCTCGTCTGGACCTACAAGCACGCGCTCCGCCCCGGGCGGATGCCGAAGAAGCTGCTGGTGATCGGCTCCGGCGCCATCGGCATCGAATTCGCCAGCTTCTACAACACGCTCGGCGCCGAGACGACCGTGGTCGAGGTCATGGACCGCGTCCTGCCGGTGGAGGACAAGGACATCTCGGCCCACGCCGAGAAGCAGTTCGAGAAGCAGGGCATGACCATCATGGCCAACGCGGCGGTGAAGAAACTCGACCGCGCCAAAGGCAAGGTCACCGCTCATATCGAGACCGGCGGCAAGGTCGAGAAGATGGAGTTCGACACGGTCATCTCCGCCGTCGGCATCGTCGGTAATACCGAAGGGCTGGGGCTGGAAAAACTCGGCGTGAAGATCGAGAAGACCCATGTGGTGACCGATGAATTCTGCCGCACCGGGGTCGAGGGCGTCTTCGCCATCGGCGATATCGCCGGCGCGCCCTGGCTCGCCCATAAGGCTTCCCACGAAGGGGTCATGGTGGCCGAGCTGATCGCGGGCAAGAACAACGTCCACCCGGTGGATCCCGACTCGATTGCCGGCTGCACCTATTGCCACCCGCAGGTCGCCTCGGTCGGCATGACCGAGGCCCAGGCGAAGGAGAAAGGGCACAAGGTCAAGGTCGGCTCCTTCCCCTTCATCGGCAACGGCAAGGCGATCGCGCTGGGCGAGCCCGAGGGCATGATCAAGACCGTGTTCGACGAGAAGACCGGCGAGCTCCTGGGCGCCCATATGATCGGCGCCGAGGTCACCGAACTGATCCAGGGCTACGTGGTCGGCCGCCAGCTCGAGACGACGGAAGAGGACCTCATGGCGACCGTCTTCCCCCACCCGACACTCAGCGAAATGATGCACGAAAGCGTCCTCGACGCTTACGGCCGCGCGATCCATTTCTGATGCTGGATCGAGACGCAATCACCGAGTTCCGCGAGAAAGGCGCCACCAAGCTGGCGGGTGTCTTCTCCGATTGGGTCGAGACCCTCAGGAAGGGTGTCGATTACAACATGGAGCATCCGGGCCCGGACGGGCGGTTCTATACCGATGACAAGACCGCCGGGCGCTTTCTGACCGACTACTGCAACTGGGACCGGATCCCGGAGTATCGCGATTTCATCTTCAACTCCGATGCTGCCCAGATCGGCGCGGCGCTGATGGGGTCCGAGACCGTGCAGCTCTTCCACGAGCATGTGCTGGTCAAAGAGGCCTCGAACGGCCTGCGCACCCCGTGGCACCAGGACCAGCCCTATTATTGCGTCCAGTGCCCGCAGACGGTCAGCCTCTGGATCCCGCTCGACCCGATCCCGCGCGAACGGACGTTGGAGTTCATCTCGGGCTCGCACAAATGGGGCAAGCTGTTCCGGCCGGAGCGGTTCAACGGCACCGCGCTGAACGAAGATGACGGCATGGAATCGCCGCCGGAGATCGACCCCGATGGCGGGGAGCACGAAATCCTCGGCTGGGCCGTCGAGCCCGGCGACGCGATCGCGTTCGACTACCGCACCCTGCACGGCGCGCCGGCGAACCACAGCAACAACCTGCGCCGCGCCTTCTCGCTCCGCCTTCTCGGCAAGGGCGCGACGTTCATGCGCCGCGAAGGCGTGGTCACCTCACCGCCATTTCGGGATATCACTCTGGAGACAGGCGCTCCCCTGACAGGCGCTGAATTCCCGCGCCTCTAGACCGCAACTCGCACCCTTTGCCCGGCGGCACCGCCGGGCAGCGCCCGACCTCCCCCGGGAGGGCGCTTTGGCGATAACGCGAGCAGCATTCACGTCACAGATGCTTTGATGCGCTGGTTCGCTGAGATACCGCGGCGCCCTCCAGGTCGGCCGCTACCCTCGTCTCTCAGCTACTCTGCCGCGATACGCCCGGCCTTCACCAGCATCGGGCGCAGGTAGCGGCCGGTGTGGCTGGCCTCGACCTCGGCGACCTCTTCAGGCGTTCCGGCCGCTACGATCAGGCCGCCGCCGTCGCCGCCTTCGGGGCCCAGGTCCACGATCCAGTCGGCGCATTTGATGACGTCGAGATTGTGCTCGATCACCACCACCGTGTTGCCGGTATCGACCAGTTCCTGCAGCACTTCGAGCAGCTTCTTCACATCCTCGAAATGCAGACCCGTCGTCGGCTCGTCGAGCACATAGAGCGTCCGCCCCGTCGCGCGTTTCGACAGCTCCTTGGACAGCTTCACCCGCTGCGCCTCGCCACCCGAGAGGGTCGTCGCCTGCTGGCCGATCTTGATATAACCGAGGCCAACCCGTTGCAGCGTCACCATTTTCTCGCGGATCGAGGGGATGGCGGCGAAGAACTCGACCCCGTCCTCGACTGTCATGTCGAGCACGTCGGCGATGGACTTGCCCTTGTACTTCACCTCCAGCGTCTCGCGGTTGTAGCGCGCGCCCTTGCAGGTCTCGCATTCCACATAGACATCCGGCAGAAAGTGCATCTCGATCTTGATCACCCCGTCGCCCTGACAGGCCTCGCAGCGCCCGCCCTTGACGTTGAAGCTGAAGCGCCCGGGCTTGTAGCCCCGCGCCTTCGCCTCCGGCAGTCCGGCGAACCAGTCGCGGATCGGCGTGAAGGCGCCGGTATAGGTCGCGGGGTTCGAGCGCGGCGTGCGCCCGATCGGCGACTGGTCGATATCGATCACCTTGTCGAGCTGGTCGAGCCCGCGGATCGCCCTGCTCGGCGCAGCCTGTGTCCGCGCACCGTTCAGCCGGTTCGCGGCGGTCTTGTAGAGTGTCTCGATGGTCAGCGTCGACTTGCCACCGCCCGAGACCCCGGTGATGCAGGTTAAGGTGCCGAGCGGGATCTCCGCCGTCACGTCCTTGAGGTTGTTGGCCGAGGCACCCTCGACGATCACCGACTTGCCGTTGCCCTTGCGCCGCTCGCCCGGCACCGCGATCTCCCGCGTGCCGGAGAGATACTCGCCGGTGATCGAGCCCGGCGTGAGCATGATGTCGTTGGTCGAGCCGGCGGCGATGATCCGCCCGCCATGCACACCAGCGCCGGGGCCGATATCGATGACGTAATCGGCCTCGCGGATCGCTTCCTCGTCATGCTCGACCACCACGACAGTGTTGCCCTGGTCGCGCAGCCCCTTGAGGCTGTCGAGCAGCCGGTCATTGTCGCGCTGGTGCAGGCCGATGGAGGGTTCATCCAGCACGTAGAGCACGCCGGTGAGGCCCGAGCCGATCTGGCTCGCCAGCCGGATCCGCTGGCTCTCGCCGCCGCTGAGCGTGCCGGAGTTGCGGCTGAGGGTCAGATAATCCAGCCCGACATTGACGAGGAAACCGAGTCGCTCCCGGATCTCCTTCAGGATCGCGGCGGCGATCTCGTTCTTTTGCGCCGTCAGGTCGCCCGGCACCGTGTCGATCCAGGCAAACGCCTCCTTGATCGACATCTCTGTCACCTGCCCGATATGCCGCCCGCCGATCTTCACCGCCAGCGCCTGTTCGCGAAGACGATAGCCGCCGCAGGCGCCGCAGGGTCGCGTGCCCTGATAGCGCTCGAACTCCTCGCGGATCCAGCTCGAGTCGGTCTCGCGATACCGCCGCTCCATGTTCGGGATCACGCCCTCGAAAGTGCGGGAGATCTGATAGACCCGGCCACCATCGTCGTAGCGGAACGAGATCTCCTCCTCGCCCGAGCCGTAGAGCATGAGCTGGCGGATATGCTTGGGCAGCTTCTCCCACGGCTTGATCGGGGAGAAATCGTAGTGTTTGGCCAGCGCCTCCAGCGTCTGGCGGAAGGTCGGTGTCTTGGATTTCGCCCAGGGCGCCAGCGCGCCGTCCATCAGGCTGATGGTCTGGTCGGGGACGACGAGATCCTCGTCGAAGAACATCTCGATGCCGAGCCCGTCGCATTCCGGGCAGGCGCCGAAGGGCGCGTTGAAGCTGAACAGCCGCGGTTCGATCTCGGCTATCGTGAAGCCCGAGACCGGGCAGGCGAAATTCTCCGAGAAGGTAATCCGCTCCGGCTCGCCTTCCTTCGGTGCCGTTTCCAGCACAGCGATCCCGTCAGCAAGGCCCAGCGCTGTGGTAAAGCTGTCGGCCAACCGGGTCTCGATCCCCTCCTTCACCACCAGCCGGTCGACGACGACGTCGATGTCGTGGCGGAATTTCTTGTCGAGCGTCGGCGGGTTGTCGAGGTCATGGAACTCGCCATCCACCTTGACCCGCTGGAAGCCCTGCTTCCGCAGCTCCAGGAATTCCTTCTTATACTCCCCCTTCCGGTCCCGGATGATCGGAGCAAGCAGATAGGCCCGCGTGCCCTCCTCCAGCCCCATGACCCGGTCGACCATTTCCGAGACCTGCTGAGCCTCGATCGGCAGCCCGGTCGCGGGGCTGTAGGGCGTGCCGGCCCGGGCGAACAGCAGGCGGAGGTAATCGTAGATCTCCGTCACCGTGCCCACCGTCGAGCGCGGGTTCTTCGACGTCGTCTTCTGTTCGATGGAGATCGCCGGCGATAGCCCCTCGATATGGTCTACATCGGGCTTCTGCATCATCTGCAGGAACTGCCGGGCATAGGCGCTCAGGCTCTCGACATAGCGCCGCTGGCCCTCCGCATAGATCGTATCGAAGGCGAGAGAAGACTTGCCCGAGCCCGAAAGCCCGGTGATCACCGTCAGCGTGTCGCGCGGAATGTCGACATCGACGCCCTTGAGATTATGCTCCCGCGCGCCCCTGACCGAAATCGTCCGCCGCTCCGCCATTCTGCCCTCTCGTCTGATTTGACCTCGACATAGCACTTCGGTGCACGAATGCGAGTCGGCTTAAGTGTAAACGAAAGGTGAACATTTAGCCAGATGCCACGATTCCTCCGGTCAGGAGAGGGGTTTTCCAATTCGCGAGACATGTTAACAATTACGCACCGCGTCACCGCGGTTGATTTCGGCTGTTCCGGGGGGAGTTTGCGATGTTTTCATTTGTCGATTATCCGACAACCTTTCTGCCGGTCAGTTACACGCTCTGCATAATCCTGATGCTCATGCATATCGGGTTCGGCATCTACGAGATGTTCTTCTGGCGCTCGATGGGCATGTCGATCGCGAAAAAGCGCGACCCGTGCGGGCTCGACTCCCAGAACCTGCCTAAGGCGGTCGAGTGGGCGGGCTTCATCGCCTTCAACCAGGGCACCTACAACCTGTTCATCGCCGGGGGGCTTCTGTTCGCACTGGCTCCGAATATGAACCTGCATCAGGACTTCGCGCTCTATTTCGCCGGCTGCATTGTCGTGGCGGGTCTGGCCGGGGCCTATACCGGGATCCGGGCTGTCTTCTTCCTCCAGACCATCCCTGGCCTGGTCCTTTTCGGCGCGCTCTACTTCGACCTTTGAGAGCAATGCATCAGACGCAAGGCGAGGACACTCAAGCCTGAATTCCGCCGCAATCCTATCCCGAAAAGACACAATTTAACGGGGGTTTAACACAAAAAGCTCGCAATGCAGAAAGTGCATATCGGGCATGCAACTCCGGCAATTGTCGTCGGGCAAAACTGCTCCTATTTCCGCGATCAGACGCGCTGAAATGCGCTCGGACAAAACCTCTGAGATAGGAGACACGTGATGAACACCATGACGACTGCTCGCGCTCCTTTTGGCGCGATTTCGACCTTCAAGATCACACGCGTGATCGCTGATCTGATTGCCGACTTCAACGGCTGGCAGGAGCGTCGCGAGACCTATAGGGAGCTTTCCCGCCTCTCGCCCGAGATGCTGGAAGACATCGGCCTGACCCGCGCCGATCTGGAAGACAACTTCATCATCCGCTGAACCAGATCCGACCCTGTATCAGGGCCGCCCCCGGGGCGGCCCTTTTCATTTGCTGAGACGCGCGCGGCGGCGCATGACCAGCGAGGTCCACTCGCCAAGGGTGATCCGCTCCTCCACCACTAGCCCGTGCCCGCGATAGACCGCGACGACCCCCGGGATCTGGCGCGTCAGCAGCCCTGACAGGATCGCCCGGCCATCGGGTGCAAGGATCGCGCGGATCTCCGGCGCCAGACGTTTGAGCGGTTTCGCCAGGATATTCGCGAAGACCAGATCGAACGGCGCGTTTTGGCGATAGAGATCGGCGCGCGTGCCCACAGCGCGGGCCGTGCGGACCAGACCGCCCGCCCGGTTGATCGCCAGGTTCTCCCGCGCCGTTGCCACCGCCACCGGGTCGATATCGCTCGCCACTCCATCGCAGCGGAAGAGCCGCGCGGCCGCCATGGCCAGCACACCGGTGCCGCAGCCGATATCGGCGACCCGGTCCGCGATCAGCCCCTTCCGCGCGAGCCGTTCCAGCAACAACAGACAGCCCCGGGTCGTCCCATGGTGGCCGGTGCCAAAGGCCATCGCCGCCTCGATCCTGAGCCCGATCCGGTGGGGCCCGATCCGGTCCGCGTCATGCGCGCCATGCACGACGAACCGCCCGGCCTCGACCGGGGTCAACTCCCGGCGCACCTGCGCCACCCAGTCCTGATCGTCGAGCTTCGAGATCGCGAAATCCGCGGCACCATGGATCGCCGCCAGCAGCATCAGCGCCGCCTGGTCCGGCCGCTCCTCGAAATACCCGCCAACCTCCCAGAGCCCGGAGCCATCCTCGATCTCAAAGACACCGACCCCCGTGGGCGCGGGGTCCATCTCCTCCATAGCGAGGCCCAGGGCCTCCGCCGGTTCTTTACCATGCAGGGTGGTCAGGGCGGTATAGGTGGTCACGCAGTCGTCTCCGGCGAACAGGAGCCGACCCATACATGTCGCACGCAGCAAAAGCGATCCTTGTTAGGCGGGCACGCGCCTCAGCAGCAGGAAACCGTCTCTCGGATCTGACCGCAGCACCAGGAACTGTCAGGCCCGCCCTTGCCGAGATAGGTCTCATCCGAAAGGTAGAAATCCGCAAACGCCGCCTCGAAATCCGGCGCAACCGATTTCCCCGCCAGCCCGGTGGCCATCAGGTTCCGTTGCCAGGCCTTCACCTTTGGCCGGTCACCGATGAAATCGTAGCCAGAGCGCCGCTCGACGATCTCAGCACGATGCAAGAGCACGAGCCACGCAATATCCACCATGCCGATCTGCTCGCCTCGGAAAAACGGCGACCCGTCGAGCTGTTTCTCCACCTTGTCGAAGGCCGCCCCCAGCTTGGCGCTGCGATCCGCCAGCGTCAGCGCGTCCGGGCTGCGCTGCGCACCGCACTGGACGAGGTAGTTCTTCGCGGCGAGGTAGCTCCACGCCCGGTCGGTCGCCCGCTCCTCAGGCGAGACGTCATGGCGGAGCGGCGGGTACACCTCCTCCAAATACTCCACGATCGCCTCGCTCTCGAACAGCACCGCACCGGAATCGGTGATCAGCAGCGGCACCTGCGCATTGGGCGAGATCTCGAAGAACCAGTCGGGCTTGTCGCTCAGACTGATGAACTCGATCTCATATGGGATCTGTTTCGCCTCCAACAGCGCCGTGACCCGCTGGACAAAGGGGCAGGTCTTGAAGCTGACGACTTTCATGTCCCGGGTCCTCCCTTGCGAAACGGGGCGCATCGGGCAATATGACAACATCATCTCAATGTTTCAAGAAAGATTGAAATGTGAAAGAAGAGGAAGCATTGGACATGCTGGGCGCGCTCTCTCAAGGAACGCGGCTCAACATAATCCGCCACCTGGTCGGCAAGGAGCGCGAGGGCGCCTCGGCGGGGGAAATCGCAGAGGCCGTTGGCGCGATCTCTTCCAAGGCATCGTTCCACCTCTCCGCGCTCGAACGCGCCGGGCTGATCTCTTCAGAACGCCGGTCACGGCATATCATCTACCGCGCCCGGATCGACAGTCTGGGCGCGCTGGTCTCGTTCCTGATGAATGATTGCTGTGACGGCCACCCGGACATCCGGGCCTGTTGCGGCCCGGCGGGGGGTCGTTAGACGCGCCTCAGGCGTCGAGACCGACCGGGCAGGTCACGCCGATGCCGCCGACGCCGCAATAGCCCTGCGGGTTCTTGGCGAGGTATTGCTGATGGTAATCCTCGGCGAAATAGAACGGGCCCGCCTCGACGATCTCGGTGGTGATCTTGCCGAACCCGGCGGCGTCGAGCTGGGCCTGGAAGACCTCCTTCGACGCCTCCGCCTGCTCCATCTGCGCCGCGCCATGGGTGTAGATGCCCGAGCGGTATTGCGAGCCGATATCGTTGCCCTGGCGCATGCCCTGGGTCGGGTCGTGATTCTCCCAGAAGAGCTTCAACAGGGCCTCATAGCTGATCTTCGCGGGGTCGAAGACGACACGCACGACCTCGTTGTGGCCCGTGCGGCCGGAGCAGACCTCCTGATAGGTCGCGTTCGGCGTGAAGCCCGCGGCATAGCCTGCCGCCGTCACCCAGACACCCGGCTGGGTCCAGAACCGCCGCTCGATCCCCCAGAAACAGCCCATGCCGAACATGGCGATCTCCATCCCCTCGGGATAGGGCTCGGCCAGCGGGTGGCCGTTGACGAAGTGGTGCTCGGCCGTGGGGATCGCGGTGTCGCGCCCGGGCAACGCGGCATCGGGCGTGACCATGGAGGTTTTGCGGAATGAGAACATTGGAGCTTCCTCGAATTCGTTGCACTCGACAACGTGGCACGGAACGCCTGCGGAACAAGAGAGGCACAAACAAAATTTTGCGAAGGCGCCTGTGAAAGAGCTTTCAGGATCGCGAACATTAATCGAACAAAACCTTTCCGCGGCGCGATGCACCATGTAGGGTGCGCGCCATGAGCGATCCTTCTTTCGGCGAGGCAGAGGCCTTCGATTCCTGGGACAACCGGCCCCTGTCGCAGCAGGCGGCCCCGGGTGCCCCTTATCTGGGCGGGCTGAACCCGGCGCAGGTCGAGGCGGTCGAGGCGCTGGACGGCCCGGTTCTGGTTTTGGCGGGCGCGGGCACCGGCAAGACCCGGGTGCTGACCACCCGGCTCGCCCATCTGATCCACACGCGCCGCGCCTGGCCGAGCCAGATCCTGGCCGTCACCTTCACCAACAAGGCCGCGCGCGAGATGAAGGACCGGATCGGCGGTCTCGTGGGCGGGGCCGTGGAGGGGATGCCCTGGCTCGGCACCTTCCACTCGATCTGCGTCAAGATCCTGCGCCGCCATGCCGAACTGGTGGAGTTGAAGTCCAATTTCACGATCCTCGACACCGACGACCAGATCCGGCTGATCAAACAGATCCTGGAAGTCGAGGCGATCGATCAGAAACGCTGGCCGCCGCGCCTCTTCGCCTCGATGCTGGATCGCTGGAAGAACAAGGCGCTGGGGCCGACCCAGGTGCCAGCCGACGAATGCGGGTTCGCGAACGGCCGAGGGGCGGAGCTTTATGCGGCCTATCAGGAGCGGATGCGCACCCTGAACGCCGTCGATTTCGGCGATCTGCTGCTCCACGTCGTGACGATCTTCCAGAAGCACAAGGCAGTGCTCGAGGATTATCAGGAGCGTTTCCGCTACATCCTTGTCGACGAGTATCAGGACACCAACGTCGCCCAGTACCTATGGCTCCGTCTGCTCGCCGCCAGGCATCGCAATATCTGCTGTGTCGGCGATGACGACCAGTCGATCTATGGCTGGCGGGGCGCCGAGGTCTCGAACATCCTGAACTTCGAGAAGCATTTCGAGGGCGCGCATGTCATCCGGCTGGAGCAGAATTACCGCTCCACCCCGCATATCCTCGCCGCCGCCTCGGGCGTGATCTCGGCCAATGCCGGGCGGCTCGGCAAGACGCTCTGGACCGATTCGAACAGCGGCGAGAAGGTCCGCCTGATCGGGCATTGGGACGGTGAGGAGGAGGCCCGCTGGATCGGCGAGGAGATCGAGGCGCTGCAGCGCGGCACCCGTGGTCACGAGCCCCTTAGCCTCGAGGATTGCGCGATTCTGGTCCGCGCCTCTTTCCAGATGCGCGCATTCGAGGACCGGTTCCTCACCATCGGCCTGCCCTATCGCGTGATCGGCGGCCCAAGGTTCTATGAGCGGATGGAGATCCGCGACGCCATGGCCTATTTCCGCGCGGCCGTCAGCCAGGACGATGCGCTGGCCTTCGAGCGGATCATCAACACGCCAAAGCGCGGGATCGGTGACAAGGCGCAGCAGGCGCTCAATCACCTCGCGCGGACCAACGGCATCACGCTTTTCGAAGCCGCCCGGCTGGCGGCCGAGGGCGGCGAAGGTCTGTCGAAGAAGGCCGAGAAGGAACTGAAGCTGCTGGTCGAGAATTTCGACCGCTGGCACCTGCTGCTCGACCCGAAATCCGGGCTCACCCATCAGGAACTTGCCGAGCAGATCCTCGATGAGAGCGGCTACACGGCGATGTGGCTGAACGACAAATCGCCCGAGGCGCCGGGGCGGCTCGAGAACCTCAAGGAACTGATCCGCTTCCTCGACGAGTTCGAGAACCTGCAGGGCTTCCTCGAGCACGTCTCGCTGGTGATGGACAACGAGACCGGGGAAGGCGAGGCCAAGATCTCGATCATGACGCTCCACGCCGCGAAAGGGTTGGAGTTCCCCGCGATCTTCCTGCCGGGGTGGGAGGACGGGCTCTTCCCTTCACAACGCTCGATGGATGAGAACGGGATCCAGGGGCTGGAGGAGGAGCGACGGCTGGCCTATGTGGGCCTGACCCGTGCCGAACAGCACCTCACCGTCAGCTTCGCCGCGAACCGGCACATGTATGGCCGCTGGCAGAGCGCGCTGCCGAGCCGGTTCATCGACGAACTGCCGGGCGATCATGTGGAAGTCCTGACCCCGCCGGGCCTCTATGGCGGCGGCTATGGCGGGGCGGCGCCGCAGGCCATCGGGTCATCGATGGAGGAGAGGGTCGCCCAATCCTCGACCTACAACTCGCCTGGCTGGAAGCGCATGGCCTCGCGCCGTGGCGAGCACGGCATGGGTTCCCCACGCGAGGCGCGCAATCTGGTGATCGATATCGAGGCAATCAGCGCGTTTGCGACCGGCGAGCGGGTCTTCCACCAGAAATTCGGCTACGGCGCGATCACCGCGATCGAGGGCGACAAGCTGACGGTCGCCTTCGAGAAGGCGGGCGAGAAGAAGGTGGTGGCCAGTTTCGTCACGCCCGCGGGCACCGAGAACGCCGACGACGTGCCGTTCTGACGCGGACCGTGCCGGACGAGCAGCATCTGCCGAGTTGACAGCCCCCCAGCCTCCCGCTTTGCTCGCGCCCATGTACGACTTTCGCCCGGTAGGCTTCGTCATCGGCCGTCTGACGCAGGTGCTGGGCATCAGCATGCTGATCCCGATGCTGTTCGATCTCTGGTCAGGAAACGAGAACTGGCGCGCCTTCTTTCTGGCGGGCTTCCTGACGATCCTGAGCGGGCTCGCGCTCTCGATCATGAACCGCAAGCGCTCGGTCGGCGGGCTCAGCCGCCAGCAGGCGTTCCTGCTCACCACCATCCTCTGGGTCGTGCTGCCGGTCTGGGGCGCCCTGCCCTTCGTCATGGGTGCGCCGAATGCGAGCTACACGGATGCATTCTTCGAGGCGATGTCGGGCCTGACCACCACAGGCTCCACCGTCTTCATCAATCTCGACACGGCGCCGAGGTCGATGCTGCTCTGGCGCGCGATGCTGCAATGGTTCGGGGGCGTCGGGATCGTGGTCGTGGCCATGGTGTTTCTGCCGACGTTGAAGATCGGGGGCATGCAGCTCTTCCGCTCGGAAAGCTTCGATCTCACCGGCGACATCCTGCCCCGCGCGGTCGAGGTCGCCCAATCGGTGAGCTGGATCTATGTCGGCCTGACGGCCACCTGCATGATCGCCTATGCAGCCGCGGGGATGAGCGGGTTCGACGCGCTCTGCCACGCCATGACGACGATCGCGACCGGCGGGCTCGGCAACTATGATTCCAGCTTCGCCAATTTCGGCGCGGCGGTCCACTATGTCGCCGTGGTCTTCATGGCGCTGGCCGCCATGCCGTTCATCAAGTTCGTGCAGCTGGCCGCCGGACGCTCCCGCCCGCTTCTGACCGACCCGCAGATCCGCGCCTTCCTCGCCATCGTGGCGCTGATCACGGTCCTGATCGTCTCGTGGCAGGTCAGCCAGGACAGCCGGGATTTCGAGCCCGCCTTCCGGGCCGCGCTCTTCAACGTCACCTCGGTCCTGACCGGGACAGGCTATTCGTCCGAGGATTTCTCGATCTGGGGCGGTTTCCCGGTAACGCTGCTGTTTGCCATCGCGATGATCGGCGGCTGTGCCGGGTCAACCGCCTGTTCGGCCAAGATCTTCCGCTATCAGATCCTGCTCGCGGCACTGGAGGTGCAGATCCGGCGCATCCATTCTCCCAACGGGGTGTTTCAGCTGCGCTATGACCGCCGGCCGGTGGATGCGGAGATCCTGAGCTCGGTCATGGGGTTCTTCTTCGTCTTCTTCGCGGCGATCGGGATCTGGGCCGTCGCACTGTCGATGTTTGGGCTCGACACCATGACGTCGATCTCGGGCGCGGTCGCCGTCCTGACCAATCTCGGCCCGGGGCTAGGGCCGGAGATCGGGCCGTCGGGCAACTACGCCAATCTGCCGGACGGTGCAAAATGGTTGATGAGCTTCGGCATGGTGCTGGGCCGGCTGGAGTTCATGTCGGTGCTGGTGTTGCTCACGCCGATGTTCTGGGCGCGGTAGGCGGCCCCCGCATCGTGGCGCAAAGCCATCGAGCCAGGGCGAACCAAGCGGAATGCGCGCAACGCGCGCATACACCTATACTGGCGCCCTTGCGGGCGCGCTGGTGCCTGCGTCGATCTCCAATGGGAGCGGCGACCGTGAGCGCCTTCCACGCTCCCCGCTGAGCTGGGCGCCGGGCGGCGCTACGCGGGCCTTTCGCCCGCGAGGATCGGGCGTCCGCCCGATCTGCCGCGACAGCGGCCCGCGCCGCTTGCGAGACGGTTGGGCGAAAGTCTAAGGGCCCTTGGACGGCATCTTATCCGCCAGGCGGCGTACGGATCACCAGATTGCGGATCTCGGTCATGTCCTCCATGGCGAACAGGATCCCCTCACGTCCAAGCCCTGAGTCCTTCACCCCGCCATAGGGCATGTTGTCGACCCGGTAACTCGGCACATCGCCGACGACCACGCCGCCCACATCCATCTTGTCCCAGGCTTTCTGCACCTTGTAGAAATCGCGGGTGAAGATCCCGGCTTGGAGACCGAATTTCGAGTCGTTGACCACGTCGATCGCCTCGTCCCAGATGGCGAACTTCGAGAGCACTGCGACCGGTCCGAACGCCTCCTCGGTGCAGATCTTCTCGCTCGGCGCGACATTCTCCATCAGCGTCGCCTCGAGCATCGCGCCCTCGCGATTGCCGCCGCAGAGCACATCGGCGCCGTTCGTATGCGCCTCCAGCACCCAGTCATGCAGCCGCTTGGCCTCGCCCTCCGAGATCATCGGGCCAATGAAGGTTGTCTCGTCCTTCGGATCTCCCGCGATCAGACCCGCGGTCTTCGCGACCAGCTTCTCCTTCATCGCGTCATAGACGTCTTCGTGGATCAGAATGCGCTGGACCCCGATGCAGGACTGGCCGGACTGGTAGAAGGCGCCGAAGATGATCCGCTCCACCGCGTCGTCGAGATCGGTGTCGTGATCGACCACCACTGCCGCGTTGCCGCCGAGCTCCAGCACCACCTTCTTCTTGCCGCAGCGCGCCTTCAGATCCCAGCCGACGCCCGGCGAGCCGGTGAACGAGAGAAGCTTCAGCCGGTCATCGACGGTGAAAAGATCCGCCCCGTCCCGCGAACAGGGCAGGATCGAGAACGCACCCGTGGGTAGCGGCCCGTTCGGCGCGGTCACCTCGGCCATCACCTCGCCCATGATGATCGCACCAAGCGGCGTGCGCGAGGCAGGCTTCATGACAAAGGGACAGCCGACAGCGAGCGCGGGAGCGATCTTATGCGCCGCCAGATTGAGCGGAAAGTTGAAGGGCGAGATGAAAGAACAGGGCCCGATCGGCACCCGCTTCCACATTCCCCGATAGCCCCGCGCCCGCGGGCTGATATCCAGCGCCTGGAGCTCGCCCTTCATCCGGGTCGCCTCCTCAGCCGCGATCCGGAAGGTGTCGATCAGCCTCGTCGCCTCACCGCGGGCATCGTTGATCGGCTTGCCCGCCTCGACGCAGAGCGCGTAGGCCAGCTCGTCATAGCGTTCCTTGAACCGCTCTACGCAATGCATCAGCACGGCCTGCTTCTCATAGCCCGCCATCTCGGCCATGGGCTCTGAGGCGTCGACCGCCGCGGCAATTCCCTGGTCGATCGCCTCGTAACCGGCGAGCGCGACCCGGGTCGCGACCTCGCCCGTGTACTTGTCGGTCACCTCGAGATCCTTGTTGGCGAACACCGCCTCCGAGGCGAGGTAATAGGGATAGGCATCCTTCAGCATGGCTTTTCTCCGCGGGTCGGCGCGTCGAAGCCGCTGCGCGCCGGGGGGTGGGTGGGGGCGGGCGGCGGCTTTGACGCGCCGACCCGCAACTCCTCAGATCTTGGCGCTCTCTTCCTTGATCCGGTTGTTCAGGATCTCGTCATTCTCCGAATAATCCACCGGGCAGTCGATCAGGTGGACACCCGGGCTCGACAGGCAATGGGCGAGCGTCTCGGTCAGATGCGCCGCGCTCTCGATCCGATGGCCGATCGCGCCATAGCTCTCGGCATATTTCACGAAATCCGGGTTGCCGTATTCGAGTCCCCAGTCCTGGAAGCCCATATTCGCCTGCTTCCAGCGGATCATGCCATATGAGCTGTCGTTAAGGATCAGGCAGGTGAAGTTCATCCTCATCCGGACCGCGGTTTCCAGCTCCTGACTGTTCATCATGAACCCGCCATCGCCGCAGATCGCCATCACCTTCTTCTCGGGATAGAGGTGATGGGCCATCATCGCCGAGGGCAGCCCCGCCCCCATGGTGGCGAGCGCATTATCGAGCAGCACGGTGTTCGGCCTGCGCGCCGCATAGTTCCGTGCGAACCAGATCTTGTAGACCCCGTTGTCGAGGCAGATGATCCCGTCATCGGGCATCGCGTCGCGGATCTGGCCGACCAGATGCTGCGGGTAGATCGGAAAGCGCGCATCGTCGCGGCCATCGGCGATATTCGCGTCATGATGCTTCTTGACCACCATCATCCGGCTGAAATCCCAGTGGCTGCAGCCGTCCTTGTGATCGCTCAGCCCGTTCTTGATCTGCCAGATCGCGTTGGCGATATCGCCGACCACCTCGACCTGGGGGAAATAGACCGGGTCGACCTCGGCCGAGCGAAAGCTCACATGGATCACCTTGGTCCCTTCGGAGACCATGACCGGGTCCACATCGGCGCCTGTCTGGCCCGAGGCCGCGGCCCCCTTCTGCATGAAGAAGGGCGGCTTCTCGATCACGTCATGGCCGACATTGATGATCACGTCCGCCGCCTCGATGGCCCGGTGCACGTAATCCCCGGCCGAGAGCGCGGCGCAGCCCATGAAGAGCGGGTGATCCTCGCTCACAACCCCCTTGCCGAGCTGGGTGGTCACGAAAGGAATGCCGAACTTGTCGACCATCCGGGTCAGCATCTTCGAGGTCAGCTTGCGGTTGCCGCCCGCGCCGATCACCAGGAGCGGCGATTTCGCCCGCACCAGCAGGTCGACCGCGGCCTTGATCGCCTTCTCCTCGGCCACCGGTCGGCGGGTATAGGAGGCCGGGATCGGCGTCTCGTCGGAATGCTCGTCGGCGATATCCTCGGGCAGTTCCAGATGCACAGCACCGGGCTTCTCCTCCTCAGCCAGCCGGATCGCCTCGCGCACCTTCGAGGGGATATTGTCGGCAGCGACGATCTGGTGAGCGTACTTCGTGATCGGGCGCATCATCTCGACCACGTCGAGGATCTGAAAGCGCCCCTGTTTCGATTTCTTCACGGGCTTCTGGCCTGTGATCATCATGATCGGCAGCCCGCCGAGCTGGGCATAGGCCGCAGCGGTCGTGAAATTCGTGGCGCCGGGGCCCAGCGTCGACAGGCAGACCCCGGTCTTGCCCGTGAACCGGCCATAGGTCGCGGCCATGAATCCCGCCGCCTGTTCATGGCGCGTCAGGATGAGCTGGATCTTCTTCGAACGCGAAAGACTGTCGAGAAAGTCGAGATTCTCTTCCCCTGGGATTCCGATGACGTGTTTGACGCCTTCCGCCTCCAAACACTGTACGAAAAGATCGGATGCCTTGGTCATACTTCCCCCTAAAGGACTGCCAGTATTTTGTCTGTTGCGGCGGAGCCTAGCACGGAAACCGCCCGGTCACATCCGCCTTGGCCGCGTATTCGGCTTGCCCGGGATCAATTATGCACCCATTTTTGCGCGACCGAGGACAATCCGGAGAGCGCCCATGCCCGGCCCGTTAGACGGCATTCGCATCATCGACCTGACCGCCATGATCTCGGGCCCGCTCGGCTCGATGATCCTGGCCGATCAGGGTGCCGATGTGATCAAGATCGAAAACCCCAATGGCGGCGATCATGCCCGCGGTGTCGCGACACGGCGCGGCGGCTTCTCGGCCTCGTTTCTGAACAACAACCGCAACAAACGCTCCGTCGCGCTGGATCTGCGCGCCGAGGCGGGCAAGGCAGCGCTTCTCAGGCTCTACGAGGGCGCGGATGTGATCATGCAGAACTTCCGCCCCGGCGTGGTCGAGCGCCGCGGTATCGGCTACGAGGCGGCGAAGGCGGTCAATCCCGGCGTGATCTACGCCTCCATCACCGGTTTCGGGCATGAGGGCCCCTATGCGGGCAAGCCGGTCTTCGACCCGCTGATCCAGTCACTCTCGGGCCTGACGACGGTGCAGGCGACCTCGGATCTCGAGCGCCCGCGCCTGATCCGCACCATCCTGCCCGACAAGCTGACAGGCTTCACCGTGGCCCAGGCGGTCTCGGCCGCCCTGATCCACAAGCTCAGGACCGGCGAGGGCCAGCATATCCGCCTCTCGATGCTCGACACGGTGGTGAGCTTCCTCTGGTCGTCGGACATGGGCGGCTACACCTTCGTGGGCGACGAGAAGGACCCGGTCGAGGCGCAGAGCTTCATCGACCTGATCTACGAGACCAAGGACGGCTATATCTCGGTCGCCGCCTTCCGCCGGGTGGATTGGGAACGGCTGGCCGATGCCTGCGAACGCCCGGAATGGAAGACCGACCCGCGCTTTCTCACCACGCCGGGGCTGGAGGAGCACAAGACCGCCCGGCTTGAGATCACGCAGGACGCGCTCCGCGAGCGGACCTCTGCCGAGTGGCTCGAACGGCTCGAGGCCCATGACGTCCCCTCGGCCCCGGTCCTGACCCGGGCCGAGATGATCCGCCATCCGCAGATCGCCGCGAACGCCATGGTGGTGGAGCGCAATCACCCCGAAGCGGGCCGCCTGCGCCAGACCCGCCCCGCGCCGGTCTTCGAGGGATCGAGGCTCGAATACCGCTCCGGCGCGCCGGTTCTGGGGGCGCATACGCGGGAAATCCTTGCGGAAAGCGGCTTTGATAGCGCAGAAATAGAGCGGCTGATTGCAGAGGGTGTGGCCGTAGAACCGGAAACCGCCATCGGATGATCCGCCTGATCCAAATCGCAACCACCCTGATGCTCTGGGCCGTCGCCCTGCTCTACGCATGGGGTGCGGCGGTGCATCTTATGAACATCACCGGCATGAGCGGGTTCGTCTGGATGGACGCGCCGCTTAAATGGCAGGTCCTGGATAGCATCTATCTCGCGGCCGGTCTGGTGGTGGCAGCAGGGCTCGGTTTCCGCTGGCGGATCTCGATCCTGACCTTCTACGTCGCCTCCTTCAGCCAGATGGTGCTCTATACGACCGGGCGGGCCTGGATCCTCGACGTGCCGGAGACTTTTGCCGAGAATGTGCCCAAGTCCGCCGAGATCGACCAGCTTTTGATCCTGCAGATCGCGAGCGTGCTGATGGTCACCTTCTCGGTGGTCGTGACCCGCGAGACCGGGAACAGAGGATTGTCATGATCGAATTCCACTACTGGCCGACCCCGAATGCCTGGAAGGTCGGGATCCTGCTCGAGGAGCTTGGGGTCGAGTATCAGCCGGTTCCGGTCAATATCGGCAAGGGCGAGCAGTTCCGCCCGGAGTTCCTCGCGATCTCGCCCAACAACCGCATGCCCGCGATCGTCGACCACGATGTCGAGGGCGACCCGGTGAGCGTCTTCGAGAGCGGCGCGATCATGTGGTACCTGGCCGAGAAGACCGGCCGCTTCCTGCCGAAAGACCCGCTGGGCCGCAAGGAGGCGATGGAGTGGATGTTCTGGCAGGTCGGCGGCCAGGGCCCTATGGCAGGCCAGCTCAGCCATTTCGTGAACTACGCGCCCGAGGACACGGGCGACTACGGCAAGACGCGCTATCGCGGCGAATACGAACGCCTGCTCGCCGTGCTCGACCGCAGGCTGGAGGGGCGCGAGTGGATCGTCGGGGAGTACTCGATCGCCGACATGATCTGCTGGCCCTGGGTCTTCATCGCCAAACCGCTGACCTCCTCGATCGAGCCGTTCCCGAACCTCTTCCGCTGGCGTAATGCCATAAAGGCCCGCCCTGCGGTGCAGAGAGCCGTGGATCTCGGCAAGGAGTTCCGCCGCAAAGCGCCACCGGGCGATGCCGAGCGCAAGATCCTTTTCGAGCAGACGGCGAAAAGCGGCAGCGCGCTCCCATGAAAAATCAGTGCTAGGTGGCTTGCGCCCGGCAACCCGGCCCACCCGCGCGCTGCCGCCGAGAGAGCGGTCGTTCTGTCCCGCCAAAACGCTGTTTCATAGAAACGGCGTTTTCTCAGGGACAGCATAGTCTCGCGCGCGGAACGCGCGCTCCGCTCGGTTCGCGCCGGATCTTCGGAATTTTCATCGAGTTTTAACCAATTCGCGCCATAACCTGCCTGGCAAGCCGGATCCAGCGAAAGCGATTGCGGTCCGAGCCCGGGCAAATGGCAGCACCTCCCATGCCATGGTCCTTAGCGGGGCCGAACGGAGGAATTCAGTGGCTGCGCAGCCACGCTTCTGCAAACACGCAAACTAAGACAGAGACGGCCGGTATCGCGAGCCCGCCCCCGGATCACCCGGCCCAGCTTCGCTCAGAAGAGGCAGCCGCGCGCCGTCACGGGCCAGAGCGTCTCGACCGTGCCGCCCCTCACCCCCACGAACCAGTCATGCAGGTTCACCGTCGGATCACAGTGCCCGGGGATGAGCCAGACCCGGTCTTCCAGCTTGAGCGTATCCTCCGGGTCGCGGATCACGCCGTGCTCGTCCGAACAGCTCACCACTTCCAGATCCGGTCCGCCATGCACCAGCGGCATTCCACTGTCGAGCGCATAGGATTTGTGCCCGGCATCCGAGACCGCCTGGCCCGGCAGGGTCTTCGACATGATCGTCGCCAGCACGAAGAGGCTGTTGGCGAAGGGCGCGTAGGGCTGGCCGTCCTCGCCTTTGTTGCGCCCGTAATCCGCGTCCATGAAGAGGTAGGAGCCAGGCTGGATCTCGGTATAGAGCCCGCTCGTCCCCTCCATCTTGAAGGTGCCGGTCCCCGCGCCGCCGATGATGTCGCAGTCCAGACCATGCTCGGCGAGCAGGTCGACTGTAGCCCGGGTCTCGGCGATCACGCCGTCGATTGCCGCCCGGCGCTCGGCATGGCTGCGATAGTGCTGGGCGGAGCCGTGATAGGCCTGGACCCCAGCAAAGTTCAGATGCGGCAGCGCTGCGATCTCAAGCGCGAGGCCGAGCGCCGGGTCGCCCGGCGGGACCCCACAGCGGTTCTGGCCGACATCGATCTCGACCACCACATCGATGCCGGTATCGGCCGCCCGGCATGCCTCGGAGAGCGCCTGGGTCGGGCGGACATCGTCGGCGCAGACGATCAGCCGCGCCTGGCCGGCCACCCGGGCGAGGCGCGCGATCCGGGCGGCCCCGACCACCTGGTTCGAGATCATCACATCGGGCACGCCTGCAGCGACCAGCGCCTCGGCCTCGGCCAGTTTCTGGCAACAGACGCCGACAGCGCCCTCAGCGATCTGCATCAGCGCAATATCCGCGGATTTGTGGGTCTTGGCATGCGGGCGCAGGCGCACGCCCGCCTCCGCCGCGAACCCCGCCATCTTGGCCATGTTGGCATCGAACGCATCGAGATCGACGACCAGTGCGGGGGTCAGGATCTGATCGACGCCGTCTCCGATCCGGGCGGGAGGCTCGCTCATGGCACGAAGATCGTCTTCGGCGTCGCCATACGCCCCTCGTCATGGGCTCGGAAGGCTTGCGGCGCCTCGGCTAGCGCCATGGTCTCGGGCCAGTCGAGCGCGCCGAGACGGCCGTCGAAAATCGCCTCCGCAGTCTCACGGAACGCGTCCTCGGTGTAGGTGTAGGTGCCGATGAACCCGATCTCCCAGAGGGTCAGGCGCCGCGCATCGATGCCTCCCTCGCCCGATGCGAGCCCGATATGGGCGATGAAACCGCCGGGCTGGACAATCCGGCAGGCGAGCGCGCGGCTCTTCTCCCCGCCATAGGCGTCAATCGCGAGATGAGGCGCGGCGTCGTAGCTGTCGGGATGGGTAACCTCGATCCCGCCAAGGCTCTCCAGAATTGGCACCCGGATCGGGTTGGTCTCGAGGATGGTGATCTTGCCCGCCCCCTTCGCGCGGAGCGACAGGGCCGCACCGACGCCGATCGCGCCGCCGCCGATCACGACGACCTCGCTGTCGGCCAGCTTGTGGCGCATCCGCGCCTCCGACAGATTGACCGCATGCCAGCCACAGGCGATGGGCTCGGCCAGGGAGGCTTTCTCAAAGCTCACATGGTCGGGCACGGTGATCAGGCTGCGTTCCGGCACCTTGGCCCATTCGGCGAAGGCCCCCTGGCGCGGCGGCATAGACATGATCCGGCGGTCGGGGCAGATATTCGTCCACCCGGCCCGGCTATTGGCAGAGTCATAATTGGGTAAAAGCGGGTTGATCGTGACCCTCCGGCCCGTCCCCTCGACCACCCCGGCCGCCTCATGGCCGAGGATCAGGGGCGGCGGGCGGCGCTCATCCATCCCGTGATAGGCGTGCATGTCCGAGCCGCAGAGGCCGACCGCGTGGATCTTGACCAGCACCTCGCCGGGCCCCGGCTCCGGGTCCGGCATGTCGCGGTAGCTCAGTTCGAACGGCCCCTCGTAGACAAGCGCCTTCACGCTAGCCCCCGTCCAAGAATCGCGGCAGCCAGAGCGCGATGTCCGGGAAGAGGAAAATCAGGATCAGACCGATCACCTGGATCACCATGAACTGCATCATGCCGAGATAGATGTCCCTGAGATCCCATTGCGGCGCCACCCCTTTCAGGAAGTAGGCCGAAAGCGCCACGGGCGGACTGAGCCAGGCCGTCTGCAAGTTCACCGCCACAAGGATCGCGAACCAGACCAGCAGATCGGTCTCGCTGGCGAAGCCGAGATCCAGCGAGGTAACCGTCGGCACCAGGATCGGCACGATGATCAGCACGATCGGCACCCACTCCAGCGGCCAGCCCAGCAGGAAGATCAGCGCCATGATCAGGATCAGGACAATCACCGGGGAGAGCTCCAGCGCCAGCAGAAGCTCGGTCAGCATCTTCGGCGTGCCGAGGTTCGAGAAGACCGCGCCGAAGAAGTTCGACGCCGCTACCAGGAACATAATCAGGACCGTGATCTCGAGCGACTTGATCAGCGCGTCGTAGAAGCCCGAGAGCGAGAGCTTGCGGTAGAGCGCCGAGAGCAGGATCGCGCCGAACGCACCGCAGGCCGATGCCTCGGCGGGCGTCGCCCAACCCAAGAGAATCGAGCCGAGGGCAAAAGCGATCAGGACGGCAGGTGGCACCAAACCCATGAAGAACTCGTACCAAAGATCGGAAAAGAAAAACTCATCCGGGTTCTGCATGCGGCGCAGACTGAACATCACCGGTATTGCCAAAGTCCAAAGAGCGAGCAGGACCGTCTGCGGCAACCAGCCCAGACCGAAAACACCTATGAAAAACGGAGCCTGAATCCCTAGGGTGATCAACAAACCACCGGCTAACCCGAGCCAAATCATTATCGCGACGATTAGAAGGAACAGCTCAACCATCATCCCGTTTGGCCGCAAGCTTTGAGATGCGCGGAATGCGATATACATCACGCCGATCCATGCAATTGGGATTATCAATCCGCCGAGCGGAAAAAATGATAGTGAACCTGACGAGCCATAGACGCACAGCGCTATGAGAACGAATAACGCCAACATGACCGCGAAAACTTCAAGGCCATAATACGTCGAAGTTTCTGGTTGTTCTTCTTCTGGCAAAACGGGCCCAAGTTTAGGATTAAGCCAACAGCGTCCGAGAGAGTACGCCATGTAGAGCACGGCCAGCAGGATCCCCGGCACGATGGCCGCGCGGAAGAGATCGGTCACCGGCACCTCAAGCACCGGGCCCATGACGATCAGCATGATCGAGGGCGGGATCAGGATGCCGAGCGTGCCCCCGGCCGTGATCGTGCCAGCGGCGAGCTGCACGTCATAACCGGATTTGCTCATCGTCCGTGCCGCCATGATGCCGAGGATGGTGACCGATGCACCGACGATCCCGGTCGCGGCGGCAAAGATCGTCGAGACGAACAGGACCGCGATGAAAAGCGCGCCGCGGGTGCGCGACATCATCATCTGCACCGCCTGGAACAGCCGCTCCATCAGGCCCGCCTGCTCCATCATGATGCCCATGAAGATGAAGAGCGGTACGGCGACCAACTGATCCGACAGCATGACCGAGTTGGTCTGCAGCGTCATCAGGAAGGTCGCGAGCTTGAAATTCGCCCCCCAGGTCCCGAAGACGAAGCCGAGGAAGATAAGCGTGAACGAGATCGGGAAGCCGACGAAGATCGCGAACAGCATCGCGCCCAGCATGATCAGGCCGATGGTGGGCTTGTCGATATCGAGCCCGGCATCCTTGCCGAAGGCCGCCTCCCACCAGTCCGCGATCGGCATGAGGTCGGGGAAGAAGACCGACATCGTGACCGCGATGAGAACGATGAAATAGACCGGCAGGATGCGCAAGAAGATGCGCTCGCGCTCTTTGCCCATCTGATGGAAGGCGCGGAAGAGCTCCGGGAACCCCTGGAGGAGCAGCAGGAACGCCCCGATCGGCATGGCCGAGCGCGCGGGCCAGAGGATCGGTGCCCAGGTGGAGTCCGAGGCCTGCTCGCCGGACCAGAATGCCTTGAGGAAATACTCGGTCGACACCCAGGTGAAGAACAGCATCGCCGGGATGTAGAGGGCGAGGTAGAGCGTCGCGTCGACCGTCGCCTGCGTCCTCGCCGACCAGCCGCGATAGAGGAAGTCGGCCCGGATATGCACGCCGCGCATCAGCGCGTAGCCCGCCGCCGCCATAAACATCACGCCGCCGATCATCCGGCTGACGTCATAGACCCAGAGCGTCGGCCCGAAGCCCCACTCGATGGCAAGGTGGTTGTATCCCGCCTCGGTCAGGATCGCGAACATGTTGCGCGAGAACACTTCGTAGACGATCGAGGCGATCAGCGGCACCATCAGAAGGCAGATGATCCGCCCTGCCCAGTTGTTGATCACGTCGATCGTGGCGGTAATCGGCCGCATCCAGGGCGTCATATCCGCTGGTGTCTCGCCCGGTTGCTCGGCGCGCCGCTCAGCAATCAGCTCGTCAGTGATGTCGAGCTCGCCGATATCGTCGTCGTTCGCCATGGCTTCCCCCGATTATTGGTTATTGGCCGCGCCCGAAGCCGGGCGCGGCAGGCTCCCTCCCCCTTTTGGCGGGGGAGGGTTGGGGAGGGGGTGACCCCCCTCGGCCTTATTTCAGGCTGTCGGCGAAGGCCTTGCCAAGCTGTGCGTTCGAGGCTTGAGCGCCCGCCCAGAACGGCACGGCGACCTCGGCGAATGCCTTCTGGCTGTTCCAGACCTCGGCGAAGAAGGCGTTCTCGGCCGCGTTCTTCTCGAGCGAGGCACGGGCCGCGTTCATGTAGGCCGGGAAGTAGTCGGCCGGGGTGTCATGAAGCTGCACGCCGTGGTTCTCGGTCAGATCCTTCAGCGCCTTGCCGTTCTCGATGATCCGATACGACATGGCCTTCGAGAGCGACGCGTTGGCCGCAACCTCGATGGCCTTCTGCTGCAGCGGTGTCAGCGAGTTGTAGACATCCTTGTTGATGTAGATGTCCGCGTTCACGACGACCTGGTGCAGGCCCTGGAGGTAGTAGTGCTTGAGCACCTTCTGGAAGCCGAAGACCGAGTCAGGCTTCGGGCAGCACCACTCGGCCGCGTCGATCGTGCCTTTCTCAAGCGCGGGCAGGATGTCCCCGCCGCCCATGGCGACCGAGGCCACACCGATATCCTTGTAGGTCTGGCCCGGGATGCCCGGAGGTGTCCGGAAGCGGTACTTGCGGAAGTCGTCCATCGAGGCGATCGGCTCGGAGAACCAGCCCAGAGCCTCGGGCCCAACCGGCTGGAGCATGAAGCCTTTGACGTTCACGCCCATCTCGTCCCAGAGCTTGTCATAAAGCTCCTTGCCGCCGCCATACTGGAACCAGCTCAGGAAGGCGATGTTGTCGATGCCGACGCCGGCACCGGCGACAGGCGAGCCGAACAGCATCGCGGCCGGGTGCTTGCCCGACCAGTAGTGGGTCCAGGCAAAGCCCGCTTCCACCAGACCCGCATCAACGGCGTCCAGCGTCTCCTGAACCCCGACGACCGCACCGGCGGGCAGGATTTCGAATTTGACCTCGCCATCGGTCAGAGCCTCGACGTCATTGGCGAACTGCTGAAGCATGAACACCTCGTCCGCCTTGACCGGAATGACCGACTGGACGCGGATCACGGTCTCGGCCCAGGCCGAGGACGCGAGCGCCATCGTGGCTACGGCTGCACCTGCAGCCAGTTTCTTAAAGATCGACATTTGGATCCTCCCTTTTCGTCGATGGGTGCGCCCGCCGGTCTTCGCCGACGTGGCACGATTTCGCGGACGTCTCACCGTCCTCACACATTCCGCGCATCCTCGCGGATGAAATCCGAGGCCCGCTCCCCGATCATGATCGCGGGCGCGTTGGTATTGCCCGACACGATCTGCGGCATGATCGAAGCGTCCGCGACCCTGAGACCACGGACACCATGCACGTTTAAGTTCGAGTCCACTACCGAAAAGCGATCTTCCGCCGGGCCCATCTTGCAGGTGCCCGTGGGGTGGTAGATCGTGGTGGACGTGTCCCTCGCCCAATCGAGAATGGCGTCATCGTCATCCTCGGCGATTGCGGGGCCGGGGCGGAATTCCTCGGTCACCTCGGCGCTGAGCGGGGGCAGCTTGGCGATCTTGCGCGCGATCTTGATGCCGTCGGTCAGTGCGCGGCAGTCGGTCTCGGTCGCCAGATAGTTCGGATGGATAACCGGATGCGCCTTCGGGTCCCGGCTTTTCAGCGTGATCGCGCCCGCGCTTTCGGGTCTGAGCACGCAGACGCTGGCGGTGAAGGCGTCGAACGGGTGCGGACCCTCGGTCGGACTGTCGGCGGAGAACGGCTGGATGTGGAACTGAATGTCCGGTGTCTCGAGCTCCGGCCTTGTCTTGAGGAACGCGGCACCCAGGCTCGCGGCCATGGTCATCGGCCCGGTGCGGCGCAGGGCATACTCAATCGCCATTCCGACCCGGCGCAACAGGCTCCGGCTTTCGGTGTTGATGGTCGAAGAGCGGCATTTGAAGACCGGCCGGGCCTGCAGATGGTCCTGCAGGTTCCGGCCGACCCCGGGGAGGTCGCGATGGACCTCTATCCCGTGGTCGGCCAGATGCCCCCCCGGGCCAACCCCAGACAGCATGAGGATCTGCGGCGAGCCGATCGCTCCTGCTGACAGAATAACCTCGCGCGCCGCCTCGATCGTCTCGTGAGCGCCACCACGCATGACCATGATCCCGGTCGCGCGGCCCTGTTCGATCTGCACCCGCTCGGTCTGAGCGTCGGTGATCACCGTCAGATTACGCCTGCGCCGGGCGGGTTTGAGATAGGCGACCGCGGTGGAGCAGCGCAGCCCGTGACGCATGGTGAGCTGGAAAGGCGCCACACCTTCCTGATCGTCGCCGTTATAGTCCGGGTTGGCGCGGAAGCCTGCCGCCTCGGCCGAGGTGAGCCAGTCATCGACGCATTTGCGGCTGAGCCGGGTCTTCGAGACGCCGAGCGGGCCGCCCGCCCCGCGGAGCGCATCTTCTCCACCCTCCCAATCCTCCATCCGGCGGAAGACCGGTGCGATCTCGGCCCAGCTCCATCCCTCATTGCCGAGCTGGCGCCAGTGGTCGTAGTCCTGCGGCTGGCCGCGCACGTAGAGGAGCCCGTTGATCGAGCTGGAGCCGCCCAGCACCCGGCCGCGCGGCCATTTGATCGCCCGGCCGTTGAGGCCCGGGTCCGGCTCGGTCCGGTAGCACCAGTCGGTCTTCGGGTTGTCGAGGGTTTTGAAGTAGCCGACGGGGATGTGAATCCACGGATTGGTGTCGCGCCCGCCCGCCTCGACCAGCGCGACCGTCACATCGGAATCCTCGGACAACCGGCTTGCGAGCGCGCATCCGGCTGAGCCAGCACCGACGATGACATAGTCGAACTTCACGTTTTCCGTTTCTAATCTCAAAAATTGAGACTTTTTTTCTCAATAAGAGTAGATCAGTATTTAGGAGTCGCTGCAAAGGATTTTTTCGGAGGGTTGGATGACCGGCGAGGAGAGCGAGAAGAGGGTCCCGACCAATCTGCGGCTGCTGCGGATCATGGAGATCGTGTCGGCGGCCAGGCAACCGGTGTCGCCGACCGAGATCAACCGCAAGCTGGGGCTGCCGAAACCCTCGATCCACCGGCTTTGCCAGACGCTGTTGGACGAGGGGTATCTGGCGCGCGAGCCCGGCAGTCGCAGGCTGCGCCCCGCCCGGCGGCTGCGGGATGTGGCAGCAGGCATCCTGAACGCCTCGGACATCCACATCGCGCGCAACCAGATCATGCAGGCCGTGGCGGGTGAGATCGGCGAGACGGTCAACTTCGTCGTGCCCGAGGCGGAAGGCATGCGCTATCTCGACCGGGTGGAGACGGCCTGGCCGCTGAGGATCCAACTGCCCATCGGCACCCATGTGCCGTTTCACTGCACGGCGAGCGGCAAGTGCTTTCTCTCCAGCATGCCGCAGGCCTCGGCGCGGAAGATGGCGGGCGCGCTCAGCCTCAGCCGCCAAACCGGGTCGACGATCACCGAGCCCGAGCGCCTGATCGCCGAGATCGATACGATCCGCGCCCGCGGATTTTCGACCGACAGCCAGGAATTCATGGACGAGATGAACGCGGTCGCCGTGCCCGTCGTCTCGCAGGGCGGGCGGTTCGTGGGCGCGCTGGCGGCCCATGGGCCGATGAGCCGCCTGTCGCCCGACCGGTTCGAGGCGGCTGCGCGGACCTTGCAGTCGGGCGCCGATCAACTAAAAGAAAGCCTGTTCTAGCGACAGCCCGGGCGTATCCAACACGCCCCAGCCATGCGCACATTCCGCAGGCTTCACACGGGTATCTCATGGCAGATCGGATGGTGGGCGTGGCAAGGATTGAACTTGCGACCCCTTCGATGTCAACGAAGTGCTCTCCCACTGAGCTACACGCCCATCCGGTGGAGTGCGGATCGTATACTGATGCGGATTTCGCCGTGCAAGACCGAATTCCCAAAGAAACTTTCGCTGCGTTGCAAGAAATAACTGCTGTTTCAGACAAAGAGCCCTACATTGCACGCGATGGGTGACTTGGCAGCATATACGCTCGATGATCCGGGCCGGGGCAAGGCGGCGACGCATGTCGTCTTCTCGTCGCCTCATAGCGGCCGGTATTACCCTGAAAGTCTGATCGAACGCTCCCAGCTTGGCCTCCTGCGCCTGCGCGCGTCGGAGGATGCGCTGGTGGACGATTTGTTCAGCGCCGCGCCTGCTCATGGCGCGCCCCTGATCGCCGGGGTGATGCCGCGGGCCTATCTCGACCTCAACCGTGCGCCGGACGAGCTTGACCCGGCGCTGATCGAGGGAGTGCGCAGCTCAGGCGTCAACCAGCGGGTGCTGGCGGGGCTCGGCGTGGTGCCCCGCGTGGTGGCCGAGGGTGCGCCGATCTACAACGGCAAGATCCGGCTGAACGAGGCGCGGGACCGGATCTCGAAGATCCACATCCCGTTTCACTGCAAGCTGGAGCAGCTTTTGCACCGGGCGCGGGAGACGTTTGGCACGGCGCTCTTGATCGATTGCCACTCCATGCCCTCAGAGGCGTTGAGAGCCGCACCGAAGGTCGGGGGCAGCATGCCGCAGATCGTGCTGGGCGACCGGTTCGGCGCCTCGGCCGACCGCGTCTTCATCCTCGAGGTTCAGGCGGCGTTCGAACGGGCGGGCTTCATCGTTGCCCGCAACACCCCGTTCGCGGGCGGCTACATCACTCAGCGCTACGGCAAGCCGGCGCTGGGGCTGCACGCCATCCAGGTCGAGATCGACCGGGGGCTCTATCTCGATCAGCAGACGATCGAGGCAAGCCCTGCCTTCGACGAGATCAAGCGGCTTTTGACCCAGGTCATCGCCGATGTGGTGGGTGCGGGCAGCGAAACCCAGAAATTCGCCGCCGAGTAATCCCTCAGAACCAGCCAAAAAAAGAGGCCGGCTTGCGCCGGCCAAGTTAAAGGGAGGAAACGCCCAGGAAGGGCGGCGATACGAATATCGCTGTGCAACATAATATGTGTGCATCGCAGCAAAGACAAGTTTTGTGCGCACAAAAGTTTCGAAAATTTTCCGCAGATCGCGCTCTAGGTGATTATTATAAAGGCACTTTCCAGAAAAAGTGGCAATTTCGCATGCGCGAAAGGCTCAGCGCAGCGCCCGGCCCCGCACAATCGCATCCTTGCCGAATTTTTTGCGGATGCGATCTGTTGCGGCCTCGGCCTGGGCGCGTTTGACCGGCGCATCCTCGAAAAGCCGCCCCGCGGGTGCGGCCTCGACCGGTGCGAGCGTGCTGAGCCCGATCCCGATCAGCCGGAAGGGCCCCTTGTCGATCACCTGATCCAGCAGACCCTCGCCATGGAGGTAGAGGATATCGGCCAGATTGGTCGCCTCCTCCAGCCGGGCCTGGCGGGTCACTGTCTGGAAATCGGCGCATTTCAGCTTCAGCGTCACGGTCCGGCCCGCGATCTCCTTGGCCTTGGCCCGGTCGGAGGTGCGCACGGCGAGCCGCCAGAGATGCCCGGTCAGGGGTTCGCGCGCACCGATATCCGTGTCGAACGTCGTCTCCGACGAGATTGATTTGGCCAGCCCGCTCGGGTCCACCGCGCGCAGGTCATGCCCGCGCGAGAGGTCGTGCAGCCGCTGGCCCATCTTGCCGTAGCGGCCCAGCAGATCCGCCAGATCCGCCTTGGCGAGATCCGCGTTGGTGCGGTAGCCGTCGGCCTCCAGCTTCGAGGCGAGCGACGCCCCCACCCCCCAGATCGACCGCACCGGGCGCGGCGCGAGGAAGGCCTCGGTCTCCGCCCGCCCAATGATCGAGAACCCGCGCGGCTTGTCGAGATCCGAGGCGAGTTTCGCGAGATACTTGTTGTGGCTGAGCCCGATCGAGACCGAGATCCCGATATCGCGCTCGATCTCGGCGGCAAGCCGCGCCATGGTCAGCGCCGGGGGCGCGCCGATCAGCCGCTCGGTGCCGGAGAGATCCAGGAACGCCTCGTCGAGCGACAGCGGCTCGACCAGGGGCGTGAGCGCGCGCATCCGGGCTTTGATCTGGGCGGAGACCCCGGCATAGACCTCCATCCGCGGCCTGACGATCTCCGCCTCGGGGCAAAGCTTGAGCGCCTTGAACATGGGCATGGCCGAGCGCACGCCGGCGATCCGGGCGATATAGCAGCAGGTGGTGACCACGCCGCGCCGCCCGCCGCCGACGATGAGCGGCTTGTCGGCAAGGGTCGGGTCGTCGCGCTTCTCAACAGCCGCATAGAACGCATCGCAATCCATATGGGCGATCGAAAGCGTCTCCAGTTCGCCATGCGTCAGGATCCGCCGCTTGCCGCAAGACGGGCAGCGCCCTGCGGGCGGCGTCTCGAACCAGGTCAGGCAATCGCGGCAGAGGGCGGTCATGGCGCCAATCTAGCAAGCGCGGCCGCGGCCAACCAGCGCCAACACCCGGAACAGCCGCTCCCTCCCCCGAGGGGAGGGCCGGGGTGGGGGCCGCGCGTCCCGGATGGGGCGCGCCCGCAAGAGGTGTATGCGCGGCACGCGCATTCCGTTTGGTACGCCCTCAGCCGATCTCGGCCAGGATGGCCGCCGCCGCCGATTTTGGATCCTCCGCCGCCCAGACCGGGCGGCCGACGACGATGTGATCGGCCCCGTCGGCCAGCGCCTGCGCCGGGGTGGCGACCCGTTTCTGATCGCCGAGCGCCGCGCCTGCCGGGCGCACGCCGGGGGTGACGATCAACTTGCCCGCAGCCTCCGGCAAGGCGCGGATCAGGGCCGCCTCCTGCGGGCTGGCGATCACGCCATCGGCCCCGGCGGAGAGCGCCAGGCGGGCCCTTTCGACGGTCAGATCCTGCACCGCGCCATCCCGGATCAGCATCCGGTCGAGATCGCCCCGGTCGAGCGAGGTCAGGATCGTCACGCCGAGGATCTTAAGACCCTTGTCTCCTCGCCCCTCGACTGCGGCACTGACCACCTGCGGGTCGCCATGCACGGTCAGAAAATCGAGATCGAACTGCGCGAGCCCCGCCACCGCCTTCTCCACCGTCGCGCCGATGTCGAAGAGCTTCATGTCGAGGAAGACCCGCTTGCCCTTGTCTTTCAGCTCCATCGCCAGTGCGAGGCCGCCGCCGGTCAGCATGCCGAGCCCGATCTTGTAGAAGCTCACCTGATCGCCGATCCGGTCGACCAGTTCCTCGCCCGCCAGCGCGTTCGGCACATCGAGCGCCACGATCAGCCGGTCATCCGCCATATCCATCCTCCCGCCATTGTCCGGGGCCGGAGTGGCGCAGCATCAGCGGGGCGTCAAGATATCTTCGAGGGTGAGGAAGGGCTCCGGCGGCTCGCCATCGAGCGGCACGAAGACCTCGACCCCGTTGGTCACGAAAGGCACGCCTTCGGTTTGCGCCTCCAGCGGCTCCAGGGCCTCGTCGAGTTGCACCTCTCGCGCCGCAACCGCGTCGATGAGGCACAGCGCGCTGTCGAGGCGCTGATCGAGCCCATCGCAGCGTGCCTCCGTCTCGGCCCGCCAGGCGTCTTGATCGGCGAGGATCGCCTGCTCAAAAAGCCGCTGTGCATCGGGCGTCGAGCCCTGTATGCCGCCGATCAGCGTCTCGATGCGGATCTGCATGAGCTCGATCCGGATCTCGCCTTCGAGGTCGAGGCAAGTCGCCCGCGCCCGTTCGGACGGCTCGATATTGCAATCCGGCAAAGACTGACCGGAGGCTTGAGCGGCGGCCAGCAGAAGGGGGAGTGCCCAGCGCATAGCGGTCTTGTGCCGGAGAAGCGTAATCGGACCGTTACGATCTTGCACACCCGTTGCTGAAATCCCACATGCCATTTGGGCAGGCCCCCGAGGCTGCCTTCACGACATGGCGAGGCCTGGACGTGCCGCACACGGGCGCCGGGCGGATCGTGCTGAAAGGAGACAGTGATGAACTTGGATAAGTTCACCGACCGCGCGCGGGGATTTCTGCAGGCCGCGCAAACCATCGCGCTGAGGGAGGACCATCAGCGCCTGACCCCCGAACATCTGCTCAAGGCGCTGTTGGACGACAATGAGGGCCTGGCCGCCAACCTGATCAACGCCGCAGGTGGCGATGCGCGCCACGCGCTGCAGGGCGTCGATGCGGCACTCGCCAAGACGCCGAAAGTGACCGGCAACAGCGAGGTCTACATGGACCCGAAGCTGGCAAAAGTGCTGGCCGAGGCGGAGACGATCGCCCAGAAGGCGGGCGACTCCTATGTGAGCGCCGAGCGGATTCTGACGGCGCTGGCGCTGGCCAAGGGCACCGAGGCGGCGAGCGTGCTGTCGAGCGCGGGTGTCGAGCCGCAATCGCTCAACGCCGCGATCAACGATATCCGCAAGGGGCGGACGGCGGACAGCGCCAGTGCCGAGGACAGTTTCGACAGCCTCAAGAAATACGCCCGCGACCTGACCGAGGATGCCCGCGAGGGGCGGATCGACCCGGTGATCGGCCGGGATGAGGAGATCCGCCGCATCGTGCAGGTGCTGTCCCGGCGCACGAAGAACAACCCGGTCGTGATCGGTGAGCCCGGCGTGGGCAAGACCGCCATTGCTGAGGGCCTCGCCATCCGCATCGTCAATGGCGACGTGCCGGAAAGTCTGAAGGACAAGTCGCTCATGGCGCTCGACATGGGCGCGCTGATCGCCGGTGCGAAGTACCGCGGCGAGTTCGAGGAGCGGCTGAAGGCCGTGCTCGCCGAGGTGCAGGCCGCCGCCGGGGGCATCATCCTCTTCATCGACGAGATGCACACGCTGGTCGGCGCCGGAAAGGCCGACGGCGCGATGGACGCGTCGAACCTCTTGAAGCCTGCGCTGGCGCGGGGTGAGCTGCACTGCGTCGGCGCGACCACGCTCGACGAGTACCGCAAGCATGTGGAGAAGGATGCGGCGCTGGCCCGGCGATTCCAGCCGGTCTTCATCTCTGAGCCGACGGTCGAGGACGCGATCTCGATCCTGCGCGGCATTAAAGAGAAGTACGAGGTGCACCACGGGGTGCGGATCACCGACTCCGCGCTGGTGGCCGCCGCGACGCTCTCGAACCGCTACATCACCGACCGGTTCCTGCCGGACAAGGCGATCGATCTGATGGATGAGGCAGCCTCTCGCCTGCGCATGGAGGTGGATTCGAAGCCCGAGGAGCTCGATGCGCTCGACCGCGATATCCTGCAAAAGCAGATTGAGGCGGAAGCGCTGAAGAAAGAGACCGACGAGGCCTCCGGCGACCGGCTGGCGAAGCTCGAGGCCGAACTGGCCGAGCTGGAGGAAGAATCCGCCGCGCTGACCGCGCGCTGGCAGGCGGAAAAGGACAAGCTGGGTGCCGCCTCGTCGCTGAAGGAGCAGCTCGACGAAGCACGCGGGCAGCTTGAGATCGCCAAGCGCCAGGGCAACCTGGGCGAAGCGGGCCGTCTGCAATTCGGCCTGATCCCGGATCTGGAGAAGCAGCTTGCCGAGGCCGAACAGGCCGATGTGGGTGACGTCATGGTCGAAGAGGCGGTCGCGCCCGAGCATATCGCGGGTGTCGTCTCGCGCTGGACCGGCATTCCGGTCGACAAGATGCTTGAGGGCGAGCGCGAGAAGCTCTTGCAGATGGAGGATCAGATCGGCCTGCGCGTGATCGGTCAATCGGACGCGGTCTCGGCCGTCTCCCGCGCCGTGCGCCGCTCCCGCGCCGGGCTGTCGGACCCGAACCGGCCGATGGGGTCGTTCCTGTTCCTTGGCCCCACCGGAGTCGGCAAGACCGAGCTGACGAAGGCGCTGGCCGAGTTCCTGTTCGACGACGATCAGGCGATGGTGCGCATCGACATGTCGGAATTTATGGAGAAGCACTCGGTCGCGCGGCTGATCGGCGCCCCTCCCGGTTATGTCGGCTATGACGAGGGTGGCGTTCTGACCGAAGCCGTCCGCCGCCGGCCCTACCAGGTGATTCTGTTCGACGAGATCGAGAAGGCGCATGGCGATGTCTTCAACGTGCTGCTCCAAGTGCTGGACGAAGGCCGCCTGACCGATGGCCAGGGGCGGACCGTGGATTTCAAGAACACGATCGTCATCCTGACCTCGAACCTCGGTGCCGAGTTCCTGACGGCGCTGCCGGATGGCGCCTCGGCCCATGACGCCGAGGACCAGGTGATGGAGATCGTGCGCGCCAGCTTCCGGCCCGAGTTCCTGAACCGGCTCGACGAGATCATCCTGTTCGAGCGGCTTTCGCGCAGCCACATGGCGGGTATCGTGAGCATCCAGCTTGCAGGTCTGATGAAGCGGCTGGAGCCCAGGAAAATCACGCTGGATCTGGACGATGAGGCAATGGAATGGCTCGCCAACCGGGGTTACGACCCGGCCTACGGCGCCCGCCCGCTGAAGCGCGTGATCCAGAAAGCGCTGCAGGACCCGCTGGCCGAGATGCTGCTGGACGGCTCGCTAAAGGACGGCGACACGCTGGTTGTGGGATCCGATGGCGAGGAACTGATCCTCGGCGAACGGGCGCGGCCCAAGGCGGCCATTGTGCACTGATCCGTGCCCACCCGGCGTGAGTCGCTCCCCGGCGGGCACAGCCCTGCTCATCAGAGCGATCCTCGCTAAGTCAAGGGGAAACGGCCCAAAATGGCACGTTTGCAGAGCACAATTTGGCGGAATTAAGGGTTGCAAAACCATGGTTGCTGGCGGATAGTCTCTTCTACGGAGCGCAATCTGCGCGGGCTATGGTTTTGTGCAAGGAGTTTCGAGGTGGGATTGAGGACCTTTTTGATCGCTGGTTTCGCAGCATTGGCACTGCCGATGAATGCGGGCGCTGTTTCGGTGTTTGCCGACTCGATCTCTGGACAGACTTTCGACAACTTTTTTGCCTCGGGTGATAACGGCGATGCCGTGTTCAACGACGACGTGGGAACACTGCTCGACGCGAGTTTTTCGTTCTCGACCGGGGACGGGAATACCGAGGTTATCCTTCTGACATCGTTCTTCTCGCCTTCGGACTCGGCTGCTTTCACGACGTTCGACTTCGAACTGTTTGATGTGACCGGAGTCGAGACATCGATCGGATCCGGCAGTTTCACCTCTGGTGTTGCGGAGACCCTTGCATTCGCCAACCCGCTGTTGGTCGGTGCTGGAACCACGGCTGCTGACTATCGGCTTGATATATCGATCGCTGGCGGCGGTACGAGCGAGTTGGCAGGCGTTACAGTGCAAGCTGTTCCTCTTCCTGCTGGCGGGGTGCTGCTGCTGACCGGTCTGGCGGGCATGGGGATCGTTCTGCGCCGCCGCGCGAAGGTTGCTGCCTGACGCGAGTCTGACACAGCGACAGACGACCAGGGGCCTTCGGGCCCCTTTTTTGTTGCCCGGGCCAACCCGCACGGAACGTTACGTCATCCGGAGAAGCGGTTGACTCGCGATCGGTGTGCGGATCAGTAAGGAGCACAGAGGAAAGGAGGCCGCCATGTCCGACACGACCACGCGAACGATCGATCGCCTGCTCGCCGAGTATGGCGAAAGCCATCAGAACGAGACGAACAAGGCGGTGCACTGGATCTGCGTGCCGGTGATCGTCTGGACCGTGATCGCGCTCTTCTGGTCGATCCCGAGCCCGTTCGGCATCTGGTATGTGAACTGGGCGACGATTCTGCTGGCCGCCTCGCTGCTCTATTATATCGTGCTCTCGCCCGCGCTCGCCGTCGGCTTCGCGGTCTTCGCTCTGATCTGCGTGCATCTGATCATCCTCTACGAGGCGTCGTGGAACCTGCCGCTCTGGCAATTCGCACTCGGCGTTTTCGTCATTGCCTGGGTTGGGCAGTTCTGGGGGCACAAGATCGAGGGCAAGAAGCCGAGCTTCCTGAAGGACGTGCAGTTCCTGATGATCGGGCCCGCCTGGCTGATGAGCTTTCTCTATCAGCGCTGGGGGATCAAATACTGACCCCTGAGTCTGGAGTTCAGCGTGGGAGCCTGCTCTAGACTATTCCCCGTCAACACTTCGACGGGAGGCCTTACTCATGTGGTTTACTGATTTCGTCGCCGCGGGGCTCGACCTGCTCGCGACGCTTTTTGTCACCGCAGTCGGCATAGGCGTACTAGTTGTCTTAATCATGTTCGTGATCGACCGGTTGCAGACCCGCGATGCGGTGCGGCGCAACTTCCCGGTGCTCGGCCGGTTCCGGGACATCTTCACCGAGCTTGGCGAGTTCTTCCGGCAGTATTTCTTCGCCATGGACCGCGAGGAGATGCCGTTCAACCGGGCGCAGCGCAACTGGATCGCGCGGGCGACATCGGGCAAGGACAATACGGTAGCCTTCGGCTCGACCCGCAGCCTGGCTGTGACGGGCACGCCGATCTTCGTCAACGCCGCCTTCCCGCCGCTGGACAAGGATTACGCGAAATCCGAGCCGATGCAGATCGGCCCCTATTGCCGCAGACCATTCTCGGCGCCGTCGTTCTTCAACATCTCCGGCATGAGCTTCGGCGCGCTGTCGCGCCCGGCAGTCAAGGCCCTGAGCCGGGGAGCGGCGGAAGCGGGCGTCTGGTACAACACCGGCGAGGGCGGGCTGAGCGACTGGCATCTCGAGGGGGGATGCGACATCGTCTTTCAGATCGGCACCGCGAAATACGGGGTCCGGGATGACGATGGGCGGCTTTCGGACCGGCAGCTGGCCAAGGTGGCGGCCTATCCCCAGATCCGCATGTTCGAGGTCAAGCTGAGCCAGGGGGCGAAGCCGGGCAAGGGCGGCATCCTGCCGGGCGACAAGGTGACCAAGAAGATCTCGGAGATCCGGGGCATCCCGATCGGCGAGGCGTCGATCTCGCCCAACCGGCACACCGAGATCAGCCATGTGGGCGAGCTGCTGGACTTCGTCCAACGCGTCCGGGAGGTCACGGGCAAACCGGTGGGATTCAAGACCGTGATCAGCGGCACGGAGTGGCTGGAGGAGATGATCGCCGAGATCCAGATACGCGGCGAGGAGAGCGCACCCGATTTCATCACCATCGACGGGGGCGATGGCGGCACCGGCGCCGCGCCGATGCCATTGATGGACCTGGTCGGGCTGACGGTGCGCGAGGCGCTGCCGATCGTCTCGGACCTGCTCTACCGCCACGGCCTGCGTGATCGGATCCGGCTGATCGCCTCGGGCAAGCTGGTCAATCCGGGCGATGTCGCCTGGGCGCTGGCCACGGGTGCGGATTTCGTGGTCTCGGCCCGGGGGTTCATGTTCTCGCTCGGCTGTATTCAGGCGCTGAAATGCAACAAGAACACCTGCCCGACCGGGATCACCACCCACAACCCGCATCTGCAAAAGGGGCTGGTGCCGCGAGAGAAGTACAAGAACGTCTCCTCCTACGCGAAGTCGGTGATCAAGGAGGTGGAAATGATCGCCCATAGCTGCGGGGTGCCGGAGCCGCGCCAGCTCAGGCGCCATCACGTGCGGCTGGTGCAGCCGAACGGGAAGTCGGTGCCGATGAACCAGCTCTACCCGCGCCCGGAGACCGTGGCGTGAGCCCGCGCCCGCTGGCGCAAGGGGATCTCGATTGGGTGCTTGCGTTGAACAGGGTGCATGAGCGGGAGCTGTCGCCCCTGACCCGCGACCGGCTGGCGGAACTGGCCGAGGCCGCATTCCGGGCCTTCGTCGCAGATCCCGAGGCCGGGTTTCTGCTGACCTTCGATCAGGACGCGCCCTATGACAGCCCGAACTTCCTGTGGTTTCGAGAGCGCTATGACCGCTTCGTCTATATCGACCGGATCGCGATCGACGCGGCGCATCGCAGGCAGGGCCATGCCGAGGCGCTCTATGCGGCGTTCTTCGCGGCGGCGCGGGCGGAGGGCCATAAAGTGGCAGTCTGCGAGGTGAACTCCCACCCGCCCAATCCGGGATCGGACCGGTTCCACGCAGCGCTCGGCTTCGATGTGGTGGGCGAGGCGGAACTGGCCGGGCGCGGGAAGACAGTGCGGTACTACGCGCTGGATCTCATGGAGCCGGTCTCAGAGCGGGCGTAGGAAGAGCCCGCAGGCGTCTGTTGGCGCAACGATCCCGCCTGTCATCCCCGTGATGCCGACCCCGGCAAAGCCTGGTGCCGCTGGCGCGGTCAGACCCGTCATCCCGGCGATCGTGGCTGGGGTCAGGGCGAGAAACCTCTGTCCGGTGCCCGTTGGAAACACGAGGCCGCCCTCGACCTGCTCCGCCGTGGCCCCCGAGATGACCTGGACAGTAACTGCTGTTTCCGCTGGTGCGTCGACCGCGAGGCAGACCTCCGCCATCCCGGTCGCGCCGTTGGCATGGACCTGGAAATCCGGTTTCCAGAAGTTCTCGGGGAACCGGTTGTGGCAGGTGAAGAAGCCCGAGCGCCCGAGCCCGGGCGGCAGTGCGTAGGCGAGGCTGAAGCCGACCTCGACCTCGCGGCCATCTGGCAGCGTCGCCTTGCGGCCGAAATCGAACGGGTCGAAGCTGCCGAGGCCCGCGGCGGCAAAGGTGCCCGCATCGCCGGGGGCATCCTCGCCCGCATAGACCATCATCGCGATCCCCTCGCCTTCCGTCAGGAAGCTTTGCGCGTGCTGGCCGAAGCTGAAGAACCGGGGGCCGTGGGGCGCGCAGCTCTCGGGCCGGTCGATCTCGAGAAGCTCGATGAAGGTCCGATCGGCGAACTGGATCAGCCGGTTCGAGGTGCCCATATGGTCGGGATGCCGCGCTCTCGGCGTAAGCGTGAAACCCATCGCCTCATAGCGGGCGGCTGCCCTGTCGAGATCATGCACGACCACGACGATGTGGTCGAAACGGCGCGGCTCTGTCATCGGGTATTTCCTTCTGCGGGAATGCCTCCGCAGCCTAGTTCAAGACCCGGTGTACACCAAGTGTGAGGCGGTTGACCCGGCCGCGCGGCGGTGCAGGTTAGAGGCAGGTGACTTTCAGGAGGCTGCGATGAAACGGATCCAGACACAGGGTGTGCACCACATCACGCTGAACGGGGCTGACCGGCAGACCTCGATCGATTTCTGGGAGGGCGTTCTGGGCATGCCCTTCGTCTTCGAGCAGCCCAATCTCGACGAGCCCGAGATCAACCATCTCTATTTCGACCCGGGCGACGGGCGGCTGATCACGATCTTCACCGAGGAGAGCCGCTCACCGGAGGGACCGGTGCCCGATCATACCGGCTCGACCCACCATATCGCGTTCAATGTGAGCCTCGCGACCTGGCAGATGGCGCTCGAGCGGCTGACTGAGCGGGGGATCCGGCACTCCGGCCCGGTGGATCGCGGGTTCATGTGGTCGCTCTACTTCCGCGAACCCTGCGGGCACCGGATCGAGCTTGCCTCCTACAAATTCGAGCCGCCGGAGGGGCATACCCACGCGGAGGTGCTGCGCCGCGCCCATGATCTGCGGGTCGCGCGAGGGGTGATCAACATTCAGGACGAGGACCTCGCGAACGCAATCGAGTCGCTGGTGAGCGACAAGGGCCAGACCCTCTCAAAGAGCTGAGCCGCTCTGTGCCGCCACGGCACATTTTTGTCACAATGATGTTGCGTTTTGTGACATCTGATCACGCGCCTCACGGGGAGTTGAAGGCTGGGGCTAACCCGCCTGGACACCCTCCTTCTGATTACTCCCCTAAAAACAGTGGCTTAAAAGAAACATTCTGGCGCCAATAACTATGCATTAACTTCATAGCGGCCTTGCATATCAATCCAGTACTGTCATCATTTTCGCCACGTTAGTTTTTTACCGTGATCGTAGGGCCCATGTATGGGGCATGGACAATGCTGCGACACAGAAGAGGCAACGGGCAAATGTGTAAAACCTCTGATCTGCTGGATCAGCTGTCGGCCGACGAAAAAGCGTGCTTGAAGCGTATCGGCCGGGGCGGAAATCCTGACAAGCTTCCCATGACCGCGATCTCCAAGCTTATTCGGCTAGGCCTCGCGATGGTCGAGATGGGAACGCTGAACCTGACGGGCACGGGGAGACGCGCACTCGGCATGATCTAAAGCCGGTCGCGAAATCCGTACCACGTCATCGCGGCCGCGACGAGCGGTGCGCGGAACCAGTCGCCCCCCGGGAAGGGCGGGACTGGTAGGTTTGACATCATTTCCCAATCGGCGCGGTCACCGCGGATCGCGTCGGCGACAGCCTTTCCACCCATCGTTGCCATATGGATGCCCGATCCGGACCAGCCGGAGATGGACCACAGGCGGCCCTCCCACTCCTTGAAGACCGGAAAGCGCGGCGCCGTGATTGCCAGCGTGCCGCCCCAGGCATGGGTGAAGGGCACGTCGCCGAGTTGCGGAAAGATCTCGAGCATCGCGCGCCGGACGAGCCCCGGGATATCGCGGGGGAAGCGGCGGCCATAGCTCTCCCCCCCGCCCCAGAGCAGGCGGTGATCCGGCGTCAGGCGGAAGTAGTTCAGAACGAACTTGCTGTCGCAGACCGCGATGTTGTCGCGGATGACCTGCCACGCGCGGGTCTCGCCCAGCGGTTCTGTGGCCGCGACGAAGTTGTTGATGGCGATGGTCCGCCGCGCGGCCTTTGGCACCAGCCCGTCGATATAGCCGTTCATGGCGAGGACGATATGGTCGGCTCGGACCGTTCCGGTTTCCGTCTCGACCAAGCCCAGGCTGACCTTTGTCACCCGGCTGCGTTCGTGGATGCGTGCGCCTTTCGCATGCGCCGCCCGGCCGAGACCGAGCGCGTATTTCAGCGGATGGAGGTGGGCGCCGCGGGTGTCGAAAATGCCGCCGTGATAGGCCGTGGTGCCGAGCATCTCTGCCATCTCCTCCCGCTCGACATAGCGCGCGGTCTCATGCCCGTATTCATCGGCGAGGAAAGCGGGATAGTCGCGAAAGTCGCGGGCATGGGCGGGGCGAATGGCGGCGTCGAGGTAGCCGTTCTCGACGAGTTCGCACTCGATCTGATGCTCGCGGATCAAATCGCGGACAAGCTGGTTGGCGGAGTTGCCGAGGCTCCAGACGCGGCGCGCACTGGCCTTGCCGATGACCTTTTCATAGGCCTCCGGCCCCTTGCGCTGGCCGAAACCGAGCTGGCCGCCATTGCGGCCCGACGCACCCCATCCGATGCGGTTCGCCTCCAGCACCATGACATCGACGCCCTGCCCGGCCAGATGGAGTGCGGTGGAGAGACCGGCAAAGCCGCCACCGATCACGCAGACCTCGGCGCTTGTGTCTTCGCCGAGTACTGGATGGTCCGGGAACGGCCCGGCGGTCGCCGCATACCAGCTCTCGGCATGTTCGCCAGGCCGGTCGTTGGCGGTCAGGTATCCGGTCATCAGCGGGGCGAACCAAGCGGAATGCGCTTGCGCGCATACACCTTTTGAAGGCGCCCGATGCGGGCGCGCACCCCCTCCCTAGCCCTCCCCCCTGAAGGGGGAGGGGACAGACAGCCAGCGGTTGGACGGGCTGCCCTCATACTCAGAGGATCTCGGTGGCGAGGTCATCGAGGGTTTGCCGGGCGCGGTCGACCAGGATGTCCGCCTCGTCCTCGGTCAGGATCAAGGGGGGTGAGATCAGCATCGTGTCGCGCACGGCGCGCATCACCAGCCCGTTGGCGACCGAGATGTCGCGGGCGCGGGTGCCAGTGGCGCCTTCATCCGGGAAGCGCTCCATGGTCCCCTTGTCTTTCACCAGTTCCAGCGCGCCGATCATGCCGGTCATGCGGGCCTCGCCGACCAGCGGGTGATCGGCGAGCGTCCTCCATTTCGCCTGCAGATACGGGCCGATCGTATCGCGCGCGCGCTCGATCAGTCGTTCTTCTTGCATGATCCTGAGGTTCTCGAGCCCCGCCGCGCAGGCTGCCGGGTGGCCGGAATAGGTGTAGCCGTGGATGAATTCGCCCGCGTGTTCCATCACCGGCCCCGCCACGCGGTCGGAGATGAAGACGCCGCCCATCGGGATGTAGCCAGACGTCATACCCTTGGCGATCGGCATGAGGTCAGGCTCGATGCCGAATGTCTCGGACCCCCACCAATTGCCGGTGCGGCCGAAACCGCAGATCACCTCGTCGGCCACCAGAAGGATGTCGTATTTGCGGCAGATGCGCTGGATCTCAGGCCAGTAGGTCTCGGGCGGGATGATTACGCCCCCTGCCCCTTGGATCGGTTCGCCGATGAAGGCGCAGACATTCTCGGCGCCGACCTCGAGGATCTTATCCTCCAGTTCGCGGGCACGGGCGAGGCCGAATTCCTCCGGCGTCATGTTGCGGCCTTCGCCGAACCAGTAGGGCTGGTTGATGTGCACGACGCCGTTCATCGGCAGGCCGGATTGGTCGTGCATCCCCTTCATGCCGCCTAGGCTGAGGGCTGCGACCGACGAGCCGTGGTAGCCGTTCCACCGCCCGATGAAGAGCTTCTTCTCCGGCTTGCCCAGGCAATCCCAATAGACCCTGGCGATGCGAAACACCGTGTCGTTCGACTCCGAGCCCGAATTAGTGAAAAACACCCGGTTCATATGCGCGGGCGCCACTTGGCAGAGCGCCTCTGAGAACTCCGCTGCCGGGGGATGGGTCGATTGGAAGAAGGTGTTGTAATAGGGCAGCTCGCGCATCTGACGCGCGACCGCCTCGACAATCCGCTCGCGGCCATAGCCGACATTCACGCACCAGAGGCCCGCCATCCCGTCGAGGATCCGGTTGCCGTCGCTGTCGGTCAGCCAGCAGCCCTCGGCCTTGACGATGACCCGCGCGCCCTTGGCTGCGAGATCGGCCGTATCGGTGAACGGATGCCAGTGATGGGCGCCGTCCATGGCCTGATACTCGGCGGTCGGGCGGAGGTTGAGAGCGGTCGACATGCGTGGGTTCCTTTCCAGCGGAACGCGATTTTGTGATCACAAAATCGGATAAGTCAAGTATGCGCCTGACGCAGAAGATCGCGGCCCTGGGCCACGTCGGCCTCGATCGCCGCGGCAAGCGCCTCGGCATCGCCGGCCGCCAGGGCGTCGAGCGCCGCTTCGTGATAATCGGCCAGGTCACCGGTGCCGAGCCTGCCATAGACCCGGCGCATCATCGGCGCGGTCTGGAGCCAGACGGACTCGACGAGAGCAAGCAGCGCGGGCGCCTCCGCCGCCTGATAGAGCACGCGGTGGAAGCTCGTGTTGTTGCGGATGTACCCGACCGGGTCACCGCCTTCCATGTCGCGGTTCATCGCCGTGTTGATCGCCGCCATTTGGCTGTGAAGCCCCTTGTTATTGTCTCTCACCGCGCGGCGCGCCAGCTCGGGCTCGAGCAGGCGCCGGGCGGTGAAAAGTTCCTCCAGCCGCTCGGGCCCCGGGCTCGGGATCAGGATCCGCCCCGAGGCGGTCATCTCGAGCGCGCGTTCGGCGACCAGGCGACGCACAGCCTCCCGCGCCGGAGTCATGGAGACGGAGAGGCGATCGGCGATCCCGCGCAGGGTCAGCGCTTCGCCCGGCGCCAGCGCGCCGTCGAGGATCGTATCCCGGAGCGCCCGATAGACCCGTTCGTGCGTTGGCAGGTCGGCCGCGCTATACTCGTCCAAAGCTTGCATCACAGCGTAATTTGTGATCACAAAAAGCGGAAGTCAATCGCGAGCCCACCATGTCCGACCCTTTCGAGCCGTATCGCCGCGATTATGCGTTCACTGCGGATGGCGACGCGCATGCGGCGCATGACGAGCCGATGTTCTCCGGTGCGCTCAGCTTTTGCCGCCGCCGATTTGCGAGAACGCTGGAGGGTGTGGACCTGGCCGTGGTTGGCGTGCCGTTCGACACCGCGGTCACCAATCGCCCTGGATGCCGGTTCGGGCCGCGGGCGGTGCGCGAGGCATCGACCAACCTGGCATGGGAGCGGGCGTGGCCATCGGAGTTCGACCCGTTCGAGACGATGCGGGTGGTCGACTGGGGCGATCTCGTCTGGGACCACGGGCATCCGGAGAAGGTGCCTGACCTCATCACCGAGGCTCTGGAGACAATCCACGGCGCCGGGGCGGCGACACTCTGCATTGGCGGGGACCATTTCATCTCCTACCCCGCGCTCAAAGCGCATGCGGCGAAGCATGGAAACGGTCTGAGCCTGATCCACTTCGACGCGCATTCCGACACATGGGGTTCGGACAACGAGGACCGGATCGACCACGGCACCATGTTCCGCCGCGCGGCGGAGGAGGGGCTGGTCGACCCGTCACGCTCGATCCAGATCGGGCTGCGGACCACCAATGACGAGCCCATGGGCTTTCACATCCGCGACGGCAACTGGCTGCAGGAAAACGGGATCGACGCGACCGTGGCCGCGATCAAGGAGGTGGTTGGCGACAACCGGGCCTACCTGACCTTTGACATCGACTGCCTCGATCCGGCCTACGCGCCCGGCACCGGCACCCCGGTCTGTGGCGGGCCGAGCACCTGGCAGGCGAAGGAGATCCTGCGCCGCCTGGGGGGTATCGACCTCAAAGGCATGGACCTGGTCGAGGTCGCGCCCGCCTATGACCACGGCCAGATCACCGCGCTTGCGGGCGCGACGCTGGCGTTGGAGCTGGTCTGCCTCTACGCGCGCTGCCGGGGGCGGGTATGAGCTTCGCAGACGACCTCGCCGCGCTGCGCGCAGCGCATCCCGAGATCCGCAGTGCCGAGGTCTTCATCGTCGATCTGAACGGCCAGTCGCGCGGCAAGATCGTGCCGATCGAGATGCTGGAGAAGCTGGCGAAGGGCACGATGAAGATGCCAGTCTCCAGCTATGCGCTCGACATCTTCAGCGAGGACGTGGCGGAGGCGGAAATCGCGCTCGAACGCGGCGATCCGGACGGGGTTCTGGTGCCGGTTGCGGGGACGCTCGCGGCCATGCCCTGGTCCGTGATCCCGATGGCGCAGGTTCAGGTGCAGATCACGGCGGAGGATGGCGAGAGCCCCTGCGACTATGACCCGAGGCAGGTGTTGACCCGGGTCCGCGACGAGGCGGTCAAGCGCGGGTTCACCCCGGTCGTGGCGCTGGAGCTGGAATTCTACCTGATCGACCCGGCCGAGCCGCGGCCGCCGCTTGACCCCCGCTCCGGCACCCGGCTGGACGAGGCGCAGATCTACATGATGGATGTGACGCATTCCTTCGCGGCGATCCTCGATGAGATCGGCGAGGCGGCCCGCACGCTCGGCGCCCCGGCAGACACCGTGATCGCGGAGTTCGGACCGGGCCAGTTCGAGATGAACCTCGGCCATGTCGCCGATGCGGTCGCCGCGGCCGATCACATGGTCACGCTCAAGCGCGCGATCCGCGGGGTTGCCCGCAAGCATGGGATGGACGCGAGCTTCATGCCGAAACCCTATGGCGACCAGTCCGGCTCGGGCCTGCACATGCATGTCAGTCTGCTGCACAAGGGCGGGGCCAATCTGCTGGCGGCCGAAGAAGGCGTCTCGGCGATCGCAGAGCATGCCATCGGCGGGATGATCGAGACGATGGGCGATTTCATGCTGGTCTTCGCGCCGCATCCGAACAGCTATCGGCGGCTGGCGCCGGGCACCTATGCGCCGGTGGTGGCGGCTTGGGGGCTGGACAACCGGGGCACCGCAATCCGGATGCCGTCGACCAGCGGGCCCTCGGCGCGGATCGAGCACCGCACCGCAGGCTCGGACGCAAACCCCTATCTGGTCGCCGCGGCGGTGCTGGCTGGCGCGCTGGAGGGGGTCGAGCGGCAGAGCAGCCCACCACCGCCCGTAACCGGCGAGGCCCGGCCCGAAGACGGACTTCCCCTGCCGCTATCCTGGTGGGCCGCCGAGCGCCGGCTCGACGAAAGCGATGTGGTGGGGCGGTGGCTCGGGCCGGAACTCCGCCGGGTCTTCGCCGCGCAGAAGCGCCAAGAGCGCGCGGTCTTCCTCTCGCGCGTGCCCAACACGGAATACGCGATCTATCTGCGCCGCCTCTAGCGCACATGCCGTGTGCACGGCGCAACCTCGACGGAGCAACAGCGCTGCCGCTGGAGAGGCGAAGAGGCCCCGGGACCGAAATCGAACTCTCCCAAGGCGTCAACAACTCAGAACGACTCCCTCCGGCGCTGCGGCCACCTTTCACGTATGCATCTCGATGCGGCTGATGGAGGACAGTCTGGCCGGAGCAACTCTTGTTTCAGGGCATCACTGATCGTGTCCTGACCCACCTTGCTTGAGGCGCTAGACGGTTCCTGTTAGCCCGAGGAGGGGATTCATCCGAACGTTATGGGCCATTCGGCTCTCTGGCTCGAAGCTTGAACGCACGAAGTGCCGACCCGGCTGTCAGGGGCATAAATGAACGACGACGTCGTCAGCGCCTTCAGGGCGTTGTTCAGATCCGGCTCTCTCTCCACCCTTGCCGTGGGATTGGGCCTTGTTCTGTCCGCCTTGATCGCTGCCTTGCTTGCCCGCGAACTGGGGCCTGAGGGCTTCGGCATCTACAGTGTCGCTTTGTCCTTTGCCTTCATCACATCAGCGGTTCTGCAGTTCGGATTGCCATCGCTTGTGGTTCGCGAGGCGGCGCGGCTGAGAGTCAGCCAAAGCGACAGTCAACTCCGTTTTCTCTGGCTCTGGTCCAACGGTTTGATCCTTCTGATCTTTAGTCTCGTCGCCGGCGGTCTGATCCTCGCAGCCTATCTGCTGGGCGACGGGGCGCTTACACCCGGTCTTGCCCTCGCAAGTCTGCCCCTCGCGCTTGTTTTTGCGCTGACCGGATTGCAGGCAGCCACAGTTAGGGGGGTCGGCAAAGCCGTATTGAGCCATTTGCCGGAGAACCTTTTCCGCCCGGCCAGCATGCTCGTGCTGCTTAGCCTGCTTCTGATCAGTGAGACTGCTCTCACCGCGGAACTTGCGCTCAACCTTTTGCTCGCAAGCGCCGTCACCGCATTTTCTGCGAGCCTCGTTCTCGTGCTGCTCTCATTTGGAGCCGACAGAACGCGCCGTTGGAGAACGTCTGAAGCCAGGCAGTGGATGATCTCCGGTTCACGCTTCTGGCTTTCGTCGATCTTGAGCGTTTCGATCAAGCATCTCGATGTCATTCTTCTCGGGGCGTTTCTCGGGAGCGCCGAAGCAGGCATCTACAAAGCCGCCGTGACCCTGTCGATCCTGAGCCTGCTCCCGGTCACGATCTTCAATACGGTGTTGCAGCCAAAGATTTCCGAGCTTCACACACGAAACCAGCTCTCAGATCACCGGGACCTCATCACGCGCTTCGCTCGACTGGGTTTGATGTGCGGCGTCCTGATCTTCCTATTTCTCAGCATCTTTGGAGGAACGGTCGTCAGTCTGGTCTTCGGACCCGGCTACGAGGCCGCGACCATTCCGCTGATAATTCTTCTCGTTGGCGGGCTGATAAATTCCGGTTTCGGGGCGGTGGCAATCCTTCTCGACATGTGCGGACACGAAAAGGTCGTCGCCAGGACTTTCTTCAAGGCCGCTGTCATCTCCGTCCTTCTGAATATCGGCCTGATCCCAACTTTCGGCATTCTCGGCGCTTCGATCGCCTCCGCCCTTACGACCCTGTTCTGGAACGCGACCCTATGCCTGCATGTGCGGAAGCTGTTGAGGATGGACAGTTCCGCTATGGGCCTCCATCCATGGGCACGAGATGATCAAGCCTGACTTCTTCATTGCTGGCGCTCCGAAATGCGGGACGACGTCGGTTGCCAACTGGCTCGGCCAGCATCCGGAAGTCTTCATGAGCCCGGAGAAGGAGCTTCACTTCTTCAACACGGATGCGCAGGTGAGACGAGTGCAGTCGCTCGAGGATTACGCGACTTTCTTTCCGAAGGAACGAGGACACTACAAGGCCGTCGGCGAAGCCTCGGTCTGGTATCTGCATTCTGAAACCGCGGTACGAAACATCGAGGTGTTCAGCGGCGGCTCTGCGAAATACATCGTCTGTTTGCGGGACCCGGTCGATATGGCCTATGCGCTTCACTCTGAGCACGTGATCAACGGTGAGGAGACCATCTCAAACTTCGCTGAAGCGTGGGCCATTCGCGCTCGAAAAGGGGCTCAGCAACCTGATCTGCCCGGTTTCGTGGAGAAGAAGTACTTCGACTATTACGAGGCCTGTACGCTCGGCAGCCAGCTTCAGCGGATGCTCCGGCAACTGGATCGTTCCCGGGTTCATCTGGTGTGGCTGGAGGATCTGTCACATGATCCCGTTTCGACCCTCTCGCGCATCTTCGACTTTCTTGGAGTGAGAGACTGCGCAGGCGAGCTGCAGCTTCAGGCCCAGAACACGTCCAAGCTTCCGGTCTCTCCCGTCGCATCTCGCCTGATCGCGAAGGCCGGTCATCTGAAAAGGCGGCTGGGGTTGCGGCGCGGTTATGGTGTTCTCTCGTGGCTTAAGGAAAGAAATATCGTAAGACGTCCAAGAGCTGCTCTGTCCGCAGATTTGCGCCAGCAACTCGAGCATGAGTTTGCCGCGGAGATCGATCTCCTGCGGGAGTATCGAACACCGAAGTGATCACGATTTCAGGACAGCCTCTAAACGGCCTTCATGAGTTGGGCGACCCGATAAGCTCGATATAGGCATCGACCGCGGTATCGACACCGAAATCACGTGCGCGATCCAGAGAGCCTTCGGGCGGAGCGCCCGCTTCGATCGCATCTTCGATCGCCTCGGCCATTGCGTCTGCATCGCCAACCGGAACCAGCCGGCCCCACTTTCCGTTGCCGAGGATCTCTGCAGGACCACTCGGGCAGTCGGTGCTCACAACCGAAGCCCCGCAGGCCATTGCTTCGACGAGAACGTTCCCAAAGCTCTCGGAACGAGACGAGAGAACAAAGACTGCACACTCTCGCATCCACGCGTATGGGTCAGTCACAAACCCGGGGAGAAGGACATCGTCTGTGACACCCAGCTCTTCGGACAAGGCTTGAAGTTCGGAGCGCCGCTCTCCATCACCAAGAATGACGAGGCGCGCCTCACGTCTGGCGCGGATCTTTGCAAATGCATGCAGCAGCGTTGGATGATCCTTGATTTCCTCAAGTCGACCCACGTTCAGAATGACCGGCGCGGCTTCACGTTCCAGCCATCCATGGGGGATAGGCGTTCCGGCATCTTCGCCCAGCGAAGCATCAAAGATCGGATTGTAGATCCAGGTGACAGAGGTCGAAGGCTTGCCCAGGAACGCCGCCAGATCCTTGGATGCTCCCTCAGAGACAGCCACGATCCGGTCCGCGAGCGGATAGAGAAACCTGGCAAGCAGCAAGACGATCCTTTCACGAAGACCAGTCTGTGGCGGGATCGATGGCGATACATGAGAGTGCTCAACGAGGATGCACTTTGTGTCCCTTATTCCAACGGTCGTCAGCAACGCCGCAAACAGGTTCGCATGCGTCATTGAGGAAATGATCGCTGACGGGCGATTTGATCTGAGGTAGCGAAACAATCCCCGCGTTGAGTAGAGCACGCGCGACGATGTGAGATCGACAACCCTCACATCCTCGCTGACATGACTGAGGAAAGGCCCCTTTGCCTGCGCAAGCACCAGGTCGACTTGATAGCCACGCGCCGCAAATCCGTTCGCCAGATTGACCGCAACCCTTTGAGCGCCCCCACCCGCGAGTGACGGAAGGAAGAATGCCACCCGTTCCGGATTTTCCATCTGAGCTGCCTCAAACACGCTTAAAGCCCACGATTGTGGTACTCGAAAGCTATCCTTCATCAGTTTTCGGATGACAATGCCGGTCAGCCTGGAAAACCGGTTTCGCAGCCCAGAACCTCGTCTCCAAGAAAGCGGAGCGCCTTCAGGTTTTGCGCGGATCATGTCCGAGCAAACCTGAGAAAGGACTTTCTCACGGCAGATGATCGCCCAAGCCTCAAGACGAAGACACCGACGATGCTCTTCGCGAGCAGGGATACGGCGAGGAGAAGGCGAACCGAGATCAGTCGCCATCGAAAAAGCTGGAAAGCACCTCCCAACGAAGATCGGTCAAAGGATGACCTGATCGAACATGCTGGAGAGCTTGATGTTGACGGCTGGTGGGACATGACAAAGCAGGATCTCACCTAAGCTCAGCGCAACCGCTGAGTTATCTTTCCTGGATCAATTGGTCTTCAGACACTCCTTTTGCAGTGAGCGCCTCCGCTCCTCCCTTCTCCATCTCCGGTGGTCCGCAAAGATAGAACAGGCCTGAGACGTCGTCGACCACGTTCTCAAGCGGTTGGGCACCGATATGGCCGGACCGCAGCTCCGGCGTTCTCGGACACCAATGAGTCATCGTCAGGTCGCCGAAGTGACCCCTGAGCGTGCACAGAGTGATGTGGTCCCAGGTCTTGTTGGCAAACACAAGATGAGAGCCTTTCAATCCGCCCGACCGCCCGCGTCGACGCAGAATACAGATGAAGGGCGTAATCCCAGCGCCCTCGGCAATAGAGGTGCGAGGGCGCTTATCTTCGATCGCACCCCAGAGCTCATCAATTAGAACACAGTCACCGAGTTTCAGAGAGTGCAGCCCATGCGATGCGACTTGTGACTGTCTTTTTGAACAGGAACCTCAAAGCTGAATTTTGGAGCGGGCGGCGGGAATCGAACCCGCGTCATCAGCTTGGAAGGCTGAGGTCTTACCACTACACAACGCCCGCATTACTTTAAATTGTTTTCTTTCAATACCTTAGAAAGCCTTTAAGCCACCAAGCGTATTTAGCATCAGAGTACCGCAGAGGCAATCACCTGATACGGCGACCGCGTTTGATTTTAAAGCAGCGCGAAGCGCGTGTTTCTGGGCGGTTCTTTGTGGACACCGACACACTGATCGGTGAGATCTGACAGAGGCCTGCCCTGGTCCTTGTTGGAGGGGAGAGGACGACGCCGATCAGTCATATGCCGCCCCTCCGCATAGATACCGTTCTCAGGCTCGCCGCCAGCGGCACAACCAATTTGGCCCGTCCTTCGGACCTCTACTTCGGCATCGACCCTCCCTCTCGGCTCAGCCAACTTCATAAGTGGATCCGTTCAAAGGGGGCTGGGCACTCGGACGTTTCGCTTCATCGGTCTTTATCCCGTCCTTCGGCATTTTTTGCTCGGATCAATCGTGCAAAAAAGCTCAGTCTTTGAGCTATCCATTGTCGGTCAGATACGTCACGCGGCAACCCTTCGCCGATGCTCACACCCTCAGCAGGCAATACTGAACCCCAAGCAGATCCTCAGGACGCAACATCGCTTTGAACCCATCGCTCGTTTCCTTTGAACGGGCCCGCCTGTCATCCAAACCAACTGTGATCAAGGAACGTAGGTCAGCTTCGAGCTTCCTCCGGCAGGGCCAATAGCAGTAGGCCGTAGAATGGACTTAGCCTAATGGGTCGCCCCGCCCGCGAGCGACCCGATGTTCGGCATCTGGGCCACCTAGAGCGTACGTTACGATAAAGACCGCACCTAAGCTCGACATCGATCACAGGGGCGAGCATCCAGTTATGCCAAGCTTAAGTTTCTATCGATCTTACAGTCCGGTCCGGTTGCATGGACTGCCGCAGTATTGCCAAAAAATCGACACGGAAAGTTGCATTTATCTCGTTAGCCATGTTTTGTCTCACACAGGCAAAATGAAGAAGGCTGCGTGTTACACGCGGTCGGATTTTAACGAAAGGGGCCGAATATGCGGGCCACATACGGAGCGGGAATTGCCGCGCTCGCGGCTCTTTACACGGTAGCGGGAACGGGTACGGCACACGCCTATATCGATCCCGGCACGGGCTCTATCATCATCCAGTCGGTACTCGGCGCAATCGCTGCGGCGGCAACCTTTGGCGCCTTCTACTTGGACAAGTTCAAGGGCTATGTGCGCAATTTCCTTGGTCGCGACGAGGGCGTCGGCGACCCAAAGAGCATCGACGGCGAGCGCTGAGATCTTTGGCCCGTACACGCGGGACATGACCGCCCTTGGCAACGGCACCCAAGAGGGCGGCTCCTTCAGGGACCCCTCTGGCTACGTGCACGAGCTTGATGGACGCATCATCCGAACCGTCACGAAGCACGGTGTTGCTGCCTTCGAGGCTGTGCAGTCCACCGGGCTGCGCGAACGCCTGATCACCGACGGGCGCCTCCTCGGCATGGAGGAGATCGTCGATCCAGCAATCCATGCCCGCCTCGGCGAGCCCGAGCGGGTGCTCGAGCATCCGCGACTGCCCTACGTCTCACATCCCTACGAATGGTCCTTCGCGATGCTGAAGGACGCAGCGCTCCTGCATCTCGACATAGCGATCGAGGCTTTGGATGCTGGCGTCGCCCTGTCGGACGCCTCGGCCTATAATATTCAGTTCGTCGGCCCACGCCCGGTCTTCATCGATCATCTCTCCTTCCGCCCCTACGCAGAAGGTGAGTACTGGTTGGGTCACCGCCAGTTCTGCGAGCAGTTCCTCTTTCCGCTGCTCTTGCACGCGCGATTTGGGATCGCACACAACTCTTGGTACCGCGGCACGCTCGAGGGCATTCCGGGGGCCGATTTCGTGAAGTTGCTCGGCGCGCGGGACCGGCTGTCACTTAACATGCTGTCACACGCGATCCTGCCGAACCGGTTGCAAACCAAAGCCGCCGGGGAGGGTCGGGTGAAGCGCCTCGACGAGCGCCGCGGCCTCTCCCGCGCGGGCTACAAGGGCATACTCTCCCAACTTCGGCGCTGGATAGCGAGGCTGGTGCCGCGGGGGCAGGACGCGACGACCTGGGGCACCTACGCTGATCAGAACACCTACACAGGCGCAGAGGCGGAGGAGAAGCGGCGCCTCGTGGCACAGTTTGCGGAGGCGGTGAAGCCGGAACTCCTCTTCGATCTTGGCGCCAACCGGGGGGATTACTCGGTGGCAGCGCTCGAGGCGGGCGCGGGCTTCGCGGTTGGCTTCGACTTCGATGTCGCCGCGATCGACAAAGCCTACGCGCGGGCTCGAGCGGAGAAGCGCAACCTGCTGCCGCTCTTCCTCGATGCCGCCAACCCCTCGCCGGACCAGGGCTGGAGCCAGGGCGAGCGGCGTGGCTTCGGCGCCAGGGCGCGCGCCGACGCGACGGTAGCGCTCGCCTTTGAGCATCATCTCGCGATCGGGCGCAACGTCCCGCTCGGCGAAACCGTGCGCTGGATCGTCGGCACCGCTCCGGTCGGGCTCCTTGAGTTTGTCGAGAAGGACGATCCAACTGTGCAGCGCATGTTGGCGATGCGCGAGGACGTCTTCGCCGACTATGGCCGCGAGGCTTTTGAGGCCGCACTCGCCAGCCATGCCCGCATCGAGAAAAGCTTTGATGTGACCGCCGATGGGCGCCGTCTCTACTGGTGGGACCGTACATGAAGGCGAACCTTAGGGCGCTTCTGCTGTTCCCCTTCGGCGCCATGCTGCTGGTCGGGCTCATACCATACCGAGAGTTCGTGTCCTTCACCTATATTTTTGAGGAAGTCGATCTCTACCGGGCGACGGCACTATACCTTGTGGGAGCCATCCTGTTGTATCTCCTGCTCAGGCAGTTCTTGCCACGTACCGGCTCGACCGAGGTTGCCATGGCGCTGCTAGCCGCAGCGGCGCTCGTGCCCTACCAGCCGCTCCTCGCCGGGCTCGTTCTGGCGATCTTGCTTGTCGCGCGGCTGATTGACCGCGCGCGCTCGACAGCGATTGCAACGGCTGTCACCAATGCCGTTGCCCTCGCGGTCGTGGTGCCTGCGGCGATGCAGGCCCATGCGTTCGTCGGCGCGGTCTTCCCACCAGCAGCTGCCGAGGTAGAGATCCCGCGCGCCAGCGGCTTTGAGCCGTCCGCGCTCGCCGAGACCCCGTCGATCCTGCACGTCGTGCTCGACGGCTACGGCGACAGCGACATCCTGGCCGAGCTCTATGGCCACAACAACGAAGCCTTTGAGACAGCCCTCGAGTCGCGCGGCTTCACAGTCTTTGAAGAGGCAGTCAGCCCCTACAACCAAACGTTGCTAGTTATGCCCTCGATCATGCAGGGCGACTATGCCGGCCCTTTCGATCAGGGTGATCTCGGCGATCGTACCGCGCGGCGCATGCTTGGGGCCGCGGTTGGCGGCGGTCCCGTGATCGACGCCTTCCGTGAGGCGGGCCACACAATCGGTTTTGTCTCAAGCGATTATCCGCTGGTCGATTTTGAGGACGCGACACGGTTGTCGCCGCCCCTGCCCTGGAAGGGGGTGCTCGAGACTCATGTTCTCCGCTTTTGGCCAGGGCTTGTGCGCAGCTATCACCGCGAGCTTCTGGAGGCCGCTTTCGACCCCGGCAACGCACATCGCCTCGAACCTCCGTTCTTCCTCTACCAGCACATCCTCGCGCCTCATCCGCCTTTCTCGGTTGCCGCAGACGGCAGTACCCGGGCGTCGCTGACCAGGGGGCTCTCGGACGGCTCGCACTTCGTACGCGGGCAGGAAGATCGTCGCACCGCCTACAAGGCCGGCTATGTCGAGAAGCTGAATTACGTGAATGCCCAATTGCTTAATCAGATTGACGCACTGCCCGAGACACCGATGATCGTGATTCTGCACGGCGACCACGGTCCAGGGGCCTACTTCGACCACGAGGAGGCGGAGCGAAGCTGCCTCGCCGAGCGTATGCGCCCTTTCCTCGCAGTGCGCTCCGACCTGCCAGGGCTTCAGGCGCGCCTAAGCGCGGCGACGGCGGCTCCCTTCAATCTCGTGAACCTCTACCGCCTGATCTGGGACGAGATCGGCACCGAGCCCGTCTCGCTCCTCGAGAGCCGAGTGAGCTTTGCGCGATGGAGTGACATTTCGGACCTGACGCCGGTATCGCCACGAGAACTTGGCAGCTGCGACGGGCGTCTGCCGTAAACAATCCGACCTGCGCCTCTATCAAAGCACATTTCATGATTGCCGCACTTTAACCTCTCAGAACTTTTCGAGAAGCTGCGAGCAGCGGCCATGTCCAATCAACGACTTTCAGATCCCGCAGAGCTTTCGGTCGTCGGCATCGACATTGGAAAGGACAAGTTCCACCTCGTCGGCTTCGATGAAGGCGGCAAGCACGTATTGCGCATCAAGATCAAGCGCATCTCCCTACCTCAGACCCTCGACCAGCTACCACGATGTGTCATGGGTATTAAGGCCTGTCTGAGCGCCCACTTTGTCAGTCAAGCGCTGCAGCGGCTCGGGTTCGAGCCTTGGCCCAGTCCCTTGGGACTGTGCCATCTGTCACTCCTGTCCAGGTCCCCAAACTATGGCCTAGTTTTAGGGGGCTGGGCTACACTGCTCAAAATACGATCTGCCAGTCAGCGACGGCGTCCTTGTCGGTGCCCTCGAGAATCACCTCATAGGCTTTGTAGACCTCGCCTGTGTCGTCTCGATCCATGACTGCGATGACCGTGCCGGCCCATTCGAAATTGCGGACGAGATAGTCAACGGCTAGCCAATTGTCCTCGGCATAGTCAGCATCGTTCACCTCGAAGAACAGCGCATCTGCAAGGATCGAAGGGGAAATGGCTCCCTCGAAATCCTGGATTCGATCCGCTGATTGTCCTGATGACCCGCCGCTATCGCCTTCGTAGAAGTAGAAGAAGTCATTCCCGGCACCACCCCTTAAGATATCGCCCTGTAACGGGTCGTTCTTCCCACCAACAATCTGGTCATCACCGCCACCGCCAGAGATGTAGTCCCTGCCTCCGAGCCCATGAAGTACGTTGTCGCCCGCGTCGCCGCGGATGTCGTCGCGGTGCTCAGTCCCGATCACATTTTCTATGCTGACGAACCGATCGCCTCGGGTCTCAAGTGTCCATGTCGCACCGGTATCAAGGCTCAGCCCAATGCCGCGGTTTGCTTCGGCATAGCTAACCGTATCGTTTCCGGAACCACCATTGTAGTATTGCCTACCGAGGCCTGCGATAAAGGTGTCATCACCTAGCCCGCCATAGGCATCATCATCACCCATACCGGGCCGCAGGATGTCATTGCCGCTGCCGCCATAGCTCCGGTCGTCGCCATCGCCGCCATAGATGAAGTCATTACCGTCCCCGCCAGACAGATAGTCATCGCCATCGTCGCCGTTCAGTATGTCATTGCCACCGTGACCGAACAGCCAATCGTTTCCGCCACGGCCGAAGAAAACGTCACTGCGTTCGTCACCGTGAAAGATGTTGAAACGGTCATTTCCGTAAAAGTACGTCGTGAAGCCATTGTCGCTGTAGTGGTCGCCATAGAGGTCGGCATAGTACCTCACCCAGATGGGCACGCTCGGAACGTCCAAAGGCGGGATGGGGTTGAAGGGCAGCATGGTATCCTCATCAGCTGTTACGAATGGTGTCGACGAGGATTGTGGGCCGCCTCAGTGCTCCCCTCAGTAGCAATCGCTACACGCTACAATTTAACAATGGATGCGCTGGCAGGCATGACAGTTGTGCCAAGCGGGCATCTGTCGGATCACATCAAAAGTCGGCTGCACGACCAGGATCTCTGCGAAGATACCCCGCGAACCAACAAGGACGGCGATCAGAAACCTAGCGGCAGAAATTGGAGGCCAAGAACACAATCAGTAGAGACGTGCCGGACGGCTTGACCCTGCCTGTGGCTGCGTTCGCGACAGCCAGTTTCGTCGCTCTCTCCGGCGTCATCGGCTTCGTCGGACTGATGGTACCGCATCTCGCGCGCGCCTTGGTCGGCCCTTTGCATGGCCCACTGACGCTCGTATCCGCAGGCATTGGCGCTGTTTTGTTACTGGTTGGCGACATCGCCGCGCGAACGATCCTGGCGCCTCAGGAGCTGCCCCTTGGCATTGTAATCGGCGCTCTTGGCGCCATTTTCGTCATTCTTCTGGTCCGGCGCCGCAGATCTGCATGATCATCGAGGTGCAGGATCAGAGAAGCAATCCACATCAATCTGTAGCCGCAGTCGCCGTGCCCGTCGAAGCCGAGGCCGATATGACGTCCGAAGCAGTCTTTCACTACGCTGCCTCCTTTGACCGCTCGGGCCGGCATAGCGAGCATCTAGATCAGCATGGGCAGGCCTTTCGACAGAGCATCTGATAAGCTTCGAAAGAGCGCATCAATCCCTGTTTCCGGTCCGCCACCTATCATCGCTCCGAAAAGGTTCACCGAGAACGCAAAGTGCATCACGACCGTAAAGTGTAAATCCCTCTTTGTCTGCTCCACTATTTCACGCTCTCTCTAGATTGTCCCAGGCACTGGTGGGCGCATACCGAGCGCCGCATGTGGGCGGATCTCATTTTACTGCTTGAGCCAGATGTCGATAATGACCTGAGCCTGGCGCGGCTTCCAAACCACTCCGCATCGAGGACTTCGCAGCTTGGGATCTCGTTGAGCCGCTCGTTATAGCCGTTCTCCCACCGCGAGCCAGGCAGGATCCGGATTGGCCTGGTGCCGATCCTCTTCAGCCAGTTCTGCAGGGGCTCAGCGATAAACTCGGGGCCATTATCCGAGTGCAGATAGTCCGGTGCGCCTCTTTGCAGGATCAGAGGCGCTAGAGCCCCAAGCACCTCATGCGGGCCCATCCTGGTGACGACCGTCACACTGAGCGCCTCGCGGGTCTATTCGTGGAGCAGTGTGCCGCATGGCCGCACTGGTCCGAGCGACGGTGGCGAACGTCCACCGACAAGATGTGGTTCGCGTAGAACGGCCGCAATCGGATGATGGGGGCGTCGTGAAGATAGATCCGCTTGCGCTTTTTGTATTGCTCCGGGAACTGCAATCCCTTCTCGCGCCGCTCGCCATTGTGCTCGGACCAATGGCGTGACTAGGACTCATTATATTACGTCCCATCGCTGATCCCGGCTTCGCGGCATGCCCCGGTGACCTCGTGGCCCGACGCCCGTCGATCTCGCGCGGCAACCTCAAATAATCCTTGTCCGTATGACGCTTCCCTGCGATCTGTCACTCCTGTCCAGTTCCCCAACCAGTGGGGCTCTAAAGGGCTACTAGGCAAAAATACAACACGCGATGATTGCCTCCGTACGAAAACGGGTTGGAAACACTAAGGCGGAGTTAACTGGGCGTATTACCGTCACTGCGATGACTGCCGCCGAAACCGCCAGTATTCAGCACTTGGCAGCTTGTTGCGGGCCGAGTTCGCGGGCCAGCGCAACCAAGCCCGAAAGATCGCATGACGGTTGGACCAGAAACGGGTCCAAGACCAGCTTCGAAGCCTTTCCGGGATCAATTGCGGTTGGGGCAGAGTCCTGCACCAAGAGTTTTTCGGCTACCTGTACTCAACGGTGATGGTGGGGCCTCGGCCAGCCGCGCGGGTACATCTGGGCTTATAATCATCCCTTAAAGATGGTCTGGGGCGGGCAGACCTAGTGGCTCTCACGACATCACCTCAACCGCCCGGTGATGGCGGCGGCGATCGTGTTTGCGCCTTGCACGCGTGCATCCCAAGTGAGGCGATTAACTGGCACCCAAAACGGGCCTCACTGGCTCGGCTGGTGCCAGACGATTTTTCCACAGAGGCGTACGAAAAAGTCGACCACAGGGGTGTGCTTGCGCCCGCGCCGGGTCACCACCGAGATGGTGCGCGAGATCGACGGGTCCACGAGCGGGCGACTGCGAAGGCCTGGATAATCGGCAAGTGTCTCCGGCATAACCGCGCAGCCAAGGCCTGCCGTGACCATCGCCTGTACCCAGCTCTCGTGCTCGCTCTCGAAGCGGACCTCGAAGTCTGACGGATCAAGATGCCCTTCCAACTCCAGAACATCGAGATACTCACAGTTCAGCCGTCGCAGGTAGCGTTCGCCGTCAAGATCCGCGAGCCGAACGCAGTCCATCGCCTCGAAGCGATGGCCTTCGGGAAAAGTCATGACGTAACTTTCGGTGAAAAGGGGTTCGGCCTTGAGCGCATCCGGGTAGGCTGGCAGCGCAATCAAGGCGACATCGATCTCTCCTGCCGTCAGCAGATCCGCCACTTTCCGGCCTGAGGCTTCGCGCAGATTGAGGCTCAGCTGTGGCGCCTGCTGGCTGAAGAACTCAATCAAGCTGATCACGCTCGAGGGCGCGATGGTGCACATGCAGCCGAGTGTGAGCGTGCCGTTTACCATTTCGGAGAAGTCGAGTGCCTCGGCGCGCACAGACTCCGTCAGCGACAACGCCTGCTCCAAGCGCGGGCGCACCATGCGGCCGAGCTCTGTAAGATGCGTCTGCCGCCCCTCGCGGCGGAAAAGAGGCCCGCCGAGTTCATCTTCGAGCTTACGGATGGCGCGGGTGAGCGACGGCTGGGAGATGTGGCAGTGCTCGGCTGCCCGCGTGAAGTTGAGCACCTCTGCCAGGACTACGAAGTAACGGATCTGGTGGAGTTCCATCTGACCATTGTCCCTTTTGTCGCTTCGGGGACCTGAACATAGCGCTGGACTGAGGTCGAGACCGATACTCAACGGCTATCGTTCCAATGTTTGCCGCGAGGATGGTCTAGAGGTGTGCCGGTCACGCAATATGGGATGAAAGGAATGCACCCGGCGTGTCTCCTGAGCAATGAGGTTCCGTATGTCGCCGACATCTTCCACATCCAGGCCGCCGCCGCGCCTTGACCCGTTGAAGCTGGGCCCGAGACCGCAATCTGGGAGTTGACTGAGCATGCCGAACCCAAATCAGCCCTCCGCCCCCGCAACTGTCCCGCCGCTGAGTCTATCGACCGTCGGCCTCATGTTCGTGGCCGGAGCTGTTGCAACCACAGCGTTCGATTTCTGGGGACAGATCATCAGTCCAGGCATCGGTTGGGCCAATCTGTCGCCACACGGCCTCGCGCGCTCCCTCCTCGGTACTTTCGGACTGCCGAATGGCGACTTCGCGGGATTCTTTGTCCACTTCTATCTTGTTGGGCTGGTCGGATATCCGGTGGGGTGGCTATACATTTTTTGGCCAATCTGGCGCCTTTCCATGGGCAACCTTGGAAGCTGGATCTTACCCTCAGCTCTCTACGGCTTCGGTCTTTGGATCTTCGCAATCGGCGGGATCACGGCGATTGCCGGGCTTCCGTTGTTCCTGAACTTCACCGGGATCACATGGGTCGCCTTGATCGGCCACGTGCTCTACGGCGTCGTGTTGGTCGCCGTCATGCAGCTTAGCAAACGGACGTGACTGCGCCGCATCATCGCGGGCCACGAAATGACCCGTGGCGGGGAGCCGTTCGCCTGCCGAGCTGTTCCATCCAAAGGAGGCTATGATGCGATCACTCTTCTTCGTTGCACTTGTTCTACTCATCGGCGCCTGCGCTCAGCCCGAGACGCCGACTGGATCAGATTCATCTGCCCTTCAAAGCGGTGCGTCGGCACCGCTGGTTGCTTCTCCCTCAGGCAAGGAATTTACGCGAGGGCCGAACGGTCGACGCTGGCCGCCGCGTGGCCGACCGGAGCGGTGACGGCACGCTGTTTAAGCTAGTCAATGCAACCGTGCCGAGAGGCTGCGTATAGCTCGGTCTTCAAAGCGGCACTGCTGGCGAGACCGACAGTCTGTGGTCGTGATTGAAAAGGCCCCCAAGACCGGAAAGAGAAGGAGACCCAATTCAACCTGCTGCGGTGCTGACAACCATCCATTTTTTCGGAGCTGCCGCTGGGTTTGCACTGGGCATCTTTTCCCTGCCATTCTGAATGCACCGCCAGGGCCTGACTAAGCGACGCCGGACGGGCGCTCGCGATGCGCTCTACCAAGCGGAAATCAGTCGCTATCTACCTGATAACAGCATTCAGGCCCGGGAGAAGTGAAGCCGAGCGGGTATGTGGAGCGCAATCGGGCACAGGAAGCAGTTGGCTCAGTGTCCACGTCGTCCCGCAATGCCGTGATAGGATGCCCCGACCTTCATCTTCGCGATCAAGGCTCGCTTCCGGGAACTCGACTGCAAAATCGAGCACGGTTTACCAATGGCAGGCATGGTCCGGCTACCGAAAACGCAGTCTGCGAAATCTGGAGGTGCTGGGACGGATCATCAGAAGATCTTCTTTGTGCGGATCAAATCCCCGTGGTCCATCCGGGTGCTGGGGTGCTGAGCATCGGGCTCAGCACAATCGAGACAGTCCTGCTGTCCACGACCACTTCGATCTCGAGCTTCTCTCCCGGCGTGACATCGCGTGACGCGCCGAACGGATGATAGCTGGTGCCCCAGTGAGAGTCAGGATCGTCGCTGCTCAGAGTGACACCCCCAGGGAAACACACCTTCATCCACTGCTCGACACCGGCCACAATGCCGTTTTTGCTCGCTTCCAGCGGTCCGGTGAAGCAGCGCGATTGCATCAGATCCGGCCCGCGCAGATTGATCTCAGCGACACCAACGGGATTGGACAGCCTCTTGCGTGGCGCCTTGCCTGGAATCCCATGGCTCGCCGCATCAAGAAGCGCCAGAGGAGCCAAGTCGAAGCTCTCGACGCTCCACCACGGCGTGTCCGTTTCGGTCATGTCGCCCGACAACACGGCTTCTATCCCGATAAACTCGGGTAAGAGCGGCGCATCCGGCACAAGCAAGTGAGCAATCGCGTGATGCAGCGTGGGCGCAAGCCCTTCGCCCAGCACGGTAGAGGAGAGAATCTCGTGCACCAGAAGATCGCATCGGTGCGGGATGTCCTGCCCGATGCGGATTTCGGTGGAATGCTTGGCAAGCACAGTGATCCTGTCGGAGAGCCCGTTCTGCGCGACGCACTGTTCAGCGATCTTTGCCAGCAGGGGATTTGCCTCGACCGTGTAGACATGCCCGGCTCCAACTCTGGCAGCCATCATGGCCAGAATTCCGGTCCCGGTTCCGATCTCGAGCACAAGCATTCCCGGCTGTACACACATCTCGATTGCCCGCCGATACGCACGGCTCCGCTCTCTGTCGCGCAACATGGACCAGTGCCATTTCGGCACTTGGGAATAGACCAGATCGTCAGTCGCCCCCCATACTGCCCGATCCATCGGGTATGCACCACGCAGGGCAATTGCTGCCTCGGCGAGCAGCTCCAAGGGCTGCCCGGTGGCAGCGGCCTGGACCAAAAGCTCGGCGACCATTCGCTGCCCGTCAGACCGCTCTAGGAGGCCGATGGCCTCTGCCCGGAGCGCCTCGGGGAAGTCCGCGCCATCACTCGCCAGCGGGATCGGATGGGAAAGCGGTCTTTGCATGTCAGTCGCACTACTCCAGATGCGCATTCAGGCTATCGATGGGCTGAGCCCGCAAACGCGCGCTCCCGCCACCAACAAACGGCTGCCCATTTCTCGCCCTTTGTCACGGGCTCCGCGGCATGTATCGCCTCAGGGGTGACATCGCTGCTGCCTGCGGCCGAGTTGGCGAACAAGAGCAGCCGACCAGGATTGGGCGGCACATTCAGATTCAACCTAGGAAAGACTGTAGCCCCTCCGCCGTCCACAGCGTTCAGATAGACGATGGTTGTGAACAGCCGCTGACCACCATCCGCCTCGAACTGGGTGCGAGCCATTTCGCTGGCGCCGGACCAGATCCCGTCCACATGCGGCTTGAACTCCTGGCCTGCAGTGTACCGCAACACCGAAACTCCCTCTCCATGGCTTGCGGATAGACCGACAATTGGAGCGATCCGGGCCATCAGAGCTGCTGCCTCGGGCACGTCGGTCGGGGCCAGGTATGCGTCCGAGTTGCTGCGCGCCTCAGAGGTCTCGAGGACTTTGGTTTCCGATCCGATCTGCGCGCGCTGCAAGCGATCCTTGGCCAGCCAGATCAACCGCTTGCGATCTGCCTCGGCGAGGAAGGCGTCGGCCACGCCCACAACGGGGTTGGCCGACAAAAGATATGCCGGGGCTTGGCCAGACATAAGTTCGCTGATCCGGTGACGCGCTCAGATCGCGCGACAGGAGCCCACTGGGTCAGCCGCCGTACGGATTGCCGAACCGACCCGGACGTGTCCGCAGGAAGGTTCCGTCGTCTGTTGTATCCGGTATGTCGATGTTCTGGTTGGTGTTCAGGTTGACCTGCGAGAACTGGGTATTGACCGTGGTCGTATTCAGCTTCTTGGTAAAGGCGCCCGACAGAGAGAAACCACCTTCGGCCTGATCCAGATCCTCGTCGTTGATCTCCTCCGCGCCAGCTGTGATGTCAGTCCCGTCTTCGATCTTGTCTTTGTCATTCATAGTCTTCGTCTCCGTCGGTTGATTGGAGCACAATAACTTCGAATGTCAGACAGGAAAGTGACAATTGATACAGCGGCGTCTGCATTGGTGGTGGGTTAGAAGCTTGGACCTACAGGCACTTGATTTGCTGGGGTCTGGTGATTTCGCGGACGAACCGCCAGCATATGCGAGCTTCGTCCGCGACTATGGAATCGTTCGCCGGATGTCCGCTTCTTGGATCTCCATCGCCACGTCATACTGTCTAGCCCCCTGCGTCTGGGCCACTGATCAGGGGTTTCTCCAATATACTTTGCGGAACTGGTGGGCGCATGTTGAGCGCCTGATGCGACCGTGTGTGATTGTACTGCCTGAGCCAGTGGTTGATGACGATCTGAGCCTCCTTCAACGTGTAGAAGATTTCTCCTTTCAGGAGTTCATCCCGGAGGCAGCCGCTCAAACTTTCTCAGTAGCCGTTCGACCTAAAATCGATCCACCAGATCCATTTGTAGACGGCCTCACCCCAAGAGCTTCCCGGCTCGATGCAAGCGATCTTCGCGCCGCTCGCAGAGATCCAGTCACGGACAGCCTGGGCGATGGCAGTACAACGCGATCCGTCCGATGACGACCACCGGCGCCAGCCGTAATGGTCGAGCAGACAGACCTCCGGCCGGCCAAAGGCATCGCAAACGGGACGGCGGAGAATGCACTGATCCACCAACGTTCAGCATGGGTCCGTGATTGAGGTCCGACCACCGCCTTCAGCCAGAAAAGATCGCCCCGCTCGATCTGGCCTCCACATTTTGGAGATTCCGGCCAGATCAAGCTCCCATCAGGAGCAGCACGATGCTTGCACAAAACCCGGCTACGCGTTTGGAGTCGCGTCAAAATGCTCCTCCTTGAAGACGTTGGTTCAGTCGAGTTTCTCAATGCTGAACTCTGGGAGCAGCTCTATCTCGCCGATCAACTTGCTCGTCAATTCTGCGGTAAATCTGCGCTCTCTTACATAGTCTTTGGCTAGCTCGCGAGACACAATACCATCGTCTTTCAGCAGTTCGATGCTCTGTGATAACGCCGAAGTATCACCTGTTTTTGCCGCACTGATCGCACGTAGGAGCTCAACTGGCTTTGAGCCCCGAGGCCCGAGCCGCGCCGACGCTTCCGCGAAGTCATTCAGCGAGCCAAAGAGCAATGATTCATATGCTGGCGCAAAGAAAAACCAGTTGGGAGGATGCTTGTCGAGCTCCAGTGCACGCGCGTGCAACAGCATCCCTTCTTTCCATTGGCCAGCATTCAACGCAGTTTTTGCGCCGAAATTCGCAAGTGTGAATGCGCTGTTTGGGCGGAGGCTCAGCTCACGCTCACCGTACGCCCGGAATGCCGCATAGTCCGGCTTTGGGCGTGCAACTTCGAGCGTCATTGCCGCGTTGAGGACCATCGAACTCAACGGAGCAATCTCAAGAGCTCTTTCGACAGCATTATCCGCGTCGACCCATGCATCGAAGCCAGGCCGCGGGTTCAGTTTCTCACGACCCTCATCGATAAAGATAAACGCAAGTGCCGCCCAAGCTTCCGCGAACAGAGGATCCCGATCAACAGCCTTGAGTAAACACTCCCGCATGTTCTTATGTAGTTCTACTGTTGGAGACTCCCAGTACTCATGTATATCCATAAGGCATGAAAAACTCTCCATCGTAACATCGTCGAGTTTAGCGCGATGCGATACAATCAAGCTTGGAACAATTCCTCGAGAATTTCCTAGCACTTTGGCAATCTCGAATGAGATTTCCCGCTTTGCCGCGATGATATCGCTTGGCTTGAATGCGCGCTCTAGTCTACTAGTCCAAACCACATCCAAATTTGGATAAACGGCCAGGCTTGAAGTCACTACTAATTGATCATCAACCACCTCTACTTCTCCATCTAAAAGGAAGTCGGCTTCTGATATTGCTATTCCTTCAGGATCGACATCTGTGGAAAGCTTTGAAACAGCCAGCCAAGAATACTGCGTCAGGTCGGTGATCAGCTCGAAAGTAAGACCATTGGCAAGTCCGCGAGTTCGTGAGGCGGGATCAATCGGCGCGAAGGGCTTCACCAAAAGGCGTGGTCCATCGAAGGAGGCCTGCCTGGTCTCTGGGTTAGACTGAATGAAGGCGAAGACGCCGCACGCTACCAAGAGGGCTATGGTACCAAGTATTATTGGATGAGCGGCTTTCGACCGATTTGTCGTCTGACGATGGGTAATTTTTGGACGATAGGTTCCTTTCGGCACTTCAATCTTGATTGGATCAGAAGCGCCTTCTGCGCCGTAGTACAATTCGAGCGCTTGTCGCAATCTGTTCATCTCTGTTCTGACAATACTGTCAGAGCTTGGATCGAAACTGTCGCCCCGATTGAGCGCATCAATCCCAATGCTGTATTCTGATATCCGATCTCCTCGTCCTTCGAGCTCCTCTGAAACCAGAAAATCGAGCAGCTTGGGCAATCGTGATCGGGTACCCAGCCTCCCACTTGCTTCGATCCTGGAAAGAGATTCTGTCACCAGATCGCTTGTCTGATCGGTCATCTTAACTCGCATTGGCATTCTAATGTCCTGAAGCGACGTCAATGTTGAATTCGAACACCGACGGAGAACTTTTAACGATCTTCCTCCGTTCAGGAATTGAGGCTGACCCAGGCGCTTTGGGATGTGCAAGGACTTCTTTGCTCTTGGATCTCTTTCATCAAGCGAATGCTCACACTCCGAAGTGCGTGTCCGTACGGGGCACGTACTGCAACGCCAAAGGATTTCTGGGATTCTGCGCACTGCAAAGAGACACGGTCGAGATCCATGGCAAACGAACTCAAGCAGGCCCAAAACCGGGACCAGAAGAGAGATGCTCTTGAACTGATCGCCGATTTCTATTGCTTGTCGGATATCGTCTGCGCCAGCTCGGATTGTCTTGATCGCGAGGGGCTTCAAAGACGGGAGTGGGCCCTCCAGCGTCTCTTGTGGTTGGTGAATGTTGACGCTGCCGGAGCACCAGTTTCTACAGTTACCTTAGAGAGTCACTGGGTCGTTGCTACGCTCGGAGACCTCGCCGATTATGCCGGGAGCACCGGAAAACCTCGTTTGAAGAGTGTGTTGCTTGATGCCCAGTTGGTCGCCATCGAACTCTTGGAAAATGACGCGTCATCGAAGTGACGCACCTTGGGTGAGGCCTAATCAATTGGCAGCTGTCCCCGCCGACAATTAGTGAGCTCTTGGCGCAAGACCATTCAGCCCTGAAACGGTCCGACGCTGCGGATCATGCCAAGGTCCGGGATGCGCCAGCCCTGCCCACATTTCCCCTTGTTTCTTCGCGCCTGCAGCAAATATCCAGAAACAGGAATGCTGGTGAAGGATCGTGTGTGGCCCACCAAGTTCCGCAATGGGTCGGCAAGCTGCCCATAAGACTGCGTGGGATTGAAATCCAGCCTACTGGTCAAAGCGGAGATCGGAATGCACTTTGATACCCCCCCACTCTCCAATTTCTCCCCGCCGCGCGTGGTCCCGGACAGCTCGAGAGGCTCGCATGACATGATTGGCCCCAGAGGGTGTCCCGATCATCGAGCGGTGTTGTTCGAACGCCATGGCCTCTGTAATCTCGTCGAAGGGTAGCGGCATCCAATTGGAGCGATGTAGTGCGAACTACCCCCTCACGCCCTCGTTGTGATCCTCAGACCGCAGCTTGGGGCAAGTTGGATAGTCTTCCATCGCGGTTTCAAGGCGAGGAGCTCCGATCTCGAGCGCTTCTCCAGCTCCTCGCCCGATCTCAAGTGCAAAGCCAAGCGCCGTCTGACGCGCAATGGCAGCTGATATCGCTGGGCGCCGCCCAATCAGGACACGTTTGGTGCAGTAGCAGGATACGCGGTGAAGGAGATATCGTCAGCTAGGAAGGCTGAGGTCTTACCACCACACAACGCCCGCGGATCGGAATGCCGATTGGAAGCGGTATGTTAACAAGCACTCATCTAACGAGGTGGTTCGTTGCGTCCCGGAGGCGGTAAGGCGATTGCCGGAGTGCCTTATAGGTTGGCGGCGGGTGGCAAGGCAACCGTCGGCGTGCCCAGGATGAGGCACCGCAGAACATCCGGCTCATCCAGCGCTCTATGTCTTGCGGGGCGCTTTCTCGCCTGCCGGGCGTTCCTGCGTTCCCAGCGCATCGGCCAGCCGGGCTCCGGCGCTGCCCGGGCGCAGGGGTTCAGGTTGACCGGGCCCCGGCGACCAGCCAGTGAGGTAGACGATCTCAAAGGTCGCGCGCACCCGATCGTGCCCCGCCAGGAAATGCATCCGGTAAATCTCGGACATTCGCGCCAGGAGATCCCGTCTCAGCCCGCCGCGCGGCCGGGCGGAAAGCACACTTGTCTCACCCATTGCGCGCAAGTCGCGCATCAGATGCAGCGGGGTCTCGTAGGTTACGTCGACCCGCTCGCTGTCGGCCACCGGCATCTCGAGGCCAGCCCGCTGCAACAGGCCGCCCAGATCCCGGATCTCGCCCATCGGCGCGACCCGGGGGCTCAGCCCGCCGCGCAACTCCGCCTCTGCCTCGGCAAAGGCGCTGCGCAGCTCATGCAGGGTCTGTCCGCCGAACATCGCCGCGAGCATCAGGCTATCCGGCCGCAGGGCACGCCTGAGCTGGATCAGATGGCCGACGGGGTCGTTCAGGTGGTGGAGCAGCAGGAGCGAGAGGGCGAGATCGGCTGACCCGGCCTCCAGAGGTAGTGTCTCGCCCTCCAGAATTGCGGTACCAGAGCGGGCCGCAAGCGCCGGCGACGGTTCGAACGCCTCCAGCGTGGCATCGCCAAGCGCAGGGACCAGCACCTCGGCCGCCGCCCCGGCGCCCGCACCGATCAGCACGGCGCGATCAAAGCGGCGTGGCACGTCACGCAGACGTTCGGCCAAAGACCGGGCGGCCGCCCGATGCAAGAAATCCGCGCCAGCAGCCAGGCCCAAACCCGCCGCACGGTCGCGATGCCGCCGCAACGCCTCGAAATCGAACAGGGTACGCTCCGCGCCCGCCATGGCCGTTAACTCCCTCCGCTCCGGTTATATGGCAGGATCGCGCCATGGCGATGGGCAAACTGGCACATTCCGGCACGACCTCCCGCGCGGGTGCGATCCTCGACACCCTGATCCCGCCGATCTGCCCGGTCAGCGGTCAGGAGGTGACGGCGCAGGGCGCGCTGGCGCCCGAGGCCTGGGCGGAGCTCGCCTTTCTCACCGGCCCCCGCTGCCGGAGCTGCGGGCGCGAGATCCCCGGTCTGATGCCGGAGGAGACGGAGTTCCGCTGCGACATCTGCACAATCTACGCCCAACCGTGGCAGCGTGGCCGCGCCGCCTTCCGCTATGACGGCACCGGGCGGCGCCTGATCCTCAGCCTGAAACACGGCGACCGGCTCGATCTCGTGCCCTCGCTGGCGCGCTGGATGCTCACCGCCGGGCCTGAATTGGTGGCCGAGGCCAACCTGATCGCCCCGATCCCGTTGCATTGGACCCGGATGCTCAAGCGCCGCTACAACCAGGCCGGAGAGCTTGCCCGCAAGATCTGCCGCCTTGGCGAGCGGCACGCCGCCTTCGCCCCGGATCTCCTCCGCCGCACCCGCCGCACCCCGCCGCAGGACGGCAAGAACCGCGCGGCCCGGATCGAGAACATCGAAAAGGCCCTGACGCTAAGCCCGCATGGCCGACGCACCCTCCCCGGCAAGCGTGTCCTGCTGATCGACGACGTGCTCACCACCGGCGCCACCCTTGCAGCGGCCACAAGGGTGTGCTTGGAAGGGGGTGCCGCCGGTGTTGACGTCCTCGTGAGCGCCCTAGTGAATTTCGAGGAGAAACCTTATGTGCCGCCCGTTGAGGCGCATGAGGACCCAGACAATGAAACCGATTGAGATCTACACCACCCCGATCTGCCCCTATTGCATCATGGCCAAACGCCTGCTGACAGCGAAGGGGCTGAGCTACAAGGAAATCAACGTGATGGGCAACACTGCCAAGCGTGCCCAGATGACCGAGCGCGCAAATGGCGCCCGCACCGTGCCGCAGATCTTCATCGGTGAGACCCATGTGGGCGGGTGCGACGAACTGCATGCGCTGGAGCGCGCGGGCAAGCTCGACCCGCTCCTCGCCGCCTAAGCAATGCGCGCTGGGCCCGTTCGAGCAGGGTTGGTCCAGCTCAACGCATCGGATGACCCAACTGCCAACCTGCCCGAGACCGAACGCCTGATCCGCGAAGCCGCCAGCGGCAACGCGGATCTGGTGATTACGCCCGAGGTCACCAACATCGTCTCCGCCAGCCGGACCCGGCAGCGCGAAGTTCTGCGGCAAGAAGGCGAGGATCAAACCCTGGACCGTCTCCGCGATGTGGCGGCGGAGACCGGCATCCACCTGATCATCGGCTCACTGGCGCTCAAATCCGACGACCCTGAGGGCCGCTTCGTCAACCGCTCCTTCCTGATCGGCCCGGCGGGCAGCATCCTCGCACGTTACGACAAGATCCACATGTTCGATGTCGAACTGGGCGAGGGTGAAAGCTACCGCGAGTCCAAAGGCTACCGCCCGGGCGAGACGGCGGTCGTTGCCGAAACCGCGCTCGGCAGCATCGGCCTGACCATCTGCTACGACATGCGCTTCCCCGCACTCTACCGCGCGCTAGCCGAGGGCGGAGCGCAGATCCTCACCGCCCCCTCCGCCTTCACGGTCTCCACCGGCCAGGCCCATTGGGAGACACTGCTCCGCGCCCGCGCCATCGAGACTGGCTCCTTCATGCTCGCCCCGGCCCAATGGGGCACGCACAAGGCCACGCGAGGCCGCACGCGCGAGACCTACGGCCACTCCATCGCCATCGACCCCTGGGGCCGCGTCCTCGCCGATGCAGGCGAGGGCATTGGCGTCACCTTGGTCGATCTCGACCTCACCGCGGTCGACGAGGCCCGCCGCAAGATCCCGTCGCTCGCCAACGCACGAAACTTCACGGGGCTTTAAGGCGAGACGATCGTGCAGGGGAACAGCTTCATCCCTTGCAGCTTCTCCTCTTTAATCACCGTTGCGAGCGCGTCAGAGAAGAAGAACGTGTCAGCCAAGTTCGGATCCCCCCAAAGATCCGCCCCGTCGTCCAACGGTGGATTGACCATGTAATTTTCGTGGGAGTGGCTGCGCTGTCGGGGTCTCGTCAAACCGGCTTCCGCCAAGATCGAACCGCTCCAGCGCCGCCCGCGCCCGGGCACTGACGCACGGGACGCCATTTTGAATGAGAAAGAATCCGGCATGTGGCTCAGCTTGATATAGCCCCATGCCTGTTTCGGCGCATGCACGGAATCCGCCGGCAGGTAATTGCACATCGGCCAGTTGAACGCCGTACACCGAGATTGGAAGGCTTCTGATCCGATCTCCAACTTGTCAGTACGGAAAGCGAGTGGAATATCCCTCAACCAGTTAGACGCCCAGATCTTTGGCTTGGTCACGGAAGTCCCCATATCATCTGCCTCCGCAACGTTCTGGATCATTCCATGGGCCACTAATCTTTCTCCCTCAAGTTAAACCGGAACATCAGCCGGGCCTCAAACTGTTCTCTCGTTGCAATAGCTAAGAGGCGCACTACCCCTTCCAAAATGCTGGAATGGCGTCACTGAAAATGCCTCAGCCAGCTCTGAATAACAGCACGTTCATCGGGTTCAGCGCCACGCAGAGCTTCTTCAATAATTTCACTGTTGAGTGCAACCTTGTCAGCTCTCGCAGCTAGCGCATCAAGGCCTTCGCGGCCAGTACGTTTGGCGACATCTTGGAGTACCGGTCCGTCAACAAGAATAAAATCCACTGATCAGTCCTTCTCTATGTCAAAGATAAAAAAGTTAGGATTTCCAACCTTTAGATACTCCAGAGCCCCCTGCGATCTGACACCAGAAACCTCGCCTCGTGCGACATACACAATAAATTGCGTAGCGACCGCCCAAGCCAGCATGTTGTCTTCGACCCCCGCAGTAAGCCGATACCATTCACAGAACCAGCCCAGGGTCACCGATGCATTTCCGGGAAAGAAGTCGTGACCTTCGACGATGTTCTTGTGCTCTCGCTGCCAAGCGACCAATTCTTCGATCGCGGCACGAGCAACCGGATCACGCAAAGCGAGTTCCGCACATATCATAACGTGAGAAACAGGGATCTTCGGAGATGGGCCTGGCCGGGGGCTGGAGGCTGCCGTCTTGGACTTCTTTTCGGCGTCCCAGTAAGCTCTCTTGTCATCCAGCCAACCGGTTGTGTCTTCGAGGCGAGCCATTCACCAGCCTCTCCAAATGGCGGGATGCAGCGCTGGCGTCGAAAGCGCAGGGAAAGAGCTTCATCCCGGTCAGCTTTTCGTGCCTGATCGCCTTGGCAAGGGCGTCGGAAAAGAAGACTGATCTGATGAGTTCGGGATCGCCCCACACGTCCGCGCCTGGAAAAGAAGAAGAGTTTACCCAGAAGTTCTCGTAGGAAAGCGTATCATAGCAAGCCGGTTGCCATCGTCCAGATGTCATTCGCTTCACCGGTGACCTGTCGAACAGCACCGCTCCCGGTTTCACACTCGTCATGTTGAAGTAGAAATACGGCCCCCCGGGCATCGTGGTCCCTTCATAGACCATCAGCTCGATATCAAAGAACCGGCTATCGCCGAGATCGAACCGCTCCAGCACCGCTCGCGCCCGGGCACTCACACAAGGCATGCCCTCCTCGATTAGGAAGAAATCAGGCAGCCCCCGGCTCTGCGCCTTGGTGATCCGATAAGCCCAGGCCCTGGTCGGCGCATGCGCCGGATCGGCAGGCTGGTAGTTGAGCATCCGGCGCGTGAATGTCTTGAGGCGCAGCATATCCGCCTCGGAATTGGGCTCCAGGCCCTCCGGCCGAAGATCGATCCCATGGGTCAGGAACCAGTTCGATGCCCAAACGCTCTCCTCAGACAACTCCCGCTCCCCCTCCAAATCGCCGAAATCTGTCGCAGCACGATATAGCGCCAATCCGGCCCCGCAACCCGCCATCCCGCGCTTCCTCTCCCCAGGGGAGGATGGGTGGGGGCCGCGCGTCCCGGATGGGGGGCGCCCGCAAAAGGTGCATGCGCGGCACGCGCATTCCGCTTGGCTCGCTGTTTAAGGATAGACCTTGCCGGTCTCGACCAGCTCGAATCCCTTGATCTCGAACTCGTAGTAACTCCCATCCGGCCGGTCCGTCCGCGCGGTCAGCACGCCATCGGGCGAATAGAACACCGCATGCACCGAATGCAGCGCCCGCCAGCAGACCTCGCCATTGGGATAGTGGAACTTGATCATCGCCGTCCTCCTCAGAGATCGAGTCTCAACTGATCGCCGGCCCGGACGGGCAGGCGAAAGAGATCCGTGCGCAGGTTCGCCAGTCGCCGCCGCGTCAGCCCATTCTTCTCCAGCGCTAAGCGGAACCGCCGCTGGATTAGGGTCGCATGCGCACCCTCTCCCCTCAGCCGCTTGCCCCAGGCGCTGTCATAGTCCTTACCGCCATGCGTCTCCCGCACCCTTCCCATCACCCGCACGGCCCGGTCGGGAAACTCGCGGACAAGCCAGTCGCGAAAGAGGGCCGAGACCTCCAGCGGCAGGCGCAGCAGGATCATGCCCGCCGAGACCGCGCCAGCCTCAGCCCCCGCCGTCACCATCCGCTCGATCTCATGATCGGTCAGCGCCGGGATCACCGGGGCGAGGTTCACACTCACCGGCACGCCCCGCTCCGCCAGCGCCCGGATGATCCGGATCCGCGTTCCCGGCGCCGCCGCCCGCGGCTCCATCGCGCGGGAGAGGTCCTTGTCCAGCGTCGTCAGCGAGATCGTCACATTGAGCAGCCCCGCGCCTGCAAACTTCTCCATGAGATCCAGGTCCCGCAGGATCAGCGCCCCCTTGGTCGTGATCGAGATCGGATGGCGATAGTTCCACAAAACCTCCAGGATCTGGCGCATCACCCGCCACTCCCGCTCCACCGGCTGGTATGGGTCGGTATTGGTCCCCATGGCGATCGGCTGCACCTTGTACGAAGGCTTCCTCAACGCCTTCTCCAACAGCTCCGCCGCCCGCGGCTTCACCATGATCCGCGTCTCGAAATCGAGCCCGGGTGAGAACCCTAGCTGCGCATGGGTCGGCCGCGCAAAGCAGTAGATGCAGCCATGCTCACAGCCGCGATAAGGGTTGATCGAGCGGTCGAACGGCACGTCCGGCGACTGGTTGCGCGTGAGCACTGACCGGCTCTGGTCAATCGTCACCTGCGTTCGGTGCGGTCTTGTCTCCTCCCGCTCCCACCCGTCATCAACCGCCTCGGTCGCCAGCCGCTCATACCGGTTCGCCGGGTTGCTGGCTGCTGCCCGCCCGCGCCTGGACTCCACGTTGACCGCATCGGGCAGCCGCCTTGGGATCGCTGATTCGCGCTCATGCATGAGAACATTATAGGAACATTAAGGGCCGATGGCCATGCAGGGATGACCGGCAGTCGGAATTCCAAACCGCTTGAAAAGCTTGTTCAGCAGAGCGCAATCGCCCGGCTAATCACCGCCTGGGCCAGGATCCCACGCCGTGCGTAGATGGTCAGATCATCCCAACTGCCATCCGTGGGCAGATAGGCGACCTCGGCCGGATCCAGTGTCTCCGGATCGCCCGCCTTTGCGGCAAGCTCACCGATCTTCCTGAGGAAACAAGCGCGCGTCTCATCCGTCATCATGCTGTCGAGCTCCGCGGGAATGTTGATCTGCAACTCGTCGAGCGTGAGCGGCCCCTCTGTCCTCTTGCCAACACTGAAGAACGGCTTCTCGTCCGGCGCGCGAGGGCTTTCCTCCGTCAGGTTGAAGAACGGCGCGGGGCGATCCGCAAGCAGCGACGGGCCGAGGATCACTGCTGTCGCAAAGGCTGCGCCCAGTACGAAGGCCAGCGAGAGTGCCGCTGCCTGCCCAAATGACATGGAACGCCCTGACGCCCGCTGGTTTTCTGGCTCCTGAGACATTAGCCCACCACAATCAACGCTCCCAGGCCCCGTTGCCGGGCTCTCGAGAAACAATTTCATAACGCTACTGCCTGCAATCCCGCGCTGCAAGATGGGAACGACGAGGGGGCGCGGCAGCGTGATCCCTCGCCACGCGAGACAGCCCCTCTGGACGCACGCACGCGAATGAAGGTTCCGCGTCCGCCGGATTTCTGCTCTAACCAGAGCACATCAGTCGAGAGCCAGATGATCCCTGCCCCAGCAGCAACAGCCAACTTTCTTCCGGCCCCGCGCCTCTGATGGCCGAGTTCGTCGAGATCTTCGAAATGGGCCCCCGCGACGGGCTGCAGAACGAGGCACGCCTGATCCCGGCGGCGGAGAAAATCGCCCTCATCGATCGCCTCTCCGTCACAGGGCTGAAGAAGATCGAGGTCACCAGCTTCGTCTCACCGAAATGGGTGCCGCAGATGGCCGACGCGGCCGAGGTCATGGCCGGCATCACCCGCCGCGAAGGCGTCCGCTACTCCACCCTCACCCCCAACATGCGCGGCTACGAGGCGGCACGCACCGCAGGCGCCGACGAAGTCGCGATCTTCGGCTCCGCCTCCGAAGGTTTCTCCCAGCACAACATCAATTGCTCGGTGGCCGAGAGCTTCGCGCGGTTCGAACCGATCCTGGAGGCCGCCGCAGCAGACAGTATTCCGGTCCGCGGCTACATCTCCTGCGTCACCGACTGCCCCTATGATGGACCGACCCCACCCGCAAAGGTCGCCGAGGTCGCCGCCCGCCTCCGCGCCATGGGCTGCTACCAGATCAGCATCGGCGACACGATCGGCAAGGCCACGCCCAAGACCACCCGCGCCATGCTCGACGCGGTGCTCGAGGAAGCTCCCGCCACCATGCTAGCCGGCCATTTCCACGACACTGGCGGCCAGGCGATCCGCAATATCGAGACCGCGCTGGATCTCGGCCTGCGCTGCTTCGACGCCGCCGCCGGCGGGCTCGGCGGCTGCCCCTACGCGCCCGGCGCCAAGGGGAATGTCGACACGATCGCGGTCGCAACCCGGCTGAAGGAACTCGGCTACGAGACCCATCTTAAGTTCGGCCCACTCCTCGACGCCGCCCAATTCGCCAAATCGCTGAGAGAGGCCGCATGACCTTCGACACAATCGACCTCACAACCGACCCCCGCGGCGTCGCGACCCTCACGCTGAACCGGCCGGAGAAGCACAACGTGCTGTCCGCCCGGATGATCGCCGAATTGACCAAGGCCGCGACGCAGCTTGGCGAAGACGCCTCCGTGCGCACTGTGATCCTGACAGGCGCGGGCGTCAGCTTCTGCGCTGGCGGCGACCTCACCTGGATGAAGGAGCAGATGGCGGCGACCCGCGAGACCCGGATGGCGGAGGCGCGCAAACTCGCCATAATGCTGAAAGCACTGAACGAGATGCCCAAGCCCCTGATCGGCCGCATCAACGGCCAGGCCTATGGCGGCGGGGTCGGGCTGATGTCGGTCTGCGACGTGGCGGTCGGGGTCGAGGACACCAAGTTCGGCCTCACTGAGACCCGCCTCGGCCTGATCCCGGCGACCATCTCGCCCTATGTGATGGCGCGGATGGGCGAGGGCCTCGCCCGCCAGGTCCTGATGTCGTCCCGCCGCTTCGGGGCAGAGGAAGCTGTCCGCCTGAACCTCCTCGCCCGCGCAGTCTCCACCGACACCCTCGATGAAGCGATCGAGGCCGAAACCGCCCCCTACATCGCCTGCTCCCCAGAGGCCGTCGCTCGCACCAAACGCCTGACCCGACGGATGGGGCTGCCGATTACCGAAGACCTGATCGAGTGGACCATCGAGCAACTGGCCGACACCTGGGAGACCGCCGACGCGGTCGAAGGCGTCTCCGCGTTCTTCGAGAAACGCAAGGCGACATGGGTGATCTGAATTATACTCCACACGGTAAAGGAACTGATGTCGGCATTGAGCCCACATTGACCTTGGGCTCCGGCGTATTCTGCCTTTGAAACGTCCAAAAATGTCCAGCTCAAGACCCGGCTGCGGCCTATGTTTCCGGAGGTGTGGAGGGAATTCGAATGGCGACGCGCGGGTATTGTCTGTGTAAAACAACAAGCTGGCTCTACCGGGGTGATCAAACATGGGCATGCTATTGCCACTGCGATGACTGCCGCCGGAATTGTGCGGCGCCAGTGGTTGCTTGGTTCGGTGTGCCAATAGAGAACTTTGAGTGGACCGGTGAAAAACCACGTACTTACCAAAGTTCCAAAGGCGTTTTCAGGCACTTTTGCAAGACGTGCGGGTCACCCATTGGATTTGAAGCCGATCACTATCCGGGTGGTATGCACCTTTATGCTGCGTCGCTCGAAAACCCAGAAGACTTCAAACCGACGTTTCACGTCAACAAGCAAAGCAAGTTGCCATGGTTGCAAATGACTGATGATCTCGAAGCATTTGAAGGCACTTTGTTACACACCCCTAAGGATCCAGACGGTTATCAATAGATAGGGAAGCTACCTGATTTCTTTTATGTCCGCTTCGTCCCGCGAAGCGGACGAAAGACATTGTCTTTCACTTTGAGTGAACTGAGCCAATCAATCCACCCACCTTGCCTGGTGGGCATCACCGGGCAGCGCCCGATGCTCCCCGCGGGAGGGCGCGTGGCGATGCTGCCCGCAGCTTTTGCGGCGTCGATGCTTTGAAACGCAACTGTCAGCACAGGGGAACGCGATCGCCCACCCAGGGTCGAGCGCTGCCCTGGACCATCACGACATTCCGATGGGCACCACTCCCAACACGCTGCCGAATGCCACATGGCGCGGCGCTGGAGTGGGTCAGAAAGTTTCGAAGTGGATTTGGTTCTGCGGCACGCCCTGGGCTTCCAGGCCCGCTTGGATTTCGGCCACAAAAGCAGCAGGGCCGCAGAGCAGGTAGTGGGCCTTGGGCCCGGCGTTCAGGCCGAGCAGGCCCTCGGCGGAGACACGGCCCTGATGGTCGTAGTCGAGACCAATCCGGTCCTCCGCCTTGGGGCGGCTGTAGAAGACCTGGCGAGTGATGTTCGGATGCGCCTCGGCGATCGCGTCCACCTCCCGGCGCATCGCGTGGGATCGGCCGTTGCGTGCGCCGTGGACGAACCATGCGGGCCGGTCTCCGGCCTCCTTCGCGATCTCCTCCAGCATCGCCATCGTTGGCGTGATCCCGACCCCGGCGCTGGCAAGGACCACCGGGCAATCGCCTGCGGGCAACACGAAGTCGCCGGAGGGGCTACGCGCCTCGATCACATCGCCACGCTGCAGGAGATCATGCATGACGCGGGAGACGAGCCCCTTCGCCTCGCGCTTGATGCTCAGCCGGTAGGTTTTGCCGTTCGAGGCGGCGGAGAGCGAGTAGGTGCGGCGCGCCTTACCGAGAGGCTCCGCCAATTGCAGCTCGATCGGCAGATGCTGACCCGCCTTGAAGGGCGCGAGCCGCCGTCCATCCACGGGCGCGAGGTAGAAGGAGGTGATGTCCTGCGCCTCCTCCACCTTCTTGACGAGCGCAAGCTGGCGGACCTGTTGGCCTTCCCCATCCCACCGAAGTGACACGGCGGAGGGACGGTCGACCACGGCGTCTATCGTCACGTCGATCATCCGCCGCGCGGCCGGGTCCGCGGCATCCTTGGGCTGCCAGTCGATCTCGGCGCGCCCGGTGATCTGCAGCAGGCCCCCGGTTTCGAAATCGACGAAGAGCAGGCCGATGCGCGGGTTCTGCAGCAGGTTTCCGATCGTGTTGAAGAAGTTGTTTCCAGCGTAATCCGGAATGCGCAGACGGGTGGCGTCGACGATCTGCACGAAGCCCGGCTCGCCGCCCCGGTGCGAGGCATCATAGCCGTTGGCGGGCTTGTTATCGGCATCCCGCTGGCCGGTGCCGATAAACATCGTGTCGGCCTGACGGATGCGATCCATATGGGCCTCATTTAAGGCGTCGGACCAGATGGCATCGCCCGGCGTCACGCCGGTGACGCGATGCCATTCCCGCTCCCGAATATATTGCGGGCAGTTGCCGAAGGACTGGCGGATGTCGATGGCATAGCCGCTGGCAGTCTTGCGAAACGCGCCGCTCAGGCGGTTCCTGCGCCGCGTGGCCAACTCGATCCCCAGCAAACCGATATCGGTTCCGGCCTCGAAGGAAGCGAACAGCGGATCCTGCGGATCCAGGTTCGACGTCACGGCAAGCGTCTCCGGGTCAGGGGAGGAGACGAAGCCATCCTCTCCCTCAAGGATCGTGACCCAGGGCCGCCCCTGACCGTCCGCCGCCGAGACGACGAGGAACGGCAGCGAGGTATAGAACTGCCGGTGCTGCTCGGGCATGTAGCTCCGGATGAAACCGGCCACCTTGGCGGCGACGTCGCCAACGCCCGCACGCTTCTGCGCCTCGAGCTCGCCTGCGTGGAACGGGTTGTGGGTTGTCTCGATCGTCATCGTCCTGCCTCCTTGGCAAAGGGTCCGGTGCGCGTCATCGGTCAGACCGCGTCCGGGATGGGCGAGCGGGCCATGCCGACGAAGCCGGGCTCCTTCTCGATGGTCGACAGCCAGCGGCGGATGTTGGGATAGGCGTCGAGGCTCACGCCGCCTTCCGGCGCATGGGCGATGTAGCTGTAGCCCGCGACATCGGCGAGCGTCAGCCGGTCGTTCACCAGGTGGGATTTGCCTTCGAGCGCGGCGTCCATGACTTTGAAGAGCGCATGGGCTTTCGCCTTCACCGCATCATGATCGAACGCCGCCCCGAACAAGGTCACCAGGCGCGCGGCGCAGGGGCCGTTGGCGATCTCACCAGCGGCGACCGACAGCCATCGTTGGATTTCGGCCTTCTCGACCGGCGTCCGACCGAGCCACTCGGCCGTATCGCCATAGGCCTCGGCCAGATAGGTGATGATCGCGTTGGAATCCGAGAGCGTGGTGCCGTTGTCATCGATCGCCGGGACCTGTCCTGACGGGCTGATCTTCAGGTAGTCGGGCGCCTTGTGCGCACCGTTCGCCATATCGAGATCGACAGGCTCATAGGGCACGCCGAGGAAGGCCATCATCAGCTCCGCCCGGTGGCAATGGCCGGATTTCGGGTTGCGGTAGAGCTTTACGGGCGCGGCGTCTGCGGGGAAAGCGGTGGTCATGGTTCGGTCCTCTTCCATCTGGAGTCGAATGTTCTGCCCCTTGGACCGAAGAGATAGATGACAAGCAAATGCGAAAGAATTCACTTATTTCAAAAGATATTGCTTTGTGTTTCGATAGTAATGCTTATGGAGGCAGCCCATGGACCGGCTCCAGACCCTCGAAGTCTTCGTCGCCGTCGCCGAAGCGGAAAGCTTCGCCGGCGGGGCGCGTGCCGTGGGGCTCAGCGCGCCGTCGGCCACCCGCGGCGTCAATGCGCTGGAGGCCCGGCTCGGCGCGCGGCTCTTCACCCGGACCACGCGGCGGGTGCGGCTGACCGATGTGGGTGAGGCCTATCTGGAGGACGCCCGCCACATCCTCGCACAGCTCCGGGCCGCCGACGATGCCGCGGCGGGCGCCGCGACCAAACCGACCGGGCAACTGCGCATCACCTGCTCGCATGAGTTCGGGCGGATCTATGTGATGCCGATCCTTACCGAGTTTCTGGACACGTACCCGGAGGTGACGGCCGGCGTGCTGATGGTCGACCGGATTGTCAACATGGTCGAGGAGGGCTTCGACATCGCGGTGCGCATCGGCCCGCTACCCTCCTCTGGCCTGTCGGCCGTGCGGGTCGGCAGCGTGCGCCGGGTGGTCTGCGGGGCGCCCGACTACTTCGCGGCCCACGGGCTGCCTCAGTCGCCTGCAGACTTGCAGGCGCACCGTATCGTGACTGCGGCACCGGTCAGCCCCTCGGCCGACTGGCGTTTCGGCCTGAAGATGCAGGATGTGGTGCGGATCAGATCCCGCCTCGTCGTCAGCAGCGTCGCGGCGGGGATCGCGGTTGCCCGCCAGGGCTGGGGCCTCTGCCGCGCGCTCTCCTACCAGATCGGCCCGGATCTGGAGGCAGGCACACTCCGGACCGTTCTGGAGGATCACGAGCCCGAACCCCTGCCGATCCACCTCGTGCACATCGAAGGTCGGCGCGCCGCCGCCAAAGTCCGCAGCTTCATCGACTTCGCAAAGGACAGACTGAGAGCGATCGCCGTTCTGAACTAGGCTGGGCGTAGGGTGGCACGCCTGAGCAAGGCTCTCCCGCAGCCAAAGTGCCGGAGCAGCCGCCTCGCCTAGAAAGCATGGCGCTGAAAGAAGGCGAGGCCGATCTTCGGATGGGCGGTGGCAAGGCCCAGCATCCAGGTAGAGAAATCGATCGCCTCCAACCGCCCGACACGCAGCGAGGGGTCGGCGGCGGCGCAGCGCCACAGAAACTCCAGGCCGCGATGCTCGTACCGGCAGGTCCCGCTGTCCCAGAGCGCCTTCAGCTCCGCCAGGATGCGCTGCTCCCCATCGGCGATATCGACCGGCAGGAAGCCTGCCATGATCGCGGGCGATGCTGTGACATTCGGGTTCTTGCCGAGCCGCGCAACCCCGTAGCGTTGCGACGGCGCGTCCTCTCCATTCGCATCGAAGATGATCTCGGAGCCCGCCCCCAATCCCCAGAGACCCGGCAGCGAACCCGCACTGGCGAACCAGCGGCGATCCGCTTCGCGAAGCTCGCGCAGTTCATCGATGAACGCCGGATCACGCGCGTAGGTACCACACAGATAGAACGCGAACTGATGCGTGAAGTGCGAGGGCACGTGTCCGGTCGGCTTGCCCAGCAGGGTGAGATCCCCGTGCTCGAGCATCGGAAGCTCATGGACCATGTCGAAATGCATGCGCCATGACTGGGTGGCCGGACCTTCACGGCCCGTCGCAGCCTCGTATCCCGCCGCCATGCAGGGCAGCAGTGCGTACTCGTCAAAGGGAATGGTCGCGACCCGCTCGGTCGGGCGCTCCTGCAAGCCGTAGAACACCAGGTGGATCGACCCGCGCTCCGGGTCGCGGATCGCCGTGGTCCAGTCGATCGACATGACGAGTTCCCGCGCCAGACGCGCCGCACGGGACAGGGGCACGCCCTCCCGCTCCGCCTTGTCCTGCAGATGGCTCGCCAGGATTGCGGCGCCGGCCCCGAGGATCGCCGTGTCGATGGTCGAGAACTTGTCCTTGTTCCAGGCCGGCGCCACGCCCGTGTCCGCGTCGAACCAGTGGCGGTACCAGCCGTTGCGCGACCGCTCGGCATGGAAGCCCTTGATCGGGTCGATCCCCAGCAGATGCGACAAGGTGATCTCAGCCTTCGCCTCGGCATCCGGGATGATCCCGGTCGCATCGCCGATCGCGAGGCTGATCAGCCCCATCCCAGTCGCTGCGGTCGAGGAGAGTTTCGCGCTGGCCGGGTTCGCCAGATTGACGGCATCGAGATACTGGCCGGTCTCCGGATGCCGAAGCACCTGGTCGTAGACCAGAACGGCATCCCGAAGACGCTCAGCCGCGAAATCATCGAGCGCATCGGCCTTGGCAGCAATGCAAGAAAGGACGAGGAATATGAGGGGGAGAATGCGGTGCATGGGAAGCTCTTGGCAGGAGATAAGGGCAGGAAGAGATCTACCATGCCGGGCCGGATTGCGCACATCACACAATGCCATCAGGCCGTGTTGATCAGCGCGCTTTTCCGAGCGGTGATGGCCCCTGGGATTTGCGGCAGGATCAATTCCTCCTGCAACGGAGCTGCACCCTTCACCCGCACTCCGCATCTCTGATATCAACCGTCAGACAATCGGGAGGATCACCGACGTGATTACTGTGAAGGGTTCTACCATCGCACGCCACGCCGTTCTCCTCGCAGCCAGCATCAGCATCGCTCTCCTCTTCACTTCAAGTCCGGCCCGGAGCGACCCGTTCGAAGCTTGCCATCCTGCACCTGTCCGCCACTCCGCCGCCGAAGAGCAGGAGATCGCGATCGAAACGCCGGACGGGCGCATCCTTGGAACGCTCGCGAAGCCGTCCGAGGCGCCGCCCCGCGCCCTGGCGCTCCTCCTCCACGGCTACACCGGCTCGCGCAACGAGATCCGCGTTGCCCGGGGCGAGGGCATGTTCACCAGAACCGCCCGCGCCTTCGCCGAACGGGGCATCGCGACGCTCCGGATAGACTTCATCGGCTCGGGCCGGAGCGACGGAGAGTGGGCGGACACCCGCTTCTCAGGGCAGGCGCGGGACGCAGCCCGTGCGTCCCAAGCATTGCGCGATAGGTTCAGCGCACCTAGCATCCCGCTCGGCGTTCTTGGCTACAGCCAGGGCGGGCTCGTCGCGCTCCGCTCCGCAGCCGGGGGTGGGGCATTCGACAGGCTCACGCTCTGGAACCCGGTGATGGATCCGATGACGACCTACGGCAAGATCTTCGGGCGCGAGACAGTCCTTGAGGGCGCACGGCGGCACGACCAGACGGAAGATCGCGCAATCGTCAGTGAAACTCGGCTCCGCCCGGGCTTCTTCGCCGAAATCGTTGCGGCAGATCCGATCGCGGATGCCGCGCGGGTGGAAGCGCCGGTTATGATCGTGACCGGGCAGCGAGACCCTCTGGTGATCGACGGCGCAGCGCTCGCGGCACAGATCGCGTCGGGCCGCGCGGGCGAGACAACGATCCTCGACCTCAATGCCGGCCATGACCTCGGCGCCTTGCGCGAACCGGCGTTGCTCGACCAGGTGATCGCCTGCACCGCCGGGTTCCTGCTGGCAGACATCCCCAGCTAGGCACCTGACCGTCACGAATGGATCGGCGCCGGTCACCCCGGCGCCGAAAGCGCCTTCAGCGGTGCGTCGTGATCCGCCCAAAGGTGCTCTTCGTCCCCCAGATCCCGCGGCGGAGGCATTCGAGCTGCACGATCTGGCTGTGGTCGATGAACATGTTCACGTCGATCCCATAATTCTTGATGTACCAGGAGAAGACTTCCGGGTCGGCGGCTTCGAACATCACGTTCTCCATGCCGACTTCCTTCATGATCTTGGCGGCCACATCGGTGCGCCAGGGATCGGCGTTCTCGGTGATGCCTTCGCTTTCGATCATGATGATCGTCGCCCCGGCGTTTAGGCACTCATTCGCCGTGTCGATCAGGATCTGCGGGTCGCGGGTGCCCTCGGCCTCAAGCTCCGCCTGGCTGGTGTCGCCGCCCGCGCCGAACTGGATGCCGATCTCTGGCTTGGGCTTCAGCCCCGCCTTCTTCACCTTCTGGATCAGGGTGATCAGATCGGGCACCGGCAACTGGATGAACCCGGTTGAGAGCTCGATCATGTCGAAGTCGAGCCGCTTGCACTCCTCGATATAAGCATCGATCTGGGTTGGCGCGCGAGCGAGCACGTTCTCGATCCAGCCCCCGGTGGAGACATAGACGCCGTGGTCGTGGCACACCCGGTTGAGCTTCTTGACGAACTCCGCGGGCATCAGGCTGAAGGAGCCGCCGGCGTATTTGTACCCATCCACATGCTCGCCCATGCCGTCGAGCAGCTCCTTCGTGTAGGTCGGCGGGGTCATCGCGTAATACGGCCCCCGGATCTCGGTGATCGACTTGTCGCGCGGCTTGTGATCGCGCTCGTTCATCGGGATGTAGGGGAAGGACCGCTCGGCCCAGGTCTTCGACGGTTTCTTCTTAGTGGCCATCTCCGGCTCCTTTCGTGGTGCTTGGTGTGTCGGTTTCGGGAGTCAGGGCGCAGAGGGCCGCTGCCCCGCCGGTTGGCGGAGCGGGAGGTGCGGAAGGCTCGGCGCCCCGACCGGGGTCAGACGTTCAGATCGCCAAGGATGGCGGCGAAGTCGCGGGCCGACATCTGTTCGAGGTTCTTGACCGCGTCGGTGATCGCCTTGCGCGTCCGCTCTGACGTCAACGGCTCCGCAAGGTCGGTGAACTTTGCCTCGACCGTCGCCCAGGACATCGGGCGGGAGTGGAAGCCTTCGTAATCGGTCTTTGTGATCGTGTGGACGGTGCCGTCTTTCAGGGTAATGGTGAGGTCGGTGCAGACCTCGGCCGGGAAACGGTCGGTGTATTCCTGCTTTGGCCGGACGGTGAAGCGCTGCAAGAGCGACTGGATATCGTCGCGCGTGACCCGGTCGCCCTCATACTGCGCAGGCAGGACATTGCCGTCGATCAGCGCCACGCCCACCATGTATTGCAGGCTGTGATCGGCCTCCTCCTTGGTGCGGATGACGGTCTTGTCGCCCTCCTCGCCGCCGCCGATGATGTGGAACGCCACGTCGAAGATATCGATGCCGATATGCTCGATCTGGTCCCAGGTGAAGCCCTTCTCCGCCTGCAGTTCCAGCGCCCCCTCGATCGAGGATTGGGAGTGGATCTCGGCATTGTACTTCTTGATGATCGATTTGCGGACGTTCTCGAGGTCTTCCTTTGCCCAGTCGATGGAGAAATCCCCCGCGATCGCCTCCTTGAAGCCCTTGTTGCCCTCGAACACCTCTTCCGGTCCGGTGATCCCGCGCATGGCGAGGAACGCCGCGTGGCAGCCGACAAACCCGGCCTGGGGGTAGGCGAGGCCTTTCCAGTGAGAGAGCGAGCCGGTCCGCGTGCAGCGCAGCGCGTTGTTGCAGGTGCCGGAGATGGCGATCGCCATGGCGGTCTTCTCCTCATCCAGGCCCAGCGCCCGCGCGACACCGGCGGCCGAGGCATAGGCGCCCTGAACCGTGTGATCGAAGCCCTTATGGCGCACCGGCGCCTCATCGCAGAGACGCCCCTGCACCTGATAGGCCGCTGCCATCGCGGTCAGCAGCTGATCGCCCGAGGCATGGGCATATTCAGCACCGGCGAGCACCGCGCCGAAATTGTCCGACTGGTGGCAGGTCTCGCCTTTGGCCAGATAACTGTCCATTAAATCCAAATACCGGCTGAGCGCACCGTTGTAGAACGCCACCCGGTCCGGGGCCGATTTGCCGCCGCCGATAAAGGTGCAGAGCGGCTTTCCGCCGAAATCTTCCTGGTGTTCCCGGATCATCTTGATCGGTTCACCATCCAGCGCGCCGATGGCGACGCCGACCGTGTCGAGAATGCGCTTCTTCAGCTCGTCTCGCGCCACGTCGCTCATGGTCTTGTGATCGGTCTGGGCCACGAACCGGCCGAGTTGCCGGACCAGCGTGTCGGGTTTGAAATCTGTCTTGTGATGGGACATGCCAACTCCTCTCGGGCACGCCCGAAAGGCATGCCGGATTTCATCTTCGTTGCTTGAAGTCTTGCAGGTCGGGGGGTTCCCTGCCGGAGCGCGGTATGGCCTTCGCGAGGCCATCCTGGCAGCCCGAAAGCTACTCTTGCCCGGTTCGGGGGTCAATCGGCCCCGCGACGTTGCGTCATCAACTCTCGCTTGCAATCCGATCAAATCGGGGGCACGCCAAAGACAGGTCGCAACCGCCACCGAGCATTCATTCGCACGGAGGAGGAGACATGCGCACCACCAGCGAACCCATGACCATCGGCTTCTCGGACCTGACCGAGGACGAGCAGCTCATCGTCTCGATGTTCCGCGACTGGACATTCCTCGGCCCCACCCGCCCGGTGGTCGAACACAGCCTCGCCCGGCTCTTCAAGCGGGATCGGATCTACCCGGCCATCGGGCCGCTGATGGACCTGTTTGAGGAGGTCGCGGCAACCGGCGCCGGGGCCGCCGGGTCGGGAGGAGCCCTGTCGAAGGGCGAGATCGCCCTCCTCGCCATGCTTGCCGATGACCCGGGCGGAACGATGCCCAGCAGCGCGAGACTGCTCGAGTGCAGGATCGCGCTGCGCAACGGCGCGATCAGGCTCCGCCAGGCGGGCGAGATAAAGGGAAGTGATCGGGACAGGCTGCTCGACCGGATCTCGAAACTCTACAGCACCTTCGCGCGCTCACTCCCCGTCCAGTAGAGCGGCAGGCAGTTCTGTCGTCACGAGAGGCCCGCTCAGGCTCGGGTGATCCCGGCCTGCTCGATGAACTGACCCCACAGAACCTCCGCCGCCTGTTCGGGGCTCAACCGGTCAGACCCGTCTTCGGGCAACGCCAATGACGCGACCAGGAACTGCTCATAGGCGTCTGAGGCTACGTTGAACCCGCCATTCGCAGCAGCGTCGGCGTTGTCCTCGCCAAAGGTGAACGAGATATCGGCCAGCGCGACCCCAGCATCCCGGCAACGGACCGAGATCGAAGCCGCGCCGCCCCGGCGTGCGCGGTTCACCAGGGTGCCGCCGAACGCGCCTGCGCCCCGATCCACGAAACGGCCGCGCAGGCCGTCCATCGCGTCGATCTCGCCGATGGACCGCCGGAAATGGTCCTTGATCGCGGCAAAGGCGGCGTCGCGATACTCGCCCCGATCGATTTCATCGAACTCCCGCTCGATCCGGTAGCGGGGGCTGCCCTGCCGACGGGTCGCCAACCCGGCCCGGCGCCTCCCACCTGCCCCTGCATCGATTATCCGGCGAAGCTCTTGCACCACGTCGAGATAGGCCTTGTTCGCATTCGCCCAGTCCGAGATCGGCCTGCCGTCCCTCGGCACTGCCTTCAATCGGCGCAGCTGCGGCATCGCCGCCCAGTCGCAGGGTTCGACGATGATCGGCACAACCCATGTCTCGCCTGCATCATGACGGTCCAGCGCGCGCCGCATTTCGCGCTCGACGCAATAGTCCGAAGCGATGAAATCCGGGCTGATCAACAGCAGAACCAGATCCGCCGCCTCCAATTCCGCACTGATCTCCTCATCCAGCACATCGCCCGCCAGGATCTCGCGGTCATACCAGGCCGCGATCCGACCTTCCCGCTGAAGGTTCGCGAGGTGCACATGCAGGCGGTCGAGCGCTGCCGCATCGTGGTGAGAATAAGAGATGAAAGCCCGCATCCGCACAGCTCGTATGTTCCTTATTTGTTCTCAATATACTTATACGAATCCGAGTCGGCAATACGACCGCATAGGTTGTCGCGGTTGGGGCGAGGTCAGATCTGCTCTCCCCCTACACCACCGCGCGTCGAAGGCATATTAGCGGCCCGGCTCCGGCCAGCTTGCGACTGTGCGCTCGACGATATGCATGAGCCGCGGCAGATCCGCGCCTGCCCGCGCCGATGTGGCCATGCCATTGACGGCCGCCACGATGAAGGCGGGCAGCGTCTCGGCCTCCTCCGGCGCGAGATCCCCCTCCGCCACCGAGCGTCGGACCAGCGACTCGATCACGGCGTGGTAGCGCGCGTTCGCCTGCGCCAGCGCCGCATCAAGCGCCGCGTCCGAGCCCATCAGCTCCATCGTCGAGTTGCATCTGAGGCATCCTGCTGGCGCATCCGACGAGGCGAGCCGCTCGGCCGACGCGGTCATCAGCTTGCAGAGCGCCTTCCGGCCATCAGGCTCCGTCTCCATCACCTCCGCCACCCGGTCCGAGAAGCGCTCGCCATAGACATCCACGCATTTGATGAAGAGCGCGCGCTTGTCGCCAAACATCTCATAGATGCTGGCCCGCGAGGCCCCCATCGCCGCGACCAGATCGTCGAGCGATGTGTTGCGGTAGCCCTGGCGCCAGAACGTCTCGAGCGCCGCATCGAGGGCCTTGTAGGGATCAAATCCACGCGGCCGACCTCTGCTCCGTTTCATGCGATGCACCTTTTTCGAACTATACAGTCTGAAAATAATTGTTTCCAGACCAGTCAGTCTGTATATAGGCGCGCACCACCCGTCAACCGATGCCACAACAGAGGACCGACCCCATGATCCGAAACGCCATTCTTCTCAGCATCACCCTCGCTGCCGGGGCGGCCCTCGCCGATGAACCCGCCTGGCGCATCACCAAGATCGAGCCGGGCACGACGGCCCTCCAGCCCCTGCCCGCCTTTCCCGGCGTGTCGAACGGGTTCCTGATCGGCGCCTTCGACCGGGCCGGGCTCTACGCGGCCGAGGGGGAGATGGCGGCCGGCAGCACCTTCCCCCCGCACACCCACCCGGACACGCGGCTGACCATCGTGATCTCCGGCACGATGTATCTGGGCGAAGGGACGACGGCCGACCCTGCACGCCTGATCGCCTACCCCGCCGGGACCGCAGCGATCACGCCGGGCGGCACGCCACATTACATGGCAGCGCAAGACGGCGATGTGCGCGTCCTCGAAATCGGCGCAGGCCCCAGCGGTTTCGCCTTCGCCGAAGGAGATGCACAATGAGGCTCTCCGCACCGCTCAACCCGATCACCAGACCACGCCGGATCGCCGCCATCGTCCTCATGCTCGGTGTCGTCACTTTCGCAACCGATCCGCACAGCGAGACCGCTGCAATCGACCTCGAAGCCGCTGAATACCGGACAAGCCCCCTCTTCCCCGGGGTCGAGACGGCGATTGTCTTCGGGGACCGGGCAGCCCCCGGCCTATATGCGACCCACGCGAGGGTCGCGGCCGGCGCGGTGATCCCGCCCCACACCCATCCCAATACTCTGACCACCTGGGTGACCAGCGGCACCGCCTATGTGGGCACCGGAACCGTCCTCGATATGGAGGCGCTGCGGCCCTACCCGGCCGGGACCTTCTTTGTCACGCCCGCGGGCTCCCCGCATTTCATCGTGGCGAAGGACGGGGCGTTCTCGATCCTCGATCACGGCGCGGGGCCGAGCGGGATCGAGATCCTACCCAAAGAGTGAAACGGCCACCCGCAGACAAACCACCCGAACCGTTCACTTTCTCCGCAATCTCGGGCGAACCCGGTTGACAGAGAGGCGGGCGGCGACGGTATGCGAGAGGCCGCCCTACCTCCCGCGGCCGCAGCGGAATTCACTCTCGAGGACCAAGCAAAATGTCGAAGATCATTCTCATCACTGGTGCATCCTCCGGGATTGGCGAGATCTGCGCCCGCTACGCGGTCGCCGCAGGGCACAAGGTCGCCCTCGCCGCGCGCCGGACGGACAAGCTCACCTCGCTGGTCGACGAGCTGGGCGGCGAGAACGCCATCGCACTCACCTGCGATGTCACGGATGCCGAGCAGCAGGAGCAGATGGTTGCGGCCACCATCACCCATTTCGGGCGGATCGATGTAGCCCTCGCCAATGCCGGGCTCGGCGCCTCCGCACGCGGGACCGAGGCGGGCGACCCGGACAGCTTCCGTCAGATGATTGAGGTGAACTGCCTGGGCGTCACCTACACGGCGAAATACTGCATGCCGTATCTGAAGGCGTCGAAAGGCCATCTCGTGCTGGTGGGTTCACTCGCCTCGCAACGCACGGTCTGGGGCTCGGTCTATTCGGCGACCAAGTGGTTCATCCGCGGCTATGCCGACAATCTGGGAGCCGAGCTGGGCGACTCGGGCGGGCGCGTGACTGCCCTTCACCCGGGCATGACCGACACACCCTTCTTCGACAGCCCGAAACCGCACGCCCTGCGGCCCGACGATATCGCAAAGGCCTTCATGTACGTGATCGAACAGCCCGAGAATGTGCTGATCCCGCATCTGCCGATCTATCCGCGGCCGCAAAAGCCGTTCTCCGACCAGCATCACTGAGAACGTGCAGGCGCGCCCCGCCGGTCACTTCCTCACGACGCTGACCGAACACCTCGCGTGGCGGAGCACGCGGTCGGTGTTCGAGCCGAGCATGAAATCCGCAAGGCCGGGATTATGCGCGCCCATCACGATCTGGGTGGCGCCGATCTCCTTGGCCAGATCCAGGATCTCCTCATAGATCGGGCCATGCCGCGCGATCGTGCGCACCTTCATCCCATCTGGCGTGTGCTCTTCGACGACCTCGTTTAGCCGCTTCAGCGCGTCTGAGACGATCTTGTCCATGTTGAGCGCGCCGGACCCGCCGGTCTCGCCCCGGATGGCATAGCGGAAATCGACGCCCGCAACGATGTCGGGGACAACGGTCAGGGCGACCAGTTCACCCTCTTTTGCCCCTGCAAGTTGCACCGCGGTCTCAAGCACCTCCTTCGAGGTTTCCATCTCGGTCAGGTCGATCGGGGCTAGAATGGTCTCTGTCACGACAACCTCCAATATTCAGCGGTATTCTGGGCGAACGAACAGCCAGACGAGCCAGACGAGCAGGCAGACGACCAGCAGATTCAGGATCGAGATATCCGTCGCGGGATTGATCGATGCCGGTGGCTCGGGCAGCGTCGGCGCTAGTGCTGCCGCCTGCTTCAGCGTGGGATCGATCAGGACGACACCGGGGATCGACGCGTTGAGCGCGAGGACCGCGGTCGACGAGATCGGCGTCAGATCCGTCGCGATCGCGCTCGGCCCCTGATCACCGACGATATCGCTCGAATTCTGCTCCGCAGGGCCCGCGAGGACAAGCTGCGCCCCCAGTGTCTCAACCGCCGAGAACTGGCCCGAATAGGTCCCGCCCGCGATCCGGGTCGACCGCATGAAGGGATACTTCACCAGGTTCGGCCCATCACTCCAGTTCAGGATCGGCAGCAGACGGTAGCGTCCAGCATCCATCGCCTCGATCAGCGCCCGGTCACCCTGGGGCGCGAAGACGATCGCCGCCTCGCTCGACCCAGCGGACAGATTGCCCAGAAGCGCTGCTGGAGACGCAGCCTCCGCCGCCCTTACCCCGGCGGACAGGCCAAGTCCCTGAGTCAGAATGCTCCCGACCTTGTGGGAGGACGACCCGTCCGGCCCGGTCAGGAACGCCGTCACCGCCTCCATATTGGTAGGCCCGCCGGCATGGACGATCACATGCGCCACGTTCTGATCGACCGCCGCGACCGCCTCAAACCGAGTATCGCGCGAGGGCGTGACCCCATCGAGGTCGAAGAACGCCTCGGAACTCACCAGCGCCAGACGCGCATCGCCGGACGCAACCATCTCCAACGGATTGCCGGTCGGCGTGATCTGGATGTCCTGCCCGGTGAACGCATCCCGGGCCGCGCGCAGAGCCGAAGTAGACGCACCGCCCTCGCTCACATCGGCCGAGGCCGCGATCAGAAGCGGCTCTCCCGCCTCCACTGCGCCTGAGTCGATCAGGCCCATCCGGGCCAGCGTATCGCGGGCCACCGCCTGCGCGGAACGCCCCTCGATATCCACCTTGCCGTTCAACTCCTGCATCAGCGCGCCATCGATCCGCCCGGCGAGCGCGTCCAGCACCGGGCCCAGGCTCGGATGCTCGGACAACGACGACGCCCGCGCCACGGGAGAGGCATCGTAGACCGGGAAGAACTGCAGATCGTCGTTCAGGACCACCAGCCCGTAATCCGCGATCTGGCCGTCGGTCGTGTACCCCTCGACGACATCGATGCTGCCGTCGATCAGCTGATCATAGAGCGACGCGCGCTCAGCCAGCGGCACCTCGACCACCGACCCGAACTCCAGCCCATAGCGCTGGCGCATCGGTTCGAACCCGTCCAGCGGGCGCTTGGTGAAGTCGTCCTCGACCCCGATCGACAGGCCACCGGCCCGCGAGACCAGCTCCGTCATGGTGGTGAGCCCCAGCTCCGAGGCCCGCTCGGCCCGCATCACCAGCCCGTAATTGTTGGCAAAGCCGAACTTCTCGCGCCACGAAAAGCCGATCGGTTCATAAAGCTCCTTCACCCGGGCCGTCGCCGCCGCGCCATCGCTCGTCGGGTTCTGGCCCAGCATCACGAGACCGGTCCCGTTGTACTCGGGATAGGCGTCGATATCGCCACGCTTCAGCGCTTCCTGAATGGCCTGGGTCGTCTCGTAGCCGACCACCCCTGCCACCGGCAGGCCCTCGGCCCGCGCAAGCTCGGCCATCATGTGGGCCAGAACCCGGCTCTCGCCAAAGTTCTTGGCGCCAAAGGTGATCTGGTTCTCGGCCTCCTCACAGCCCACGAGGGTGACGGCGAGGACGGCTGCTATCAGATTGCGAAACATATCCAGCCCTCCCTTACCTGCGCACGCCGCCGACGGCCTCGCCGCGGGCCTCAATCGGCCTCAATGGCGGCGATTCCTTGCGGATCTCTCGTAGGAAACCGACAATCTGCAACATCACGATCACTGCGAACGGTATCGCCCCCGTGATCGCCATCGCTTTCGCGACCGAGACCGACTCCGAGACCACCGTGCCGATCGTCAGGATCGCGATCAGCGACCCCCAGACCATCTTCTGGATGACCGGCGGGTTCAGGTTGCCGTCGGTCGTCATCATCGAGAGCACGAAAGTCCCTGAATCGGCCGAGGTGACCAGGAAGATGAAGAGCAGGATCACCGCGAGGATCGTAAGGATTTCAGCACCCGGGAAATAACCGAGGAACGCGAACAGCGCCTTCATCGCATCCTCGAAGATGATCTCCTTCAGCCCGCCGCCGCCGAACATCTCGATATAGAACCCGGCACCGCCGAAGACTGCGAACCACAGCATAGAGAACAGCGTCGGGACGAAGACGACGCCCATCATGAACTCGCGGATCGTCCGGCCGCGGCTGATCCGCGCGACGAAGATCCCGATGAACGGCCCCCAGGCCAGCCACCAGATCAGATAGGTGAGCGTCCACCCCGCGGTCCAGCCGCCCAGATCCTCGAACGGGAACAGTTTGAAGGACATGGTGATCATGCCGGAGAAGTAGCTGCCGATCGAGTCGACGAACGTCTCGAGCAGGAACCGCGTCGGCCCGGCGAACAGCACCCAGAGCATGATTGCAACCGCGACCACCATGTTGAGGTTCGAGAGGATCTTGATCCCCTTGTCGACACCGGTGGTCGCCGACAGCATGTAGCAGACGAACAGGATGCCGAGGATGATCAGCGAGTTCGTCGATGTCTGCGCCGTATCGAAGGCAAACCCCATGCCGTTCCTAACGGCCAGAACCCCCATCGCCAGCGATCCGGCAAGCCCGAAGACCACCGACATGACGGCGAGGATATCCGCGGCCTTGCCCACGGTGACCCCCGTCTGACCCTGGAACAGCGACTTGATCGGGGTCGAGATCATCGAGGATTCATTCTTGCGGAACGTGAAATAGGCGATCACCAGCGCGCAGCAGGCATAGATCGCCCAGGCGTGGAAGCCCCAGTGCAGGTTGGTGATCACCAACGCCTGGCGGGCCGCCTCTGCCGTGCCGCCCTCCATGCCCGGCGGGCCGTGCCAGTGATACATCGGCTCGGCCGCGCCCCAGACCAGCAGGCCAGATCCCATGCCCCCTGCGAACAGCATCGCGATCCAGGACGCCGTGGAGAACTCGGGCTCCTCGTCATCCTTGCCGAGCCGGATATGACCATAAGGACCAAACGCCATGAACAGCGCCAGGAACAGGAACCCGGTGCAAAGCGCCAGCCAGCCCCAGCTGACCCCGGTCAGCGCATAGTTGGTGAAGCCGAGCGCCGCCCCTGTCATCCCATCGGGGTCCACAACGCCCCAGGCGCCGATACCGGCACATGCGGCCATCGACACGATGAAAACCGCATTAATCGTCAGACTGGACCCACCGTTGGCCATGGTTTTCCCCTCCTGCCGCTGAAACACAGCGTGTTATCTTTTGTCCCGGAATTGCACACACAGCCGGGCGATTATTTCAACCATCGATGCCTGTTTTTCTGATTATTCGTGAGACATCGCACGCGCCTCAAGAGCAATAAGCGCGTTTTTGAGACTCAGGATATCAATTATTGAGCTCTTATCTGACAGTCATTTTCAAACGAAGAGACAGAGCAAGTCAGCGAAAAGCCCGCCACGCCCGGTCTACTGCTCCAACGAGGCTCCGAAAACCCACAGCCGCCCTCTCGAACGACGGGCTCAGCGGGCGGTCACGCGATCCGTTCGATCAGGTGGGCAAACGACCCCATGACATTTCCGTCCCTGAGACCCATCGGCGGCAAGGAATTCCCCGCGCCGTCTGTCACGCTTTGAAACAGCGGCTCGCCTGCCGCGCGATCGGTCAACGCGTAGTGGAATTCATGCGCCGCGAAACGGCCCGCCAGCGCGCCGGCCCCGGTGAACTCGCGATAGCCTAAGTGTCTTTGCCGCTTCTGGAAATTCGTGGTCAGCCGCAACAGGCCCAACATGGGGTGGCCCCGTCCCGTTTCATCCACAATCGTGTCGCCAAGAAACATATAACCGCCGCATTCCCCATAGATTTTTGCATTGAGGGCAACGGCCCGGGTGATGCCCTTTGACACCTCTCTGACCCGGGCCAACTTTCCCAAATGCAGCTCCGGATAGCCCCCAGGCAGAAAGATCGCATCCGCGTCCGGATGCGGCGGCTGATCGGCCAGCGGCGAGAAGGGGAAAATCTCGGCCCCCTGCGCCCGCCAGTCCTCCAACAGATGCCAATAGGCAAAGCCAAAGGCCTCATCGCGCGCAACCGCGATGCGCTGGCCTAGCGGCGCAAGCCTCTCAGGGGGCGCGGCCGATCTCACCTCGGCCGCGGCGCCGATGATCCCGTCCAAATCGGAATGGGCGGCGATCACGGCAGCGATCGCCGCGATCCGCTCCTCAAGCGCTGCAAGCTCACCGGCCTGCACGAGGCCCAGATGGCGCGAGGGCAGGCTCAGCGCCTCATCGCGCGGGATCGCACCCAAGACCGGGCAGATCCCGGAGAGCCCGTCACGCAGCATCGCGTCATGGCGCGCGCTCGCGACGCGGTTCAGGATCACCCCGGCAATCCGGATATCCGGCGACCAGTTAGCAAAGCCCGCAGCAACGGCGCCAGCGCTCTGCCCCATGCCCGCGGCATCAATGACCAGCACCACCGGCAAGCCGAGTGCTCTCGCGACCGCCGCAGTGGCGCCCCGCCCCTCCCCGGCATCGCGGCTCGCCCCGTCGAAGAGACCCATGGCCCCCTCGACCACCAGCATCTCGCCTCTCTGCATGGTAGCCCTGGCGCGGAGCTGCCCGGGCCCGGCAGCCCAGGCATCTAGCGTGACACAAGGCGCGCTGGTCGCCGCGGCGTGGAAGGCCGGGTCGATGTAATCCGGCCCCGATTTGGCGGAGACAACCTTGACGCCACGATCCCGCAGGGCCCGGAGCAGGCCGAGCGTGATGACCGTCTTGCCCTGACCGGATGACGGGGCCGAAAGGACCAGCCCGCGCATGGATCAGCCGGTCTCGGCCACGCGCCGGGCGCCGAGCGGGTCGAGATCGCCCGGCGCCTCCCCGGCCAGTTGCGCCAGCCAGTCGAGGCACTGGCGCATGCGGACGACCTCGCCGATGCAGACGATCGCAGGCGGCCCGATATCCGAGGCCGCGACATCCGCCACCGCATTACCGAGCGTGGTCTCGAGGACCCGCATATCCGGACGAGTGGCGTTCATCACGATCGCGACCGGCTCGGACTGCGCCCGCCCGGCGGCCATCAGCCGCTCGGTGATCACCGGCAGAGTCTTCATGGCCATGTAACCCACGATCACGGGCGAGGACTGGGCCAGCGCCTCCCAATTGATCGCACCGGGCGCATCGCCCGACTGGTCGTGACCGGTCAGGAAGGTCACGGCCTGGTTCACGTCGCGATGGGTCACTGGAATACCGGCATAGGCAAGCCCGCCGATCCCGGCCGAGATCCCCGGCACGACGCGGATCGACACGCCCGCGGCCACCAGGGTCTGCGCCTCCTCCCCGCCGCGGCCAAAGACGAAGGGATCGCCGCCCTTGAGGCGCAGGACCCGCGTGCCCGCGCGGGCAAGCTCGATCAGGCGGAGCGAGATGTCCCGCTGCTTCGGGCTGGGCCGCCCGCCCCGCTTGCCGGCATATTCAAGCTCGGCGCCCGGCTTGGCCCAGCTGAGGATGCTTTCATCCACCAAAGCGTCGTAGACCACGCAATCGGCCTGCCTCAGCGCGTTGAGCGCATGCAGGGTCATCAGCCCGGGATCGCCAGGCCCGGCGCCCACCAGCCAGACCCAGCCCGGCTCCATCACCGGCAGGTCCTTGCCGAGCGGCATATGGATCGCGTCGTTCATCTCTTCTGTATAGGGAGCGCAAGCCAGATTGCCAGATCCCTTTGCGACATTCGCTGGCCCGGCGCAGGCATCGTGGACCGGCCCGCGCCCGAATGGGCGCCCGATTGAAAGGCGTATGCCGCGTCTCCGCAGCGAGACGCGGCATTCCGTTTGGTTCGCGGCGCAGGCCTCGAGGGAGGCGAACCAAGCGGAATGCGCGCTGAGGCGCGCATACACCATTGCTGGCGCCATAGGAGAATGCATTGCACGATCCCCATGCGCCTGCCATTGCTGAGACGATGGCAGAGAGACCGCTCCGCACCGGCTGGACGACAGGGGCCTGCGCGACCGCAGGGGCCAAGGCGGCCGTGACGGCCCTGCTCGACGGACAATTCGCGGCAGAAGTCAGCATCCCCCTGCCAAAGGGCCAGACACCGACCTTCGCGCTTGCCGCCACCGACAGCGGAGCGGGCTGGGCAGAGGCCAGCATCGTGAAAGACGCGGGCGACGACCCGGACGTCACCCATCTCGCCACCATCACCACCCGTGTTGCCCATGGCCCCGGCGGCATCCGCTTTTTCGCAGGCCCGGGCGTCGGCACGGTGACCAAACCGGGGCTCCCAATCGCGCCGGGAGAACCGGCGATCAATCCGGTTCCGCGGGAGATGATCGCAGGCGTGCTGCGGGAGGCTGCCTATGCGAGAGGCCTGCCCACCGATTTCGACGTCACGATCTCGGTGCCCGGCGGTGAAGAACTCGCGCGCAAAACCTGGAACCCGCGTCTGGGGATCGAGGGCGGGATTTCGATCCTCGGCACCACCGGGATCGTGCGCCCGTTCTCCTGCGCCGCCTGGATCGCCTCGATCCACCGCGGCATCGATGTCGCCCGGGCAAATGGCCTGACCCATGTGGTTGGAGCGACCGGTGCGACCTCAGAGGGCGTGGTCCAGGGCCTCCATGATCTGCCGGAGATCGCCTATCTCGACATGGGCGATTTCGCGGGTGGATTGCTTAAGTATCTCCGCGAGCATCCGGTTCCGCGGATCACCATCGCGGGCGGGATCGGCAAGATGACCAAGCTCGGCCAGGGCGCGCTGGATCTCCATTCCGGGCGCAGCCAGGTCGATTTTTCGCGCCTGGCGGCGATGGCGGGAGAGCATGCTGATCGGGTGGCAGAAGCCAACACCGCGCTGGAGGCGCTGGAGATCGCCGGGGCGCCACTCGCCGAACAGGTCGCCGCCGCGGCCGAAGAGACAATCAGATCCACCCTCCGCGGCGCTCCGGTGCAAGTCGAGACCATCGTGATCGACCGCAAGGGCACGCTCCTGGCCCGGAGGCCTTTCGCGTGAGGGTCCTCCTCCTCGGCGGCACGGCGGAGGCCCGGCGCCTTGCGCCGATGCTGCGGGACGCGGGCCACGACATCACCGCTTCGCTGGCGGGCGTCACTGGGAGCCCTGAGGACTATGGCGTGCCGACCCGGCGCGGCGGGTTCGGCGGACCGGACGGCCTGATCCAGTGGCTGCGAGAGCACCGGATCGACGCGCTGATCGACGCGACGCACCCCTTCGCCGACCGGATGCCGCACCACGCGGCCACTGCGGCAGAAGCATTGAGCCTGCCGCGCCTGCGCCTCCTGCGGCCCGGATGGCCGCTGGAGCCCGGTTGGCAGGAATTCCAAACCCTCGCCGATGCCGTCGCGGCGATTCCCGCTGGCGCCCGCGTGCTGGCGACTACGGGCCAGGATCTCCTCGCCCCCTACGCCGCTCGCCCGGATCTCGAGGTCTGGCTGCGCACCATCGAAGACCCCGGCCCCCTGCCCGGCCATATGAAGGCCCTGCTCGCCCGTCCGCCATTCACGCTCGATGAGGAACAAGCCCTTCTCGCCCGTCACCGGATCACCCACCTGACGACCAAGAACAGCGGCGGCGCGCGGGCCAAGCTCGACGCCGCGAAGGACGCGAAGGTTGCCGTGCACATCGTCGCCAGACCCGCATCGCCGCCCGGACCGGTCGCCGAAGACGTCGGCGCCGCTGTCGCTTGGCTTACGGAAACCGTCGCCTCCGGAACCTGAGCGGATTTCCCGCGCTTCCGCTTGGCCGAAACGCTTGACAGATGCAGCGCAGAAGCAGAGCAGAGAAGGATCTGGTTCCACAATTCCCCGCCGGATCGGGGTGTGGATGAAGAGGGAACGCGGTCGGTGCCGACCCCATCCGGGAGCACCAAGCCGCGGCCGCCCCCGCGACTGTGAGCGGTGAGGCCCCCTCGACCCACTGGCAGATGCCGGGAAGGGAGGCGGGCCGCGGTCGAAAGACCAGAACTGCGAGCCAGGAGACCTGCCAGAGCACAACGGACCCAACGGCCCGTCGGGTGTGACGGGCGAAGGAGCATGGAATGACCACGAAAAGCACCATGGCCACCGGCGCCCCGCCGATCCTTGGCACCGCCGCAACCGCTCTGATCGGGCTCGGGCACCTGCAAGCAGCCACTCTTGACACGGCCCGCGACGAGCGTCGGGCGACCTGCTGCTCCTGCCCCTGAGCGATGTTCATGCGGATCGCGGCTGGCGCGCTATTCGCTGGCTTTTCAGAGGGGCTGATCTCCGCCATAAGCGCAGCGCAGGCAGCGCCGCAACCGGAACAGATGACGACGCACCATGACCCGCTCATCGCCTCGTAACAGTGAAGGATACCCTCCGGGCCAAGAGCCTGCGCCCCCCGTCTTCGACGCTGCGTTCCGCGCGGCGCTCGACCGGCTGTTCCGCTGGCGCCGTGACGTGCGCCGCTTTCGCCGCGATCCGGTCCCAGCAGAAATCGTGACCCGCCTGCTCGCCCAGGCTGGGGCAGCGCCCTCTGTCGGTCTCTCCGAGCCCTGGCGGTTCGTGATGGTCGAGAGCGCCAAGGCCCGCGCCGCCGCCCTCGGCAATTTCCGCTGCGCCAACGCCCAGGCCCTCGATGGCTACGAAGGCGAGCGCCAGCAGATCTACGCCGGCCTCAAACTCTCGGGCATGCAGGAGGCCCCGGTCCAGATCGCCGTCTTCTGCGACGAGGCGGGCGAGAAGGGCGAGGGCCTCGGCACCGCGACCATGCCAGAGATGCGCCGCTACTCCTGCGTCTGTGCGGTCATGCAGCTCTGGCTCGCCGCGCGCGCCGAAGGTCTCGGCCTCGGCTGGGTCTCGATCCTCGACCCGAACCGGCTCTGCGAGGATCTCGGCGCCCCGGAAGACTGGCACCTGATCGCCTATCTCTGCCTCGGCTATGCGGAGGAAGAGCACACCGACCCCGAGCTTGACCGCGCTGGCTGGGAGACCCGCCAGCCCCCGACCATCAAAACCGTGTAATCCTGAAAATCCGAGGCACTCCATGGCCAAAATCCCCGCCACCGTCATCACCGGCTTTCTCGGCGCCGGAAAGACGACCCTGATTCGCAACCTCCTCGCCAAGGCCAACGGCAAACGCATCGCGCTGGTGATCAACGAGTTCGGCGATATCGGCGTCGATGGCGAGGTGCTGAAAGGCTGCGGCGATGCGACCTGCGCCGAGGATGACATCATCGAGCTTTCCAACGGCTGCATCTGCTGCACGGTCGCCGATGATTTCATCCCCACGATGGAAAAGCTGCTCGGTCGCGACAGTCCGCCCGACCATATCGTGATCGAGACCTCGGGCCTCGCCCTGCCCCAACCGCTGGTGCGCGCCTTCAACTGGCCGGAGATCCGCACCCGCGTCACCGTCGACGGCGTCGTGACCGTGGTCGACAGCCCGGCTACCGCCGCAGGCCAGTTCTCGGCCAATGACGCGGCGCTCGAGGCCCAGCGCGCGGCGGATGAGAGCCTCGATCACGAGACCCCGCTCTCCGAACTCTTCGAAGATCAGCTCGCCTGCGCCGACATGATCGTCCTCTCCAAGACCGATCAGCTCGACACGCCTGAGGTCGAACAGGTCCAGGGCGATCTCGGCGCCCGCACTCGAAACGGCGTCCGGTTCCTGCATTCCACAGTGGAAGGGCTCGGCGCCGACGTGCTGCTCGGGCTCGGCATCGGCGCCGAGGATGATCTCGCCAGCCGCCACGAGGTGCATCACCATCATCACCACCACGATGAAGACGACCATCATGACCATGAGCACGAACATGGCCATGACGAGTTCGAGAGCTTTCACGTCTCACTCGGCGAGATCAGCGACACCGGCGCCTTCCTCGACCGGCTGAAATCGGTGATCGCCGATCATGGTATCCTCAGGCTCAAGGGCTTTGCGGCCGTCACCGGCAAACCGATGCGCCAGGTGATCCAGGCGGTGGGGCCAAGGATCGAAAGCTATTTCGATCGGCCCTTCGGCGCGGAGGCTCGCGAAACCCGGCTGGTCGTCATCGGCCTGCATGGCCTAGACCAAGCCGCTATCACGGAAGCACTGACCGGATGACCCCGCCGGCCCGCCCACGCCCGCCCCTGCAAGACCTGCGCGGAATGGCGCCTTCCAGCCTCCCCACCCGCCCGGGCGCGGGCGGACCTCCGCTGCTCTGAGATGGCCAAGATGGGCCCGATCGAACTCCGCCGCGATCACGCGCTCAGCGCGGACGCGCTGGCCATGATCGGTGAGAGCGAGGCGGAGCTTGCATCCCTCTACCCGCCCGAGGTGCGCTACGCCTTCTCGCCGGACGAGTTGATTGATGCGGGCGTCGCCTTCGTGACTGCCTATCGTAACGGCACGCCAGTCGGATGCGGCGGCGTTGCATCGCTCAGCGGCTATGCAGAGCTGAAGCGGATCTTCGTCACCAGATCCGCCCGCGGCACAGGCATCGCTGATGCTATCGTCACGGGGCTTGAGAACATCGCCCGCGACGGAAACCACAACCTCATCCGCCTCGAGACCGGCAAAGCCAGCCCAGAGGCCATCCGCTTCTACACCCGCCTCGGCTATGCCCGGCGCGGCCCTTTCGGCGCCTACGAAGAGAACGGCTCCAGCGTCTTCATGGAGAAACACCTGTGAACCCCGCGCGCGGAGCGGCCGCGCCCGGGCGGGTGGGCATCCCCGGCATCTCCACCCCGCTGAGGCTTCTCATGGGAGGGCGCGGCCGCTCCGCGCCGCTCGCCTGATGCACCTCCTCCTCGCGCAACCGGGCGAGATCACCGATGGTTCCGAGGCCATCGACCTGGCGCAGACCCCGGCCGATCTGATCGTCATCACCGCCGCCGATACCGAGCTTGCCGCCCTCTCCGAAGCGCGCACCGAGATGTCCAGCCCGCCCGACATGCGCCTCGCCTCGCTCCTCCACCTCACCCACCCGATGTCGGTCGACAAATACCTCGACGACACGGCCACCAAGGCAAAGCTCGTCATCGCCCGCGTCCTCGGCGGCGAGGGCTACTGGCCCTACGGGCTCGAACAATTCGCCGCCCGGCTCGGCGCAGCAGGTATCCCCTTCGCCGCTCTCCCGGGCGACGACAAGCCGGACGCCGCCCTCGCCCGGGTCTCGACCGTCCGCAATGAGGACTACGCCCAGCTCTGGTCCTACCTCGTCGAGGGCGGGCCAGAGAATGCCACCAACTTCCTGCGCTGCTGCCAGGCGATCATGGGGGGCACCCCGCGCCCGGAGCCCGCCCGCCCGCTGCTCCGTGCCGGGATCTACTGGCCCGGCACCGGCATCGCCGATCTCGCCACCGTCCGCGCCGGCTGGCGCAACCCGGATGCGCCGGTCATCCCCATCGTCTTCTACCGCGCGCTTGTCCAGGGCGCTGGCCTCAATCCTATCAACCGCCTGACCCGGGCCCTGATCAGCGAGGAGCTCAACCCGCTGCCAGTCTTCGTCGCCTCGCTCAAGGATCCGGTCTCCGCCGCGACGCTTGCGCAGATCCTCACCGATGCCCCGCCCACGGTGATCCTCAACACCACCTCCTTCGCGGTCTCCTCCCCGCAATCGGGCTGGAGCGCGACCCCGCTCGACACCCCCGGCGTCCCCGTCCTGCAATGCGTCCTCGCCGGTGGCACCGAAGAGGGCTGGCGCGAGGGGCTCAATGGCCTCTCAGCCCGCGACATCGCCATGAATGTCGCCCTGCCGGAGGTCGACGGGCGGATCCTCGCCCGCGCCATCAGCTTCAAGGGCGAAGCCTTCTTCGACGAGGCCACCCAATGCCGCATCGCGACCTACCGGGCCGAGGGCACGCGCATCGCCTTCACCGCCCAACTCGCCGCCGCCTGGGCCCGCCTCGCGCGCAAATCCCCGGCCGAGCGCAAGATTGCGCTCATCCTTGCGAACTACCCGAACAAGGACGGACGGCTCGCCAACGGCGTCGGCCTCGACACGCCGCAAAGCGCGGTCGACACGCTCGCCTCCCTCGCCGGGGCAGGCTATCGCGTTGAAAACGCACCCCAAACATCCGCCGAGTTGATGCAGGCGATCCAGTCCGGCCCGACCAACTGGCTCGCCGACCGCGCCCGGCGCACCGGCGGCGCGCGCCTGTCGCTCGACGCCTACCGCGCCTTCTGGTCGAACCTTCCCTGGGATGTGAAGGAGCCGGTCGAGACCCGCTGGGGCGCCCCCGAGAACGACCCGTTCTGCGGCCCTGACGGCTTCGCCCTCTCGATCCTCGAGCACGGCAACGTCATCCTCGGCATCCAGCCCGCCCGGGGCTACAACATCGACCCGGTCGAGAGCTACCACAGCCCCGATCTCGTCCCCCCGCACAACTACTTCGCCTTCTACGCCTGGATCCGCCACGAATTCGGCGCCGACGCCATCGTCCACCTCGGCAAGCACGGCAATCTCGAATGGCTGCCCGGCAAGGCCGTCGCGCTGTCCGAGAGCTGCTTCCCGGAGGCCGTCTTCGGCCCCACGCCCCACCTCTACCCCTTCATCGTAAACGATCCGGGCGAGGGCACGCAGGCCAAGCGCCGGGCGCAAGCAGCGATCATCGACCACCTCACCCCGCCCCTGACCCGGGCCGAGACCTACGGGCCCCTCAAGGAGCTCGAAGCGCTGGTCGACGAGTACTACGAGGCCGCCGGTGTCGACCCCCGCCGTCTCGACCATCTCCGCCGCCAGATCCGCGCCGCCGTCGCCGCCGCGCAGCTCGAGGAAGACGCCGGGATCACGCCGGAGATGGCCGAGGATGATGCGCTGGCCCGGCTCGACACCTATCTCTGCGAGCTCAAAGAGGCGCAGATCCGCGACGGGCTGCATATCTTCGGCACAGCGCCCGAGGGCCGGCTGGAAACCGACCTGCTCGTGGCCCTCGCCCGGGTCCCTCGGGGCGACGGCAAGGGCGCGAACGCCTCGCTCATCCGCGCCCTCGCCCGCGACCTCGGCTGCGATCCAGAGGCGTTCGACCCGCTCGACTGCGATCTCGGCGCTCCGGCCCCCGCCAATCCCACCCTCGCAAACCTCGATCCAGCGCACGCGGACGGGCCGCGGACGGGCGGGTGGGTAAGCGCGACATCGACACCCGGCACTGCCCTCTCAGGGGAGGGCGCGGCCCGTCCGGCCTATCGCACCAATGGCGATGCCGTGGAGCGGCTGGAGGCGCTCGCGAGCGCTCTCGTCGCAGGAGCTCCCCAGGATCCCGGCTGGACCCGCACCAGCGACGTGCTCGACTGGATCGACGGCGATCTCCGCCCAACGCTCCGTTCATGCGGCGAAGCCGAGCGCGAGGCGCTCCTCGCCGGCCTCGACGGCCGCTTCATCCCCCCCGGCCCCTCCGGCGCCCCCACGCGCGGCCGCCCGGATGTCCTGCCCACGGGCCGCAACTTCTACTCGGTCGACAGCCGCGCCGTCCCGACGCCTGCGGCCTACACGCTCGGCTGGCACTCCGCCTCGCTCCTGGTCGAGCGCTTCCTGCAGGACCATGGCGACTGGCCGAAAACCATGGTCGTCACCGCCTGGGGCACCTCCAACATGCGCACGGGCGGCGACGACATCGCCCAGGCACTCGCGCTCATGGGTGTCCGCCCGCAATGGGACCAGGCGAGCCGCCGGGTGACGGGCTTCGAGATCATCCCGCTCGACCACCTCGCCCGCCCCCGCGTCGATGTCACGCTCCGCGTCTCCGGCTTCTTCCGCGATGCCTTCCCGGCCCAGATCGCGCTGGTGGACTCGGCTGCCCGCGCCGTCATGGCCCTCGACGAGCCTGCCGAGATGAACCCCGCCGCCAGCCGGTTCCGCGCCGAGGGCGGCGACGAGCGCGCCGGGTTCCGCGTCTTCGGCTCCAAACCCGGCGCCTATGGCGCAGGCCTTCAGGCGATGATCGACGAACGGCTTTGGGACGCGCAAGCCGACCTCGCCGAGGCCTATCTCGAATGGGGCGGCTATGCCTACGGCGCGGGCAAGGAGGGTCTGCGCGAACGCCAGCTCTTCGAGACCCGCCTCGGCCAGGCCCAGGCGGTCGTCCAGAACCAGGACAACCGCGAGCATGACCTGCTCGACAGCGATGACTACTACCAGTTCGAAGGCGGCGCCGCGGCAGCGGTCAAACACCTCTCCGGGAACGCGCCCACGGTCTATCACAACGACCATTCCCGGCCGGAGCGGCCGGTGATCCGCACCCTCGAAGACGAGATCGGCCGCGTGGTCCGCTCCCGCGTCGTGAACCCGAAATGGCTCGCTGGCGTCCAGCGCCACGGCTACAAGGGCGCCTTCGAGATAGCCGCCACCATCGACTACATGTTCGCCTTCGCCGCCACCACCGGAGCCGTCAAATCCCGCCATTTCGACCTCGTCCACGACGCGGTGCTGGAGGACGACCAGATCCGCGATTTCATTGCCGAGGCAAACCCGGCAGCGCTCCGCGAAATCGCCGAGCGCCTGCAGGAAGCCATCGACCGCGGCCTCTGGTCCCCCCGCGCCAATTCGGCCCGGGCGCGCATCGAGGGGCTGCTCCAATGACGCTCCGGATCACCGAGGCTGGCCCGGGCACCGACTGGCCCGCCCTCCACGCGCTTCTCACCCGCGCCTTCGGCTTCATGGAGGGCCGGATCAACCCGCCCTCCTCGCTCACCCGGATGAGCCCTGAGTGCCTCGCCCGAAAGGCGGAGGACGAGACCGTCCTCCTCGCCACCAACCCAAACCTGATCGGCTGCCTCTTCGCCAAGGCCCAGGGCGAGACCCTCTATCTCGGCAAGATCGCCATCGACCCGGGCCACCAGGGAAAGGGCATCGGCCGCGCCCTCGTCACCGCCGCCGAAACCCGCGCCCGGCAGAACGGCCAGACCGCCCTCGAACTCCAGACCCGGATCGAGCTCACCGAAAACCACACCGCCTTCACCCGCCTCGGCTTCACCAAAACCGCCGAGACCGCCCACCCCGGCTTCGACCGCCCGACCTCGATCACCATAAGAAAAGCCCTGTGAGGCGCCTCCTCTTCATCTGCGGCAAAGGCCGGGCGCGCAGCCCCACGGCAGCGCAGATCTTCTCGCGTGACGGGCTCGCCACCGATTTCGGCGGGATCAGCCGGGACGCCGATGACGCCCTCTCCGCCGATCAGATCGAATGGGCGGACGTCATCTTCGTCATGGAGCAGCGCCACCGCACCCGCCTCGGCGATGCCTTCGGCCGCATGCTCGACGGCAAACGGGTCATCAACCTCGCCATCCGCGACCGTTACAGTTTCATGGCGGACGATTTGATCTATGAGCTGAAACAGAAGGTCGAGCCGCATCTGCGCTGAGGAGACACCGATGAAGGGACGCTGCCTCTGTGGCGACATCACCTGGGCCTACGCGGGCAAGCCCACCTGGAACGCGCTCTGCCATTGCGAGAGCTGCCGGCGCGCCTGCTCCGCCCCCGTGGTCGCCTGCATCGGCGCGCTCCGCTCGGGCGTCACATGGGCGGGTCCCGCCCCCGCGATCTACCGCTCCTCCCCCGGGGTCGAGCGCCTGTTCTGCCCCCGCTGCGGCTCGCCACTGGCCTTCCGCGGCGAGGCCTTCCCGGACGAGATCTTCCTCTACGCCGGCAGCCTCGAGGACCCATCCCAATACACCCCCACGCTCCACACCCACCACGGCGAGCGCATCCCCTGGTTGCCGCTCACCGACGATCTGCCAATAATCCACGGCTCGAACGAGGAGGCGAAAGGGTGACTGACAGTCCGAGAGAGCCGACCCAGACCGAGATCGACGCGATGCTGTTCCGCTGCCGCAGGCCTGGTATCCTGTTGAACAAGACGCTCTATCCCGACGATCCCGGCCTCCCCGGCTGTTGGCTCGGCGGGCGTCCCACCCTGCGGCCGGAGATCGAGTGGCCTTGGGACGAAGTGAGCGGTGGCACCCCGATGCGCTTCCTCGGACAGATCAACCTCGCCCAGATTCCACCGGTCGCCGCTTATCCCGAGATGCCCAGAACAGGCACATTGTTTTTCTTCCACGAGGGACTTTTCGAGGAGTACCTCAACAATGCGAAGTTCTCGCACAAGGTTATCTACGTCGAGTCCGATGTATCGACACATCCAACGCGGCGGCCACCAGAAATGCCGGATCTGTCGGAACGCCCTTTTTTTGAGTTGATGAAAACCAAGCCGGATGACGAGTACAAGAAGACGGGTGAATACAAGCGGTGGAATTTTGATCTGCTTCTCTTCGAGGACTTTAGCCGCCATGAGAAACTTGCTCACGAATTGGAGTGGTACCTGAACGACGCATCCATTTCGGTTAGAAACCATTTGGAGCGGCTGACTGAAGAT
>JBCDDC010000013.1:0-121604 GCA_039180675.1 Pseudomonadota bacterium | reverse complement strand
TGAGCGGAGCGCGAGGGGTGGGCGGGTGGGCTCGAGCTCCGCGAAGCGCCGCGCGGGCCGTTAGGCCATCACCAGGCTGAAAATCAGGCCAGAGACGATGGCACCTCCGATCCCCAGTGCCAGATACATCCCGAAGACCGGCCGCTTGACCAAAGCGAAGACTGCAGCCATCGCCGGGATCGAAGTCACCGAGCCGCCGATCATGAAGGCCATCGCAGCACCCGCGCTCATCCCCTGCTCCATCAGGCCAGAGACCAGGGCCGGCGCCGCATAGCCATTGAGATAGGCAGGCGCGCCGACGATGGCGCCCGTGATGATCGGCAGGATGCCGGGGCCGCCTACGATCCCCGCGATAAAATCGGCGGGCACGTAATGCACCATCAGACTCTCCAGCAGATAAGCCAGCGAGAGCCACTTGGTCAGGAACAGCGCATTGTGCAGCGCCGCCTCTTTGAAGGCTTCCCGCCGCTCGGGATGCGGCCAGAACTTCCAGACCGGCTTGTTGAATTGGCCGATGCCGCAGCAGGACCCACAGCTCTTCTGCGTGCGCAGCGGGTTCGCGAACAGCCCGCCGGAGACGACCGCCTGCGTCGCGAAACCGCCCATCAGGCCCAGCATCACGGCGAACGCCACTTTCATGAACGCGAACTCGATCCCCAGCGCGCCGAGCGTGATCATGAACTGCGGCGGGTCCATGATCGGCGAGGCGAGCCAGAAGGCCATGACGGCCGACAACGGCGTTCCAGCCGCGAGAAGCGCCGCGACAAAGGGGATGACCTCGCAGGAGCAGAAAGGTGCCAGCCCGCCGAGGATGGCGGCGAGAAAAATCATCCGGCTTTCCTTGCCCTTGAAGGCCTCAGCCAGCGTTCCCTCCGCACCGGTCGCCTTGAGGAGCCCGATCAGGAGCACCGCGATCGTGATGTAAGGTAGGGTCCCGAAAAAGGCCGAGACCGAGAAGCGCAGAACGCTCTCCGCCTGCAGCGGATCGAGCGCCATGATCAAAAGTGGGATCATCGCGACCAGAACCCAGACCGTTTCGATCCCGCGCATCCGGCCCCAAAGCAGTCCGGCACGTTTCAGAACGAATTCCGTCATTCCGCCCTCCTCATCCTGGCAGGCGCTGTGAGTGAAGTGGCTGAGAGGTCACGATGCATCGCGGTCGACCTTCCGCGTCTCGCCCTGATCAGCGCAGCATTCGGTCAGAAGGAACGCCGCCAGGCCCTCAAGGTTTGGGAACGCGGCCCGGCAGATCAGGCTCCTGCCCTCCCGCTCTTGCGTGATCACGTCGGCCTGCACGAGCGCCCGAAGATGGTGGCTGAGCGTCGAGGCCGGCATCGCCAGCCGCTCCTGCAACGCGCCGACGGTCATCCCCGGTTGTCCGGCGCGCACCAGCGCGCGGAGTATGGATAGGCGAACCGGCGCGCCGAGGGCTGCGAACATCTCGGCCGCATCGTCGGGTCCGATTGGCCCATCTTGCATCTTGAGTGTTTTTGATTCCATAATTCTAGAATAGTCGAAATAAATAGATCCTTCAACCCCTCAATCAGCACTCAAACCTCTGAGGATTGACTTTTGCACTGCAATACGCCATCTCCCCATCCAGAATGAAGGATGCCAATACGGGCGTCCGGCCGCGCGAGTCCAGCGGCCACCCTGAGCCGCTTATGCTTGCAGCAGCCGAGAGAGACTAGATGAAATTTTCTGAGCTTGAGCTCGATTCCGACGTGCTGAAGGCCGTCGACGAAGCTGGTTATACCGAACCGACCCCGATCCAGGAACAGGCCATCCCGCATGCCCTCATGGGCCGCGATGTCCTTGGGATTGCCCAGACGGGCACAGGCAAGACCGCCAGCTTCACTCTGCCGATGATTCATATCCTATCCAAGGGCCGGGCCAGGGCGCGGATGCCGCGCTCACTTATCCTATGCCCGACGCGGGAACTCGCCGCCCAGGTGGCCGAGAACTTCGAGACCTATGGCAAGTACAAGAAGCTCTCGATGGCGCTTCTGATCGGCGGTGTAAACTTCGCCAACCAGGACAAGCTGATCGACCGCGGCGTTGATGTGCTCATCGCCACGCCGGGCCGTCTGCTCGATCATTTCGAGCGCGGCAAGCTGATGCTGACCGGCATCCAGGTCATGGTGGTCGATGAGGCCGACCGGATGCTCGACATGGGCTTCATTCCGGATATCGAGCGGATCTTCTCCCTGACGCCGTTCACGCGCCAAACGCTGTTCTTCTCGGCCACCATGCCGCCGGAGATCACGCGGCTGACAGAGACATTCCTGTCGAACCCGCAGCGGGTCGAAGTGGCGCGTCAGTCCTCAACCTCGGCGACCATCTCCCAACAAGTCTGCCACCTGCGCACCTCGTCGCGCGACCGCGCCGACAAGGAGAAGCGGGACTGCCTGCGCGCGCTGATGGACCGCGAGGGCGAGAAGCTCAAGAACGCGATCATCTTCTGCAACCGCAAACGCGATGTCTCGATCCTGCAGAAATCGCTGGTGAAACACGATTGGAACGCTGGCGCGCTACACGGCGATCTCGATCAGTCAGTGCGCATGGCAACGCTGGACGGCTTCCGCAACGGGCATATCCAGCTGTTGGTGGCTTCCGACGTCGCGGCCCGCGGCCTCGACATCCCGGATGTGAGCCACGTCTTCAATTTCGACGTGCCGATCCATTCCGAGGACTATGTCCACCGCATCGGCCGCACCGGACGGGCCGGCAAGGAAGGCACCGCAATCACGATCTGCCAGCCCTACGAGAAGAAGTATCTCGAGAAGATCGAGGAACTGGTCGAGAAAGAAATCCCGGTTGTCGAGACACCGGGAGGCGCGGTGGCGAAGGAACCCGAACAGGACGAAAAGCCCAAGCGCGAACGCGGCGGCGAGCGTAGCCGTGGCGGGCGGAGCAAGGGCCGCGGACGGAGCCACGAGGAGGGTCGCAGCTCAGGCGGCCCGGTCGTCGGCATGGGCAACCATGTCCCGGCATTCCTGATGATCGACATTCGCAGCAAGAAGAATGCCTCTGCCTCCGATGACACGGCGGAGGCAGATGACAGCTCTGACCAGGATACGGCTGAAGACCCGGCGGAGGATAGCGCCGCCGCGTGACGCGCGGCGCTTAGTCTTCGAGCCGGGTCACCATCACCGTCGTCACAGGCTTCTTTCCCCAGGACGGGTTGGTGACCGTGCGGATGGCCCGGTTGACCAGTTCCTCGATGCTCTGATCCGTCCGCTTGACCTTGGTCGGCGCACGTTCGATCGCCTCATCAATCGCACTCGCCAGCATCTCATCAAGGGGCGCGCTCCACCCCTCGCCGTCCTTCGGGGCGCCGAGGCATTGAACCTGGGGGTCGGCGATCAGGTCGCCATCCTCATCGACAACGACCGAAACGCTCACATGGCCCTGGCGTGCAAGCTTTAGCCGCTCGCGGATCACGCCATCGAAGGCGCCGACATGGGCCGTGCCGTCTAGATAGACCCGGCCGGTCTCGACATACTCGACCACCTCCGGCTTGTTCCCGTCGAGCCGCGCGATTGATCCGTTGGGCGCCACCACCGGCTGCACGCCCCACGCCTTTGCCTGATCCGCATGCTCAACCAGATGGCGATGTTCGCCATGGATCGGCAGGCTGACCCGCGGCTTCAGGATCTCGACCATCCGCTCAAGATCGCCCCTCCGGGCGTGGCCGGAGACGTGGATCGCCTCCATCTCGCCGTCGATCACGCGGATCCCTTGCTCGGAGAGCCTGTTGTAGAGCCGGTAGATCGCCGCCTCGTTGCCGGGGATGGTTTTCGAGGAGAAGAGAACCGTGTCTCCTTCCTTCAACTTCACGCTCGGGTGCGAGCCCTGCGCGATCCGGGCTATCGCCGCCCTGCCCTCGCCCTGACTGCCGGTGACGAGGTAGAACAGGTTCTCACGCGGGATCGCGTCGGCGTCCTCCTCGCGCGTGACCGTCGGAAAGTCGGTCAGAAGACCGGTCTCCACCGCGACCTCGATCATCCGGCGCATGGCACGCCCAGCGACAACCACGCTGCGGCCAGAGTTCTGGGCTGCGACCGCCAGTGTCCTCAACCTCGCGACGTTCGAGGCGAAGGTCGTCGCGGCGACGGCGCCCTTGGCCTCGGAGATCACCCGCTCGAGATTGCCGACGATCTGTTCTTCCGACCGGCTTTCGCCCTCGAGAAACACATTGGTCGAGTCGCAGGCAAAGGCGAGGACCCCCTGCTCACCCAGCTTCTCATAGATCCCAAGATCGACCGGGTCGCCCATCTGCGGCGACGGGTCGAGCTTGAAGTCGCCGGAATGCACGATTGTGCCTTTCGGCGTATGGATCGCGAGCATCGACGCCTCGGGGATCGAATGGGTGATCGGCAGGAACTCCACCTCGAAGTCGCCCGCCGGGATCCTCTCGCCCGTGCCAACGACGTGGACGATGCCCGGGTCGATATCGGTCTCTGCCAGCTTGCGCCGGATGACTTCGGCCGTGAAACGCCGGGCGTAGACGGGTGTCTCCAACCGCTTCCACAGATGCGGGATGGCACCGATATGATCCTCATGCGCGTGGGTGATGAAGATGGCCTTCAGCCGCTTGCGCCGGCTGGTGATGAACTCGATATCCGGCAGGACAAGCTCGACCCCGGGGGAGGTTTCCATGTCCCCGAAACCGATCCCCAGATCCACCATGATCCAGTCCCGGTCATCGCCGGACCCCAGACCATAGAGGTAACAGTTCATCCCGATCTCTCCCGCGCCGCCGAGGGCGAGATAGACCAGTTCCTTTGATTTTTCAGTCATTCATGCTCGATTTGTTATAGTTATGTATGAGGACGAGCCCGCGCATCGTTAGGTCGGTGTCCACGTGTTTTATGATATCGGTCGAGCGCGCGAAAAGCGGCGAAAGACCGCCGGTGGCGATCACCGTCATCTCACGCTCCTTCTCGGCGGAGATACGGGCGCACACCCCCTCGATCAAGCCCACATATCCCCAGAAGGCACCCGATTGCATGCAGGCCACCGTGTTGGTGCCGACGACCTGTTGAGGCATCGTGATGTCGATATGGGGCAGATGCGCCGCCGCGTTCTTCAACGCCTCAAGCGACAGATTGATGCCCGGCGCGATCACGCCGCCGACATAGGCCCCGTCATGGCCGACCACATCGAAGGTCGTGGCCGTGCCAAAATCGAGGATGATCAGGTTCGGGCCATAGGTGTGGTGGGCAGACGCCGTGTTGACCAGCCGGTCCGCGCCCACCTCAGCCGGATTGTCGACCCGGACGTCGACCGGAAGCTCACACTCGGGTTTGCCCACGACCAGCGGGCGGCAACCGAAATAGCGATCGCAGAGCACCCTCAGGTTGAAAAGCGTCGCCGGGGCGACGTTGGAGATCACCACCTCGGAGATCAGGCTCGGGCTCAACCCTTTGTGCTGCATCAACTGGTTCAGCCAGACGAAGTACTGATCCGCCGTGCGCACGCTCTCGGTATTGCAACGCCATTCATCAACGAACTCCGCGCCGTTATGCAGCGCGAAGACCGTGTTGGTGTTGCCGACGTCGATCGCAAGCAGCATCAGCTACCCCGGGAAGAACACATCCGCCGCCGTGATCCGCTCAACGCCGGTGGGGGTTCTTAGAACAAGGGCACCGGTCCCGTCCACATCTTCGAAAATGCCTTTAAGGGTGCGCGCCGGGAGCCGAACCTCGATCTCCTCGCCCATACGGGCCGCGCGGGAAAGCCACGTTGCGCGGATCGGCTCGAACCCTTCCTCCTCCAACCGCCGGTCCCAGTGATCCCAGGCGTTGGCGAGAATGGCGAGCGCCTCGTCGGGCGAAACTGTCATCCCTCCCACACCGGCGACACTGGTTGGTGGCAGGGTGCCGGGCGCGACACTGTCTGGCACCGAGACGAGGTTGACGCCGATCCCGACCGCAAGCCACGCGAGGCCGGAGGGCTTGGAGGCGCTTTCCAGCAGGATACCGGCTCCCTTGCCGCCGCGCAGCATCACGTCGTTGGGCCATTTCATGCGGATATCGACGACAGCGAGTGCGGCAAAGAGATCCGCCACAGCCAAAGCCGCTACAAAGGTGCGGAGTCCCGCCTCCTCTGCCCCGTAGCTGGGAAAAGTCAAAAGCGTCGCGGCGAGGTTGCCTTCCGGCATGACCCAGCGCCGCCCCTGACGGCCGCGGGCCGCGCTCTGCCGCCGCGCCGTGATCCAGGTCGGCCGGGTCACGCCAGCGGCCGCCCGGCGCGCCGCCTCGGCATTCGTGCTGTCCACCTCGTCGAGGATCAGCCGGTCATAGTCACCCGGCCAGGTCGTCATTTCAAAAGCGCCTCGGCCGCCGCTTCGGTCATCGCCGGAACCCCGAGCCCCTGAAGGAAGGGCAGCCAACCGGCAACCATGACCAGCGCAGAGACGCCGATGGCCGCCTGCTGGAACAGGTTGAGGCGCAGTTCCAGCGGCTCGTCCGGTTCGTTCAGATACATGATCCTGACGATGTTGAGATAGTAGAACGCCCCAATGACCGACGCGATCGCCCCCGCGACGGCAAGCGCCGTTAGGCCCGCATCGACAGCCGCCTTGAAGGCGAAGAATTTGGCGAAGAAACCGACCATCGGCGGCAGACCGGCAAGGCTGAACATCAGGATTGCAATCGCCATCGCCTGTGCCGGACGCTCGCGCGCCAACCCGTTCAGATCCGAAAGCGCCGCAACCGGGCGCCCGTCCCGCTCCATTCCCATGATGAAGGCGAAGACGCCCACGTTCATGACCACATAAATCGAGAGGTAGAGGAGCAGCGCGTCCGCTCCCTGCTGCGTCCCCGCAGCGAGACCCACAAGCGCGAAGCCCATATGTCCGATGGAGGAGTACGCCATCAGCCGCTTCAGGTTGCTCTGCCCGATCGCGGCGATCGAGCCGAGGAACATCGATGCGACCGAGACAAAGACGAGGATCTGCTGCCAATCCCCCGTGGCCTGCCCGAACCCATCGAACAGCGCCCGGGCAAAGAGCGCCCCGGCCGCAACCTTTGGCGCGGTCGCGAAAAACGCCGTCACGGGGGTCGGGGAACCCTCGTACACATCAGGTGTCCACATGTGGAAAGGAGCGGCCGAGATCTTGAAGGCCAGCGCCGCACAGACGAAGACCAGCCCGAAGGTGAGACCAAGCGAGACCCCCTCTGCCTCGATCACCGCAGAGATGCCATCGAACCGCGTCGTGCCTGTGTAGCCGTAGATCAGCGACGCGCCGTAAAGCAGCAAGCCAGAGGACAGCGCGCCGAGCACGAAGTATTTCAGCCCTGCCTCGGTCGAGCGCACGCTGTCGCGGTTGAAGGCGGCGACGACATAAAGCGCCAGCGATTGCAGCTCCAACCCCATGTAGAGCGAGATCAGGCCGCCCGCCGAGACCATCATCATCATGCCGAGCACCGCGAGCAAAAGCAGGATCGGATACTCGAACTTCAGAATGCCCCGCCGCTCCAGATAATCCTGGCCGAGCACCAGCATCACAGCCGAGCTGATCAGGATCAGAACCTTGGCAAAGCGGGAATAGGCATCGTTGACGAAAGCGCCGTTGAAGGCCTCTTCCCGCCCCGGCGCATCGGTCACGATCATAGCCGCAATCAGCACCATCAGGCCCGCGGAGGCAAAGGAGATGTTGTAGCGCTGGCTGTCCTGCCCGCCATAGGTCCCAAACATCAGGAGCGCCATGGCGCCCACGGCCATCATGATCTCTGGCAGGACAATCAGGTAGTCTTCAGCCATCGGTCCCCGTCCTTACTGATGCCCGGCAAGCTCGATCTGCCCGGCGGCCGCCTGGGCCGCGTCGACCTGCTCGAGCAGGGCCTCAACGGTTGGGGCGAAAAGATCGATTGCAAGCGAGGGGTAGACACCCAGAAGGAGCGTGAAGAAGACCAGAGGCGCTATCACCGCGATCTCGCGGGGCGTCATGTCCAGGATCGTCTTCAGGCTCTCCTTGATCAGATCGCCGAACACCACCCGGCGATAGAGCCATAGCGCGTAGGCTGCCGACAGGATCACACCGATCGCCGCGCCGAAGACCGCCCAGGTCGATTGCTGGAACGCCCCCACCATGGTCAGGAATTCGCCGACGAAGCCGGAGGTGCCCGGCAGGCCGACATTGGCCATGGTGAACAGCATCATCACGGTCGCATAGACCGGCATTCTGATCGCAAGGCCGCCATAGGCCGCGATCTCGCGCGTGTGCATCCGATCATAAACCACGCCGACCAGAAGGAAGAGCGCACCCGAGATAAACCCGTGGGAGATCATCTGGAAGATCGCACCATCCACCCCCTGCTGGTTCGCCGCAAAGATCCCCATGGTCACAAACCCCATATGGGCGACCGAGGAGTATGCGATCAGCTTCTTGATATCCTCTTGCATCAGGGCGACCAGCGAGGTGTAGATGATCGCGACCACGCTGAGGAAGAAGACGAATCCCATCATGATCTCGGAGGCGACCGGGAACATCGGCAGGCTGAAGCGCAGGAAACCATAACCGCCCATCTTGAGCAGGATCGCGGCCAGGATCACCGAGCCCGCCGTCGGCGCCTGCACATGGGCATCCGGCAGCCACGTATGGACCGGCCACATCGGCATCTTCACAGCAAAGCTTGCGAAGAATGCGAGCCACATCAGCGTCTGCGCCCCGCCGACAACCTGCCAGCCCAGCAGCTCGATTTCCTCAAAGCTGAACTGGTGGTTGAGCAGCGCCGTGATATCGGTCGTGCCCGCGTCGAAATACATGTAGATCATCGCCACCAGCATCAGGAGCGAGCCAAGCAGCGTGTAGAGGAAGAACTTGAAGGCCGCGTAGATCCGCTCCTTCCCGCCCCAGATCCCGATGATCAGGAACATCGGGATCAGCCCGCCCTCGAAGAACAGGTAGAACAGGATCATGTCGAGCGAGGTGAAGACGCCGATCACCAGCGTCTCCAGCAGCAGGAAACAGGCCATGTACTCCTTGACACGGACCGTCACCTCCCAGCTTGCCAGGATGGCGAGCGGAAAGAAGAACGTGGTCAGCATCACGAAGGGAAGCGAGATCCCGTCGACCCCCATCTTGTAGCTCAGCCCGGCCAGCCAGACACGTTCCTCGACCAGCTGAAAACCGGGATCGTTGGGGTCGAACCCCGTCAGGACCCAGATCGACAGGCCGAAGGTCGCCGAAGTCACCAGAAGCGACAGCCGCTTCGCGTTCAGTTGCGCGGTCTCATCCTCGCCCCGCAGGAACAGGACCATCAGCACCGCCCCGATAAGCGGCATGAAGGTCACGAGCGTCAGGAGGTTCGTCATTGACCACCTCCGCCCGACAGGGTGAACCACGTGATCAGCGCCGAAAGGCCGATTAGCATGGCGAAAGCATAGTGGAACAGAAAGCCCGACTGGATGCGCCCGGCAAAGCGCGTAAGCCGCGGCACGATGTTCATCGCGATCCCGTTGATGATGCCGTCGATCGCCGCCCCGTCACCCTTCTTCCAGAAGACGGTGCCGATCCACATCGCCGGACGCACCAAGACGAAGTTGTAGATCTCGTCGAAGTACCACTTGTTCAGCAGGAACTGGTAGAGCGGCTCGTTCCGCTCGGCGATCTTCTTCGGCAGCTCCGGACTGCGGATGTAGAAGATGTAGGCGAGCAGGAGCCCGATCAGCATGGCGATGAACGGGCTCACCTTCACCCACTTCGGCACGTGATGCGCGGCGGTCAGGATATCCTCGCCACCCTCGGGCACGAGGTTCACGATCGATGGACCCCAGAATGCACCTTCGTGGTGGCCGACGAAGTCGCCATAGAAGATCATGCCCGCGAGAACAGCGCCGATGGCCAGCACGTATAGCGGGATCATCATCGCCAGCGGGCTCTCATGCGCATGGTCGAAAGTATGCTGATCCGCCCGGGTCGGCCCGTGGAAGGTCAGGAAGATCAGCCGCCACGAGTAGAACGAGGTCATGCAGGCGGCGACAACCAGCATCCAGAACGCATAGGACCCCGCCGCCGTATGGGCGGCAAAGGTCGTCTCGATGATGATGTCCTTCGAGATGAACCCCGCGAACCCGACCGGGAACCCAAGATAGAGAAGCGGTATGCCAACTCCCGTGATCGCCAGCGTTCCCGTGACCATCATCCAGTAGGTCAGCGGGATCTTCGCCCTCAGCCCACCCATCTTGCGCATATCCTGCTCGTGATGCATCGCGTGGATGACGGATCCTGCGCCGAGGAACAGCAGCGCCTTGAAGAACGCATGGGTGAAGAGGTGGAACATCGCCGCCTCATAGGCGCCGACACCCGCGGCCGCGAACATGTAGCCGAGTTGCGAGCAGGTGGAGTAGGCGATCACCCTCTTTATGTCGTTCTGAACGAGACCCACGGTCGCCGCGAAGAACGCTGTGGTAGCCCCGATATAGACAACGATCGTCGCCGCCTGATCGGAGAACTCGTAGAGCGGCGACATCCGGCAGACCAGGAAGACCCCGGCTGTGACCATGGTCGCCGCGTGGATCAGAGCCGAGACCGGGGTCGGCCCCTCCATCGCATCAGGTAGCCAGGTGTGGAGCAGGAATTGCGCCGATTTCCCGCAGGCGCCGACGAACAGCAGGATGCAGCAAAGCTCCAGCGCATTCACGCTCATCCAGAGGAACGGGATCTGCGTCTCGGCCAGCTCCGGCGCGGCGGTGAACACATCGTCGAGCTGGATCGATCCAGTCAGCAAGAACAGTCCGAACATCCCCAGCAGGAAGCCGAAATCGCCCACCCGATTTACCACAAAGGCCTTGATCGCCGCAGCGTTGGCCGAACTCTTGCGGAACCAGAACCCGATCAAAAGGTACGAGGCAACGCCAACGCCCTCCCAGCCAAAGAAGATCTGCAGCAGGTTGTCGCCCGTCACCAGCGCCAGCATGGCGAAGGTGAAGAAGCTCAGATACGAAAAGAACCGCGCCCGCGCGCCATTCTGGAAATTATCAATCGGATCAGGGTGATCGCCGTCATCGGTGTACCCGATCGAATAGAGATGCACGAGCGATGAGACACTCGTCACCACCACCAGCATCACACCGGTGAGCTGATCGACCCGGATCGACCAGTCGGCCTGCAGATCGCCGGACCCTATCCAGCGCATCAGCACCACCGTGTCCTGATGCTCTCCGTGGATGGAGAAGAAGGCGACCCAGCTCAGCGCCGCACAGATCATCAACAGACCCGTTGTCAGGTACATCGCCGCCTTCTCGCCAATCACGCGGTGGAAGAACCCCGCGATGATCGCGCCAAGCAGTGGCAGGAGAAGGATGGCCGTATACACGCCTTACCCCTTCATCATATTGACGTCTTCCACCGCGATGGTCCCGCGATTGCGGAAGAAACAGACCAGAATGGCGAGCCCGATTGCCGCCTCGGCCGCCGCCACGGTCAGGATGAAGAGCGTGAAGACCTGACCGGTCAGATCGCCGAGATGCGCCGAGAAGGCCACCAGGTTGATATTGACCGCCAGCAGCATGAGTTCGATCGACATCAGGATCACAATCACGTTCTTGCGGTTCAGGAAGATCCCGAAGATCCCGATCACGAACAGGATCGACGCGACCGTCAGATAGGCTTCAAGCCCGACCCCTCCGATATTCTCCACGGTCAGACCCCCTGCCCCGGCTTCACGTCTTTGAGCTCCACCGATTCCTCGCGTGTCCGGTACATCTGCGTGAGGACGTTCTGGCGTTTGATATCCACCCGGTGGCGTAGCGTAAGCACAATCGCGCCGATCATCGCCACCAACAGGATCAGGCCCGAGGCCTGGAACATGTAGATGTACTGATCATAGATGACCCGGCCGAGCGCCCGCGTGTTCCCGACATCCGTCGGCGCCGGCATCGCCGCCTCCCGCACCTCCGGCGCGATATCGGCGAAGGCCCAGTGGCCCAGCACGAGCCCCATCTCGACCAAGAGCACGAGCCCGATCAGAACACCGATCGGCAGGTAATCCGCCAGCCCCTCCTTCAACTCGGCGAAATTCACGTCGAGCATCATGACGACGAAGAGAAAGAGCACGGCGACCGCACCGACATAAACGATGATCAACAGCATCGCGACGAACTCTGCGCCCAAGAGCACCATCATGCCGGCGGCCGAGAAAAAGGTCAGGATCAGCCAGAGAACGGAGTGCACCGGGTTGCGCGCGATGATCACAAAAAGCCCCGAGGCGACCGCCACCGAGGCGAAGACATAGAAGGCGAAGGCCGTGAGTGTCATTCCGTCTCCCCCGCGCCTCTCACCGGCCCCGGCGCATCAGCAAGAGCGCCGCCACGGCCGCCATTGCCCCGCCGACATAGAACCAGGGCAACTGGCTCTCCTCGACCCAGCGGTTCAGGTTGTCGCCCAGAATGCGAAAACCCTCAAGAAACGACCATGTCGGAAACGGAGTCATCTATAAGGCGCGTCCATCTCGAGGTTTCTGGCGATCTCCCGCTCCCAGCGCTCGCCATTCTCGAGGAGCTTGTCCTTGTTGTAGAACAGCTCTTCGCGCGTCTCGGTAGCAAATTCGAAGTTAGGGCCTTCGACGATTGCGTCCACCGGGCAGGCTTCCTGGCAGAAGCCGCAATAGATGCATTTCGTCATATCGATGTCGTAGCGCGTGGTCCGGCGAGAGCCATCGTCGCGCGGCTCCGCCTCGATCGTGATCGCCTGCGCCGGACAGATCGCCTCGCATAGCTTGCAGGCGATGCAGCGCTCCTCCCCGTTCGGATAGCGGCGCAGCGCATGCTCGCCCCGGAACCGCGGCGAGAGCGGCCCCTTCTCGAACGGATAGTTCACTGTCGCCTTCGGCTTGAAGAAGTACTTCATGCCGATCCTGAATCCGGCGATGAAATCCTTCATCAGAAAGTAGTTGAGTGCCTTGTCGAAGGGGATACCCATCAGCAGATACCTTTCAACGAGTCTTCGATTTTGAGAAGCTCTATGAGAACGCGTTTTCTGGAGTAACCCTGTTTGGCCGCCCTCTCTTTCAGAGCGCTGAGATGCCGATCCAGTTCAGAAAAGCACAACTCCTGCATCAATTGATTGCGGCACTCACGTTGCTCCTCACCGACACACCTTGCGATAAGCGCAGTCGCTGGGGTGGCGACAGCCAGCGACCCGAGCAGCAATCCGAAGAAGACGCCCGTCAACCGCATCAGCAGGTCTCCTCGATGTAAGCTTGCATTTCGGTCAGGGGTGCGAGCGTCTCGGCGTGATCCGCCTCGTCGACGCCGCTGAAATTCGTCGCGATCAGGTCCTGGAAGCGGTCGAAGGTCCGTGTCTCGCAGCGAAACGCCGCGCGGGCCGCCTGCCAGACGATGATCGACATCTTCTGCTTCGCGATCTGATCCCCCGTCCGGTCGAACTCGCCGCGGTAGAAGACGAAATCAGGGCATTCCGCGCTCGGCTCCCCGGCGGCCAGGCATCGCCGCCACTGGTCCGGCGTCCGCGGGGCCTCATGCTCCATCGCCGCCATCTCGCCGGGCGCTGTCATGCGATAGACACAGTCGCCCGAGGCGGTCGTGAGCCCCGTACAGGCATGGGCCGGCGCCGACCATGCGGAAGCAAGCGCAATCAGCCCCACCGGCAGCAAATGGCGGGCAAGGCTCATCGGCTGCAGCCCCGCGTCGTCCGGCGATTGATCTGCGCGATATGGCGCGCTTGCGCCCGGCTGTGGATCGCCAGCGCATCGCTCTGCCCCTGAAAGATCGGGGCCGGTTGCGGGATCACACGCGCATCGTCACAGCGAAAATCGCTCTGCGGCTTGGCAGGCGCGCCGATGTCGAGCTTGAAGCTCAGGCCCCTCGGCTCCTCGTCCTTCGTCTCCTGTGCAGACGCGCCCGCGGCGAGGGCAAGTATCGCAATCATGGAAAACAGCTTCATGTCAGCCTCCTGTTGCAAACCGCGCGTATCCGGCCACGTCGAGCCGCGCGAGGATGGCGACGACCACGACCCAGACCAGTGACATTGGCAGGAATACCTTCCAGCCCAACCGCATAAGCTGATCATAGCGATAGCGCGGCACGATCGCCTTCACCATGGAGAACATGAAAAAGAAGAACACGATTTTCGCGACCATCCAGAAAACCCCGTCGGGCAGCCCGGGGATCGGGCTCAGCCAGCCCCCGAAGAACAGGATGGAGGTCAGCGCGCACATGAGCACGATGTTCATGTATTCGCCGATCATGAAAAGCAGGTAGGGGGTCGAGGAATACTCCACCTGATACCCCGCCACCAGCTCCGACTCCGCCTCCGGCAGATCAAAGGGCGGGCGGTTCGTCTCGGCCAACGCACTCACGAAAAAGATCACCATCATCGGGAAATGCGGCAGCCAGTACCACGAGAACACGCCAAAGCGGCCGTCCTGCGCGTGCACAATGGCCGAGAGGTTCAACGACCCGGTCGAGATCAGAACCCCGATGATGATCAGGCCGATCGAGACCTCGTAGGAGACCATCTGCGCCGCGGACCGCAGGCACCCGAGGAACGGGTATTTCGAGTTCGACGCCCATCCGCCCATGATGATGCCGTAGACGCCCAGCGACGAGATCGCGAAGATGTAGAGCACGCCGACATTGAGATCGGAAATCACCCATCCGTCGGCAAACGGGATCACCGCCCAGGCGATCACGGCGAGGATGAAGGTGATCAGCGGCGCGAGCAGGAAGACCACCTTGTCGGCGCCCGAAGGGATCACGATCTCCTTTAGCACGAACTTCCCGAAATCGGCGAAGGACTGCAGCAACCCGAACGGCCCCACCACATTGGGCCCCCGCCGCAGTTGCACGGCCGCCCAGACCTTGCGGTCGACCAGCAGCAGGAAAGCGAGGCTGACCAGGATCGACACCGTCACCGCCAGACATTGCGCCAGGATGATGAGGAAGGTCCCGAGCCCGGTGTCGAAGAACTCCATCGCCTACTCCGCCGCCATCGGTCGGGCGCGATCCTGCGCCAACCGCGACATCTCGGCCATCAACTGGCTCGCCCGGGCGATCGGGTTGGTCAGGTAATGATCGCCCAACGCCTGCTGGAAAGGTTTGTCCTCGATCTCTCCCGCAGGCAACGGCGCCCATTCCGCCTCGGCAATCGCATCGACCGCGGCAAAATGGGGATGCGCCTCAAACAGCCTAGCACGCAATTCATCAAGCGCGTTGAAGGGCAGCGTCTGGCCCAGTTCGGCCGAGGCCGCGCGCAGGATCGCCCAGTCCTCCTTGGCATCCCCCGGCGGGAACCCGGCCCGCGAGGCCATTTGCACGCGGCCCTCGGTGTTCACGTAGAGCCCAGATTGTTCGGTATAGGCCGCTCCGGGTAGGATCACGTCAGCCTGGTGTGCGCCTCGGTCGCCATGATGGCCCTGATAGATCACGAACGCCCCCTCGGGCAGCGTGCATTCATCGGCGCCAAGGTTCCAGATCACCTGCGCACCGTCGAGACACGCCATCCCATCCGGATGGGCAAAACCGATATCCATCCCGCCGACACGCGCCGCAGCAGTGTGCAGCACCATGAGTTTGGCTTCGCCTTCCTCGGCCAGCGACATGGCACTCGCCAGCACCGCCGCCCCGTCGGGCCGGACCAGCGCGCCCTGGCCGATGATCACGACCTTGCGCTCCATCTTGGCCATGTTCGCCAAGAGCTGTTTGCGGCTCGCACCCGCCAGCGCGTCAGGCCCATGGCCTATGTGATAGCTCGCGTAAGTCAGATCGACCGGCTCACCCACGACAGCCACCTCTGCACCCGCCAGCCACGCTTTGCGGATCCGGGAGTTCAGAACCGGCGCCTCATTGCGCGGATTGGCACCGATCAGCAGGACACCATCGGCGGTATCAAGATCCTCGATCCGTGCGGTGCCGACATAGCCAGAGCGATTGCCGATGGGCAGTTTCGCACCGTCCTGGCGGCACTCCACCCGGTCCGATCCCAGCGAGGTCATCAGTGACTTCAGCGCCCACATGGCCTCGACCGGCACCAGATCGCCCGCGACGGCCGCGATGTTCTCACCGGCCTGTTGCACAGCGCCCCTGATCGCCGCAAAGGCCTCACCCCAGGTTGCCGGTCTCAGCTTGCCATCCACCCGGACATAGGGCCGGTCCAGCCGCTGGCGCCGCAGCCCGTCCCAGATATAGCGGGAGCGGTCGGCCAGCCACTCCTCATTCACCCCGTCATGGTTGCGCGGCAGGATCCGCATCACTTCCCGCCCACGCGTATCGACACGGATGTTGCTGCCCAGCGCATCCATCACGTCGATCGACTGGGTCTTCGTGAGCTCCCACGGCCGCGCGGTGAACGCATACGGCTTATTCGTCAGCGCGCCCACCGGGCAGAGATCGACGATGTTCCCCTGCATCTCGCTCTCGAGGATCTTGCCGAGGTAGTTGGTGATCTCGCTGTCCTCGCCCCGCCCGATCTGGCCAAGCTCCGCCACGCCCGCAACCTCGGTGATGAAACGCACGCAGCGGGTGCAGGAGATGCAGCGGGTCATATGCGTCTCAACCAGCGGGCCGAGATGGAGGTCGACCGCCGCCCGCTTCGCCTCGCGAAACCGGCTGAAGTCAACGCCATAAGCCATTGCCTGATCCTGAAGATCGCACTCACCCCCCTGGTCGCAAATCGGGCAGTCCAACGGGTGGTTGATTAGCAGGAACTCCATCACCCCCTCGCGCGCCTTCTTGACCATGGGCGAGTTGGTGCGCAGCTCCGGCGGCTCGCCATTCGGCCCGCCCCGCATGTCGCGCACCATCATATGGCAGGCGGCAGCCGGTTTCGGCGCGCCAACAGGTTCGACCAGACACATCCGGCAGTTCCCGGCGATCGACAGGCGCTCGTGATAGCAAAACCGCGGGATCTCGATCCCCGCCTGCTCACAGGCCTGGATCAGGGTGAGGCTCGGATCCGCCTCAACCTCCATCCCGTCGATGATGATTTTCCTGAGATCAGCCACGTTCTCTCCGATCACCGCCCATCAGGCGCACTGCATTTCCCTGCTCCCACCACAGCCTGTATGGCCCCAGTCGAAAGCCTCGTCCGGCGACCCGTCTGCGCGCGGGCACGCCAGCCGCTCATATCCTTCCACGACGCTCGGCCGATGCCCGGGCGCAACCCACCACATCACCGAATGACTACCCAAAATTACCGAGAACCACTGCGCCCGGCGCTGGTAGAACCGCTTGTGCAGCTTGTTCCAAACGAAATGCCTGAGATCCTCGATGCGTTCCCAAACCGTCATATTGACCACAATCATCGGGTCTTCATCGATTACCTCCAGCACCGCGCCACCCGGAGCCGTCTCGTACTTCCAAACAGAGCCCGGGCTCTGCGCAGCGATCCGGTTCACGATCTCCGCACCGCCGCAGAAATCCTTGTTTCGAACGTCCTGAATCGGATAACGGAGCCGTCCAATATTGAATTGTGCCAGATGCTTGTGAGCGCCCGCTTTCATGCCTCATCCTCACGTATCGCGATCGTGTTCTGCCCAGACCGGGCCGAGAGATACCCTTCAGAGGCAAGCCTGAGATCGAGCTCTTTCAGAACCCCGTTTTCGATATTGGACGACTCGAATTGGATCACCGCGATATCGAGGTCAAAGTCCAGCACGAACGAGACGATCTCTGCATCCAGCCCCTCGGCATCCACGATCAGCGCGTCCGCAGAGGTCCACCCCGAGTTCGCCAATAAGGTCTCCGGCGTGATCACGTCGACTTCGCGCGTCCCAACCCGAGGCGCCTCACCAAACAATTCTGGCTCAATCGCCCGGCGCCGATCGATGTGGTCCGCCACATGAGCTGGATCGAACGACGAAACCTTGCTGTCAGCAAATGCACCATCGGCGCGCAAAGCGACGTAGATCTCGGCTGTCCCTGCCTTGGCTGCGACCGCACTTTCGACAATCCGCACGTCGGGATTGTCGGCATAGAGTTCGCGAAGCCCGTCGCATAGGCTTGGCAGAGGTTCGACCAGAACCGCCTCGACGAGATCATCCACGATAAGCGCGCGCAGTGGATCACCGGTCAAACCGTCATTCGCGCCGATCTGTAGGACACGCAACTTCCGATCTACCCGGCTGGATCGTTCTCGCAGGATCAGGCCGAGGAGATCAACCCCCGGACCACCACCACTATGCTTGCGTGACAGATCCACGATCTCAAGATCGAGATACCGGCGCAGCAGGTTGTTCACCCGCCCTTTCAGGGCAGAAAGGCTCATGACCGCTCTTTCCGGCATCGGTCCATATGCAGGCATGCCCGCATTCACCCTCCGCACTTGCCCTGGAAGATCCAGACATTCCGCCCGCCGGTCCCGGGCCCGAGATTTGCCGTCTCATCCTGAAACCGAGCCGAGCTCGGGATCAGGCCGATCCCACGGCCACCGGCGCACTGCGCCTGTGCCGCTGCCTGCCCCGCAACGCGGAAGGCGAGATCCCCCTCGCCCCGGTCGAACCCGCGGAACCCGGCGGATCGGACGATCAGCATCCGGTTGCCCTGACCCTGATCGAGAACATCGACCAGATAACGCTGCGGCCCGCCGCTGATCTCGAACGTCTCGATCCGCGCGGAACCGCCCGAGCCGTCGCCCGCGCATCCCATCAGCGCGGCGGCAACGGTCAGAACGGCGAACCTCGCAATCATCTCACCCTCCTCACCCGGTCACCGCCACCGGACAGGCGGCGAACACGACCCACGCGGCCCTGGAGCGGCGATACGTGACCTTCGCCTCCCCCTCGCGATTGATCCTCAGCGCCATCTGCTGGCCGTCCGAGCAGATCTTCTCGGTCTTGCGCAGATGCTCGGCGATCGAGATCACCAGCGGCTCGTACGCGTTGCTGGCAAAAGGCTCGCCCGACGGGACACCGACCGTGGCCGGCACCTGAACCTCGCGGCGGCCATCCGTTTTGCCGCCCCCGGTGCGCACAGCGATCACCGACTCGTTGATGATGTCGACATAACGGATATCCACGAAATAGCTGTTCGCGGCATACTGGACGAGCAGGCGCTGGTCATCGTGCACCTCCGCTTCGGGCTCCTTCGCCGTGGTGGACGCATGGTCGCCCTCAGGCGCGCAGCCCGCCAGCAGCGCTGCCCCGATAAATCCGAGCGTTCTCCACGCGATACCCAAAAATCCTACTCCGCTGCTATTGCGCTCATCCGCCCGGTGCGTTTCGCCTTTATCCGGTCTTCGATCTCATCGCGGAAGTGCCGGATCAGGCCCTGGATCGGCCAGGCTGCCGCATCGCCGAGCGCACAGATCGTATGGCCTTCGACCTGCTTGGTCACGTCCAACAGCATATCAATTTCTTCGGGTTCCGCATCCCCAGTGACCAGCCGGTCCATCACCCGCATCATCCAGCCGGTGCCCTCACGGCATGGGGTGCATTGGCCACAACTTTCGTGTTTGTAGAATTTCGAGAGCCGCCAGATCGCCTTGATCACATCCGTCGACTGATCCATCACGATCACCGCCGCGGTGCCGAGGCCTGACTTCTGCTCCCGCAGCCAGTCGAAATCCATGATCGCATCGTCGCACAGCTTGGCGGGCAGCATCGGCACCGAAGACCCGCCCGGGATCACGGCCTTTAGGTTTGACCAGCCGCCACGCACGCCGCCGCAATGGCGGTCCAGCAACTCCTTCAACGTGATCGACATCGCGTCTTCGACCACGCAGGGCCGCTCCACATGGCCGGAGATCGCGAAGATCTTGGTGCCCGCGTTGTTCGGCCGGCCAAACCCCGCGAACCACGGCGCCCCGCGGCGCAGGATCGTCGGCGTCACCGCGATCGATTCCACATTGTTCACAGTGGTCGGACAGCCATAGAGGCCGACCCCCGCCGGGAACGGCGGCTTCAGGCGCGGCATGCCCTTCTTGCCCTCAAGGCTCTCGATCAGCGCCGTCTCCTCGCCACAGATATAGGCACCCGCACCATGGTGGAGGTAGACGTCGAAATCCCAGCCCGATTTCGCGGCGTTCTTGCCCAAGAGCCCCGCGTCATAGCACTCGTCGATCGCGGCCTGCAGGCACTCCCGCTCGCGGATATACTCGCCGCGCAGGTAGATGTAGCAGGTATGCGCTCCCATCGCGAAGCTGGCGATCAAGCAGCCTTCGATCAGCGTATGCGGATCGTGGCGCATGATCTCCCGGTCCTTGCAGGTGCCGGGCTCGGACTCGTCCGCATTCACCACCAGATAGGCCGGGCGCCCGTCGCTCTCCTTCGGCATGAAGGACCATTTGAGCCCGGTCGGGAAGCCCGCGCCGCCGCGCCCGCGCAGGCCGCTGTCCTTGACCTCCTGGATGATCGCATCGCGCCCGCGCTTGATCAGATCCGCGGTGCCGTCCCAATGCCCGCGGGCCATCGCGCCCTTCAGGCTCCGATCAAACTGACCGTAGAGGTTGGTGAAGATCCGATCCTTGTCCTCAAGCATCGTCGTTCCCTTCCATCAGAGCCTTTGCCTGCGCGACCCAGCCGTCGCGCTCGATCCGGCCCTTGAAGCTCAGCTCATCATCGACCCAGTCGATATCACTCTTGGTCCAGGCGGCGATCTGGTCGAAATGGAAGACACCCATGGTATTGAGTTTGTCTTCCAGCTTTGGCCCGACACCCTTGATTTTCTTCAGATCGTCGGGCTTGCCGTCGCGCGCCGCACGCAGCATCTCGGGCTTGTCCGAGGATGCCGAAGCGGGCTTCGCTGCGCCTTTCATCACAATCGGCGTGCCGCCCCGCGCCCGCATAAGCGTGGTCGCCGTCGGCTCGGTCCCGTCGATCCGCTTCACCGTCTCGCCGATCTCGCTCGCCAGATGCACCGATCCGTTGGCGTCCTCGAAGATCTCACCCGTCAGCGAGGTCACGCCGCCCAACGGTTCCGACGCCCAGCGCCCGTTCTGCGGGCCGGGCCTGGGCACGTCGCCCGCCGCGAAACGATCAAGCATCGCGGCAAAATTCTCCGTCGTCAGATCCTCGTAGTAATCCTTGCCGATCTGCGCCATCGGCGCGTTCGCACAGGCGCCGAGGCATTCGACCTCCTCCCACGAGAACTTGCCATCCGCCGACAGCTCATGCGGGTTTGGCGCGATCTTCTCCTTGCAGACCCCGACCAGATCCTCGGCGCCGCAGATCATGCAGGAGGTTGTTCCGCAAACCTGAACATGCGCCACGGTACCGACTGGCTGGAGCTGGAACATGAAGTAAAATGTCGCAACCTCGAGCACCCGGATCTCGGCCATGCCAAGCATCCGGGCGACCTCCTCGATCGCGGGCCGGGTGACCCACCCCTCCTGCTCCTGCGCCCGCCAGAGAAGCGGGATGACGGCAGAGGCCTGCCGCCCCTCCGGATACTTCGCAATCTGATCCTCCGCCCACGCCAGATTGGCCGGCGTGAAGGCAAAGCTCTCAGGCTGCTCATGATGGAGGCGGCGTTGCATTAGGCTTGGTCTCCGGATTTGCAGTAAAGCGTCACAAATTCAGGAGAGCTGTCTGACTTATGATCTTTCAGCGCATTAACGATGGTTTCTTGCGAACTCGTCCATCCATTGCTGATGACCAAGGCGCACGCTTCAAGAGTATCGTCGCTGACCATAAGCTTCTTGTACACACCATCCCCAGTATCGACGGGCGTTTCAGTCGTTACGCTTCCTAGCCACGTTTCGGAGTACCAAGTTAGATAGCCGAAGAACCGCTTTTCAGTTCTAAATGACGAAGAAATTGCGCATTCCGCACCAAGTGTCTCGGTAAGCAAGAACTCTCGTCCAATCAGTTCAACCGGTATTGAACATTTCATATCGAGCACAACCGGGTATTCTGTGCGCTCATAGGTGAGAGCTGCTGCTCCTGAACCGGCGACGACTAATCCAATGATTGCAACCAAGATGCGCACTATCTGTCAATCTCCCCAAAGACCACATCCAACGACCCCAAGATCGCGCTGACATCCGCCAGTTGATGCCCCCGGCAAATCTCATCCATCGCGGCAAGGTGCGGATAGCCCGGTGCGCGCAGTTTGGCTTTGTAGGGTTTGTTCGTGCCGTCCGAGACCAGATAGACCCCGAACTCTCCCTTCGGCGCCTCAACGGCCGCGTAGATCTCGCCCTCGGGTACGCGGAAGCCCTCGGTGTAGAGCTTGAAGTGGTGGATCAGCGCCTCCATCGAGGTTTTCATCTCCCCCCGGCTGGGCGGCGTCATCTTGCCGTCGGTCGTGATCACCGGCTCGCCGGTCACCTTGTCCATCTTCTCCAGGCACTGGCGCATGATCTTGGTGGATTCCCGCATCTCCTCCATCCGGCAGAGGTAGCGGTCATAGCAATCGCCGTTCTTGCCGACGGGGATCAGGAATTCCATCTCGTCATAGCACTCATAGGGCTGCGCCCGGCGGAGGTCCCACGCCCAGCCCGACCCGCGCACCATGACGCCGGAGAAGCCATAGGCCTGCGCCTGTTCGATCGGCACCACGGCGATATCCACGTTGCGCTGCTTGAAGATCCGGTTTTCGGTCAGCAGCGTCTCGAGGTCATCCAGCACCTGTGGGAATTCCTCGGTCCATTGCCAGATGTCGTCACAGAGCTCCGGCGGCAGGTCCTGATGCACCCCACCCGGCCGGAAATAAGCCGCGTGGAGGCGGGCGCCGCAGGCCCGCTCGTAGAAGATCATCAGCTTCTCACGCTCCTCGAACCCCCAGAGCGGCGGGGTCAGCGCGCCCACATCCATGGCCTGGGTCGTGACGTTGAGCAGGTGGTTCAGGATCCGCCCGATCTCGTTGTAAAGCACCCGGATCAGTTGCCCCCGGCGCGGCACCTCCGTGCCCGTCAGACGCTCGATCGCCAGGCACCAGGCATGTTCCTGGTTCATCGGCGCCACATAGTCCAGCCGGTCGAAATAGGGCAGATTCTGTAGGTAGGTCCGGCTCTCCATCAGCTTCTCGGTCCCGCGATGGAGCAGCCCGATATGCGGGTCCGTCCGCTCAACGATCTCGCCGTCCAGCTCCAGCACCATGCGCAAAACACCATGCGCCGCAGGATGCTGCGGTCCGAAATTGATATTGAAGTTCCGGATCCTCTGTTCGCCGGTCAGGGTATCGATCGATCCGTCCATAGCTATCTCCCTGCCCCTATAGCGAGGGGCCTTTGGCTGTGCGGAACAGTTTCGTAATCAGCTTCCATTGGCCGTCGACGCGGTAGAAGCCGAGGTAGTCGCAGAACCGGCGCGGCGGCAGATCGACCCAGAGCTTCACATGTGCCATCTCCGGCTCCACGTCGACCGACAGGATCTCGTAGGACGGCGCACCTTCGAACGGATCGCGTTCCCGCGCCCGCGCCACAAAGGCCTGCTTGTCGAAGAACAGCGTCTCGCCCGAGGGCTGAACCGAGGTCATGAAGTACCGCTCGTGGCAGAGCTCCTCCAGCAGATCGGCATCGGCGTTGTGCAGCGCCTCGCAATAGGCGACCGCGGCGGCCCGGATATCGCTTTCGGGGTCGGAGTCTTTCATCACTCACGCCTCCTTCTTCTCATCCCCGGGCAGGATGTAATCGGCTCCCTCCCACGGGCTCATGAAGTCGAACTGGCGATATTCCTGCACCAGGCTGACCGGCTCGTAGACCACCCGTTTCTGCGTCTCGTCATAGCGGACCTCGGTGTAACCCGTGGTCGGGAAATCCTTGCGCAGCGGATGCCCGCGGAACCCGTAGTCAGTCAGGATCCGGCGCAGATCCGGATGCCCGCTGAAAAGCACACCGTACATGTCGAACACCTCACGCTCGAACCAGTTGGCCGAGGGGTGCTGGCGCGTGATCGAGGGCACGATCGTGCTCTCATCGGCCATTACCTTGACCCGGATGCGCAGGTTCTGGCGCATCGACAGGAAGTGGTAGACGACCTCGAACCGCTCCTCACGCTCGGGGAAATCCACTGCCGTGATGTCGATCAGCGTGGTGAACTGGCAGGCGGCGTTGTCACGCAGATAGGCGACCAGGATCGGCAGGCCCTGGCGCGTCGCGATCACGGTCAGCTCGCCATTCGTCACATGGGTCGAGACGACGTGGTCGGCCTGCGACGCCGCGATAATCTCGCCCAGTTCCTCGAGTGCTTCGCTCATCCAGCCTCCTCAGCGCACCAGAGTGCCCGTGCGCCGGATTTTCCTCTGCAGTTGCAGGATGCCATAGACCAGCGCCTCGGCAGTCGGCGGGCAGCCCGGCACGTAGATGTCGACCGGCACGATCCGGTCGCAGCCGCGCACCACGGAATAGCTGTAGTGATAGTACCCGCCGCCATTGGCACACGAGCCCATCGAGATCACGTAGCGCGGCTCCGGCATCTGATCGTAGACCTTGCGCAGCGCCGGAGCCATCTTGTTGGTCAGCGTCCCCGCCACGATCATCACGTCCGACTGGCGCGGGCTGGCGCGCGGCGCGAAGCCAAACCGCTCAAGATCATAACGCGGCATCGAGGCATGCATCATCTCGACCGCGCAGCAGGCCAAACCGAAGGTCATCCACATCAGCGAGCCGGTGCGCGCCCAGTTGATCAGATCCTCGGTATTCGTAAGCAGAAAACCCTTATCCGCCAGCTCGTTGGAGAGATTGGCGGCCAGCACGTCCTTGTCCGCACCCGCGGCATTCGGCGCCGTCACTCCCATTCCAGCGCTCCCTTCTTCCACTCATAGGCGAAACCGATGGTCAGCACCGCCAGGAACACCATCATCGACCAGAACGCCGTGTCGCTCAGGTCGCCAAAGGCAGCGGCCCAGGGAAACAGGAACGCGATCTCCAGATCGAAGATGATGAACAAGATCGAGACGAGGTAGAACCGCACGTCGAACTTCATCCGCGCATCGTCGAATGCGTTGAAGCCGCACTCGTAGGCCGAGGTCTTCTCAGCATCCGGATCGGCCGGGGCGATCAGCCAGGCAGCCAACACGAGAAAAAGGCCCAAACCTATTGCCAGACCGAGGAAAATGAGAATTGGAAGATACTCGCGGAGCAGCTCATCCATTCTGGTTACCTCACTTGCTGGCCGTGGCGCGCTAGCTTTCGTCTAAACCCGGAGTGGTTGACGGTCAACAAACGCCGCCCGGGGCGCGACGAATTAAAGCGGACACCCGATATTCCGATTGTTGGTCGCGTATTGCAACGCAAATAACCGTGGTGGGGAGGGGGTCAGGCCGATCCGGAAGGATGGCGCGGTTGACGGGGCTCGAACCCGCGACCTCCGGCGTGACAGGCCGGCACTCTAACCAACTGAGCTACAACCGCGTAGGTCCTCTGTACGAGGTCGGGCTGATCTACGAAAGCCCCCCTGCCCCGTCAAGTGGTATTATCGGGCCCAAACCTTCCCCAACCCCGATATCTGGGGCATTCTCTCGCCCATGAAGGATTTGTTTAACGCGCTTCCGTTCTTCGAGCTCTCGCTCGCCGTTTTGTTTCTGATCGCTCTTTGGGTCCTGCTCCGCCGGATCTGGACCCGCCGCACAGAATACTCCGCAAAACTGCACCGGCTTTGGATTTCGGGGTCCGAAGTGGTGCTCAGAAACTATCTTTTGCCGATCATCCTGATCGGGCTCCTGCTGCTCCCCTTCTGGATCTGGCTGATCGTTCTGGTCATCGCCAACCTCTTCGAGCAGGTGACAGCCACCATTCCAGCAATTGCTGCGGACAAGCGCGCGCATTTCTACGGAATCGGTCTCACGATCACCGGCCTCGGCGCCCTGCTTGCCGCGCCCTTCGTCCTGATCAAGGCCTGGATCAACGAGCGGCAGACCAACGCCGCCGAACAGGGCCTGATCACCGAGCGGATTACAAAGGCGGTCGAACAGTTGGGGGCCGAGAAGACCATCTACCGGAACGGCAACCCAGAGACGATGGCAAACCTAGAAGTCCGGCTCGGAGGCATCTACGCGCTGGAGCGCATCGCACAGGACAGCCTGCGCGACCACATTCAGGTGATGGAGATCCTGTGTGCCTACATCCGCACCAATGCGCCCGCGTCTGAGGCCGAGGATCACGGTCTGGGCGACTGGCCAGATTGGCCGGAGGAGGCGGATGACGAGATGCTGAAGCAGCGTGAGGAAGGCCTCAGACAACGAGAAGAACAGCTCTACGAATGGCTGGATGACCTGCCACCGCTGCGTGTCGATATTCAGGCCGCACTTATCGTTATCGGCCGACGAGGCCCGCGCCAGATCCAGGAGGAAGGGTCAAAGGCCGATTCCACAAACCCCTATGATCCCGGCTTCCGCCTCGACCTGCGTGAAACCAACCTGCGCAAGGCCGACACGCACGACCTGATCTTCGATCATGCGCGGTTTGATAGGGCGCGGATGGAGCGGGCGGACCTCAGCGCGGCGATCCTAAAATCCGCGGATCTGAGCGGCTGGACATGTGCCCGCACGCCGCTCAGATCCGCGGATTTTACCGGATGTTCCACGATGACCGAGGAACAGATCAACAGCGCCTTCGGTGTGAAAAGCGGGCCGGGCAAAACACTCTTGCCCGAGCATCTGTCGCCACCGAACTTCTGGCATGCGGCCGAGGAGGAGAAAGACGATTCTGAGCCTTGGCAGGCTTTCTGGGCTGCTTTTGACGCATGGCTCAAGATTCAGCCGGCGCCCAAATCCGATGACTAGTCAGAAAACTTTGTGCTCGGCACCCTGAGCGACTATGAAGCCCCCGCATTCTCGCGAAGGAGGCTTCGATGCACGATATCCGACTGATCCGTGACAATCCCCAGGCGTTCGATGCGCAGCTTGCGCGGCGTGGGCTGTCCGGGCTCTCGTCGGAGATCCTGGCGATCGATGCCGCCCGGCGCGAGAAGATCACGGCCAGCGAAAACGCACTGGCAGAGCGCAATGCCGCCTCCAAGGAAGTCGGAAAGGCCAAGGCCGCGGGTGACGAGGCGGAATTCGAACGCCTCCGCCAGCTTGTCGCCGACAAAAAGGACGAGATCGCCAAATTGGAGGAGGAAGCGAAGGCCGAGGATCAGCGCCTCACCGACCTCCTCCTGACGATCCCCAACCTCGCCCTCGACGACGTGCCGGACGGCGCCGATGAGGACGCCAATGTCGAAGCCAAACGCTGGGGCGCGCCGCGCCAGTTCAACTTCGCCCCTAAGGAGCATTGGGAGCTCGGCGAGGCCATGGGGCTGATGGACTTCGAGAAGGCGGCAAAGCTCTCGGGCAGCCGCTTTGTCGTCATGTCCGGCGCGCTCATCCGGCTCCACCGGGCGCTCGCGCAATTCATGCTCGACACCCATGTCGATCAGAACGGCTTGACCGAGGTCTGGACCCCGGTCCTGGTGCGGCCCGAGGCGATGCTCGGCACTGGCCAGCTCCCAAAATTTGCCGAGGACAGCTATCAGACCACCAACGGCTGGTGGTTGATCCCAACGGCGGAAGTCACGCTGACCAACCTGCCCGCAGGCGAGATCATCGACGAGGCCACCCTGCCCCGGCGCTACACCGCCTGGACACAGTGCTTCCGCTCCGAGGCGGGCTCGGCGGGCAAGGACACCCGCGGCATGCTCCGCCAGCACCAGTTCGAGAAGGTCGAGATGGTCTCGATCACCCGGCCGGAGGACGCGCTCGACGAGCATGAGCGCATGACCCGCTGCGCCGAGGGCATCCTCGAGGCGCTGGAGCTTCCCTACCGGCGCATGGTGCTCTCGACCGGCGACATGGGCTTCGGCGCGCAGAAGACCCACGATCTCGAGGTCTGGTTGCCCGGCCAGAACACCTATCGCGAGATATCGTCCTGCTCGGTCTGCGGCGACTTCCAGGCCCGCCGGATGAACGCGCGCTTCCGCCGCGACGGAGAGAAACGCCCAGAATTCGTCCACACCCTCAACGGCTCGGGCCTCGCAGTCGGCCGCACGCTGATCGCGGTGATGGAGAACTACCAGCAGGAGGACGGGTCGATCGCGATCCCAGGCCCGCTCAAACCCTATCTGGGCGGGCGAGAGACGGTCTCAGTGGACGGTCAACTCGCCTGATCCGGCGCGGCAACGAGGCGGTGCCGGCGCATCGCCTCGTAGTAAGGCAAGCAAGCCTCGACGATCGAATTAAGCGCCTCCGGCGGCGCGGCCGGGGGCTTGGGCGCAGAGAACCCAATCGACTTCTCCACCGCTCCATACCAATGCGCGGCCCAAACGCCGTCACTGTCCCGCCGCCCCGGCGGCCAGCTCAACATGGCGGGATCGAAGGAAACGCCAAGATTGTTGCATAAGGCCTGCAGCATCGCCTCTGGTGCTGCCAGCACATCCCGCGCCTCCAGAACTGGCGGCGCTTTGCCAATCATCTGGCAGACATGATCGAACAGCTCCGCCTGGCGGCGAAACCCCAGATCCTCCGCCATCAGCCCGTCATACTTTGCGCTGAAGGACGCCGCGACCTCACCCGGCGGGCGGATCAGAAAGGCGTGACGGCAGGCAGCCATCCAGCCCAACGGCGCTGCGGGGACCATGTGCTGGCACATGTGCTTCTGGTAGATCAGAAGCGTCTGGTCGGCGGCCGCACATTGCTCCGCCACCGTTGCCCAGTCCTGCTCCATCGCCGCGAGGATCTCTGCGCGCATCGGATGCGCGATCCCGGTCTCCGCCAGATAGGCGCCATAGAACGGCTCATCCATCACCGTGCAATCGGCCCGGTTCTCCCAGGCCCGCATCATCGCTGTCGAGATATTGCGCGGGCCGGACCACATTGCGATCCGGATCGTCCTTGCCATAAGGCGGCTCCCTTCAGGGCGTCACGGGGCCCTTCAGGAAGGCAATCGAAAAGCTGGCACCGCTGTCAAGCCAGGCCTGATAGGCGCTCATGACCCCCATCCGATGGGCAATCAGAAACTCGCCGGTGTCGGTCACGCGGGTGAATTCGGAGGCGTCCCCTTCCGCGACCTTGGGTTTGGCAAAAGGGTTGTCGGTTTCGCCGTAAACCCTCTCCATGTTCATATCTATAATGGTATCCCGGAGTTCCAGCACACGATGAAGAAAGCGACGCGCTGTCTTCCGCTCCGAGGCGCTGTCGCTACCAAGTGAAACCTCCGCCGCCGCACAGGCTTCGGCCATCAGTGTGACAAAGGCGATTTCCCCTTCGCGGGAAAGAAAGCGAGCTCTGTTCTCATAATGGTTGCATCCCGCCCTGAGATCGGCGCGCTGATCGCTGGTGAGGGTCGCAACCCGTTGCTCCGCTAGCGCGGGCGCGCCTGCCGCCACGGTCAGAAGAAGCAAGAGGGCGAGCCGTTTGAAGACTCCTGCGCAAGCCAGAGGACCCATCATTTGCACCTTCCCTCGTTCGAGCGTTCTCAAAAGCGCTAATGTCATTAATATGACACAAAACCGTTAAAGACTGAATGAAAAGTTATAGATCTCTCTCACAAGCCTCTGAATCAGGCAAACTTTTCGATTAGCCGGGCTTCTAGGTCCCGGTGGTCAGTCCCGCCATTTTAAGCCGCATCAGATGGCGGCTCCAACGGTATCCGGATGGAATTCGCCTCAGTCACAGGCCCCGAGCTGCGCTGCAAAACCTGCTGGACGGCGCCGGGACCAAGCCTCGTTTTCAAATCATGGTCAAGCGCACCAACCTCGCTTGTGTTGGCCGCCCCCAACTGCTAGAGCGCGCCTTCCCATGGCCAACACGCAGGATAGCGAACGCCTCGACGCGCGAGATCAGCATCGCAACCGCTGGGAACGGCCGCTCAGCGGCCTTTGGGACCGTCTCGCCGCCTGGGCCAACGCCTTCTTCATCGATCACAGTTTCGTCCGCATGATCTATCTGAACCGCCGGCGGATCTCGAAGGATGCCTGGCGCTCAGCCCAACCACTGCCCTATCAGATCCGCGCGATGGCGCGTGACGGCATCCGCACCATCGTCAGCCTGCGCGGCGGCCAGACCTTCGGCTCCCTGCCGCTGGAAAAGGAGGCGATCGAGAAGGCAGGCCTCAAATACGACCGGTTCGTCCTGCGCTCACGCGCCCTGCCGACCAAGGAGGAGATCCGCGCGCTCGACGACTTCTTCGAAGGGCTGGAGTACCCCGTGCTCTTCCACTGCAAGTCCGGCGCCGACCGGGCCGGTTTCATGGCCGCGCTCTTTCTCATCCTGCGCGAGAAGGCCCCGGTCCGCGAGGCGCTCGGGCAGCTCTCGCTCGAATACGGTCACATAAAGCAGAGCAAGACCGGCGTGCTGGACGCGCTTTTCGAGACCTATCTCGATGAGACGGGCGGCAACCTGCCCTTCCTCGACTGGGTCGAGACGGATTACGACCCCGAGCGGATCGAGAGAGAATTCAAACCCGCCGGCTGGGCCAGCCTGCTCGGCGACGGACTGCTGAACCGGGAGTAGCCATCACGGTCCGTGATGCCGCAGGTCACGGATGCCCTCTTGTTCGATCCATGCACCGCGATATCCTTCGCGCTCAAACAAATAGGACCCCGCTCATGCCTCTCGCCCAAGGTCGCCATCAAGTCTCGATCCCCGGCCCCTCCGTGGTGCCCGACCGCGTGCTCAGCGCGATGCACCGGCCGATGCCGAATATCTACGAAGGTGCGCTGGTCGATACCTCGGAAAGCGTGCTCGCGGATCTGCCCGGCATCGCGATGACCAAGGGCAAGGCGTTCGTTGCGATCACCAATGGCCATGGTGCGTGGGAGATGGCGCTTACCAACACGCTGTCGAAGGGCGACAAGGTGCTGGTGCTCGAATCCGGGCGCTTCGCGGTCGGCTGGGGCGAGATGGGCCGCACGCTCGGGCTGGAGGTCGATACGCTGGAGAGCGCGGGCCCCGGCGCGCCGGTGGCGCCGGACGCAGTCGAAGCGCACCTCCGGGCCGATCAGGCGCATGAGATCAAGGCAATCCTGGTGGTGCAGGTCGACACCGCCTCGGGCGTCTGGAACGACATTGCAGCCATCCGCAAGGCGATCGATGCGGCAGGCCACCCGGCGCTTTACATGGTCGACTGCATCGCCTCGCTCGGCTGCATGGAATACCGCATGGATGCCTGGGGCGCGGACGTCACCGTCGGCGGCAGTCAGAAGGGCTTGATGGTCCCTCCGGGCCTCGGCCTGATCTGGGCCTCGGACAAGGCGCTGGAGGCGCATCGATCCGCGGATCTGCGCACCGCCTACTGGGACTGGACCGCCCGGATGAAGGACGGCGCGCATTACCTCAGATATTGCGGCACCCCGCCGATCCAGCACATCTACGCCATGCGCGAGGCGCTCGACATGATCCACGAGGAAGGGCTCGAGGCAATCTGGGCGCGTCATCAGGTCTTCGCCGACACCGTGCGCGCCGCGGTCGAGGCCTGGTCGACCCCGAACGGCCTGCAGTTCTATGTCGGCCCGCCCCGGCACCGGTCGAATTCGACTACCTCGGTGCGGACGGGCGGGATCGATGCGGCACGCCTGCGTGCGATCTGCGAGAAGCAGGCGGGCCTGACGCTCGGCATCGGCCTCGGCGATGACGAGGGAACGACGTTCCGCATCGGCCATATGGGCCACCTGAACCCGCCGATGGTGCTCGGCACGCTCGCCACGGTCGAGGCAGCCCTGACCGCGATGGATGCACCCATGGCCGCAAGCGGGATCGCGGCCGCCGCCGCAACGCTCGCCCCAGGGCTCCAGGCCGGGCAGATCCCGCCCGGCAAGATCAACGGCTTCCGCCCGTAGCCGTCGGCGCCGCTAAGCGAAGAAATCGACATCCCGCACCGCGCGTCGGGCTGGTCCCGGCCGGCCATCGTCGCGGAACGCGACCCGGGCGCGATGCGCCCGGCCCGTCGAAGACGGGTATGGCCGGCTGGGACCAGCCCGACGCTTTGCGCTCCGCTGCAAACAGGTGTGACTGTTGCAAGCTCACTCGGTCTCGTCCGGCGCACCGCGCAGGCGTTTCACCGTGCCGCGCTGCTTTTTCGCGGCGAGCCTGCGGCGCTGGGAACCCAGGGTCGGACGGGTTGCGATCCTCTTCTTCGGCCGCACCGCCGCCTCGGCGATCAGGTCCTTGAGCCGGTCGATCGCATCCTCGCGGTTTCGGCTCTGGCTCCGGTGCCGGTCCGCCTGGATGACAACCGCCCCATCGGCGGTCCACCTGCGCCCGGCAATGCGCCGCAGCCGCGCCTTCACATCCGCCGGCAGGTTAGGCGAGCGCTCCGCCTCGAAGCGCAGCACAACTGCCGTCTCGACCTTGTTGACATTCTGCCCGCCGGGACCCGAGGCGCGGGCGAAGCTCTCGCTCAGCTCCCACTCCGCGATCGCGATCTGATCGGTCACGCGGATCATCGGCTCACCCCCGCGCCTGCCCCGCGATCAGGCGGAACGGGATCAACGCAATCAGGGCGAGCGCCATCTTCACCCCAAAATCCGCCACCGCGAGGCTGATCCAGAGCGGCCCCTCGGCCCCGAAGCCGAGAAAGGGTACCGGATCGCGCGCCCAGCTATTCGGCTGCGCCGGATCGAGGAAGACGAACCAGGCGGAGAACGCGATCGAGAAGAAAAGCGCTGTGTCGAGCGCCGACCCGACAAAGGACGAGATCAGCGGCGCCCGCCACCAGATCCCGGCGCGGAACCGATTGAAGACCCCGATATCGACCATCTGCGCCACCAGAAACGCAAATGCCGAACCGATCGCGATCCGGAGCGTGGTCAGCGGATACCCCTCCGGCCCGGTCAGTTGCGAGGCGATCAGCGAGCAGAGCACCCCGACGGCAAACCCCGCCGCCACGACCTTGCGCGCTGCCTGCACGCCGAGCATCCGGTTGCAGAGATCGGTCACCAGAAAGGCGAACGGATAGGTCAGCGCGCCCCAGGTCAGCCAGTCGCCCAGCAGGAACTGCACCAGGATGTTCGAGGCGGTGACGATTGCCGCCATCGCGATCACGCCGAACAGCACAGGGTTCATGCCCCCGACCTCCTGTCTTTTCGATGGGGCGCCCGTCTAATCGCCAGCGCCGCGCTTGGCAACCATGCGCACCGGTTGCCTGCGTGCATCACCGCTCGCGCGCAAGCCGCGCCAGGATCCCGATCCCCTCGGCAATGCGCTCGGCCGGGATCGAGGAGAAGCCGAGGCGGAAACAGGGGGCACCCTCGCCCGGTCTGGCAAAGAACGGGTCACCCGGCTCGATCAGCACACCCTCCTCCATCGCCCGCTCGGCCAGCCGCGCGCTGTCGAACCCGTCCGCGCCGGTCATCCAGAAGGACGAGCCACCAAAGCCCGGCGCCTGGGACCAGCCCGGCAGCGAGGTTTCGATCGCCGCGCGCATCGCCTCCCACCGCGCGCGATAGACCCGGTGGATGCGGCGGACCAGAACGTCGTAATGCCCGTTGGCCATGAAGAGCGCTGCCGCCCGCTGATTGTTGCCGGGCGGATGGCGCAGCATCAGCCGGCGCAGCGTGCGCAAGCGCTCGATCAGCGCCGGATCTGCCACGATGAAGCCAAGCCGCAGCCCCGGCATCAGGCTTTTCGACAGCGAGCCCACATAGATCACCCGCCCCTCGGTATCGAGCGATTTAAGCGCGGGCTGCGGTGCGCCCCGGTAATTGGTCTCGAACTCGTAGTCATCCTCGACGATCACCATGTCGCGCGCACCAGCATCGGCCAGCAGCGCCTTGCGCCGCTCAAGGCTCATGGTCACCGTTGTCGGGTAATGGTGCGAGGGCGTGCAGAAGATCAGATCCGCCTCCCGCGCGCCCACGACCATGCCCTCATGATCGACAGGCGCCGTCAGGATCCGGCGCGATCTCAGCTCCAGCATGTTGCGCAGGTCGGGATAGCCCGGGTCCTCGATCAGACAACGGGTCTCGGCATCCACCATCAGCGCCGCGATCAGATAGAGCGCGTTCTGCGCGCCCAGCGTGATCAGGATGCTGGAGGGTGCGGCCTCGATCCCCCGGCGCGGCAGGATGCGATCGGCGATCTGCTCGATCAGCAGCGGGTCATCCTCGCCATACTGATCCTGCGTCCAGGCGTCGAGCCAGCGTTTGCCCATGGCCTGGCGCACGCAGTCGCGCCACTCGGCGATGGGAAAGATCTCCCGGTCGACCTGGCCGTAGATGAAGGGATAGGGCATCGCCTGCCAGTCGTCCGGCCGTTGAATAAAGCGCTGCCCGCCGATCTGCTTCACGATCCGCGGGGCCCACTCGATCCCTCCCTGAGCAACCGCGTGCACATCTGGCTGCGGGATCAGCCCGTCGATCGCCAGCTCATCGACATAAAAGCCCGAGCGTTCGCGGGCGGAAAGGAACCCCTCCGCCACCAGCGCCTGATAGGCCAGCGTGACCGTGTTGCGCGAGACACCGAGCTGGCGCGCCATGGCACGCGTCGAGGGAACGGTCTCCCCAGGCTTCAGCCGGCCGGAGGCAATCGCCTGCATCAGAACCTCGCGGATTTGCGCCTGGAGCGTCGCGGGCCGGGACCGTTCGAGATGATAAAGAGCGTCGCGCATCTGCCCTGTTCTGGCTGGCTCTATTGTGGTGCCAGTTTATCAGTCACCGATGGGCCAGAATCAAGGCATTTCGCGGCCCTCCTGGGGGTTTTTCGCCAGCCAGGACCACCATTCATCCCAAAGAGGCTCAAAGCCCGGTCGAAAGGCACCCTGATGACCGATCTTGCGCTTTCCGTAGTCCGCAGGAGCGCGCAGCACCATCGAGACATCCGCATTCGGATAGCATTCGAGAATGTCCCCGACGGCCGCAGGAGTCGCAATCCCATCGTCGGTGAAGCTCCACGAGGCGACCGGCGCTTCCACCTTCTCAAAATGATGCGGCTGAAGCCCGTCCCTCAACTCTCTCCGGTAATATCCGCGACGGTGCGACCAGCGCCGCCATGTTCTGAACGCTTTGCCGGGCAGCGGAGAGCCGCGCCAGCCGCCCTTGGCACGGACATGACCATACCGCGCTATCGAGGATGGGCCGAGCACCCACCAGAAGTAGAGCTCCATAGGCCACCGGCTTGGCCAGTGGCGAAACCACGTCCCACCACCCGAACAGATCCATGCATGGCGAGCCACCTCAGCCTGACGCTTCGCAAATCCGACGATATGCCCGCCGACGCTGTGGCCAAGATGGGTGACCGGCAGATCCGGAAAACGTGTCCTGAGAAACCCAATCGCGGCATCAAGATCCAGCCTGCCCCAGTCCGGAATGTCGACCTCCGGCCCAGGCACCCCGGCCGATGAACCCGCAATCCCGCGATAGTCATACGTCAGAACGACACCGCCCCGCGCTGCAAAGTGACGCGCCAACGGCTCGTAGAATTGTTGTGGAAATCCAGTACCCGATGAGATGATTACCGCAACTTTTGGCGCGTCCGGGACAAAGAGCCTGCCGGACAGCGGTACACTGTCCGCACAGATGATCGATGTGGGCTCGGTATGGGTCATGTACCGAGCTTAACGTCTGGACCGCCTCGGGTCCGCGATGACGTAACGGCAGGAAACATCACATCTCAACGCCGCTGTCTGGGGCCATCACGCCAGACTGGTCTGGATCAATTCCTCACAGAAGCGGGCATCCGTGCTCTCGAAGGACACAACCAACGAGATGAATTTGTGCGGCTCCTCCGCCTGGCAGAGCAGGATACCCCCAGGCCCGGTCTCCATCTCCTGATCGCCAATCCGATGGAGCGCCCTTGCCGCCCCCCTCCGTCGCGTAGAGCAGAACCGTGACCCCGGCCCCAAGATCCATTCCCTCGAACCAACTACGCCAAAAATGCGGATCGCACGTCCAATTCTTGCGATGGAGAACAGTCAAGTTCGCGGTCATCGGTAGGCTTCCGCCCCGAACGACAGAAAGACGTTATAAACGCTGCAGGATCCTCGTGAATCTTCGGCGCCTCTGGAGCCCGAGAACGCCCAAACCGGCGAGCAAGAGGGGCAGACCGGCGGGCAAGGGAATCTCGGTTATCGACAGTTCGAGATCCAGCAGGGCCGCGAGGCCCAGACCGCTCGCCCCGGCGCTCAGTGTCACGGGCAGAAGCGCTTCGCTCAAATTCAGGATATCCAGGCCGATCACTTGTACCGATCCGGACCAGCTGACCCGGTCGCGATCCTCAAAGCCGAGCACCTCATTGTCTTCCAGACCGAAGCCTATGTCGTCGAGTCCGTTTCCATCTGTGTCCACCATGACCGTCGCGATATTGCGGCTGACCGTGGCGCCACCCGACGCGCTCTCGACGGTAATGCTCGCCGACCCGACAAGATCGTCGAACAGCGCAAGGTTCAAATCCGTGAAATCGCCGAGATTCAGAAACTGCGACTGAATAAACGGGAACCCGGCGGAGTTCCCGATCCCGAATGCACCGTCCCCGGTCGCAACGGCAAATCCGGAGAAAGTCCAGACCGTGCTGCCTGCGCCGGGATCGCCGGTCACATCAACCTGAAGAGTCACTGCCTTAGCCGTGCCCGATAACAGGCACAAAGCCACTAACGCGCTGAGAAGCCTCACCACCACACCCATTCTGTCCACCCACTGCAATTTCTAGACGAACTCGCCGGGATTTTCCACCTTATCCACAGGCACTGCGATGCATTTTGCCCTTGGGCATGATGCTGTTGCGCAACACTCGCCGGGGCGGTCAAGCTCGCATGGTGGCCTCCCGCATAAACCTCTTCTGGTTCTATCGTGAGTCCAGCGGCTCGGCGTAGCGTTCGTAAGATCCAAACAGAGGAGTCGCGCTATGCATGACATGGAGATTGGCTCAGACGCCGTTATCGGCCGTCCGAACTCGCTCGAAGAGCATTGGATGCCCTTCACCGGCAACCGGGATTTCAAGGAGAACCCGCGCCTCCTCGTCGAAGGCTCGGGCATGTACTATACCGACCACAAGGGTGGCTCGGTGATCGATGGCTCCTCGGCGCTGTTCTGCTCGCCCGCGGGCCATTCGCGCCCCGAGATCGCCGAGGCGGTCTACAAACAGCTTCAGACCAACTCCTACACGGCGCCGTTCCAGCTCGGTCATCCAGGTTCGTTCGAACTCGCCCGCATGGTCACGCGGCTGCTGCCGGAGGAGATGAACCACATATTCTTCGTCAACTCCGGATCGGAGAGCATTGATACGGCGCTGAAAATCATCATGGCCTATCACCGTGCACGGGGCGAGAGCCAACGCCTGCGCTTCGTCAGCCGGGAGCGAGCCTATCACGGCGTGAACATGGGCGGCGTGAGCCTCGCCGGCATGGTTAAGAACCGCGAGACCTTCCCCGTCACGATGCCCAACATTGTCACCATTCGCCACACCTGGACCGGCAAGGACCTGTTCCACGACGGGCTGCCGGAGCATGACGGGGTCGAACTTGCCAACGATCTCGAGCGGCATTGCCAGACCTATGGCGGGTCGACCATCGCGGCCGTCTTCGTCGAACCGGTCGCAGGGTCGACCGGCACGCTTGTGCCTCCGAAAGGGTATCTGGAGCGGCTGCGAGAGATCTGCGACCAGCATGGTATTCTGCTTGTCATGGACGAGGTCATCACGGGCTTCGGCCGCCTCGGCGCGCCGTTTGCCCAGCAGCTCTTCGGCGTCCAGGCCGATATCTGCACGATGGCAAAGGCGCTCACCAACGGTTGCATTCCGATGGGCGCGGTCGCGGTGAAGGACGAGATCTATGAGACGGTGACCGACGCGGCGCCGGAGAACGCGATCGAGTTCTTCCACGGCTACACCTACTCGGCCCACCCGGCCGCTTGCGCCGCCGGGATTGCCGCCCAGAAGATCTATCAGGACGAAGGGTTGTTCGACCGGGCGAAGGAGATGTCGCCCTATTTCAAGGAGGCGATGATCTCGCTCCGCGATCATGAACTGGTCAAGGACATCCGCACCATCGGCATGATGTCGGGCCTCGAAGTCCATCCGGAGCCGGGCAAACCGGGCATTCGGGGCCAGGAGATGCAAAAGGCGCTCTTCTGGAACGGCGCCCATGTGAAGTTCACCGGCGACACGGCCATCATCGCCCCGCCTTTCGTGGCCGAGCGCGCGCATATCGACGAAATCGTCGACAAGATGCGCACGACCCTGGACCAGTTCGTGGCCTGAGGGTCAGCCAGGCGGAGCGCCGCGGTGCGGCGCACGACATACCCGCGGTCCGTCTCCGGCCGGCTGGACCGCGGTGCTGGCCCCCGGAGGCACCGCATGCTCCCCGTGATCGAGACCCCGCGCCTGCTTCTGCGCCCGCGGCGGATGGCAGATCTGGAGGCAAGCCTGGCGATGGACCGCGAGCCCGGCACCACCGATCTGATCGAAGGCCCCTGGGCGGATGCGGCAGCGCATGAGGCTTTTGTGCGTGCCCGGATCCGCGGGCCTTATCCGGCAGGCCTCGGCTATTGGGTGATTGCCCGTAGGACACAGCCGGAAGAATTCCTCGGCTGGGTGCTGTTGATCCCAGAGGACGCGACGGGGCCCGAGGTCGAGATCGGCTGGCGGCTGATCCGGTCCGCCCGCGGCCAGGGTTTCGTGCCGGAGGCTGCTGCCAACGTTCTCGCCCACGGGTTCGATGAGGTGGGCCTCACCCGGGTGATCGCCGAGATCCATCGCGACAACGCGCCCTCCCGCCGGGTGGCGGAGAAGATAGGCATGCGGATCGACCCGGAGGCGCGTCTCGAGAACCCGACCAGCCTTCTCTACGTTGCAAGGATTGCCTGCGCGGGCGCGCCCCGCCGCCCGCACCCCGGTTGACCTTTGGAGACCCGCGCCATGCTTTCGACGACCCCCATCACCGCCCCTGCCCGCCTGTTGGCCGCAGCCGGGGCGGCCAGCCCCGCCCGCACCCTGATCGTCGGTGCCGATCATCCGGTCGCACTGGAAAGCGCGCGGCGGGCGACCGAGGCGGGGCTGATCGAGCCCGTCTTGATCGGCGGGGCGGAGCGCGTGGCAGTGCTCGCCGAGGAAGCCGGATGGGACATCGCGCCTTTTCGGCTGATCGATGCCACAGGCGACGCTGCCCTGGCGGACGCAGCCGCCCTAGCAGCCGCCGACCCCGCGGTCAGGATTGTGATGAAGGGTCAGATCCACACCGACGCCCTCATGGGCGCCCTGTTGCGCAAGGAGGCCGGGATCCGCACCGGCAAGCGGCTGAGCCATATCTTCCACATGACCGTGCCCGGGAGCGACGATCCGTTTCTGATCTCGGACGCCGCGCTCAATGTCGCGCCCGATGCGAAGACCCTGCAGGCGATTGCCGAGAACATGGTAACGCTCTGCCATCGTATCAGCATCGCCCGGCCGCGCCTCGCTGCTTTGTCGGCTACCGAAGAGGCGCTCCCGCAAATGCCGTCCAGCCTCGCGGCGGCGGAGCTGACCGATTGGGCCAGGACGCAGGGCTTTGAAGCCGAGATTGCCGGGCCGCTCGCCTTCGACAATGCCGTCTCGCCCGAGGCCGCGGCGATCAAGGGGTTGTCCGGCCACCCCGTGGCTGGTCAGGCGCATGGCGTGATCGTGCCGACCATCGAGGTTGGCAACGCGCTCTTCAAGATGATGGCGTTCTTCATGTCGGCCTGCGCGGCGGGGGTTGTGATGGGCGGGCGGATCCCGATCGTGATCACCAGCCGGGCGGACCCTCCGGCGGCGCGGCTGGCCTCAACCGCACTCGCGCGTCTCGTCGCGGAAACGGGCTGAGCTCTAAGGAAATCGCGATTTGTCGTTCGCGCCCGACAAATTGTCTGGAGAAATCGCAAGGCGGTTTGCGATCTCTCCGACAAACCGCGATCTTAGGCGAGACCGCGCCCCTCGAGCAGGGCATCGATCTCAGGCAGCTTGCCGCGGAAGGCGATGTAGGCCTGGTCCGGCTCCTGCAGCCCACCGGCGGCATAGACATGTTCCGCGAGCCGCTCGGCGGTCTCGGGGTCGAACGGGTCTCCCGCCTCCTCGAAGGCCTTGAAGGCATCCGCGTCCATCACTTCCGACCACATGTAGGAGTAGTAGCCCGCCGAGTACCCGTCGCCGGAGAAGACGTGCTGGAAATGCGGCGTGCGGTGGCGCATGGGGATCGCGCGCGGCATGCCGATCTTCTCGAGCGTCGCTTTCTCGAACGCCTGACCATCGAACCCATCGGCCTCGTCGAGCGTGTGCATCTCCAGATCCACCAAGGCGGAGCCGGTATATTCCACCGTCGCAAAACCCTGGTTGAACGTCTCAGCTGCCTTGATTTTCTCGATCAGCTCGGCAGGCATCGGCTCGCCGGTCTGGTAATGCCGGGCGAACTCCGCCAACACATTCGGCACGCTCAGCCAGTGTTCGTAAAGCTGGCTCGGCAGCTCGACAAAGTCGCGCGCCACGTTCGTTCCCGCAATCCGCGGATAGGTCACGTCCGACATCATGCCATGCAGCGCGTGACCGAACTCGTGGAACAGGGTGCGCGCATCATCGAAGGTCAGCAGAGTCGGCGAACCCTTTGCAAAATTGCAGGTATTCAGAATGATCGGGCGCTCAGGTTGCTTCAGCCGCCTCTGCCCGCGATAGGCCGACATCCAGGCGCCGGAGCGTTTGGACGGCCGCGCGAAATAGTCTCCGATGAAGAGCGCGAGGTGCTTGCCATCCCGCTTCACCTCCCACGCACGGGCGTCGGGGTGATGTAGGGAGAGGCCCGCAACCTCTTGAAACTCCAGCCCGAACAGGCGCCCTGCAACTGAGAAGGCCGCCTCGATCATCGAGTCCAGCGTGAGGTACGGTTTCGTTTCCGCCTCATCGAGGTCATAGGTCTTCTTGCGCAGCTTCTCAGCGTAGTGGCGCCAGTCCCACCCCTCGATCTGTATGTTGGCGCCTTCTTCCGCTGCGAGCGCTTGCAAGGCGGCGGCTTCTTCCTCCGCCCGGGCCCGCGCAGGCTCCCAGACCGCCATCAGCAACTCGCGTACATTCCCGGGCGTCTTGGCCATCTGGTTGTCGAGCTTATAGGAGGCGAAGTCCCTGAAACCCAAAAGTTTTGCCCGCTCGACGCGGAGTTTCACGGTCTCCTCAACCAGGGGCCAGTTGCTCTCGTCGCCGCGCGCGATCCATGCCTTCCAGGCGGTCTCGCGCAGATCGCGGCGGGTCGAGAAGACCAGAAACGGCTCGATTGAGGAGCGGCTGAGCGTGATCACGTACCCCCCGATATCGCGGCTCTCCGCCTCCGATTTCGCCTGGGAGACAAGGAACTCGGGCAGCCCCTCCAGATCACCGTCACCGAGGGTCATCGACCAGTCCGCCTCATCCTTCAGGACATTCTGGGAGAACTGGGTGCCAAGCTCCGACAGCCGTGCTTGGATATCGGCGACCCGCTGCCGCCCGGCTTCGTCAAGGCGCGCGCCCGCCCGCTCGAACCCCTCGACATAGAGCTTCAGCACACGCTTCTGCTCTGCATCAAGCCCCTGATCCAAAACGGCAAAAACACGGGATGCCAGGTCCTGGTTCAGCATGATCGAAGAGGAGTGGCGGGACAGAACGGGCGCAATCTCCCGCTCGATCTCCTGCAACTGCTCATTGGTGTGGCTGGAACTGAGGTTGAAGAAAACGCTGGAGATCTTGCCAAGCCGCTCACCGGCGCGCTCCATCGCCTCGATCGTGTTGGTGAAATCAGGCGCCGCCGAAGCGTCCGCGATCGCATCGATTTCGGCCTTGTGCTCTTTGATCGCCGCCTCGAAGGCTGGCCGGTAATGCTCGATCTCGATCTTGTCGAACGGCGGAACTTCGAACGGCGTATCCCATTGTTCCAGAAACGGATTCGTCATCATTTTCTCCTGATTGCGTCGGCCGAGGGCCGCGCGGTGATGCGCTTCCTCCAGGCCATGAGATGGTCGAGCCCCTCGGGCATCTCGTATTTTATGATCTTGGTGAAACCGGTGGCGACGTAGCCGGTGACATCGGCGATGGTCATGCGGTCGGCGGCGAGCCAGTCGCGGCCGTCGAGATGTTTGTTCAGCATCTCCAACTGCCCGGCGATCCGGCCCCGATTGATCTCCCCCCACTCGGCCACCTGATCCTCCAGCACGGCCAGATGCGGGTTGGTGTGGCGGAAGCACTGCCCCACGGCGGCCCAGAGCCCGAATTCAACCCGGCGTTGCCACATCTCGATCTCGGCCTCCTCCAACGGCGTGGTGCCGAACATGTTCGGCTCGGGCTGCAAGGCCTCGATATAGCGCGAGATCACGACCGTCTCGGTCAGCACCGTGCCGTCCGAAAGCTCCAGCGCCGGGCAGATCGGCTGGCCGACCTTCTCCAAGTACTCCGGCGTCTTATGCTCGTTTGCCATCAGGTCGATGGTCCGGCGCGGGATATCGACCCCCTTCTCGGCCAGAAACAGATTGAGCCGCATCGGATTGGGGGCGAGCGGCTGATCGAAAAGCAGAACAGGTGTGGCGAGGGTCATGGGCGCTTCCATCTCGTTTTTGTCAATCTATTGCGCGGCAGGCGGACATCCAAGTTCGGCTGACCGGAAAAGGTTGAATTTGAAACTGATTGGCGGGAAGGTCTATGTGGGAGTTAGATTGGGAAATCATCATGTCACTGACATCAAAGACACTTCTGAACTTCGCAACCTATTATGTCGCCGCGGTGATCGGCGTGATCATTCTGTTCGCCATCCTTGAAAGCGTCGCGCAGATCGAGGCACCCAGCAGCATCGGGCTGATCACTTTCATGGCAGCGGTCATGGGAGCAGGGACCAAGCTGGGAGAGCAGCTTTCAGAGATTCCGAGTTCGGGCATCCTTTGGGGCCTCGCATTCAAGATGACGCTGCTGTCTATCTTCATCAGTCTGGCGCTCGCCGGAGTCTTCCTCGCATTCCTGCAATACGCAGATCCCGCGCAGGTGAAGGAGATCTTTGGCCTCTTCCGGGGTGATTTTGGCTTCGTCGGGATGATCATGCTGGCCCTTTTGCTCGTTTACCTGCTGATGGCGCGGCTATTCCTCCGCATGGGCATCAAGGCCGGGATGAAGAAGCGCGCCGCCTAGCCTTGCCGCCCCGCTCCTCTGCGGCTATAGCTGCGCGGGTTTCACGAGGTCCGCGCATGTTCGCCCATCGCCACTTGCTTGGCATCGCACCGCTCTCTCCTCAAGACATCACCCAGATTCTCGATCTTTCGGATAGCTACGTCGACCTGAACCGTCAGGGCGCGAAGCATGCCGATGTGCTGAGCGGGCGCACGCAGATCAATCTGTTCTTCGAGAGCTCGACCCGCACGATGGCGAGCTTCGAGATTGCGGGCAAACGGCTCGGCGCCGATGTGGTGAACATGAACGTGCTGGCCTCCTCGATGAACAAGGGCGAGACGCTGATCGACACGGCGGTGACACTGAATGCCATGCATCCCGACCTGCTGGTGGTGCGCCATCAGAACTCAGGTGCCGTTGATCTGCTGGCGCAGAAGGTCAACTGCGCGGTCCTGAACGCCGGCGACGGACGGCACGAGCATCCGACCCAGGCGCTGCTGGACGCTTTGACCATCCGGCGGCGAAAGGGGCGCCTGCAGCGGCTCACGATCGCCATCTGTGGCGATATCGCGAATTCCCGCGTCGCCCGGTCGAACATCCTCTGCCTCGGCAAGATGGAGAACCGGGTCCGCGTGATCGCCCCTCCCACCCTGCTGCCGAGCGGGATCGACCGCTTCGGCGTCGAGGTCTTCACCGATATGGAAGAGGGGCTCAGAGGCTGCGACGTGGTGATGATGCTCCGCATCCAGAATGAACGCCTGACTGGAGCCGCCATTCCCTCGACCCGCGAGTACTATCACCGCTATGGCCTGACCCGCGAGAAACTGGCGCTGGCCAAACCCGACGCCATAGTGATGCACCCCGGCCCCATGAACCGGGGCGTGGAGATCGACGCCGAAGTTGCCGATGACCCGGACCGCTCCGTCATCCAAGAGCAAGTCGAAATGGGCGTCGCCGTGCGCATGGCAATGCTGGACCTGCTTGCGCGGGATCTAGGATCGATGGGATGAATAGCTTCTTTTCCTTTGCGAGCACACTCAAGCCTGTCGTGCAGCTTGAACCTGGAGAGACCCTAATTTGGCAGCGCGATCCGAAGGGTAACGGAGCGGTACGAGCCAATGTCGTCGTCGCAATATATTCGGTGATGGTCGTTGTGTTAGGTCCGATTGCGATTCTTATTTGGCAGAATGTCGATCCTGCTCAATCGAGCCATCACTTGGTCACCACTGGCATCGACTGGCTTGCGATTGCGGCTTTTATAGCTGCCTTCGTTAATTGCGTCCGGTTTGCAGCTTCTGCGTGTCGTCAGACGTCAGTCACGAACAAACGGATCGTAGAGCACGACTACAAACACGATGTCGCAAGGCAATGGAGATTGGCCTACTTGGGAGCGCCAACGATTAGTTCATTTCCCGGCGTCCAGTCCCTCAAAATCATTCGACTAGAAAACTTGGACACGTGCGCCGGCAGGCCGCCACTAATTGCGTGGTTCAGGTGGATCGCATGTGGTTTAGGGCTCCTTCAGGGAGACGCACGCCTCGTTGGCGTTCCTGAACCCAGCTGGCTTGCCGATGAAATAGGCAATGCTCAAGCAAAGTGGCGGGCTGAACGATGATGCAGCACCTCCTCAACGCCCGGCTGATCGATCCCGCGACTGGCTATGACGGTCCGGGTGCGATCAAGATCGAGGATGGCGTGATTGCGGAGGTGGTTCAGGGCTCTTCCCCCACTGCGCCAGGGATCGACTGCGGCGGGAAGGTCCTGGCGCCTGGTCTCGTCGATATGCGCGTGTTTGTGGGGGAACCCGGAGCACGGCATCGGGAGAGTTTTCGCACGGCTGGAGCTTCGGCTGCTACCGGAGGCGTCACGACCTTTGTGGCGCAGCCTGACACCTCCCCCTGCCTTGACGATCCGGCGCTCGTGCAATTCGCCCTGAGCCGGGCGCGGGAGGCGGCCCCGGTCAACATCCACGTCATGGGCGCTCTGACCAAGGGGCTCGCTGGCGAGCAGATGAGCGAGCAGCAGTTCCTGCTGGACGCCGGCGCGCTCGGGCTGACCGATGGGGACCATGTGGTGCCGTCCGCAAAGGTTCTCAGGGCCTGCATGAACTATGCGAAGGGGCTCGGTGCGCTCGTGGCCCATGCAACGCAGGAGCCGAGCCTCTCCGCCGGTGCCTGCGCGACCTCGGGCGAGATGGCCTCGCGCCTCGGCCTGCCCTCCGTGCCCACCATCGCCGAGCGCATCGCGCTGGAGCGGGATCTTGCGCTGGCCGAGGCCACGGGATGCAACTATCACGCAGCGCTGCTGTCGACTGAGGGGGCGCTCAGCCCGCTTGACCGCGCGAAACAGGCGGGGCTGGACGTCACGGCAGCAACGTCGATCCACCATCTGACGCTCAACGAGCTCGACATCGCCGAATACGCGACCTTCTTCAAGCTCACACCGCCGCTCAGGGCCGAGACCGACCGGCAGGCTCTGATCGATGCCGTGGCTTCGGGCGCGATCGACATCATCTGCTCCTCGCACAACCCACAGGATGAAGAGGCCAAGCGTCTGCCCTTCGAGGAGGCGGCGAGTGGTGCGGTAGGGCTCGAGACGTTCCTGCCAGCCTGCCTGCGTCTGGTGCATGAGGGACGGCTGAGCCTGTTGCAACTGTTCGAGCGTGCCTCGCTTGCACCGGCGCAACGCCTTGACCTGCCAAGCGGGCGGCTGGTCGCAGGTGCCCCCGCCGATCTCGTGCTCTTCGACCCGGATGCGCCCTTCGTGCTGGATCGCGAGGCCCTCCGCTCGAAATCCAAGAACACGCCCTTCGACCGCCAACGTCTTCAGGGCAAGGTGCTGGGCACATGGGTCGGCGGTACCCATATCTTCGGAGACTGAGATGCTGCACGAGATCATGGGGCTCGACCGTGCGCTACCCTGGCTGATCGGTGCGCTCAGCTGTGGATACCTGATCGGCTCCATCCCGGTCGGCCTGCTGATCGCACAGATCTTCGGCCTTCCGGACCCACGGACGATCGGCTCCGGCAATATCGGCGCGACCAATGTCCTGCGCACGGGCAACCGGGCTGCGGCCGCGGCAACGCTTCTCCTGGATGGCTTGAAGGGGCTTGTGCCGGTAATCCTCTTCCTCAGCTGGGGCGATCTGGCGGCGCAGATGGCGGGCGCCGGCGCCTTCATCGGACACTGTTTTCCTGTCTGGCTCCGGTTTCGCGGCGGCAAGGGTGTTGCGACCTTTCTGGGGGTCGTGCTTGGCCTCTACTTCCCGGCCGGTGCGCTGACCTGCCTGACCTGGCTGGTTGCGGCCGGAATCTTCCGTATCTCCTCCGCGGCGGCTCTTGCCTCGAGCTTTAGCGCCGCGATCTGGCTCGCCGTGTTTGAGCGTTGGGAGGCGGTTCTGGTTGTAGCTCTGATCACTGTGATCGTCTGGATCCGCCACAGCGCCAACATCCGCAGACTGCTGGATGGCACGGAGCCGAGGATTGGGCAGAAGAAATGAGCGCACCTGTGGGATACCGTTAACGGCGGCTTAACCACGAATCGGCCCTCCTGCGCGGCAAAGGAGGGCGCCCATGTCGATTGCCGAGCCCGTGCTGAGCCAAACTGCCTCGCTAGGTGAGATCCCTGAAAAGGAGCGCATCGCGCGCCTGCGCCTCGCGCGTTCACAGAACGTGGGGCCGCGAACCTATGCCGACCTGATGCGCCGCTTCGGCTCGGCAGAACGTGCGCTGACCGCCTTGCCCAATCTGGCAGCGCGCGGGGGCGGCAGAGACTACACGGCCACGAGCGAAGCTGAGGCGGAAGCGGAACTGGCACTTGGTGATGCCGCGGGCGCGCAGCTCATCCTGCTGGGGGAGGCGGAGTATCCGCCGCTCCTCGCCGCGATCGAGACCCCGCCGCCCGTCCTTTGGGTGAAGGGGCAGCTCGATATCCTGCAGCGCGATGCCCTGGCAGTGGTCGGTGCGCGCAATGCCTCAGCCCTCGGTCTCCGGGCCGTGCGGCGGATCCTGGCAGAGCTTGCGGAGGATGGCAGGGCCATCGTCTCGGGCCTCGCCCGCGGGATCGACGCCGCGGCGCATGAGGCGACCCTGGAGACAGGCACGATCGCAGTGATGGCCGGAGGCGTCGATCAGACCTATCCGCGCGAACATGAAGATCTGGCCAGACGCATCGCCGAGACCGGCTGCCTGATCTCGGAATGTCCGATGGGCGTGGAGCCTGCTTCGCGGCATTTCCCCCGGCGGAACCGCCTGATCTCTGGCCTTGCACGCGGTGTCCTGCTGATCGAGGCGGCGGTTCGTTCCGGCTCCCTGATCACGGCGCGCTACGCACTTGAGCAGGGTCGCGAGGTCATGGCCTGCCCCGGGACGCCCGAGGATCCGCGCGCCGGGGGGTGCAACACCCTGATCCGCGACGGCGCCGCACTGATCCGCAACGGCGCGGATGTGCGCGAGGCGCTGATGGGTCCGCGAACGCTCGGCCTTGCCGAAGAGGGAAACGAGTTTCTCTTCGATGCGGATCTCTATGGCGATCAGACCCTGCGCGACGACTACGACGCGCTCGCAGATTTCGACGAGGCCGAGGCCGGGGATCACCGCGCGCTGTCGGATCAGGTGCTTGCGCTCCTCGGCCCGCATCCGATCGAGATCGACGACGTCGCGCGGGAATGCGGGGTCGCGCCCGCCGATCTGTCGCTTCTTCTGCTGGAGCTCGAGCTGAGCGGGCAGGTCGAAATGCTCTCCGGCGGCATGGTTGCACGGCTCCAATAGGCCTATAGCCACCACCGTTAGTTCCATGCGCGGACCGTGTCATTGTTGACAGTCTTCGCAGACGCACCCATCTTCCATCGCCGGAGCACTACCTGGAGCAGAGGAACCCGCGCATGGCCGTTGTTGTCGTCGAATCCCCGGCGAAAGCGAAGACGATCAACAAGTATCTGGGCGGGGATTTCACGGTCCTCGCCTCCTATGGCCACGTGCGCGACCTGCCGTCGAAAGACGGATCGGTCGACCCGGAGAACGGGTTCGAAATGATCTGGGAGGTGGACAGCAAGTCCCAGGCCCATATCCGCGCCATCGCCGAAGCGCTGAAGGACCACAACCGCCTGATCCTCGCGACCGACCCCGACCGGGAAGGCGAGGCGATCTCGTGGCACCTGCTCGAGGCGCTCAAGAAACGCCGCGCAGTCAAGAAGGATACCGAGGTCGAGCGGGTCGTGTTCAACGCGATCACCAAGTCCGCGGTGACCGAAGCGATGGGGCACCCGCGCAATATCGACATGGAACTGGTCGAGGCCTATCTGGCCCGCCGGGCGCTCGATTATCTGGTCGGCTTCAACCTCTCGCCCGTGCTCTGGCGCAAACTGCCAGGCGCACGATCTGCCGGGCGCGTGCAATCGGTAGCCCTTCGCCTGATCGTCGAGCGGGAGATGGAGATCGAAGCCTTCCGCCCGGTCGAATACTGGTCGGTCAAGGTGGTCCTGACCACGCCGCGCGGCGATGAGTTCGAGGCGCGGCTGACCGTGCTCAACGGCAAGAAGCTCGACAAGCATGACCTGTCGGATGAAGCAGCGGCAAAAGCTGCGGTTACCGCGATCGAAGGCATGGATCTGTCGGTGACCTCGGTCGAGGCAAAGCCGACCAGCCGCAATCCGGCGCCGCCCTTCATGACCTCGACACTCCAGCAGGAGGCGTCGCGCAAGCTCGGTATGGGCGCACAGGAATGCATGCGCACGGCCCAGCGGCTCTACGAGGCCGGGCACATCACCTATATGCGAACGGACGGGATCGACATGGCGCCCGAGGCCGTGATGGCCGCGCGGGACGCGATCAAGGACCGTTATGGCGAAGGCTACCTGCCGAAATCGCCGCGCATGTACAAGAACAAGGCGAAAAACGCTCAAGAGGCGCATGAATGTATCCGCCCAAGCCGGATGCACATTTCGCCAGACAAGCTGGCCGTGGAACTGCCCCAGCAGCGTCTTTACGAGCTGATCTGGAAGCGCGCAGTCGCCAGCCAGATGGAAGCCGCCAGGTTCGAGCGCACGACCGTCGAAATCGGCGATGGCAAGACCGGCCTGCGGGCGACCGGGCAGGTCGTCACCTTCGACGGGTTCCTGAAAGTCTATGAGGAAGGCCGCGACGACAGCATCATCGACGATGACGACCGCCGCCTGCCAGAAATCCGCGAAAGCGACCGGCTGGAGCGCGGCGCCGTGACGCCGGAGCAGCATTTCACCCAGCCGCCGCCGCGCTACACCGAGGCAACTCTGGTCAAGCGGATGGAAGAACTGGGGATCGGCCGCCCCTCCACCTACGCCTCGATCATCAACACAATCGAGAGCCGCGAATATGTCCGCAAGGACAAGAACCGCCTGATCCCGGAAGACAAGGGCCGGCTGGTGACGATCTTCCTCTCAAACTACTTCAGCCGCTATGTTCAGTACGACTTCACGGCAGCACTTGAGGAGGAACTCGACGACATCTCCGGCGGCCGGATCAACTGGCAGGACGTGCTGAACCAGTTCTGGAAGGATTTCTCCGGCGCCTTGGACGAGACTGCTGATCTGAGGATCAGCGAGGTGCTGGACAAGATCAACGAGGTGCTGGCCCCGCATCTGTTCCCCGACCCAGGCGATGGCAGCGATCCCACGCTTTGCCCGTTATGCTCTGCCGGTAAACTTGCCATGAAAACAGCGCGTTCCGGCGGTGCTTTCATAGGGTGCTCCAACTATCCGGAGTGCCGATACACGCGCCCGTTGGGTGGCGATGAGGCGGAGGCGGAGCTCTCCGGCGACGGCAAACTGCTCGGTCACAACCCGGAAGGCATTCCGGTGCGCCTGAGGACCGGACGTTTCGGCCCCTACGTGCAACTCGGCGACGCGGTCGAGGGTGAAAAGCCGAAACGCTCCTCCCTGCCGAAGGGTACGGAGACCTCAGATGTGACGCTGGAGATGGCCCTGGATCTGTTGTCCCTGCCGCGCGAGATCGGCCCGCACCCGGAGGACGGCGAATTGATCGAGGCGGGGATCGGCCGCTACGGGCCATATGTGAAGCACGGGCGCACCTACGCGAGCCTCGAGAAAGGCGACGATGTCCTCACCGTCGGCATGAACCGCGCGGTGGACCTGATCGCGCAGAAGCAGCGCAAGGGTCCCGGGCGTGCGGCGCAGAAGCCCCTGCGTGAGCTTGGCGAACACCCCGACGGCGGCGCGATCGCGGTGATGGACGGGCGGTACGGCCCTTACGTGAAATGGGAAAAGATCAACGCAACGATCCCGAAGGATCAGGACCCGAACGCCATCTCGATCGATGAGGCGCTGGCCCTGATCGCTGCGAAGGCTGCGACGAAGAAGGGCAAGCGCGGCGGAGCGAAGAAGAAAACCGCCAAGAAATCGGGCACCTCATCGCCACAAGACGATGCGGCCTGACCTGCGACGTCTTCTCCCAGGCTTCAGGGTTTGCCGAAGAGGCTACTGACCCCATCCTCCGACACGAGAACAGCGAATGAAAGGACGGGTGGATGGCGGAGCTTTTCAGCCTCTATGCGATAGCGATGCTGCTCGGGGGGATGGTGTTCTTCTCCTTCGTCTTCTCGCCGCTTATCTTCATCAATCTGCCGGCCGAGACCGCCGGGCCCTTCATCCGACGGGTCTTCCCGTGGTATTTCCTGATGGTCGCGGTGCTTTTCATCGTCGCAGCGGGTGCGCTGGCGCCTTTTGCCCCATTCTGGGCGGTGATCGCAGGGATCATGGCTCTCCTTGGCATTGCCAATCGACAGCTCCTGATGCCGTGGATCAACCGGCTGCGCGATGCGCAGATCGCGGGCGATGCGGCGGCGGGGAAAAAGTTCGACCTACTGCACAAGGCCTCCGTTGCGATCAACTTCGTCCAGATGATCGCGGCCGCCATCCTTCTCTGGCAATTTGGCTGAGTTTCGCGTCGCGCGGGGCGAGAGCCCGTGCTAGGGCTGGCCAATGAGCATCCCCTCCAAGATCGAGATCCTCGACTGGCTGAGAGACAACCCCCGTGCCACCGGCAAGCGGGAGATCGCGCGCGCCTTCAACATCAAGGGCGCCGCCCGGATCGAGCTCAAGCGCGTGCTCAGGGAAATGCAGGACGAGGGAATGATCGCGAAACGCAAGCGCCGCATCCGGCCGCCGGGCGAGCTGCCGCCGGTCACGATGCTGCGTGCACTTGCGCCGCACGCGGATGGGGACCTCTTCGCCGAACCTGAGACCTGGGAGGAAGATGAAGATCCGCCCCGCATTCTGGTCATCTCGAAAAAAGGGGACCCGGCACTCGGCCTCGGTGATCGCTTTCTCGCAAAGCTGCGCCCTGTGGAGGGGGAGTTCGCACTCAACTACGAGGCGCGGCTGATCAAGAAGATCGATGCCGCGGCCCCGCGCCTCCTCGGCATCTACCGGGAAGGGCGCGACGGGGGGCGGATCGTCCCCGTCTCCAAGAAGGCCGACAAGGAATGGCTCGTCCCGAGTGGAGCGGCTGCGGGAGCCAGGGAGGGCGAACTCGTTGAAGCAGAACGGCTTTCCGGCCCCCGCATGGGCCTGCCGCGCGCAAAGGTCATTGAACGGCTCGGCGATCCCGGCGCACCGCGTCAGGTCTCGCTCATCGCCCTGCATGAACATGACATCCCGGATGTGTTCTCCAAGGAGGCCCTGGCGGAGGCAGAGGCCGCCCTGCCCGCCCGCCTCGACAAGCGCGAGGACCTGCGCGCGCTGCCGCTGCTCACGATCGACCCTGCGGATGCCCGCGACCACGATGACGCGGTCGCCGCGATGCAGGACGAGGACCCGAAGAACCCGGGCGGCCACATCCTCTGGGTCGCGATTGCCGATGTCGCGCATTACGTCCGGTCGGGAACGGTGCTCGACCGCGAGGCGCGGACGCGCGGCAATTCCACCTACTTCCCCGATCGGGTCAGCCCGATGCTGCCCGAGGCACTGTCAGCCGGTCTCTGCTCGCTGCACGAGGGAGAGGACCGGGCCTGCCTCGCGATCCGTATGGTTCTGTCGGCGGATGGCGAGAAGATCTCTCACCGAGTAACCCGGGGCCTGATGCGCTCGGCCGTATCGTTGACCTACGAGCGGGCACAAGGGATCGCGGACGGCACGGCAAGCGAGGCGCCGGAGATCGATGCCGCCATCGGCCATCTGTTCCGCGCTTACCGCGCGGTGGCCCGCGCCCGCACGCTGCGCCAGCCGCTCGATCTCGACCTGCCGGAGCGTCGGGTGATGCTGGATGAAAAGGGCGAGGTGGACGCCATCCGGCTGCGAGACAGGCTGGACGCGCACCGGCTGATCGAGGAATTCATGATCCTCGCCAATGTCGCCGCCGCAGAGGAATTGGAGACACGCCGCCACCACTGCCTCTACCGCGTGCACGAGGAGCCTAACCCGGACAAGCTCGACGCCCTGCGCGAAACGGTTGAGGCGCTGGGCCTGACCCTCGCCAAGGGGCAGGCCGTGCGCACCAGCCATTTGAACACGCTACTGCAGGGCGCACGGGGGACCGATGCGGAGGAGCTGGTGAACATGCAGGTCCTCCGCTCGCAGACCCAGGCTTACTACGCCGCTGAGAACTTCGGCCATTTCGGGCTCAATCTCGCGCGGTATGCGCATTTCACTTCGCCAATCCGGCGCTATGCAGACCTTATCGTCCACCGCGCGCTGATGGGTGAGTTGAGCCCCGAAGACACCGAAGATCTGGCCGGCGTCGCGGAGCATATCAGCCGAACCGAGCGCCGGTCGATGGAGGCGGAGCGTGATACGGTCGACCGCTATGTCGCGCATTACCTCGCCGACCGGGAGGGGTCGGAGTTTGCTGGCCGCATATCCGGCGTCGCGAAGTTCGGGCTTTTCGTCAAACTCGATGAGACCGGCGCCGACGGGCTGATCCCGATCTCGACCCTTGGGCGGGAGTATTTTCATTTCGATGCGGAGCGGATGCATCTGATCGGTGAGCGCTCGGGGACGCGGTATGCGGCCGGGCAACGCGCGACCGTCAGGCTGGCCGAGGCGACGCCGGTGACCGGCGGCTTGATCTTCGACCTGCTCTCCGTCGAAAGCACCAAAGGCGGACCACTGCGCGACAAGAGCCGGGGCCCTACCCCGAGGCGAAAGCTCACCAAGTCGCGGATCGCCAAGGCCAAAGCAGCGCGCAAAGCAAGAAGGCGCTGAGACCTCAGCGCACCGGTTTGACGAGGCTAAGCCCCAACATCATAAGCACCAGCGAGATCCAGACCGTCGGAGCAAACGCCTCGTCCAGAAACACCACGCCGAAGAAGACGCCTGACAGCGTCACGATGTACCCGATCTGGGCGGTGAAGATTGGGCCCGCCTGCGCGATCAGCCAGATCAGCCCGAAATAGGCCAGGATGTGCAGGACCGATCCGGCGATCAGCGACAGCTCCTCAGGCCCAAGGACCAGGAGATCTATCCAGGCACCCTGGGCCGCCGCCATGGGCGCTATCATCAGGAAGGCGGCAAACGACAGGCCAGCGAGGACCTGCGTGGCATCGACCTCGGCCGGCTGGTACTTCGCGATGTAGACGTTCTCGCAGGCATAGGCGAAGGCGGTGACGAGCGGGAGCAGCGCCCAGAGCCACTGCCCTTCCTCCGGCAGGCTCGCCTCCGGCAGCAGGATCAGAAGCACCGCACCGGTGCCCAGCAGCAGCCCTAAGACGCGCTTCCAATCGACCGTATCCGCCTTGATCGCATAGGAAAGCGCAAGCGTCATCATGGGCACCGTCGCGATCAGAATCGAGGCGATACCGACCGGCAGCTCCCGGATATAGGCATATGAGAGCGAATGCGGGAACGCCGTGCCCAGGAACCCGCAGACCGCATAGAAGATCAGGAAACGCGGGCTCAACGGCAGGGCCTTGCGCGCGGCGACCAGATAGCTCCCGAGCAACAGCGCCCCGATCACGGTTTGCCAGAAGACGAGCCCGATCACCGGATGACCGCTCGCAACCGCGAGTTTGGTGAAAAGCTGTGTCCCGCCCCAGCAGAGCCCGGAACCAATCAGCGCGGCCCAGAGCAGAAGCGGGCTCGCACGGGTGCTTGGCGAAAGAACGTGTTCGGTCATGCGGTTACCTGAGCCAGATGGATCGGAGCGGCTCTGATAACCTGCGCCAGAGGTAGCCCTGACCTAGGGCCAGCGCGGCGATGCGTCAATCTCAGATCAGATATTCGGCGACTGCGGCCTCGTCGAAGCTGACCCCGGTGCCCGTGACACCCTGGAAATCCACATGGCCGTCCGCCATCCGCATCGGGTCGGCCAGGATCGGGTTCCACCAGTCGCAGTATTCCAGCCAGCTCGCCGTCGGTGCGGCGCACATCATCTGGGCCGACAGCTCCGACCAGAGGTGGTTGGAAAGCGGAATGCCAAAGGACGCGGCGAGGCCCGCGACCCGCATCCAGCCGGTGATACCGTGGCATTTCATGACGTCCGGCATCCAAAGCTCTGTCGCGCCCGCCTCTACCGCCATTCTGAACTCGGGCGGACCCCACCAGTTCTCCCCGGCTTGAAGCGCCGGGCCCGCGCCGTTCAGCCCCGCAAGACCCGCGAAATCATGCGCCAGCACAGGTTCCTCGACCCAGACAAGCCCCTCGCCCCCAAGCACATCGAGCCTACGGGAGGCTTCAGTGACATTGAGCGACTGGTTGTAATCGACCATCAGCGCGACATCCGGCCCGGCGGCCGTGCGCATGGCCCGGATCACGGCGATGTCTTCGGCCACCGTGGGGTAGCCGATCTTTGCCTTCACACCGAGAAACCCACGCTTGGCGAGCGCCTCGGCAGTTTTCGCGGAGCCCAGCTCTCCTTCATACCCGACCGCGCCATAGGGTTTGATCGGCTTCGGCTCGGCGCCGAGAAGCCGATACAAGGGGTGTCCGGAGGCGTTCGCCAGCGCATCCCACATCGCCATGTCGAGCCCGGCGATCGCCATCGCGGTCGGCCCCTGCGCGCCGAGCAGCCGTACCTTTGCCAGCAGCATATCCGTTACCGTCGCAGGCGCGAGCTCCTGCCCGATGACGAGCGGCGCGAAGCCACGCACCATCTCGGCCAGGCCGTTCAGCGCAGCCTCGGTATAGGCGAAAAGCAGCGCGTTGCCCGTGATCCCCTCATCCGTGTCCAGCCGGATCAGGACCAGCGGCGAGACCGCGATCACGCCGGAGGCTGTGCGGTGCGGCTCGGCCATCGGCACCTTCACGGCACGGACGTCGACGGAACGGATCTTCATCTCAGACCTCTCCCGGCCTGATCAGGCCACTCTCTGTGACGATGGCGTCAAGCCGCTGATCCGTTGGCTCGCGCGGGATCTGCACCACCTGCTGGGCCGCGTAGGCGAACCCAACGGCACGGGTCGGGCGCTCCGCCTTCAGCTCCGCCAGCGAACGATCATAGAAGCCGCCGCCATAGCCGAGGCGCCAGCACCCGGCATCGAACGCCACCAGCGGCGCGATCAGCAAATGCGGGCGGACCCAGCGCGGATCGGCCGGCACTTCCGCCTTGAACGGGCCCTCGATCATCCGCTCGCCCGGCACCCATTCCGCGAACTTGAGCGCCATGCCAGCCCCCTGGATAACCGGAACGCAGAGGACATGCCCGGCCGCGTGGAGCGCCTCCATCAGCGGTGTCGGATCGATCTCGGTGCGGATCGGGCGATAGGCCGAGATGATCTCTGCGCCGATATGCATGCGGGACGCCAAAAAATGATCGCGCGCAGACAAAGCCGCTTCTGGGCCCGCTTCATGGGCGATCTTGCGGGCCGCATAGGCCTGCTTGCGCAGCGCGGCTTTATCCTCGGCAAGCGTCATGCCCCGCGCTTACGCCCCGCCCCGGCCCGGCGCAAGTAGTGCCGGGGAGATTGCCACCCTGTGGAAGCATGCGGTAGTCCGGTCTCAGGGAGATACGCCATGACCAAGGACCCATCCACCTACCGCTCCGCCCGCTGGTTCGCCCATGACACGCTGCGCGGGATGCACCATCGCTCTCGGATCTTCCAGATGGGCTATGACCCCGAGGACTGGACCGACAAACCGGTGATCGCGCTGATCAACACCTGGTCGGACATCAACCAGTGCCATCAGCATTTCCGCCATCGCGTCGAAGACGTCAAACGCGGTGTGCTGCAGGCAGGTGGCTTCCCGATCGAGCTTCCGGCGATCTCGCTGTCCGAGCCGATCGTGAAGCCTTCGACCATGCTCTACCGGAACCTCTTGGCAATCGAGACGGAGGAGCTGCTCCGCTCCCACCCCAGCGACGGCGCGGTTCTCATGGGCGGCTGCGACAAGACCACGCCGGGCCTGATGATGGGCGCGATCTCGATGGGGATTCCGGCGATCTTCCTGCCCGCGGGCCCGATGCTGCGGGGCAACTGGCGGGGCGAGGTGCTGGGCTCCGGCTCGGATGTACTGAAGTACTGGGACGAACGGCGCGCTGGAAAAATCTCCAAAGAGCAATGGTTCGAGATGGAGGCGGGGATCGCGCGCAGCTTTGGCACCTGCATGACCATGGGCACCGCCTCGACCATGACCTCGATCACCGAGGCACTGGGGATGACCCTGCCGGGGGCGACCTCGATCCCGGCTGCGGACTCGGGCCACCCGCGCATGTCGGCTGCCTGCGGGCGGCGGATCGTGGAGATGGTCCGCGAGGATCTGACCCCGAACCGCATTCTGACGGACAAAGCGATTGCCAACGGCGTCACCGTCGCGATGGCAACCGGCTGCTCGACCAACGCGATCATCCATCTTGTCGCGATGGCGCGCCGGGCGGGTGTCGCGCTCACGATGGATGATCTCGACCTTGCCGGGCGCGAGGTGCCGGTGATCGCGAATATCCGGCCATCGGGTGACAAGTATCTGATGGAGGATTTCTTCTATGCGGGCGGGCTGCGCGGCCTCATGAGCCGGCTTGGCGACCGCCTGCATCTCGATGCAATGACCGTGTCGGGCAAGACGCTGGGCGAGACGCTGGAGGGGGCCGAGGTCTTCCATGACGACGTGATCCGCCCGATTGACGATCCGATCTATCCGGAAGGCTCACTCGCCGTGCTGCGGGGCAACCTCGCTCCCGATGGCTGCGTCGTGAAACCCGCCGCGATGGAGCCCAGGCTGCAGGTGCATGAAGGCCCAGCGCTGGTTTTCGACACCTATCCCGAGATGAAGGCTGCCGCCGACAACCCCGATCTCGACGTCACGCCAGACCATGTGATGATCTTCCGGGGCGCGGGCCCGATCGGCGCGCCTGGCATGCCCGAATGGGGGTTCCTGCCGATCCCGGTCGCGCTCCTCAATCAGGGGTATCGCGATATGATCCGGATCTCCGACTGTCGGATGAGCGGCACCGCCTATGGCGCCTGCATCCTGCATGTGGCGCCGGAGGCAGCCATCGGCGGACCGCTGGCGCTGGCCCGGACCGGCGACCGGATCCGGGTGGATGTCCCAGCGCGAGAGATCTCGCTGATCGTCAGCGATGCGGAGATGGAAATCCGCAAGGCCGCCTGGACACCACCGGAACCCAAGGCGACACGCGGTTACAACTGGATGTTCGCCCGCCACGTCACACAAGCCGACAAGGGCTGCGATTTCGACTATCTGCAGACCGATTTCGGCCGGACCGCGCCGGAGCCGGACATCTACTGACTATTCGGCCGGTGCCTCTGTCTTGCGCTCCTCACCGCGGAAGATCGTGCCGACCCAGCGGAACACCACGTAGAAGACGGGCGTGAGCACCAGCCCGAACAGCGTCACTCCCAGCATGCCGAAGAAGACAGCCGTTCCCAGCGCCTGGCGCATCTCGGCCCCCGCCCCCGTCGCGATCAGGAGCGGCACGACGCCGAGAATGAACGAGAACGCCGTCATCAGGATGGGCCGTAGCCTGAGGCGGGCGGCCTCGATCGCCGCCTCGACCCGGTTGCGCCCCTGCTCCTCCAATTGTCGCGCAAACTCGACGATCAGAATCGCGTTCTTGGCGGAGAGCCCGACCAGAACGACCAAACCGATCTGGGTGAGGATGTTGTTGTCGAGCCCGCGCCACAAGACGCCTGAGATCGCCGTCAGCATGCACATCGGCACGATGAAGATGACCGCGAGGGGAAGCAGCACGCTCTCATACTGCGCAGCCAGGACGAGGAAGACGAAAACGATGGCAAAGGCGAAGACAGTGAGGGTCGTGTCACCCTCCAACTTCTCCTGCAGCGCAAGCTCTGTCCATTCATATCCGAACCCGTCCGGCAGGTTCTCGTCCAGCAAGGTCTCCATCGCTTCGATGGCCTGCCCGGTCGAGAACCCGGGCGCGGTCGCACCATTGAGCGCAGCGGCGTTGTAGAGGTTGTAGCGCGCGAGCCTGTAGGGGCCGGTCGTGTTCTCGAAACTGGCAACCGAGCCGATCGGCATCATCTCGCCCGCCGTTGTCCGTGTGCGCAGGTTCTCGATATCCCGCACCTCGTCGCGGAATTGGGCATCCGCCTGAGCCGTCACCCGGTAGGTTCGGCCAAGGAAGTTGAAATCATTGACGAAAGCCGAGCCAAGATAGACCTCGAGCGCCTCAAAGATCTGGTCTGGGGTAACCCCCAGCTTCTCCGCCTTTACCCGGTCGATATCCGCGTAGACGCGGGGCGTCGAGCGGTTGAACGTGTAGTAGACCCGGGTCAGCCCCTCGGTCTGGTTGGCGGCGGCAGCGATGGACTGCATCGCCTCTTCCATCGCCTGGATGCCCCGTCCGCGCCGGTCTTGAACGAAGAGCCTCCACCCCCCGCCGGTACCAACCCCGCGTACAGGGGGCGGCGCGATGACGAAGATATTGGCCTCCTTGATCTGGAACAGACCGCCCTGGATCTCGCTCAGGATCTGCTCCTGATCGATTCCCATCTCGATCAGTTCGTCAAAGGGCTTGAAGGTCAGGAAGATCACCGCCGCGTTCGAGGCGTTCGTGAAGGTCGCCCCGTCCAGGCCCGCGAACCCGGCCGTATGCTGCACGGCGGGGTGCGAGAGAATTACGTCGGTCGCCTGCCGCACCACCTCGTCGGTCCTGCGCAGCGAGGCACCGGGCGGCAGATCGACGATCGTGATCAGATAGCCCTGGTTCTGCTCGGGGATGAAGCCGGTCGGCGCCCTATCGAACTGAACTCCGGTGACCCAGACGAGCCCGGCATAGACCAGCATCACCAACGCGGCGATCCGCACCACCTTGCGCACCAGCCACGCGTAGGCGCCGGTGAAATGATCAAAGGCCCAGTTGAAGGCATCACCCGCCATGGTCAGCGGTTTGACGATGATGCCGATCACCCGGCCCAGCATGGTCTTTGGCGGCGTGCCCTTTGGCTGAAGAAGCTGCGCGGCAAGCGCCGGCGAAAGTGTGACCGAAACCAGGGTCGAAATCCCCGTCGCAACCGCGATGGTCAGCGCGAATTGCCGGAAGAACTGCCCGGTGATCCCGGGCAAAAGGCTCGCCGGGATGAAGACGGCCATCATCACCAGCGTTGTCGCGATCAGCGCGCCCAGGACCTCGGTCATCGTCTTGCGCGCCGCTTCTCGCGGGGTAAGCCCCTCGGCCAGATAACGCTCGACATTCTCGACCACAACGATCGCGTCGTCCACCACGATACCGATGGCCAGGACGAGGCCGAACAGCGTGAGCGTGTTGAGCGAGAAGCCGAGCGCGGCCATCAGCGCGAACGTGCCGATCAGCGACACCGGGATCGCGACGATCGGAATCAGGGCCGCGCGGAAATTCTGCAGGAAGACGATGACCACCAGGATGACCAGCGTCATTGCCTCGAACAGTGTCTGATAGACCGCGTCGACGGATTGGGCGATGTATTCGGTCGGGTTGTAGATGATGTCGTAGGCGATGCCGGTTGGGAACCCTCGCTCCGCCTCCTCCATGAAAGCCTTGATCTGCGCCGCGGTCTCAAGCGCGTTCGATCCCGGCCGCTGGAACACCAGGATCGGCATCGCCGTGTCCTGATCCATATACCCGTTCGTGTTGTAATCCTGGGCGCCAAGCTCCACCCGCGCCACGTCGCGGACACGGACCTGCCCGCCACCCTCGATCGTCTTGATCACGATGTTGGCGAAGGCCTCGGGCGCGGTCAGCCTGCCCTGTGTCTCGACCGAATACTGGAAATCGGCATCGAGCGGGATGGGGGGCTGGTTCAGAACGCCGGAGGCCACCTGCACATTGTTGTTGCGGAGCGCCGCGACCACCTCGCCAGCCGTCATGCCGAAATTCGCGACACGCTCCGGGTCGAGCCAGATCCGCATCGAATAGGCCCGCTCCGCACCGATGAAGACATCGCCAACACCATCGATCCGGGCAAGCTGGTCGATCAGTTGCGTGCGCGCATAGTTTGAGATGTAAAGCTGATCGCGGGAGCCATCGTCGGTCAGCATATGAATGACCATCATCAGGTCAGGCGACGATTTCGTGGTGGTGATCCCCAGGCGCCTGACCTCCTCCGGCAGCCGGGGCTCGGCGATGGCAACCCGGTTCTGCACGAGCACCTGTGCGAAATCGAGATCCGTGCCAACATCGAAGACGACGCTGATCGAAAGACGGCCATCGCTTGTCGACTGGCTCGACATGTAGAGCATGTTCTCAACGCCATTGATCTCCTGCTCGATCGGCGTCGCTACAGTGTCGGCAATCGTCTCGGCCGACGCGCCGGGATAGGAGGCCGAGATCGAGATCCGCGGCGGTGCGATCTCGGGATACTGCGCGACAGGCAGGTTGAAATAGGCCGCGATCCCGATCAGCGAGATCACGACCGAGATGACGCCGGCGAAGATCGGCCGGTCAATGAAGAAGTGTGAGAACATTCCGCCCGCCTCAGTTCGTGGCGTCAGGGAAGGCGATCTGCGCCTCCTGAGGCACCACCTGACCACCAGGCCGCGCGCGCTGCACGCCGTTGATCACCAGCCTGTCTTCCCCCGTGATGCCTGAACGGATCACGCGCAGACCGCGATAAAGCGGGCCGAGGGTGACGACCTGAGCACGCACCGTGCCCTCCTGATCCACGAGCATCACGATCTTGCGGTCCTGATCCGACAGGATCGCTGCATCCGGCACCAAGAGCGCGTCATAGGCACCTGAACCGATCAGGCGAAGGCGCGCGAAAAGGCCCGGCGTCAGGATGCCATCGGGGTTGTCGAAGACCGCACGCCCGGTGATCGTGCCTGCATTGGGGTTGATCTCGTTCGCCACATAATCCATGCGCCCGATCCAGCTCCACTCATCCTCATCCGCGAGTTTGGCCTGCACCTCGTTCGGCGCGTTGCGGGAACTCGGCCGCTGGCCCTGCAGGTTCAGCCGGGAGTACTTGAGGAAATCAGCCTCCGAGGCGGTGAAGCTCAGATGGATCGGATCGGTCGAGACGATGGTGGCCAGCACCGTCTCGCCCGAGGTCACGAGATTGCCCACATCGACCGCGCTCTCCGAGATGCGGCCGGTGAAGGGCGCCTTCACCTCGGTATCGTCGAGATTGAGCTCCGCCGTGCGCACCGCGGCCTCGGCGATCGCAACCTCTGCATCCGCACGCAGCTTGTCAGCAAGCCGCTGGTCGACCGTAGTCTGAGCGACCGTGTTGTTCGCGCGAAGCTCCTGCGCCCGCTGGAGCTCGATATCCGCGCGCGTCTGCTCTGCCTTGGCCGCCGAGACCTGTGCCTGCGCCGAGGCAAGCTCGGCCTCGAACGGGCGCGGATCGATGACATAGAGCACGTCACCGGCCTCCACGATCTTTCCGTCCTCGAACATCTTGAGATTCAGATAGCCGGAGACGCGAGCCCTCAATTCGACCCGGCCGACAGCCTCGAAACGGCCAGTGAACTCATCCCAGTCCACGATCCGCTCAATCAGCGGCGAGGCGACTTCGACGGGCATCGGGCCGCCCTGCGCTGCTGCCTGATGCGGCGCCACCATCAAACCGGCCAAAAGAAGCAATGCTGCTGGAAGAGAACGGACGGACATGATGGCTCCTTCGAGGTGGAGGTTAATCGGTTCTGCAATGACGGCTCAGGAGTACACGATTGATCCATCGCTGTATTTCAGCGCTATGATCGAAAGGCCCCATAAATCGCTGCAACCCTTTTCTGATCACTACCCTACGGCGCACACGGGCAGGTTCAAGGATTGACTTACTTCAGAAAACCGTCTCGGACCCGCGGATCGTTTGCTCATTCGATAGCTGCAGCAGCGATCGCCTGGAATTTGGCATCGAGCTCGGCGGCGAGGTTCTGCAGACCCTCCCCCCCTTCATCGAAGTAGGGCGCGAAGACATGGCTCGGCGTTTTGTAGGAGAGCGTGGCGGTCCCGTCAGGGTCGCCCGTCAGGTAGAACCGGATCGGAGCTTCGATCATCGCGGCGGTGGAAAACGATAACGCGCGGACCGCGAAGTCGTTGTTGTAGACGCCGACCACCATGTTGTCGGGGATCGTGATGCCCCGGCTCGCGGCCGCCTTGGTCGGCCCGGCGCGGGTCACGATGATCATGCCGTTCGCCTTTACGGCTGCCTTCAGTCGGTCGAAAAGCTCAGCGTGGGTGAGTTTGGTGTCATGCACCGCCCAGCCCTCGCGCGGCGCGATCGACCCGGCAGAGACCGTTGTGGCGATCAGGGCAGAGACCAGTGTGAGAGCGAAGATGCGCATCGGATCCTCCGTCAGATAGCGGCGCGCCGTGGCGCGACAGGCGGGTCCATCTCCAGCACACCGCGCATCCAGGTGCCGAGCCAGGAGCCTGCAAAGCCCCAGACCAGCCACCAGAACCCGTGCATCGAACCTGAGACCAGCCCGCCGAGATAGGCGCCGATGTTGCAACCATAGGCAAGCCGCGCGCCGTAACCCATCAGCAGCCCTCCGATCACGGCGGTCAGGACATCGCGTCGCGACAGCCTCCAGACAGGTGCAAACCGCCCGGCCAGACAGGCCGCGGCCATGGCACCGAAGACGATCCCGAAATTCATGACCGATGTGCGGTTGGCAAAAACGCTCGCCTCCAGTTGCCCGGCGCGCCAACCACTCCAGTATCCCCACTCAGTGACCGGAACACCTGCGGCGTGAAAGATCTTCGCGCCCCAGAGCGCGAACCCCGCAGTGACACCCCATGGGCGCTGGAAAAGCAGGAAGCATCCAATGCCGACCACGGCCAGACCCAACGCCCCGGCATAAAGCGACCAGCGGCCGGTCATGAGGGACTCGGTCGGGCTCAGCGCCTGCAACTCGCCATGGGCCCGACGCTCGACGGCCACGCTGATCGCCCAGAAGCCCGCCAAGATCGCGCCGAGGGCCGCCAAGCCCCCCAGTGGGCCGAAGAGGTTGATAAGGGACGTTCCGGGGATGTTCGGAATGCCGGTCATCTCGTCGAGTTGCAGCCAGAACTCGTTCATATGCGCGGTCGCCAGGACCGAGCCGAGGATGAAGCAGGAGAGCGTCAGCAGCATCCGCGTCGACCCGCCGCCGGTGGTGAACAGGGTGCCCGACGCACACCCCCCGCCAAGCTGCATCCCGGCGCCAAATACAAAGGCCCCAAAGGCTGAACTCAGACCCATCCCGATGATCACCGGATGCATGTTCCAGCCGGTGAGATCCTCATAGCCGATCAGCGGATAGGTGACCAGGCATGTGAGGCCGATCAACACGACCTGCGCCCGGATACCGGCGCCCCTACGCTCGCGCACCAACCGGCGCCACGCCGCAGTAAAGCCAAAGGAAGCATGATAGAGGGCAAACCCCGCGAAACCGCCCAGCAGAACGCCCGATGCGTACTGGAGCCCCTGCCCTTCGGCCCCTCCCCTCGCATCAAAGGCCAGGGCCGCCACACCCAGAAGCCCAAATATCGCAACAATCAAGGCGCTGCGTTGCATGTCAGGTCTCCCGAAATGGCCTGTTGGCGCCAGGATACGGCGACGGATTTGAAAGAATACCCCGTTTTGAGGCTCACGGGACATGCAGCAATGCCGTTCGATCACAAACCAGTGAGATACGGTCGCTCTATCCCTGATCAGATGGCATTTCTAAGGGAACTGTCGTGTGACGACGCCCTGCCAGTTGGACCCGTATCTAAAGGATGGCGCTTTGAAATGCAGAAGTTTGCGCGGGATGCGTGTGATGGGCCGAAGAAGCAGACAAGCTCGTGACCTTGACACTTATAGCGGCTAGTTAAGCTGACATGACCAGACCCGAGTTCATTCCCGCCCCGCAGGCCAAGCGCCAGCGCGACCTGCGGCTCGATTTCTTCCGCGGGCTGGCGATGTTCATCATCCTTCTGGCACACACTCCGGGGAACACCTGGACCCTCTGGATTCCCGCAAGGTTCGGGTTCTCCGACGCCACCGAGATTTTTGTCTTCTGCTCTGGCATGGCCTCAGCACTGGCCTTCGGATCGATCTATCTGAAGAAAAGCTGGTTCCTCGGGAGCGCGCGGATCCTGTTCCGAAGCTGGCAGGTCTATTGGGCGCATATCGGCGTGGTGCTGGCCACGATCATCCTGATGCTCGCCCTCGACAAGACCGGACTGGGTGCCGAGGGAAAGACATATGCCGACTGGCCCTCGATCGTGCGCTTCTTCAGCCGGACGCAGGAGTATGTCTTTGGCCTCTTTACCCTGAATTTCGTGCCGGGGCTCTTCGATATCCTGCCCATGTATCTTGTCATACTCATGCTCGTGCCGGTGGTCATGGGCGTGCACTGGATCGGCGGCCGCTGGGCGGTTTTCGCCTTTGTCATCGGGCTCTGGGCGGCCGCGCAGCTTGCAGGTTATGCGCGCTACGACACCAGGCTCGAGGATCCGGCCGCCTGGCAAAGCTGGCTGATCGCGATGAGCCAGCCCTTTACGGTTCTGAACCTGCCGGGCAGCCCCTGGAATGACAAAATCCAGTGGTTCTTCAATCCGTTCGGCTGGCAACTGGTCTTCTTCACCGGGTTTGCCTTCGGGATCGGTTGGCTACCGGCCCCCCCGGTAAGACGCTGGCTGATCTGGGCGGCGGCGATCTATGTTATCGCGACCATGCCGGTCGCCTGGCACAAACTCCACGGCTCCGTTGGGTTTCTTGCGGGGACCGACCTACAAATCTGGCTCTCAGAGCTTCGCAGCTTCATTCAGCCGATGTGGTGGAAGACCGGCGTCGGACTGATGCGCTACCTCCATTTCCTCGCGCTCGCCTATCTCTTCTGGGTGGCTGTCGGCGATGGCGGCGTGCGCCTTTACGAAGGTTGGAGGACCACGATGCGCCGGGTTGGCCAGCGCAGGATGTTTGCCCTGATCGCCGCACCGATCGCCCTCGTCACCGCACCCTACACCTATGTCGATACGATCAGCGCTGCTCTGCCCGGACTGAATGCCTGGATCGTCGAGAACTACTGGCTGATCGATGTCGAGCGGATCGGCCTGCCTCAACTCGCGCATCTCGCCGCGGTCGTGGTGCTGGTCTGGAACGTGATCGGCGACCGGGCCCGTCAATGGATCATCCGCGATGCCTTCCTTGCCGCCGTGCCCGTGATCCGCAAGGTCGGCACGCAAAGCCTCGCCGTATTCATGGTCTCGATCGTCTTGTCCCGCTTCAACGGCTGGTGGCTCGACGTGATCGATCGCGATGTGTGGACGCGTTTTTTGGTTAACGGCACAGGCTTTGCAGTTCTGATCGCGACGGCCTATCTTGTCGGCTGGTTCAAGCGCCAACCCTGGCGCGACGAGAAGAAACGAAACCCGCAGGCGGTCGGGGGAACGCCGCTCTCGGGGACACCTGTCGGGCAAAAGTCCGACAAGGCAGAGACGCTCAGGGCCTAAGGTCCGGGCGAAGAGAGCAGGAGAAGAACGGGTGTTTCTGAAGACCGATCCCTCGCGCCCTCAGCACAGGGCAATGGAATATGATGCCGAGACGGCAATGATCCGTCTCTCGCGTCACATGGGCGATGGCCCTTTTGTCATCGGCCAGCTTGGACAATCCCTCGATGGCCGCATCGCGACGCCGACCGGCCATTCCAAGTACATCAACGGGAAGGAGGCGCTACGCCACTTGCACCTGATCCGGTCCATGGTCGATGCAGTGGTCATCGGCGTCGGGACGGCGGTTGCCGACGACCCGCAACTGACCACCCGCCATGTGGACGGGCCGAATCCGACGCGTGTGGTGATCGACCCGCGCGGGCGGCTGCCGCATGATCTGGTCATGCTGCGCGATCAGGCGGCTCCTGTCCTCGCGATCACATGTCCAGGCGTAGACGTGCCGCCGGGCGTTGAGGCTCTGCCGATACAATGCGGCGGAGGCGGACATATCTCGCCAGTGTCTATCACGCGCGCGCTCGCGGAGCGTGGGCTGAAGCGGCTTCTGGTCGAGGGTGGCGCCGAGACGCTTGCCCGGTTCCTCGACGCGGGCGCGATCGACGAACTGCATCTGATGGTGGCACCCATCGTGCTCGGCTCCGGCAAGACCGGCCTCAATCTCTCGCCGATCGAAACCCTGCGCGATGCGTTGCGTCCCGATGTGCGGACCATGCGCTTCAAGGATGGCGACATGCTCTGCATGTGCGACATGCTCCCGGCGGAGGCCGCCTGATCGATCAGCCGGTGCCGCTCTGCGGCCTCGCGAACAGGTCCTGGTGACCGATCATGACGCGCTCGGCTCCTCTACGGGCCGAAAGCCAGTCGCGATCATTCGAGACGCTGGCCGATCCTTCGGCTAGGGCTTCGATGAGCGGGCCATCCCCCGGTTGCTGCAGATCCCAATCGCTGGACCCCTCGATCACCTCGAACCCCCGTTCGCGCAGCATTCGGACTATCTCGCGATGCGCGTCCGGGCCGAGCGCCGGGCCGAACCCCTTGTCGCGGCGCTGATCGGCGTGAAAGGCCGCGAGCGCGGCTGGATCGCTTGGGTGCCGCGGCTCCCATACCTCGCGGCCGTCATAGTTGAGCACCGCGTAGAACGGCAGCCGGTGCCTCACCAAAGCATCGGCCAGCCGCTCAAGCCAGGCAGCACTGCAAAGGTCGAGCAGGGCCGAACAGGTCAGAAGGTCCAGATCCGGGCTCAGCAGATCTTCGAGATCCAGCATCAGGTCCGCCAGGCGCGTTTTAAAGACCACGCCCGCGACCGGCTCTACCGAGGCGAGAAGCTCAGGGTCGGCATCCACTAGCACCCATTCCTGCCCCGCCGGGAAGAGCGGGGCCGTGAGCCGCATATTGCTTCCTGTCCCGGCGCCCAGATCCATGATTCTGACCCGCTCCCGGCCTGAGAAGAAGCTCTTAACTGACTGCGAAACATCTCTATTCCATGCCCGGCTATCTGCGGGGCGCCGCAGTGACAGCCAGTCTGCCGAGAAACTCATCGGGTGGCCTCCTTCAGGGCATCCGCAATCGTTCCCGCGGTCTCGGGCCAGCGCTGGAACGCCTGCGATGCCTGCCAGCAGCGCTCTCCCAGATCCCGTCGGGCCTCGGCATCGGCGATCAGTGGCGCCAACGCCTCGCTCAGTTCCGCCGCGGGAACCAGCAGCGCGGCGCCCCGGGTCGCCTCGGGCACCGCGCCGCAAGGGCATCCCACCACGGGCAACCCGCGCGCCATCGCCTCGGTGAACGCCATGCCGAACCCCTCATACTGCGAGGCGAGGACGAAGAGGTCCGATCCGGCATAGATCGCCTCAAGCTCGTCTGCATCCAGGGCGCCGAGGAACGAGATCCGGCCCTCAAGACTGCCCGCCACGATCTGCGCGTCAAGCTCTTCGCGATAGGCCGGATCGAGCCCGGCGCCGACGACCCGCAAGCTCCACAGCATATCCTTCAGCGGCGCGAGCGCGTCGATCAGCAGGTGATGCCCCTTGCGGCGGCTGATCGACCCAACGCTGAGAATGTTGAGGTCCGACGCCGGTGAGCCTGAAGCTCGCGCGGCCGCATCCGTCCCTGGCGGGGCGACGGTCAGCCGATCCGCGGGAACTCCGAAATCCGACACTAGGATCCGGGCCGTCGTCTCGCTGGTCGTGATCACGTGGGCGACCGCTGCGAGCGCCGAGACCTCCGTCTCTTTCAAAGCCCTCGCACGCCCGGGCGGCACCCCGGTCTCAAGCGCGAGCGGATGGTGGCAGAGCATCACAACGGGTGCCTGAACCTGCCGAAGCGCATCGCCGGGCAAAGCGCCCCCGGCCAGACCGTCGAGCAGGATCGGACACGCCGCTGGAACACCCCAGAGCGTCTCAATCGCGGCCTCGACATCAGCCTGGGACGGGTGCGGGAAGGCCTCCGGCAGCGGCAAGGGCTCCAGCCGGACACCAGAGGCGCCGATCTCGCCAAGCACCCGGCGCCCATACGCATACCCACCGGTCGGCGTCGTCAGATCACCGGGATAGGCGAAGCAGGCGAGCAGGTCGCTCAAACGGCACCCTCGAACCAGGCGCGGGCAACATGGCTCTCATTCAGCGTCACCCGGATCTTCTCGATCCCGTCCCCCCCGGGGCCGAGCGCACCGGACCGGGCAGCCCCCGCCATGGCGTCGAAGATGTGCTTGCAGAGGAACTCCGTCGTTGTCTTGATCCCCTTGAACTGCTCCAGCTCATCGAGATTGGCATAGTTGATCGGCTGCAGAACCGCCTTCAGCGCATCGTGCGCCCGGCCGATGTCGACCACGATCGCGTCTTCGGTCAGCTCCTCGCGCAAGAAAGCCACGTCGATCACATAGGTCGCTCCGTGGAGTTTCTGCGCCGGGCCGAAGACCTCCCCCGGGATCGAATGGGCAATCATGATATGGTCGCGGACCTCAACGGCGTACATCAGCGCTCTCCTTCAATAGCGGATCCGGGTGGCGATACCGTCCGCCCCCGGGCCAAGCAACCGCGACAATTCGCCCGGCAACGCGTCAAAGGCCACCTCCTCGGTGATAAACGCGTCGAGGCGCGGGTCGCGCAGGGCGTCCAAAGCGAGGCTCAGACGCTGCCTATGCGAGGTCGATGCCCGGCGGGATTGCGCGACATGACCAACCTGACTTGCCTTTATTGTCAGCCTCTTGGAGTGGAAAGCTCCACCAAGATCGATCTCGACCGGCCCGGCGCCGAACCAGCTCAATTCGATCACCGTTCCCTCGAACTCCAGCATGTCGATCGCCGACTGAAGACCCGCCGCACTCGCAGAAGTGTGAAAGACGGTTTCGACTGAATCCGATTGTTCAGTCGTTGATATGAAACTCACGTGAAAGTCAGCCAATGTTGCACTGCGTTGAGGTAAAAGGTCCACCACATGAACCGTAAGATCAGTGCGCCTCGACAGGAGTCCCGCGATGAGGCACCCGAGCAGTCCCGCCCCGACAATCGCGACCCGGCTTCCTGGCCGAAGCTCCGCATCCCAGATCGCGTTGAGCGCGGTTTCCATGTTGGCGGCGAGCACGGCGCGTTCGGCAGGCAAATCGTCGGGCAGCGGGATCACGGCGCCCACGGGCAGACAGGCAATCTCCTGATGCGGGCTCAGCGAGAAGACCGTGCGCCCCAGCAGGTCAGCGGGGCCCTCTTCCACGTGGCTCACCGCGGAATAGCCATAGGCGACCGGAAACGGAAAACCGCCAAGCTGGAAGGGCGCGCGCATCCGCTCAAATTCGCCTTCCGGCACCCGCCCCTCGAAGATGAGCCTCTCGGTCCCCCGCGACAGTGCGGAGAGGAGCGTGCGGAGGCGGACCTTGCCCTCCCCCATCTCCGGCACCTCCCAGTCGCTGAGCAGAGCCTGATGCGGCGCCACGTAGGTGAGGGCGCGGGTCTTCATGTCGTGATGTGTCCGGAACTTGAAACCTGTCTTGCGCGTCGCACCATAGCGGAAAACGAAACCTGGTCCATCCAGGCAAAGGCCAGAAAGTCCACCATATGACCGAGACGACTACTTTCGTCCCCGTTGCAGAGCTTGACGCCTCGCGGGGCGCACCAGAGCGGGACGACCGCGTGCCAACGGGTGTGCAGAGCCTTCTCACGCTCGCCCGGCGCCGGGCGTTCGTGCTCGCCATCAACCTGGCGACGCTGGCGGCCCTGACCTGGTGCCTGGTCAACGTGTTCAGCGTCGGTGGATGGGCCACCTCGGATCTGATCATCGCAGGCTGCTTCTTTATCGGCGCGCCGTGGACGATCATGGGCTTCTGGAACGCCGTGATCGGGTTCGCGCTCCTCCACTTCTCGCGGAACGGGCTGGCGGCAGCGGCGCCGCATATCACTCAGGATCTTGGCGAGGGGACGCTGACCACACGCGTCGCGGTGGCGATGACGATCCGCAATGAAGACGCGAACCGGGCCTATGACCGGCTGGCCGAAGTGCGCCGGAGCCTCAACGCCACGGGCCATGGCCTCGCCTACGACTTCTTCGTCCTCTCCGACAGCTCGGAGCCTGATACGATTGAACTCGAGGAACGCCTCTTCCACGCACGCCGGGCCGAGTTGGGCGGGGCGCGAGCGCAATACCGCCGCCGCGCCGTCAACACCGGCTTCAAGGCCGGCAATGTGCGCGAGTTTCTCGCCAACCAGGGCCGGGACTACGACCTCTACCTGCCGCTCGACAGCGACAGTCTGATGTCGGGTGAGACGATCGTGCGGATGACAAGGATCATGGAGGCGCATCCACGGCTCGGCATTCTGCAGAGTCTCGTGGTCGGCACACCCACCTCGTCGGCCTTCGCCCGGATCTTTCAGTTCGGCATGCGCCACGGGATGCGCAGCTTCACCATGGGCGCTGCCTGGTGGCAGGGCGATTGCGGACCCTATTGGGGCCACAACGCGCTAATCCGGGTAAAACCCTTTCGCCGCTTCTGCCGCCTGCCGACCCTGCCCGGGCGACCCCCGCTGGGCGGCCATGTGCTAAGCCACGACCAGGTCGAGGCGGCGATGATGCGCCGCGCGAGCTACGAGGTCCGCGTCATGCCGGTGGAGAGCGAAAGCTACGAGGACAATCCACCCACCCTCATGGACTTCACCAAGCGCGACCTGCGCTGGTGCCAGGGCAACATGCAGTACTGGCGCCTTCTCGGCATGCGTGGGCTACGCCCGGTGTCACGCTTCCAGATCTTCGCCGCGATCATGATGTATATCGGCGCGCCGGCCTGGATGCTGATGACGATCGCCGCCGCATCAAAACTCATCGACGCCGAGGGCGGGCAGATCAACGTCGCCTTCGGGATCGCGATGTTCTTCATCATGTTCGCCGTCAGCCTCGTGCCGAAGATCATGGGGCTCCTGGATATCGCGCTGACCCGTGGCGGTGTTGCGCGATACGGCGGACCGGTGCGCTTTGCGATCAGCGGCATGAGCGAACTGATCTTCTCGATTCTCATCGCCCCCGTCGTGGCGTTTCGCGTCACGCTCTTCCTGATCGGGCTTCTGTTCGGCCGGACCATCACCTGGAACGGACAGAACCGCGATGCTTATCGCCTCACATGGAGCGATGCGGCCCGCGGGCTCTGGCCGCAGACGCTGTTTGGCCTCACGCTGCTGACGGCAACCGTCGTGGGAGCCGGATGGGGCACTGCCCTTTGGGCGGCACCGATGGTGACGGGCCTCATCCTGGCCATCCCGGTGGCTGTGATCACCGCCGATCCGAAGTTCGGGGCCTGGATGCGCAACGTCGGTCTCTGCGCCGTGCCAGACGATGTGGCGCCGAGCGAGCCGATTGGCCGCGTCCAGGGAGATCCACGTCTCGTGAAAGCGGCAAAACCTCTGGCGGATGCCGCCGCCTGATCAGGCGGAAAGCGCCCAGTCCCAGTAAAGCGCACGGGCCCGTTTCGCCACGGGTCCGTGCTGGTAATGGACCTCGTCGAATTGGGTCACCGGCATCACCTTGGTCATGTTGCCGGTCATGAAGACCTCTTCCGCCGCTTCGAAATCACCATAGCCGAGCGTCGCCTCGTGAACCGCGACCCCGTCGGCGCGCAGCAGGTCGATCACCCGCTGGCGCGTGATCCCGTTCAGGAACGTCCCGTTCGGGATCGGGGTGAAAACCTCGCCATCCTTTGCCAGAAAGACGTTGGAGGTCGCCGTCTCCGCCACATTGCCCAGCATGTCGGTGACAAGCGCATTCATGAACCCCTTGCTCTTCGCCTCGCGCAGCATCCGGGCATTGTTCGGGTAAAGGCAGGCCGCCTTCGCATTGGTGAGCGCCGAGGAGAGGTTGGGCCGGGTAAACTGTGTCCGGGTCAGGGTCACGCTCGCCCCTTCCTGCACCATAGGATGCGCCTCAAGGCACAGGCAGAAGACCGACGACCCGCCATCGGCCATCACGACCGAGGCGTCGGCCCCTTCGGTCGTCCAGTACATCGGGCGGATGTAGACGGCAGTGCCGGGCTCGAACATCGCAAGCCCCTCTTCGGTCAGCGCCATCATCTCCTCGACCGTGTGGGTCGTCTCCATCCCCATCGTCTCGGCGGAGTGGTTGATGCGCGCCATGTGACGGTCGAGATCTGGCGAGACACCCTCGAAAAACCGCGCACCGTCGAAGACCGGCGTGCCGAGCCACAAGCCATGATCGGCCGCCTTCATCACCGCCGGATTACCCCGGTGCCAGGTGCCCTCGAACCAGGTGACAACAGTGTCGCTGACGGCCATTTTTCGCTCCTTGCTTGATGGCTCAAACAAGCACGATTGGCGGGGTGCGGCAACCGCTCAATCAACCCGGCCTCAGGCGCCGGGATCCGCCAATCTCCCCCTTGCCACGGCGGGGCGGAAGTGCAATATACGCCCCACTCAGGACGCGGGCGTAGCTCAGGGGTAGAGCATAACCTTGCCAAGGTTAGGGTCGTGAGTTCGAATCTCATCGCCCGCTCCAATCACTCTTTTCGCTGGCAATCGAGGCGCTCAGGGCGGTTTCTTGGCACAAGAGGCTTGCGTTTCGCGAAAAGCCTTCCAAACATCGGCGCATGAGCAGTGATCAGGTCGTAATGCACCCCGCCAGCCTGCCGCCGCAGGTGTCGTTCGACCGGCGGGAGTTGATGGTCATCCTGGATCTCTACAGCCGCTTCGTCGCCGCCGGCGTGGGCAAGGACTACGCAATCGATCATCTGCGCGATTGTGCGGTTTTCTCGATCTTCCGCCGCGCGGCCGAGACACCGATGTTTCGGATCGAAAAGCGCCCAAAGGACGCGCGCCGTCAGGGCGCGTACTCAGTTGTCGCGATGGACGGGCAGACCCTGAAGCGGGGGCAGGATCTGAAGACCGTGCTCAAGATCCTCGAGCGAAAGCTGATCAAGGCCGTCGATTAGGCCTCAGTGGCACTGACCGCGGTTAAAGCGGTAGTGATCCCCCTCCTGCTCGGCAAAGAAATCCGTCACCTCGGGGTGGTCGACCGGCTCGCCAGAGCGGTCCGGCAGCAGGTTCTGCTCCGAGACGTAAGCCACGTAATAGCTCGTCTCGTTCTCGGCGAAGAGATGATAGAAAGGCTGATCCTTGCTGGGCCTGATTTCCTCGGGGATGGCCTCCCACCACTCCTCGGTATTGGCGAATTCAGGATCGACATCGAAGATCACGCCCCGGAACGGATGTACCCGGTGCTTGACGATCTGTCCGATCTTGAACTTTGCATCGCGGCTCATTGCCATACTCATCCCTCTCGGGCTCATCGAGGCTGCACGCTCATATAACGCGTGCCCTATCCTGTCCAGCGCGTCAAATAGACATCATAGCGATGCGTGCGACTGAAATAGGGAGAGATTGCATCGAAATCGTCACATTCACGCGATGACTTGCCGCATCGCACGGTTCGTAGTATTTTCAAAGTGATGGCAGGCGTCGAGCAGAATAAGAATGCCGCCCTCAAGACGATTGCTTCGGCAGTTCTGCTGCTGAGCCTGATTTCTTGTGGGTCGTCGCGTGATTACAGCGGTCCCCCGCGGTCGCAGGACGATATCTGTGCGATCTTCGCAGAGCGTCCGGAATGGTTCGCGGCAACGCAGCAAAGCGCCGTGAAGTGGTCTGCGCCGATCGAGGTCCAGATGGCGATCATCTGGCGCGAATCCTCCTTCAGGGCCGAAGCGCGCCCGCCAAAGACCTATTTCGCGGGCGTGATCCCGACCGGGCGTGCCTCGTCGGCCTATGGCTATGCCCAGGCCATCGACGGCACCTGGGACTGGTATCGCAAGGACACCGGCAATTCGGGCGCCGACCGGAACGATTTCGAGGACGCGGCCGACTTCGTGGGCTGGTACATGGCGCGCACGGCGCGTTCAAACGGGATCGGCATGTTCGACGCCTTCAACCAGTATCTCAACTACCATGAAGGTCATGCCGGGTTCCGCCGGGGCGGTTGGCAATCGAAGGCTTGGCTGAAAAACGCTGCCCGCGATGTTGCCAGCCAGGCCGCGCGCTACCGCGGACAGCTAAGCTCCTGTTCCTGAGGGTCGCTCCAATACCTTGGCGAATGACTGATCAGCGGCCCATGAGCCGCCTGAACCACCCCTTCAGACCCCTGTAGCGATCCGACAGCGCATCCGCCGTCTCGTCGAATTCCTGATCGATGCTGTCGACGACCGGCGCCACATGGCGGTCGAATAGGATGATCATGACCCGCCGGATCACCAGCAGCGTGACCACCAGAAAGCTTATCAGGACGATGTTGAACCATGGTACGAGCTGTTCGTCCGGCCCCTCGGCGTCGCGGACGGAGAGCGCATTCGGAAACATCGAGAAAATCGGGATCCGCCAGCCATAGTGGCGGATCACCACCCAGTCCCGCGTCCCGCCGCGATTGGCATAGGATTGCGCCTCGGCCTGCAGGTTCGCGCTGTCGAACTTGAAATAGGGCGGCCAGCTCCAGTCGGTATCGTCGTTGCGGTAAACGCTCGGCGCGCCATCCGGCCAGACCGCATTGATCCTTGGCTGATCGACATTCACGACAGTGCCGTCGGAGCGCTCCACATTGTCCATGCGCACCACTTCCGTGCCGACGATCTGCACGATGTCCCGATCAGGCAGCGAGTAATGTAAGAACGCCGCCATGAGCAGGAACATGGTCGCAGCTAACCCATAGCGCAGATAGGTGAAGAAACTCATTGGCTTACCAGTAGTTTGCGATAAGGATCAGCACGACCGCGACGGCCATGGGAAAGACGAAGACCCCATAGAGCGCCTTTTTCTGCCAGGACCGCTCGTAGACCGCCATGCCCCGGTCGATATAGTCCTCGCGGCTCAGACCACCCCCGGCCCCTGCCGAGTGTTCCGATTGCAGCCTCTTGCGCTCGTCATAGCGGGCGTAGGCCGACAGCGCGATGTAAATGACCGAGAGGATCGCGAACAGGATCACGAGCCTAAGAACAACCAGATACATACGTTCCCTCCTTCCGTCCCGCTAAATATGGGGAGGATCCACGCGTCATGCCAGTGTTCTGACGTTCTACCCCCGAGGTTTCAGGCTGAGGACCAGCAGGTTCGAGAGCTTCTGCGTGTTCTCGCGCGCCAGGACGCCGCAATTCGTCTCGATCCCCTCGCGGGTCGCCAGACAGTAGTCATAGCTCCCCATATCCAGATTGACGGCCATGCGCGGCGCCATCGCGTCGGCGACCTCCCTCGTCGCGTCGAACAGCGTCAGCGCCGTGCGCGTCTGATAGACCCCGAAACCATGCTCATCGAGGACAAGCAGACGCCGGACCGCAAGGGGCGCGTCTTCCCTCGGCCGCACGTCGACAGTGCCGTCGACAATCAGCAGGTGGCTCTGAAACACGGTCTCGCCCTGCCCGGCCACGCTCTCCTGAAACGCCCGGCGCTGAGCAACATCCGACAGATCGTACCGGGCGCCTTCATGCTCCACACCGAGGCGGTGCTGGATGTCGAGAGCCCCATCGGAGGAGAGGATCACCACCCCGTCCATCCGCGCGAGCGTCGGGTTGATCACCCTGCCGCGGTGAATGAACATCCCAACGGGGTTCGGCCGCTGCTCCAGCCTCACATCCTTGCCGGTATAACCCCCGGTCACGACCAGACGGTCGGTGACGGTCTGCGGCACGGGGCTCTCTTCGGGCAGCAGCAGGCTCTGCGCTTCCGCCTTGCCCCAGCAAGAGTGGAACAACACGGTCTCCGACGGCTCGGGGCAGGCAAGCGCCACGGCCGGGAAACAGATAGCCAGCAGAGCAATCAGCTTCGTACGCATTGAACCTTAGGAAACAGCAGGCGCGTCCCCGCGCCAATGTTCCCTAAAAGTACCCGCCCTGCGGGGCGTTTTCAAGCTGTGGATAACTCAGGCCGCATCCAGCGCGCGGCAGTCGTCGGTCTGCCATCCGATCGGGGTGACCTCGCCGACGCTGAGCAGCGCGTGGGCATGGCTGTTGGGCACCTTGACGATGAATTCCTCGTTCCCGGCAACGTTCATGCGGCAGCGGATGTGATCGCCGAGGTAGATCAGCTCCAGCACCTGCCCCTCAAGCGCGTTGGGGATGGACGCGTCGCCGATCACCACCCGCTCTGGCCGGATCGACAGCATCGTCGCCTCGCCGACACCTCCGCAATTGACCGCGAGCGCATCGACCTCGGAACCGCTGTCCAGCGCGACCCGCGCCGACCGCCCGTTCATCGAGGTGACCTTGCCGGCCAGTTTGTTGTTCTCTCCGATGAACTGCGCGACGAAAGCGTTCTCCGGCCGCTCATAGAGCGTCTCGGGATCCGCCAGCTGCTGTATGACCCCGTCATTGAAGACGGCGATCCGGTCCGACATCGTGAGCGCTTCGGACTGGTCGTGGGTCACGTAGACCACCGTGATCCCGAGGTTTTCGTGGATGTGCTTGATCTCGTACTGCATCCGCTCGCGGAGCTGCTTGTCGAGCGCGCCGAGCGGCTCGTCCATCAGCACCAGTTCCGCATCGAACACCAGCGCGCGCGCCAGGGCGATCCGCTGCTGCTGCCCGCCCGAAAGCTGCGCCGGGCGGCGCCCGCCAAACGCACCCATCTGCACCATGTCGAGCGCGCGCGCGACCTTGGCCTCACGGTCCGCCTTGCTCATCTTGCGCACTTCGAGCGGGAAGGAGAGGTTCTCCGCCACCGTCATATGCGGGAACAGCGCATAGTTCTGGAACACCATGCCGATGCCCCGCTTGTGTGGCGGGATGTTGTTGATCGGATCGCCGCCCAGCAGGATGTCGCCGTGGGTCGCCGTCTCGAAGCCCGCCAGCATCATCAGGCAGGTCGTCTTGCCCGAGCCCGAGGGGCCGAGCATCGTCAGGAACTCTCCCTTGCCGATCGAGAGGTTCAGGTCTTTGACGACAAGCGTCTCGCCGTCATAACTCTTCTGAACCCGGTCAAACTGAACAAAGGTTTCCATCGACAGCCCCCTGATCTCCGTACTGATGCCCACATAAGCAAACTGTTCGCGTGCGCACAAGTGTTGAGCCCAACAGCACAAAAAAGCGGCGGATCGGAGCCTCCGACCCGCCGAAGCATAGGCTCAGATGACGCAACCGGCGCCACCCGCGTTCGTCAGATGGCAGAGCCCGCATCACGGCGGGCGCAGCGTGGCCATGGGCAGAGCGCGCGATCCACCCGATGCTCGAGCACGCCAACGCGTTGCTCCAGCGCCTCGATCGCCTGCGCCCTCTGCTCGAGAAGCTCCGGCAGGGCCACGTAGACCCGGCCGATATCCTCGACCCAGAGCGCGACGCTCACCACGAAGGCCAGCAGCATCCACCTGTCGCGGATGCCCTTTACCCAACGGATGACCACGTCCATCCTCTTCACTGCATTCTTCATTCTCATTGTTGCCCCCCTTGCCCCGGGTTATCGCCGGGGCGGTCTGGTTCTCAGTTTGATGAATTGCCGCCCGGATCCTGCGTGACACAGCAAAGGGGCGGAGCGTACCGGCCCGCCAAGGATGGCGTTGCCGGCCAAGGAGGAGTTTACGCCTCAAGCCTTCATAATTGATTAATCATGCTGCACCGGTCTCTTCGGATGCGAGCGTGACGAGCACCGCCCCCTCAGCCACCTGCTGGCCGGTGGCGGCAAGGATTTCCTCGACCACGCCATCCCGGGGCGCGGTAAGCGTGTGCTCCATCTTCATCGCCTCGAGCACCAGCAGCGGCTCACCGGCGGCGACCGTCTGGCCGACGGTGCCCGAGACCAGCTTCACCAGCCCCGACATCGGGGCGATGATCTGATCCCCGCTCGCGCCCAAGGCAGCGGCTGCAGCGAGCGGATCGACGATCGTGAACGTGTCGGCGCGGCCTGCGATAAAGGTGGTGACCCTGCCCCGGTGGCGAACAGCCTTGGCAGACACACGGCCCGACGCCGTCTCGACCACCCAGGTCTCGCCAGCGCTCAAGAGTTTGATTTCCCATGTGTTTTCAGCGTCGCGGACCGCGGCAAACCCACCATCGATTGACAAATCGAAAACCCGGGCCTGCCCGTTCAGCTCCAGCGTCACGCCCGCCGAGGCTAACCCCCAAAGACGCCAGGCACCGAGGCCGGAGAACGGGCCCGCAACCGGATCGTCCAGCCGCAGCGCCGCCATGGCGGCAATCGCAGGGGCCAAGGGTTCCGGCTGATCCGCTGCCAAAAGCGCCTCGTAATCCCGCCCAATCAACCCGGTATCGACCTCTCCCGCAGCGAAACCGGGATGCGCCGACAGGGCCTGGAGGAACCTGAGATTGGTCACAGACCCTGCAATCTCGGTCTCCCGCAGCGCCGCACTGAGCTGGCCGAGCGCGACCTCGCGGGTCGGGCCGTGGGTGATCAGCTTCGCGATCATCGGGTCATAGAACGGTGTGATCGCGTCCCCGGCCCGCACCCCGGTATCGGCGCGCGTGCCGGGCGGAAAGCGCAGATGCTCCAGCGTGCCGGTCGCGGGCAGAAACTCCCGCACCGGGTCCTCCGCATAGATCCGCGCCTCGAAGGCGTGGCCGGTCAGCGGGATCTCCTCCTGCGTCAGAGGCAGCGGCTCCCCCGCCGCAACGCGAAGCTGCCATTCCACCAGATCCAGCCCCGTGATCGCCTCGGTGACCGGATGCTCAACCTGAAGACGTGTGTTCATCTCCATGAAGTAAAACGCATTTTCCTGTAGGCCGTCGGAGGCATCGACGATGAACTCGATCGTTCCAGCCCCCTGATACCCGATCGCTTGCGCGGCCTTGACGGCAGCACCCCCCATCGCCGCGCGCATCTCCGGCGTCATGCCGGGCGCAGGCGCCTCCTCGATCACCTTCTGATGGCGGCGCTGGAGCGAGCAATCCCGCTCATGCAGATGCACAATGTTGCCGTGGCTGTCGCCGAAGACCTGGATTTCGATATGGCGCGGGGTGGCGACGTACTTCTCGATCAGCACACGGGGGTCGCCGAAACTCGCCTCACCCTCCCGCTGCGCTCCGGCCAGGGCATCGGCGAAATCGGCCAGGTCATCGACCCGGCGCATGCCCTTGCCACCGCCGCCCGCCCGCGCCTTGATGAGGACCGGGTAGCCGATCTCACCAGCCTTCTCGGCGAGGAAAGGCACATCCTGCGCCTCCCCGTGATAGCCTGGAACGACCGGAACACCCGCCGCCTCCATCGCCTTCTTCGCGGCGTCCTTCAGCCCCATCGCCCGGATCGCATCGGCTGGCGGCCCGATGAAGGTCAGCCCCGCCGCCTCGATTTTCTCAACGAATTCAGGGTTTTCACTGAGGAAGCCATACCCCGGATGAATCGCCTGAGCACCCGTTGCCAGCGCCGCTTCGACAATCCGGTCCGCCTTCAGATAACTCTCCGAAACCGGTGCCGGACCGATCAGAACCGCCTCATCCGCCATCTCGACATGCAGCGCCCCCGCATCCGCCTCCGAGTAGACCGCCACGGTCGAAACCCCAATCGACCGCGCCGTCCGGATCACCCGGCAGGCGATCTCTCCACGGTTGGCGATGAGGATTTTTGTAAGTCTATCATTCATTTAGGGAGCCGCTCCGCGAGCGCACACTCGACCTGACCGCTGGTAGTGTACATCGAGACCAATAGGTATGCCTGTCGAGGAACTACGCAAACCTGATGTTTAGATAACCATCTTTCAACGTTTCTTTTTTCCAAAACAATACTCTTAATCTTATCCTGATAATGAATAGGTTTCGAGTATGGGTTGATTGCATGAAGTATTTCATTATGACCTCCATGTAATTTCTTTATTTCTGCAGACGTAAGAGACAAGTCTCTTCGAACTTTAATTGCCCGATCAGCGTTAGGATCGTCTGTTTTGATCAACTCGATGCAGATCTGCAAAAACTCCGAGTTCCACCTCTCAAGTCGACTAACAATTTGAGAGAGCCGCCATGCTTTAGAATATTTCTTCCACTCGTCGGCCAATCGTTTTCGATGCGCCGATAGAGAAGCAAAAACTGCAAGTTCATAAATTTTTCTAAGATTTAACGCTGCCAGCTCAAGCTCTTGACGTTCAACAAAATCTCTTTCGCTGCAGGCACTGATGAAGGTCTCGATGGCTTCAAGCCTGTCCTTTATCTCTTGAATGCAGGCAATGTATGCGTCGCTGTCGTATTCCAACTCGATACCTCTACATCCGAAACACCCCGAAGCGCGTCTCCGGGATCGGGGTTTGCAGGCTCGCGGTGAGGCTGAGGGCCAGGGCGTTGCGTGTCTTGCGGGGGTCGATGATGCCGTCATCCCAGAGCCGGGCAGAGGCATAAAGCGCGTGGGACTGATGGTCAAACTGGTCGATAACCGGTTGTTTAAATTGGGTTTCTTCCTCCTCTGACCACTCTCCACCGCGCCGCTCGATGCCCTCTCTCCGGACGGTGGCGAGAACGCCCGCGGCTTGTTCGCCACCCATCACGGAGATCCTGGAATTCGGCCAGGTCCAGAGGAACCTCGGCGAGTAGGCGCGCCCGCACATCCCGTAGTTTCCGGCGCCATAGCTGCCGCCCACCAGCATCGTGATCTTGGGCACCTGGGTCGTCGCCACCGCTGTCACCATCTTGGCGCCGTGCTTGGCGATCCCTTCGGCCTCGTACTTCCGGCCGACCATATAACCGGTGATATTCTGCAGGAAAATCAGAGGGATACGGCGCTGAGAGCAGAGCTCGATGAAATGCGCGGCCTTAAGAGCGCTTTCAGAATAGAGCACGCCGTTATTGGCGATGATCCCGCAATGGATGCCGTGGATCTCAGCAAACCCGGTCACGATGGTCTCGGAGAATCTCCGCTTGAACTCGTCCAGACGGGAACCGTCGACCACCCGCGCGATCACCTCGCGGATGTCATAGGGAATGCGGGTCGAGGCCGGGACGATGCCGAGGATTTCCCCGGGGTCATAGAGCGGATCCTCCCCGGAACCGAGGGGACGATTTGGGAGTGCAAAGGGAGTGCTTTCGGGATGGGACCCGCCGGCATGTCCGAGATTGGCCATGATCCGCCGGGCAATGGCCAGCGCATGTTCATCGTCGCGCGCCAGGTGGTCGGCGACGCCTGATTGGCGGGTGTGCACATCGCCGCCACCCAGATCCTCGGCGCTGACGATCTCGCCCGTCGCCATCTTCAGGAGCGGCGGCCCGGCGAGGAAGATCGTCCCCTGCCCCTCGACGATGATCGTCTCATCCGACATCGCGGGCACATAGGCGCCACCCGCGGTGCAGGAGCCCATGACCACCGCGATCTGCGGGATGCCCTTGGCGGACATGTTCGCCTGGTTGAAGAAGATACGGCCGAAATGGTCGCGATCCGGGAACACCTCGTCCTGGTTCGGCAGGTTCGCGCCGCCCGAGTCGACAAGGTAGATGCAAGGCAGATGGCAGGCCTCGGCAATCTCCTGCGCGCGGAGGTGCTTCTTGACCGTCATCGGGTAGTAGGTGCCGCCCTTCACGGTGGCGTCGTTGGCCAGGATCATGGCGAGCCGGCCGGAGACCTGGCCCACGCCCGCGATCACACCCGCACCGGGGGCCGCACCATCATACATGTCATGGGCGGCGGTGGCGCCGATCTCGAGGAACGCGGTCCCCGGGTCGAGCAGCCGCTCGATGCGGTCACGGGGAAGGAGCTTGCCCCGCGCCACATGCCGCTCCCGCGCCTTCTCGCCGCCGCCTTCGCGGGCGAAGTCGATGGCCGCCCGTGCCTGATCAAGGGCAACGCGCATGGCGGCTTCGTTTTCCTTGAAGGCCTCGGACTGAGGTGCAGCGGATGTTGAGAGTATTGACATCAGGGCCAACTCCGCAATTCGGCGGCACGGTTGGCGAAGTGGTGCATTTCACAGATCCAAGTGGCGTCGCCGCGAAGAGTGCCCGCGCCATACTTAGCCGCTTTTGCCTCGCAATCAGCTTCGACGAAGCTCTCGAACGAGCGCTGGGCGTCGATCAGGCCCCAGACCATTCCTTCATGAGTGCTTCCAGTTATCCAGTTGCCTTCATATTCGGCAGCGCGTCCTAGGGCTTCTGAGAAGTTTGTGTGCATGGCGCCTCGCCAGACGTTCGAAAAGACGATCAGGCATCCGTGTTCGTTGGCGCGTGAGGAAAACAAGGCCCGGTCACCGCATGGCCTCCTTGATCGGTTGACGCAATCGGTCAGGTCGCTCTCATCGATTTCCTCCAGACAGGCTTGGACCAAAGCCGGATAATCCACCTTGGGCGGGTCCGCGTGAGCGAGTGTCGTCGCGAGCATCCAGCATCCGATTGCGGAGATGAGGCCCTTAAACATTGCGGTATCTCCTTTCGAATGCCTCGGATTGAGGGAGGCTCGCGCTCGACCGGGTGGGCGCGTTTCGCGCCCGCCATGGGGGTCGTCGATGTTGCGCCATTGGTCTGAGCGACATCGGCGACGGGCGCGAGCCGGGGTTGGCACCCCGGCGCAAGGTTGGGACGGAGCGCATCCGCTCAGAGGTCCATTTACCCCGTGATGTCCTTGACATGGCACCTCCAAGGTCGTCCTGCCCGTCACTGGTCATTGCGGAATCTCTTCCTTGAAAAACCCATAAGCCGCGAGCCAGTAGGCCGAGGAGCAGCCGGCGACTTTCATCTCGATCTCGTGGATCGGGGCGTCGGGGAATTGGGCGGCGGAGCAGGCTTCTTCGATGGTCATGTAGACCTGCGGCAGGATGTTGGGGAGGGAGCGGATCAGGGTTTCCTCGGCCTCCAGGCTGATCTGTCTGGCATGGGCTTTGCGGCACTGGGCGTCCTCGGGCGTGATCGCGTCGCCCGGGGTGGCGCCGGGCGCGCAGTCGGTCGCAATCATCGCCATGCAGCGGGGGATGCCGTCAGGGGTGTTCGCCGCGGCGAGACAGAGATCGGCCATCTCCTCGGGTTCGGTCGCCCCGGTCGGTAGGGCCAGAAGAAGAAGCGGCAGGAGATATTTCATGTGCTCTGAGCCTCGATCAGTTGCCGCCCGTCCGCGCCGCGGGCCCAGAGTCTCAGGCCCTCCGCGTCCTCCCGCGCGCAGGCGGTGAAGGGTTCATCGGCGAAGACCGGGGCGGTCAGGCGGTAGGAAAACTCGCTCACGGTGCCGATTTCTTGGGCGAGTTCCAGCAGGAGTGTGGCCAGTAGCGGGCCGTGGACGACGAGGCCGGGATAGCCCTCGACCCTTGTCGCGTGGTCGAGGTCGTAGTGGATCTTGTGGCCGTTGAAGGTGAGCGCGGAATAGCGGAACAGGACCGTGCTGTCGCAGGAACACTCCCGGGCATGGGTCTCGTCAGTCGGGGCTTCTTTCGGCGGGCGTTTCGGCGCGTTGGGGTCCGGGTCCTCGCGGTAGACGATGTCCTGCTCCTCGGTCAGCGCGAGGCCGTTCGCGCCGGAGACCTCGTGGCGAACGGTGACAAAGGTCATCGGGCCCGCGCGGCCGGTCTTCTCGACCACATCGGTCACGGTCGAGATCCGGGTGGCAGGCTGGCCGAGCGGCAACTCGCCATGCACCGTCAGCCGCCCGCCGGCCCACATGCGTCGGGGCTGGGCGACCTCGGGGATGAACCCGCCCACCGCCGGGTGGCCGTCGGGGCCAAGCGCGCTGCGCGGGCGGGCGTCGAGGAAGTACATCCAATGCCAGAACGGGGGCAGCGGGTCGCCGGACCCGGGTTCGGGGCGCGCAAGCTCCAGCGTGCGGCAGAGGGCCTGCGCGGGCCAGGGGCTCATCGCGTCGGTTCGGCTCTCGCTCCGGCGGGGCCGGTCGTCGGCGGGCATGGTCTTGCTCCCGTGCGGGTTCGGCCTTTAGGGTTAGCGCAGAAGAAGCCCGGCGATCCAGAGCAGAAATCCCGTGATCCGCAGTCTCGACCATCTCGTCCTGACCGTCGCCTCGATCGAGGAGACGGTGGCGTTCTATTGCGGGGTGCTGGGGATGGAGGAGGTTGTCTTCGGCGAGGGGCGCCGGGCGCTCGCCTTCGGCAGCCAGAAGATCAATCTGCACGAGGCCGGGCGGGAATTCTCGCCGCGCGCCATGCGGCCGACGCCAGGCTCCGGCGATCTGTGTTTCCTCGCGGACCGGCCGCTCGCGGATGTCGTGGCAAGGATCGAGGTGGCCGGGGTCGCGATCGAGGAAGGCCCGGTGCCGCGAACCGGGGCCACGGGGCCGATCATGTCGGTCTACCTGCGCGATCCGGACGACAATCTGATCGAGATCTCGGTACCCCGGCCGGAACAGGCCGGTTGAGGCCCGCGCGATGAGCCCTTTCCGCTATCTGGCGATGGGATCGGTCGGCCTGGCCGTCGCCCTCCTCTCCTATGCACTGATCGCAGCGCCACCCCTCTATCGCGAGGTGGTGCTCCTGTTGCAGGTCACCGGGCAGGCGATGCCGCTCTGGCCCGAGGGGTTGACCGATGCCGCGACCGTGCGGGCGATGACCGAGGCGGGTGGCGGGCTCGATGGCGCGCTCTGGTCCGTGGCCGAGGGGGGCACGCATGCGCCGCTCTGGACCGCGCTTGCCTGGGCGCTCGATGGGCTGCCGGGGGGCCTGCAGCCGCTGCGCGCGCTGTCGGCCCTGGCGCTCGGCCTCGCGGTGGCAGCGCTCTGGCCGATGTTCCGCCGCATCGCGCATCACCAGCGCGATCAGCTCTTTCTGATGGGGGTGCTGCTGCTTCTGCCCGGGGCGCAACTGGCAGGCGCCGCCGCGGGACCAGAAGCGCTTGCGATCCTCGGCGTGGCGATGGCGCTCTCGGCCGCCTCGGCCGGGATCCGCAGGCGGCGGCTGAGCCCAGGGCGGGCGCTGATGCTGGGCGCCGGCAGCGGAATTGCAGCAGCCTCGGCGCTGGTGGCTCTCCCAGCGGCACTGGTTCTGCTGCTGGCAGGCTTGCTGCGGCTCGACCCCGGGGAGCGTATGCGTGCCTGGGCGATCGCGCTGAGCGCGAGCCTCCCATTGATCACAGTCGCGCTCGCGGCGGTGCTGGCCCCGTCGCAGGCGGCTCAGGCGCCGTTGGCGTTGACCCTCGCAGACGACCCGGTCGGGACCTACAGCTTTGCCGAGGTTCTGGGCGCCTCCGCGCCCGGGCGGGCGCGGCCACCGGCGGAGATGCGGCTGCTGCTGGCGGCCCTGGCCGCCGCGGCCGTGATCGCGGGTCTGAACGGGCTGCTGCGCGGACGCGAGAGGGCCGAGTTCGCGGCGGCGGGTCTCGCGGCGGCGGCCTCCCTCGGCTTCTATCTGGCGCTGCCCGGGCTGCATGCTGCGCCGGTCGTGCTCGTCGCGCTCACGCCGCTGGTGGCGATCGTGCTGGGCGCCGGGGCGCTCAGCCCGCAGACCAAGATCATCGCCGCCCCACTGATCCTCGCCCACGGGCTCACCGGCGCGATCACGGCCGCGACCGAGCGGGGGGAGGCGCAATGGCGGGTGGCAGACAAGATCGCGGCGATGCGTGATCTGGCCGACGTGGTCGTGATCGACAGGGCGCCGGGCGCTCCGCCCGATGCCCTGCCCTATCAGATCGCGCTGGGTCTGCCGGGCGAGCAGCCCATGATCGTGGCGGATGCGGAGGCAGCGCTCAGCGGCGGGGCGCGGGCGCTCGACGGCTTCGACGTGGCGCATGTCGTCCATGCGCCGGGCGGGGTCGAGAGCGGGCGGATCGCGGCTCTCCGCACCAAGCTGCCTGGGGAACGCCAGCGCGTGCTGGAGCGTGGCACGCTTTACGAGCTGATCCAGCTCGGGATCGACCAGGGCCGCGATCCGCCGGAGGAAGCACCGCCCAAGGAGAACGGATCGGATCAGTGACGACGCGCGCCGAAAGCGCTTGACGACAGCAGGGATTGCACCGACCAAGAACGCCCCAGAAGCGGAGCATCCCCATGGCCAAATCCCTCGACATCTCCACCGCCGGTCCCCAGACCCTCGCGATCCATGGCGGCGAGCAGCCCGACCCGGTGACCGGGGCCTCCTCGCCCAATATCGTCATGTCGTCGACCTATGTGACCGACCGGCCGGAGGGGTTCTCGGCGCTTGAGCTGACCGAGGAGAGCCCATTCGTCTATGCGCGCTGGGGCAACCCGACGGTCGCAGCGCTGGAGCGCAAGATGGCGATCCTCGAGGGGACCGAGGCCGCGGCCTGTTATGCCTCGGGCATGGCGGCGGCGCATGCGATCCTGATGGCGGAGCTGTCGGCAGGCGATCACCTGATCCTCTCCGATGTCGCCTATGCCGGGATTGCGGAGCTGACCCGCGATACCCTGCCGCGCATGGGAATTTCAGTGAGCAAGATCGACACGTCCGACCCGGCCAATGTCGCCAAGACCATGCGGCCGGAGACCAAGCTCGTCTTCCTCGACACGCCGTGCAATCCGCTGATCCGGCTTAGTGATATCGCGGCGATCTCGGAAATCGCGCATAAGGGCGGCGCACGGGTGGCCGTCGACAACACCTTCGCGAGCCCGGTCGGCTGCAACCCCTGCAGCCTTGGCGCGGATTACACGATGCATTCGCTGACGAAATACGTGGGCGGGCATGGCGATGCGCTCGGTGGCGCCGTCTGCGCCCGAGCGGAGCTGATCCGGCCGCTGATCTCCGAGGCGACGGTGCATTACGGCGGGGCGCTCAGCCCGTTCAACGCGTGGCTGATCCTGCGCGGGGCGGCGACCCTCCCGCTCCGGATGAAGGCCCATGAGACCGGGGCGCGGAAGATCGCGGAGTGGCTGGAGCAGGACCCGCGGGTTGAGCGGGTGACATGGCCCGGTCTCGCCTCGCACCCCCAACACAATCTGGCGGGGAGCCAGATGCAGAATTTCTCGGCGATGCTGAGCTTCCAGCCGAAAGGCGATGCGGAGGCAGGCCGCGCGGTGGCGGAGCGTGTGGCCGCGGGCGTCGGGCTCATCCACTACGCGGTCTCCCTCGGCCACCACCGGAGCCTGATCTGCTACCTGCCGAGCGAGGACATGATCGCGAATTCGTTCAATCTGGAGGGCGCACAGGCCGAGGCCTATCGCGCCTGGGCCGGGCCCGGGATCTTCCGCATGTCGATCGGGCTGGAGGATCCGGAGGACGTGATCGCGGATCTCGACCGGGTGCTCTGACGGTTTCGCTGACGCGAAACGCCGCGAGGACCGCCCGGCTTGTGGTGAGGCGGCGCACGCGGCGGGCTGAGAGACCTGCGCGTGTGGCAGGGGCCGGAGGGCCCGCTGCGGTGACACACGCGCAGGGGGTTGCCAAGCGCCGCGCGCGCGGCAGTCCCACAGTCGGGGCGTTAACGCGGCGCAGGATGCGGTGTCTCAGCCGGGCGTTGCGGCCCGGATCTCGCGCAGGAGCGCATAGAGCCCCGCGGCGATGATGATTGCCATGCCGCCAAGCATGGCCGGGTCGAGCGTCTCGCCGAAGAGGCTCCAGCCGAGGATCACGCCGAAGACCATCTGGAGGTAGGCGAAGGGCTGCAGGCGCACCGCCTCGGCCACCTCATAGGCCCGGATCAGGAGGGAGTGCCCGGTCAGCCCTGCCACCGCGAGCAGCACCATCCAGCCCCAATCGGCCGGGGCCATCGGCGTCCAGTAGAACGGCCCCACCAGCGTGATCGCCGCCGCCCCAGCGACCCCGGTATAGAACACCGCCGGGCCGCTCCCACCATCCGCCTTGGCGGCGATCCGTGTCAGAAGCGAGTAGACCGCAATGCCGAGCGAGGCGAGAAGTGCGACCAGCGCATTCGGATCGAAGACCTCCCGCCCCGGGCGCAGGATCACCAGGACCCCGAGAAACCCCGCCCCCACCGCCGCGGCCCGGCGCCAGCCGACCCGCTCCCCCAGGATTGGAACAGCGAGCATCGTGATCAGGAGCGGATAGATCGCGAAAAACGCCATCATCGGCGCAAGGCCCAGAAGATCGAGCGCCGAGACGAAGACCATGATCTGGACCACCAGCAGAACGCCGCGGAAGATCTGCAGCACCGGGCGCCTGGTCCGCATCGCGCCCCGCACCCCGCCCGGACGACGGCTCGCCAGAACCACGACGAAAAGCGCGAAGGCCCAGTAGCGCAGCATCACGAAGAACGGCACGGGGTAGCTTTCGGCCAGATGCTTGGAGACCGCGTCCTGCACGGCGAAACAGGCCATCGCCATCAGCGCGTAGCGGATGCCCCTCAGATCCTCCGACATCGGCTGGCCCTCACCCCCTGCACCTGCGACTTAAAGCGTCGCGCCGTCTGGGCGCGCTCTCCCGGCCCCACCCTGTGCCTATTCCAGAGGCTCGATCTCCCAAACCACGCTCACCATGGCGCTGATCGTGGCGGAGCCCGGCTCGATCGGCACGGCACTCGCCTCGGCCAGCGCGAAGGAGCGCTGCAGGGGCCGGGGACCGATCGCACCACCTTCCTGGATCGAGAGGATATCGCCGAGCGCCAAACCCGCCGCCTCGGCCATCAGTGCCGCCTTGCGCTTTGCCTCACCAAGCGCCAGCACCCTGGCTTCGTCGAGCGCCCCTTCCCGGTCGGAATAGCGCATTTGGATCGCACCGACCGAGGTCGCCCCGGCATTGACCGCCTTGTCGAGCACGGGCCCGAGATCGGCGAGCTTCACGATCCGCACCCGCAGGCTGTTCGAGACCTGATAGCCGGTGATCTGACGCGCGTTGTCGACCTGCCGGCCATAGACCGGCGAGACATCGAAGCGCTCGGTGGCGAGATCTTCATCGGCGACGCCCACCTCACGCAGGAGCGCGATCAGCCGCTCCACCGCCGGCGTGTTGTCCGCCAGCGCCTGCGCCGCCGTGCGGGCCTGCGTGACGACACCGAGCGAGACCGTGGCCTCGTCCGGCACCACGGTGACATTCCCCGTGCCGCTGAACGTCATGGTGGCGGTGCGGTCCTCGGCCAGGGCCGGGGTCGCTACGAAAGCAAGCCCGATCAGGGCAACGACCAGACCCCGCATCAGAAAAACGCCTGCAGGCCGGTCTGGGCGCGGCCGAGGATCAGGGCGTGGACGTCGTGGGTGCCCTCATAGGTGTTCACCGTCTCGAGGTTGATCATGTGGCGCATCACCGGGAAGTCCTGGGAGATCCCGTTGCCGCCATGCATGTCGCGGGCCTGGCGGGCGATATCGAGCGCCTTGCCGCAATTGTTGCGCTTGACGATCGAGATCATCTCGGGCGCGAAGGTGCCGGTCTCCATCAGCCGCCCGACGCGGAGCGAGGCCTGCAGGCCGAGCGCGATCTCGGTCTGCATATCGGCGAGTTTCTTCTGGAAGAGCTGGGTCTGCGCCAGCGGGCGGTCGAACTGCTTGCGGTCGAGCCCGTATTGCCGCGCAGCATGCCAGCAGGTCTCGGCAGCCCCCATGACGCCCCAGGAGATGCCGTAGCGGGCGCGGTTGAGGCAGCCGAACGGGCCCTTCAGCCCCTCGACATTGGGCAGAAGCCCATCCTCGGGCACCTCCACATTGTCCATCACGATCTCGCCCGTGGTCGAGGCGCGGAGCGAGAGCTTGCCATCGATCTTGGGGGCGGAGAGGCCTTTCATCCCCTTCTCCAGCACAAAGCCCTTGATCTTGCCGCCATGCGCGTCGGATTTGGCCCAGATCACGAAGACATCGGCGAAGGGAGAGTTCGAGATCCACATCTTCGCGCCGTTGAGCACATAGCCGCCCTGCACTTTCTCGGCGCGGGTCTTCATACCGGCGGGGTCGGAGCCTGCATCCGGCTCCGTCAGCCCGAAACAGCCGATCAGGTCGCCCGCGGCAAGACCGGGGAGGTATTTCCGGCGCTGCTCCTCGGTCCCGTAAGCGTGGATCGGATACATGACCAGCGAGGACTGGACCGACATCATCGAGCGATAGCCGCTATCGACCCGCTCGATCTCGCGCGCGAGCAGGCCATAGGCGACATAGCCGGCGCCGAGGCCGCCATATTCCTCGGGGATATTCACGCCGAGCAGGCCCAACTCGCCCATCTGCTTGATCAGGCCCGGGTCGGGGGTCTCATTGGCGAAAGCCTCGGTCACCTTGGGCGCCAGCACGTCGGTCGCGAACTGCGCCGCGCTGTCGCGCAGCATCCGCTCCTCCTCCGAGAGTTGGGTCTCGAGCAGGAAGGGATCGGCCCAGTCGAACTTGGCGGGGGTTATCGGGCTCGGCGCGTTCATTGGCTCCTCCGTTGGCTTTGCGCGACCATACGCGGGGGCGATTTGGCAAACAATGAGCTTCTGGGTCGCGCAACGCTGGGATGAATGCCGTGCAACGCTTTGCAATTGCACGTCCCGCGGGTGCGGGCTAGTCTCTCAGCCATGTCAGAGAGTACCCCGGAAGAGCACAGTTCGACAGAGTGGCCGCGTATTGGCCAGATGTTCTTCGCCATGGTGATGACCCCGTTGCTATGGGCGCTCGCCGTCAGTGTGATCATCTTCATCATCGGTGGCTCGACAGAGCCCGATTTCGCCGGGACGCTGAGCTACACGATCGACAATATGCTGGTGTTGTTCCCCTTCTTCTTCGGCTTCACGGCGACGCTGGGCGTGGCCGGGGTCTGGATCCTGCGCACGCTGGACCAACGCGGCTCCGCCGCTTGGGCGCTGATGGGCGGGCTGATGGGGGCCGTGGTGGCGGCGCTCAACGCCTTTCTGTTCCCGGCACAGCTCAACAGCGGGGCGATGATCTTTTTCGTCGTGATAGGCTGGGCGATCTTTCTGACCATCCGGTGGCTGTCGAAGATCAGGGCGCGCTGATCGCGCGGCTGCGCCGCCAGACCGTATGGATGGCGACCCCTTTTGCAAACATGGCGGAGACGAGGCTTGGATAGTCGATATCCTTGAGCACGCCGATGGCGTCGAGGATCTTCTCGGCCCCCTCGGCTTCGGCGGGGACCTGCAGCACCTGACCGTCCGCATCGCGAAAGCGCCAGTCGAGCGCATCGCCGCCCCGCTCGCCCGCAGCGACCAGATCGACCCGCATCAACTCGTCGATCACGATGAACCCGCCGCCCTCCGGCCCATAATAGCCGATGCGGCCCTCCTGGATCGTGACGACGCCCGGGCCGCCCGGGTGATCCTGCCCGGTCTTGCGGCGCACCACCGCGCGCATGAGCGCGACGGCGCACCAGAGACCGGAGAGCACGGTGCCGATCAGCGTCAGCAGAAGCGTCGGGCTGCCAGTGCGCAGCGCGCCGATGCTGACCCAGGCGAGCCAGAGCGCCAGAAGCCCCGTGACCGCCGGCTCCGCCCATCGCAGGAGGAGCGCGACAGCCTCGGGCCTCAGCCCCTTCACGTCCAGTCCCCAAGCACAGCCTGCCAGAGCGTCAGCGCGGCCACGGCGGCAGTGTCGGCGCGCAGGATGCGAGGGCCAAGGCTCACGGCATGGGCATCGTCCCGGGCCCGCAGGCGCGCGGCCTCCTCGGCGCTGAAGCCACCCTCCGGGCCCGTCAGCACGACCCAGGGACCCGCGCCTTGCGCCCTCAGGACCTCAGTGGCGGGCGCCCCTGCCCCGCTTTCATCACAGAACAGGATCTGCCTTTCGCTGAGATCGGCGAGAAACCGGTCGAGCGTGACCGGTTCGGCGACCTCGGGCACGCTCAGCAGGCCGCATTGCTCCGCCGCTTCCACCGCATGGGCCTGAAGCCTGTCGCGATTGACGCGTTCGGAATTGGTGTGGCGGGTGAAGACCGGGATCACGCGGCGGCAGCCCATTTCACAGGCCTTCTCGGCGATGAAATCCGTGCGGGCCTTCTTGACCGGCGCGAAGGCGAGCCAGAGGTCGGGCGGTTCGGTCTGCGGGCGCAACAGGCCCGTGCACTCAAGCCTCCCCGCCCGCTTCCCGATCTCGGCAATCCGGACCTGCCATTCGCCGTCGCGGCCATTGAAGACAGCCAGCGTATCCCCGGCAGTGCGGCGCATAACCCCGCCCAGATAATGCGCCTGATCGCGCGGCAGGGCGATTTCAGAGCCCTCCATGAGGTCCGCCTCGACGAATAACCTTATTTTCTCGGCCATCTGTGGCATATCTCTCCGCATGGATGGAGCGACAGATAACAACGGGCGCGGCCCCGATGGAAGGGTTCAGGACGCGACTGACCTGAACTGGGTCGACCGGTTTGCGCCGGAAGCAACGCGGCCCTACCTCCGGCTCTCGCGCGCCGACCGCCCGATCGGGACATGGCTTCTGCTGATCCCGTGTTACTGGGGCATCGCGCTCGCGGCGATGGAGACCGGGTGGCGGCTGCTCGATCTCTGGCTGATCATCGCGTGTACGCTCGGCGCGCTCCTGATGCGGGGTGCGGGCTGCACCTGGAACGATCTGCAGGACCGTGGCATCGACGGGCAGGTGGAGCGGACACGCTCCCGCCCCCTGCCCTCTGGCCAGGTAACACCCACGGGCGCGGTTATCTGGCTGATCGCGCAGGCGCTGTTGGCCTTTTGCATTCTCCTGACCTTCAACGGCACCGCGATCGCCTGGGGCGTCGCCTCGCTGATCCCGGTCGCGGTCTACCCGTTCGCCAAGCGGTTCACCTTCTGGCCGCAGGCGTTCCTCGGCATCGCCTTCAACTGGGGGGTGCTGCTGATGTATGCCGCCCATGCCGAGGGCATCAGTTTCGCCGCCGTCTACATGTATTTCGCCGGGATCGCCTGGACCCTGCATTACGACACGATCTACGCCCATCAGGACCGCGAGGACGATGCCCTGATCGGGGTGAAATCGACCGCACGCCTGTTCGGCGACGAGACGCCGATTTTCCTCTGGGTCTTCACCGGCGCGTTTCTGGTCTTCGGGCTCGCCTCGGTTCTCTTCGCGGGTGGCGGGATCGTCGGCTTCGCCGGGGTGCTCGCGATGGCGCTCTTCATGTCCTGGCAGACCAGGGCGACGGATATGGACGATCCGGAGCAGTGCCTCTACGTCTTCCGCGCGACCCGCTGGGGCGGGCTGATGCTCCTGGGCGGCCTGGCGCTCGACACGATTTTCTGAGGGTCTGCTTCCGGACGATCTGGTCTGGGGCGACGCGCTTCACACGCTCTCGCGCTTCGATGCGAAGCGTTTGCGCACCACGCGGGCGCCAAGCCAGATCGCCACGATGATCGGCACGGCGATCAGCGCAATGAACGTGGTCTTCTCGACCCGAAGCGGTGCGGCGAGCGGCGTCAGCAGATAAGCTGCGAGGCTCACCGCATAATAGCTGATGGCCACGAAGGACAGGCCCTCGACCGTGCGCTGGAGGCGCAGTTGCAGCCCGGCGCGCGTGTCCATCGAGCGCAGGAGCTGCTGGTTCTGGGCCTGCACCTCGACATCGACGCGGGTGCGCAGAAGCTCACCGATGCGGCTGGCCCGGGCCGAGAGCGCTTCGAGCCGGCTCTCGGCCGCATGGCAAGTCTCCATCGCCGGCTCGAACCGGCGCAGCATGAACTCGCGGAACATCTGGCGCCCCTCGACCCGGCTCTCGCGCAACATCTCGATGCGGTCGCGGACGATCTTCTCATAGGCCCCGCCAGCGCCGAAACGGAAGGCGGCGAAGGCGGACAGCGTCTCGATCTCGGCAGAAAGCGCCGAGAGCGAGGTCAGGATATCGGCTGCCTCGTTGCCTTCGGCCTCGGACACGCGGGCCACCAGATCGGTCAACTCCAGCTCGATCTGATTGAGCCGGCGCGAGGTATCCCGGGCGATGGGCAGCGCCAGGAGCGCGAGGGTCTTGTAGGTCTCGATCTCGATCAGGCGCTGCACCGTGCGCCCGATCCGGCGCGGCCCGCGCGGGGTGTGCACGACGAGGGCGAAGCGGGTGAAGCCGCCCTCGTGAATGCGGAAATCCGAGAGAGCGATCGCTCCGGTATCCAGCACCGCGGCAATCGCAAGCCCGTCGATGTTGAAGTACTTGAGAAGCCCGGTCTCGATCAGTTCGGACGCACCGTCCGGACCATCCGCCTCGAGAAGCTCGATCTCGATCGCCGAGATAATCTTGCCGGGTGCTGCGGCCACCCAATCGGGCTCCATCAGGGCGCCGAGCGTGTGCTGGAAAAGCTCCTCCTCGGCGATGGGCGAGTAGAGCATGTAGGTGACGAATTCGGTGTGCTGCTCCCATTTCAGGCGGAAGCGGCCGAAATCATGGGTGTAATGGGTCGCATTGGCCGACGGGTGCGGGCCGCCATGGCGGTCGATAAAGGCGATCAGATGCGCGAGATCCAGGTCCCGGTCGCGCTCGGCCGCATTGACCGGCTCCTTGAAGGCCAGGAACAGGATCCGCCCCGGGGCGTCATAGGGCTGGAAGGGCCGGGCATGCAACTCGTGGGTGAGCGGATAGCGCCGCGGGTGCATCATGTCTGGGGTCAACTGCATGGCATGTCCTTGTCTTGGCCGTTCTATATAGGCCTCGGGATGAAATGCCCCATCCGAATTTCTTTCGGGTTCGAAACCTTGTCCGGTGACTCTCTGATTGCCGGGAAGCGCCGGATTGGACAGGATGGCGGGATAAAACTCGAGGATGCACGGCATGACCCGTCTTTGGCGAGATGCCCTCTCAACCGTCTCTCCCGGCGCGCGGCCGGTTGCGATGCCGCCGACGTTCTACCGCGACCCTTCGGTGCTGGAGGCCGAGATCGAGCGGCTGTTCCTCCCCGGCTGGATCTGCCTTTGCCGGGCCGATGAGATCCCTGAGACGGGTGATTTCCTGACCCGCGAGGTCCTGGATGAACCGTTGGTGGTGACCCGCAGCAAGCAGGGGATCCGGGTCCTCAGCAATGTCTGCCGCCATCGCGGCAGCCGTCTGGTACATGGGAGCGGCTCGGTGAAGCGTTTGCTCTGCCCGTATCATGCCTGGACCTATGACTTGGAAGGACGTCTGGTGCGCGCGCCGCTGCTCGATGATCAGCCAGGGTTCGAGAAGACGTCCTGCGCCCTGCCCTCGTTTCCGGTTACCGAGTGGATGGGCTGGGTGTTTGTCAATCTCGACGGCACGGCGGAGCCGCTCGCACCGCTGTTGACCGATCTGGATCCCCTGGTTCGAAACCACCACGCGGAAGAGATGCGCACGGCCCATGCCGAGACCGAAACCTGGGAGGTGAACTGGAAGGGCCTCGCGGAGAACTTCATGGAGGGCTACCACCTGAGCCAGGTGCATCTGAAGACGCTGCACCCGATGACGCCGACAAAGCTCTGCCGCAAGGGGCCGCACGGGCCGGACTTCACGACCTACAAGGCCCATTACGACCCCGGTTTTCGCGGCCGCACCGAGGCCCACGCGGACATGACCGAGGAAGAGCGCGCGCTGTCGATGATGGTCTGGATCTATCCAGGCTTCGTCGCGGCGATCTCGCCCAACTCCGCGGTCTATATGAGCCTGACGCCGGAAGGGCCCGAATGCGTGCAGACCCGCTGGGGCGTCATCGCGCGGGAGACAACGTTCGAGGGCGGCGAGGCGGACGCCCGGGCAGCTTTTGCCACCGCCTTTAACGCCGAGGACAAGGCGCGGCTCATCGATATGCAGAAGGGGCTGAGAAGCCGTTTCGCAACCGGTGGTCCGCTGGCGCCCGCCGATTACGAAGGCACGATCTGGGACTTCTACCAGTATCTGAAGCACCGCCTGCTGAGCCAAGCGGCATCGGGCTGAAGCCCGATACGACATACCCTCGATCCGTCGCTTCGCTGGATCGAGGAATTGGCGCTTGTTGCGGCCCGCAGCGCAAAGACCCGGGCGCCACCGCGTTTTGCGCCTGCCGCAAAACGCCATTCATAGGCGTATGCCCGGCCTTGGCCGGGCATTCCGCTTGGCTCGTCACATGTTGGGGTAGTTCGGGCCGTCACCGCCCTGCGGGGTCACCCAGGTGATGTTCTGGCTGGGATCCTTGATATCGCAGGTCTTGCAGTGCACGCAGTTCTGGAAGTTGATCTGGAACCGCGGGTTCGACCCGTCATCCTCGCGCACCACCTCGTAAACACCCGCCGGGCAGTAGCGCTGTGCCGGCTCGGCATATTCCGGCAGGTTGATATCGATCGGGATCGACGCATCGCCCAGCGTCAGATGCGCGGGCTGGCTCTCCTCGTGATTGGTGAAGCTGTAGGCCACGTTGGTCAGCCGGTCGAAGCTGAGCTTGCCGTCTGGCTTCGGGTAGTCGATCGGCGCAAAATCCGCCGCCTTGCCGGTGGCGGCCGCATCGGATTTGCCGTGCCCGATTGTGCCGAACGGGTTCCAGCCGATGAGATTAGCGACCCACATGTCGATGGCGCCGAGCCCGAGCGAGGCGAGAAGCCCATATTTCGACCAGAGCGGTTTGACGTTGCGTACCGGCTTCAGGTCCTTGGCAATCGGGCCGCTGCGGACATCCTCCTCATAGGTGGTCAACTCGTCGCCCTCGCGCCCATCGCCGATCGCCGCGAACGCCGCTTCGGCCGCCGCTATCCCTGAGAGCATCGCGTTGTGGTTGCCCTTGATGCGCGGCACGTTGACCATGCCGGCCGCGCAGCCGAGGAGCACGCCGCCCGGGAAGGTCAGCTTCGGCAGGGCCTGCCAGCCGCCCTCGGTGATCGCGCGGGCGCCATAGGCGATGCGCTTGCCGCCCTCCAGCACCTCGGCGATCGCCGGGTGATGCTTGAAACGCTGGAATTCCATGTAGGGGAAGATATGCGGGTTCTCGTAGTTCAGGTGCACCACGAAGCCCACATAGACCTGGTTGTTCTCGAGATGGTACATGAAGCTCCCGCCACCGGCATTGCCGCCCAGCGGCCAACCCATGGTGTGGGTAACCTGGCCGGGGTGATGGTTCTCGGGCTTCACTTCCCAGAGTTCCTTCATCCCGATCCCGTATTTCTGGGGCTCCTTCCCGGCGGCGAGGTCGTATTTCGCGATCGCTTCCTTTGAGAGCGAGCCGCGCACCCCCTCGGCCAGCATCACGTATTTGCCGTGGAGCTCCATGCCCGGCTCGTAGCCATCGCCCGGCGTGCCGTCCGGGTTCTTGCCGAACTCGCCCGCGACCACGCCCTTTACCCGGCCATCCTCGTCGTAGACCAGTTCCGAGCACGCCATGCCGGGGAAGATCTCGACCCCCATCTCCTCGGCCTGTTCCGCCATCCAGCGGCAGACATTGCCCATCGAGACGATGTAGGTGCCGTGGTTCGACATCAGCGGCGGCATCGCCCAGACCGGCAGGCTGAGATCACCATTCGGGCCCAGCATCTTGAACCGGTCCGAGGTGACTGGCGTGTTGAGCGGTGCGCCCTTCTCCTTCCAGTCCGGGATCAGGGTATCGAGGCCGACCGGGTCGAGCACGGCGCCCGACAGGATATGGGCGCCGACCTCGGAGCCCTTCTCCAGCACGACGACGGAGATATCGTCGCCCGCCAACTGCTTCAGCCGGATCGCAGCGCTCAGACCCGATGGTCCAGCACCCACGATCACCACATCGTATTCCATTGCCTCGCGGTCGAAGTCGCTCATCGCGCGCTCCCTTGGCTAGCGCCTGAAAACCGGTTGTTCCTAGCGATCAACCTCAGCAAACGTCAATTGCAACGCTGCGTCATGGCCGCGCAGAACAAAGGGTGTGATGCGCGCAATCGCCAAGTATTTCGCGGCAGATAGGCGATTTCAGGCCCGCCACAAGGCATAGTGACGAAAATGCCGCTCACTTCCACGAGACGGGAAACCCGGGAGGAAAGCGCGGCAAACGCCCCAGCGGTCCAGGTTTGGTTCGCCTGGTCAATGCCGCACAGCGCATTTGCTCGCAGGCGGCCGACCACCTGATTATCGGTCATCCAGCATCACAGAGGAGCCGCTCATCCAGTCTCGTCCGATGAAGCGACACCCTCGAAACTAAACGAACCGTCTCTCCGGAATCGAGCCAATTTGAGAGGCGGCGGTTTCGATCCACTTCGCCCAGCGAAATGGTCTTCGAGACATCGCCATTGGCGAGGAAAAGGCCGTACCCAGACCGCGTCCGGTCCAACGCCTGCTCCCTTGCCTTGATCCACCCTCCCGATTCGGCTTATCCAACATGCCCCGGCGAGATGGAGGAGAGCGACATGCTCGTCCTGACCCACATCGCGACCAAGCGGCCTCCCTGCTCAGACTGATCTGAGTGGGCTCGGCCCCTTTCCACCCCAGTGACATCTCTTCGAAGGCGCATGCCCCAGCATGCGTTGGTCCGATGTATCTCCGTTTCGTCTGCGGGCACCGTCACCCGTATCTGGATGCCGAGCTTGGCATCTACAACGCGGCGCACTTTATCTGGCTGGAGGACCAGCCGGCCTGGCTGATTGCGGCCTATGAGGATGCGTTCGGCGTGCTCTACGGCATGGTCGAGCCCGAATGCGTCTCGGATTTCTCACAAACCAGGGACGGGCGGCTGAGCCTCTGCTGGGTCCGCGCGGAGCGGCGGGATCTGGTGACAGGTTTCCGCTACCTCGCCTGGGCGATGACCGAGCTCGGCGTGCCGATCGGCGAGATCCGGACCACGGACCCGGGGCGCATTCTCTACCGCGACCGGGATCAGATCGTCGCCCAGCCTAACCGGGGCCGGGTGCCGAAATGCTTCCCGCGTCTGAGACACGCACCGAGAGCCCGATGACCGGAGTTCGATGTTTGTCGCGGTTTGTCTGGAACGCCCGACAAAAGATCCGGTTTTGTCGGAGATCCGTTAACCTGTGGAATCTGCGACAATTGTCGTGGAAAATCGCGCAAGATCGTAGGTCACGCCGTCTCGTTGAACATCTCCCGGCCGATCAGCATCCGGCGGATCTCCGACGTTCCCGCCCCGATCTCATAGAGCTTCGCATCGCGCAGCAGGCGCCCGGTCGGCATGTCGTTGAGATATCCGGCACCTCCAAAGGCTTGGATCGCCTCCAGCGCCACCTGGGTCGCCTTTTCGGCCGCGTAGAGGATGCATCCGGCAGCGTCCTTGCGGGTCGTCTCACCCCGGTCACAGGCCGCGGCGACCGCGTAGACATAGGCCCGGCAGGCGTTCATCGTGGTATACATATCGGCGACTTTCCCCTGCATGAGCTGGAACTCGCCGATCGGCTTACCGAATTGTTTTCGCTCATGAATATAGGGCACGACCGCATCCATCGCAGCCGCCATTATCCCCAGCGGCCCGCCCGCGAGAACCACCCGCTCGTAGTCGAGGCCGGACATCAGGACATTGACGCCCTTGCCCTCTTCGCCCAGCACGTTCTCAAACGGCACCTCGCAATCCTCGAAGATCAACTCACAGGTGTTGGACCCCCGCATGCCGAGCTTGTCGAGCTTGGCGCCGGTCGAGAACCCGGCCATCTCCCGCTCGATCAGAAAAGCCGTGATGCCCTTCGGCCCCGCATCCGGGTTGGTCTTGGCGTATACCACCAGTGTGTCGGCGTCCGGCCCATTGGTGATCCAGAACTTGTTCCCGTTTAACACATAGCGATCATTGCGCTTCTCGGCGCGGAGCTTCATGGAGACCACGTCCGACCCCGCCCCCGGCTCGCTCATCGCCAGCGCGCCGACATGAGCGCCAGAGATCAGGTTCGGCAGGTATTTCTCGCGCTGCTCCGGCGTGCCATTGATCTTGATCTGATTGACGCAAAGGTTCGAATGCGCCCCATAGCTGAGCCCGACCGAGGCAGACGCCCGGCTAATCTCCTCGATCGCCACGGTGTGAGCGACATAGCCCATGCCTGCGCCACCCATCTCCTCAGGCACCGTGATCCCAAGAAGCCCAAGGTCCCCCAACTCTCGCCAGATCGACCGGTCAAACGCGTTCTCCCGGTCCACATCGGCCGCGATCGGCGCCAACCGGTCCTGCGCAAAGCGATGCGCGGTCTCCCGCACCGCCTCGACCTCCTCGCCGAGCGCGAAATTCATCGATGCATGGAACATGGGACTGCCTCTTTGTTGTGCGCGCCGAACAGGCCCATTGCATAAGCGCGTCCGACACCGATCGCCAGCCTCTTGCTTCGCGCCAGGAACGGGCCGAAGGAGGAATACCGACGCCCGCCTGTCGAATGATCGTCTAAATATGATGATCAGTCTCTGGTCCGGGCGGCGGGAATCGAACCCGCATGACCTTTGGTCGAGGGATTTTAAGTCCCTTGCGTCTACCAGTTCCGCCACGCCCGGTCGCTGCGCGGGACGATAGGCGGATTGGTCGGGCCCGGCAATCCGCCATCTTTGCCGCAGCGAAAGGGCGCGATTATGGCTAACCAGACGTTAACTCTTTCAGCGCAGTCAGGAGGTATTGGCGAGCGGAAGGGAACGGATGGGCGAATTTCACGAAATGGCGGCAGGCACTCTGTTCGACGCACAGGACAGAGGACCCGCGACGCGTGAGAATGCCGCACCCCCGGATGCCAAGCACTATCACAATCATCGCAGCCGCCTGCGCCACCGGTTCCTGCACTCCGGCGCCAGCAGCCTCGCCGATTACGAGATGCTTGAACTGGTGCTGTTCCGCGCCATCCCGCGGCGGGACGTCAAGCCGCTGGCCAAGGCTCTGCTGACGCGTTTTGGCGACTTCAACGGCGTGATTTCCGCACCTGTCTCCCGCCTCGCCGATGTTGCCGGTGTCGGCGACGCGGTGATCTGTGAACTGAAGGTGGTCGAGGCAGCGGCCCAGCGGCTGGCCCGTGCGCGCGTGATCAACCGTCCGGCCCTTAGCAGTTGGACCCAGCTCATGGACTACTGCAAAACCTGCATGGCGCATCGCGAGACCGAGCAGTTCCGGATCCTTTTCCTCGACCGCAAGAACGTGCTGATCGCCGACGAGGTTCAGGCCTCTGGCACGGTCGATCATGTACCCGTCTACCCGCGCGAGATCGTCAAGCGCGCGCTGGAGCTGAATGCGAGCGCACTGATCCTGGTTCACAACCACCCCTCGGGTGATCCGACGCCCAGCACGCAGGACATCGACATGACCCGGCAGATCGTCGAAGCGGGGCGCACCATGGGCATCGTCGTCCATGATCATGTGGTGATCGGCAAGGAGGAGGATGCGAGCTTCCGCTCTCTCGGTCTCCTCTGAAATCCTAACCTGGTGTTAACCCGAGTCGTGGTCGGGTGAAGGCCATGATCGCTTATCCGCTCAGACTGCTTTTCGTCAGCTATGGCCTCGCCGGGCTCGTGGCACTCACCGCTCCTGGCCTTTCCCCGATGCAGATCCTGCTTGTCTTCTGGCTGGGCGGCGCCGGTCTCGTCTTTCCACTGGCGATCCTGCCCGGGTTGCGCCCGGTCTTCACGCGGGGTCTCGTCCTCTCGCCCCATGCCCGCAGCGAGCATGAGGAGTTCGTGATGTGGGACGAGGATATCGAGCGCGAGACGCTCGTGCCCGCCGCGAAACCCACCTCGACAAGCCACGAGGCGCCGAAGCAAGGCAAGCGCCGGACAGGTTAGTTCACTCGGTGCGTCGGATGAGCACAGGCTCGCCTAGCAGATCCTCCTCCGATTTGTACTCGTACCGCGCCTGCTGTCCCGTTGGTGTCTCGACCACGCGGGGCCTTGCGGCTTTGGACCTGTCGATCGGATAGGTCACGAACTCCGCGATGGCTGGTCGGCCCTGTGCGTCCCGCTCGATGATCTTGAGACCGTGGCGGGTAAAGCCGGTCTCCTGCCCACCTCGGCCCCTGACCCAGCCCGCAGATCTGCCATCATCGGTATAGATAAACCGGTCCGTCCAGTCCCGCTCAACGAAGAGCAAGGGATCGGCATAGAGTTCTCTCAGCGCAGGATCCCGATAGTCGATCTCAACCAGCCGCCCCTCTCCGTTATAGGTTCTCTGCTGCCGGGGTGGAAAAGAGACGGAAATGAACGAGGGCGCCGACCATTGGTGCCCGTTATGGGCAAAGACACCGATATCGACGCGTTGGGTCGGCATGCCTGGTGGGGACGCCGCCTCGAAACGCGGGTGCCAGTCGATCTCGATCTGCGCGGTCTCGTTCTGCGTGCCCCTGGGCGTGATACGCACCCGGTCCGGAAGGCCGCGCAGCACCACCCATTCGAAGGTCAGCGGCAGGCCGTTGGGGTCCTCCGTTCTCCCGGCGCTGACGGTCATCTGGCGGGTGCGCTCCAGGGAGCGGTGGATGCGCGCGATGGCGAAGGGGGTCGTGAAGAGCCCCTCGTTGGTCCCATCCGCGAAGGGCGCAGGATTACGGCTCTCTGCCACGACATCGAGAACGACCGCGGGCGGGATCTGATCCGCCCGCATCGCCTGCGCAAGATCGATCATCCTCTCCAGAGACGCGTTCTTGCTGTCGAACACAGTCGGATGGGCGCGCGGCGAGAGGTAATCAGCGTCCGAGCCGATGCCCACCTGCCCGCGCCGGAAGATCTGCTGCACCGCCGGGGCGATGAGACCCTCCTCTTCCAGCAGCGCCCGCGTATCCCGCGGCAGGGCGGCAAGAATGATAGCGATCGCGTCAAGCATCCGCCGCTCGGAGCCCGATGAACCCTGGCTGAACAGCATGAAAGGGGTGTTGGCAGGGTAGAGATCGCCCCTGCCTGTCCGCCCGCCCTGATCGTGATCGCGATGCTCCGGGAAGAGATAGATCTGATTGAGCCGGTAGGACTGCGCCGCCAGCATCGGCCCGAGCGGCTGGGTCAGCGCGAACCGACCCTGCGAGCGCCATTGCTGCCCGGTGATCGCGGTCGACGAATTGCCAAACGTAATGCCTTCGAAAGTGATCTGAGTGTTCAGCCCGTAATCGAGCCCGCGCGCCTGTGCCTCAGCGTCATAGGCGATGCTGGTGAGCTGCGGAAACTTGGCCGTGCGCATGGGGCCATGCCCACGGTCTCGATTGTCGTAGAACACACCTGCGAGACCCGCAGCCTTACCCGAGATCACAAGCTGGCGGAGCCGGCGCGCGATCGCGCTCGGCCCGGTCATCACGGGTTTTGTGTCTAGCCGTCCCGGCAGGGCGAATGGGCTCACCAGCCGCTGGATCGCTGGGTTCCATGCGGTGCCATCCGCCTCGACCAAAGCGGTCCCCTGGGTCGCGCCTACGGGATCCGGCGGCGTGAATGGCAGGTCTTCTTCCGCAAGCAGCGTGATGATCGCCGGGTCCTCAAAGATCCATGCGAACTGTTCCTGGGACTGGAGTGGCCTGAGCTGGCGGTCTCCCATGCGCCACGCGGTGGTCAGGCTGTCCACCGCGGCATCCCGCTCCCCGGACACCGCGAGATGGAGACCTTTGAGAAAATGGAGGCCCTCCACATCCGGATGCTTGGCGAGGGTCGCGTCCAAGCGCGCGGCCGCACGGTCACGGGCCCCGATCTGCAGAAGGATCAGGATCTCGCGTTCGATCGCGGCGATCGTCGGGCGCTGGAAAACATGCGTGGGCGCCGGGTCCGGCTCGGCCGTCTCTGCCGCCGGTTTCTGAGCCATAGGGCTCACCCCGATAACGGCGAACAGGAAAGCGAAACATGCCGTCCGTGACGTCAAACGATCTCCCTCCCCGGCCCACGCAAGCACGTCCCCGAGCTTGGCGCGGCATCCGGCGTTGTCAATGTCGCGCGTCCTTGATCAGAACCGTCTCAATGCAGGCCCGACCGGATCGCAATCCATGTTACGAGCCCTGCCAATACCGCAGCGACCCCTGCAAGCATGAAGACCGCATGCACTGAGAGCGGCATCGACCAGCGATAAGGTGCCGTGAGCTGCCCGCGCGAGCGCGCTTCCGCCAGAAACCGCTTGCCTGCCGGAAACATCCGCAACCCCGCATTGATGATCAGAAACAGCGCGACGAAGGCCGCGAAGGCGCTGGAAATCGCCGCGTAGAGAAAGTGCGAGATCATCAGCCGGAGCTTACAGCCAGCAGGTCGTCGAGCTCATGTCGTGCCATGCCTAACCCTCCGGCCTCGGCGTCCGCTCCACCCGCGCGAGATAGGCCCCCATGACCAGCGGTGTGAAAAGCATCGGGATCTGAGAGAATGCAACATAGAGCGCGAAGACCGGGTCGAAAGGCAGCGCCGCGAGATAGATCGCGACCGTCCGGTTGCCCCACATGAGGCTGGCCGCGCCGGCCTTGTCAGGCGTCGTTGCTTGAAAGACCAGAGCCCAGACCGCCTGCCCACCGAAATTGAATGCGAGCGCGAGCAGCAAAAGACAGGCGGCCTCCTCCGGCGCGCCCAAGATCCGGCTCCCCGCCCCGTCGAGCACTGCGACCACGACCAGCCACATGGCGATCGCCGCCATCCCGTCAAAGGCGCCTGCATTGCGCTGGATCCGCGCGCGGCCCATCAGCCTCTGCAGCGCATAGGCCGCCACAGCCCCGCCGATAATCATGCCCCCAACCCTGAGGCCTAACGAGACGGCATCCACGGGCACCGTGTCCCCCAGCAGGAGCAGCACGACCACCGGCCCGATCAGCGGGGTCAACAGGCTCGCCATCATCGTGAGCTCAAGCGCGAAGACCGCGTTGAGCCCGATGATCAGGCAGAGCGCGGCGGCGGACGTGATGGGCGGGGTGACGCCCGAGTAGACCAGCGCCGCGACGTAGCTCTCCGGCAACCCAACCCCGTGCCCGATCAGCCAGTAGATCGCAGGCGTCACGGCCATCAGGCCCAGTGACCAGAGCGTGAGCCGCATAAGATGCACGGGCCGGGTCAGCCGCCGGGCCATGTCCGGCAGGTCGATCCGCGCCATCGCGATGCAAAAGACGAAAGCGACCAGGGGGGTCAGAAAGGGACGCAGCGCAGCACTGATCTCGGGCATGAAAAACGCAGCGATCACGCCGACCGCCAGCACCCAGCGCGCCCGGGCGCCGACCCATTCCAGGAGATATCCCATCCGCCGCACGCTTGCCCCCGCCCCCGGCCCTGTCAAGCGCCCCTTGACCTCGGCTCGGGATTGGGGCCAATGGCGCTCGAAGAACGCGAAAGGACCTCTCATGTCATTGGATGCACGGGCGATCGAGACGCTCAAGGGCGTGACCACGGCCACGATCACCACGATCCTGCTCAAGCGCGGGTTGCGGAACCTGTGGATGCGCGGGGCGCGCCCGATGGCGGCGGGGCCGGAGAGGCTGGTCGGCCCCGCCTTCACCCTGCGTTTCGTGCCGGGGCGGGAGGATCTCGCGACCCCCGCCTCTTGGATGTCGCCCAAATCGACCCGTGCGGCGATCGAGGCGATGCCGGAGGGGGTGATCTGCGTGATCGACGCCATGGGCGTGACCGATGCCGGGGTCTTCGGCGATATCCTGTGCGCCCGGATGGCCAAACGCGGCGTGACGGCTCTGGTGACCGACGGCGTTTTGCGCGACGCAGAGGGCGTGCGCCGCACCGGTCTTCCGGTCTGGTGCCAAGGGGTGGCCGCACCTGCCTCCATCGCCGGGCTCACCTTTGTCGACTGGCAGCAACCGATCGGTTGCGGCGGGGTCGCTGTCTTCCCCGATGATGTGGTTGTCGCCGATGAGGACGGTGCCGTCCTGATCCCCGCGGCCGAGCTCGATCATGTACTCGAGCACGCGCCGGAGCAGGAACGCATGGAGGGCTGGATCATGGATCAGGTGCTCGACCACGACGCGGCGCTCCCCGGTCTCTACCCGATGAGCGACGAGACAAAGGCACGCTACGAGGACTGGAAGAAATCCCGCTGATGTCAGATCTCCGGATCCTCGCCTGCCAAATCACGGTGCCCGAGACGCGAAGCGCCGCGGACCGGGACAGTCATCTCGAGCTGGTGAGCCAGAAGATCACGAGCGCGGCCGAACCAGGGCAGTATGACCTGATCGTGCTGCCAGAGCTCTCGTCGATCGAGTATTCCGACGAGGCGTTCGGTGTTCTCGACGCGCTTGAGGAGCCGCTCGCCGGGCCGAGCTACGACACATTCTCGGACCTTGCCCGGAAGCTGAAGTCGACCATCGTCTACGGCTTTCCCCATCGCGGGCCAAAGGGGCGGCATATCAGCCAGGGCGTAATGGGCCCCGATGGCGGCCTGATCGGACGTTACGACAAGCTGCATATCGCAGGTAGCTCACACGCGGGCGAGGTGCTCCATTTCATCCCCGGCGATCAGATCTTGGTGTTTCAGATCAATGATTTGAAGATCGCACCGATCATATGCTTCGACCTCCGCTTCGCCCCCTTAGCCGAGCGGCTGCGACAGGCCGGGGTCGATCTTGTCCTGCAATGTGCCGCGCATTCCGAGCAGTTCGCCTTCCAGGCCTGGCACGAGACGGTCCTGACCCGGTCCATGGAGACTGAGATGGCCTGGCTCGGCCTCAATCGCGCGGGCGCAGGCTGGGGCCGGTCCATCTGGATGCCGGGCGGAAATGCCATGTCGGATGCGCAGATCCTGGATGAGCGCGAACAGGCATGGTCGCTGAATCTGCCCGCCGATGCGCTGACCGAGACCCGAGAGAAATCGACCCTCGCCTCAAAGCGTCTGGCGGATTACGGCGCGGTTCCGGTGAAGGAGTACAAGAGCAGCGGATGAACCTAGCGCTTCCGGGCATCAATCCCTCGCGTAGGTTGAGCGTTGATCTGTGAAAATGCTGCAGTTGGAGGTGATTAGGCCACTTCCATAACCTCAACCGAAAGGATCGTAGGCAGGTGCCGGGCGATCTCCTCCCAGCTATCGCCTTCGTCGAGGCTCGCGAAGACGGAGCCGCTGTTGGTCCCGAAATAGATCCCGGCGGGCGCGAAGGTATCGCTCGACATCGCCTGGCGCAGGACCGTGAAGAAGCAGGCCTGCTGCGGCAACCCGGCCCGGCAGGCCTCCCAGCTTTCCCCGCCATCGCGGGAGCGCCAGACGGCGGCGGCCGCATCGGGTGGATACCGCCCCGCCATGTCGCCGTTGAGCGGCAGGGTCCAGAGTGTCTGGGGATCGCGCGGGTGCACGCGGATCGGGAAGCCAAAGGTCGAGGGCAGACCCGGTGTGATATCATCCCAGTTGCGCCCGCCGTCCGAGGACCGCCAGACCCCGTGGTGGTTCTGCTGGTAGAGCAGATCGCCCTGCCCCGGCGCGCGCATCATATTGTGCACGCAGTGCCCGATCTCTCCATCCCGCGGCGCGGCGGGATGGTCGTGTCCCTGGCAGGCGCCTGCGTTCGACATGCGATTACGCCGCTCCCAGGTCGCGCCGCCATCCTCGGTCGCGAAGACCCCGGCGGCCGAAATGCCGATCCAGAGCTTTTGCGCATCCGCCTGGTCCGACACGATGGTATGGAGCACAAGGCCCGCGGCACCGGGGTTCCAGCTTTCAGCCGAGGGGTGCTCGCTCAAGCCCGTCACGACTTCCCAGCTTGCGCCGCCATCGCGGCTTGCCAGCAGCCGAGCCGGTTTCGTACCGGCGAAGAGCGTACCGTGCGCGTGGCCGAGCGACCAGATCTGCGAGAACCCGTCCTCGAACGGCAACGGCGCGTCACTCCAGCCGATCATAGCGGCGAAATCTGCATCCTCGGCGGCCCAGTCATCCATGGCGCCACGGGTGAGGCGGGTTACCTCCCAGCTTGCGCCCATATCGCCGGAGCGCCAGACGCCTGCGCCAAACCAGTCGCCGCCACCGCCTGCCCATACTGCACCTGTGGCCGGGTCAGCGATCATGTGGTTGATCGGCCAGCCGTCGCAGAACGGCCCGCGCACCTTCCAGCCCGAGCGATCCGGGCCGCCGGAGAGAAGAAACGCACCCTTGGTGGTGCCGAGGAGAAGGATGATCCCGCGATCCGCCATACCAGCCTCATTCCCCCGCCGGGACCGAGACTACCATGACGCGATCAGCGCGGCCAGCGGGCCGGCGGGACCGCAGCCGCCGTCAACACAGAATACGCAGTGTTCCGGTGTGCCTCGTCAGGTGCAGAACGGCTTGCAGGTGCGCTCCCATTCGGAAGACTCCTCGATCAGGCCAGGAGTCGTGATGCCACCGTAGTGCTGCGTGCGGTCATCGGCCGGCTCAGTCGTCTGGACCGCTGTGGCCGGGTCCTGCGGGCTTGCGGCAAGCTGGGGTTGCGCCGATCCGGATCGCGACTGCTGAGCAAGCTCATTCCGCGGCGCCTCTTCACCGGTGGCCGCCTGTTCCGCCACGTTGGAGAAGACTACATTAACCGGGTTGGGAGAGTGGTTCAGCCCGGCGCCGGTCGCAACGTCGATGCCGACGCCGATGACCCCGCCGGCCAGAATGTTCCCGAAACCGGTCGCGGCAGCGCCCTCGCCGGCAACGACCGTATCGACAAAAACGGTATGCTGTTCACCGTTGAGCGTGAATGTCGCATCGAACGTGTCGCGGCGGGAAAACTTCATCTCGCAGGGCGTTGTGCAACTCGACCCCAGGCTTGTCTCTACCAGAGCCCCGGGCGGGTTCGAGATGAAGCTAACATCCGAGCTGGATCCCCGGGTAATCGTCGCGCAGCCAGACGTGGTGAGTGCCGTCACGATGGCGGCGATTGTGATTCTGAAAAACATACTGTCCCCAACCTCTTTACCCACATACGTAGAAAAGAGGTTGGGACAAAAAACAAGGGCCCGCGAGGGGCCCCTGAAAATTGTGATCTGCTACCGTCGATCAGCAGCTGTAGTACATGGCGAATTCTGCCGGGTGCGGGGTGTGTTCGAAGTTGTAAACCTCTTCCCACTTGAGCTCCATGTAGCCTTCGATCTGGTCTCGGGTGAAGACGTCGCCCGCGAGCAGGAACTCGTGATCGGCCTCCAGGCTCTCCAGCGCTTCGCGGAGCGAGCCGCACACGGTCGGAATGCCTGCGAGCTCTTCCGGCGGCAGATCGTAGAGGTCCTTGTCGGCCGCTTCGCCCGGATGGATCTTGTTCTTGATCCCGTCGAGGCCCGCCATGAGGAGCGACGCGAAGCAGAGATAGGGGTTTGCCGAGGGGTCCGGGAACCGGGTCTCGACCCGCTTGGCCTTCGGGCTTTCGGTCCACGGGATCCGGCAGGAGGCCGAGCGGTTCCGGGCCGAGTAGGCCAGAAGCACCGGCGCCTCGAAGCCCGGGATCAGACGCTTGTAGGAGTTCGTCGCCGGGTTGGTGAAGGCATTCAACGCTTTCGCGTGCTTCAGCACACCGCCGATGTAGTAGAGCGCCTCGTCCGACAGATCAGCATAACCTGAGCCAGCGAAGAGCGGCTTGCCGTCCTTCCAGATCGACTGGTTGACATGCATCCCGGTGCCGTTGTCGCCAGCGATGGGCTTCGGCATGAAGGTCGCCGATTTGCCATAAGCGTGGGCCACGTTGTGGATCACGTACTTGTACATCTGCAGCGCGTCCGCCTGATGGGTCAGCGTGCCGAAGATAAGGCCAAGCTCATGCTGGCAGGAGGCGACTTCGTGGTGGTGCTTGTCGACCGTCATGCCCATGCGCTTCATGGTGGAGAGCATCTCGGAGCGGATGTCCTGACCGGCATCAACGGGACCGACGGGGAAGTAGCCGCCCTTGATGCCCGGGCGATGGCCCATGTTGCCCATCTCATACTCGGCATCGGTATTCCACGAGGCGTCGATCGCGTCGACCTCGTAGGAGACCTTGTTCATCTCGACCGAATAGCGCACGTCGTCGAACAGGAAGAACTCAGCCTCCGGCCCCCAGTAGGAGATATCGCCAATGCCGCTTTCCTTGAGATACTTCTCCGCCTTGACCGCCGTGCCGCGGGGGTCGCGGTCGTAGAGCTCACCGGTGTCGGGCTCATGCACGGTCGCGAAGACCGCCATGGTCTTCTCGGCGTAGAAGGGATCGATATGCGCACTGTCGCAGTCGATGATCAGCTTCATGTCCGACTTGTCGATCGACTTCCAGCCGGCGATCGAGGAGCCGTCGAACATCCAGCCCTCCTCGAACCAGTCCTCGTCGACGATGTCCGAGATCGCGGTGACATGCTGCATCTTTCCGCGCGGGTCGGTGAAACGGATATCGACATAGGCTATGTCCTCGTCCTTGATCTGCTTCACCAGATCGGCTGCTGTGGTCATTACTCGTCCCTTTCTTGATGGATTTGGGTTTGTGGGGCCGCCGCCCGCCCCGCCTCCCCGCCCGTCCACCAAGTTTGCACACAAGCGGTAGACTTGGTGGACGGGCGGGGAGGCGGGGCGGGCGGCGGCAATTACTCCTTACAACGCATCTGGTCCGTCTTCCCCGGTCCGGATGCGGATGGCCTGTTCGACGGGGCTGACGAAGATCTTCCCGTCGCCGATCTTTCCTGTCTTCGCGGCGGAGACGATCGCCTCCAACGTCTGGTCGAGCAGATCGTCCGAGACGACAACCTCGATCTTCACCTTCGGGAGAAAGTCCACGACGTATTCGGCGCCGCGGTACAGCTCGGTATGCCCCTTCTGCCGGCCGAAGCCCTTGGCCTCGAGGACACTGAGGCCCTGGACGCCGATTTCCTGCAGGCTCTCTTTCACCTCGTCGAGTTTGAACGGTTTTATGACCGCTTCGACTTTCTTCATGGGTCACTCTCCCTTCATGTGTCTGGGACCCCGGGTTCTAAGTCCCAGGTTTTGGCTCCCGGGCGTGATGCACAAGTTGTGCCAGCGCCGATTATGCTGCTGGTGATGGGGTAGTGGCCGAGCTGCTAGCGATTTCTGCCGGTTTTATCGGCAATCTGCCGTATTTTTAGGCACAAACCGCGCCTCTTTCCGCGGCAGAGCATGCATGCGATGAAGGGGCGGGAGGATGTCTCAGATGACCGAACTGCTCACCGCAGCCCAGATGCGCGCAATCGAACAGGCCGCGATCGAGTCGGGCGAGGTCACCGGGCTGGAGCTGATGGAACGCGCCGGGCGCGGTGTGGTCGAAGCCATCCTCGAATGGCGCCCGGAGCTCGCCAAGACCGCACACCGCGCCGTGGTCCTTTGCGGCCCCGGTAACAACGGCGGCGACGGATTCGTCGTGGCGCGGCTTCTGAAAGAGCGCGGCTGGGAAGTGGAGGTCTTCCTATACGGCGACGAGGCAAAACTGCCCCCAGATGCGGCGGAGAATGCGCAACTTTGGAGGAAGATCGGCAAGATTGGCGCGATGTGTGAGTACGAGCTTCACGCTGACCTTCCGCCACACATAGAGATCGACTCGCTCTTCGGGACAGGACTCACCCGGCCGATCGAGGATCCGATACTGTGGGAGCTTCTTTGGGGGATTGATGACGTTCTGGACACTCTGGTACCAGTTTCGAAATGTGGAAGGGGCGTTCGCGGATCGCCACCTCTAACCGTTGCAATCGATCTTCCTTCGGGAATATGTGCCAATTCGGGTATCGAACTGGGTGGGGTGCCCCCTCACGGCTGTCGCGCCGCAAGACAGTTACTCACGGTGACATTTCATGCACCTAAAGTTGGTCATCTACTCTCTGACGGACCCGATTACTCCGGGCAGCTCACCGTGAAGGATATCGGCTTAAAATCTAAAGAGCCGAGGTGGAACGATGCTGCATTCGTCAGGAACACCCACGCGCCGGGCAACAACCTGCATCACAAACTCGTCACCGAGCACAAATACCATCACGGTCACGCCCTAGTCCTCTCGGGCGGCGTCGGCAAAGGTGGCGCGGCGCGGTTGGCGGCGCGGGGGGCGTTGCGGGTCGGGGCCGGGTTGGTGACGGTTGGATGCCCTCCGGCGGCGGTGATCGAGAATGCAGCGCGCTTGGATGCGGTGATGTTGAAACCAATTGCCGATGCGGACGCGCTAGGCGAGGTGCTTAAGGATGAGCGGATCACTGCGCTCTGTCTCGGCCCCGGGTTTGGGGTTGGGGAACGCTGCCGGGATGCGGTGGTCGAGGCGCTCGGCGCCAAGCGGGGTACGGTGCTGGATGCGGATGCGCTGACCTCCTTCGCCGAGGATCCGGCGGCGCTACTCGCTCAACTTCACGAAAATTGTGTGCTCACGCCGCATGAGGGTGAGTTCGGCAGGCTGTTCCCGGACATCCTCGCGAAGCTGAAAGGACCTGCCACGAAGGGGCCAGCCTATTCCAAGGTCGACGCGACGCGGGAGGCGGCGGCGCGGGCGGGGTGCGTGGTGCTGTTCAAAGGCGCCGATACGGTGATCGCAGGCCCCGATGGCCGCTGCGCGATCAACTCCGCGCATTACGAGCGGGCGGCGCCCTGGCTCGCGACCGCGGGGTCTGGCGATGTGCTGGCGGGGTTCATCACCGGCTTGCTCGCGCGCGGGTTTGGCGCGATGCAAGCTGCGGAGACCGCGGCTTGGCTGCATGTGGAATGTGCCCGGAAGTTCGGGCCAGGGTTGATCGCCGAGGATCTGCCGGAGCAATTGCCGACGGTTTTCCGGGATTTAGGGATGTAACGAGGCTCGCCGCCACCCGCCTCAACTCCTAACCCAACCACCGAGCTTACATCCGAGGTCAGGCTCGGTGGTTGGGTGGCGAGGTGGGGCGGGTGGCGGCCGTCCACTGCCTTACCAGACGCAACGTCAACTCCACATTGTCGTTGTGCCAATTTTCCTCTATCGCGGGGTCGAGTGCGTTGTTATAGAGGCGCCGGATTTGCCACGGCATCTGCCGGGCATTGCTCTGCGGGCGTGGTGAAACTGGTAGACACGCAAGATTTAGGTTCTTGTGCCGCAAGGCGTGGGGGTTCAAGTCCCTCCGCCCGCACCAAAGATCCGCTGAGACAGAAGACAAACCCGGCCCAGGCCGGTGCTAATAGGGGCAAGGCATGGAAGTGACGGAAACCAAATCGGAAGGTCTGCGGCGGGAATACACCCTGACCGTGAGCGCGGCGGATCTGGAGGCAAAGACCACCGAGAAGCTCGAGACCGTGCGCGCCGATTTTCAGATGAAGGGTTTCCGCAAGGGCAAGGCGCCCTTGCCGCTACTGAAGAAGATGTTCGGCAAGTCTGTTCTGGGTGAGGTGGTCCAGGAGTCGGTCGACGGCGCGGTGCAGCAGCATCTGAGCGATCAGGGCCACCGCCCGGCAGCGCAGCCCGATGTGAAGATCGCGAACGAGGAGTTCGACGAGGGCCAGGATCTCACGGTCGAGCTGTCGTACGACTGCCTGCCCGAGGTCCCCGAGATCAACTATTCTGGGATCAAGTTGGAGCGCAAGACGGTCGAGATCGATGATGCCGCTCTGACAGAAGCGCTTGAGCGGCTGGCCTCAAACTCAGCTGATTACGAGGCGCGTGATGAGGGCGCCGCCGCCGAGGAGCACGACCAGGTCGTGATCGACTTTGCAGGCTCGATCGACGGCGAGGCCTTCGAGGGCGGTACGGCGGAGGACTATCCGCTGGTGCTGGGGTCAAATTCCTTCATCCCCGGTTTCGAAGAGCAGCTCATGGGCCTGAAGGCCGGGGACCAGAAGGACGTGAACGTTACCTTCCCCGAGGCTTACGGCGCAGCCAATCTGGCGGGCAAGGACGCGGTCTTCGCCTGTACGGTCAAGGAGGTGCGCGCGCCGAAGCCCGCCGAGATCAATGACGCTCTCGCGGAGAAATACGGCTCCGCCAGCCTCGATGAGCTCAAGGAGCAGATGAAGACGCAGATCGGGATGGAGTTCACCGAGGCCTCGCGCAGCCTCTTAAAGCGCCGGCTGCTCGACGAACTCGACGGGATGGTGAGCTTTGACCTGCCGACCAGTCTGGTCGAGGCGGAGACGATGCAGATCGCCCATCAGCTCTGGCACGAGGAGCATCCCGATGCCGACGATAAGGAGCGTGGCGATATCGAACCGACCGAGGAGCATGCCCGCCTCGCCCAGCGCCGGGTGCGGCTCGGCCTGTTGCTGGCGGAGCTTGGTCGCAAGGAAGAGGTCGAAATCAGCGAACAGGAAATGGGCCAGGCGGTGATGCGCCAGGCGCAGCAATACCCTGGTCAGGAGCGTGAGTTCTTTGATTTCGTGAAATCGAACCGTCAGGCGCTGGAAAGCATTCGTGCACCGCTGTTCGAGGACAAGGTAGTGGACCTGATCATCGAACGGGCGGCCGTCACCGAAGTCTCCGTGACCAAAGAGGCGCTTCAGGAAGAGATCGAAGCGCTCGACGCGGAGGTCTGAAACCTCCGCGCTTTGAACCGAGTTAGGGGTTGAGGTTCGGCGTCGGGTTCAACGGAATGTCGATCGTCACAGCCTCGAGCTCGCCATTGACAGTCCCGACCAGCGGGGCGACGCCTGCATTGAAAATTCCCCAGACCAGCATGATCCCCAAAACGAGGATACCTGCGGTGAGGCTTACCCAGTCGATCGTCACCGCGCCGCTTTCGTTTTGCAAAAATGTCTTCATCTACTCGCTCCTACCTCTTACGGCTCACCACCCGAGCCTTACCCAAGGTCAGTGTCATTTCGCCCTTTCATTGTGGTCAATTTGGGGCAAGGCCACGGTCAGTTTTTGAGGTATCCGCGCCAATTCGGGACGTGAAATTCAGACCCCGGCCTGATATTGCGGTTGAGATCTTTCGGCATATGTTGTCATTCAGCTTTGCGTCGGTGGAGATTTGACCGGCACGCGCCCCCGAACAGAGGATATTCGCGATGAGAGACCCGCTCGACACGTTCACCAACTTTATTATCCCGACGGTGGAGGAGACCACGTCGCGCGGGTCGATCCGGTACGACATCTTCTCCCGGCTTCTGAAGGAGCGGATAGTCTTTGTCTCCGGACCAGTCGAGGATCAGATGGCGACGATCATCGTGGCCCAGCTTCTGTTCCTTGAGGCCGAGAACCCGAACAAGGAGATCTCGATGTACATCAACAGCCCGGGCGGCGTTGTGACATCGGGGCTCTCGATCTATGACACGATGCAGTACATTCGGCCCCAGGTCTCGACCGTATGTATCGGCCAGGCGGCCTCGATGGGGTCGCTGCTTCTGGCCGCGGGCGCCGAGGGTCAGAGGTATTCGCTGCCCAACAGCCGGATCATGGTGCACCAGCCCTCGGGCGGGTTCCGCGGACAGGCGACCGATATTGCGATCCACGCGAAAGAGATCCTGGAGCTCAAGACGCGGCTCAACGAGATTTACGTGCATCACACCGGCCAGGATTATGAGACGGTGGAAGGGGCGCTGGAGCGCGACAACTTCATGATTGCGCAGGAAGCAAAGGACTGGGGCCTGATCGACGAAATCGTTGAAAACCGGCCGGTTCCGGAGGAAAATGGCGAGAGTTGACTGTGACCTATGGATGACACAGACGGCTGTGCCGGATAGACTCCGTTGACAACTGGATTCGGATGTTTCCGAAATGGTAACTGCAAATCGATTAGTGCAGAATTGGGCGCCCAGCGGAGCGGGACATGAGCAAGACCGGCGGATCTGACAGCAAAAATACCCTCTACTGCTCGTTTTGCGGTAAGTCCCAGCACGAGGTGCGCAAACTCATTGCAGGGCCTACGGTTTTCATCTGCGATGAGTGTGTCGAGCTTTGCATGGACATCATCCGGGAGGAGGCCAAGAACAATCTGGTCAAGTCCTCCGACGGGGTGCCAACACCCAAGGATATCTGCGAGGTGCTCGACGACTACGTGATCGGGCAGGAGGTCGCGAAGCGGGTACTCTCAGTCGCGGTGCATAACCACTACAAACGGCTTGGCCACGCTTCGAAGTCGACGGATGTGGAGTTATCGAAGTCCAACATCCTGCTGATTGGTCCGACAGGCTGCGGCAAAACGTTGCTGGCACAGACCCTGGCGCGGATCCTCGATGTGCCTTTTACCATGGCCGATGCAACAACGCTTACCGAAGCGGGCTATGTCGGCGAGGATGTCGAGAACATCATCCTGAAGCTGCTCCAATCGGCCGATTACAATGTCGAGCGTGCGCAGCGCGGCATCGTCTACATTGACGAGGTCGACAAGATCAGCCGCAAATCGGACAACCCCTCGATCACCCGGGACGTCTCGGGTGAAGGTGTGCAGCAGGCGCTCCTCAAGATCATGGAGGGCACGGTCGCCAGCGTGCCACCCCAGGGTGGCCGCAAGCACCCGCAGCAGGAGTTTCTGCAGGTCGACACGACCAATATTCTCTTCATCTGCGGCGGCGCATTTGCAGGCCTTGATAAAATCATCGCCCGGCGCGGCAAGGGCTCAGCCATCGGCTTTGGCGCAGATGTGAAGTCGGAAAACGATCAGCGGATCGGCGATGTGCTCACGCAGCTCGAGCCCGAGGATCTGCTGCAGTTCGGCCTAATCCCGGAATTTGTCGGCCGCCTGCCGGTTGTGGCAACCCTGCGCGATCTGGATGAGGACGCGCTGATCACCATTCTGACCGAGCCCAAGAACGCGCTAATCAAGCAATACCAGCGCCTCTTCGACATGGAGAGCGTGAAGCTCACCTTCACGCAGGAAGCGCTCCGCGCCGTGGCGAAGAAGGCGATTGCTCGGAAAACCGGCGCGCGGGGGCTGCGTTCGATCTTGGAGACCACGCTGCTCGACACCATGTTTGAATTACCGGGGCTGAAAGGCGTCGAAGAAGTCGTCGTGAACGACGAGGTGATCGACGGCGAGGCCAAACCGCTCTACATTTATTCTGAGAAGGCCGAAGCGGGCGCGTCCGCCTCTTGAAGGTCCCGGGGCGGCGCCCCAAGTCCCTAGGTCTACACATTCGGAGGCGCGACTGAATCGCGCCCCATCATGAGGCAATGCACATGACAGAAACCGTCACCTACCCTGTTCTGCCGCTGCGCGACATCGTCGTGTTCCCGCATATGATCGTGCCGCTGTTTGTCGGGCGCGAGAAATCGGTGAAGGCGCTCGAGCAGGTGATGAAGGATGACCGCCAGATCCTGCTATCGAGCCAGCTGGACGCGTCGATCGACGATCCGGGCCAGGACGATATCTATGAGATCGGCTCGCTCGCCAATGTCCTGCAGCTTCTGAAGCTTCCGGATGGCACTGTGAAAGTGCTCGTCGAAGGCCAGATGCGCGCGAAGATCGTCGATTTCGTGAACAACCCGGACTTCTTCGAGGCGAAGGCCGAAATCATCCCTGATGTGGAGGCTGATCAGGAGACTGTTGAGGCGCTGACCCGATCGCTGGTCGAACAGTTCGAACGCTATGTGAAGCTCAACAAGAATGTCCCCGAGGAAGCCCTTGCAAACATTGGGGATATTGAGGACCCGGCAAAGCTTGCGGATACGATCGCGGGCCATCTGGGCGTGAAGCTCTCCGAACGGCAGAAGCTGCTCGAAGAGCCCGGCGTGGCTGCGCGGCTGGAGAAGATCCTGCAAACCATTCAGGGCGAGATCTCGGTCCTTCAGGTCGAGAAGCGGATCAAGTCGCGCGTCAAGAACCAGATGGAGAAAACGCAGCGCGAGTATTATCTGAATGAGCAGATGAAGGCGATCCAGCGCGAGTTGGGCGAAGGCGATGACGGGCGCGACGAACTCTCAGAATACGACGAGACGATCGAGGAGACCAAGTTCTCCAAGGAAGCGCGCGAGAAGGCTGAAGCGGAGCTGAAAAAGCTCAAGCAGATGAGCCCCATGTCGGCAGAAGCGACCGTCGTGCGCAACTATCTCGACTGGATGCTGTCGATCCCGTGGGGCGTGAAGTCGCGGGTCAAGAAGGACCTCGGCCGGGCCGAGCAGATCCTCGATGCCGATCACTATGGCCTGGAGAAGGTCAAGGAGCGGATCGTCGAGTATCTTGCGGTGCAGAAACGTTCGTCCAAGCTCAAGGGCCCGATCCTGTGCCTCGTCGGCCCGCCGGGAGTCGGGAAAACCTCGCTCGGCAAATCGGTTGCCAAGGCAACGGGGCGTGAGTTCATCCGCATCTCGCTCGGCGGTGTCCGGGACGAGGCGGAGATCCGCGGCCACCGGCGGACGTATATCGGCTCCATGCCCGGCAAGATCATCCAGGCGATGAAGAAGGCCAAGACCACCAATCCCCTCATCCTGCTCGATGAGATCGACAAGATGGGCCAGGATTTCCGCGGCGACCCGGCCTCGGCAATGCTGGAGGTATTGGATCCGGAGCAGAACAACACGTTCGCCGACCACTATCTCGAGGTCGAATATGACCTCTCGAACGTCATGTTCATCACCACGGCGAATACCTACAACATGCCGCAGCCGCTGCTGGACCGGATGGAGATCATCTCGCTCGCGGGCTATACCGAGGATGAAAAGGTTGAGATCGCCAAGCGCCATCTCTTGCCCAAGCAGAAGAAAGAGCATGGGCTGAAGAAAGGCGAGATGGAGCTGACCGATGAGGGCCTGCGCGGCATCGTCCAGACCTACACGCGGGAAGCAGGCGTGCGGAACCTCGAGCGGGAGCTGGCGAAGCTCTGCCGGAAGGTCCTGACCAAGATCTTCAAGACCAAGGAAAAGTCGGTCGAGGTCGCGCAGGATCAGCTGGAAGAATTCCTCGGTGTGCCGCGCCACAAGCATGGGCTGGCTGAAGAAGAGGATCATGTTGGCGTGACCACGGGCCTTGCCTACACCTCCGTGGGCGGCGATCTCTTGCATATCGAGGCGCTACGGATGCCCGGCAAGGGCCGGATGAAGACCACCGGCACGCTGGGCGACGTGATGAAGGAATCGATCGACGCGGCAGCGAGCTTCGTGCGCTCCAAGGCACCGGATTTCGGGGTCGAGCCGCCGAAGTTCGAGAAGATCGACATCCACGTCCACGTGCCCGAGGGCGCGACACCCAAGGACGGGCCGTCAGCCGGTATTGCGATGGTCACATCGATCGTCTCGGTCCTGACCGAGATCCCGGTGAAGAAGGACGTGGCGATGACCGGCGAGGTCACGCTGCGCGGCAACGTGCTGCCGATCGGCGGGCTCAAGGAGAAGCTGCTCGCGGCGCTGCGTGGCGGGATCAAGACCGTGCTCATCCCAAAGGAGAACGTGAAGGACCTGCCCGAGATCCCGGACAACGTGAAAGAAGGCCTGGAGATCGTGCCCGTCGCGACCGTCACCGAGGTACTGGAGCGTGCATTGGTACGTCAGCCTGAAGCGATCGACTGGGATTGGAACACGAGCTTCGACATCAATCCGCCCGAAGGGTCCGGGCCGGAAGCCTCCCTCGCCCACTGAGGCGGGGGATTGACCCGCACGCGGACCACCGGTACCTGAACATCACAGGGCGGTTAGCTCAGTTGGTAGAGCGCCTCGTTTACACCGAGGATGTCGGGAGTTCGAGTCTCTCACCGCCCACCACCGATATTGGTAGCAGACCGATCGGGATGACCATCCCGGCAGGGTCTAGTTGACGATCGCGTTTTCCGCGGCCAGTTCTGTGCTCAGCGCGAGGCCGGTGACATAACGGGTTCTGGTCAGGACGCGGACAGTCCACTCACGCGCATCGATCCCCATCCAGTCGACGATCGGCTCATAAGGCACGTTCTGCTCAACCAGCAGCACCTCTTCCTGGTCCTGCATCACCGGAAAGATGTTGACCGGCAGGTTTTCTGCTTCGGTTAAGATATCGAAGCCCTCGCCGAAGTTCTCCGAGGCGCGGCGCACAGACCAAAGCACGTTGTAGGTGCAGCCTTCCTCCGATGCATCCGGATCGATGACGCACTGCACGTTTGTGATCCGCAGCGCTTTGTTGGCACTGGCGCGCGGCAGCAGCATATCCTGCAGCAGGAAGACCTCATTCAGCAGGGCTTCGTTCAGCACGCTGGAGCGCGAAATGATGTCTGAAATCGTGTAGGCGGTCTTGGTCGCCTTGTTCTGGGTCTCGTGCGCATCGTAGAGCATCAGGGAAAAGATCAGCCAGAGGCTGAGCACCGGCACCCAAAGCACGAATTCGATCGTGAGTGATCCACGCTGATCGTCGCGAAAGCGGCCGAGCGCGCGGTCGAGGTGGGTTCTGAGAAGTGCGATCATACTCATGGCTCGTTCATGAAGGCCGATTGGGCGATGATTGCGTAGTCTCCGGTGCTGAGCCAGGTCATCTTCGAACCGAGCCCTACCCCCGGGAAGAACGGCTCGGAGACGAGGCACACGCGGACAAAGGTGATCTGCTCGCGACCCGGCGGGGTGAACTGGTCCTGCGGCGAGATATCGGGGTCGGCCGTGTTCACGCATTTCGCGTTGCCCGACCCGAAGTTGGCGGCCGAGGTCAGCGGCGCAACCTCGATCAGGATCCGGTCCTCGCAGCCCGTCAGCAAGAACGCATTCTCGCAGATGTTGCGGCGGACGAGGTCAATCTCGGTCTCGTCCTCGCCGGGAGCGAGCGTGCCGAGCCGCACCTCGCGCATCGCCATGTCAACGCCCCGCTCCAGCATCACAGAGCGCATCATGAAGACGCCAAGCTCGGCGATCGAGAAGATCAGATACATCAGCGGGAGAACGAGGACCACGAACTCGACCGATGGTCCGCCGCGCTCACAGTCGACGAACTGCTGGATTCTGTCTCTGAGAAAGATCACAGCCACGGCTCCGTCAATTTGTCAGCTTCAGTTCCGAAATCTTCGCCGCGATGGTCTGGAAAGTCGCCGCGATATCTACGGTGTCGGCCTGAAAGAAGTCGCTCTCGCTCGACGCACAGGACCGCATTTCGTCGGCGATCGAGGTGCTGTTGGTGTCGAAGGCGATCGTGAAGATCCTCAGGTTCTCGAAGCTGTCGCGCAGGTTCGCGCACATCTGGAGGAACATCTCCCGTCCTTCGCTCTGCTGGGTGCGGGTGTAGGTCTTGCCTGAACCAGCCCCTTTATTGTCATGCCACAGGCCGGGATCATCCGGATCGTCGGGCCGGTAGTCGTAGTTCACGTTACCGTCCGTCATCAGGACGATGTACTTGGCGGTATTGGTGTCATCGACGGCAGCCGGGCGGGGATCGGCCCCGACACTGGAAAAGCGGGCGTCTATCGCACCGTAGTCCGCCATCTGGTCCACGAACCACTGGCTGTCCGGGTGCAGCATCGCCGCCGCCCATTTCATGGCCGCATAGGTGCTGGTTCCGTCATTCATGAACATGTTGTCGATGCGATCTTCGATAAGATCGAAATCGTTCGACAGGTAGACCATTTCGGTCTCCTGCGACGGGCACCAGCCCCACTCCATAATCTGGTTGCCATGGGCGAAGCGGTCATAGCCGAAGAAGTTGAAATGGCCGACCTGGTCGGTGAAGGCGCCCTTCGTCGGAACCGGAATGTTGTCATACTCGTTCTTGTCCACCGGATCGATGTCGAGGCAGAACGAGAACGGGTGGTGCAGATCGAATGGCATGTTGACGTCGTCACGGCGCACGTCGGACCAGTCGATCTCGTACATGTTCACATCGACCTTTTCGGCATCCGCGAGGGTCACGAGGAGGCCTTCTTCGGCCAACTGCTCCGGCCGCGCCTCGTCCATTGAGTTGACGCCGACCGAGGACAGGATCGCCTCGAGATCAACTTCGGGGAAATGCTCCTGATTCAGTCCGGTGATGTCCAATTCGTCGAGCGTGCGATGCCCAATTCCGAGATTGACCAGCGGAAGCAGCGAGAGATCCGTGACCACGAGCGGGTCGTCGGTGGTGTCGCGGCCTGTCAGAATGCTGAATGCGGTCTGGCCGATATTCACACCACCCGCGTAAGGCACAAGGTTGATCGTCACAAAATCCGACGCGCCATCGTTGCTCACGGTATTGACGAATTCGATCGCAGCGGGCTTTAGCGCCTCCATTCGGCTTTCGCCTTCTTCTGGCGACTGG
>JBCDDC010000012.1:0-128745 GCA_039180675.1 Pseudomonadota bacterium | reverse complement strand
GACGGAGGCGGCATGAATCAGGGCAGCAATGCTGAGCCGGGGTGCGACACATGAATTGAGGGGTGCTCAAATCATGATGGGGGTGCTCGCAAACCCCAGATATAAAAAAAATCACCACTGGCTGACACTAAAACAGTAAAAGCACGGCAGCAGCAGTCTGTCATTTACTCGGTTTGGGGAATTTCTCCAATAGGCAAACAGATAACGATTAGACGATAGTGGGCTGCTGTTTGCTTTCTGGAAGGGTGTTAGAGATTCCTGCTGACAAATTGTGCTGACAGCAGGGCCTAAGTTTGACCGGTTTTGGGGGTCATGGCCGGATTAATCTCTTCGGTGGTGATCAGCCGGAGGCGGCTGTGAGGATACGAAGGAGGAAATGTCTAACCAGGGGCCGCTTATATATGGGTTAATTTAAAACAGGGAGCTAGGAGTGGCGTGAATCAGGGCAGCAATGATTAATTAGGGCGGCAGTGATGAACCAGGGGAGACAGTGATAAGCCAGTGGGCAGCAGTGATGAACCAGGGGCGGCAGCAGAGAACCGCTTCTGGAAAATGCACCCCCGCCGGCGCTATCCTCATCCGATGACGCGCCTCCTGCTCTACGCCATCGCCATGATCCTGCTGACGCTTCTCACCCAACTGGGCGGCATCGCCTGGATCGCCGCCCAGTTCGCCCGCAGGAAGCTCGTGAGCTTCGTCTTTCTCTACCTTGTGCTCTGGGCTGCGGCCACCCAGATCGCCCCACAATTCGGCCGTGTGCCGCTCAGCTGCTTCCCCGACAGCCGCCTGAGGATGGCAAACATCGCCTATTGCGCGCTCAACCGGAACTACGTGTCGCCGGAGCTGCGCGAGGTGCTCACCGACACGGCCTATGCGGTCGCCAGCCGCTATCCTGATGCCGAGACCCTGGTGCTCGACGCCAATTTCCCGTTCATCGAGGGCTTCCCCCTGCTTCCGCATCTCTCGCATCAGGACGGGAAGTCGGCGGATCTGGCCTTCTACTACCAGGATGACGGCGGCACCTACCTGCCTGGGCGGATGCGCTCCCCCATCGGCTATTTCGCGTTCGAGGACGGGCCAAGCAATTGCCCGCCGGGCGGCACCCTGCTCCGCTGGAACCTCCGCTGGCTGCAACCCGTCTGGCCGAAGCTCGAAATCGAGCCGGAGCGCACGCGCCTCGCCCTCGACACGCTGGCCAGCGACCCCCGCGTGCGCCGGATCTTCCTCGAGCCGCATCTCGAGGGACGCCTGCGCCTCGCGCGGGATAAGATCCGGTTCCAGGGCTGCCACGCCGCCCGGCATGACGACCACATTCACATCCAGCTCTGAAAGCCCGGATCGGAATTCGTCGCGATTTGTCGATTTCGCCCGACAAAAGATCGCGAAAAGTCGTCGCGGGAAATCGTGTCGGAAGATCGCGCGAAATCGCAGGGAATTGCGCCCTTACCGATCCTTTATGCGGTCTCCAATGCCTCGGTCAGGACCGCCTCGACCACGGCCATATCCACCTCGCGCGTCAGGAAGGCCTCGCCGATCCCGCGGGCGAGGATGAAGGCCAATTGCCCCTGCTTCACCTTCTTGTCCTGGCCCATCAGCGCGATCAGACCGGCGGCATCTGGCAACTCGCCCGGGATGTCCGACAGGCGGCGCTTCATCCCCATCTCGGCCAGATGCGCCTGGACCCGGCTCGGCGCTTCCTGGCTGCAGAGCCCCATGCGCGCCGAGACGTCGAAGGCGAGGCCGCAGCCGATCGCGACCCCCTCGCCATGGAGCAGACGATCGGAATAATTCGTCGCCTTTTCAAGGGCATGGCCGAAGGTGTGGCCCAGATTCAACAGCGCGCGGTCCCCATGCTCCTTCTCGTCGCGCGCGACGATCTCGGCCTTCATCTCGCAGGAGCGGCGGACCGCCTCGATCCGCGCCCCGACATCGCCGTCGCGAAGCGCGAGCGCATTCACTTCCAGCCATTCGAAGAACACCGCATCACCGAGCAGCCCGTATTTCATCACCTCGCCATAGCCCGCCAGGAACTCCCGGCCGCTCAGGGTCTCGAGAATCGAGATATCCGACAGAACCAGCTTCGGCTGATGAAACGCGCCGATCAGGTTCTTGCCCTGGGGCGCGTTCACCCCGGTCTTGCCGCCCACGGCGCTGTCGACTTGCGCCAAGAGCGTGGTCGGGATCTGGATGAAATCGACCCCCCGGCGTAAAACCGCCGCCGCAAACCCCGCAAGATCGCCGATCACACCGCCGCCGAACGCGATGATCAGATCGTCCCGCTCGACCTTCAGCTCGAGCAGCCGCTCCACCAGAAAAGTGAGCTTTTCCATGGACTTGGTTGCCTCACCCGCAGGTAGGACGACCGCTTCCGACTCGATCCCTTCCGCCACGAGCCCGGCCTGAAGGGCAGCCAGATGCAGATCCGCCACGGTCGTGTCGGTCACGATCGCGGTCTTCGGCCGCGCAAGATGCGGCGCCACATGCCGCCCGGCCTCGGCCAGCAATCCGGGGCCGATCACGATGTCATAGGCCCGCTCGCCGAGCCCGACGGCCAACCTCGTCGTCATCGCACCGCCACCGCACCGGCCTCGATCAGCTTTTCGATGATCCGCCCGGCCATCTCCTCATGGGTCTGCTCGTGAAAGCTTTCGACATGCAGATCGGCCAGCGCATAGACCGGATAGCGCTGATCGATCAGCTCAGCCAAGGTCTCCCGCGGGTTGCCCTGATTGAGCAGCGGACGGTGCGTGCGCCCCTCGGTACGCGAGATCAGCACGTCGAGATCCGCCTTCAGCCAGACCGAGACGGCGAGGTCCGAGATCGCCTCCCGCGTTTCTTCATGCATGAAGGCACCGCCGCCGGTGGCCAGGACACCGCTTTCGTCCTCCAGGAGCCGGGCGATCACCGCGCGCTCCAGCCGCCGGAACTCCTGCTCACCGAATTCCTCAAAGATTTCAGTGATATCGCGGCCCGCCGCCGCAACGATCTCCTTGTCCGAGTCGCGAAATCCCACCCCCAGCATATCGGCAAGGCGCAGGCCGACCGAGCTCTTCCCCGCCCCCATCAGCCCGATCAGCACCACGGGCTTCAACAGCGCGAAATGCGGGCTGGGTGCGGTTGTGACGGCCGTCATCTGGTCATCTCACTCTTCAGACCGCATTGCGCGGCGATGCGCGAACAGGTAGCTTATCCGCCGAGGCAGGATCGCAACTCACCCGGCTATAGACCAGGGATGCAGGCGGTGCAAAGACAGACATGACCCGGGCGGGAGAGGACCACTCGTGCGCACGCTTTTCTTTCTGATCAAGGTGCTTTTCGTGCTTGCCATCTTTGGGGGGATTGGATTGCTCGGCTACGCGCTGTTTTTCGACCTGCCCGCGCCTGAGCGGGATGTGGTGATCGAGCTGCCCGCCCCAAGCGGCCAGTGAGCCTGCCTCCCGATCACCACTGGATCGGCGCCTTTCTCGAGGCGCTGCAGGCAGAGCGTGGCGCCTCGCAAAACACCGTCGCCGCCTATGGCCGGGATCTGGGCGCCTTTGCCAACTGGTTGGGCGCGAACGCTTTTTCCAATGTCGATCGGGAAATGATCGAGGCTTATCTGGCGGCCATCGAAGCCGAGGGGCTGGCCACCAGCACCCGCGCGCGTCGTCTCTCCGCCATCCGCCAGTTCTTTCGCTTCGTCTATTCCGACGGGCTGCGGACCGATGACCCTGCCGCCCGCCTGCAAGGCCCGCGCAAGGAGCGCAGGCTTCCCGGCACGATCAGCGAACGGGAGGTCACGCGCCTGCTCGACACCGCCCGCGACGGCAAGGACCTGAGAATGCACTGCCTGATGGAGCTTCTCTACGCCACGGGGCTCAGGGTCAGCGAGTTGGTCGGCCTGCCCGCCAACGCATTGCGCGGCGACCCGCGCATGATCCTGGTCCGCGGCAAAGGCGGGCGGGAGCGTATGGTACCGCTCTCGGACGCTGCCCGGCTGGTCACCGCGCGCTGGCTGGCCGAACGCGACGTGCGCGATGAGCAGACTGTCCGCGCGGGCCAGCGCCCCTCTCCCTGGCTCTTCCCCTCGCGGTCGAAACAGGGGCATCTGACCCGGGTCGCCTTCTGGATGGCGCTCAAGACGCTCGCGGTGAGGGCGGGTGTCGACCCGGAAGGCCTCTCTCCCCACACGCTCCGCCATGCCTTCGCCACCCATCTTCTGGCCAACGGCGCGGATCTGCGGGTGATCCAGCAATTGCTGGGCCATGCCGACATCTCGACCACCGAGATCTACACCCATGTGCTGGACGAGCGCATGAAGACGCTGGTGCTTGAAAAGCATCCTTTGTCACGCTCCGGCTGATTTGCTAGGTGTCCGCCCGCCACTGTTTGGCACGCTTGGAACATGTCACGAAGGCCGAGAGCAGAACCGTGTTTGCCTATTTCCTGCCATTCATCCGGTATCCGTTCACCGGCGAGGCCACGGACTGCCCAGTCTGCGGCTCGGGCGAGCACCAGCGGATCTGCGGAATGGACCGCAAGCTGAAGCGGCTCGACACCGATATCTGCAACGCCTGCGGCCTGTTCTTCCACAACCCGATGCCCACGGATGCGGAACTCGCCCGCTATTACGCCGAGACCTACCGCTTCGAGTACCAGTTCCTGCGCCGCCGCCCGGCACGCGGCCATGTCGCCCGCAAGCAGCACGAGGCGAAGCGGCGCTATGAGCAGGCAGGCCAGGCCATCGATCTTGCCAAGCCATTGACAACGCTTGATTTTGGCTGTGGCTCGGGCGAGCTGGTCGCGCATTTCGCGGAACAAGGCCACGACGCCCATGGTCTCGAGCCGGGCGAAAGCTTTGCAGAGCATGCCGCGACCTCAGCCGGAACCGGAACGATCCGAACCGAAGGCTGGTCACGCGAGAGCTATCCGGAAGGCAAGTTCGACCTGATCACCTGCCTGCACGTGCTGGAGCATCTCAACAGGCCGATCGAGGCGCTCTCCTGCATGCGCGACTGGCTCGCACCAGGCGGTGTGCTGTTTCTCGAGGTGCCGGACATGACGGGCTATTCGAACAAGGGATTCGACCGGTTCCACTTTGCGCACACGCTGGGCTTCAGCCGGGACAACCTCATCCTCGCGCTTCGTGAGGCGGGCATGGCACCGGTCGCTCTGATCGGGGCGACGTCGGTAATCGCGGCGCGCGCCAGCGACCCTAGGGCGCTCAACGTCACGCTCGATCTGGCGGCGACGGCACAGGAAAACCGGGCCGCTTATGGCGCGCCGTTCTCGCTTTCGCGCCACCTCAAACACCACTGGCGCAGGGCGAAACGGCTGATCGGGCGTGAGATCCGGCCGGAGAACTGACAGTCCCGACCTTGCAGTCGCACCCTTCGCGACCCATAACCACGCCTATCGATCACGTTTTCAGAGGAAATCCTGATGGACCCGTCCTTTTGGTGGACAGCCATTATCATTCTGGGCCTTCTCGGCCTTTCAGCCTTCTTTTCGGGCAGCGAGACCGCGCTGACCGCAATCAACCGCGCCACGATGCACTCGCTGGCGGGAAAGGGAAACCGCGGCGCTGAAACGGCGCTGAGGCTCACCGAGGACAATGAGCGGCTGATCGGGTCGATCCTGCTAGGCAACAACCTCGTGAACATCCTCGCCGCCTCGCTTGCGACAGCGATCTTCACGGCCGCCTTCGGTGAGGCCGGGGTGGCCTGGGCGACACTGGTGATGACGCTGCTGGTCCTCGTCTTCGCCGAGGTCGCGCCGAAGACCTATGCGATCACGAACCCGGAGAAGGCGGCCGTGCGCGTTGCGCGCCCGATCGGTCAGCTCGTCCGCGTTCTGGCACCTGTGGTCGACGCCGTCCGCTGGTTCGTGCGCTTCGCCTTCCGCCTGATCGGGGTGGAGACGGACCCATCAGCGCACTTCCTCGCTCCTGCGGACCAGATCCGGGGCACGATCGACCTGCACCATTCCGAGGGCAGCTTCGACAAGGTCGACCGCGACCGTCTGCTCGCAGCACTCGACCTCAAGGACCGCGAGGTTGCCGAGGTCATGCGCCACCGCCGCGACATCGCCTCGATCTGCATCGAGGACGCGCCCGAGGAGATCGTCAGCCAATGCCTGTCCTCCCAGTTCACGCGCCTTCCGCTCTGGCGCGGCGAGCAGGAGAACATCGTCGGTGTTCTGCATGCCAAGGACCTCTTGCGTGCGGTCGACCGGCAGTTGCGCGATGCGCCGGATATTGCCGAGGCAATGTCGAGGCTCGATATCTCGGCGGTCGCGATGAAGCCCTGGTTCGTGCCCGACACCCGCCCGATGGACGATCAGCTTCGCGCTTTTCTCAAGCGCCGGCAGCACTTTGCGCTGGTTGTCGATGAATACGGCACGCTGCAGGGCCTGCTCACGCTCGAGGATATTCTGGAGGAGATCGTGGGCGATATCGCCGACGAGCATGACCTGGAATCCGAGGGGATCGTTCGGGAACCCGATGGCTCCCTGGTCATCCCTGGCTCGATGACGATCCGCGATCTGAACCGGGCCTGCGACTGGAACCTGCCGGATGATGAGGCCAACACGGTCGCGGGCCTGATGATCCACGAGGCGCAGACGATCCCGATTGAGGGGCAGATCTTCGCCTTCCATGGCCTGCGGTTCGAGGTGCTGGAGCGCACGCGTCACCAGATCACCAAGATCCGGCTGAAGGAGCTGGCACGGGCCCCCTGAGCGGGGTCCGCGGCGGGTAAGAGGATCTGGATCCGGCGACCGGACCGATCCGTCTTTGCTCAGCTGAAATGCGCCTTGTAGACTTCGCGCGCGATGTCGGCGCGGGTGAGGCTTTTCTTGGCTAGCTCCGCGTCCGTCATGCTTTCGAGCCGACGGTAATCCTCGGTCGCGGCAAAGGCGTTCGGCAGAGCGTCAAAGGCGTGAATGATCTCGCGGGCCAACGCGAGCAGTCCGGTGGAGCGTGTGTCAGCGGCATGTGCCATGTCGGGCCTCCAGGCTTTCGTTGCGTTAGCTTCCATCTGGTATACCAGAGACCATATTGCAACGCACAAAACCGGTAACCCGCCTTGCGTCTGGCGCAAGGCCACGCTCAGGGCATCGGGATATCAGCGGTGAATTTGGGAACGTGATAGCCCTTCTGTACCGCCTCGCGCCCGGCGATTCGGACATACCAGTCCTTCAGGTTCGGATATTCGCCGAGGTCGATCTCCTGCCATTCGAACCGGCTGATCCAGGGCCAGCAGGCCATATCGGCGATCGAGTACTCCCCGTTGATGAAATCGCGCCCCTCCAGCCGTTTGTCGAGCACACCGTAGAGCCGCTTGGTCTCACCCTGATAGCGCTTCTCCGCATACTCCGACGTCCCCTTGTTGAATTTGACGAAATGGTGGGTCTGGCCCGCCATCGGGCCGAGCCCGCCCATCTGCCACATCAGCCATTCGATGGCCTTGAGGCGCGCATCGCCCTCGCCCAGAAACCGGCCATGCCGCTCCGCGAGGTAGAGCATAATGGCGCCCGTCTCCATCATCTTCACACCGGTCTCATGATCCACGATTGCCGGGATCTTGTTGTTGGGCGAGATCTCGAGGAAGTGCGGCTGGAACTGCTCATCCTCCGAGATATTGATCGCATGCACCGTGTAGGGCACGCCCAGTTCTTCGAGCAGGATCGAAACCTTGCGCCCGTTAGGCGTGGTCCAGGTGTAGAGGTCTATCATAGTCGTCTCCTCGATGGTCGAACCCGCCGCGCGCGGGCGGGTGGGGGCGTTCGGGATGGTCAGACCGGGCGCGGCCTAAGGGGGGAGCGCGCGGCGGGCCTAGACATGTTGCCCGCCGTTGATCTCGATCTCTGTACCCGTGACATAGCTGGATTGCGGGCTGCAGAGATAGAAGATCACATCCGCGACCTCTTCGGGCTGACCGAGCCTGCGCATCGGCAGACCTTCGGCCAGTTTGTCGGTTCCCGGGCTGAGGATCGCCGTCTCGATCTCGCCGGGGGCGATCGCGTTCACCCGCACGCCCATCGGTCCGAAATCATGGGCCATCTCGCGAGTCAGTGCGGCTAGGGCGGCCTTCGATGTCGAGTAAGCCGCCCCTGCGAACGGGTGCACCCGACTGCCGGCGATCGAGGTGACGTTCACAACGGCGCCCTTGGCCGCCGAAAGCTCTTGCGCGAGCCCGCGCGCGAGGATGACGGAGGAGAAGAAATTCACGTGGAAGACATGGCCCCAGACCCGCAGATCGGTGGACAGTGTATTGAGCCGCTCGCCCTCCGGCCCTTTTGGCGAGATCCCCGCATTGTTAACAAGCGCATCCAGCTTTCCATCGATGCGCGAGCGGATATCCTCCACCGCCTCGATCGTGCTCTTCGGATCGGCCAGATCGATCTGGACATGGTTTTCCCGCCCGCCGGGCCAGGGGCAGTTCTCGGCGAAGGCCTGGCGCGAACAGGTAATCACCCGCCAGCCCTCAGCGGCGAAGCGTTTGACCGTCGCATGGCCGATGCCACGGCTCGCGCCGGTCAGAAGAAGGGTTTTTTGCCGTGGGGATTCGGTCATTTCGGCCCGACGCTCATCACTCTGCGATCCTAGCGACACTCGATCCCCAAGATCAATCGCCGAGCGCGCATGAACGCGCCCTGCGGATCACGGATTGAGGCGCTGCACGGTCCACGCCGTGGTGTCGGGCTTCAGACGTGTCCAGCGGAACCGGTCATGGAGGCGGAAATCGCCGTCGGCCCAGAACTCCATCTCCACCGGCCTGATCCGGAAGCCGCCCCAATGGGCCGGACGGGGTGGTTTGGCCGGATGGCGCGCCGCGATCTTGGCAACCTCGGCCATCAGCGTGCGGCGGTTCGCGAGCGGGCGAGACTGGCGCGAGGCAATCGCCCCAATCCGGCTCTGATAGGCCCGACTGTTGTAATAGGCATCCGCCTGCTTCGCGCCGATCTTCTCGACCGGGCCGCGCACCCGGATCTGACGGCCGAGCGATTTCCAGTGGACCACGATCGCGGCCTTCGGGTTGGCCTCGAGCTCGTTGCCCTTCGCGCTTTCGAAATTGGTGTAGAAGACGAATCCGCCCTTGATCTGAGAGGTCTCGATCTCCTTTAGCAGCACCATGCGGACATTCGGCAGACCCTGGGCATCGACAGTGGCGAGCGCGATCGCATTCGCGTCGTTCGGTTCGCTCTTCTCCGCCTCGGCCAACCAGGCCCGCGCCAGGTCGAACGGATCTTCGGTTGCGAAGATGCCTGTCAGTTTTCCACCGGTTTTCAGATCAACCATCGTTTCTCACCTAAGCTGCCCCGACCGGGGTGAGAGAGACCTACGCGCTATCGCGCTTGATGCAACCGTCAATTTTGCTAAAAGCGCCCAAACAGCGACATCGGCAGGGGAAGGAGACCGGCCATGGGTCTGATGGCAGGTAAACGCGGGCTGATCATGGGCGTTGCGAACGACAAGTCCATCGCCTGGGGCATCGCGAAAGCCTGTCACGAGCAGGGGGCGGAGCTTGCTTTCACCTATCAAGGCGATGCCCTGAAAAAGCGCGTCATCCCGCTGGCCGAGAGCATCGGATCCGGTCTTGTGATGCCCTGCGATGTGACCGACGAGCCGTCGATGGACGCGGTCTTCGCCGAGTTGCAGGCGAAATGGGGAAAGCTCGACTTTCTGGTTCACGCGATTGCCTATGCGGACAAGGCAGAACTGACGGGCCGCTATGTCGACACCTCGCCCGCCAATTTCGAGAAATCACTTATGATCTCCTGCTACTCCTTCACGGCGCTTGCCCAACGGGCCGAGAAGCTGATGCCGGAGGAGGGCGGCTCGATGCTCACGCTCACCTATTACGGGGCGGAGCGGGTGATGCCGCATTACAACGTCATGGGAGTCGCCAAGGCGGCGCTGGAGACGAGCGTACGCTACATGGCAATGGATCTTGGGCCGAAGAACATTCGCGTAAACGCGCTCTCCGCAGGCCCGATCAAGACGCTGGCCGCCTCGGGCATCGGCGATTTCCGCTATATCCTGAAGTGGAACGAATACAATTCTCCGCTGCGGCGCAACGTCAGCCAAGACGATGTGGGCAAGGCGGGATTCTATCTTCTCTCGGACCTCTCCTCGGGGGTCACCGGCGAATGTCATCACGTCGATTGCGGGTATCATGTAGTGGGTATGAAGGCGGAGGACGCACCGGATATCGGCCTCGACAGGTGATCTGATGCATATCCGTCCGGCCCGGATCGCCGATGGCCTGCGCGCGATCGAGCTATACAAGGAGCTTGTGGGCAAAAAAACGCCCGTGGCGGACGGCCCCCTGGGCGCGAAGCGCTGGGCCGCGATCGTGACCCACTCGGGGACGACCGTATTCGTTGCCGAGACGCCGGAGGATGGCGTGGTCGGCGCTCTCACGCTCCACGTTCTGCCGAATGTCAGCTTTGCCGGGCGGTCCTACGCGCTGATCGAGAATGTCATTGTGACCAAGAAGCAGCGCGGTAAGGGGATCGGTCGCGCCCTGATGGAAACCGCGCTGACGGAGGCCTGGAAATCCGACTGCCACCAGGTGATGCTGCTCACAGGCCGGGAGATGGAGGCAGAAGGGTTCTACACCCAGATGGGCTTCGAGGCCGAGGCGAAAGCAGGCATGATCGTGCGCCGCCCTTGAGCATTGCGATCAGTCGAGCCGTATCGGGTTCGACCAGGCACACCGTCCAATCTCATCCATCGCCGTGACCCGGAACCAGCCGTGCTCGCGGAAACGCGCAAGGCTCAATTCCGCCCGCGTCAGGTTCTTTCCATGCACCTGGGCTGCGGCCGTGTTCTGTCCGACGGCGATGATGTGAGCTGCGGGCGAGCAGGTGACCCTGATCATCTCGCTCTCAACCGCAACGTCGTGAAGCACGGGCCCGGTGGAGGAGTAAAACGCGCCATCCTTCAACGCCTGTAGGAGAGCCTCTGGCGTGTTCTCCTGCGCCTTGACCATGACCCAGCCGCCAAAATGATCGGGACCCTTGAAGTGGGCGTCATCGGTGGCGATCGCCGTCAGATTCCGGCCCTCCGAGAGCATCAGATCGCAGATCGCCCAGCCATCGCCGCGGCCGCATTCGATCGCGCAGCCATGATTGTAGATCTCGACCGCATGCGCGGCATCGATGGTCAGGGCGTCCCTAAGCGTCTGACCGTTCCATTGTGGATGGGCGATGGCAACAAAGGCTCCAGCCTCCCGGCACCGCTGCGCAAGCTCTGCCCCGCTTTCCTGATCTTCCCGAGGCGAGAAATCCGGGGAGTTAGAGGGCGTGAAATCCTCTGGCAGACCGACGGCAAGGAGATGCCAGAGCTCGCCATTCGTCATCGCGCCGGAATGAACCTCTGCCCCAAGGATGGTTGTGAATCGGTTCGTCCTGTACCCGGCGGTGTCGGTGATCGGATAGCCGTAGCGCCCGACGAAATGATCAGACAGGCAAAGGAAGTCATATCCCGCATCGGCGTAGCGGCGGCAGACATCCTCGGCAGTCAGAGCACCGTCAGATCTGTCGCAATGTGTGTGAAGATTGCCCCGCCAGAACGTGCCGGGATTGGAAAAAGCGATATGCTGCATGACTACTCCTCGGCACGTCTGCCGATGAAGCGCCGGATAGCGCGGGAGTGCAACAGGAATATGTCGGTGTGCGGTTAGCGCCTCTACGAGAACGCCCCGCTGATCAAAACACATCAGCGGGGCGCGCTCAGAGGGCGTGGGCTGTCACGACCACAATGCCTGATGGCTAAACGCTCAAATCCAATTTTCCGTCGAAGCGCTATGCGCCACTTTCTGGCGCATATCACCTTGGGTTGAAATTAGAAAGACTTTCCTAAGGATCAAGGTTCTAAGCCGTTGGGAGGAATGCTTATTTGAAATGTTGTAACACAGTCGGCCTCAGCTGCTTTGGCGCGCCAATTCACGGCGACAAACTCCAATTAATCATTATAGTTCCCGCGCATGGGACATGTTCTTGCGATTGATCAGGGCACGACCTCGACCCGTGCCATCGTCTTCGACGCGGCGCTGAAACCACTCGCGATCGCGCAGAAGGATACGGCGCAGAGCTATCCGCGCTCTGGCTGGGTGGAGCAGGATCCGGCCGAACTGATTGAAACCACACGCTTTACCTGTCGCGCCGCATTGACCGATGCGGGTATTTCGGCCGACCAGATCGCCGCGATCGGCGTGACGAACCAGCGGGAGACGACGGTCGTCTGGGACAAAGGCACGGGGGAACCGGTCGCGCCCGCGATCGTTTGGCAGGATCGCCGGACGGCGCAGACCTGCGCAACCCTGAAGAGCGCAGGCCATGAGGACATGGTGTCGGAGCGCACCGGGCTCCTGCTCGACCCCTACTTTTCGGCGACAAAACTTGCCTGGGTTCTCGATAACGTGAACGGAGCAAGGGCGCGAGCCGAGCGTGGGGAGCTTTTGTTCGGCACCGTGGACAGCTGGCTGATCTGGAATCTGTCGGGCGGCAAGGCGCATGTCACCGATGCCACCAATGCTGCGCGCACCATGCTGATGGACATTCATCGCGGCGCCTGGGACCCGGATCTGTGCGCGTTGTTCAACATACCGCTCACCATGCTGCCGGAGATCCGCGACTGCGCCAGCGAGTTCGCAGTGACGGATGTGCTGGGGGCCGAAACGCCGATCCTGGGCGTTGCGGGCGATCAGCAGGCCGCGACGATCGGTCAGGCCTGTTTCGAGCCAGGCATGATGAAATCAACCTACGGGACCGGCTGTTTCGCGCTGTTGAATACTGGCAGGGAGGCTGTCGCCTCGGAAAATCGGCTCCTGACCACCATTGCCTATCAACTCGACGGTCAGCGGACCTATGCGCTGGAGGGGTCGATCTTCATCGCCGGCGCCGTGGTGCAATGGCTGCGGGATGCAATGGGCCTGATTTCAGAGGCGGGTGATACACAGGCGCTCGCGGAATGCGCCGATCCCGAGCAGGCTGTGACGATTGTCCCGGCCTTTACCGGCATGGGCGCGCCCTATTGGGATGCGGAGTGCAGGGGGGCTGTGTTCGGCCTCACGCGAAACTCCGGCCCCGCCGAGTTCGCCCGCGCAGCCCTTGAAAGCGTCGGCTTCCAGACCCGCGATCTGCTGGAGGCGATGCGCCGCGACGGTGCAGGCAGTGGCGACACGGTTCTGCGGGTCGATGGCGGTATGACCGCAAGCGACTGGACCATGCAGTTCCTCGCAGACATCCTGCAAGCCCCCGTTGACCGGCCGGTCATTGCCGAGACGACGGCTCTAGGTGCCGCCTGGGTGGCTGGCATGAAGGCAGGGGTCTATCCGGATCAGCAGGGTTTTGCCGAGACATGGGCGCTCGACCGGCGTTTTGCCCCTGATATGGCGCCCGCCGATGCCGATGCCGCCTATGCGCGGTGGAGCGATGCGGTTTCGCGGACGCTGAGCCGCAGCTAGGCCCCCCGGATCATCGCGGATGCTTTCTCGGCGATCATGAGGGTCGCGGCGTTGGTGTTGGCGCTCGGCATCGTGGGCATGACCGAGGCATCAACGACCCGCAATCCCTCGATACCCCGCACCTTGAGTTCATGATCAACGACCGCGGTCGGGTCGCTCTCCGGCCCCATCCGGCAGGTCCCCATCATATGGTAGACGGTCGTGCCGCGCTGGCGGGCGGTATCGAGCAGTTCATCATCCGTCTGCACGTCATCGCCCGGGTAAAGCTCTCCGGCGAAGTAGGGCTCCATGGGTTCGGTCCGGAGCAGCTTGCGGGCCAGGCGGAGACCGGCCAGCAAAACGCGGCGGTCGCTCTCTTCACCCAGATAATTCGCCTCGATCCTGGGCTTGTCGAACGGGTCGGAAGAACGCGCAAGCACCTGGCCGAGGCTGTCCGGCCGCTGTTGCCAGGCGGCGATGGTCATCCCCGGCTCGTCATCCAGCTTGGACTGGTGGCCCTCCTTATAGCTCGCGGGCATGAAGGTGATCTGCAGATCATTGACCTCCAGCGCCGGGTCCGAGCGCGCGAAGCAATAGCAGACCGTCGACGGGATCCCGAGCACCGAGGGCTGTTTGAAGGCCCATTTCACCGCCTCCCAGGCAAGGTTCAGCCCATGGACCCGCTCGTTGAAGGTATCGGAGTTCTTCACCCGCGCGCTGAACCTCGGCGTGAAGTGGTCGCGCAGGTTCTGCCCAACCCCGGGAAGGGCATGACGGGTCTCGACACCGATCTCGGCGAGATGCTCCGGGTCTCCGATCCCGGCAAGCTGGAGGAGCTGCGGCGAGTTGATCACCCCGCCCGCGAGGATCACCTCATGATTGGCGCGAAGGTCCATCCAATAGCCGTCGCGCCCACCCTGACTGTAACGCAGACCGACGCAGCGCTTGCCCTCGAAGGTCAGTCCGGTGACATGGGCACCCGTCCGCACCTCCAGATTTTTCCGCCCCTTGACCGGCGTCAGAAACCCCTTGGCCGCCGATTGCCGCCGGCCGTTGACGATCGTCCGCTGGGTATAGGAGGTGCCCTCCTGCGTCGCGCCATTGTAGTCGGGGTTCTTCGGGATGCCGAGCGTCTCTGCCCCATCCATGAACGCCTCGACCAAGGGATGGCGCCAATCGGTCGGTGTGATGCGGAGCGGCCCCTGACGGCCCCGCCGGTCATCCGGGTCCTCTCCCGAATAACTCTCGAGCGATTTGAAGTAAGGGAGCACATCCTCATACCCCCAACCGGGATTGCCGCGCTGCGCCCAATGGTCGAAATCGCCCGGCGTGCCGCGATTGTAGATGCAGCCATTGATCGAGGACGAGCCGCCCAGCGTCTTGCCGCGCGGGATTGCAACACGGCGGTTGCCGGTCCACTCCCCCGGCTCTGTCTCATACATCCAATTGTAGCGGGCGTTGCGCTGGAGGACCATAAACCCGACTGGCATGTGGATCAGCGGGTTCCAGTCCGACGGCCCGGCCTCAAGGACGCAAACGCTAGTATTCGGATCGGCGGAGAGCCTATTGGCCAGCACACATCCGGCAGAACCCGCACCGACGATGATGTAGTCGAAACTCTCGGTCATGCTCGGAAGCTAACCACAGCTCTCGTGGGCCGTCAGCCCCTTTCCTCCGACAGATCGACCATGACCTCGCCAAGCAATTTTAAGGAAAGGGTTTTGCCGTGGCGATCGAGGCTGAGCGAGGCGTTTACGCCGCCATCAAGCGTATCGTGGATGACGAAGTTCAGGGCATGCAGGTTGGGAAGTTCGTAGCGGTCGACATGGGTGGCGCCGAGGGGGGCGAAGATCTCCAGAACGCGCTCCGCTGTCACCTGATCGGTGATGAGCGGCCAGTCTTCGGCACGGTAAGCGATGACCGAGATGTTGGAGACATTGCCCTTGTCCCCTGCCCGTCCATGGGCGATCCGGTGCAGTGGAATGCGGGTCACGGGTAGACCTCGATGATTTCGATGCCGGCCTCGATCTGCTCCCGCGGCACCAAGATGGAGGCGGTCGCCACTTGCGGCGTCACATGGCTGCGCACACCGCCACCGGCGGCAGGGCCGGAACAGAGGAGCGAAAGAACCTCATCGGCAACCATCTGTGCGCCCTCGCGAGTCTCGGATAGCATTGCCACCCGGGTCCGATAGTCGCCATCGGTGGGCGCGTCGGCTCGTGTGCCGCCAGTAAGGACTGAACCTGCCCCGATCACCTCGACACGCGGGCTTTGGTTGACGCCCTGCATGGCGAGGCGTTCCACCACCACCTCTCCCGCCAGACGCGCCCGGGAGAGCGCGTTCGGCCCGGCGTAGGAGATCTCGGCCTCGCCCATCCAGCCGTTCTCAACACAGATCGTGGCCTTGAGCCTGTCTGGCGCCGGGTGGCCGCGGACATCCGATACATCAACCCGATCCGCCCCGCTGTCACACAATTGCGTCCGGGTGATATCGGCTGCGACATCCGGAGTGACATAGCAGGCGGGATCATGCATCTCGTAGAGCACCTGTTCGGTCACGGTCGCCTTGGTAACGCAGCCGCCGGTCCCTTGTGGTTTGGTGATCGTCATGTTGCCGTCGGCCGCCACCTCGGCGATCGGGAAGCCGACCCGGGCGAGATCCGGGACATCCTTGAACCCAGGATCGGCGAAATAGGCGCCCGCGACCTGCGCCCCGCATTCAAGGAGATGCCCGGCGATGACGCCAGCCCCAAGTCTGTCCCAGTCATCGGACCGCCAACCGAACTCATGGATCAGAGGGCCAAGCGCCAGCGCGCTGTCGGTCGTGCGCCCGACCAGAACCATATCGGCATCCGTCGCGAGCGCGTCTGCCACGGCGCGTGCCCCGAGATAAGCGTTAGCGGCGATCAGGGGACGCGCGCCAAGGTCAGTTCCCTCCATAGTAGGGGCCGTGCGGATCTCTTCTTCAGTCATGACGCTGGTGAGGTCATCACCGGTCACGACGGCGATCTTCGGGACCCGCAAGCCAAGCTTCCCCGCCAGCGCCTGCGCACGCCGCGCCGCGCCCAGCGGATTGGCGGCCCCCATGTTCGAGACGATCCGCACTCCCGCCTCCATGGCAGGACCTAACGCGCGGGAGAGATACTGATCGAGATAGGGCGAATATCCGAGATCCGGGTCCCGTTGTCGGATCTGCTGCGCCAGTGCGAGCGTCCGTTCTGCCAGCACCTCGAACATCAGATAGCGCGGCCCGTCATGCCGACTGAGTGCTGCGATCACCGGCAGGCTGGCATCGAACCGATCCCCCGCGAAACCCGCCCCGCATCCGATATGGACATTTGTCATGCGGCCAGACTAACCGGCAAGGCTTTGTGAGCAAGGCAAAGGAAAACCCGGCAGACGCGCCGCCGGGTTTCTATCGTTTGAAAGAATGAGAACGGTCAGCCTTCGGCCGGCTGCTCTTTCTTTTCGTCTTTCTCGCGCTTGATCTCTTCGCCAGTTTCCTGGTCGACGATCTTCATTGAGAGGCGGGTCTTGCCGCGGTCGTCGAAGCCCATGAGCTTGACCTTGACTTCCTGGCCCTCCTTCACAAGATCCTTCGGGTTGGCCCCGCGCTCCCAGGTCATCTGGGAGATGTGGACCAGCCCGTCGCGCTTGCCGAAGAAGTTCACGAAGGCGCCGAAGTCCATGATCTTCACCACTTTTCCGGTGTAGATCATACCGACTTCCGGCTCGGCCACGATGGCGTGGATAAGGTCGTAGGCCTTCTGGATACAAGCCGCATCGGGCGAGGCGATCTTGATGATGCCGTCGTCGTTGATATCGACCTTGGCGCCCGATTCCTCGACGATCCCACGGATGACCTTGCCGCCCGAGCCGATCACTTCGCGGATCTTGTCGGGGTTGATCTGCATGGTCTCGATCCGCGGGGCGTGAGCGGAAAACTCGCTCCGACCTTCGGTCAGGGCTTTCGCCATCTCACCAAGGATGTGCATGCGCCCGTCTTTGGCTTGAGCCAGAGCCTGCTGCATGATCGCGGGCGTGATGCCAGCAACCTTGATGTCCATCTGGAGCGAGGTGACTCCAGCTTCGGTCCCGGCCACCTTGAAGTCCATGTCGCCGAGGTGATCCTCGTCACCGAGGATGTCGGTTAGGACCGCGAACTGGCCGTCCTCCTGCAGGATCAGACCCATCGCGACACCGGCCACGGGGGCCTTCAGCGGAACGCCAGCGTCCATCATCGAAAGCGAACCGCCGCAGACGGTTGCCATCGACGATGAGCCATTGGACTCGGTGATCTCCGAGACCAGACGGATCGTGTAGGGGAAGTCGGTCGCTGCTGGCAGCACTGCCTGGAGCGCGCGCCAGGCGAGCTTTCCGTGGCCGACTTCGCGGCGGCCCGGAGGGCCCATGCGCCCTGCTTCGCCGACCGAGTAGGGCGGGAAGTTGTAGTGGAGCAGGAAGCGCTCGCGCCAATCGCCTTCGAGGCTGTCGATGATCTGCTCATCGTCGCCAGTGCCAAGCGTGGTGACCAGAAGGCCTTGCGTCTCACCGCGAGTGAAGAGCGCGGAACCGTGGGTGCGCGGCAGAAGGCCGACCTCGCACTCGATCGGGCGCACGGTCGTCAGATCGCGGCCATCGATCCGCGTGCCGGTCTTGATGACATCGCCCCGCAGGACTTCGGATTCGAGCTCTTTGAAGCAGGATTTGACGGCACTTTCAGCCTCAAGCTCCTCTTCGCTCAGACCGGCAGTGATCGTCTCACGCGCTGCCGAGATTGCCGTCTGACGCTCCTGTTTGTCGGTGATCGCAAACGCGGCCCGCATGGCATCTTCGCCGAGGCCTTTGACCTTGGCGTAGAGCGCGGAGTTGTCATCCGGCTGGAAGTCGAACGGCTCCTTAGCCGCCTGCTCGGCCAGCGAGATGATTGCGTCGATGACCGGCTGCATGGCTTCGTAGCCGAAGGTCACGGCGCCGAGCATTTCCTCTTCCGACAGCTCATAGGCCTCGGATTCCACCATCATCACCGCGTTCTTGGTGCCCGCGACGACGAGGTTCAGGCGCTGCTCCGGGTTGTCCATCAGCTTCTGCATGTCGTCGACGGCCGGGTTCAGGGTGTACTCGCCATCGACAAAGCCGACACGGGCACAGCCGATCGGGCCCATGAACGGAGCACCCGAGATCGTCAGCGCGGCGGAAGCCGCGATCATCCCCAGCACATCCGGGTCATTCTCCAGATCGTGGCTCAGGACGGTCACGATGACCTGGGTCTCGTTCTTGAAGCCCGGCACGAAGAGCGGGCGGATCGGACGGTCGATTAGGCGCGAGGTCAGGACCTCTTTCTCGGTCGGCTTTGCTTCGCGCTTGAAAAAGCCGCCCGGGATCTTGCCGGCGGCATAATATTTTTCCTGATAGTGGACGGTCAATGGGAAGAAATCGAGGCCCACTTTGGGCTTCTTCTCGTAGACCACGGTTGCGAGAACGGTCGTCTCGCCCATTGTTGCAACGACGGCCCCATCGGCCTGGCGCGCAACTTTCCCGGTTTCGAGTGTCAGCGTCTTGCCGCCCCACTCGACTGTTTTCGTAACGATATCGAACATTGAGTTTCCTTTTCTGGCCGTGCCCGGCCCCATTGCCGGCGCGGCCCGTCATCCCTCCGGTCCTGGAGGGGCCCCTTTCATTTCTCCTGGCGCGGCTCACGGGGCGGGTGAGGGCGCTTGCGGACGTATCGCCGGGTCATTCGAGGCGCGGCCTCCAGGCCCCCGGTCCGGGCCCGATAGCAACGGAGCGCAGCCCAGGGCCACGCTCCGATCGATCTCTAGCGGCGGATGCCGAGGCGTTTGATGAGCGACTTGTAGCGCTCCTCATCCTTGCCTTTGACATAGTCCAGCAGCTTCCGGCGCTGGCTAACCATCTTCAAAAGACCACGGCGGGAGTGGTTGTCCTTCTTGTGGTGCTTGAAATGCTCGGTCAGCGTGGTGATCCGGCTGGTCAGGATCGCGACTTGGACTTCCGGGCTGCCGGTGTCGCCGTCCTTCAGGCCATATTCCTTGATGAGCTCTTCCTTCAGCTCTGGCGTGATCGACATCGATTGCTCCTTTTCGCGTTTCGGATCAGCCGCCTCCAAAGTCGCCAAAGCCGGGATGTCGTCCAGCAGAGGTCATGGAGGGCGGATCGCGAAGGACCAATCCCTCGCGATTGGGCGGGGCATACAGGGGTTCAAGCGGGATTTCCAGAGGAATCTTCAATGTTTAATACGGCAGGATAACTCTGTCCGGGTGGAAGATCCCGCCCGTTGTCCGCCCGATCGCGATGACCTGGTTGCCGGCAGCCGTCCAGGCTGGACCATCAGCTTCGCTTGAGGTCTGGATCTCGCGACCGTGACGGAGATCCTCAGCCTGCCGCTCCGTGACGTCGATCCTCGGCAGGGCCGAGAGACCATGGTGCAGTGGCAGGAGCGTGGGCGCATTCTCAAACTCGCGGAAACCGTCTAGATCGGCGAACGAGACGGCGGAGCTGAGATCGAAGGGCCCGGTCGAAAGACGATGTAACCAGCGGACATGGCCGAGACATCCCAGAGCTTCGCCAAGATCGCGGGCAATGGCGCGGACATAGCCACCTTTGCCGCAGATCAGCTCGAACTCGGCGTGATCCTGATCCGGGATCGAGCGGAGAGAGAGCTCTTCGACCCAGAGAGGCCGGGCCTCCAGATCAAACGCCTCGGATTTCCGGGCAAGGTCATAGGCCCGTTCCCCGGCAACTTTGACTGCACTCACCTTTGGCGGCACTTGCTGGATCTCCCCCAGAAAGCCTGGCAATGCCTGTTCGATCGCCTTGGCGCTCGGGCGGGTGGCCCGATCCTCGATCACTTCTCCGGCCGCGTCATCGGTTGTTGTTGATTGGCCCCAGCGCACGAGGAAGCGGTAGGTCTTCAAACCCTCCTGCGCGATCGGGATGACCTTGGTTGCCTCGCCGAACGCGATCACAAGACAGCCGGTCGCATCGGGGTCGAGCGTGCCCGAATGTCCGGCTTTCTGCGCCCTGAGAGCCCAACGCGCCTTGTTGACGACCGCGGCCGACGTCACGCCCGCGGGCTTGTCGACCACGAGCCATCCATGCACCGGATTGCCTTTGCGTTTGCGCGCCATCGTCTCTTTCCTGGACCGGCGCCGAGGGATAGCGCCAATGGCGCGCGCGCAAAAGACCGATCGGTCAACGCGGCTCCAAGCCTTGCTCACACGCCTACTAGGGAGCGCTCCACAAAGGATGGCAAGCTGAGAGCGATACGCGTGATTTGTTCCGAACCGATTAGGCCTGCCGGCTTTCCCATCGCCAGGCGGCGAGGAACAGGAGCCCCGTCAGGAGAGCCGCGAGCCAGGCGGGCAGCAGGGGTTGCAGGCGCACCCCGGTCACGTCATAGGCGTCGCGCCGCTCTAGCCCCAGCCAGCGGCGGGAGAAGGCGCGCCGGCCCTCGTTGACCAGCCGTATGTCGGGCACGCCTTCCGAGAGCCAGACCGACTTGCCGCCACTTTCTTCGACCAGCGAAGCCAAAAGCGCACTGGTCGCAAGTGGGTTCTCGTACTCCCGCGGGCTTGGCGGCCCGATTGCCGCGACAGCCTCGAAATCCCCCTGCTGGAAGCGCCAGAGGCCCTCCTCCGGGCTTTCGAGCACGGCCTGCCAGCGCCCCGGCGCGACGTTGAGCAGCGTTAGTTCGCGCTGCTCGCCCTCATCTGGCGGATAGGCGAGCAAAGTGGGGTCAAGATCGGTCTCGAGGCTCCTGCGCTCCACGATCAGATTGTTGCCTTCAAGTCGGGCAAAGAGCGCCTCTTCCTCGAGCGCGGGCTCCCGCATTAGCCAATGCGCCGTGCGCCGGATCAGTTCGGCCTGCGGGCCCCCACCTTCGAACCCCCGCGTCCAGAGCCACGACTGGTCGGTCGTCAGAAGAGCAACCCGGCCATCCTCGACGCGGTCCAGGATCATAAGGGGCGCCTCACCCTCGCCCTGCATGACCGTGTGTCCACTGGTCTGGTTGACCGGGACCTGACGCATCCAGCGGCCCCAGCGCGGCAGCCCGTCGTCCAGGCCGACGCTTGCCTCCAACCCGGCCGTCACCGGATGGCGCTCACCAAGATCGGTCACCCGCGGCAGATAGGGCCGTTCGACCACATCCAGATCGGGCGTTGCCGGAAGGATCTCGACCAGCGGCGTGCGGCTGAGGCTTTGCGCCCCGGCAAACGCCGCGCCTGTCGAGACAAAGATCGCCCCGCCACGCCGGACATAATTCGCGACATTGCGAAGCAAACCGGAATGCAGCAACCCGCGCCAGCGGTACCGGTCAAAGACGATCAGGTCGAAACCATCGATCTTTTCGATGAACAGCTCTCGCGTGGGAAAGGAGATCAGCGACAACTCGTTCGCGGGCGTGCCGTCTTGCTTGCCCGGCGGGCGGAGAATGGTGAAGTGGATCAGATCCACGGCTGGGTCCGACTTCAGGATATCGCGCCAGGTACGCCCGCCGGAATGCGGCTCACCCGACACCAGCAGTACGCGCAGACGGTCGCGCACGCCGTTGACCTCGGAAATCAGGCGGTTGTTGCGCTTGGTCAGTTCCTCGTCATGGCCCGGCAGGCGGATATCGACGATGTTTGGGCCGCCATGCTCGATCCGGATCGTGATCTCCGTCTCGCTGCCGATATCCATGCGCACAGGCTGCGGTTCCGCCCCATCGACCGACACCTCGGCGTTGACCGCAATTCCGAGATCCGCCGGACGGTCGCCGATCGCATGGACCTTCAATCTGAAGGTCACGTCCTCATCGACAATCCCGAAGGCCGGTGCGCTCACCAGTTCGAGGCGCAGGTCAAAACCGTCCTCCTCTCCGGCAATGAGCGTGTGCACCGGTGCCGGGAAAGACGCGAGCCGGTCCTGATCGTGGATCTGGCCGTCGCTGAGCAGAAGCGCTCCGGCGATCTGGTCAGGCGATATCCGGGCCGAGGCGTTCTCTAGGGCCGAGAGAAGCCGCGTGCCGCGATTGCCTTCGGCGCCGGGCTCGACCGTTACGACCTCGACCCCCAGCGATCCTGTCGCACCGTTGGCCTCCTCGATCCGTCGCAGGAGGATATCGCGCGCCTCGGCGATCTGCTGCGCGCGGTCTTCCAGTTCGGTGCTTTCGCTCTGATCGACCACGATGAAAGCGACCGATGGAAGAGCGTTGCGCTCCTCCTGACGGAGCTGAGGCCCGGCCAGTGCGAGAACCAGAAGCCCGAGGCCCATGAAGCGGAGCCACCAGCCATCAAGCCGCCGGTAAGCCGCGAACAAGACACCCATCAGCGCAAGAGCGCCCAGGACAATGATGATTTCCCAAGGCAGGAGCGGGTCGAAGTCGATGCCAGCACCCGTCATTGGCCAAGCCTTTCGAGGACGGCGGGTGCGTGGACCAGATCGGATTTGTAGTTCCCGGTCAACGCGTAGAGCACGAGGTTCACGCCGAAGCGGAGCGCCATCTCGCGCTGGCGATCACCGGCGCGGCCGACCGGAAAGACGAAGTAGCCTTCCTCATCGACGGCCCAGGCGGCGGCCCAGTCGGCAGATCCAACAACGACAGGTGAGACATTGTCGTCGACACGGTCGAACTGCGGGATCGAGGGGTCTCGTTCGATACCGTCATCGGGCTTCGGCGCCTCGGCCCAAACCGTGCCGCCGCGCCAACGGCCGGGGAACCGGTCCAGCAGGTAGAAGCTCCGCGTTAGGACATGGTCACCTTCGACCGGGGCGAGCGCGGGCAGGTTCAGCGAGCGGGCGATCTCGCGCATTTCCACGGCCGAGGCCCGTCCGAACTGCGACTGCCCGTTTTGCGTGTCGATCAGCAGCATCCCGCCGCCCGCCAGATATCCTTCCAGACGCTCCAGCCCCTCGACCGAGGGCAACGCGCCCGAGACCAGCGGCCAGTAGAGGACCGGGAAGATCTGCATCTCGTCTACCGCCGGATCGACCCCAACCGGGGGACCGGGTTCGACTGATGTGCGGGACGTGAGCGCAAAGCCCAGACCGCGCAGCGCCTGCTCCGAGACGCGGTCGACCCTCGGATCTCCCGTCAGAACATAGCCGAGGGTTGTCTCGGCGGTCGCCGCCACCGAATCCTGTGCACGTGCGGGTCCGGAAGGCCAGATCAGGATTACCGCCAGAAGAGCAGCCGCGACCTGGCGGCCGCCGGTCAACCGCCCGCTGAGCCACAGCGTCGCGAGAATATCGATCATCGCCAGCACCAGAGCGCCTGCGATCAGCCACGGGCCGTAGCGTTGCGCAACCGCACCGCCCAGCGTCTCGATCCGCGTCCCGATGGGTGGTGTGGGCATGGCGGCCAGGGCATCGCCCGTGCGATACATGTTCAGCACCATGCGCCCGCCCTGCCCGTCGTCAGCCGTCGCCTCCCCGGCTTGAAGGTAGATGCCGGGCCCGATGCCGCTGACGGCACGGCCCTCTGCAAGCGCCGAACCCGCGATCGTGTCGCCTCCGATTGCCGCCTCTACCCTGCGGCCGCTCTGATCGAGCACGAAATCTGCGCGCCACTCGGTGCCCGCGAGATCGTCGCTGTCGGGATTGGCAGCGATGCTGCCGGGGGCGAGCGTGAAAATGCGCCCCAGCATCTCGACGAAAAGACCCGAGAGAGGCAGCGAGGACCATTCGGCATCGGCCGTGACGTGGAAGAAGACGATCCAGCCATCCCCGCGCTTGGCTGCGGTGACAAGAGGTGTGCCGTCATCGAGCGTCGCCCAGACCTTATCAGGCAGATCAGGCGACGGCTCCGCCAGCACCTGAGTGCGGACATCCACCTCCTCCGGGATCGCGAGGTTCTGGAAGGGCCCATTCTCACCAAACGGGCCTAGGGTGCGCGGCTTCGACCATGCGAGCGCACCGCCCAGCACCCGGCCCCCGCGGCGCAGGCGCACCGGCAGAAGCGGATCGCCTTCGGCCACGCCAAAGCGCTCGCCAATCGCTGCCGCGAGGCGCGGCCCGGCGAAGCGGATCATCATGCCACCCGCTTCGATCCACTCCGTCAGGCGGGCCTGGTCCGTTTCGGTGAAAGCACCGTGATCGGCAAGAACAAGGACCGAGATCGGATCTTCCAGAAGATCCTGCATGGTTCCCTCGCGCAGGATTGCCCAGGGTTCCAAAGCTTCGCGCAGGTAATGGCTGGCCGAGGTGAGGGTGGCGATCTCCTCCTCCGCGTCAGAGGCGACCAGTCCAGTGAGCAAGCGGCTCAACGAGCCATCGGCAAGCACCGCGCCGCCCGCACTCGCCCCGTCTGCCAGTGCAAGCCGGGAGACACTGGCGATCAGTTCGGCAGGCATGTTGAATTCGGCCGTCGCCGCCGTGTCACCCGCACCGAAACGGGCCGGGGCCGCGCCGATCCTGCGTTCGGCACCGTTCTCTTCCTCGGTGAAGGCGACAACCACCCGCGTCCCTTCTTCACCACTCGGGCGCAGCACATCCGTGAGCAGGCTGCCGTTTTCCAGCCGCGGCGGGGTGAGAGCGTGTGCTGTCTCGATGGGGCCGATCAGGGTCAGCGGACCGTAGTCCGACATGAGATCCAGCAGCGCCGCCTCTTCCTGATCGTGCGAGAGCCCGTCATGGATCCAGATCACCTCCTCGGGCGCAAGGGTCTCCAAGGCATCGGCAACCGCTGCCCTGTCCGGAAGCCAAGGGGCCGGGTCGGTCGCCTCGAGCACCGACCGCGCCACCGGCGCGCTGACCAGAACGGGAACGTCGCCGGATCCCAGGGGCCAGAAAAAAACCAGGCGCCCGGCCTCCCCAGCCTCGTCGATCGCGTTGCGGGCCGCATCCCTTCGATCCTCCCAATCGGGCGCGGAGGCCCATCCCTGGTCCATCACGACCAGAACCGGGCCGGTGCCTCGGTCAAGACGGTCCGACGGATTCAGAACAGGATCGGCGAACCCGATCAGGACTGCCGCAACGGCGAGGATCCTGAGCAGCAGGAGCCACCAGGGCGTCTTATCCGCCTGCCGCTCCTGATCCTCAAGACCGAGCAGCAGCCGAATACCGGCGAAGGCTTCGGTTTTCGGCCTTGGCGGGATAGCGCGCAGGAGCCACCACAGGATCGGCAGGGCGGCAAGGCCCGCAAGGATCCAGGGGTTGAGGAAAGCAAGCGCGCCGAAAGTCAGCATCTCAAGCCCCGCTCATGATGCCATGCAGCGCAAGAAGCGCGCGCCTTGGGCTCTGATCCGTGCGGTGCAGGATCAGCTGCCAGCCCGCACGCCGCACGAGCTCCTGCAACTGATCGCGCCGGGCCGCAAGTCTTGCGATATAGGCATCGCGCAGGCTGATGGCCTGGTCGGTCTCGTAGCGGATCTCGCGGCCCATACTCTCGAACCGGGTGCGACCGCGGAAGGGGAATTCCTCCTCCGCCGGGTCGAGGATCTGAACCAGGATGCCGGAGATGCCCCTGCCAGACGCCTCTTTGAGCGTCGGCATCACATCCGCCTCCGGCCCCATGAAATCGGAGAAAAAGACGATCCGCCCGGTCTTGGGTTCGGAGACGACTGGCGGCGCACCGAAATCGGGTGCCTCGTCCAGATCAGTGCTGAGAAGGCTGCCGATCCGCACCAACTGGCGCTCCCCGCTCAACGCACGCTCCGCAGGCGTGCCGATAAGCCCGAACTTCTCTCCCCCGCGGGAGAGCAGCACGCTCAGCGCGAGGGTGAGCAGCTTGGCCCGGTCGCTCTTGGTGCGTTCCACGCTGGCGGAGCGGTAATCCATCGCAAGGCTGCGGTCGCACCAGAGCATGACCGTCTCCGCCGCCTCCCACTCGAGTTCCCGCACATAGAGACGGTCAGACCGGGCTGAGCGGCGCCAATCGATCATGCCAAGCGTATCGCCGGGATTGGCGGGGCGGTACTGCCAGAAGCTCTCACCGGGACCCGCGCGGCGGCGCCCGTGCACGCCTGGCGTTAGCGTCAGAGCGAGCCGTTGCGCCTCGACAAGCAGGGGCGGCAGCGAGCCCGAGATCTTCTCGGCATCGCGGCGCAGCCATCCTGCGCGGTCCCTGTTGGCGAGCGCGCTCATCTACCGGTCACCCCTGTCCGCTCTGCAACCTGCATTCCGATCATCGCGATACCGCTTTCATGCATCCCTGCAGTCACCGAGACGAGCCCGATCTTGGGAAGCCTGAAATCCCACAGGACCGGGTCGTCGGCGACGGTCGGCGGCGTCTCGAGGAGCGTGTCGGGCACGGAGATCTGCTCAAGCGTTTCGCGCAGTCCGACCACGAGTATCGGCAGCACACCGTCCTTCAACAGCACCGAGCACTGGCGCCCCGCTATGCCACCGGAGTTAAGCGGGATAATACCACCATAGAGGCCAACTTCATTGTTGCGGTATGTCGCCTTGTCCTCGGGCCGGACCAGTCCCATTGCTATGAAAACCTCGGGCGTTGCGGTGAAGTCGGGCGCCTTCGCGATGCACGCCTGCTCAAACAGCGCCAGAGCGAGACCATGGCGGACGGAGGTGTCCAGCTCATCCGACGACGCGGCCGCGCCCGAGCTGCCAAAAGCTCCAAGCAACAGAATGACGGCGGCTGCGCCCAGTTGCCTCAAGCCGCCTGCTCCAGCGAAACACTCGCCAACAATTCGTCGATCACTCCACGCAGGCTTGCGCCCTCGGCACGTGCCGCGAAGGTGAGCGCCATCCGGTGCTGCAGCGCCGCCGGTGCGAGCGCAGTGACATCGTCGATCGACGGTGCGAGCCGGCCCTCGATCAGCGCGCGGGCGCGAACGGCGAGCATGAGCGCCTGCGCGGCCCGCGGGCCGGGGCCCCAGGCAAGGCGGGAGCGGGCAATCTCCGAGGCTTCCTCGCCATCCGGGCGTGCCGCACGGACAAGCCCCAGGATCGCGGCAATGACGCCCTCACCGACCGGCATCTGGCGCACCAGCTTTTGCAGTGCGATCAGACCCTCGGCATCCAGCACGGCTTCGGCCTTTTCATCGCTCACACCGGTGGTGGCAAGCAAGATGTCGTGCTCCTCCTGCCGGGTCGGGTATTCAATATCGATCTGAAGCAGGAAACGATCGAGCTGCGCTTCCGGCAGTGGATAGGTGCCCTCCTGCTCGATCGGGTTCTGGGTGGCAAGCACGTGGAATGGCTCGCCGAGAGAGCGGCTTTCCCCAGCCACGGTCACCCGATGCTCCTGCATCGCCTGAAGAAGCGCTGATTGCGTTCGCGGGCTGGCCCGGTTGATCTCGTCGGCCATCAGAAGCGAGGTGAAGATCGGCCCGGGGATAAACTTGAAGGCCCGCGAGCCGTCTGCCCCGGTCTCCAAGACCTCGGCGCCCAGAATATCGGCGGGCATAAGGTCCGGCGTGAACTGAACCCTGTTGTTTGCAAGGCCCAACACCGTTCCGAGGGTCTCCACCAGCCGCGTCTTCGCAAGCCCCGGCACACCGACCAAGAGGCCATGCCCGCCCGAGAGAATCGCGGTCAGGGTCTGACGGACTACCTGCTCCTGCCCGACGATGCGCTTTGCGATCTCGCTCTGCACCTTCGCGAGCGTCTCACCGGCCTCCTCGATCTCGCGAACAGGGTCTTGGGCGGGGGGCTGCGACATGGGCGCTCCTATAGATTGAGATTTGGATCAGTCTGATTAAGGTAACCCCTGGCAGCGAAAGGCAACAGGGGCTCGCGATGTCGTCAAAGAAAAAAGCGGCAGAAGCGCCACGCGACGAGGTCGACCCAGGCGCGGCCGACAATCTCGCAAAGGCGGTCAAGCAGGCCACCAAGGATGGCAAGGGTTTGCCCCCTGTCCACCTCTGGGATCCACCGTTTTGCGGTGATCTCGACATCCGAATCGCGCGAAACGGGCAGTGGTGGTATCTGGGCACGCCCATCGGGCGGCTGGAGCTCGTCAATCTGTTCGCCTCCGTCCTGAAACTGGAGGATGGGAAGTATTTCCTGGTCACTCCGGTCGAGAAAATCGGCATTACCGTCGATGACGCACCCTTCGTGGCCATCGACTTCCGGGTTGAGCAGAACGGCAATCAGACCCTCATTTTCGAGACGAATGTCGGGGACGAGGCAGCCGCGGGCCCCGAAAACCCGATTCGGGTGGAGCGGGACGCGGAGACCGGCGAGCCCTCGCCTTATGTCCATGTCCGGCGGGGGCTGGAGGCGCTGATCGACCGCAAGAGCTTCTACCGCCTTGTCGAGATCGGCGAGAACCACGAAGTCGAGGGGGAGCGATGGTTCGGCGTGACCTCAGGCGGCCGGTTTTTCCCGATCATTCCGTCGGCCGAAATGGAAGTGTGACGGCGGTCAGGCGCCCGGCTCGGGCATGATCTGCACCAGTTGCTCGGCGACACAGGCAGGCCGCTCAGACCCCGCGAGTTCCATCACGCAATCAATCGTCAGCACCGTGCCCCGGGCTTTCGTCTCGACCTTCTGCACGGTTTGCGTCAGCCGGACGCGGGAGCCCGACGGGACCGCGCTCGTGAAGCGGACACGGTTCAGACCATAGTTGAGACGATGCGGGCTGTCCGTGACGACAAGCATCGGGTCGCCTAGACGCGCGATCAGTGAGAGCACCAGAAACCCGTGGGCGATGGTGCCGCCGATCTCCCGCTCCGCCCTCTCCTGGTCGACATGGATCCATTGCCGGTCGCCGGTCGCCTCGGCGAAGAGATCGATCATCGTCTGATCGATCTCGACCCAGTCGGAGTGTCCGAGAAGTTTTCCGGCAAGGTTCCCCAGATCGGCATAGCGCGTCTTCAGCATCGCCCGATCAGGATCACATCCGGGCCGAAATCTCAATTCTCAATCGGGGTTTGCCCGTTGAGGAGAACGGCGCGCAGGTCTGCCCCGCGCGCCGATTTCGGTCACGCGCCGGGCTGCGGGCGCATATCCGCCGAGTCGATGCCTGCGACGCTGACCGGCTTCTTCATCGCATCGCGGCGGAAGGGCTCGCCCAGTTCCTGGTTGAGGACGCACTCGATGAAGACGGTGACATTCTCCTCCATCTGCAGGCGGACCGCTTCACTGAGGGCGTCCTTGAACTCGTCCATAGTGGTCGCCTGAATGCCCTTCAGGCCGCAGCCATCGGCGATCTTGGCGTATTCGACACCCTCGTTCAGCTCGGTTCCCACGAAGTTGTCTTCGAACCAGAGCGTCGTGTTCCGCTTCTCGGCGCCCCACTGGTAGTTGCGGAAGATCACCATGGTAATGGCGGGCCAGTCCCCGCGGCCGCAGGCAGTCATCTCGTTCATCGATATCCCGAAGGCCCCGTCCCCCGCAAAGCCAACCACAGGCACATCGGGCCGCCCGATCTTGGCGCCCAGGATCGCAGGCAGGCCGTAGCCACAAGGGCCGAACAGACCAGGCGCGAGGTATTTCCGCCCCTCCTCAAAGGTCGGGTAAGCGTTTCCGATCGCACAGTTGTTGCCGATATCGGTCGAGATGATCGCATCCTTCGGCAAGGCCGACTGGATCGCGCGCCATGCCATGCGCGGGCTCATCCGCTCAGGCTCACGGGTACGCGCACGCTCGTTCCAGTTGGTGCCCGGATCGTCGTCCTCGTGATCCATCGAGGAGAGAAGCTGCAGCCAGCGCGACTTTGTCTCGGCGATCAGGGCCTTGCGCTCCGCCCGGCCTTCGTCTCCGGCCGAGGGGCCAAGCTGTGCCAGAAGCTGCTCGGCCACCTGCTTTGCATCCCCTTGAATACCGACCGAGACCTTCTTCGTCAGCCCGATCCGGTCTGAGTTGATATCGACCTGAATGATCTTCGCATCCTTCGGCCAATAGTCGATCCCATAGCCCGGCAGGGTCGAGAAAGGGTTGAGCCGGGTGCCCAGGGCGAGCACGACGTCCGCCTTGGCAATCAATTCCATCGCGGCCTTTGAGCCGTTATAGCCTAGCGGCCCCACGCTCAGCGGATGGCTGCCCGGGAAGGCGTCGTTGTGCTGATAGCCGCAGCAGACCGGTGCATCCAGCGCCTCGGCCAACTTCCGCGAGGCATCGATAGCACCCCCGATGACCACCCCGGCACCATTCAGGATCACCGGAGACTTGGCGCTGGAGAGCAACTCCGCAGCCTCGGAGATCGCCTGAGCCCCGCCGCGCGGAAGTTCCAGGCGGACGATCTGCGGCAGGTCGATGTCGATCACCTGAGTCCAATAGTCTCGCGGCACGTTGATCTGCGCAGGCGCGCAGCCGCGCCACGCCTTCTCGATCACGCGGTTCAGAACCTCTGCCATCCGACTCGGGTCGCGCACTTCCTCCTGATAGCAGACCATGTCCTCGAACAGTTTCATCTGCTCGATCTCCTGGAAACCACCCTGCCCGATCGTCTTGTTGGCCGCCTGCGGGGTCACGAGCAGCATCGGTGTGTGGTTCCAGTAGGCAGTCTTGACCGGGGTGACAAAGTTGGTGATCCCTGGCCCGTTCTGTGCGACTGCCATGGCCATCTTGCCCGAAGCGCGGGTGAAGCCGTCGGCCATCATCCCGGCATTGCATTCATGCGCGCAGTCCCAGAACTTGATCCCCGCCGCCGGGAAAAGATCCGAGATTGGCATCATGGCGGAACCGATGATCCCGAAGGCATGCTCGATGCCATGCATCTGCAGCACTTTCACGAAAGCTTCTTCGGTCGTCATTTTCATGGGTCTGTCTCCTGAAGGCAGCGGCGCCTGTCTGGCCAAATTCACTGCATGTCAGGTAAGGGAAAACAACCCCTGCGATTAGGTCCAGATTGACCGAACCGCGCCCCCCAATCGGTGGATGGGGGAGTCCAAAGTCCTCAGATCGATTGGCTCATCCGTCAGTGGATTTGCGCCGCAAACCAGCGAGAATCGCGAGGCCCGAGAGACCGAGCACCAAACCTGCCGGAAGCGGGACGGCGGAAACCTGCACGCCCGGCTGACCTGTTTCCTCAACCGTGATTGCCGCCACCCGAATGCCCCGGTTCGGGTTAAAGTTATCGCCACCGCCGCCATTGCGGTTCGGGCTTGTGCCGACGACCGTGAAGATGGAGCCGATCAGGTCTTGCCCCGAGAAGCTGAAGAAGTCTCCGCGGCCGCCGCCTTCACCATCGACGACCTGGCTGCTGATCAGTTGGTTGTTCTCGTCGTACAGATCGAAAAACTCGTTCTCTCGGAACGATTCATGGATCAGCAGGGACGACAGCCGGACGGGTGCGGAGAAGGCGAAGCGGAGCGCCTCTCCCATCGCCAGGCGGCCCTGTTCGGGCGAATGGAGCACACCAATCCCGTTCACCTCGCGCGCAATCGGGGCAAGTGCGCCGATCCCGGTCAGCGGATCATAGGTCTCGTCAAACCCCGTCACCGTGACCGTAAGATCGCCCACAGTTTGCTGGAACTGCGCCTCATCGCGCGGCCCCGCGAAGAACTCAAAGGTCGCGGCCGAGGCGCCGAGCGACTGGAAAAATACCAGAGGAAGAGCAACGCAGGCGATACGCAACGGTTTCATCATCTTGCTACCCGACATCAAATCACTCCGAAACTTGCCTGCACTCACACAACGACACGCCGAGAAGATGTATCGGAGATGCAGGATGAATTCGTCCGGAAGACCTGGCCCAAATCAGGACTTCCCGAGATTTTTCGGTCTGATCTAGGACAGGCTTGAGATCAAAGACGGCCTGTGCGGATGCCTGAGTCTGCTACATCTCACCCGACAAGTTCGCCACAGCGCGCCTCAGAGTTGTGCCGCCCGCGTTCTCAGCTCGAATTTCTGGATCTTGCCGGTGGATGTCTTCGGCAATTCGCCGAACACCACGTTTTTCGGGCATTTGTAGCGGGCGAGATTGGCGCGACAGAACTCAATAATCTCGGTCTCCGTCGCCGTCTTGCCAGGTTTGAGCTCGATGAAGGCACACGGCGTCTCGCCCCATTTCTCATCCGGCTTGGCGACCACGGCGCAAAGAGCGACGGCCGGATGCTTGAAGAGCGTGTCCTCCACTTCGATGGACGAGATGTTCTCGCCGCCCGAGATGATGACATCCTTCGAGCGGTCGCGGATCTGAACATAGCCGTCGGGATGCTTCACCGCGATGTCGCCGGTATGGAACCAGCCACCGCGGAAGGCTTCCTCGTTCGCCGACGGGTTCTTCAGATAGCCTTTCATGATAACGTTGCCCTGCATCATGATCTCACCTGGCGTCTCACCATCGGCGGGAACCGGCTCCATCGTCTCGGGATCCATCACATCGAGACCCTCGAGCGCGGCGTAGTTCACCCCTTGCCGCGCCTTCTTGACGGCCTGATCGGCGATGCTGAGCTCGTTCCACTCCGGCTTCCACTGGTTGAGGACGGAGGGGCCGTAGCACTCCGTCAGACCATAGAGGTGGACGACATCAAAGCCCGCTTCAGCCATTGCCGCCAGCGTCGCCTCGGGCGGCGGCGCAGCAGCAGTCAGGAACCGCACCTTCTGATCGAAGGCATGCCGTTCGTCCTCTGACGCGTTCAAGAGCACCGACATGACGATCGGCGCGCCGCAGAGCAGGTTGACCCCATGCTCAGCCAGCGCGCGGTACATCGGCTCCGCACGCACCTGGCGCAGACAGACATGCGTGCCGCCCGCGACCGAGACCGACCAGGGGAAACACCAGCCGTTGCAATGGAACATCGGCAGGGTCCAGAGGTAGACGAGCTGCTCGCTGAGACCCGCATGCACGATGTTGCCGGTGGCGAGGAGCGACGCCCCGCGATGATGATAAACTACGCCTTTCGGGTTGCCGGTCGTGCCGGACGTATAGTTGAGGCTGATCGCGTCCCACTCATCGTCCGGCATTGCCCAGGCAAACTCGGGATCGCCATGGCCGATGAACCCCTCGTAATCCTGCCCGAGCCCGGCGGTGGCGACATCGATCGTGGGGTCCGTATATTCGACGATCAGAGGCTTCGGGCCGGAAATCAGGCCCAGAGCCTCATCCAGAAGCGGTGCCAATTCGCTGTCCACGATCACAAGTTTCGCCTCACCGTGATCGAGGATAAAGGCGATCCCGGCCGCATCTAGGCGGGTGTTCAAGGCGTTGAGCACCGCGCCAGTCATCGGCACGCCGTAATGCGCCTCGAGCATCGGCGGCGTGTTCAAAAGCAGTGCGGAGACCGTATCACCTTTGCCGATTCCAGCACCCGCCAGCGCGGAGGCGAGGCGCCGCGACCGGATATAGAACTCAGCATAGTCGTAGCGGAGCTCACCGTGGATAATTGCCGTGCGCTCTGGCCACACATAGGCGGCGCGGGCGAGGTGGCTGAGCGGGGTGAGTGGCTGGAAATTCGCCTCGTTGCGGTCGAGGCCGTTTTCGTAGGCTGTGGTCATGGCGGCGTCTCCTCTTATTCCGAAGGATCGAGAGGAGGCGCCTGTTTGTCAAACCAGGTCCATCGAAGCCCGGCTGCCGAAGGATCAGTCGTCCGAGCCGCCGCCCTTTGGCAGGTTGAACAGGTCGTCAGGATCGAAATCGTCCGCGCGCTCTTTCTTCGACTCGCCTTCGGGCATCTCTTCAGCGGCGAAGGGTGCGGGTTCGGCCTCAGTTTGGCTCGACAAGCTCTCCTCAGTCGACATCAGGCGCATGCTCTCCTCGACGCTGGGTGCGGCCTGACCGCTCGCAGCCTTCTTGTCCGCCGCCTTGCGGACGGCGGCGTCGAGATCGATCTGACGGCAAAGGCCGAGCGCGACCGGATCCACAGGCTGGATGTTCGCGATGTTCCAGTGGGTGCGATTGCGGATCGACTCGATTGTGGGCTTCGTGGAGCCGACGAGCTTGGCGATCGCGCTGTTCTCCATCTCGGGGTGATAGCGCACGAGCCACGCGATCGCAGCCGGGCGGTCCTGACGTTTGGAGACGGGCGTGTAACGCGGGGTCTTGCGCTTCGGCGGCGGGGCCTTCTCGCGTTTGATCAGCGTGAGACGGCCAATTGGATCGCCCTCGCAGCGCTTGATGTCCTCGGCCGTGAGCTGGTTGTTCAACACCGGGTCGAAGCCCTTGATCCCGATCGCAACCTCGCCATCGGCGATCCCGGAGACTTCGAGTTCATGCATGCCGCAGAAATCGGCAATCTGGCGGAAGGTCAGTGTCGTGTTGTCCACCAGCCAAACGGCCGTCGCCTTGGGCATGAGAGGCAGATCGTCGCTCATGGTCGTCTCCTGACTGTTACGTACAAGTTTCCCGTCAGCTCCGGGGGCCGGCGCAGCGCCTCAACTCTCGGTGTCCTTGGGGATCGTTTGCGGATATAGAATTGACCGCACGAAAAGGGAAGGGACTTTCTCCGTGATCCGTCTGTTAATTCTCGCCCCTCTCCTTCTGACGTGCCCTCTCGCGCAGGCCGACGAGCCCGGTGACTTCACCCATTACGTGCTCGCGCTGAGCTGGAATGCGGCATGGTGCGAGGCCGAAGGCGATGCGCGCAAGGCTCCTCAATGCGACAGCAGGCATGACCATGGCTGGCTCATGCACGGGCTTTGGCCACAGCGGGAGCGAGATTGGCCCGAGTATTGCCGCAGCACCGCGCGCGACCCGTCTCGCGCCGAGACCGGTGCGATGGCGGATATCATGGGTTCAGGCGGGCTGGCCTGGCATCAGTGGAAGAAACATGGCAGGTGCGCGGGGCTGACGGCGCGCGCCTATTTCCGCGCCGCCCGGCGCGCCTACGAGCAGGTGACGCGGCCCGAGATCCTCCGCCAGATCAAGGAGCCCCTTTCGATTGCGCCCTCGGTGATCGAGGACGCGTTCCTCGCCGCGAACCCCACGCTCGACGCGTCACAGCTATCCGTCAAATGCCGGGGCGGTTTGCTGCGCGAGGTCCGGATTTGCTTCACCAAGGACCTGGAGCCGCGATCCTGCACGCCTCAGGTCTCGCGCGAATGCGGCAGCCCGACCGCAACCTTCGTCCCAATGCGTTAATTGCCTTTTACAGGCCCAGCAGGAAAAATCGTAACATCGCCGTAGGTGACGGCCGGCTCAAGGCACGCGCTCAGCTTGGACGCGGAAGCGGCGTTTGCCGCCACGAAAAAGCTGGCCTTGTACTCGCCTATTCGGTCGCATTCGCCTTCGAAGACCTTATTCGACCAATCGATGATCCTGTACCAACGCGCCATATCCTTCTTGTCCACCGGGACGAACTTAAAGTGCACGAGCGTTGGTCGATTTGTGATCCACTCGAACGCAACCCAATCCTCCCTCCAGGCGAGCGGGTCTGCGGCCTGAATTATGACCACGTCATCAGGGCTCGAGTTCTCGTCGAACCAGCGAACGACTTTGTTGAAATCCTCGTCGCCGAGCCCTTCGACGCCTGGCCAAGGGCGGTCCTGCATAAGTCTTTCGGCGGCCCGGACCGAGAACTCTGCAGTGGTGTAGAGAGTAAACGCGGCCGCCACCACAATAGCGACAGCACGAAACCCAGGAATCGGTATCCGCCTGATCGCAAGGATGAAAAGACTGAGCACGAAGAAGAGGATCAGCGAATTCGGACGAAAAAGATAAAAGTTCCCCAAGCGGTAGTCCGGACGATCGAAGAACGCCACGAAAAGCGCCAAGACCAAGTAGACACACAGAAAAGTCGTCCAAAGGGCCAGATCTCGTCGAACCAGACGGCGCCGTAAAATCAGCACGCAGAGCGGGATAGCGGCAAGCAGCACCGCAATTCCTTGCAACCAGTACTGCAATTGGGCTGGCTCGAAAGGCGCCACGTGATGCGGCACACGATAGAGCGCATAAACCTGGCTCAAGGTAAGCCCGAGGTCCGACAAGAAGGGCCCCTCGGATAAGGATCGTTCATACAAAATGAACGACGCAATCGGCAAAACGACCACGGCGAAAAGACCAGCCAGTTTTGTCGCGAGTTTCAGGTCGCTTCGAATTAGGGCGAGGATAAGAAGAAACCCGCCCCAAAGACCGCCAACAAGGAAATGGCAGTAGGTTGCAACCGATGCGAGCCCAATCGCCATTTTCCATCTATCCTGAAAGGCGCTGGCGATTGCCGGCAGGATCAGAGCATAGGCAAGATTTTTGGTCTCAGCGCCGTGAAGAAGTCGCTCATGCGAAAACAACTGCTGATCCATAGCAAAAAACAGCGCGACGACCGCAAACAACTCCCAGGCTCGCATTTCCAGGACGCGAGCAATCATCGCGAGACCTGACGAGACCACCAAAGCAAGCCCCAGGCTCACGACCAGCATCGCGTAGTGCATGCCGAAAAGCCTGATGAAACCTGCGATGATCGAGAAGCCGACAATCCGTGCATTGCTAGCATCAAAGATTGCGCTGTCAGGATGCAGCGCATCCGGTTCGATCAGCTGCAGGGCCAGATGGTAGTAGTTGATGTCGTTCGGTCGCCATTCCACCGGGAAATTGACGACCACGGCGAACGGAAGCACAGCAATGACATACTGCCAGAATGGGTCGAGACCCGTCGGCGACTTTACCGTCGTATCGACCGTATCGCGCATCACCTATTCCCTCCCCGGTCACAAACCCTACTGACCGGGCTAGAACGCCGTTCAAGAGACAGTGGAGAACTACTCTGCGGCGATTTTAAGGTGATCGGGCGTCTGCGGTCCAAAGGTGCGGTTTGTACTGCTTTCTTTCGCTCCGGCGAGCAGACTGAAGGCTGGCGGGACGAAGAAGAAACTTACGATCGCTGAGAGAAGCACGCCGCCCGCGATCGCCATTGCGAAGGGCGGCCAGAAGCCTCCGCCCGCAACGATCAGCGGGAGGAACCCGCCGAAAGTGGTGATCGTGGTCGAGACGATATGGCGGCTGGATCCGAGAACCACATCCCTGATCGCGCCCCGATCCCCGGCCGCAGCCTCCGCATCTTCCTGCAAAGCCGTCATGATGATGATCGCGGCATTGATCGAAACACCGATGGCACCGATCACGCCGATCAGCGCCTGAATGCCGAACGGATAGCCGAAAATCTCGAGCGCAAGCAGGCTCAGGCCCATCGACAGACCGGCAACCGAGAGCGTGACCGCGCTCAACCGCCATGAATCGAAGGTCAGCACGATCGCAGCGATGCTCGCCACCACCACAAGGCCCACGACCGAGAGTAGGTTCTGGATCGTCTCGCCCCGTGCGTCGCTGTCGCCACCCCACTGGATGCGGTAACCGCTCGGCAGGTCGATCGGCTTCTCTGCAAGAATACCCTGTAGCTCCCTTAGGGCTTCATCCGGAAGGACACCGTGCAGGAGAAAGGCCTGCACCGTGTTGATGCGCTCTCCGTCACGCCGCGCAATGGCGCTGTCGGAGGGGTCTAGCCGCAAGGTGCCGAGAGACAGCAGTGGCACACCGGGGAAGTCGCCTGAACCGGTTTGCGGCGGGACGATCGTCAACGCCGCCAGCCGATCAGCCGCCGCGCGTCCTTCACCGCCCAGGCGCACCCGGACCGGGAGTTCTTCCGGCCCTTCGACCAGCGATCCGCCAAGCGCGCCGTCCGAAAGCGTTTCAAGCTGCCGGGCGACGTCACCGAGGGTGAGACCCGCCAGCCTAACCTTGTCCTCATCGAGATCGAAGATCAGCTTCGGCGCGCCTCCAGCCAGGGTCGCGCGGCTGTGCGTGATGCTCGAGACCTCGGCCATGCGCGCCCGCGCCTCCTCACCCAGACCACGCAGGACCTCCAGGCTCGGCCCAACAAGGCGAAGCTCGACCGGCGCATCCACCGGCGGCCCCTGCTTTAGACCGCGCACCAGAACACGCGCTTCGGGGACCAGCTGGTCAAGCTTCTCCTGCAGGCCGGGGATGATCCAGTTCGTGGTCTCAGGCGAGGATGTCGTCACCAAAGCCTCGGCGAAACGGGGATCGAGATCGCGATTGTTGAGCATGTTGTAGTAGAAGGCCGGGGCACTCCGCCCGACAACCCACTGCACCTGCTCGATGCCCTCGATCCCTGCGAGCGCCTGATCCGCGGCAAGCGCGGCGGCGGCCGTCTGTCCGATTGCGGCACCGTTCGCCAGTTCAACTTGTATGTGGAACTGGTCCCGATCGACCTCAGGGAAGAACTGCGCCTTCAATGTGGGAAACGCAGCGAAACCGATGATCGCAGGCATGGCCGCGACGAACATCGCCAACCTGCGCCAACGCAGGGAGAGGGAGAGGAGCGCCGCGAACGCGCGGCCAACCGATCCACCCTCGATCCCATCGCGCCACCAGCGTCTGCCGCCCGATGTCTCGGGCAAAAGGAAGCCCGCGATCGCCGGTGTGACCGTCAGCGCCAGCAGCAGAGACGAGAACAGCATGACAATCACGCTGAGCGCGATTGCACCGACGAAATCGCCAGCCGGGCCCGGCAGGGCCGCCATGGGAACGAAGGCCAGGACCGTCGTGACCGTCGATGCCGCGAGCGGGATGGTCAACCGCCGGACCGCACCGCCAACCGCGTCCAGGCGCGGAACTCCAGCAACCAACCGCCGACGGATCTCATCGGTCGTCACGATCGCAGCGTCGACCAGCAGACCGAGGGCAACAATCAGGCCCGTCACGGACATCTGGTGGATCGTGACACCCAGCTTTTCCAGGATCGTGAGGCTGAGCAGGCTGGTCAGTGGCAGCATGGCCCCGACAATGAGTGCGGACCGCCAACCCATCGAGATGAAGAGCACGCCGACCACCAGCGCGATCCCGATCAGCATGTTCACCGCAACCTCGGCGAGGCGTTCGCTCGTGTACCCGCTCTGATCGAAGACGATCTCAAGAGTCACACCGCCGGGCAGCCCGGTAGCAAAGGTCGCGATCTTCGCGCGTGTCGCCGCTGCCCAGCGATCGACCTGTACGTCATCCTCGATCCGCGCGGCCACGATCACGGCGCGCTGGCCATCGACGAAAGTCATCTGCGTCGGTGGATCGAGGGTCGCACGCTCGACGGTTGCGAGATCGGAGACCCGCAGCACCCGCCCGTCTGAGCCGCGTTGAACGGGAATGTCCCGGACGCGTGCAAGCCCATCGATCTCCCCTGCGATCTCGACCAGATAGTCGGACCCCTCGCCCCGCACCCGGCCGGCGGACACCTTGGCATCCGCCGCCTCGATGGCGCCGGCCACCTGTTCCGGGGTCAGGCCGAGCGACGCGAGAGCATCCGCATCGACCTCAACGCGGACTTCCTCCTCCGGCTGTCCATAAAGATCCACGAGCTTGGTGTTTGGAACCTGACGCAAACGCTCCTGCAGGTCCTCAGCGATACGCCCGACGACGGGGAGCGGCGCATCGGCTCCATCCGCCGGTTTGAGGGCAACCAGCATTGTGAAGGCGCCAACCCGGTCATTGTCGAACTCCGGCTCCAGTACGCCGGGCGGAAAATCCCGCGCTGCGTCGCTCAACGCATCCCGGATCTCGGACCAGGCCTGCTCGATCTGAGCGTTGGAGATAAACTGCGACAGCTCGATACGAACCGAAGAGATGCCGGGGCGCGAGGTCGATGAGATGGTGTCGATCTCCGGTATCTCGCGCAGCTCCGCTTCGATCTTCTCGGTCACCAGAGCCTCGACCCGGGCCGGGTCGGCGCCGGGATAGGGCGTGATCACCGTAGCGAAGAGATTGGTGATCGTCGGATCTTCCTGCCGCCCGACCGTGCTGAAGGCAAAGGCCCCCAGCGCGACGATCATGAGAAGCGCCAGTGTGAGATAACGGGATCTGCGGAAAAAGAACGTTTCCACGATCAAATCTCGCCTGCAGGCTCGACACGCTGCCCAGCGCTCAGCCGATGACCGCCTTTCGCGACGAGCATAGCACCATCACGGAAGGTGCCGCGGACGAATGCACGCTCGCTGGAGACATGGAGCACTTCAACCGCCTCTCGGCGGGTCACCCATCCGCCTTCCTCTTGGACGGCCGTGTTGATGGACCAAAGGCCGCGCTCCGCCTCGCGCAGGGCGCTCAGGGGCACCCAGGCTCCCTGTGAGGCAATCTCGCGAGTGAGGTTGAGACGGATCACTTCGCCCATTGTCAGCGGCTCCGCGCTTTGGATATCGATCAGAAGTGGGATCGAACGCGTGCCCTCCTGCAGATCACGGGTCACGGCGACGATCTCTCCCGTCAATTCGCGGCCCTGATAGAGCATCTCGAGCGACTGACCAGCGCGCAGAACACCGGCGCGGTCGGCCGGAACGCCGATGCGCGCCTGGGGCCGCGTCGTTTCCTGAAGCGAGAGAACGGGCGTGCCTGAGGCGACGACCGTTCCTTCATCGATCATTCTGGCGCTTACGGTTCCGGAGAACGGCGCCGTCAGTTCCGATTTCTCAAGATCGAGGTCTATCGCCGCCATCGCCGCACTGACCGCATCGCGCCGCGCGGAAAGCGCCGTCAGCGCAAATTGCGCCTCGTCATAGGCCTGCCGGCTCGCCCACCCGTCATCGACCAGCTGCTCGCGCCGATCGACGGTGCGCTGTGCCAGCTCCATATCAGCGACGATGCTGGCCCTGTCCGCCTCCAGCCTTTGCTTCTCGATCAGCAGCGACCGGGTATCCATCACGGCAATGACCTGGCCCTCAGCAATGGTGTCGCCCTCGTCGAACAGCAGCGCCATCACTTTGCCGGATCGCTCAAACGACGGCGTGGTCAGCCGCGCGGGTTCGACCTGTCCGACATAGCTCTCGCTGACCTCGTATGACTGCTGCATCACCAGCCGCTCGACCGAGACGGTGATCGCCGGGCTTACCTGCTGTTCTTCTGTGCTGTCCGCCCGTACCTGCAGCGTCATCACGGCTGCCGCACCACCCGCGATCGTCGCGATGCCGACAAGGCCCGCCAAAAACCAGTGTATGAGCGGCGTGCGACGTGTCATCTGATCCCCTTCCCAAAGGATTGACCGCGAAGTAACGCGGGCTTACTTAGTGAGCATCTCTTACATAGCGCAAGAGGCACTTACATCAAGTGTTTTTTGCAGATCATTTGCGCAGGCAGGCGAGAAAGGTAAAAGACACGGATGGAGACCAAGGCGGACGAGAAGCGCGCTGGGCGCTATCACCATGGCGATCTGAAGGCTGCGTTAATCGCGGCGACGCTCGACCTGATCAAGGAGAAGCGCGTCGAGGACCTGAGCGTTGCCGATGCAGCCCGTGCGGCCAATGTCTCCAGCGGCGCCCCATACCGCCACTTTAAGGACCGCGACGAGCTGTTGGCCCATGTCGCAGCCGAAGGATTTCGCGAGTTGAACGAGCGCAAGCAGGCGGCCTTCGCCAAGCATCCGCACGGCTCGATCGACAGCCTGATCGCCGGTGGGTGCTCTTACACAGAATTCGGTGCAGAAAACCCGGAACTCTTCCACCTCATGTGGGGGGCCGCAAGGACACATGACCGCTTCGACATTGCCAAGCAGACGAGTGAGGCCGCCTATACCGGCTTCATCGATTCACTCACGGAGATCATGGAAAAACAGGGGCTTGGTCATCTCGACCCCCACAAGTTCGGCGCCCCACTCTGGGCGATGGTGCACGGATTTGCTAGCCTGCTGATCGGCAAGCCGAAGATGCTCGACAGCAAGCGCGACGCGATCCGAGAAAACATAGCGAACGCAACGCGCGCCTACTTTGCGGGTGCGCGCCAAGGTGAAATTTCAAAGTAAGCCGCAGGATGCCAGAGCGCTTTCCACTCATGTAGCTATAACGACCCGGTCCCAAAGACCGTGCTTGGCTAACGCCCCTGGGCGACGATCGTGCTTATCGCCTCCTCAAACCAAGGCCACTCGCTCACAGCGGTGTCGTTGTAGAGCAGATAGGCCGGCCGCTCGAACTCCGGCGCCTCGGTGAGGCGGTACAACGCGCCAGTGTCGATCAATGGCTGCGCGATGCGCTTCGGCAGATAGGCGGAGCCTCCATGGGTCAGGATATGCTCGACCCCGAGGGTCGCCGAGCCGAAACTGATTTTCGCTGTCCCCGCATCGGAATAGGCGGCGGCGTGCTCGCGGCCAAACTCCTGCCCGGCCTCGACGAAGAAGTAGCCCGGGTCGAATTTGAGCGGCGCATCCGGGCTGGTCGAGACGAGGATCAACTGATCGGGCGTGAGCGCCAGCGCCGTCTGCCTTGGCTGCGTCGCGGGCCAGTATGTCAGCACAACATCCGCCAACCCGCTGTTCAGCCAGGATGAAAGCTCATTCTGCCCGCCATGCCAGACTGAGAGACCGACCGCCGGTTGCGTCTGCCTGATCCGGTCGAAGAGCACCCGGGCCATACCTGTCCACAGGTCGGCATGGCAGCCAATATTGCAGACGGATTGGATGGAGGTCGGCAGGGCCGTCTCCTGCCGCGCCTGCCGCCAGAGCTCGACCATCGTCTCGGCATAGCGCCGAAGCCGCTCGCCCGATCCGGTCAGGCTTATCCCGGATTTGTGGCGGTTCATCAGGCTCTGGCCCAGTTCGTCCTCCAGCGATTTGAGCCGCGCGGTCACCGTCGATTGGGTGACGTTCAGCCGCTCTGATGCACGGACAAGGCTGCCCGCCTCGATAATCGTCAGAAAGGTCTGCAGGGCGTTCAGGTTCATCTCACCAACAATTCGATTTCATCGAATTTATTATGCAGAATTATTTGTTTTTACAAACTCTCATCACGCCATAGCCTGCTTTCGCAAGACTTCTCGCCATCCAACCGAAGCGCAAGAGGAGACCCGCTATGAAGTTCCACATCGCCGTCAATCTCGAACGCATGGACGATCAGACCTGCATGAAGGCCGTGCGGGATCACACCATCGACATGGTGCGCATGGCGGATGAGGCGGGCTTCGAGACGGCATGGGCCGCCGAACACCACGCGCTTGAGATGACGATCGCGCCAAACCCATTCCAGATCTTGACCTGGTGGGCGGGCGCGACGGAGCGGATCCGCCTCGGGTCAGGGGTAGCAAATGCCGCCTATTGGCACCCGATCAATATCGCGGGAGAGGCGGCAATGGTCGATCTGATCTCTGGTGGGCGGCTCGATTTCGGCCTTGGCTCGGGTGCCTATCAGCGGGAGTTCGACCGGATGAAACCGGGCCTCGATCAGAAGGATGGTTGGCGCTACATGCAGGAGATGCTGCCCCTGATCCGCCAGCTTTGGACGGGCGATGTGGAGCATGAGGGCACTTACTGGCAGTTCCCGTCCTCCACCTGCTGCCCGAAACCCCAGCAAAGCGAGGTGCCCTTCTGGGTCGCTGCCCGCTCTCCGATCACCTTTGACTACGCGGTGGCGAACAACTGCAACGTGATGAGCTGGCCGCTCACCCTGCCGTTCTCGGAGGCCGAGAAATATAAGGCGCAGCTCGACGAAGCGGTCGATAAGGCGGGCGGTGCCTTCACTGGCAAGTTCGCCATGATGCGTCACGCGGCGGTCTATGAGGACGAACACGACCGCATCTGTGCGCTCGATGCGATCCGCGGCGTGCTCGGCCAGTTCGGAAACCTCATGATGAAGAAAGGTGATGTGCGCAACGGTTTCGCGGACAAGGTTCCCTTGCAAGAGCTGGACGGCAACGCGCGGGTCGATCCCGCGATGCTGGAGGAAAACCTCATGTTCGGATCGCCGGAAACGGTTGTCGGAAAGCTGCGGCAATACCGGGATCTCGGCGTCGACGCCTTCATCTATTACGCGTCGATGGGCATGGACATGGCGGCGCAGAAGCGCTCCCTCAAACTCTTCATCGACGAGGTAATACCGGCCTTCGACGACGAAGTGGCCCTAGCGGCCCAATAGCGGCGCCGGGTCCCGCGCAAGTGTTGAAGACGACCACCGAGGGGACGGCATACGAGGTGCACGGGCCCGAAGAGGCCCCCGTTGTCGTCCTTATCCATGGTCTTGGTCTTAGCCGCGGGTTGTGGGGTCCGCATCTGGAGACGCTCGCGAGACCTTACCGGGTCCTAGCTTATGATCTGCTCGGCCATGGAGACAGCAAGCCGGCCTCCGGCACAATCTCACTAAGCTCATTCTCGGATCAGTTGCTGCGGCTGCTCGACGAACTCGGAATCGCAAGAGCGGCTCTGATCGGCTTCTCCATCGGCGGCATGATCAACAGGCGCTTTGCAACCGACCACCCGGATCGGGTTTCTTCCCTGATCATCCTGAACTCACCCCATGACCGTGGAGCAGAGGCGCAAAAGCTGGTCGAGGAACGCGCGGCCAAGGTCCGCGACGAGGGACGCATGGCGACGATGGAAAGCGCGCTGGAGCGCTGGTTCACGCCGGAGTTCCGCGCGGCGCACCCTGCCTGGCTCGAAACCGTGCGGACATGGCGCGCGCAAGCCGACCCCGAGAGCTACGCACAGGCCGCTTGGGTTCTGGCGCATGGCGTCCGCGAGCTGATCCAGCCCCAGCCACAGATTTCGGCACCCAGCCTCGTGATGACATGCGAGAACGACAGCGGCAGCACGCCGGACATGAGCCGCGCGATTGCAGCGGAAATCGATGGCGCGTCTCTGCACATCGTCCCCCGGCTGAAGCACCTCGGCCTGCTTGAGGACCCTTACGCGTTCACGACACCGACCCTTGGCTTTCTCGAGAGGACCGCCGAATGACCAGACGCATGACGGGCGGGCAAGCCGCGGTCGAGGCCCTCCGCGCCGAAGGCACCTCATATGTCTTCGGCCTGATCGGGTCAGCCACGATGGAGATGTTCGACGCGCTCTACGATGCCTCCGATATCCGTTTCATCGGCGTGCGCGATGAGCGAACCGGCACGCATATGGCAGACGGGTTCGCGCGCGCGTCCAGCCGGGCCGGGGTTATCCTCGCCGGACAGAACGGGCCGGGCGCGACCAACCTTGTCACGGGGCTTGCGCAGGCGAAGGCTGCCTTCTCCCCGGTCATCTCGATCGCGGGCGCCCTATCATCGGGTCACGTCTATCGCGACGCCTTCCAGGAAGTCGATCAGCAGTCGCTCTTCACGCCTGTCACCAAGAAAACCTGGACGGTGCCATCGGCGGACAGAGTCCCGGAACTGGTCCGCGAAGCTTTCCGCACGTCGATGAGCCCGCGGCGCGGGCCGGTGCAGCTCAACCTGCCCCGGGATGTGCTCGCGGATCAGGCCGAGTTTGGCCCCCTGCTGCCGCCGTCGAGCTATCGTGGCTATGGGTTGCCCGCACCGGCAAAGGATGAACTGAGCGCAGCGGCCTCCCTGCTCGCGGACGCGTTGCAACCGGTGATCATAGCGGGTGGGGGGATCAAGAATACCTCGGGACACGACGCGGCGATTGGACTGGCAGAGGCGCTGAACTGCCCGATCGTCACCTCGCCAGGGCATGGCGATGCGATCCCGTTCGGTCATCCTCTCAATGCCGGACAGATGGGTCCGCGCGGCAATCCGGTTGCGTCTCGCCTGGTGAGAGAAGCCGACGTGATCCTCGCGCTCGGTACGAGGCTGGGCTTCAACTCGACCTTCTATTCATACGACAACATCAATCAGGACGCGAAGATCGTCCATGTGGAGCTGGAGCCGACCGCGATTGGCCGGTTCTTCCCGATCGAAATCGGGATCTGGGCCGATGCACCGACGACCGCGCGTGCCCTGACCGACGCAATCGCGAAGATCAAGGCAAAGACCGATATCAGCGCCTGGACGGATCGTTTCAGGGCCGAGCGGTCGGATTTCCTGGCACGACGCGATGCCGAAGCGGTCGAGACGCACCCTACCCAGCCTTCGGGCCTTTTCAAGGTTCTGAGGCAGATCCTGCCCAAAGATGCAGCCCTTACCCTCGACGCCGGGACGCTCTGCCTGCAGGCGACAGATGCGATGAACTACTGGACACCGAAGAGCCTTTTTACGCCGCTCGATTTCGGCCTTGTCGGTTTCTCATTCGCCTGCGGGCTGGGGGTCAAGCTAGCAATACCGGAGCGCCCGGTGGTCAGCCTGATGGGAGACGGCGGCTTCGGGATGACCCTGCCTGAGCTATCCACTGCGGTCGAGCATGGGATCAACACGGTCACCATCGTTCTCAACAATCAGTGCTGGGGGGCGGAGAAGGCCTACCAGCGCGACTTCTTCGGCGGCCGCTACATCGGCGCGGATGTCTCGAACCCGCCCTTTGACGAGGCAGCGCGGGTCTATGGCGCGAACGGTTTCAAGGCGGAGCGGCTGTCCGATGTTGCCGGCGCCGTCGAAGAGGCACTCGCCTGCGACGGCCCGGCCGTGGTCGACGTCGCGGTCGATCCGGACGCGCTCTACAGCTTCCGCCGCGACAGCTTCAAACACCGGGGCGGCTGATTGACCTTCGGTGGGCGCTCAACTTCAGCGTTTTGCGAACTCGGCGATCAGTTCATCGGTCGTGCAGATCCGCGCCAACCTCTCCATCGCCGCGAGCGAAGCCTCATGCTGCGCCGCGGTTGCCGTCGAACAAGCATCGGCGGCAACCGTGACCTCGTAGCCGATATCGGTCGCGTGCCGGACCGTACCCTCGACGGTGTAGGCTGTAGAAACCCCGCAACAAATCAGAAGATCGGCTCCCATCTCAGCCAACCGATCCTGAAGATCGGTGCCGTGGAAAGCGCTGTTCCGGGTGTGGGTGATGACCAACTCATAATCGACGGGACCGAGCCCTTCCAGAAACGCGACACCCCAGGTCCCTTCCCGCCAGGCGCCGAGCTCCACCCATTCCTCGATCAGCGGCGTGTTCACGTCTACCCCGCGATAATCAGGATCCACGGCCAATCTTACATGGACGATCTGGATCCCGGATCGACGGGCGGCGTTGAAAAGCTTTCGGGCATTCCCCAGCCGCAGATCTCGCCACGCGCTCTCCACACTGATCCCGACCTTGATCTTGCCGTCCGGATGGCAGTTCTCATTCTGAAAATGATTGGCGATTAGTATAGGAACTTTAGCGTTGACGAGGGTCATAGATTTAGCCGAGCCATGGAGCCGTAACTCAGGTTATGAGAGCGCCTCGGCACGTTTGAGCCGCATTAGCGCAGATCGCGCCGCTTCAATCCCAGCCAGATTGGCCGCGAGTCGTGCGGGTGCGAATCGGCTCATAGCGAGGAGAGTGGCGGCCTCGAGAACGAGCGCGCCGCCACGCAGCGCACCGGCGTTCGGCGCCTCCAGTCGGCGCTTCACATCATCTGCCAGGATCAGCGCGTCTGCGGCGACCATCGCGCCGGCGAGCGCGAGCCGCGCGGGCGGGGGCGCCAACACCATCATCGCGCCGCCGAACTTCCGCATCTGGAGGATCGTAGACCGGTTCCGCCCGACCCAGCCGGGTGTTATGTCATGCGCCTCGGGGTCGGGCGCATCCTCGGGCAACGGTTTACCTTCGATCGTGGTCATCGGGCCCTCTCTGTCAGAGCTTCACCGCAAAGATCTGCCAAGACAGTCGCCCGCAGATCCATACGATCATCCCAGAAACATAGGATATGCGCATCGCCGAGCAAAGACACTTGCGGCCTTGAGAGACTCCGCCGACTGGAGTCCTCAATCGACCCGGATTAGAAGCTTACCTTCATTCCGGCCTTCATAGAGCATCGCTATGGCACCGGGAGCCGCTTCCGCTCCCTCCAGAATATGCTCGCTGACGGAAAGGTCCCCGGCACGCACCCAATCGGCGAGTTTCGCGACCGCCTCGCCATACCGCGCCTTGTAGTCGAGCACGAGGAAACCCTGCATCCGCGCCCGCGCGACCATGAGCTGGCGGTGCACGCGAGGACCTTGAGGGATCGGGTCCCAATCCGTCAGCGCCGCGGTGCCGCAGATACAGATCCGCGCCCCGAGCGCGAGTTTGGTGAAAACCGCGTCCGAGATCGGACCACAGGTGTTATCGAAATAGCAATCGACGCCGTCGGGGCAGGCCTCGGCCAGCGCTGCCGCAACGTCCTGATCGCGATAGCGGATCACGGCGTCATAGCCGAACTCTTCGGTGCAGAGCCGCGCTTTCTCCGCCGAGCTGGTGATCCCTACCGTCCGGCACCCCAGGATCTTGGCGATCTGGCCGACCGCTGATCCGACCGCACCCGCGGCGGTCGAGACGACCACCGTCTCGCCGGCTTTCGGCTGGCAGACCTCGGTCAGCCCGAAATAGGCCGTCACACCATTGAGCCCAAGGATGCCGAGGGCCAGAGAGGGGGACAGATCGTGCTCAAGAACCTTGCGGTCCACATCCGATCCATCCGAAACCGCAAATCGCTGCCAGCCGAACATCCCCGACACGGCCTCTCCGACTGCGTAATCCGGGTGATGGCTCTCCACCACTTCACCGACGGCGAAAGCGCGCATCGACGTGCCAAGGGCGACCGGAGGCAGATAGTTCGGCGCATCGTTTGCCCATCCCCGCATCGCGGGATCGACCGACCAGAACTTCGTGTCGACAAGGAATTGGCCATCGCCCGGCGTCTCGGCGGGCACCTCGTCGACCGTGTAGTGCTCGGCCTGCGGCACGCCTTTCGGGCGGCTCGACAGGATTACGCGCCGGTTCATCCGCATGCGGTTCCTCCTTCTAATTCGGATAGTGATCGGGGTCCCGATCGTTCGCATAGGTTCTTACGTTAGAGCATCAGCAATTTCCGGTCTTTCACCGGTTGAACCTCTTGCGCAAGCCCTAGTTCACGAGGACGGCGAGGATAACGCTCTCGAACATCTGTCCCGTATGATCGTTGAATTTGCCGCCCCCGGCTCCGGCAAGGCTGCGAAAGAAGGGCCGCGCCCGGTTGCCCGCACGGCGAGAGGACGGTGTAGAGACAAACAGGGTCGAAACCGCGCTTTTCGGGGTCGATGCCTGAAAGCGCGATGCAAGCGCGAATGCACGGCCGCGGTCCCTGCGATGCGCTTCCGCATCGCCGATCACCACGATCACGCGCTGCGCATCACGGCGCCAATTCATCGACAACGCACGGCTGAGGCCCAGCTCGACATCCTCCTCCAGCGTCCGGCTCCCCCTCGGTGGCGGGCCAAGAGAGCGCACAAATCCCAGAACACGCGGCAGGCTGCTGCCGGTATCGGTCAGCGGCAAGGCACGGACGGGATTGAAGCCAGTATCGGCATCCGTGTACGCGGCAACCCCTACCCGGACTGACGGCACCAAGCGCTGCAAAACCCGAACGATCCCGCGGAGCGAGCGCGAGAGATCCTGCAGCGCCGGGATCATGCTGCGGGTCGTGTCGATCACGAACACCACGTCGAGCTTGTCGACGACAGTGCTCTGCAGATTGCTCGGCCGCGACTGGGTTCGCCGTGACTGGCGCGCCGCGCCCTGAAGCTGGCCGATGCGCTTCTGGATCTCGGCAATCTGCTCCTCAAGCGAGGCTTTCTTGGCAGCCGCCGCTTCGAAGTCCGACTCGATCTGCCCGGCGGCGACATTGACTGCGGCCGTGTCTTCCTCGAGATCGGCCTTCTCGGCCAACATGACCTGTTCCGCCTCGCGCACCTCCTCGGTCTGCGCCTGCGCATCCAGGACGCGCTGGTAATAGGGCAGCATGAGGGTCACCATGACAACAAACGCGCCCGTGGCCATCGCCAGGATATCCAGCGCCGACATGGAGAAGATCTCGATGCCTCTGCCTGGCCGCCGCATCGCCGCTACTCCGAAACCCGTGTCAGTTCGAACTCGACCCGACCAACACCGAGGCGCTGACCGGACTGGACCGGGCAGACGACGAAGGCCGGGATATCGGCGCCGTCGATAAGTGTCCCGTTGAGGGAATTAAGATCCTCGACGGTGACGCCGCCGGCCCGCAGGCAGACCCGGAAATGGCGGCGGGAGATGCTCGGCTCATCCAGCACATGGTCGCAAAGCTCCGGATGCCGCCCGATCGTCACGCCCAGTTCCGCCTCGACAAGTTCACGGTCGGTGAGGCGAATCTTGATCTCGGCACCCGCCGTGTCGCGCCCGCTCAGGATCCATCCGCCTTCGAGGAAACTCGCCATCCGATCACTCCAGAATTGCCAGCATCACGCTTTCGATCATCGCGCCGCGATGCGACGACACTTCGCCATTGCCCGAGGCCGCAAGCTGCTCGAAATACGCGGTCGCGCCGCCTGCATCGCCGGTCAGGATGGTCGAGACACGCCGGTCATACTTCCCGCCAGGCGAGCTGTCCGCGAAGCGCCGCGCCGCGTTGTAGGAGGTGATTTGCCGTGGCACGTGCGCAGGTGCATCGCCGATCACGATGATCCGCCCGCTCGCATCCCGCCGCCACGACATGTCAATCGCGGCCTGCAGGGCGCGGTCCACCGGCTCGGGCACATCGCCACCGCCTTTTGCACTGAGACTGCGGGTGAAGCGCAGCATCTGTTGCAGGTTGCCCCCGCTCATCCGGGTCATCGGAAAGCTGCGCAGAACCGGTGGCGAGTCCGTGTCGCGATAGGCGACGAAACCGAGCCGCAAGTCGGGCGACAGCTCGTTCAGGATCCGCGCTAGGCTTGCAAGGTTAGCCTGCACATCCCTGAGCTCATTGCGCATGCTGCCGGTAATGTCCATGACGATGACCAGATCGAGCCGCTCAATCGCGATATTGCCACCGCCCCTGCCCCGCGAGGTCCCGGTATCGATCTGCGGTTTCGGCTGGTTGGCAAGGGCCGCTTGCGCCTGTTTCAGCGCTTTGTTCATCTCATCCAGCTCTGCCGTCTTGGTCTCGAGCTCATTTGCCATGCCGCCAAGCGCGTCTTCCGCCGACGACAGCCGCCGCCGCGCCGAAGCAGCACCCTTCTGGCTTTCCGCCATCGCATCGGTCGCCTCGGCCAGTCGGGCCTCTGCCCCGAGCAGCCCTTCCTCGACCGAGGGGCGTTTGAGATAGAACGGCATCAGGATGATGAACATCACGACGAAGACACCAAGCGCCGAGGCGAAGAGATCCAGCGCCGAGACGCTCAGGGTATCTGCCAGACCTCTGCGCGCCGCTCTCATCGATCAACTCACGTAGAGGCGGTTGATTAGGTTATCGAGACAGTATTGCCCAGCCCGGTTCAGGCTGCGCTCTTCGAAGGCTTGGATCTTGTGCTGACCCAGAACCAGCAGGATCGACATTGCCAACGCGAGCAGGGTCGTGTTGAAGGCAACGCCGAGCCGCTTGGTCAGTTCGACCAAGAGCGATGGGTCCTGCAGGTCCACATTGCTCGCGAAGTTCAGCGCCAGGGAGATACCGATGACCGTGCCGATGAAGCCGAGCGCCGGGATCGCCCAGACGACATAGCGGATCATGTTGTAACGGATATCGACCTCGTGGATGTAGAGCTCGAGGCTCGCGTTCATGATCGCCGTCGACTGCTCCACCGATTTGGTCGTCTGGAACTGGGCGATGACCCGCATGATCAGCCGGGGCAGAAAGCGCTGTTGCAGACGCTCATCCGCGTCCATCGCCTCCTTGAGACGGCTGTAGGCGAGCCGCAATTCGGGGCCTTGGAGGATGGTGCGGTCATCCTCAGGCAGGTAACCGGAATGCAGCTCCGACATCTCCGAGCGGGCCTCGATCAGGCGCACGACAAGTTCCGCACAGCCGAAGGCGAAGAGAAGCCACATGACGTTTTGGACAGTGAGCGGCCAGGTGGAGCGTTCCCGGTCGATCAGCAGCGCCTTGACCGTCTCGCCCTGCGTGAGATCGACCAGCACGATGAGCCCGACGGCGAGCGCCAGGCTGAAGCCAACCACGCCCAGATAGATCCAGTTGCCGCCACCGCGAGGGGTAGGCGCAGGCACGGACGAGTCATTTACGGTTGTCGCCATCTCAGAACTTCTGCCGCACAATCTCACCGGTCGAAGGATCGCGTTCCACCGCGCCGCGCATCTGTTGCGGCCCGCGACGGCCACCCTCCCCGCCGCCATCAGCCGGGTTCACCGCGTTCGAGGCTCGCGCGCGCAGATCGGCACCGGTGCACCGGACGGTGCCGATGCGCAATTCGTCCTCGTCCTCCACAAAGGTCTGCCGCACCGGTTTCCAGTCCTCGTCGCGGCGGATGAACGTTCCGCCCTCGGAGCCCCGGTCTGTGAGATAGAGCCGTTCCGTCGAGGTGATCACCAGTTCGCAATGATGCGCGTCCACTCCGCCATCCGCAAAACAGATGTCGGCGTGGGAGCTTCGACCGATCAGAATGATTCTACGCATCACTCCTCTTTCTCTTCTTCGGCTGGTTCATCCGGCGCGGGCGGGGGTCGCCCATCGATCACGTCGCCGCCCTCATTGCCCGTGACATCAGTCTCGCCGATCTCTGCGGTCACATCCGGGAAGATGACCAGCCCCGCCCCCTTGTTGCCGGTGATACTCACGCCGTCCAGCCGCCCGGCATCGAGCGACAGGAGCAAGGCGCCATGCTCCGCATTTCCGGCAATGCTCACATCGGTCAGTTGCAAGGCAGTCGCGTCCTCCACGAAGAGCCCGGTCAAGGCGGCGCTGCTGATCTCAACGGAGCTTAACGCACCTGATCCGCCATCGTAGATCGCAATTCCGGCACCGGCCGAACCGGAGAGGCGCGCTTCGTTCAGCGTGAGGACAGCACCCTCGGCGATATCGATACCCGACCCGACCGTCGCCTCGACCTGAGCGCCCTGGATACGCGCCACGGCACCTCCGCCGATCGCGATCCCGGCCGCCCCGGCTTGCTTGATCTCCAACCCCTCGATGCTGGCCTCTGCACCGCCCCGGAGCATCAGACCCGAATTCCTGGGCTGCTCAATGGAAAGCGACGCCGCCTCAAGCACTACACCGCCCTGGAGCAGCACGCCCGCGGCCTGCGACCCTGAGACCTGCAGATCCTCCGCCGCAACACGGGCACCGCCGGTCGCGACGAACCCGGCTCCGGTCGGATCATCGATCCGGACACCGGCCAGCGTGAGCGCGCCTCCGTTGGCAATCAGACAGTCACGGCCCTCGCCACCGCCAGAGCCATCGATCATGAGGTTTTCAATGCGCACCACGCTGTTGATAAGCTCAAGGCAGCTCTCACCCGAGGCGACGATCACCGGCGGCTCGTCCAAACCCTCAATCGGGGCAATCTCGACCGTGCGATCCGCGATCTCGGCGAACACATGATTGCCCGACGTGAGACGGATCCTGAGGTTTCTCCCTCCCCGGTCGAGCACCTCGGCAAGCGTGATCGCATCCCCGCCTCCGGTCGGATCGATCACCCAATCGATCTTGTAGTACCGCTCGTAGAACGGCCAGACGAACATGTAGGATAGTGCGGCCAGCCCGCCGGCGAAGAGGAGGAAGACCGCGATCCGGCCATAGGGCGGCTTGCGGCGCGCCCTCGGTGGCAGGGCCGCAACTGCCGGCGGCTCCGGGCGCACGCCCGGCTGTCTAGTGCGGATCCTGACCGTCTCGGGGAAGGGGTCCGCCGCTTGAACCGCCTGGCCCGCGAAGTCGAGGCCGTCAAGACGTTCAATCAACGCCCGCGCACTTTGCGGACGGTCAGCGGGGTTGGGAGCCATGCACTCCCGGGCGAAGGTAACCGCGGGATCATCTGTCACTTGAGCGGCATCTTTCGGCAGTTGTCCAGTGACCACCCAAAACAGGACCACACCGAAGCCGTAGATATCGGTCCCGACCCCCTCGGCCTCTCCCGCAAGCTGCTCCGGCGCCGCAGTCTCAGGGGTCAGATCGTCCGCACCAACTCCCGGAGCCGCATCGAGATGCCTCGCCGCCGAAAAATCCGTGAGGATGGCCTCACCGTCCTCGGTGATCAGCACGTGTTCCGGCTTCAGATCCCGGTGAAGAACACCCGCGCCATGCAGCGCATCGAGAGACCGCGCGAGTGCCAGCATCGCTTCTCGCCGCTTCTCGGCTGAGACCGCGGGCATCGACTGAGAGAGCCGCTCCCCCTCCACCCAAGCTGTAAGCAACACGCGATCGCCGTTGAACGAACCGGCGCTGAGGAGTTGGGCCACCGGCTGACCGGCCAGGACCTTCAGGAGATCGCCCTCCCGCTCGGCCACCTCCGCTTCAGCGAAAATCTTCACCGCAACCGGGGCATCACCGGAAACCTCGCGTCCCTTGAACACGGTGCTTGTTTGGCTCTCCGCGACACGCTCGAAAAGCTCGACCCGCCGCCCCGCGAGACTGATCTCCTGCGGCAAAGCAAGGGTCGCGGGCGTCTGATGGATGTCTGAGGCGCTCATCCGCACCTACTCTGCAACGATACCGGTGGCGTCATTGAAAACCGTGCGCGGCGGAACCTGAAACGTGATCTTGGCCAGCGCATCAGCCGGGCTCTTTTCCACGGCCGCGGTCTCCTCTGCAGGCTCCTCCTTTTCCGCTGGCTCCGGCTTGGGCTCAGCGCGTGCAACCGGCCGCCTTGGCTCCGGATCGGGCCGGCGCGCCTGTCGTGTTGTCCGCGACTCATCGAGCCGCCAATCCGCGACACCCTGCCTGCATCCCTGCCCGCGGCCGTCGATGATCTCCCCATCCACCGACTCGATCGTCCAGCGATAGGCCCGGCAGGGTTGTGACCCGGTGCGGTCGTCGGTTGCGGTTATGACGAAGGTCCCACTGGCGCCGGTCGCAGGATTGCTCCAGGTGCTGGTCGTGCCCGTCCGGGCAGTCTCGAGCCTGTTCTGGGCAAAGCTATGCAGGTTCCGGATATCGCGATCCTCGACTCGCGCATCGGCATGCTCGACGGGTTCAAAAAGGACCATGAGAAGAAACCCGGTGGTGACAGCCAAGCCCTTCTTCTGGATCATTTTTCCCTCGCATCCGGCCTGTGCCGAGCTAACTGGATTCTCGTCAAGCTTGCACGTATAGTAAACACGGGGGATGTGCAGTGGAAAGCGGCCTCTTTGGCGCGGGATGTCAAAGGCCCCAAATATGATCGGCGGTGAGCGATATGGCTTCTACGAGACTCCTGGGCAAGAAAACGGTTGCCCTCATCTTGGTCGCAGGCGTGGCGGTGAGCGCCTGCACAACGTCTGACGACAACACGTATTCCCGCAGGGATGTCGGCCAGATTATCGAGACCACGCAGGGCCGGGTGATCTCGTCGCGCAATGTCGAGGTGCAGTCCGAGAACACGCCCATCGGCGCCGCCGCGGGCAGCGCGGCCGGTGGCGTGATCGGCAACACGGTTGGCAGCGGCGCGGGGAATACGCTGGCAACCGTCGCGGGCGTGCTGCTTGGCGCCGGGATCGGCTATCTCGCCGAGCGGGAGCTTCGTAGCAACGAAGGTGTCGAATATCTCGTCGAGATGGAAGACGGGCGCACCGTCACGATCGTCCAGAACTCCGAGGAGGGCATAGCGATCCCCGACGGCAGCCCGGTGCTGATCCAGTTCGGTGCCGAATACACACGCATCGTGCAGATCGACGAATCATCGGTCAGGAGGCCCTCCGGTTCCGGTTCAGGCTCGATCTACGGCGCCGGCGCGTCCGGCAGCGGCACAGGTGGTGGCGGCTTGGATATCTGGCAAAACCCGGATCTCGAGCCATCGGGTTCGGCGACCCAGCTCAGCCAATCAGGAAACGGCACCCCGCTGCAGTAAGCGGCGGGCAACCCCTTAATCGGCGAGGTAGCGAAAACCGGAGGCGCTCTTTGCGCCTTCTATTCTTTGACTGACGCGGACTTACCTTTCGCTGTCTCCGCATCAACATCTTCGGCCGTTGGAGGCAGCCACGACCGGTGGACACCGCTGCTATACGCGGGGTCCTCCCCAGCCAACAGGGCCTGATCCCTTTCCATCATCTCGCGGGCCATTTCGACATAGGCCGTATTCTGATGAATGGGCACATCGGCATCGTACACGCTCGCCAGCTCCGCGAGCGCCTTCCGGTCAAGATCCACGAATTGGCGCGCCCTGCGCTCGGCCTCGAATGGATGAACGCCGAGGGCCTCAAGCGCCGACCGACCCGCACGCACCCCGCTGTCGAACGTCTCCCTAACAATGTCCCGGCAGCCAATCGCATAGAGCTCGTAGACATGCCGCCGGTCGACCGCGCGGGCGACCACATGCAGGTTGGGGAAATTCGTGACCGCATAACGGGTAAGGCGGCTGATCTGCTCGCGATCATCGATCGCGATTATCAGCATCGACGCACGCTCGATCCCCGCCGCGTGGAGCAGATCCGGCCGCGTCGCATCGCCGAAGAAGACCGGGATGCCAAAGGTGCGCAGCATCTCAAGATGGGCGGAAGAGTAATCCAGCACCGTCGTCTCGTAGCCGAGCCCCCTCAGCATCCGGTTCACGATCCCGCCGAAACGGCCGTGGCCTGCGATGATAACCGACCCGCGAGGGATTACCTCATCGGCCTCCGCATCCTCCCCCCTATTGAGGCGCGGCGCGATGACCCGGTCGTAGAGGATGAAGAGCCCGGGGGTAAGCAACATGGACAGGGCGACAACCATGAGCAGGCGATCCGCCAGATCGATCGGAATGACAGAGTGGCTGACGGTGAAGGAAAGCAGGACGAAGCCGAACTCACCGGCCTGCGCCAGGCCGAGCGAAAAGAGCCAGCGATCGCTTCCCGTGATCCTGAACATGAACGAGAGCACCAGCAGCACCACAGCCTTCAACAGGATCAGGCCAGCCGTCATCCCTAGGATCGGGCTGAGATCCGCCGCCAAAAGCCCGAAGTCGATCGACGCACCGACCGTGATGAAGAAAAGGCCCAGCAGAAGCCCCTTGAACGGCTCGATATCGCTTTCAAGCTCATGACGATACTCGCTGTTCGCGAGCACGACCCCGGCGATGAAAGTGCCAAGCGCAGGTGACAGGCCCACAAGCGTCATCAACAGCGCGATGGCGATCACCCAGAGCAGGGCTGCGCCCACGAAGATCTCGCGCAGCCGGGCCATCGCGATGAACCGGAACAGCGGCCGGGTCGCAAGGCTTCCCCCCAGGATCAGCGCCAGGATCGCACCCAGCGTCACCAGGGCGCGCTGCCAGCCCGCGAGCCCATCGACAAGGCTCATGTCCTCCCCGTGGGTCTCGTCGTGACCAGCGCCATGGGTCGCCAGCTCCGCGATCTCGGGCATCGCAAGAAGCGGCAGAAAGGCCAGCATTGGGATCACAGCAATGTCCTGGAACAGCAGGACCGAGAAGCTGCCCTGCCCCCCATCACTGCGCAGAAGCCCCTTTTCATTCAGGGTCTGCAGGACGATCGCGGTCGAGGAGAGCGAGAAAACCAGACCAATGGCCAGCGCGACCGTCCAAGGCTGACCAAAAAGCATGGCGATCCAAGTCACAAGCGCGGCGGTGAGCGTAACCTGCAAGCCCCCGAGACCGATGAGCCTTGCCCGCATCTGCCACAGGCGATGCGGCTCAAGCTCCAGCCCAATTAGAAACAGCATCATCACAACGCCGAACTCGGCAAAGTGCTGGACACTGACCACATCGACATCGAAAGCGTCGAGCAGCGGGGCAATTGCGATCCCCGCCAACAGGTAGCCGAGGACCGAACCGAGACCCAGACGAGTCGCGATCGGCACGGCGATCACGCCGGCGGCGAGGAAGATGAACATCAAAAGCAGGACATCGCCCATCGCTCAGCCCTCCTCGCGAATGGGAAGCGTGCCAAAGCCGATCACCTGCCGCGCCTCGGCTGCCGCGAAATCGTAGCGGTCGTCGCGGATCGCCTCCAGCAGCAGCCGATATCCCGCAACATGCTGATCTATCCGGCCATCCTCCCGCGCCTTTAACGCGGAGTGGATCACATAGGGTGGCGAAAAATGCATCCGGCAGAGCCGCGCGGCCTGCTCAAGCGGGGTCAGAAAGGTTCGAAGGTCATGGTGCTGATAGCCCTCCGGGGAATACGCCTCCTCCGGCCCTGCCGCCGAGAGGGCGAGCATCATCGTCTTGCCGCTCAAACGGTCGCCGCCAGCGCCATAGGCGAACCCATGTTCCAGAACCAGATCCTGCCAGTCCTTGATGATCGACGGCGTCGAATACCAGAAAAGCGGAAACTGAAAGAGGATCACATCGGCGGCGAGGATCCGCGCCTGCTCCCGCGCCACGTCGATGTCATGGCGCGGATAGATCGCGTAGAGATCAGTGAAATCGATCCCCGCCACCTTGGCCGCAGCCTCCGCCATGGCGCGATTGACACGGGAGAAGCGATGCCCTGGATGAGCGTAATAGACCACTAGCTTCGCCACGGGGATATCTCTCTGACCGATCTGCCCTGTTCCCCTGCCACCTAGCCGATTTGCGGCGGCTGTCCAACAGCAGGGCGCGGCAGGCCAGACACCTGGCGCACACTATAGGAAGCAGCACAAAGCGACGCGGCCCCCGCGGAGAGGGCCGCGCCTGTTCATTGACCGATGAAGTTCGGCCTGTAGAATTCAGAGCCTACCGCTTGCCGATGCGCCGGACCGGTCCGTCGAAGGTCGGCACCGACATCACGCATGGATCCGTGCGATACCCCAGGGCCTGCTCCTCCAGAATGCCGATGGTGATTTCCTCACCCATCCTGAGGCTGTCGAAGTAGTCGCTGTAATAGTGGACACCCCCCATGTTGCGGCCGATCGAGATGTTCGCCGCCAGCTTGTTCAGCTCACCTTCCAGCGTCAGCGGGCAATCGATCTCCTTTTCCTTGAGCTGATCCTTGCCGGGCTGCACGACGAACTCGACAGGCGTGTCGGTCTTCGGGTCGAAGCGTTTGAAGACATACGCAACCTTCGCCCCGTTCTTGCGCGGGAAGCCCGGTGCCGTCGTCTTCACAAACACGGTGCCTGTGTCGAAGAAAGCCTTGAGCATCGTCACACAGGCGCCCGCCACGGTCGCGTGCCCGGCACCATAGGCCGGGTGCATGGGTGAGCCCTCCTGGAATGCCATCGGCAGCAAGGCCGTGCGGTGCTTGGCGTCTCCAGGATTGTCGGCGGTGTTCTTTGCGATCACAGCCTGAACCGTCGGCTTGATTGCTGTGGCCAGATCTATGAACGCATCGCAGAGGCTCGGATGCGCGTCATTGATCGGCGTCTTCGGCTTCTTCAGGTGGCCGTTGGCGTCGAAGGTCCGATCCTTCTCGATCCGGGCGGCGAGCGCTTCTGGTCGCAGGCGAATGTGGTTGTTGAACTTCTGGAACCGCACGGCCTTCAGACCCCGGGTCGCGACCTCACAGACCAGCGTCAGGATGTGCGGACCGCCATAGAGCGCGAAACCGCCCGCCTGACGCTCCAACTTCTCCTGCGTAAAGTTCGGCCGCGTGTCGTAGAGAGTTCCACCACCGGACAACGCGTTGAAGGCCGGATCGAAGGGCGTGCCCATGCTGAGCAGGATCAGCGCCGCGTTCAGATAGGCCTCGTAAAGCGCATCGTCGTGGACATAGGTTGCCATGTCCCGCGGTGTGGTGATGAACCGCCGCTTGGCAGTCGCGTCGAACAGGGTCGCGTTGTTCCTGACATCGTTGCCCTGCTGCACCTGGAACCAGTCGTCCCACTTGGTCATCCAGTTGGTCGTGGTCGCAACGGGCACCCGCTGGTCGATCTGCAAGGCGCCGTAGGTGATCCGCCCGTCCTCGACCCCGTCATTGCCGGTCTGATCGACATTGCCGATGAGCATGAACTGCGAGAGATAGCCGCCAGCCTCGACACCGGGCGAGGAGCCGCGGAACACGGTCTGCTTGTCGAGCTTACCGCTGTCATCGGTCTTGCGGTCCCGGCCGCCCTCGAAGCCGGATGCCACATAGGGCAGGTCGTTGAGGCGCTTGATCGAGTCATTCAACGCCGCGCCGCCGCCATTGCGAAACGCGTTCAGATCCGCGTCGTGCAGGATGCCGAGCTCATAGACCTCCGCCATCTCGAAGGCGAGTTCGTCGGAGCCAAGAGCCGGCGCGGGCGCCATGGTGACAGCTTGCGGGTCGGGCCCCTCAAGCTCATACACCACGCCTGCGGTCGGTGCCTCCCATTTCCGCCGGCCAAGGCCCTTGTCCGGTGCCGGGACCGGAACGGCGGAGGTAAAGGGGTCGATGAAACCGTTGTCGATGGCACTCCGAAACGCCTCGAAATGCAGCGGGTCGGCGACCAATCCTGTCTTCTTGTCGTGGGCGAGCCCCTTGGTGAAGCTCATCGGGTAGCTCGCCGAGGCATAGGCCTGTTCGTCACCGTTTGCTTTATGCTCCGGGTGGTGGCGGTTATAAGCCGCTTCGGCCGCCTCGATGCGAATTGCACGGGCGGTCTGTCGACGGTCTTGTGTCATGGTAAAGGTCCTCTTGCGTGGTGGGAGAGTACTGGCTTCAACTCGCTTGCTGCGGGTAGTGGCGACATGATGCCTACCGACGCGGGTAGTGACTGTGAGAAGTTTTACACGTCAGGCGTGTGCTGCCTGCCGCATCTCGCAGTTCGCGAGAAACTGCGCCTGTAGTGGCTGATTTCTTCAGGCACTGAGGTCTCGGCGCCCGCTTCAGCTACCTGAATGAGCCGCTAAAGCCGGAAGCAGGATCTGCAAAAATGCCTGGGATTCGATCAGATCTGAAAGGAGTATCAGGCAAGGCCGTGCAAACGGCCCTCGCCTCTACCAAAAATAGGGCTCGATGAACGCATCCGACATGGCATAGCCGATTTCCGCAAGTTCAGTCGCAACGGCGGATGAGTTGAAAATCCCGGTCGCGTAGACGGGATCCCACATGCTGTCGATCTCGAACGGCTCTTTCACACGAACGAAGACAAGCTGATTCGGCGGCGGTGGCGGCACGTGGATGCAGGCGCCGATATAAGGCACCAGAATGAATGCCTTGATCGCTGTATCCTCGAATTCGAGCGGAACAGGATATCCCGGCAACTGGACCTGCTTGCCATCGTAGTCGGTGACGACCGCCGCCGCGGTCTCCTGATCAAAGGGGGTTTGCAATTGCCCGTGCTGGACGATGCCAAGCTGACGCAGGGTCTCCATCATCGTCCCTTTGCCGCCGCCCGGGATCAGATCGTCCCATTCCAGCTCAACCACGCTTTCCTTCGCCCATGCGGGAGCAGCAGTGAGAAGCGAGAGCACACCGGCACCGGCGAGACATTTCCGTCTTGTCAGGTCATGTGCCACGTCGCGATCCTCCACCAGATCCAAGACGTTCAGGTTCGAACCGTCATACCATCCGCAAGCGACATTTTGTATGCACGCACGGCGGGCATCAAGCTCACAATCGCGCCAGCACCGACGACGACGGCCAGGACCGTCAGCTCACGCTCCGTTAGCGCGTTGATCGGGAGATAAAGCCCATAGGCCTGGTCTATCAACGGGCGCGCGACGAACAGCCCCAAGTAAAGGAGCGCCACCCCCAAGAGCGCGCCGAACACGGTCATCAGAATGGCCTCAAGCATCAATAGCCCGCCGATCACCCGCGGCCCCGCCCCAACTGCGCGCAGGATCGCCATCTCGCGGCGCCGTTCGTTGAGACCGGAGAGGATCATCGCCGCCATCCCGATCAGCGTGGTTGCAATCACAAGGCCGGAGACGCCGATCAGGGCCGTCTCGGCCACTCCGACAATCTCCCAAAGCTCCTGCAGCGCAACGCCCGGCAGCACCGCGAGCAGCGGTTCCGCCTCGTATTCGTTGATCGCGCGCTGCAGCGCAAAGACCTGGAGCCGCGAGGTCGTGCCCAGCATCGCCGCCGTCACGGCCTTAGGCGTCAGATCCATCCCCCGAACCTCTTCGGCCGAAATCCGCTGGGCGGATCTGGCACCGCCCGACCAGTCGATATGGATCGCCTCGATCGCTGCGAGGCTGACCAGAACGGTGCGATCCACCGGCGTCCCGGTTTTCTCGAGAATGCCGGAGATGCGAAACGGCTTATCGGCATGCTCGGTGAACGATGCCAGCCCATGGGCGACGACGATCGGGTCACCCAGGCCATACCCCAGCATCGCGGCGACATCGGCGCCGATCACCGTATCGAAGAGATCGTCGAACCGCTGACCTGCGGCGAAGTGGAGCGATTGGCCGCCCCGGAACTTATACCGGTCGAAGTACTCGACCGTCGTTCCCATGACACGAAATTGCCGGTGGCTGTCGCCCAGCGAGATCGGCACCATCCAGGCAACCTCCGGCCGCGCGGCGATGTCCTGGTAGGTCTCCCAGGTGATGTTGTTGGTCGCGTTCCCGATCCGGAAGACCGAGTAGAGCAGAAGCTGGACACTCCCCGAGCGCGCCCCGACGATCAGGTCGGTGTTCGAGATCGTGTCGGCGAAACTGCTCTTCGCCCCGGTCCGCACCTTCTCGACACTCAGGAAAAGAGCAACGGAGAGCGCGATGGTGAAAACGGTCAGCCCGACCGTGAGCCACCGGTTCAGCAGAGAGCGCAAGGCAAGCCGCAAAAGGATCATGCGGCCGTGGCCCGGGTGACCCGGCAGATCCCGTCCATCTCGAGCGCCTGATCGAAGTACCCGGCAAGCCCCGCGTCATGGGTGACCATCAGCAGAGTCGCACCAGCCGCATCGGCCTGTCCGAGCAGAAGGTCGATGAAGGCACCGCGGCTTCCCGCATCCAGCGCCGAGGTCGGCTCATCCGCCACGATGAGCCTCGGCCCGCCGATGAGCGCCCGGGCGACGGCAACGCGCTGCTGCTGCCCGACGCTCAGCTTGGCAGCCTGCCCGGAGGTAACCAGCGTCTCCGGCAGACCCAGAGCACTCGTCAGCCGCAACGCCTCAGCCCTCGGGTCGCTTAGCCGACGCCGCCGCTCCACCGCGAAGCTCAAGGGCAGCAGAATATTGTCGAGGGGCGTTGCGAAGGGCAGCAGGTTGAACTGTTGGAAGATCACGCCCAGCCGCTCGGCCCGAAACCGGTCGCGTGCACCGCCGCTGATACGGGCGAGATCTTCGCCATCCACGCTGATCTCACCACGCTCAGGCGCAAGGATACCGCAGACAAGGCTCAGGAGCGTCGATTTACCCGACCCGCTTTCACCAAGAAGGACGGCCTTGGTTCCCCCAGCGAGCTTCAGATCGGGAACATCCAGGCGAAACGCGCCCTGACCGGGCCAGGCGAAGGAGACATCGCGGAGGACGAGGCCTGCCCCGCCCTCATGCGCGGTCGCCACGTCCGCCGCCTCAGATCCGCCCGGCAAGCGAGAGGCTAGGATCATCGCGTTCGACCTCGAAGCTGTTCGCCCCGCGATCCGAGATCATCTGTATCTCGAGCTCCTCCGCGTTCGGGAAGACGCTGAAATAGGCGAAATCGATGCGATCGATCGCAGAGGGGTCGGCGCAGTCAAGCAGATACTCCGCGTGGAACTCGGTGTGGCTCGCCTCCTCGGCATGCTCACCATGGCCTTGGCCCTCTGCATGCTCATCGTGACTATGCCCGTGACCGTGCTCCCCGTGGCCCGCCTCCTCCGCGTGATCGTCTTGACCGGCTTCGGCCCCATGGTCATCGTGATCGTGTTCGCCATGGTCATCTCCGATCAGGGCCGAACTTGCCTCGACTACCGAACACCCGGCCGCAGCCGGGATAACAAACAGATCGAGCGGCTTTGCCAGAAGGGCGATCGCGCCATCGATCTTGGCCCGGTCCTCGGCGGTCTCGGCGGCATACTCAAAGCCCACGATATCCGCCCCGGGTGCCTCGAACTCTATGGAGATCCGGCTTCCCTCGAACGCCATGTTCAGATTGCCGACACCATGCTCATGAGCGCCGAGTTGCCGCTTGTCCGCCGCCATCGCCGCTGCCGAGATGAACGCCGCAACGCCGCCAATCATAAAGAACCGCATCGATCCATCCTCCCGAATCCAGTGAAGTCGAAACTCTCGTTATACCGTAACAAAGACGGCTCGCTGGAGGATACAGAAAAGCCTCCCCCGAACCACCTGGTTTTGCTGGAGCCGATTATTCGAGGTCGCAGCTCTACACGGACTATTTTCGAGGGTACAGGTCGTGCAAACCCGATCATTAATCAGCTAGATCTGTGGGATTTGGTTGCGGGAGCAGGATTTGAACCTGCGACCTTCAGGTTATGAGCCTGACGAGCTACCGGACTGCTCCATCCCGCGCCAATGCGGCGAGAGTTATGACGTTTTGCTGGCGGACGCAAGGGGGGCGCCGGCCATTTTTTCCGCGATTTCAGGCGAAGGCGATCAGGAGGTCCTTCGCGTCGACCTGGGTCCCTGCAGGGGTCACGACCCGCTCGATCACGCCGTCCGCATCCGCGTGGATGGCGGTTTCCATCTTCATGGCCTCGAGCGTCAGGAGCAGGTCGCCCGCATGGATCTGCTGACCCGGCTTAACGGCAACCGAGCCGATCACGCCGGGCATGGGTGCGGCCACGTGCCTCGCGTTTCCGTCCTCGGCCTTCTCGGCCTTGTGGCTTTCGCCGGAGAAGCGGCGGTCCTCCACCCGGATAGTCCTCGGCTGACCGTTGAGCTCGAAGAAAAGCTTCACCTCGCCGTGTTCATCCGGCTCGGAGACCGCCTGCAAGCGCACCACCAGGGTCACGCCGGGGCGCAGGTCGATCAGCGCCTCCTCGCCCGGCTCCATCCCGTAGAAGAAGGTGGGCGTCGGAAGCACACGAACCGGGCCGTTGTCGCGCCGGTGGCCCATGTAATCGAGATAGACTTTGGGATACATGAGGTAGGAGCCCAGATCCTCGTCATCGACGGTGACCCCGCCCATTGCCTCCTGCGCCTCTTCGCGCTTGGCCTCCAGATCGACGGGCTCCATCAGGCTACCTGGGCGCTCGGTGATGGGCGCCGCGCCTTTCAGCACCTTTGCCTGCAAAACCTCCGGGAAACCGCCATGGGGCTGGCCGACCTCTCCCTTGAAGTAGGTCAAAACCGAGTCGGGAAAGGCGATTTCCTGATCGGGGTCAAGCACATCCTCGACCGTCAGGCCCGCCGCAACCATCGTGAGCGCCATATCTCCAACGGTCTTGGCGATCGGCGTCACCTTGATCACGTCGCCAAACATATCGTTCACATCCGCATAAGTCTGGGCGACCTCGTGCCAGCGGTCCTCCAACCCCATGGAGCGCGCCTGCGCCTTGAGGTTGGTGACCTGCCCGCCGGGCATCTCGTGCAGATAGACCTCGGAATTGCCCGAGCGCAGATCGCTCTCAAAAGGTGCATACATCCGGCGGACTTCTTCCCAGTAGGTCGAGATCTCACGGATCCCGCCGAGATCAAGCCCCGTCGCCCGCGGATGCGCCTCCATCGCCGCCACGATCGAGCCCATCGGCGCCTGGGATGTGAGCCCCGACAGCGCGTCCATCGCGCAATCCACCGCATCGACCCCGGCCTCGGCGGCCGCGATGATCGAGGCCGAAGAGATCCCACTGGTATCGTGGCTGTGGAAGTGGATCGGCAGGCTGATCTCGTTCTTCAAGGCGTCGATCAGCGCCATCGCGGCGTAGGGCTTCACCAGCCCGCCCATGTCCTTGATGCAGAGCACATGGGCGCCGGCGGCTTCCAGCTGCTTGGCCAGATCGACATAGTAGCTGAGCGAATACTTGGCGCGGTTTGGATCGTGGATGTCGCCCGTGTAGCAGATCGCCGCCTCGCAGATCCGGTCTGCGGCGATCACCGCATCCATCGCGACACGCATGTTCTCGACCCAGTTCAGCGGATCGAAGATGCGGAACAGATCCATGCCGGATTTCGCTGCCTGCCCGATGAACTGCTCGACCACGTTGTCGGGGTAGTTCGTGTAGCCGACACCGTTCGAGGCGCGCACCAGCATCTGGGTCAGATGGTTCGGCATCCGCTCGCGCAGATCCACCAGCCGTTTCCAGGGGCATTCGTGCAGGAAACGGTAGGCGACGTCGAAGGTCGCGCCACCCCAACATTCCATCGAGAACAGCTCCGGCAGGTTGCGGCTATAGGCTTCTGCTACATTGATCATGTCGATCGAGCGCATCCGTGTGGCGAGCAGGCTCTGATGGCTGTCGCGCATGGTCGTGTCGGTGATCAGCAACCGTTCCTGCGCCAGCATCCAGTCGGCGATGGCCTTCGGGCCCTCGGAATCGAGTTTCTGCTTCAGCCCTTCCGGCGCGCGTTTCTCTCGTAGCGCAGGGGGCTTTGGCGGTCGCGCATCGGCTGGTGGCTTCGGCCGCCCTGCCACCTCTGCATTCCCGTTGACAGTGACATCGCCGATATAGCGGAGCAGGCGCGTCGCGCGGTCACGCCGTTTCTGGAACGTGAAAAGCTCCGGCGTCGTATCGATGAACTTGGTCGTGTAGCTCAGGTCGAGGAAGGTCGGGTGTTTCAGCAGATTCTCGACGAAGACCAGGTTGGTCGCGACACCGCGGATTCGGAACTCGCGCAAGGCGCGGTCCATCCGCGCAATGGCTTCCTCAGGTGTCGGGGCCCAAGCGGTGACCTTCTCCAACAGGCTGTCATAGTAGCGGGTGATCACCGCACCAGAATAAGCCGTGCCGCCATCGAGCCGGATCCCAAACCCGGTCGCACCCCTATAGGCGGTAATCCGGCCATAATCCGGGATGAAGTTGTTCAGCGGATCTTCCGTCGTGATCCGGCATTGGAGCGCATGGCCCTTCAGCGTCACCTGCTCCTGGCTCGGCGTACCGGTTGCCTCAGCGATTGATGCGCCCTCTGTGATTCGGATCTGCGCCTTGACGATGTCGATGCCGGTGACCTCCTCGGTCACCGTATGCTCGACCTGCACGCGCGGGTTCACCTCGATGAAGTAGAACTCGTCCGTGTCCATATTCATCAGGAACTCGACGGTGCCCGCGCAGGTGTAATTGGCGTGCCGCGCGATCGCGAGGCCAAGCTCGCAGATCTCCTGACGTTTGGTCGGGTTGAGGTAGGGCGCGGGCGCGCGTTCCACGACCTTTTGGTTTCGGCGCTGGACCGTGCAGTCGCGCTCGTAGAGGTGGTAGATCTCGCCGAACCGGTCACCGAGGATCTGCACCTCAACGTGGCGGGCACGGAGGATCATCTTCTCGAGATACCCCTCGCCATTGCCAAATGCGGCCTCGGCCTCGCGGCGGCCTTCGCGGACCTTTTCCTCGAGTTCCTCGGCGTTCATGATCGGGCGCATCCCCCGCCCGCCGCCACCCCAGGACGCTTTGAGCATCAAGGGGTATCCGATCTCCTCCGCCGTCTCGCGGATCTGATCGAAATCGGCCTCGTCCGGGTCGGGCAGAACCTCGGAAGCCGGGATTACCGGAACACCCGCCTCGATCGCCGCGCATCGGGCGCTCGCCTTGTCGCCCAGCATCCGCATCGTGTCCGCCGAAGGTCCGATAAAGGCGATCCCAGCCTGCGTGCAGGCATCGACCAGATCCGGGTTCTCCGACAGCAGACCGTAGCCCGGATGGATCGCATCCGCCCCGCATTCCATCGCGACCCGGATGATCTCATCAATGGAAAGATAGGCCGCGACCGGCCCGAGGCCCTCGCCGATCTGATACGCCTCATCCGCCTTGAACCGGTGCAGGCCCAGCTTGTCCTCTTCGGCATAGACGGCCACGGTTTTCTTGCCGAGTTCGTTGGCCGCGCGCATCACGCGAATGGCAATTTCCCCGCGGTTCGCGACCAGGATCTTTTCGATTCGCGCCATGTTGCCTCGCAGATGTCTGGGGTCCCTGGATTCTGCGGCATTGGGTACAGGGCAAGGCCTTGCGAGGCAAGACGGAGGCCGGTTTGGCCCACGCTAAAGTTCGAAGTCCGAAGCGCCAAGAGAGGGCGCGCCCAGAAGATCGATGATCAGATCGGCGAGTGTGTCGCCGTCGATATCGATTTCGACTGTCGCCACTTCAGGATCAGCCCCGCCTTCAACCCTGACCTCACCGGTCTGCCCGCTGAAACTAGCACTATCGATGAAGTTAAGAGGTTGGCGTCCGCTCATCGCCGGATCGGCATCGAAGGCGGAGAGATCGAGGATATCCGCGCCGTTTCGAAAATCGACAATCGTCTCCCGGCCCTGCCCCGAGACAGGGGCATCCGCAGCGTCAGCGAAAACGAACCGGTCCGTACCCGCGCCGCCCACGAGCGTATCAGCGCCCGCACCGCCGATCAGGACGTCGAACCCGGCGCCGCCGTCGATCAGATCCGCGCCATCGTCGCCGGAGAGCATGTCAGCGCCCCCCTGCCCATAGAGGCTGTCGCTGCCGGAACCCCCGAAAAGGCTGTCATCGCCCGCGCCGCCCTCGACGGTATCGCTGCCCGCACCGCCGAAGAGCTGGTCACCGCCCGAACCGCCATCCAGCCGGTCGTCGCCCTCGCCGCCACGGAGCGTGTCTTCGCCCGCGCCGCCGCGCAGAAGATCACCCGCAGCCCCGCCATCGAGCTGATCCGCTCCTGAACCGCCCTCGATCCTGTCACTGTCAGCGCCGCCATCGAGGTCATCGGCACCATTGCCGCCGAAGAGCATATCCTCACCCTCGCCACCGGACAGAGTATCGTCGCCCGCTCGTCCGGAAAGGCGATCATCGCCACCGCCGCCTGAGAGGCCGTTGGCAGACTCGGTTCCCGTGAAGCGGTCGGCGCTGTCACCGCCGAGTAGATCCTCGATCGATGCGAAGGAGTCCCCCTCAGCGAAGCCGCCGAGGTTCAACCCCCTGAAAAGATTGACCGTTACGGCTGTGGAGGACGAGAAATCGACCAGATCGCGGCCAGTCCCACCGTCGATCGCATCCGCTCCGGCGCTTGCCAGGAACCGGTCGTCCCCGAGGGAGCCTGTCAGCGTGTCGTCACCAGGTGTCCCGGCGACCTCCAAACCGATCAGGCGGAGTTGCAGGCCAACTCCAGCTTCCAAGAACAGCCGCAGAACAGCCCCGTCGGCGGCGAAGCTGGTATCGACCGGCGAAACACTGTCCATGGTTTCGATCAGCGTTACCGTCGAGAAAAGATCCCCCAATGCGCCGGGGTCGATCGAGAGATCCAGCATTCCGGCAGTGATGGGCCCGGAAAGCGCCCCGCTCAGCATGATCCGATCCGCGCCGGCGGAGGCGAAGGATCCAATGTCGAAGGCGAGTACCACAGAGTCCTCAAGCACCAGCGCCCCGGTGATCGCAAGCGCCCCGATCGCGCCGTCACCCCCTGGCGACAGGTGCCCATAGGCCTCCAGCGCCGCGTCCAACGTTCCAGTGCCTGTAATCTGACCGCTCGCACCAAGAACAGCGGTTGTTGCGGTCGCCACCGTACCAGCACCAAGGTCAAGCGTCGCAGCGCCGCCGCCCGTGCCCTCAACCGGATCCGGTGCGCCGGCCTCCAGGGCCGCGATGTCCACACCGGCCCCGATGGTCAGGAGCGCACCTGCGGCTAGGGTCGTGCCCGCGCCGGAAAGCTGCATAACACCCGCCGTCTGCGCCCCCGGCGCGATCAGGACAGAGGATTGCGCGCCGGTAACCCGCAGGCTCGACCCGTCGAGCAGTTGCAACGTGCCGTCGCCCTGCTCGGATGCGCCGATCTCGACCCTGGCTCCTGAGCCATCCAGCAGCACCTCTGCGCCATTGTCGAGGTGGAGCACACCACGGCCCGCGTCCGCGATGGTCAGGAGCGGCCGGTCCTGCGGATCGCTCCCGGTGTTTTCAAAGATGATCTGCGAGCCCGCGCCGCTCAGAATGCCATAGCCATAGGATCCCCCGTCCGCACCGAAGGTCAGCGATGGCGCAGGCCCGGCGCTGCCTGGGCGGACGGTTAGCTTCGCGCCGCCTGTGATGCCGAGGAACCCGGCACCCCCCGCCTGGCCGAACACTGCCCCGCCAATCGGGCCGGACGTGCCGCCCCCGTAAGCGGCAGAGAGCGTCAGTTCACTGCCGGATCCAGTCAGATATACTTGGCCAATCCCACCTCCGGCTCCGGCCGTCAGCCCGGTCATGGCCCCGGTCGCCCCACCGATCAGCGCAAGGGCGCCCTGCCCTCCGTCACGGCCGATCTCGCTGGCAGTATTGGCCCCGGTAACGGTCAGCGACGAGCCAGACCCGGCCACAAGGACCTGGCCAAAGGCGCCCGTCTTGTCGCCCACGACCAGGCGCGGTGCGTTCGAGCCGTCTCCCGCCGGTGCGAAGTCGATATCGAGCGTCGCACCACCCAACAGATCCAGATAACCATAGGCGAGCGGCTGCCCGCCCGCCCCGCTGCCCTGATCGCTCTGCCCGACAACGATCGAGCTCGCCTGTCCCGCAAGTGGTGCAAAGCCCACCATGCTGCCATCAAAACGCAGGAGGCCGGTAAGCGGATCAGCCGCAGTCTGGCTGAGACCGACCGCAAGCGAATTGCCGATCTGATAGCTGCCGCCCGTGACCGTCAGCGTGCCGGTCCCGTCGATCCCTGCATCGATGTTCACCAGGCCGCCACCCAACTGGGTGATCGAATAATTGCCGCTGCCTGAATAGGGCATGCCCGTCCCCGCGTCTCTCAGGCCCATCCGACAGACCTGAACCGCGGGCAGTTAAGGACATTTGGGTTACCGGACCCTCAACCGACGACGCTGTGAGACGAGAGTGCTCCCCCGCATCCAGTCCCACCGTTGACAAGGCTTCGCTGCAACGCAACGCTTAGAGCACTGGAAGATCTCAAGGGGCTGCGCATGAGCATCAATGCGGCGATCACGCACCGCACCACCTATCGCTACGACCGGCGGATCAACCTGGGGCCTCAGATCATCCGGCTGCGACCGGCGCCACACTCCCGCACACGCATTCTCAGCTTCAGCCAGAAGATCACGCCTGCGGAGCACTTCATCAACTGGCAACAGGATCCGTTCGGCAATTACATGGCGCGGGTGGTGTTTCCTGAGAAGGTCGATCATTTCGAGGTGGCGGTCGATCTGGTAGCCGACATGGCGGCGATCAATCCGTTCGACTTTTTCCTGGAAGAAAGCGCGGAGACCTATCCCTTTGAATATGCACCGGAACTGCGCCAGGAATTGGCGCCATATCTGAAGATCGAGGAGCAGAACAGCTTCTTCAAGGAATTCCTCTCGCTCCTGCCGCGCGAGCGTCAGCAAACCAACGATTTTCTAGTAGAGATCAACCGCTTGGTACAGGAGGCGGTGACTTATACGATCCGCATGGAACCGGGCGTGCAGACGCCGGACGAGACGCTCGACAAAGGCTCCGGTTCTTGCCGCGACAGCGCCTGGCTGCTCTGCCATCTGATGCGCCATATGGGCCTCGCAAGCCGGTTTGTCTCGGGATATCTGATCCAGCTCACCCCGGATGTGAAGGCGATCGACGGCCCCTCCGGCCCGCTCGCGGATTTCACCGATCTGCACGCCTGGTGCGAGGTTTTTGCGCCGGGTGCGGGCTGGATCGGGCTAGATCCGACGTCGGGCCTGTTCGCGGGCGAGGGACACATCCCGCTGGCGGCGACGCCGATGCCCTCCTCAGCCGCCCCGATCACCGGCACGCTGGACCCGTGTGAGGTCGAATTCGGCCACCATATGGAGGTCAACCGCGTCCGCGAGGAGCCGCGGGTCACCTTCCCCTTCACCGATGAGCACTGGCACCGGATCGACACCGCTGGCCGGATGATCGACAGCCGGCTCGAGGCGGGCGATGTGCGCCTGACCATGGGCGGCGAGCCAACATTTGTGGCGGCCGCCGACCGGGACGCGGATGAATGGAACACCGAGGCGGTTGGCCCAACAAAACGCGATTATGCGGACGATCTGATCCGCCGGTTGCAGAAACGCTTCGCCCCCGGGGGCATGCTGCATCACGGGCAGGGCAAGTGGTATCCGGGTGAGCAGCTTCCCCGCTGGGCCTTCGGTCTTTACTGGCGGCACGATGGCGAGCCGCTTTGGGCGAATCCAGAGCTGATCGCCTCGGAGGCCGACAGCGGCGCGGACATGAAAGATGCTGAGCGGTTCATGGGCGCGCTCGCCGAAGCCTTTGAGATTTCGCCAGAAAATGCCTCCCCCGCCTATGAGGACCCGGCAACCTATATCTTTCAGGAGGGCCGCCTGCCGGTCAATCTCGACCCCGCAAGCAACAAGCTCGACGATCCGCTGGAGCGCCGCCAATTGGCCATGGCGTTTGACCGGGGACTTGGCAACCCGACCTGCATCGTCCTACCGATCCAGCTGGCCCAAAGCCAGGCGGCAGCGCGGCAATTCCCGAGGCGTCGCTTCCGCTGGATGACGGAGAAATGGAAGACCCGGCGCGGCAAGCTGTTCCTCGCACCGGGCGACAGCGCCGCTGGTTATCGCCTGCCGCTCACCTCCCTGCCCTATCTGGAGGAGCGCGAATACCCCTTTATCGTCCAGCGCGACCCCTTCGCCGCCCGCCCACCCCTGCCCCGCCGGACACTGAGAATGCCCCGGGCGAGCGATCCGCTGATGCTGGAGCCGCTGCACGATGGGGGGCTGCCGATCACTGGTTGGGAGCCCGGCGCGGTGCTGATGCATCAGGAGACGGGCGAGACGCTCGACGATTGGGATCATGAGGTCCCCCCCCCCGAAGATTATGTTTGGGTTCAATCGGTTGCGCCTGCCCAGAGCGAGGACACTCTGCGCGCGATCCACACCGAATATGTCCGCACTGCGATCACGGTTGAGCCCCGCGACGGCAAGATCTGTGTTTTTCTGCCGCCGGTCCCGAATGCAGAGACCTATATCGACCTGATGGGCGCGGTCGAGGAGGCGGCGGAGGAGACCGGCCTGCCTGTCCATATCGACGGCTACGCGCCGCCGCACGATCCCCGTTTCAACGTCATCAAGGCGACGCCGGATCCAGGCGTGATCGAGGTGAACATCCACCCCTCGCAGAGCTGGCAGGAGCAGTGCGAGATCACCGAGGCGCTTTACGAAGAAGCCCGGCACTGCAAGCTGGAGACCATCAAGTTCCTGCATGACGGGCGGATGGTGGGCTCCGGCGGGGGCAACCACATCGTGGTCGGGGGCGCGGCGCCCGAGGACAGCCCCTTCCTGCGCCGCCCGGATCTGCTGGCCTCGCTGGTGCGTTACTGGCAGAACCATCCGAGCCTAAGTTACTTGTTCAGCGGGATTTTTATCGGCCCGACCTCTCAGGCTCCGAGGGTCGACGAGGCACGACAGGAGACGCTCTATGAGCTGGAAATCGCGCTCAACCAACTGCCGGAGCGGGGCACCTCGCCGCCGCCCTGGCTGGTGGACCGCATCTTCCGCGACCTGCTGACGGACCTCACCGGCAACACGCACCGGGCCGAGATCTGCATCGACAAGCTCTACTCGCCCGACGGGCCGACTGGGCGGCTCGGGCTGGTCGAATTCCGCGCCTTCGAGATGCCGCCCCATCCGCGCATGGCGATGGCGCAGAACCTCGTGCTGCGCGCCCTGATCGCCTGGTTCTGGGAGACGCCCTACACCCGCCCCCTGATCCGCCACGGCACCGCGCTCCATGACCGCTGGATGCTGCCGCATTTCGTCTGGGAGGATTTCCTGAGCGTTCTCAGTGAGTTGCAGGAGGCGCTGGGCGTCGAGATGAACCCGGAATGGTTCAAGGCGCAGTTCGAATTCCGCTTCCCGCTGCTGGGCGATGTCGATTACGAGGGGATGCGGCTTGAGGTCCGTTCCGCCATCGAGCCGTGGAACGTTTTGGGCGAGACCGGCGCGATCGGCGGCACCGCGCGCTATGTCGACAGCTCCCTGGAGCGCATCCAGATCAAGCTATCGGGCAACCTGTCCGAGCGCTATGGCGTCACCTGCAACGGGCTGGAGGTGCCGCTGTCGCGCACCGCGCGGTCCGACGAGATGGTCTGCGGCCTGCGCTTCCGGGCCTGGCAGCCGTCGCAATGCCTGCATCCAACGATTGGGGTCCACGCGCCCCTAACCCTTGATATCCATGACAGATTCTCTGGCCGGGCGCTTGGCGGTTGCACCTATTTCGTGGCCCATCCGGGCGGGCGTTCGTTCGAGGACCAGCCGGTGAACGACCTGGAGGCAGAGGGCCGCCGAATGGCGCGCTTCACCCCGCATGGCCATACGCCAGGCCCGTGGCAGCCGCAGCAGCCGGTGATGAGCCCGGAGTTCCCGCTGACGCTGGATATGCGCCGGCAGTGATCCGGCAGCGCCGGGAGGCCGGATCTTCCGCGATTTCGCGCGATCTTTGTCGCGAATTTCAAAGGTTAACAAACGCCGGACAAAGCCCGACAACAGATCTGGTCAGATCGACAAAGTCCGACAAACTCCGAACTCGGCGTTTTCGCGCCCCGAACTCGGAGCGGGCCTTGCGGGCGTCACGGCTGCCGCCGGGCGGCGTAATAGTCCCGCGCGAGGATCGACATGACGATTGTCGACTGAAAGCCGCTGGGCAGCAGGTAGGCCTCCCGCAGCGTTCCCTCCTCGACGAAGCCGTGGCGGGCGTAGAGCGCGCGGGCCGGTGCGTTCTGCGGAAACACGTCGAGCCAGAGGCGGTTCTTCAACAAGTGCTCGAAGACGAAGGCGACCGTCTGGCGCAAGAGGGCGGCGCCATGGCCCTGACCGGGGCTGGCGACGGCGAGTTGGCGGAGCTCGGCGCGCTGATCATTGCCATCCAGACCGAAGAGGTAGGAGAAACCGAGGCAATCACCCGCTTCGCCACAGAGGACGAGATAGCGTTCGGCCAGGTTGGCGATGCTAGCCCGGATCTCGGCGGTGCTGCGTTCGCTGACGAAAGGTGTCACGTGATCGTGCCGGTGGATCACGGCGATCGCCTCGGCATCACCGGGGTGTGCGGGCCTGAAGGTCTGCATCCGGTCCACCTTTTCCGGTCTCATCTCTCGGGACGCTAGCACCTGGGCTGCGGGCGCCAAGGTCTGAATGCGACCCTGGCGGGAGCGGTGTCCTCGGCGCACGTTCCGCGCGGAATCCCGCTTGACCCGCTGCACGGGCCGTGCAGGCTTCCGGCGATGGATGAGATTGCGCAAACGAGCGGGGACCCGTTCTACGCCGATTATGGGCCGGTCAAGGCGGGCCGGCGGGACGAGGCGTTCAACACCAGCGGCAAGCCGCGGGCCCATTGGCGCGCGTTTCTGGACTGGCTCGGCCGGATCGGGCCTGCGGGGTATGGCCAGGTGGCCGCCGATCTCGACCGGCGCCGCGCCGCCTCGGGCATCGCGATCAGCCTGCGCGGCGGCAGACCGGAGGCGGACAGCCTGCCGGTGATCCTGTCCGCAGGCGACTGGAAGGCGCTGGAGCGCGGGATCCGGCAGCGCGCCAGCCTGATCGAGGCCATGCTTTCCGACATCTACGGGCCGGGGCGGATGGTGAGCGAGGGGGTCGTGCCACCCGGGCTGATCTACGCCTCGCCCGGGTTTGCGGCCCATTGCGCGGGGTGGGAGCGCCAGCCCCGCCACTGGGCCTATATCTACGAGGCCGATATCGCGCGGGCGGCCGACGGGCGCTGGGTGATCCTGGCCGACCGGATCGATACGCCGCTGGGCGATGGCTGGCTGATCGCGAACCGGATCGCGACGTCGGAGGCGCTGGCGGAGCCGTTCCTGGAGCTCTCGGTCCGGCGGCTGGCGAGCCATTACGCGGCATTCCAGGAATATCTCGACCGGGTCACCGGGTTCGAGGGCCGGCTCGGGCTCGTGACCGGCGGGGAGGATGACCCGCGGTTCTTCTCCCACGCCTATTTTGCGCGGTATCTCAACGCCGCGCTGATCGAGCCCGCGGATATCACTGTGCGCGACGGCTCGGCCTTCGTGAAGACGCTGGACGGGCTGCGCAAGCTCGACTTTCTGCTCAGGGGCGCGCGGGACACCTCGCTCGATGCGCTGCACCGCCCGGCGACCTCGAGCCGGGGGGCGCCCGCGCTGTCGCTGGCGCAGCGCTCCGGCCAGCTGGGGCTGGCGAACGCAATCGGCTCCTCGGTGATGGCGTATCGGGCTCTGGCGCCCTATGCCCATGCGCTCTCGCAGGCGCTGTTGGGTGAGGAGTTGCTGATCAACGATGCGCCCTGTCTCTGGCTCGGCCGGTCGAGCGCGCGCAAACAGGTGCTGGCAGAGCGGGAATACTGGCGGATCGAGCCGTTGAACCAGCGCGATCAGGGCACCTTTCCCGCCATTCCCGAAGACGACGACGACCTGGCCGAGCTGTTGTCGCGCGAGGGGGAGCGTTTCGCCGCGGTCGCGACGCCGAAGCTTGCGCACACGCCGTGCTGGGACAAGGGCCGGATCGTGCCGGGCGAGTGGATGATGCGGGTGTTTGCGAGCCGCACCCATGACGGCTGGAGCCTCGCGCCCGGCGGGGTTGCGAGCCAGGTTGAGCCCGGGCGCCCGCCGCCGGAGCTGGATTTCGGCAAGGACGTCTGGGTGCTGCCCGACCCAACCGAGCCGCCGGTCCAGCCCTCGATACTGCTGGCGGACAGGTTCGCGAGCGGGCATATGCGGCGCACCGGGCGGGATCTGTTGAGCCGGGTCGCGGATGACATCTTCTGGCTCGGGCGCAATGTGGAGCGGGCGGAGAGCACGCTGAGGGTGCTCAATGTCGCGATCCACCGCTTCCTGTCCGGCAACCGGGCGGATGCCTCGCCCGACGTGCTCTGCGACCTGCTGGCGATCAAGTCGGCACGGGCTGCCGGTGCGCCGTGGCTGGAGGGGGTGCGCGAGTCCGTCTCGGCGCTTGTCAACGATATCGAGGAGCCCTGGGGGCTGCCGATCACGCTGAGATCGCTGCGCTCCGGCGCGGTCAGGGCGCGCTCGGCGATCTCGGAGGAGAGCTGGCGCTATATCGATCAGCTCTGCTCGGACCCGCGCTGGGAGCTGGAGCTGGACCTGAGCCAGCCTGCCCAGCTCCTGAGGATGATCTCCGACCATCTGGGCACGCTGGCGGCCTTTGCCGGATCGGCGCAGGAGAACCTGACGCGCAACTATGCCTGGCGGTTCCTGGAGATGGGGCGGCGGATCGAGCGCGGGTTCCAGACCGCGCGGGTCGCCGTGCAGATCGCCGGACGGGTGCGGGAGAACGAGGAGACCTATCTGAGGGCCTGGCTCTATCTGAGCGATTCCACCTCGGCCTATCGCTCGCGCTACATGATGATGACGACCGCCGCGGCGGTGATGGACCTGCTGGTGCTGGATGAGGCGAACCCGCGTTCGCTGGCGTTCCAGTTGGTGCGGCTGGAGGATGTGTTGAGCCAGTTACCGACCGACACGCCCTATCGCAGGCCGGAGCACAGGAAGGCGCTGGCGCTTCTGACCGAGCTTCGGCTGATCGATGCGGACCTGCTGGCGGCCGAGGATGCGGGCACGCGGCCCGAGATAAAGCGGGTCGCGGCGCGCTGCGAGGATGAGCTGATCCAGATCTCGAACCTGATCAGTCAGGCCTTCTTCGCCCACGCGGATGTGGCGGAGGCGCTGGTGAGCCAGGCGCGGGTGGAGCGCGACGCATGATCTACGACATCACCCACACGACCCATTACGACTATCAGAACACGGCTGTTTTCTCGCAGCATCTTCTGCGCCTCAGCCCGCGCATGCTGCCCGGGCAGCGGGTGATCAGCTCCGAGATCACGGTGAGCCCAGAGCCGGACAGCCTGGTGGCGGAGCGCGACCTCTTTGGCAATCTCGGCCATGTGGCCACGGTGAGCCGGCCCCATGCGGCGATCGAGATCAAGGCGGTGAGCCGGGTGGAATGCGCCGCCCCCTCGTCGATGATCTTCGAGGCGAGCACGGGGTGGGAGGAGGTGCGCCGGATGGCGACGGGCCGCGCGGGCGCGCCGGTGCCGGGCGCCATCGCGCCCTTTTGCTATCCGAGCCAGATGACCGGCCCGAACCGCGAGATCGAGGCCTATGCGCGGGAATGCTTCACCCAGGGCCGCCCGGTTCTGGCGGCCGCGCAGGAGCTTTGCGGGCGGATCTTCACCGATTTCGAGTATGTGCCGGGCACGACCGCGGCCGACACGCTGCCGACCGTCAGCTTTGCCGAGAAGCGCGGGGTCTGCCAGGACTTCGCCCATGTGATGCTGGCCTGCCTGCGCGCGCTGCGCCTGCCCGCGCGCTATGTCTCGGGTTATCTGAAGACCCACCCGGCGGACGGGGAGGAGCGTCTGCTGGGCGCCGATGCGAGCCATGCCTGGATTTCGATCTGGGAGCCTGTGTTCGGCTGGGTCGATTTCGACCCGACCAACAACCTGGTGCCGGGGCTCGACCACGTCACGCTTGCCTGGGCGCGCGATTACGCCGATGTGGCCCCTGTTGCGGGCACCGTGATCGGTGCTGGCGAGCAGATCCTCAGCGTCGGTGTGGATGTGGCGCCCGTGGGCCCCGATCAGACGTGATCAAGCGTGGGCGAGATCGCTGATCCGGCGTTCAAGCGTATCGATGCTGGGCCGTGACAGCAGGTCGGGCATGATCTTGCCTGCCATATCGGGGTTGGCGATGGCATTCACCATCTTGAGCGGGAAGCCGGTGAAGCGGCGATGATGGATCATCGTGTTCATCAGCTCCCGGCACTCGCAATGGCGGTCGTCGGCGCGAATGCGGGCGAAGAGATCCGTCACGGTCTGATAGTTGCCCTCGAGCACCTGGAAGAAGTACTGGCCGTCGTACAACAGTGCCCCGGTGATGCCGGACTCGCGGTTCCGCGCGACGACCTGATCCTTCAGATCGACGAACTTGCCGATATCTCCCCCGATCGTGGACCGGCTGACATATGCGAGGGTGATCAGGATAGGCACCTTCCCGACGTCAACACGTGCATCTCATTTTGGTGAAATTAAACGATGTGGCGGGAAGGGCCGGCTTCAAGTGCCGTTGCGCAGAATAATCACGCGGTGAGACTGCGGATCTTCTCGAGCGTTTCGTTGGCCACTGCAACGCCCTCGCGGTCGGCATTCTCGCGCGCCGGGCCGCGCCGGTCGCCGGGCAGACGGGTGCCCTCCTCGGCCAGGAGGGCCTCAAACAGCCGCTCACCGTGGTCGATTGCGCCCGGGCCCGCGAAATGGCCGGGGTCGAAGGCGAGGATGATCTCGCCGCCCGCCGACGGCCCGCCGAGCGTGTTGTTGGGGGGGCCGGCTTCGAAAGAGCAGACCTCGCCGATCAGGGGGCCTGCCATCAGGTCGATCATCAGCGCGATGGCGCTGCCCTTGTAGCCGCCGAAGGGAAGCTGGGCACCGGTCAGGATCGCCTCCGGATCGGTCGTGGGATTGCCATCGGCATCGAGGCCGGAGCCTTCGGGCATCGGTTTGCCGGCCATCTTGTGCAGCATGATCTCGCCGCGCGCGGTGACCGAGGCGGCCTGATCCCAGACCATGGGTGCTGCATCCTTGCGCGGCCAGGCGAAGGCCATCGGGTTGGTGCCGAAGAAGGGTTTGGTGCCGCCCGCGGGTGCCACGAAAGGCGGTGAGGAGGTCATGGCGATCGCGGCCAGCCCCTGTTCGGCCAGCGCCGAGGTCTCGGGCCAGAGGGCCGCGTAATGCATGGTTCGCGTGATGGCGAGGACGGCGACGCCGGTCTCCCGCGCCGCATCCGCCAGCGGGCCGAGGCCGGTGGCCTGGGCGAGCGGCGCGAAGCCGCCATCGCCATGGACCCGCAGGGTAGCGGGCCCCAGTTTCTCCAGCACCGGCTTCGCCTTGCCGTTGGCGCGCCCGTTCTTGAGGTTGGTCACATGGCCCGCCAGCCGGAAGAGGCCGTGGGAAGCAGCGCCCGCACGCTCCGCCTGGGTCATGTTCTCGGCGATCGCATCGGCGTTGGCCTGATCGCAGCCTTTGGCGAGTAGGGTCTCGCGGGCGAGCGTGCGGATCTGGTCGACCGTCATGGTGGTGGTTTGCATCGGGGGCCTCTTCGTGGATCAGGGCGCCAGCTTGGGCCGGACGGGGCGAAAGCTCAACTCTGATCGACGACCAGCTCGATCCGGTCTGCGGGAAACCGGCTTTCGCCATACTCGACCGGGCGGCCCTCGGCGCAGACGTTGAGCGCGTGGGTGCAGAGCAGGATCGACCCCTCGGCGCAGCGCAGGAGGCCGGATTGCGTACCAGTCGCCTTCTCGGCCGAGATCCGGGTCCAGGCGCGGGTATAATCGGTGACCCCGCCCGCGTTCATTGCGTCGGTCACCGAGCCGGTCTTTCCGAAGGCGTCGAAGAAATCGGGCAGGCGCGCCGCCGGGAAGAGGCTGTGGCCGAACACCAGTGGCGTGCCGTCGGAGAAGCCCAGTGTCTCGCTCACATGCATCGGGTCGCCCTCGGCGATGTCGAGCAGATCGGCCTCCTCGGCGCCGGAGGGCCGGGTCTCCATGCGCAGGATGCGCCTGTGCGGGGTCTGGCCAGAGGCGGCGAGGTTTTCGGTGAACCGGGTGCGGCTGCCGAGGCGGTAGCGGGTCGGTTGCGCCGTCACGAAGACGCCCGCGCCGCGCCGTGCCTGGACGAGCTGGTCCTGTTGCATCGCGGCGATGGCGCGGCGGACGGTGTGACGGTTGACGCCGAAGCGGGTCGAGAGCGCGGCCTCGGTCGGCAGCTTGTCGCCGGGACGGTAGTGGCCCTTGGCGATCTCCCCGCGCAGGGTCGCCTCGATATCGTGCCAGATCGCCCGTCGTCCCATGTGTCACCCGAATTTTGCAAACCTGCGCTTGCCGTTCTGCGCACAGCGCGGTATAATTTGTCTAGTTGTACATTTATTCAGATAAATCTTCAAGGTGTCGAGATGGTCGATGAGGCCGATCGCAAAGCCTGGCTGGGCCTGCTGGCGCGCGCGCCGGGGGCCGATGTCGCAAAGCTGTGGCAGGACCTGGCGGAGGCGCCGTCGTTTGCCTGGCTGCGCCAGCCCGAGATCGGCGGCGTGATGGTGCGCGGCAGGATGGGGGGCAGCGGGGGCCCGTTCAATCTGGGTGAGATGACGGTCACGCGCTGCTCGCTAAGGCTCGATTGCGGGACGGTCGGGCATGGTTATGTGCAGGGCCGCGACAAGGCCAAGGCCGAGATCGCGGCGCTGATCGACGCGCTGATGCAGACGGAAAGGGGCGCGCGGGTGCGCGAGACCATCCTCGCACCGCTCGAGGCCACGATGGCGGTAAAGGCGCGGGCAAGGGCGGAGAAGGCGGCCGCGACCAAGGTCGATTTCTTCACGCTGGTCAGGGGAGAGGACTGATGGAGACAACCGCGCTGGAAGGCGGCTTCTCCGACGCCCCGGTCGCCGCGGCGCGGGCGTTCCGCGCAGCGCTCGACGCGATGGCCCGGCCCGGGACAATCACCGTGCTGGAGGGCGCCCTGCCCCCGCCGCCGGTCTCGGTCGCGGCCGGGACGCTTCTGCTGACGCTCTGCGACCCGGAGACGCCGGTGGCGCTGTGCGGTGCGGCGGACACCAGCGAGATGCGCGACTGGCTGACCTTCCACACCGGCGCGCCCTTCGTGCCGGTCGAGCGGGCGATGTTCGCCCTCGGTGCCTGGGAGGATCTGATACCGATCACGCGCTTTCAGATCGGCACGCCGGAATATCCTGACCGCTCGGCCACCCTGATCGTCGAATGCGCCGGGCTTGAGGCCTCGGGCACGAGGCTCACCGGCCCCGGGATCGAGGCGGAGGCGTCGCTCGCCCTGCCGGAGCTGGAGGCGTTCCGGCGGAACCGCGCGCTCTTCCCGCTGGGGCTCGATTTCTTCTTCACCGCCGGGGATCGCGTCGCCGCCCTGCCCCGCACCACGATCGTGGAGGCGGGCTGATGTATGTGGCGGTCAAGGGCGGCGAGCGGGCGATCGAGAACGCCCATGCCTGGCTGGCGGAGATCCGCCGTGGGGACATGGCGGTCGCGGAGCTCAGCATCGCGCAGATCCGCGAGCAGCTGAGCCTCGCGGTGGCGCGGGTGATGGCGGAAGGCTCGCTCTACGACCCCGATCTCGCGGCGCTGGCGATCAAGCAGGCGCGCGGGGACATGATCGAGGCGATCTTCCTGATCCGCGCATATCGGACCACTCTGCCCCGGTTCGGCTATTCCAAGCCGGTCGAGACGGCGCAGATGGCCTGCATGCGCCGGATCTCGGCCACGTTCAAGGACGCGCCCGGGGGCCAGGTGCTGGGCCCCACCTTCGATTACACGCACCGTCTGCTGGACTTCAAACTGGCGGCCGAGGGTGACGTGGCCGAGGCACCCAAGGCCGAAAGCTTGCGGGCGGAGACGCCGCATATCACCGGGTTCCTGAACCAGGACGGGCTGATCCAGACCGAAAAGGAGACCGGCGAGACGCCTCCGGATCTGACCCGCGAGCCACTGGAACTGCCGGCCGAGCGTGCGCTCCGCCTGCAGGCGCTGACCCGGGGGGATGAAGGCTTTCTGCTCGGCCTCGGCTATTCCACCCAGCGCGGCTATGCGCGGACTCACGCCTTCGTGGGTGAGCTGCGCATCGGGGTGGTGACGGTGGAGATGGAGATCCCGGAGCTTGGCTTCGCCATCGAGATCGCCGAGATCGAGCTGACCGAATGCGAGACCGTGAACCAGTTCAAGGGCTCCAAGACCGAGCCGCCGCAATTCACCCGCGGCTATGGGCTGGTGATGGGCCAGGCGGAGCGCAAGGCGATCTCCATGGCGCTGGTCGACCGGGCGCTGCGCTGGGAGGAGCTGGGCGAGGATTTCGTGGGCGCCCCCGCGCAGGACACGGAATTCGTCCTCTCCCACTGCGACAACATCCAGGCGACGGGCTTTGTCGAGCACATCAAGCTGCCCCATTACGTGGATTTCCAGTCAGAACTGGAACTCATCCGCAAGATCCGCGCCGAGGCGATGGCGGCCGGGGAGGCGGCGGAATGATTCCGGTGAATTATTCAGGGATGATGGTGTTGATCCGGCCAGTCTTTTCGGTCAGGCAATCCCGTGTTCTCGACGCCGGGCTTCCAGCTTCGTTTTTTCCGCCGCAGCACCAGCCAAATCATCATTGCCGGCGCGATCAGAAGCGCAACCAGTCCAATCAGTTGCAACAATCCCCAAATAGACATCGGGCTTGCCTCCAATGAACTCGGATTACAATTTCGCATATCTCGACGAGCAGACCAAGCGAATGATCCGGCGCGCGCTTCTGAAGGCAGCAGCGATCCCAGTTATGAGGTATCGGGAGCGAGCAGGTGACAGCCGAATGATGCTACTCGCCGCCGCCCCCGTCACAGGAGCCGGACGACCCGAAATCGCCGCCATAGGCGCCCCCGGACCGCGTTTGCCCACCGCCCGTGCGAGAGCGGCGCGAGCCGACGATCCATGCCAGATAGATGACAAACCCGCCGATCACGAGGGGCACAGAATATTTGACGACAAAGAAGAACAGATAAGTCAGTGTCTGCTCGGCTTCAGCTTGGAACACGCGCCCCTCCTCGACCGGATTGCATCCCCACCGAGACTGTCTAACACAAATCGGCATCGCACGCATTTCACCCAGCCACCAGGCCCGAAGAGCAGGCGCGGTGTCAGGAGGGTGATGCAATGACGGTGGGAGACGATGCCCGGCGCGCCGCGGTGCGGGATTTTCTCGGGCGAACGATGCCCGGGGTTCTCGACGATCTGGTGGTCCGCTGCCCGGACGGAGATCCGCCGGAACAGCAATCGGCAGTACCCGGTGCAAGGATCGACAGCGTCTATCAGAACCCCTTCGAAGGTCTTTGCGCATGCCTTGTCTGTACGGAATTGCTGACACCGCGCAACCCGCATGAGGTGCTGATCGGCTCGCAGCATTGCTCGGCCCATCTGGACCGGGTGTTGACCGATGACAAGCTCGATGCCTGGCTCCTGCGAGCGCGTCCGAAGTGGTCATGCTTCGAGGCCTGGCTCTGGCATTTCCATCGTCTCTCCGCTGGCTACTGGCGCTGGCCGGTTCCATATGGACCGGAACCGTTTGAACCTTGCGACGGCTTTCGGCCGCTGATGCCGGCCCTTGAGCGGCTCGGATACCTCGATGTCGCGGACGATCTTGCCGCATGGTCGCCGAAGTTCGCTCCCCTGACCCGGCAGACGGTGATGTCTGCCGACTGGGGTGACGCTGCGGAGGTCTTTCATGACGACTGACTACAACTTCGCCTATCTCGATGAGCAGACCAAGCGCATGATCCGCCGGGCGTTGCTCAAGGCGGTGGCGATCCCGGGCTACCAGGTGCCGTTTGCCTCGCGTGAGATGCCGATGCCCTATGGCTGGGGCACCGGGGGCGTGCAGGTGACGGCGGCTTGTCTCACCCCGGAGGATACGCTGAAGGTCATCGACCAGGGGGCGGATGATACGACCAACGCCGTCTCGATCCGCAAGTTCTTCGAGAAGACCGCCGGGGTGGAGGTGACCGAAGCGACCGCCGAGGCCTCGATCATCCAGACCCGCCACCGGATCCCGGAGCAGAACCTGACCGGCGAGCAGATCCTGGTCTATCAGGTGCCGATCCCCGAGCCGCTGCGGTTTCTTGAGCCGCGGGAGACCGAGACCCGCAAGATGCACAGCCTGGAGGAGTATGGCCTGATGCATGTGAAGCTCTACGAGGACATTTCGCAGCACGGGCAGATCGCGACCGCCTATGCCTATCCCGTGAAGGTCGAGGGGCGGTATGTGATGGACCCCTCGCCCATCCCGAAATTCGACAACCCGAAGATGGAGATGGCGGCGCTGCAGCTCTTCGGTGCCGGGCGGGAGCAGCGGATCTATGCGATCCCGCCGCACACGCAGGTGGTCAGCCTCGATTTCGAGGATCACCCGTTCGACCCGTCAAAGGCGCCCGCGGCCTGCGCGCTCTGCGGCGCGGAGGACAGCTATCTCGACGAGGTGATCATGGATGACAAGGGCACGCGGATGTTCGTCTGCTCCGACACCGATTACTGCGCCACGCGGCGCGCGGCCGGCCACACGGGTGCTGCCGGAGACACGGAGGACGCGGCATGAGCGCGCCTGTGCTGCGTGCGCCGCGGGCCGACGACGTCCCGGCCCTGACCGCGATGATGAACCTGCCCGGCGTGCGGGCCGGAACCGCGCGCCTGCCCTTCACGCCCGAGACCGGGGTGCGGGAGCGGTACGTCGACACCGCGCCGCATTTCCACACTGTCGTCGCCACCTGGGACGATACCCTCACCGGCCATGCCACCCTGGTCCGCCGGTTCGGCCGCCAGGCCCATTGCGGCGATATCTACCTGTTCGTCCATGACGACTATTGGGGCCGGGGCATCGGCACGGCGCTGATCGACTGCCATGTCATGGGCCAGCTCCGCCCGACGCCGGTGCGCGCGGAGGGCGTGTCATGAGCTGGATTATGGTGGCGGGACCCTATCGCGCCGGCGCGGCCGGAGGGGAAGACCGCGCGCGCAATCTGCGCGCCATGAACGAAGCCGCCCTCGCCGTCTTCGCCAAGGGTCATGTCCCGGTGATCGGGGTGAACATGGCCCTGCCGATGATCGAAGCGGCGGGTGCGGAGCGCTATGACGAACTGATGATGCCGGTCTCGCTGGCGCTGGCGGAACGCTGCGACGCGATCCTGCGCATCGGCGGGCCGTCGGGCGGGGCCGACCGCGAGGTCGAACTGATGCGCGCGCAGGGCAAGCCTGTCTATTCCGATCTGACCGAAGTGCCGGAGGCCACCACATGATCAATCAGTTGCGCGTCTACAAGATCTTCCCGGAGACGGCCCAGGCCTTCCACGACCGCTTCCGCGACCATGCGGCGCGGATCATGGACCGCCACGGTTTCCGCATCCAGGCGATGTGGGAGACGGGTGAAGGGGAGACCCTCAGCTTCGTCTACCTGCTGGCCTGGGAGGACGAGGCGGAGATGACCGGGCGCTGGGCGAGCTTCATGGCGGATGAGGAGTGGATCGAGATCAAGAAGAACACCAAGGAGCAGCCCATGGTGGGCGGGATCGAGGAGATGGTCCTGCGCCCGACGGACTACTCGGCGGCGATCGGAGGGGCGGGGTGACGCCGGAGGCTTATTGGGCGATGCGAGCGCGTCCTGCGGGACGGTGCTTCCCGCCTGTGCAAACCGGCGCTGCGGTTGTGGCGGCCGGGCGAGGGATGGATCGGTGTCGGCAGTCACCGCTTTATCATCGAGCAGAAGCTCGGGCTATGCGGCAGATAGAATACGTATTTCCCAATGCTTTACGCCTTAATTTTTACTTAGTATCGCAGAGATGCCCGCAATGACCGATCACCCCCTTCTAACCGTGCGCGGCCTCTCGAAATCCTATGGTGCGCGCATCGGCTGCGCGGATGTCTCCTTCAACCTGCATCCCGGCGAGGTGATGGGGATCGTGGGCGAGTCGGGCTCGGGCAAGTCGACGCTGCTCAACTGCATGGCGGGGCATCTGGCGCCGGACCGGGGCGAGGTGATATTCGACACCCGCGCCGAGGGCCCGCGCGATACCCTGGCGATGTCGGAGCCCGAGCGGCGCATGCTGATGCGCACGGACTGGGCCTTCGTTCACCAGAACCCGCGCGACGGGCTGAGGATGGGTGTCTCGGCCAGCGGCAATGTGGGCGAGCGCTTGATGGCGGTCGGCGCGCGCCATTACGGCCGGATCCGGGGCGCGGCGCTCGATTGGCTTGAGAAGGTCGAGATCGCGGCGGACCGGGTCGATGACCGGCCGCGCGCCTTCTCGGGTGGCATGCAGCAGCGCCTCCAGATCGCGCGCAACCTGGTGACCGGGCCGCGGCTCGTCTTCATGGACGAGCCGACGGGCGGCCTGGATGTGAGTGTGCAGGCGCGGCTTCTGGATCTTCTGCGCGGGCTGGTCCGCGAGCTTGGGCTCTCGGCGGTGATCGTCACCCATGATCTGGCGGTGGTGCGCCTGCTGGCGGACCGGCTGATGGTGATGAAAGCGGGCGCGGTTGTGGAAGAGGGGCTGACCGACCAGGTGCTCGACGACCCGCAGCATCCCTACACCCAGCTCCTGGTCAGCTCGGTGTTGCAGGTATGAGCCGCGCCCGGATGTCTCTCGGAGTGGTCGAGCTGGGGCCAAGCGGCCCATCGTTTGTCTTCGACAAACCGGGAGGGAACCTCCCGTCGCGCAACGCGCGGATGGGCCGCTTGGCCCCAGCTCGACTGCTCCGAGAGACGGGCACCGGCGGTAAGAACTGAGAGGTTGGAACGCGTCCGATGATCACGGTCGAGAATGTCTCCAAGGAGTTCACGCTGCACAATCAGGGCGGCGCCGTGCTCCCGGTCATGTCGGATGCTACGTTGAGTGTGGCGCCCGGCGAATGCGTCGCGCTGACCGGGGTTTCGGGATCGGGGAAATCGACCCTGATGCGGATGATCTACGGCAACTATCTGGCGGCCTCGGGCCAGATCATCGTAGGCGGGACGGATGTGGTCGCGGCCGATCCGCGCGCGATCCTCGAGCTCCGGCGCACGACCCTGGGCTATGTCAGCCAGTTCCTGCGGGTTGTCCCGCGCGTGCCGGCGATCGACGTGGTCGCCGAACCGATGCTGCGTGTCGGCACCGCGCCCGAAGACGCCGAGGCCCGCGCACGGGAGCTTCTGACCCGGCTCCGCATTCCCGAAGCGCTCTGGCAGCTCTCGCCGCTCACCTTCTCGGGCGGCGAGCAGCAGCGGGTGAACATCGCCCGCGGCTTCGCCCATGCCTATCCGGCCCTGCTGCTTGACGAGCCGACCGCGAGCCTCGACGGTGCCAACCGGGAGACCGTGCTCACCCTGATCGAGGAGGCCAAGGCGCGCGGTGCCGCGATCATCGGGATCTTCCACGACAAGCAAGCGCGCGACCGGCTGTGCGACCGCGAGGTCGATGTCAGCCGCTTCACGCCGGAGCCGGTCTGAGATGGCCGGGCGGCTCATCGTGGTGGTCGGGCCCTCGGGTGCCGGCAAGGACACGCTGATCGAGGGCGCCATGGCGCATCTCCCGGGCCTGAGGCGCATCCGCCGCGTGATCACCCGGCCGGCCACGGCCGGCGGGGAGGATCATGACGGGATCGGCTTTGAGGCCTTCGCGGCGCTGAGCCGCCGGGGCGGGTTCGCCTTTGAATGGGAAGCGCACGGGCTCAGATACGGTCTGCCGGCGGAGATCGATGCCTGGCTGGCGGAGGGGCAGGATCTGCTCTTCAACGGCTCGCGGGCCACCCTGCCCGCGCTGCGAGCCGCCTATCCACAGCTCGAGATCGTGCTCTTGACCGCGCCGCCTGAAGTCTTGGCAGCCCGGCTGGCGGCACGCAGGCGCGAGAGTGTTGACGAGATCACCAAGCGGCTGGCCCGCCGGACCGAACCTATCCCCAAAGACGCTACTGTGGTGGTGAATGATGGGACCGTGGAGGATGGGGTCGCGCGGCTGGTCGCGGCACTCAGCGTGCAAGAGGAAAGCGCCTGAGGATATGGAAGTGACCGTCCGACGCCTCGCCGAACAGGCAGATCTCCCGCACCGGCAAGGGTGCCGCGCAGAGCGGTGCGACCAGCGGGGCGAGCGCCGCCTCGGCCTTCGCAAGCCTGTCGGGCACGAGCGCGCCGCTGAGCGTGAGGTGAAAGCGGAAGGCGTCGTCCACGTAAGGGTATCCCCAGCGCGCGAGCAGCTCCTCTTCCCGGGGCGTGAGGTGTGCGGCGCGGCGCCGGGCCAGTTCCGCGGCGCTCAGGGGCGCGCGGAACCGATCGAGCATGCGCACGCAGTCAAAGGCGAGATCGGCGAGCGCTGCCGACGCCTCGCCGGGGACCAGCGCGAGGAACCAGCCGAGACGGGCCAGGCGCAGGGCGGGGATCTCGAATGCGGGCTTTCGGGCAGCAAGCGCGGCGATAGCTGTCTCGAGCCCAGCCCGGGTTGTGCTGTCGGCGAGGCGAAAAGGGGGCTTCAGGGTGCCGTGGAAGCCGTATTTGCGGGGTGTGGCCGTAATCTCGGCGACCGGGGTCTTAGGCACGCCAGGCGGTATCGGAGGATGGGCGACCTCGCAGCCCGCATCGGCGTCCCAGCCGAGCCAGGCGGCACCGAAGAGCGCGAGCGGGCTGCCCCGCTCCGGCGCGAAATAGACCGCGTATCGGGTGTGGCTGGTCATCCGGTTCCTCCTGGGGCCCACGGGCGGGCCGTAAGAGAAGTGTCACGAATTGGCGGCAGGCACCACGCCCGACCGCGAAAAAGGGAAGAGACATGACGGAGACGATCCTCGCCAATGCGCAGCTCGTGCTCGCGACCGAGGTCGTGCACGGCGCGCTCAGGCTCGAAGACGGGCAGATCACCGCGATCGATCCCGGCGGCGCGGTGCCCCGGGGGGCGATCGATTGCGGGGGCGACTACCTCTGCCCCGGGCTGATCGAACTCCATACCGACAATCTAGAGCGGCATATGCAGCCACGCCCCGGCGTGAAATGGCCGCTGGCGGCGGCAGTTCTGGCCCATGATGCGGAGTTGGCCGGGGTCGGGATCACCACGGTCTTCGACGCCCTGCGCGTCGGCTCGATTCCGAACGACCACCGGGCGAAGTACGACAAGTACGCCCGCGCCACGGCGGATCATATCCTGGCGCACCGGGCGAGAGGCAATCTGCGTATCTCCCATTTCCTGCACCTGCGCGCCGAGATCTGCTCGGAGTCCCTGGTTGAGGAACTCGCAGAGTTCTCGGAGGCGGACCGGATCGGGATCCTGAGCCTGATGGATCACACGCCCGGGCAGCGCCAGTTCCGCGACTTCGCCAAGATGGGGGAGTATCTGCGGGGGAAATACGGCATGTCGGAGGAGGAGCTGGAGGCGCATTACGCCAAGCTCCACGGGCTGAAGGAGCGCCTCGGCGCCCTGCATGAGACCGAGGCTGTCCGGCGCAGCCGGGAGCTTGGCGCCGTGCTCGCGAGCCATGACGACACGACCGAGGCGGATGTCGCCGTCTCGGCCGGGCATGGGGCCGCGATGGCGGAGTTTCCGACCACGCTGGAGGCGGCGAAGGCCTGCCACGCCAAGGGGCTCGCCGTGATTATGGGCGCGCCGAACCTGCTGCGCGGGGGCTCGCATTCCGGCAATGTGGCGGCGGCCGATCTGCTCGCCAAGGGGCTGCTCGACATCCTGAGCTCGGATTACGCGCCCTCCTCGCTGATGATGGCAGCGGTGAAGCTCGGGCAGGAGGGCGGCGATATGGCAAAGGGGATCGCCACGGTCACGGCGGCACCGGCGCGGGCGGCGGCACTTGGCGACCGCGGCGAGATCGCCATCGGCAAGCGGGCGGATCTGGTGCGCTTTGCGCTGACCGACGATCTGCCGGTGATCCGCCAGGTCTGGAGCCGCGGCCAGCCGGCGTGACGAACCAAGCGGAATGCGCGGGCCGAGGCCCGCGCATACACCTATGCTTGGCGCCCATACGGGCGCGCTGGCGCGACCGCGACACCCCTCCCAGACCCATGAGCTAGGCGCCGGGCGTCCCGCCATGCGCTGCATGGACGGCAGGCCTGCCTGCCGGGATCCCGCGAGGGATCCGGGACGCCTGCGGGACGGTCGGGCTGTCTAGGCAGCCGAGATCAGCGCCGCATCGGTGCGGGGCAGAAGATTCTCGGGGTCATAGGCTGGCCCGGCCAGCACCTTAGCGGCGCGGCGCCCGCCCATCACGATCACCTCGAGAACCGTCCCGGGGGCCGCGAACTCCGGCGCGAGGAAGGCGAAGGCCAGGAGCTTGCCGACCCGATGACCGTAGGCGATCGAACTGGTCAGCCCAATCTGCCGCTCGCCCACCATCACCGCTTCGCCGCCATGGCCGTCTGCGACACCATCCGCCGCGACCTCGAGATAAGCGCAGACATAGCGGAGCGGCGACGCGAGCGCCGTCTCGGTCGCTTCCTTGCCCGTGAACGCCTTGTCCAGCCTTACGAACCGCATCACATCCGCCTCGGGCAGCGTGACCTCGTTGGTCAGCTCGCCGGCCCCTTTGAACGCCTTCTCCATACGCATCGCATTCATCGCGAAGGAGCCATAGTCGGCAAGGCCAAGCGGCCCGCCCGCCTCGGCCAGCGCATCGTAGACCGCGAGCATGTGCTCCCGCGGGACATGCAGCTCCCAGCCGAGCTCGCCCGCATAGGACATGCGGAAAGCCCAGATCAGATGGCCCGCCACTGCGATCTGCTGGGCGCGCAGCCAAGGGAAGCTCTGGTTATCCAGCGACGCATCCGTGCAGGCCCCGAGGATTTCCCGCGATTCCGGACCATTGAGCGCCAGCGCGCCCCAGTCCGACGAAAGATTGGCAACCGTGACCCCTTCTGGCGCCCGGAACGTCAGATAATCCATCAGGCGCTGTTCAAAGAACGCGGCGCAGACCAGATAGAATGCATCATCGGCGAAGCGGACGATGGTGGTCTCAAGCTCGATCCGGCCGCTCTCGTGCAAAAGATGCGTCAATGCGATCCGGCCTGGCTGGCTCGGCAGGCGGTTCGGGATCAGCCCATCGAGGAAATCTGCTGCGCCCGGGCCCGACACTTCGATCTTTGTGAAGGCCGAGATATCCATGATCCCGGCCGTCTTCTGCACCGCCTTGCATTCCTCAGCCACCATGTCGTGCCACGCGGTGCGGTTGAATCCGTAATGGTCGCGCTGCGCGACCTCGCCCCGTGCGAACCAGCGCGGACGCTCCCAGCCATAGACCTCCTCGAAGACCGCACCGCGCTCCTTGAGCCGGTCATAGAGCGCCGAGGGCTTGACCGGGCGCCCCTCCAGACGGTTCAGATGCGGGAACGGGATCTCGTGGCGCAGCAGATAGTCCTCCCGCGCCTTGGTGTATTGATAGTCGGCGTCGGCGAACTCACCATACCGGCGCGGGTCATAGTCGCGCATGTTGATCTCAGCCGCGCCGTGGACCATCCACCGGGCCAGTTCGCGGGTGAGCCCCGGGCCCCAGCCGATCCCGATCTGGCAGCCGCAGTCGAGCCAGTAGTTGCGCAAGCCCGGCGCCGGACCGATCAGCGGGTTGCCGTCGGGCGGGTGGGAGATCGCGCCATGGACCTCGCGTTTGATGCCAAGCTCGGCGAGGACGGGCATCCGGTCCATCGCGTTCTCGAGCCAGGGCATGATGCGGTCGTAATCCGGGTCGAAAAGCTCGTTCTCCGCCTCCCACGGGCAGTGATCGCGCCAAACGGTGTTGGGATTGGCCTTCTCGTAGATCCCGATCAGGCCGGATTTCTGTTCCATCCGGATGTAGCCGGAGACGAGCTTGTCGTCGCGCACGACGGGGAGTTCGTGATCCAGATCCTTGAATTCGGGAACAGTGTCGGTGACCAGATAGTGGTGCGTCATCGAGGTCGTCGGGATGTCGAGCCCGGACCAGAATCCCATCTGTCGGGCATAGGTGCCCCCGGCATTGACCACATGCTCACAGAGGATATTGCCCTGCTCGGTCTCCACCAGCCACTCGCCGCTCGGCGTCTGGGTGATGTTGGTCGCGCGGCACCGGCGGATGATCCTGGCGCCGAGCTGGCGCGCGCCGGCGGCCAGCGCAAAGGTCGCACCCGCCGGGTCGACATGGCCGTCATCAGGGGTGTGCAGCGCGGCCTTCACACCGTCGAGATTGTAGAAAGGGTGCAGTTCCCGGATCCGCTCCGGCCCCACGATCTCCATCGGGAAACCCAGCGCCGCGCCGACCGAGATCGTGTGCTTCAGCCAGTCCACCTCATCATCGTCATAGGCGAGGCGGAACGAACCGCAACCGTGCCAGGTCACACCCTGGCCGGTCTCCGCTTCCAGCACCTTGGAATAGAGCTCGATGTTGTAGCCGACGCATTTGCCGAGAGAGAAGGACGAGGTCGAGTGGGTGATCTGCCCGGCAGCGTGCCAGGTGGAGCCGGAAGTCAGCTCCGCCTTCTCGAGCAGGACCACATCGGTCCAGCCCTCATGGGCCAGATGATAGGCAAGGCCGCAGCCCATGACCCCGCCGCCGACGATGACGACCCGTGCCTGTATGGGAACCATTCAGCGCTCCTCCGATCCGCGGTGCAACCCGATCGGTATCGCGCGTTTGTACCATGATCAAGATAAATTGTTCGAATGTACCATGTTGCGATCAGAGATCGCCCAGGTGATGGCCCGGGCGGGCGGGTGATGCGGGCCCGAAGGGCGCGCGAAGTCGCCCCCCGGGGCGAACGGATCATCCATTGGCATCAGCGTCGAGCTGGGCGCCCCGGACCTCGATCAGCTTGTTCATATACTGCTCGAGGATGGTTGGCGGCGGTGCCGGGGCCAGCTTGACGGTCAGGCGCGAAGAGCCTTCCTGGCTGTAATTGTACTTGGATTTGTAGGACGCGTTGACCGAGGCGGAGAACGGCCCGAACCCGCCCCGCGCGCTGATGGATGCGCCGACCTCGCGCGATTTGGCCATGGTGATCGCCATCTTCACCTCGATCTCGGCCTCCTGGAACTGGTAGAAGCCCGGAAAGAAGCCAAGGGCGATCAGGGGGTAGCTGTTCGACTTCGTCGGGTCGGTGATGTCCGGCAGTTCGATCTCGGTCTCCGACATGAATTTCGCGACCCGCGTCGAATTGAGATCGAGCTTGGTCTGCCCCTCGGCGATCGCAAAGGCGAGCTTTTCCGTCATCTCCGCGAAGGGAACGTTCAACAGCTCCTGTCCGACAGTCATCTTAAGTCTCCTTTTGCTTCAATCTTGCCCAGACTAGTCGAGTTTCGTCTCGGTCACCGCGCGGCGCAGGGTGAATTTGAGGCTCGTCGCCGTCTCGTCGGTGATCTGCTGATTCTCGTCGAGACCGAGGACCACGTTGTCGCCCTCCCGTCCGAGCGCCCCACGCACCTGCACCTCGACATCGTCGATCACAAAGCCCTCGGGCAGCTCTTCGGCGGCCTTCGAGACCTCGGTCGCCATGGCTGTGTAGAGATCCTGCGTCGCGATCTTGGCGCGCGTCTCGGCCCGGGTCGCCGCATCCTTCTGCAGCTTGTCGAGAAGGGCCTGAGCCCCCGCAAGCTGGGAGGTGAGCTGCACCTTCTCGATCTCGAGCTTTCCGATCTGCTCCGCCGCGAACGTCGCGTCTGCATTCGCGAGGCCCCGGTTCTGCGCCTGCTCCAGGAGCGCGCGCAGCCGTCCGGCCTCCGCCTCTGCACTCAGTCGCGCATCGGCCTCGGCCTTCAGTGCATCCGCCTGGGCGGTCATTTGACGCGACAGGGTGTCGGCCTGGGTGGAGACCCGGCGCAGGGTCGCGCGCATCGTCGCCGTCTCCTCGTCCCGGCGCTCCGTCTCTTGGGCAAAGTTCTCGGTTGCCTTGTTCAGTTCGGTGCGCAGGCGATCGGTCTGCATGTTGTCGACGCGAAGGCGGCGCAGGCGGGCGACTTCACGCGACGGCATGGCTCACTCCGTGTCCGGCCCGGGCGCCAGCGCGATCGGCGGCGGACCGGGTGCGAAGGTCATCTTCAGCGTCGAGGATCCGGTTCCCGCCGTCTTGCGCACCGCCTCGGTCTTCGCGCTGATGGGCGAGGAGAAAAGCCGCCATTTACGCTTGCGCGGCGCCGGTTGGGTCTGCTGCTCCTCCCGCTCGATCTGCAGGGTCATCTTCAACTCAACCTCGACGGCCTGCATGTGATAGAAGGAGGGGATCACCCCGGCATCGATCAGCTCCTGCGGCACCGCTTTGAAAGCTTCGATCTGCGCGGCGTTCAGGCTGTTGGCAGCCTCCGCCACGCTTTCCCCCACCTCGCTGATCATGGATGCGACAGGGGCGACCAGGACTTCTTGAACGTTGTTCGCCATGGGCGATCAGACTCGTCTCAAATTACTTCAAGTTGAATTTTACCATCGATTCCCACGCTCAAAAAGAGAAACACACGAAATTCTGCTCAAAAATGGGACAGGCAAGGAATGGGCTGTGACGTCACGTCCCGGCTTGCCTGCGGGCTTCCCTCGGCTACTCTCATGAAAGGAGAGGGAGATTGACCATGCCAATCGCGAATTTCGACACGCCCTGGATGGATGAGGGCCACCGGATCTATGCCGACAGTGTACGCCGTTTTCTGGAGGACCGGTGGGTCCCGCGCCTGGACGAGTTCAACAAGGCCGGCAGGATGCCGCGCGAGGCCTGGAACGAGGCGGGGGAGAACGGCCTCCTCTGCTCGATGATCCCGGAGGAGTATGGCGGCCTCGGCGGTGATTTTGGCCATGAGGCGATCACGAACATGGAGGCCGCGCGCGCCAATCTGACCTGTTTCGGCGGCGGCATCCATTCCGGCATCGTCGCACCCTATATCGCCAACCACGGCACGGAGGATCAGAAGAAGCGCTGGCTTCCGAAGCTCGCCACCGGCGATCTGGTGGCGGCGCTGGCGATGACCGAGCCCGGCACCGGGTCGGACGTGCAGTCGATCCGCACGAGCGCTGTCAGGGAGGGTGATCACTACCGGCTCAACGGCTCCAAGACCTTCATCACCAACGGCCAGAACGCCGATTTCATCCTGGTCGCCTGCAAGACCGACAAGGGCGCGGGCGCCAAGGGCGTCTCGCTATTGGGCGTCGAGACCCACGGGCTTAACGGCTTCCGCCGCGGGCGCAATCTCGAGAAGGTGGGGATGAAGGCGCAGGACACCTCGGAGCTGTTCTTCGAGGATTGCCTGATCCCCGCGGATAACATCCTCGGCGGCTCCGAAGGCATCGGCTTTGGCCAGATGATGGACGAGTTGCCGCAGGAGCGGATGATCATCGCGATTGCCTCCATCGGCTCGATGGAACGCGCGATCGATGAGACCATCGCCTATTGCAAGGAGCGCGAGGCCTTTGGCGGGCCGATCATCAACTTCCAGAACACCCGGTTCAAGCTGGTCGAATGCAAGGCGAACGTTCTGGCCGCGAAGGCTTTCGTCGACCAGTGCATGGTGGAGCATCTGGCGGGCAAGCTGACCGTCGACCGGGCGGCGATGGCGAAATACTGGGTCACCGACATGCAGGGCAAGGTCGTCGACGAGTGCCTGCAGCTCTTCGGCGGCTGGGGCTACATGATGGAGTATCCGATCGCCCAGCTTTTCGTCGATGCCCGGGTGCAGCGCATCTATGGCGGGACGAACGAGATCATGAAGGAGCTTGCGTCGCGCTCTCTCTGAGCCGAAGCGCGGCCGCCTCGGCGGCCTCCAGCGCCCCTTCAACGAAACCGCCGTTGCGTGGGGCCACCTCGCTGCCTGCAAGGATCAGATTCCCGTCGAACAGGTTCTGCAAGGCCGCCGGCATGCCGTAGTGCGGGTGCTGTGGTGGCGCTTCAAAATCCGCCTGCGTCGCCGTCGCGGCCTCCCCGGCCCAGTCCTGGAGCAGGAGTTCGGCGGGCGCTCCTGCATCGGCTCCGAACATCGCGGTAAGCTGATCGAGGATCGCGGCGCGCAGATCCTCGCGATGTGCGAGCCGGGCGCGGGCCGGTACGCCGATGAAGCCGAAGAGCGCCCCCGCCGCGGCCGATGCCGGGCTCGCATCGTGGATCTCGACCATAGGGCCGCGGTGACTGATCCCGTCGCCGGAGAGTCCGGCTTCGCGCCAGAACGGCTGCTGATAAACCGCAACCGCCTTGGCCTGACCCGCCATCCAGGTCGGGATGGCGGCCATGGACTCAAGCGCCGCGCGGGGAAGCTCCGGCGTGAAATCGATCGTTGCAGCGAGGCGTGGTGGGAGGGCAAGCGCGACCCGGTTCGCCGTGAGCGTCGTCCCACCAACGGTGATGTGCATCCGCCCGCCCTGCCGGGAGATCTGTGTGACCGGGGCTTTCAGATGCAGCCGCTCGAGCGGGAGCAGGCTCGCGAGCCCGTCGGTCAGCGCTGAAATCCCGCCCGCGACGCGGAGCGCGCCGGCCATGGTCGAGAAGTCCAGATCGCGGCGGACGGCGCCCGATGCCTCCTGAAACACCAGCCGCCCGTCGGAGAACTGCGGGAAAAAGTCGAGGCCGAGCCGGTCCGCGAGCGCAATGACCAGCGGGTTGTGCGGCCAGACCCAGGCGGGGCCGAGATCATGCGCGTGGCCGGAGACGTGGGCCGAGAGGATACGCCCGCCGAGGCGGCCGCGCGCCTCCAGCAGCTGCCAGTCGACCCCGGCGCGGGTCAGCACATCGGCCAGGGCCAGACCGGCGAGGCCGCCGCCGATGATGGCGACATCGGTCTCCACGGTGCGTGGCCTCAGACCATCCCGGCCAGATGTCCGGATTTGAGCCAGACCCGGGCGCCCTCCGCGCCCGCGACCGCGTGCAACGCGGTGCCATCGGGTAGCCGGAGCCAGTCCCACTCCGCCAGGTCGTCCTCGCCATCGGAGAAGCCGCCGCGCAGCACGAAGACCTCGAGCCCGTCGCTGGCCTCGATCGCGACCTCGGCCCCGGGGGCCCATTCCTCGATGCGGACGTTCTCGCGCGGGTCCTTGAAGAGCGGCAGGACACTCACGCCCGGACGGCCCGAGGCCTCGACCGGCTCGGCCTTGTCGGTCGCGATGCGCACATGGGTGCGGTCGTCCGGGTCGAACTGGTGCAGCTTGACCAGGATGACGACGCCTTCGGCCGCCGAGGGCGTGTGGGACGAGGTGGGCGGGTTGCGGATATAGCTGCCCACGGGGAAATCGCCGTGCTCGTCCTGGAAGACCCCTTCGAGGACGATGAACTCCTCGCCCCCGTCATGGGTGTGGGCGGAGAATTGCGAGCCGGGTGCGAAGCGCACGATGGTGGTCGCCCGGGCCACTTCGTCGCCGATCCGGTCGAGCATCTTGCGCTCGACCCCCGGCATCGGCGAGGCGATCCATTCATTCGTCTCGGCCTTCACGACGACGCGTTTCGTGAAATCAGCATTGAGTTCCATCTTGAGCCTCCGGGTCAGGTCGTGGATGGCGGGGTCATTTTCAAAACCTATCTATCAGATGGTAGGACGGTTGAAAACCCCATGGAGCGGCCTCCAGGTGCATGCGTTCGATAAAGCGAAAGAGCGTCACACAGATCGCAGGCTGCCACGAATGATCGCTTCTCGATAGCCTGTGATCTGCTAGTCTTTCCCGAACAGCGAGGGAGGGCACAGCCGTGAGCGCAGAAATTTCGAGTTTGCTGTTGGCATTGGGCATCTTTGCGATCGGCTTTATCAGCATCGGCCCGAACATTCTGGCGATCATCGGAACCTCGATGGGGCGTGGACGCGATGCGGGTGTGCGGCTGGCGCTCGGGGTCGGCTCCGGCTCGGCGGTTTGGGCGACGTGCACCGTTGCTGGCCTCACTGCCCTGATCACCGCCTATGCGGGCGTTGTGACGCTTCTGAAGGTTTTCGGGGCGGCATACCTCTTGTGGCTGGCGTACAAGGCCTTCCGGTCAGCGGCGACACCGTCGCGGGCGTACAAACCGAAGGCGGCGCGGGGAAAGAACCTCTATTTCCAGGGCATCGCTATTCAACTCACGAACCCGAAGGCCGCCCTGCAGTGGATCGCGATTGTGGGCATCGGCCTTGGCGACGAAGCGCCGCTCTGGGCTGGTCTCACGCTGATTGTGATCGCGACGACGCTGTCGCTGGCGGTTCACGTGCTCTATGCGGTCACGTTCTCGGCGGCTCCGGTGGTCGCGGCCTATCAGAAGGCCCGCCGGTGGATCGAAGGGGCATTGGGCCTGTTCTTCGGCTTCGCGGCTTACAAGATCGCCACCTATCGCCCGTGATCGAAAGCCGGCTCTGGCCGGTACGTGGCACTTGACCCCACGGCGTCTGCGGATGATCCTACCTATCCAAAGGTAGAGAGAGATAGCATATGGCACAGACCACGGCGGAGCGGATCCTGGAGGCAGCCGAGATCAGGGTGCGGCAGGCGGGCTACAACGGCTTTAGCTTTCGCGATCTCGCCGAGGATGTCGGGATCAAGAGCGCGAGCGTGCACCACCATTTCGCAACCAAGGAGGCGCTGGTGGCCCGCATGGCAACCGACTACACAGACCGTTTCATCGCCGCGCTGGAGGAGGCGCCGCCCGGCCCGCCACGGGTCGCCCGGGTCAAGGATCTGTTCCGGCAGTCGGTTCTTGATGACGGCAAGATGTGCCTATGCGGCATGCTGGGCGCCGAGGGTATCGGTCTGCCCCCGTCGGTCACGCGCGAGACCAAGCGTTTCTTCGAGGCGCTGGTGGCGGCCCTGGCCGAAAGCATGGGCACCTGGGGGACGAACCGGCGCACCGCGGCGCTGCGGCTCGTCGCACAGCTTGAAGGCGCGGTGCTGCTGGCGCGCGCACATATGGACCCAACGGTCTTCGATGAGGTGGTGGACGGGCCCTGAGCGCCCTGCCCTACTCCGTCTTGCCCATCCATTGGCGAAGCTCGGCATTCTCGGCCTCCAGCTCCGCGATCCGGGCGGCAAGTTTCCGGGTTGCCTGGCGGATGATCTCCTCGCCGTAGAGCTGCGGGATATGCTGCGGGCAGTTGATGTCCCAGGCGTCGATCTCGATGACGAAGGCGCGCTCGGGGTGGCCGCGATAGCCGGGGTCGGAGAGCTGGCGCAACAGCTCAGGATCCTCCTCGACCATCCGCGCCCAGCCCCAGATCTTGATCCGCTGCCGATTGGCGTAATCCATGAGGAAGAGCGCGACACGGTCGTTCTCGGTCAGGTTTCCCATGGAGATGTATTGGCGGTTCCCTGCAAAGTCAGCGAAGGCCAGAGTCCGCGGCCCGACGGGTTTCAGGAACCCCAGCGGGCCGCCGCGATGCTGGATATAGGGCTGGCCGGCCCCGTTCGAGGTCGCGAGGTAGAAACTATCCCGCTGGGCGAGGAAGGCGGCGAGATCGGGCGTCACCTCGTTCGGCCAGTCCTCGCGCTCGATCGCCTCCTGATAGGTCGCGCGGGAGCCGAGCCGCTCCTGCTGGGCTTTGACGGCATCGGTGAAGGCAATGTCGCTGACTTTCATCGAAGCTCTCCCCTGCTGACACCTCAGCAGATGCCGGTTCTGGTGGCGAGGTCAACGCCCTCGGTCGGGGAACGGAGGAGTGCGGCGGTCAGGCCGAGCAGGCGACCAGCTTGCTCGGGTCGTAGTTCAGCGAGATCTCGCGGAGGATGCGCAGAAGCTCGGGCCCGTCGGACTCGGTCAGGTTGTCGATATCCTCGAGCGTGTAGCTGTTGCGGAACGCGTTGTCGGTGGCGTTGCCGTCGAAGAAGGCCATCGACCATTCGCCGAACACGCGGGTCTCGGCGTCCTGTTTGAGGAGCGTACGGACATCGCTGTGCCGGTTGTCGGTGGCGATCTTGTTGTAGAGCCACTCGACATCGGACCGCACGCCTTCGAGCTCCTGCAGAAAAACAGCGTCGTCGAAATAGAGAAACCCGGTGACCCCCAGTTGCATGTTCCGCGACAGGGACTTCCGGGCAATCTCGGAGACGGCTTGCGAGACCGGTGAGACGGTCGATTTGCTTATGTAGACGAGTCTGTAGATCACGCGGCCACCATTTCGCGATCGCCCCGCCGTGTAAAGTAATAAGTTGCGTTCCGAAATCATTCTGGAAATCGATTTTGACCTGCGGAATTGAGGGCGAGTCCCAAGGCGCGGCGCAGCGGTGGCATTTCCGGTGGAATTTGGCGGCCTCAGCGGGCAAACAGGCGAAAAGTGATATGGAGACGCCCGCATGAACCCGATCCTCGAAGAGCTCGAGAACCGCCGCGCAGAAGCCCGCCTGGGCGGTGGCCAGAAGCGCATCGACGCCCAGCACGCCAAGGGGAAACTGACGGCGCGGGAGCGGATCGAACTGCTGCTCGACGAAGGCTCCTTTGAAGAGTTTGACATGTTCGTGCGCCACCGCTGCACCGACTTCAAAATGGAGCAGACCCATGTGCCCGGCGACGGGGTGGTCACCGGCTGGGGCACGATCAACGGGCGGCAGAGCTATGTCTTCAGCCAGGATTTCACGGTCTTCGGGGGCTCACTGTCGGAAACTCATGCCGAGAAGATCTGCAAGGTCATGGATATGGCCATGAAGAATGGCGCGCCACTGATCGGGCTCAACGACTCCGGCGGCGCGCGGATCCAGGAAGGGGTCGCCTCGCTGGCCGGCTATGCCGAGGTGTTCCAGCGCAATGTGCTCGCCTCGGGTGTGATTCCGCAGATCTCGGTCATCATGGGCCCCTGCGCGGGCGGGGCTGTCTACTCGCCCGCGATGACCGATTTCATCCTCATGGTGCGGGACTCGAGCTACATGTTCGTCACCGGCCCGGATGTGGTGAAAACAGTCACCAACGAGCAGGTGACGGCCGAAGAGCTGGGGGGCGCGAAGACCCATACCTCGAAAAGCTCGGTCGCCGATGGCGCCTATGAGAACGATGTCGAGGCGCTGGCCGAGATCCGGCGGCTCTTCGACTTCCTTCCGCTCAATAACCGCGCGGCCCTGCCGGAGCGGCCCTTCTTCGACGCAGGCGACCGGATCGAGGAGAGCCTCGATACGCTGATCCCCGACAACCCGAACCAGCCCTACGACATGAAGGAGCTGATCCTGAAGCTGGCCGATGAGAGCGATTTCTTCGAGCTGCAGGAGAAGTTCGCGGGCAACATCATCACCGGCTTCATCCGGATCGAGGGGCGGCCCGTGGGCGTGGTCGCGAACCAGCCGATGGTGCTGGCGGGCTGTCTGGACATCGACAGCTCGCGCAAGGCAGCGCGGTTCGTGCGGTTCTGCGATGCCTTCTCGATCCCGCTTCTGACGCTGGTCGATGTGCCCGGCTTCCTGCCGGGGACGGATCAGGAATATGGCGGAGTGATCAAACACGGTGCCAAGCTGCTCTTCGCCTATGGCGAGGCGACGGTGCCGAAGGTGACGGTGATCACGCGCAAGGCCTATGGCGGGGCCTATGATGTGATGAGCTCGAAGCATCTCAGGGGCGATATCAACTATGCCTGGCCGACCGCCGAGATCGCCGTGATGGGTGCGAAGGGCGCGACGGAGATCCTGTACCGGAGCGAACTTGGCGATGCAGACAAGATCGCGGCGCGGACCAAGGATTACGAAGACCGCTTCGCGAATCCGTTCGTGGCGGCCGAGAAGGGCTTCATCGACGAGGTCATCATGCCCCGCAACACCAGGCGCCGGATCGCGCGCGCCTTCGCTGCCCTGCGCGGCAAGGCACTGACCAATCCGTGGAAGAAGCACGACAACATCCCGCTTTGAGCCATGCGGGGCGCGCGTCCCGCGCCCAAGTCCATGCTGTCCCTGGGAGAACGCCGTTCTGACGAACAGCGTTTTGGCGGGACAGAGCGCACCATTCGAACATCTGCGCCAGCGATCGGTCGAAAGGCTGTCGCACTGCGACGGCCTTTCCTTCGATCGCACATAGACTTATGCGGCGCAGCCGCATGCCGATTGGTTCGGCTCACGCCATCACGCCGCGGTGATGCATGACTCCGACGGTTTCATCGTCAGTGCTCGTTTCACGGCGAAACAAATGGAGGCAGATCATGCGTGCAGCATTCATTCTTCTGGGCGGGGCGCTTGTGCTTGCGGCCTGCGGCGAGACACGGGGCGAGCGGGCGCTGACCGGTGCCGGAATCGGCGCGGCTTCGGGCGCTGTCGGGGCCGAGATCATCGGCGGCAGCGTGCGCGGCGGCGCTCTTCTGGGCGGTCTTGCCGGTGCGGCGGTCGGCGCCGCGACGGCCGAGGGCCGCGGGCGGCGGATCTTTCGCGACGATTACGACTACGACGATTGATCATGGGTCCGCATGCGCCATACTGGGCGCATGGCAGAACCGAAGTTTCACATGATCGACGGCGCGGCCCGCCCGGTCGCGCCCTTTTCCCATGCGGTCGAACAGGACGGCTGGATCATCCTGACCGGTCAGATGCCAACCGACCCCAAGGCGCCGGACGCGCCGCTGCCGGTCGGGATCGAGGCGCAGACGCGGCAGGTGATCGAGAACCTTGGCATCGTACTGGCCGGGCTAGGGCTTGATCTCAGCCATGTTCTGCAGTGCCGATGTTTCCTGACCGAGTTTGAACGCGACTACGCGGCGTTCAATGAGACCTACAGGTCCTACTTCCCCGACGACCGCCTGCCCGCCCGCACCACCGTTGGTGTGACCGCACTGGCCGTGGGCGCCCTGGTCGAGATAGACTGCATCGCAAAACGGCCGGAGGGCGGATGACCAAAGGCAAAGACCCTTATCGATTGACAAAGTACGTCGCTGTCGGAGCGATCGACGGCGTGCTTGCGGGATGGGCCTTTGTTTCGGGGCTGCTCTACTTCGATGTCTACAACCTCTGGACAATGGCCTCCGCTCAGGCGGAGGGCCCGTTGATCACGCTGATCTTTTTCCTTTTCTCCGGCATCACGTTCGGAATGCTCGGAATTGCTTGGCGCGTGATGGTTTTGCTGCCGGATGAGGACGACTGACACTGGCCGGCGGCTCTCCTGAAGGGTCTTGCAGCTTTCGAAGCTAAGACTTGGCCTTCTCGGACGTGCCTCGGGCAGATCTTCATTGCCCGAGGCGATTGTGATGCGGACCTGGGCCCTAGAAGTTGACCTGCACGGAGGTCTGGAGCCGGACCGCGTTGTCGTCGGCGCCGGACTGATCCTCGATCATCCCGAAGATGATCTCAGCGCCCAGCGTCACCCGGTCCACCGGTGTCCAGAACAGGCTGCCATGGACGGTCTGCAGCGTCTCGACCTCGGTCGGTGAGAAGGTGTCCAGAACCTCGTAGCGGCCATAGGCGACGGCACCGGTCACGCTCTCGGTCAGCTTCTGCTGGAGCTGCGCGGTCACGCCGTAGGCGCCGATCGGGTCGATCTCTCCGTCGAGGCCGATCACACCATCTAGGCCGAAGCCGTTGATGATATACCGGCCGACACCTTCGCCCCCGGTACCGGACAGCAGAAGCTTCGTGCTGTCAGTCACGTTGAGGTTGGCACCGACGTTGAAGCCCCAGCCGAACGTGCCACCATCAGCGGTTCCTTGGTTGCCAAAGTAACGGGCGACACCAGAGGCGCGGACGAGGCCAAAATCATCGCGGTAGATCCCGGTCAGCACCGCATCGGGCGCCACATCGATCCCGGCCTCGAGCCCTTCGAGCGCGGGCGCGATGCTCTCGCTTACGGAGATCAGCGGCCCGGTTGGATCGGCCGGGTCAACCGCCTGGCCCGAGAACTCCGAGTTCTCCAGCGAGCCGATCACCGTGAAATTGTCGGTCACCGGCTGGGTCCAGCGCAACTGCGCCTGACGGATGAACGGGATCCCCGCCGGGCCCTGGAAGTCCACGGTCGTGGGATACGCCTCGATCGGCATGAAGTTGGTCCAGAACTGGCCACCCGCGAGGGGCCCAAGCTCGCCCCAGGCATGTCTCAGCCTGAAGGAGAACGAGTTGGAGATCACCTCGTTGCCGCCGACCCCGAAGAAATCGCCCTCGATCAGCGTCTTCACCGGGCCGAACGAGCTTGGCGATGTGGTGCGGATGTTCACTCGGCTCTGGCGGGCATGGGCGGTGAATTTCGGATCGTTCTCGCCGCCGATGACGATGGTCTCGGGCACGAAGAGGTCGTCCGAACCGATCGAGCCGCCGAAATCGTAGATGAAGTCGCCCTTGGCATAGCCGCCGATCGTGATCCGCGTGTCGGTGCCCGGCAGAACGAAAGTGCCAAGGCTGCCGCCGCTCTTGACCACTTCGGTCTCCAGCGCTTCCTCGGCACGGTCGGCCTTCTCGGCCGTCTCCTCGATCTTTTCGGTGTTTTCGGCTTCTTTCTGTTCAAGCTCCTGGAGCCTTTGCTCCAACAACTGTACTTGCTTGCGGAGAAGTTCTAATTCTGTCGCCGCATGCGCTTGGCCGGTTGTGCCAGCAGCGATGGCAAAGGCCAAAGCCGCAGTACAACCCCTTGCTTTAATTGGCATTTATTTCCCCCAGAAGTTGTTGTCTACTTTTCTGGACATATTTTGTGTCATGTCGTTTAGACACGCTGCCGGGGAGTGCGCTCAAGAAAAAATAAAGTTAAATTGAAATAAATTGATTTGGTTGTGAAGAAAAATTTAAGAGCCTGAGGCCGCAGCAGACCGAATCAAATTGCTGCATTTGAATCAGCCACCGCTACAATAGGACACGGGAGACGGCGACCATGCGCTTTGAAAGAATGATCGGAACCGGACTTATTGCGGCGATTGCCGCTTTACCATCTTTCGCATATGCAGCAAATGAATTGGATTTGGGGAACGGCACCGCTCTGAAGGTGCGTGATTCGGGGTTCGTGCAGGTGCTCTATAACGACGAGGGGTTCGGTCTGACCATCGAAGACCGGCTCAAAACCGCCGATGGCGGCGACCGCGAGGTCACCAAGGCCGATCTCGAGCGGGCCTGCAGGATCGTGCTATCGAACCCGGCCGCGCGGATCGGCGCGCACCCGCCGGACTACATCTTCTTCCAACAACTCCAGCGTGAATACGACACTGGCCTGTTGACGCTCCGCCGCACCAAGTCCACGTATTTCGAGACCCGCACCGACCGCTGCCGTCCGCTCAGCGAACCACCACGAGAGGTCAAGTAATGTTCGACAAGATCCTGATCGCCAATCGGGGCGAGATTGCCTGCCGGGTCATCAAGACGGCGCGGAAGATGGGGATCGGGACGGTCGCGGTCTACTCGGACGCGGACAGGGCGGCGCTGCATGTGAAAATGGCGGATGAGGCGATCCATATCGGCCCGCCGCCCGCCAACCAGTCCTACATCGTGATCGACAAGATCATGGACGCGATCAGGCAGTCTGGCGCGCAGGCGGTGCATCCGGGTTACGGTTTTCTGTCGGAGCGTGCGGAATTCGCCGAAGCGCTGGACGCGGCCGGTGTGGCTTTCATCGGCCCGCCAAAGGGCGCGATCGAGGCGATGGGCGACAAGATCACCTCGAAGAAGCTCGCGGCCGAGGCCGGCGTCTCGACGGTGCCCGGCTATATGGGCCTGATCGCCGATGCCGATGAGGCGGTGAAGATCGCGGGCGAGATCGGCTATCCGGTGATGATCAAGGCGAGCGCGGGCGGCGGCGGCAAAGGCATGCGGATCGCCTGGAACGAGGAGGAAACGCGGGAAGGTTTCCAATCCTCGAAGAATGAGGCGGCGGCGAGTTTCGGCGACGACCGGATCTTCATCGAGAAGTTCGTCACCCAGCCGCGGCATATCGAGATCCAGGTCCTCGGCGACAAGCACGGCAACTGCATCTACCTGGGCGAGCGGGAATGCTCGATCCAGCGGCGGAATCAGAAGGTGATTGAGGAGGCGCCCTCCCCCTTTCTCGACGAGGCGACCCGCAAGGCGATGGGCGAGCAGTCGGTCGCGCTGGCGAAGGCGGTGGATTACGCCTCAGCAGGCACGGTCGAGTTCATCGTCGACGGAGATCGGAATTTCTATTTCCTCGAGATGAACACCCGGCTCCAGGTCGAGCATCCGGTGACGGAACTGATTACCGGGCAGGATCTGGTGGAACACATGATCCGGGTGGCTGCGGGTGAGAAACTCTCGCTCAGCCAGGACGATGTGAAGCTGACCGGCTGGGCGATGGAGAGCCGGCTTTACGCAGAGGATCCCTATCGCAATTTTCTGCCCTCGATCGGGCGGCTTACGCGCTATCGCCCGCCTGCAGAGACCGAGGGGTATGCACCGGGGATCCAGCCGAGCGAACCCGTTGTGCGCAATGACACTGGTGTTTTCGAGGGCGGCGAGATCTCGATGTTCTACGACCCGATGATTGCCAAGCTCTGCACCTGGGGGCCGGACCGGGGCACGGCGATCGCGGGGATGCGCAACGCGCTGGATGAGTTCGAGGTCGAGGGGATCGGTCACAACCTGCCCTTTCTGTCCGCGGTCATGGACCACCCGCGCTTTGTGTCAGGCCAGATCACGACGGCCTTCATCGCCGAGGAATACCCGGACGGGTTCGGCGGCGCCGTGCTCGATGAGGCTGCGATCCGGCGCGTGGCCGCAGGAGCGGCAGCGATGAAACTGGTCACGGCAAGGCGAGCGGGACGGATCAGCGGGACAATCGCGCGGGACGACCGCAGGCCGGGGTCGGACTGGGTTGTCAGCGTGGCGGGCCACAGCTTCAACGTGACCGCGACGCGGGGGGTTACCGGCTTTGTACGGACCGAGGAAGGCGAGGAGCTTGGTCTTGCAGCCAAGGGGAAAGACCCGCGCCAGCCACAGCTTCTGATCCACGGGCAAGGCACGGTCGATGTCGCCTTTGACGATGGCGAGCATATGGCGGTGGAGGGCGACTGGACGCCTGGCGACACGCTCACAACCGCGACGATCGGCGGGGAGCGGATGTCGGTCAAAGTCGATCTGCGCACCGAGGGGTTTCGCATCCGCTATCGCGGCGCGGATCTGGATGTGAAGGTCCGCACGCCCCGCGGCGCCGAGCTTGCCGCCCTGATGCCCGAGAAGCTGCCGCCGGATACCTCCAAGATGCTGCTCTGCCCGATGCCAGGGCTCGTCGTCTCCATCGCCGTTGAAGAGGGCGAGGAGGTGCAGGACGGGCAGGCGCTCGCCACCGTCGAGGCGATGAAGATGGAAAACGTGCTGAGGGCCGAGAAGAAGGCCGTGGTCAGGAAGATCAACGCCGCCCCCGGCGCCAGCCTCGCCGTCGACGATGTGATCATGGAGTTTGAGTGACGTGGATGAGCGCGTCCTCGCCGCGCTCATCGGCGCTGTCGTCGTCGCGCTCGGCTGGCTGATCTCGGATCGCCGCGACCGGCTGGCGGAGCGCCGCCGCCGCCGCGACAAGGAGGCGGATCTGATGCGCGCGCTCGGCGCCGAGATCGCGGCCCATGTGCACCAGCTGGAAATGAACCGGCTGGAGGAGCATCAGGCGGAGATGCTGGCGCGGATGACGCGGGAGCCTGATTTCATCGTGATGGTGCCAGGAGACACGCATGCGACGATCTTCCGCGCGCTCTTGCCCGAGATCCACCTGCTGCCGGGCGATGTGGTGGAGCCCGTGTCGCTCTATTACAGCCAGATCATCACGGTGGCGCATCTGGCCGAAGACATCCGCTCTGATCGGTATGCGCAAATTTCACCGGAACGCCGGGCGGCGCTCTACGGGCATTTCATCGATATGAAGATGGAAGCGCTGAGGATGGGCCAGCTGGCGGCCTCGAAGCTCGAACGCGCGATTGGGCGGGCTCAGTAGCCCGGCTGCGGGCCTGTGCGGCCCTGGATAGGCTTTTGAGTCTGGCGGTTATCCGACATAACGACCTCCGTTAGCTTTCTTCCGATATATAAGCTTTTTGAGGCCCTGGGACAACTCGGCCGTCAATTGCCGCCCTCGGTCCAGCGCTGGAGCAGTTCGTTGCGGCGCATCGGCATCCTGTCGATCAGGTCGTTCAGATCATCCGGGTCGGTGACTGCGCCGTTGCGAAACTTCTCGCCGCCATCGAGCCCGACGAGGATCACGGTGAACCCATCCGGCCGGTAGTGTTTCCAGAGATCGGAGTCCGGATCGGTTTCGACGATGACGACGTTGCGCCGGTCCTCAAGCTCCACCGCCGCCTCGGAGAACAGCATCATCTGCTCGTCGATCCGCGGGTCACCATCGGCGCCGAAGACGATGATCGGGCGCTTCTCCCACTCGAAGGGTTCGAGCACGGATGTGCTGAGCGTCACGAGCGCGAAGGGGACAAGGACCGCTACCGGGATCATGACCCGCCAGATGTTCTCGAGGTTCATGATGTCAATACCCCCGGATCTCCGCCAGACGCACACGTTGGGCCCGGACACGGACACGGTCATGGAGCGATACCGCGCTCCATAGCGCGACATTGACGACCGCGATATGCAGCCCCACGATCGCGGCGATCAAGAGCCACCCGGGCACCAGCTTCGCCATCGCAAGACCGCCCAGCAGGATCGCCGACCCCCAGCCCGCCATCGACATGCCCGCGCAGAAGGCCATGACGAGCTTGTCGCCAAGAGGCACCTCCATCAGCGTATGGCCCTCGTTCAGCCGCAGGATCGGCATGACGAAGCGTTTGATCAGACAGGCGGTGACCACAAGCTGCGTGACCACGGCAAGCTTGACCCACAGTTTCGTCGTGAACTCCGCCGGGTCGAACCCGGTGAGCATCCCGATCAGACAGATCCCGGTGATCCACGCCACTACGAGGGCGGGAACGATGACGAAGTGCGCCGCCTCGACCGCGCGCAGGTACTCCGCCGTCAGGGGCTTGTCCGCCCGCCAAACACTCAGGAAATCCGTGGAGACAACCGTTCCGAAACCGATGGCGATTGCAATGAGATGGGCAAAGCGGACCACGTCGTCCATAACGCCAAACAAACCCGTACCCGGCACACCAAGAGACAGCAGCATGTCTCCCTCCTGTCCGCGTTCGCGTTGTGCGGGTAGAACGGGGGCCGCATCGACTCCCGTCGCGTGCAGATTGAAACTCTTGGGGTTTGGGGTTGTGACGGGAGGGGGGACAACCCGCCACGTCCCTTCGATAGGATGGATTCGCTTACCAACGGCTTAATCGCAACTGCGAAGAAATGGTGTATGGTCGGGGCAGGACCGGCTCATGAGGAGATGGTGATGAGCGAGAACGACTGGAAAGCCCTGGCTGAGCGTGAGCTGCGCGGCCGCACCGTGGAGGACCTGACTTGGGAGACGCCCGAGGGCATCGCGGTCAAGCCGGTCTACACGCAGGCGGATCTCGACGGGCTCTCCCATCTCGGCGGCTGGCCCGGCATGGCGCCGTTCACCCGCGGGCCGCGGGCGACGATGTATACCGGGCGGCCCTGGACGATCCGGCAATACGCCGGGTTCTCGACCGCCGAGGAGTCGAATGCGTTCTACCGCGCAGCGCTGGCTGCGGGCCAACAGGGATGCTCGGTCGCCTTCGACCTTGCGACCCACCGGGGCTATGACAGCGACCACCCGCGGGTGGAGGGCGATGTCGGCAAGGCGGGTGTGGCGATCGACTCGGTCGAGGACATGAAGATCCTGTTCGACGGCATCCCGCTCGATCAGGTCTCGGTCTCCATGACCATGAACGGTGCTGTGATCCCGGTTCTGGCCTCGTTCATCGTGGCGGGCGAGGAGCAGGGCGTCGATAAGGCGCAGCTTTCCGGCACCATCCAGAATGACATCCTCAAGGAGTTCATGGTCCGGAACACCTATATCTACCCGCCCGAGCCTTCGATGCGGATCATCGCGGATATCATCGAGTACACGGCGAATGAGATGCCGAAGTTCAACTCGATCTCGATCTCCGGCTACCACATGCAGGAGGCGGGTGCGAACCTGGTGCAGGAGCTCGCATTCACCCTCGCCGACGGCAAGGAGTATGTGAAAACCGCCATCGAGCGCGGCATGGATGTGGACAAATTCGCCGGGCGGCTGAGTTTCTTTTTCGCCATCGGCATGAACTTCTTCATGGAGGCGGCGAAGCTGCGCGCGGCACGCCTGCTCTGGCACCGGATCATGTCTGAGTTCAATCCGCAGAAGCCCCAGTCCAGCATGCTGCGCACCCATTGCCAGACCTCCGGCGTGAGCCTGCAGGAGCAGGATGCCTACAACAACATCGTCCGCACAGCTTATGAGGCGATGTCGGCGGTGCTGGGTGGCACGCAATCGCTGCACACCAACAGCTTCGACGAGGCGCTGGCGCTGCCCACGGACTTCTCCGCCCGGATCGCGCGGAACACGCAGCTGATCCTCCAGAACGAGACCGGCGTGACCAATGTCGTCGATCCGCTGGCGGGCTCCTACTATGTCGAGGCGCTGACCGATCAGTTGGCCGAGGAGGCTTGGAAGCTGATCGAGGAGGTCGACGATCTGGGCGGCATGACCAAGGCGGTCGCCTCCGGCATGCCGAAGCTCAGGATCGAGGAAGCGGCGGCCCGCCGTCAGGCAGCCGTCGACCGCGGCGACGAGGTGATCGTTGGCGTGAACAAGTTCCAGCCCAAGGAGGATGCCGAGATCGATGTGCGCGTCATCGACAATGTCGAGGTGCGCGAGGCGCAGGTGCGCAGGCTCTCGACCATCCGCAATACTCGGGATCAGGCCGCCTGCGACGCTGCACTGAAGGCGCTGGAAGACGGCGCGCAGGACGGTGGCAACCTGCTGGCGCTCGCCGTGGAAGCGGCCCGCGCCCGTGCCACCGTGGGCGAGATTTCGGATGCGATGGAGGCAGCCTTTGGCCGCCACCGCGCCGAGGTGCGCACGCTGGCCGGTGTCTACGGCGCGGCCTATGAAGGAGACGAGGGCTTCATGCAGATCCAGAAGGACGTCGCCGCATTCGCCGAAGCCGAGGGCCGCCGCCCCCGGATGCTGGTCGTGAAAATGGGCCAGGACGGGCACGACCGGGGCGCCAAAGTCATCGCCACCGCCTTCGCCGATATCGGCTTTGACGTCGATGTGGGTCCACTGTTCCAGACGCCGGAGGAAGCAGCGCAGGACGCGGTCGACAACGACGTCCATGTGGTCGGGATTTCCTCCCAGGCGGCGGGCCATATGACGCTGGCACCGAAACTGATCGAGGCGCTCCGCGCCCAAGGGGCGGAAGACATCATCGTGATCTGCGGCGGCGTGATCCCGCCCTCGGACTACGAGTTCCTCTACTCCAAGGGCGTTAAAGCGATCTTCGGTCCGGGAACGAATATCCCCGAGGCTGCGGCCAACATTCTCACCCTCATCCAGGATGCCCGCTCTCCCAAAGCTGCGGAGTAATCCTTGGGGTATGACGGGCTGGAACGAGCTGCTCTCGCCGCCCGCAGCCGGCCGATGCTTTTCATGGTCCAGGGCTTTCTCGCCGCGGGGAAATCGACTCTTTCGCGCCATCTCTCCGAGTTGTCCGGCGCGGCGCATCTCGATGCAGACGCCTATTGTCTGGAGACGTTCTCGAGCCACGAGCTCATCGATTGGAACAGCTGCTTCGCGGCTGCCGTCGCAGATCTATGGAAGCAGGCTGAGGGGCTGATCCTCGATCGGAAAAGTGCGATCCTCGACTACGGTTTCTGGACGCGCGCCTCGCACGACGATGCAAGGGCGGAAGCCACACGGTTGTCCGTCTCGCTCGTGCATGTCTTTGTGCAAGCGCCCGATGAGACTCTTCTCTGGCGGATGGAGCATCGCAAAGGCGCCGTGGCCGAGAGCAACGTAGCGGCCTTCCATAGGCTCAAGCTCGGGTTCCAGCCCCCTGAACCGGACGAGGAAGCGATTGTTATCTCAACCTGCGATGGGCGATCCCGACACTGATCCATCTTGGCTCGAGTAAAGGTTGAACAGCGAGATACCCAGCGGCGATCCGCGGGGCGGGAGTTCGCTCTCCCAATGCGGAAGAAAGGTGGTAGAGTGCCCGACGACCGCTCAAGACCGGGCCTCTCATCGGCCCCAACAAGACCTTTTCGGGGAGAAGTGCGATGTCTCAATCCAGCGAAGATCAGCTGAAGGCGGCGGCGCTCGGCTATCATGAGAACCCGACGGCGGGGAAGCTCGCGATCCGGGTCACAAAGCCGATGGCGACGCAGCGCGATCTCTCGCTCGCCTACTCCCCCGGCGTGGCGGAGCCCTGCATGCAAATCCACCACGATCCGAAGGCCGCCTACAAGTACACGGGGAAAGGCAACCGGGTTGCGGTGATCTCGAACGGCACGGCGGTGCTGGGCCTCGGTAATATCGGGGCGCAGGCATCCAAGCCAGTGATGGAGGGCAAGGTCGCACTCTTCAAGAAATTCGCCAATCTCGACGGGTTCGACATCGAGGTGGACGAGACCGATCCCAAGAAGCTGGCCGATATCGTCTGCGCGCTGGAGCCCACTTTCGGGGCGGTGAACCTCGAGGATATCGGCGCACCCGCCTGCTTCGAGGTGGAGCGGATCTGCAAGGAACGCATGGGCATCCCGGTCTTCCATGACGACCAGCACGGCACCGCCATCGTGGTCGCCGCCGCCGCGATCAATGCAATGAAGATCGCGGGCAAGTCGTTTGGCGAGATCAAGCTCGTCTCGACCGGTGGCGGGGCCGCGGGGATCGCCTGCCTCACGCTCTTGATGGATCTTGGCGTGAAGCGCGAGAGCATCTGGATGCTCGACCGCGAGGGTCTCTGCCATGACGGCCGTGACGACCTGGATGAGACCAAGAAACGCTTCTCCCAGCCCGACCAGGGCCGGACCGTGACCCTGGGCGAGGTGATCGACGATGCTGACCTCTTCCTCGGCGTCTCTGCCCCCGGCGTGCTGACGGCGGAGATGGTCAAGAGGATGGCGAAAGACCCGATCATCATGGCGCTCGCCAATCCAACGCCCGAGATCTTCCCAGATGTGGCGCAGGAGGCGCGGCCCGATGCGATCATCGCCACGGGGCGGTCGGATTACCCCAATCAGGTCAATAACGTGCTCTGCTTCCCCTTCATCTTCCGCGGCGCGCTCGATTGCGGGGCGACCCAGATCAACGAGGAGATGAAGGTTGCCTGCGCCTACGCCCTCGCAGACCTTGCCCAGCAGACCTCCTCGGCCGAGGCGGCGGCGGTCTATCGCGGCGAGCGCATGGTCTTCGGCCGGGAGTATCTGATCCCGAAACCCTTCGACCCGAGGCTTCTGTCGATGATCGCGCCTGCGGTTGCGAAGGCAGCGATGGAATCGGGCGTCGCGAAGCTGCCGATCACCGATATGGAAGCCTATCGCCAGTCGCTGGAACACGCGGTGTTCAAGACGGCGATGATCATGCGCCCCGTGTTCGAGGCGGCGCGGGCGGGCGAGCGCAAGATCGTCTTTGCCGAGGGCGAGGACGAACGCGTGCTGCACTGCGCCCAGGGCATGCTGGAGGAGGGCATCGACCAGCCCGTGCTGATCGGGCGTCCGGACGTGATCGCCAGCCGCATTGAGCGCGGTGGCATGATCATCACGCCGGGCAAGGATTTCGAGATCTGCGATCCGACCGACGATCCCCGCTACAACGAGTATTGGGGCACCTATCACGAGATCATGCAGCGCCGTGGGGTGACCCCGGATCTGGCCCGGACGATTATGCGCACGAACACGACCGCGATTGCCGCGATCATGGTCTATCGCGGCGATGCGGACAGCATGATCTGCGGCGCGGTCGGCCAGTATCTCTGGCATCTCCAGTACGTGAAACAGGTGCTCGAAGGCCTGCCGGACGGCGATGGAGGATTGCTGCGCCCGGTTGGCGCTTTGTCCCCGATCATTCTGGACAACACGGTCATCTTCATCGGCGACAGTCAGGTGAATGCCGAGCCGAGCCCGCAGCAGATTGCCGATACGGTGGTAGGCTCGGCACGCCACATCCGGCGTTTCGGGATCGAGCCGAAGATCGCGCTCCTCAGCCACTCGGTCTTCGGCAGCCTCGAGACGCCTGGGGCGGACCGGATGCGCGCCGCACTGCAGCTGCTCGACGGGATGGGCGTCGATTTCGAGTACGAGGGCGAAATGCATGCCGATCACGCGCTGAATCCCGAGCTTCGCGCCCGGGTGATGCCCAATAGCAGAATGGAAGGCTCGGCCAACTGCCTGATCTTCGGCAATGTGGACGCGGCTTCAGGCTCGCGGAACATTCTCAAGCAACTCGTCAATGGCCTGGAAATCGGCCCGATCCTGATGGGGATGGGCAACAAGGCTCACATCGTCAGCCCATCGGTGACCACTCGCGGTCTGGTCAACATCGCCGCGCTGGCCGGAACGCCGGTGGCCAACTATGGGTAGCCGCGCTTCGTCAGGGCGGTCAGCAGATGGCTGCCAACCCTGAAGCACGACGATTGATCGATCCACCAGAACCAGCCAGATGAGGACCGTGCCGTGGACAGCCCGAAGCCGTTGCGCGCTCTTCTGTTAGCCGAGGCTGCGAACCCTGAATGGGTCAGCGTGCCTCTGGTCGGATGGTCACTTGCCCACGCGATCCACCAGCAGGTCGACTCCCATATCGTGACCCAGATACGGAACCGCGACGCAATCCTTCGTGCCGGGTTGCGTGAAGGCGTAGACTTCACGGCAATAGATACCGAGGCGATTGCCCGGCCCGCGCATCGTTTGACGCAAGCCTTGCGCCTGGGAAAGGGGGTAAGTTGGACGATCGGGACAGCGATCAGTGCGCTCTCCTATCCGTGGTTCGAGCGAAAGGTGTGGAAGGAGTTCGGGGCAAGGATCGAAGCGGGAGAATTCGATGTCGTTCACCGCATCACGCCTGTCAGCCCGACAGCCGTGAGCAGTATTGCTAAGAAATGTCGAGGGGCCGGTGTCCCTTTTGTCGTCGGTCCGCTCAATGGCGGCATTCCCTGGCCCGCGGGTTTCAGGGAAACGCAGAGACACGAAAGGGAATGGCTTTCATCGATAAGAGACATCTACAAGGCCCAGCCCGGGCGGAAGAGCTATCTCAAGAGCACCGATCGTTTCATCGTCGGCTCGCGCCACACGCAAAGTGAAATCCCGGAACCCCACCGCGCGCGGGCGACCTACATCCCCGAGAACGGGATTGACCCAAGCCGTTTCAACCTCTCGGTGAATGATGACGGGATGGGGCCCCTCAGGATCTCCTTCATTGGCCGCATGGTGCCCTACAAAGGACCGGACATGCTGCTTGAGGCCGCGGAGCCGTATCTGCAGAAGGAAGAAATTGAGATCCACTACATCGGTGACGGCCCACTTCTCGAAGGCCTGAAGTCACGAGCCTCGGAACTTGGTGTCGCTGACAAAGTCACCTTTCACGGCTGGCTCGAGCACAAATCCGTCCAGCAGATCGCTGTCAGTTGCCCCATACTTGCGCTTCCAAGCGTACGCGAGTTCGGCGGCGGTGTCGTTTTGGAGGCCATGGCGCTGGGAGCGGTGCCTATCGTCCTCGATTACGGAGGACCCGGAGAACTCGTGGACGATGAAATCGGCTTCAAAGTGCCAGTCACGGACCGCTCAGGGGTCATACAGGGCTTGAGAGAGTGTCTTGGCGAGGTGATCATGAAGCGCGGAGAGCTCGGCGACATGGGAAAGCGTGGCCAGGCCCGTATCGATAAGCAATTTACTTGGCAGGCCAAAGCTGCACAGATAGTCGAGATCTACAAGTCTTTGACGTAGATCATCGCGCCGTTCTATGCATCGTCTCAGACATCTGCCGTCAAGGGGAAACGGATGAGCTACAAAGCTGTCTATGAAAGCTGGACGAACGATCCCGAAGCGTTCTGGATGCAGGCGGCGGAGGCGATTGATTGGATTGAGAAGCCGACCAAGGCCCTCGATGACAGCCGGGCGCCCTTCTACACTTGGTTCGCCGACGGGGTCTGCAACACCTGCTACAACGCGGTCGACCGCCATGTGGAGCGCGGGCGGGGCGAGCAGGTCGCCATCATCCATGACAGCCCGATCACCGGCACCCAGCAGAAGATCACCTTTGCCGAACTGAAGGACCGTGTCGCCCTGCTCGCCGGGGCCCTCGCGGCGCGTGGGATCACGAAGGGCGACCGGGTCATCGTCTACATGCCGATGATCCCCGAGGCGATCGTCGCGGTCCTGGCTTGCGCCCGCATTGGGGCCGTGCACTCGGTCGTTTTCGGAGGGTTTGCCTCGAACGAACTTGCAGTCCGGCTCGACGACGCGACGCCCAAGGCGATCATCGCCGCCTCCTGCGGGGTCGAGCCCGGGCGGGTCGTCGAGTACAAACCCTTGCTGGACGGCGCCATCGACCTCGCGAGCCACAAACCCGAGCTTTGCCTGATCTTCCAGCGGCCCGAGGCGGAGGCGCCGATGATCGAGGGTCGCGATATTGACTGGTTCGCAGCGCAGGAGGGCGTAGAGCCTGCCGATTGTGTGCCCGTCGGCGGAGCAGATCCGCTCTATATCCTCTACACCTCCGGGACCACCGGGCAGCCGAAGGGGGTCGTGCGCCCCAATGGCGGGCACATGGTCGCGCTCCACTGGACCATGAGGAACATCTACGGCGTCGAGCCGGGAGAGGTCTATTGGGCGGCCTCGGACGTCGGCTGGGTGGTCGGACACTCCTACATCATCTACGCGCCGCTCCTGCACGGGAACACCACGGTCGTCTTCGAGGGCAAGCCGGTCGGCACCCCGGATGCCGGCACCTTCTGGCGGGTGATCTCTGAGCACAACGTGTCGTGCCTCTTCACCGCGCCCACAGCCTTCCGCGCGATCAAGCGGGAGGATCCAAAGGGGCTGGAGATCGGAAAGTACGACATGTCGGGCTTCCGCACCCTGTTCCTGGCAGGCGAGCGGGCGGATCCCGACACGATCAACTGGGCGCGCGACAACCTGAAGGTGCCAGTCATCGACCACTGGTGGCAAACCGAGACCGGATATTCGATCACGGCGCTGCCGATCGGGGTCGAGATGCTGGAACCGCGCATAGGTTCGTCGGGCCTGCCGATGCCGGGCTACGACCTGCGCATCCTAGCGGAAGACGGCACTGAGCAACCGCGCGGGCAGCTTGGCGCCGTCTGCGCGAAACTGCCCTTGCCGCCGGGGACGTTCCCCACGCTCTGGGGCGCCGACGACCGTTATCTCAAGAGCTATATGACCACCTATCCCGGCCACTACGAGACCGGCGATGCCGGGATCATGGACGAGGATGGCTATCTCTACATCATGGCGCGCACCGACGACGTCATCAACGTCGCAGGCCACCGTCTGTCCACCGGACAGATGGAGGAGGTCCTCGCCGGGCACACGGATGTCGCGGAATGCGCGGTGATCGGGGTTGCGGACGAGCTGAAGGGCCAGCTGCCTATGGGATTTCTGTGCCTGAATTCGGGCTGCAACCGGCCGCATGAGGAGATCGTAAAGGAATGCGTTGCGAAGGTGCGTACCGAGATCGGCCCCGTCGCCGCGTTCAAGCTCGCCTGCGTGATCGACCGGCTGCCGAAAACCCGCTCCGGCAAGATCCTGCGCGGGACCATGGCCGCGATCGCGGATGGGAGGGACTGGAAGATGCCCGCCACTATCGACGACCCGGCGATCCTCGACGAGATCTCGCAGGCTCTCGGTCACTTAGGATATGGAGAGCAGGCGGTCTCCTAGCCTGTTTTCTGCTTTTCTGGAGACAACCGCCCGTTGATCCCACATTGTCGCCATCAAATCGACAAGAGCCGCGCAGAAGCTGTTAACCCAAAGGCGTAAAGCGATAACCGACGTGTGTCCTAAATGTCTGCATCTCAAGGGCGAATGATCTGCGAGCAGAAGAATCTGACACGGTTACACTTTGCCCATATTGTTCGTGTTATGCATCGACGCTGAAATGCGGGAAAGTCCATGCAACGAGAGGCCATGACCACGACTGAACATATCGCGGAGCGTCAGGGGAGCCTGCAGGGCGTGCATGTCCTTCTTGCCGAGGACAACCCGACCAATCAGCTCGTCGCCATGCAGATGCTGGAGAGCCTGGGCGCGACCGTCACCCTGGCGGCCGACGGGGCGGAGGCCCTGGGTGTCGTCCAGCGGGAGGATTTCGACGTTCTGCTGATCGATATCGAGATGCCGCGCGTCTCCGGGCTCGAAGTGATCCGGGCCCTGCGCGCCTCGAACGGCAAGCTGGCGGATCTGCCACTGATCGCGCTCACCGCCTATGTGATGCAGGAGCATCGCGTCGCGATCGACGAGGCGGGGGCAGACGGGATCATCGCCAAGCCGATCCTGTCGATCGAACAGTTCGGCGAGGAGATCCGCGCACATATGGAAAAGCGCGGCACGAAGCCCAGCGCGGCCCCACTGCCCGAGCTCATGGAAGTCGCCGAGGGAGACGCGGAGATCGACGACTCGATCTATGAGGCGCTGGAGACCGCAATCGGATCGGCGCAGATGGTCGAACTTCTGGGCAAGGTCCGTGCCGACATCTCGGAATCGCACACCACGCTTCAGCGCGCGCTGCCGGGCCTGTCCTACAAGGGCATCCGGTCGGCGACCCATGTGCTGATCTCGGTTGCGGGCGCCATCGGCGCGCGCGGACTGCAGGATCAGGCGCATCGTCTGAACCTTGCGGCCAACGCGATGGATGAGGCGTCTGTCTCCACCAAGGGGCCCGATATCCTGTCCGAGATCCAGCGCGTCCTGAAATTCGTCGACGGGCGGATACAGGGCTAAGCGATGCCGGGCACGCCTGCAGATCCGGTCCTTCTGGTCGAAGACACCCAATCGCTGTCCATGATCTACGCCCACGCGCTGGAGTCCGGGGGCTATTCGGTCCGCAATGCATATACGGCGAAGGAGGCGCGGGACGCCTATCGCGACGGGGCGTATCGCCTGATCCTGCTCGATCTGATGCTGCCGGATGGCGACGGAATCGATCTGTTGAGGGAGTTCCGGCAGAGCGATCCGGGCGCGAGAGTCATTGTCGTCTCGGCCCACGGCTCGATCAACCGCGCCGTCGAGGCGATGCGCGAGGGGGCCTTCGATTTCCTCGTCAAACCGATCGACGATCGCAAACTGATGTCGGCGGTCAAGAACGCGACCGAGGCGATCGAGCCACCGACCACAGAACCCGATACGCTGCAGGAGTCCCGGGGGACCGGTCTCGCCTTCGAGGGGTTCATCGGTTCGTCGCAGATGATGCGCGACGTCTACAAGATGGTCCACAACATCGGCCGCTCCACCGCCACGGTCTTCATCACCGGCGAGAGCGGCACGGGCAAGGAAGTCTGCGCCAACGCGATCCACAATCTCTCACCGCGCAAGTCGCGCGCCTTCGTGCCGCTGAACTGCGCCGCGATCCCCCGCGACCTGCTGGAATCCGAGGTCTTCGGCCATGTGCGGGGCGCTTTCACAGGGGCGGTTCAGGACAAACAGGGCGCCGCGATGGTGGCCGACGGGGGCACGCTGTTCCTCGACGAGGTCTGCGAAATGGACCTCTCGTTACAGACCAAGCTCTTGAGATTCCTGCAAACCTCGATGGTCCAGCCGCTCGGCTCCACGGTTCCGGCGAAGGTCGATGTGCGGATAATCTGCGCCACCAACCGCGATCCGGCTGAGGAGGTGCGCGCAGGGCGGTTCCGCGAGGATCTGTTCTACCGGCTCCATGTGCTGCCGATCCACCTGCCGCCGCTGAAACAGCGGGGCGGCGACATTATCGAAATCGCCGAGCGGATGCTGCCCCAGTTCGCGGCGGAGGAGGGCAAGGACTTCGTACGCCTCAGCGATGCCGCGAAGGCGCGGCTCAGCGAGATGCGCTGGCCCGGAAACGTCCGCCAGCTCCAGAACGTGCTGCGCAAGATCGTCGTCCTGCACGAGGGCGAGGAAGTCATGCCCGATATGATCCCGCCCGAGGCGGAGACGAGCTTTGCCTCAACGCTGCAGCCCAGCAATGGCGCGATGCATGCGCCGCAGCCCGCGCACCCGGTCGAGACGGGCGGCGAGAATGCGATCAACAGCCTTGTCGGCATGTCGCTCGGCGATCTGGAGCGTCAGTTTATCGAGGCGACCATCGCGCGCTGCGACGGGTCGATCACACGGGCCGCGCGCATCCTTAACGTCAGCCCCTCGACACTTTACCGGAAACGGGAAAGCTGGGAGCGTTAGCCCCGTCTAGACCCCGCGAACTTGTCGCCCAAACGGGATCCGCCCCGGCCTTTTAGCCGGGGCGGAAATACCCGCAGTGGGTATGGGGCTACCTCCGGAGGCAGGTGCCCAGATGGGTGTGAGAACGGGGGGGTGATCCGCATCCCGACACCGGTCACCAAAGGTGGGGAAGAGTTAACGTGAGGACGGTAAATGACCGGTTAAGAAACCACCCAATCCGGCGAATAAGTTGCATATTCCCGTAAAATGCCCGCAAAAATCGTTATTTTGCGGTTTTTTCAGCCACTAACCGCCGTTGGTATCACTCTGACAATTGTATTCAGCGCAAAAGAGATAGATAGCGAGGGCTGAAAACTGCAGTCAGGTGAAGCATGACCGAGTCTCAGGAGCGCTCTTCCGGCCAGGTCCGGTCACTGACGCGAGCGTTGTCGATCATGCGCCACCTCGCGGCAAGCGCCGACGGCATGACCCTGACGGAATTGGCTGAAGCGGCCGGGCTGCCGCCCTCGACCACACACAGGCTGCTGACCACTCTAGAATCGGAGCGTTTCGTGAAGCCGGACTCCAATGGCGGGATCTGGCGCATCGGCGTCGCATCGTTCTTCGTTGGCTCGGCCTTCGCCCGTTCGCGCGATATCCTGACCCTCGTCCGGCCCTACCTGCGCCGCCTGATGGAGATGTCGGGTGAGACCTCGAATCTCTTTCTCGAAAATGACGGGGAGGCCGTCTGCATCGGTCAGATTGAATCCCGCCACGCCATGCGCGCGATCACAGGTGTCGGCGGGCGGGTCATGCTGCACTCCTCGGGCGCTGGCAAGGCGCTGTTGGCGCAGCTCGAACCGGCGCGGCGTTCGATGCTGATCAACACGATGACCTATCGCATCGTGACCCCGACCACGATCACCGACCGTGAGAGCCTGCTGGAGGAACTCGCGCGCATCCGCGACCGTGGCTACGCAGTTGATGACGAAGAACATGCGCTTGGCCTGCGCTGCGTCGCGGCCCCGGTCTTCGACGAGTTCGGTCATGCGGTCGCCGCGATCTCGATCTCCGGCCCGAGCGCGCGGATCCCGTCGGAACGTCTCTCGGCGCTCGGCAAGCTTGTCGAGCAGGCGGCGAAGGAAGCCACGCAAGACTATGGCGGCGGCACTCCGGGCGGACGCTGACCCACACTTGGCTACCTGACAAAAGCGGCTCTTCCCGCAACCACAGCACCCTCACACCTCTCCTTGAAGATTGATAGCTGGCTGAGGCTGTGGCTAGATTTACGCTGATCATGCCGGAGGTGCCGAGATGAACATCGAGACCGCCACGAACCGCGAGACTTTCAGTCTCAGGCGCCGCGTCGACGGCGGCGGAACGGCTCCGCTGACGAAATGGGGCTTCGCCAACGAGACAGACCGGCTGACCGATGTGCTGCTCGGCTCGCCCGCATTTCTCAAGCATCTTTCCACGTCCTCGCTGTCCCGCAAGCACCTGCGCGACGCGCCGTGCAACGTGCAGATCGCCCAGGCCCAGCATGCCGAACTGGTGTCGGCCTATGAGCAGTGCGGCGTGCGCGTCCACATGCATGAGCCAAGCCCGGAGCTTCCCATGCAGGTCTATGCCCGCGACTCGAGCGTGATGACCCCATATGGCGCCGTCATCACCGCGATGGCGCAGTGGTGGCGGCGGGGTGAGAACTACGCCGCGATCCGCACTTACGAAAAGCTCGGCATCCCGATCTACGACATGGTGACCGCCGGCACCTTCGAAGGCGGCGATTTCTGCGTGATCGAGGACGATTGCGTCCTGATCGGCTGCGGCGGCGCGCGCACGCAAGAGGAAGGTGCACTCCAGGTCAAAGCCTGGTTCGATGCCGAGGGCTGGGAGACCCGGCTCGCCTATATCGACGAGTACTACGTCCATATCGATCTCATGGTGGTGCCGATCGCCCCGAAACTCACAGCGGTCTGCATCGCCTGCACCGAGCCCGGGATCGTCGACTGGCTGAAGGCGAAGGGCCACGAGATCATCGACGTGCCGTTTCAGGATACGATGGCGCTCGGCTGCAATTTCATGTCGCTCGGCCGAGACCGGGTGATTGCACCAACGACCTCGGAAACGCTGATCGCCGCGTTGAGGGCGCGCGGTTTCGAGGTGCTCGCGGTCGAGACGGCCGAGATCTCGAAGACAGGCGGGGGAATTCACTGCATGGCCCAAGCCCTCAGGCGGGAGGCTTGAGGACTGGGCAGGCTGCTTCGTCAGTTTTCACTTCGCCAATCCGCGGACCAAGCGCGTGCTTCAGCTCGCCCGCCTAGGTGGTCGTTTTCTTTGTGGTGGCTTTCTGAGCCGTCTCGCGATGGCCAGAACTCATGCTGGATCGGCCCTGCAACCGGCGCACTGCCTGCCAGAGGCTTATCTGCATCGGATGACGTAACAGAATGCTCAGCCAGCTTCTGCCACGGTAATCATCCGGCGCGTTCGCGACTTTCCTCGCACCTTTCGGCGTAACGAGGTGGAAGTTCTGAAGCCGTGCAACGAGACTTCGCACCTCGGCCTTCGACTGCTGCGCCTCGGCCTTCGACTGCTGCACCTTGGACCAGGCTTGGTCTCTCGAATGTTGCGCGCCCAATACTTGCCGTTCGAGTGACAGGGTCCTCGCACTCTGGTTATCAGCGATACGCATCAAGGCAGCAATTCTGGGGTCTTCAGATGCACTGCCCTGCCCAGAGGAATGACCAGCCGCAGCCGGTCGCGTGATACCATGCGTGCAATCCGCCTCATGTCGGTCGCCCGCGTCCAGATGGAACTTGATGAAGGTGTCGACTGGGAGGCAAAGCATCGTCTCCAGACGCTCCTCGGGCGAAAACTCCATCTTGTCGAACCCCCAGAAAAGCGTCGTGATCGATCTCTTGAGAAGGATCGGGCTGGTCGTGTCCTCCATTTCCCCAAGCTGCCGCTTGATCGACGCGATCACCCGCCCGCGATCGCCTGCCGAGAACCCGTTACTTACGCATCGCCAGACCATGTGGGCGAGAAAGTTGGCAGCGCTATCGCCATTGTGGTGAGCCAATCCCAGCCGCTGGTTCAGCTGTTTGGTGTACTCCCAGACCCCCTCGATCTCGGTCAGTTTTTCGACCGTCATCGGAGTCTGGGACAGGCCAGCCGGCCGGTCGCGGTAATCGATGAAAATGTCGCGGGAATACTCCACCTTATTGGCGCAGAAGCAGAGCGCCGGAACATAAGGCATGTCCTCATGCGTTCCTTTCGGAAACCTCAACTCGGGATGCTTGCCGAGCCGCCGCGCGATCAGGTAGCCCCAGGGCCGCATTGGAAGATAGCCGGGGCCCGATCCGACAACCGCACGATAGGCCTCCTCACCGGCAAGGGTCGATTTCGATCCGTCCCACCTTCTGCTCTCGATACGGCCGTCAAAGGGTTCGAAGGATCCATCCTGATTGAGGCGCTGCGCGCTGCCAGCAACGACTTCGCTCCCCGTCTCCTCGGCCAGCACGACGAGGCGGCTCACTGCATCGTCCGATGAGAACCGATCATCGGAATCGAGGAACAGAAGGTAGTCGCCCGTTGCCACCTCGATGCCCGTGTTCCGCGCGGGTCCTATGCCGAGGTTTCTCTCATGGCTTAAAAGTGTAAACCGCGCGTCCCGTTCGCAGAAGGCCTTTGCGATGGCGCGCGAGCCATCGGGCGAGGCGTCATCGACCAGGATCACCTGCAGCGAGGGGTAATCCTGTGTCCTGACGCTCTCCAGGCATTCCTCGATGAAATCCTCCACGTTGTGGAACGGGATGATTATCGAGACTTCTTGCATCGTTCCCCCGGCGTGGGTGCACGCAATTCCGCTGGGCCGTCTGCTTATCGCGAACCGCGCAAAAGCTCAAACGCTTCAGATTTGCCCGCGCAAACGGCTTTTCCTAGGGCGCTCATACGCCTCCTTGAACACCGACTCCAAGCTGTCTTGCCACACTTGGCACCGCCGCAGTACATCATCGCACTTCCCTCCGGGAACATGTGGACAGGCGCCAGGGAGAGCTTTTCCGTTGCAGAAGACAAGCGCAGGCAATGCGGAACTTTTGGCGCTGATAGCGCGTCTAAGGGGCTGCGATTGCACCTATGTCCCGAACCCGGGCAATGCGGGGGACTCGCTTATCGCGCTAGCGACCTACCAGCTTTTCGAACGCCACGGTCTACAGGTGGAGGTCGGCCATCATTCGGGCCACTATCCGGGCCGCGTCGTAATCCTCGGTGGCGGGGGTAACCTGATCCCCGAGTACAAGGACATCTATCAGGCCATTCTCCGCAACAAGGACACGGCGGAGGAGCTGATCCTTCTGCCGCACACGGTGCATGGCTACGACGAGCTGCTGGCCAGCCTTGATGAGCGCTGCATCCTGTTTGGGCGAGAAGAACGCTCCTTCACCTACCTCAAGCAGCAAGCGCTACGCGCCACTGTCCATCTTGCGGATGATATGGCCTTTACCGTCGATCTTTCGGAGCTTTCGACCCTTCCGATGCTCAACCCCGGCATCGTCACGACAGAGTGGCCCGCACGCCGCGCCCGCCGATTGCGCCGGATGCTCAAGATCCAGTCTGGCCGTCTCCGGCATGGCGGCACATTGAACGCGATCCGTCTCGACCGGGAGAAGACCGATGTCGAGGTGCCACCGCATAACTTCGACCTCTCCGACATCTTCATGGACAATGTGCTCGACCGCCGGTCGGTTTGGCAGACAGTCTCGATGCTCGCAGCCACGATCCGGCCATACCGCAAGGTACGCACGAACAGGCTCCACGTGGCCGTTCTTGCGGCTCTCATGGGGCGCGAGGTTGAGATGCTGGACAATAGCTATGGCAAGAACAGCGCGGTCTACGAAACCTCGATGCAGCACATGACGAACGTGACCTTCGTGTCCTGACCGCCGGATCCTAACGTCCCACAGCAACAACTTAAGACCTGTGCAGATGGGTGATTGCTGAGACAGCGGGAGAAGAGGTAAATTACGGCCACTATGGTTGAGTACTGTGACGCCTATGCCAAGTTCCTGGCTAAGCAGAAATGCACTGGCGCCTTCGTCGCGAAGGCGAGAGAGATCGATCAGGGTATCCGGATAGAAGCCGGCCCTGCGAGTTTCGCGATGCGCGCCCTGAACTGGGATTGGGTCGAACCTTACACCCATGATTTCGCGGCCTTCGGTCTTGCCGCGCTCTCACTCACGAACGGATGGCACATCACCCTCGACACGCCAGTCTCACTTAGCCTGAGACGGCAGATCGACGGGCTTTCGAAGGTCTACCGCCTCTGGTCGCTCCCGCGCCTCTCAGCACTTCGCCTCGACATGCCTGACGTAGTCGATCCTCCCGCCCACGAGGGCCGCCTCGGCCGGATCGTCTGCCTCAGCGGCGGCATCGACTCCGTCTTCGCCGCGATCACGGCGAAGACCCGGCAGGACCTCGCGGCCGGTCTGATTATCTCGGGCGCCGACTACCCTTGCAGCCGCAGCCCGGGATTTGCCGAACGGCGCAGACGGGTGTCCGCAATCGCAGATATCCTGGGGGTCCCGCTCTATGTCGTCGAAACCGACATCCGCAAGGCGGGATACGATTGGGAGATGGTGCATGCTTTCAACCTGGCATGCTGTCTTCATTTCTGCTCGGGCTCCTACGCGTCGGGCGGCTACGCGTACGATTGGGCCCTACATCAGGAGGTTTTTCGCAACGTGGTGTCCAACCAGTCGGGCTTGAACAGGTTCTTCTCAACCGACGGGTTTGCGCTCCACGGCTATGGCAGACGGCACAACCGGATCGAGAAGCTAGCGGCCATTGCCGCACATGACCCGGCCCTCACAAGGCACATCTCGGTCTGCTGGGAGAACAATGAAGGCGGCGGCAACTGCGGCCATTGCAAGAAATGTGTTGAGACCCGTCTCGCCTTCCACGCGCTTGGCATCCCGGACGAGGACACTTTCGACACCCGAGAGCCGCTCGTGGACCTGATCGGGCGCCTTACCATCGGGCAAGGTTATACCAGCGTCGTCAACTCAATGCTCCGGATCACAGAACTGGTCGACGCGATGCCCAAGGGCCCAATCAGAGCTGCCCTGTGCGACTTCGAACAGACCCTCCGCCAACATGTCTTCGAACGCCACCCTCTGAGAGGTTACTGATCGCGCCCTGTCGGCCTCGCCGTTAGGGGATCTGGTGGTCGGGGGCGGGTACATGTCTCAGTGTTAAACATTTGAAAGCCGCCACTTCTAAGGGGCATCCTAATGCGGCTGCGGTTGCACGACGGACAGAGCGTATCATCGCAGCAGAAGGTCGAGCATCGGCTCAACTAAGGCTCCAGCAGCCTCGGGGATATCGGCGCGGATTGGACGCCGCACAGCTTGGTCATCACATCCCGTCCTTAAGTTCACGCAAATCAAAGCTTGAAGCCACCGTCAATCTTCAGAACAGCGCCCGTGACAAATGCCGCCTTGGGCTCGCACAGAAAGCCGATGACACCGCTCACATCTTCCGGTAGGCCCACGCGGCCGAGCGCCGTGCTGCCCGCGATGTAATCGCGTGCGCCAGGAATGATCTCGTTGAAGAGTTTGGCATTGAAATCGTCATCGAGCCCGCCCGGCGCCACGGCATTGACGGTGATCTGCCGCGAGCCGAGAATCTGCGCCCAATAGAGGGTCATCGACTGCAAGGCTGCCTTCATGGGCCCGTACGCGATGAGTGGGGGAAAGACGCCGTTGGCCAGACCGGAACTGAGGTTGACGATGCGGCCACCATCTCTCAGCAGCGGCAGCAGCGCTTGGGTTAACAGGACCACGCTTTTGAAGTTGGTCGTATAAATGGCGTCCAGATCGTCCCCGGTGATCTGATCGAACCCGCCGATCCGAAGCGTGCCTGCGTTGTTGATCAGGATGTCGAGACCGTCGGCGCCCCAAGCGGCAAGCGTGTCCTGGACCTGGTTTACCAGCTCTGGAGTGTTATCGGTGTCCGAGAAGTCCGCTTGCAGCGCTTTGCCCCGCCGTCCCAGCAAAGCGATCTCGGAGACGACCTCTGCGGCTGCGTCGGCTTTATCTCGATAGGTCAGGATTACATCGGCGCCCTTTCCCGCCAACTCGAGCGCGGTCAAGCGACCGATGTTTCGGCTACCACCTGTGACAAGCGCAGTTTTTCCATTCAGGGATGTTTCCATGCTCTAGGCTCCTCCGTCCGTTTGGAGAAGCCTAGGTGACTGGAAAATGAAGCGGCAGCCGTTGAATTGACACCTTGATGTGGACAAAACTACAACACGTCTATGAAGAAGGCTGCCGAAGTTGCGTTTCTGAAAGTTGTCGAACTCGGATCCATCCGTGCGGCTGCGCGCGCCTTGGGACAGGATCCCTCTGGCATTTCGCGCCGGATCACTCAGCTGGAACAGCGTCTTGGAACAAAACTCGTGGATCGAAGCGGCAACGTGACGACCGCGACCGCGCAGGGTCAACTCTATTCCGAGCGGCTGTCGTCGATTATCCGCCAGCTTGAAGCGTTGGAGGCAGAGGTCAGCGGCGAGGACCTCGTTCCAAGCGGGTTGTTACGCGTCACGTCGGCAATTGATTTCGGACAGGAATTCGTCGCGGATTGGCTCTTGGACTTTCGAAGAAGGTATTCGAACGTTGAATTTGACCTCGTCTTATCGAGCGGATTTGTCGACCTCAATCAGACTGGAATAGACGTGGCGCTTCGCGTCGGACATCTACCCGATTCCGGCTTGATCGCGAGAAAACTGGCAGAGCTGCCCCGCATTCTTGTTGCGTCCCCGGAATATCTCCGGCGTCGAGGAGAGCCCCAATATCCCCAGGATCTTGCGCAGCATGATCATGTTTTCTTTGCTCCGGCCAATCGCCAGCAGATGCTGGAGCTTGTTGGGCCAGATGGCGCGATATCGCGCGTGAAACGGTCCAGTGGAATAGCGATCAACTCTGTCAGATCTGCAGTGAAGGCCGTCATCAATGGAGTTGGGATTCATGCCGGTCCGCTTTGGGCATTCTCTCACCACATTGAGCAAGGTGATGTTTTGCCCGTCCTTCCGGGCTATACACAGAAACAGCTTCCGCTTTATGCTGTCCGACAACCATCGACGGTCGTACCTGCAAGGATTTCGAGCTTTATAGATCACGTCGCAAAGAGCATACGAACCGTCGAAGGTCTGAATCCGATAGTTTGCTCGAATTGAGACTGCTGACCCGTCCCCTTTGAACGCAGCCGCTCTGAGTGAAAGAATGGCTTGTACAAAGGAGAAGAGAGATGGGCGCGAAGCGCTACAAACCCGAAGAGATTATCTCGAAGCTGCGTGAAGCTGAAGTGCTGCTGGGCGAAGGG
>JBCDDC010000011.1:0-131154 GCA_039180675.1 Pseudomonadota bacterium | reverse complement strand
TCGGTGCTACCGCGCTTCGCGCTGCTTGAGCACGAAACAACAAAACCACCTAAGATGCCGATATCCGAACAGTCCAAATGCCGTAACAGCACAAAACCGCCCGCATATCCCTTCATAACATCATCACAATCTCAAAGAGCGGCTTCCGGTCTCGCGCCAAGGGCCCAGGCCCGGAAACAATCGGCGGCGAAGCACTGAGCGCCCCGCCGCCGGTGAGCGCGGGGTATACGCAGATTCCATTTCCCGCGCAACACCCTTTTTCGGCCCTTCCGGAAGTTTTTTCGGCTGGGGTCCAAGGCCTTGAATTCGCCCGCTTTCCGGGCTCGTTTCAGTCGTTCGGCGCAGCCAGACGGCGCCCCGTCGTGTCCCAGTCCGCGTCGAGATTGACCGCGCGCAGCCGCTCCTCCACGTCATCGGCGAAACCGGCCCCCGCCTCGCCGAAGAGATCGAGCGCGAAATTGGCCCCGCCCGCGCGCAGGCGTTCGACCTCGTCGGGATAGCGGGCGATCGCCGCGATATAGCCCGTGAAGCCCTGGCCGCGGATCTGCTCCAGCGCGAAGAGATTGGCACGGTGCTCGGGCATCGCGAGCAGCACTGCGCGGGCGGTCGCACCGGTGCGGCTGGCGCGGTACCAGAAATCGCTGTCGGTCGCGTCGCCATGCATCACGTTCCATCCACGGGCCTGCAGTTCCGTCACGCGCTGGGGGTTGGTCTCCACCCCGACGAGATCGTCGCCGTAGGTCATGTGCATGCGCCGGTAGATCGACTGGCCGAGCCGGCCCATCCCGAAGATGACGATCGAGGCATCCCCGGTTCTGAGCCGCTCATCCTCGGCATCCACATTGCGATACTCGAACCGGCGCAGCCGCCGGGTGAGCCGGGCATAGAGGCTGTGCCCGATCGCGTTCATGGGCGAGAGGATCAGGAAGGAGAGCGCGACGGCGAGCGCAATCGTTGTCAGCCAGTCCGGGTGCAGCAGCCCGTCCTTCACCGCGACATCGCCGACGATGAGCCCGAACTCGGAATAGGTCGAGAGCCCCAGCGCACCGAGCAACGCGGTGCGCGCGCGCAGGTGGAACAGCACCAGCAGAAGGAAGAAGCCCACCGCCTTGAGCACAAGCAAGCCCATCAGCGCCACCGCGGTCAGGAGAAGGTCGACCGAGGGCACTCCCTGCAGCCCGATCTGCAGGAAGAAGCCGATCAGGAAAAGCTCCTTGAACCCGAACAGGCTGTCCGCGACCTCCGGCGCGCGGCGGTGATCGGCCAGCATCATGCCCAGCACCAGCGCGCCCAGATCCGGCTTCAGCCCGACCAGCTTGAAGCTCGCCACCCCCAGCACGATCAGCGCGAAGAACCCGAACAGCGGCAGCATCTCGCCATGGCCGATCTTGTTGAGCACGGCAAAAAGCACCGGGCGCAGGAAGAACAGCGCCACCAGCGCCAGCGCCCAGATCGAGGGCAGCTGCCCGCCCGCGGCGGTCAGGAAGATCGCCGCCGCGATATCCTGAAAGATCAGGATCCCGATCGCCGTGCGCCCGTGGACCGAGCCGAGCTCACCCTTGTCGTCGAAGATCTTCACCGCGAAGACGGTTGAGGAGAAGCTGAGCGCGAAGGTGATCACCGCGATCTGTGTCCACTCGAGCCCGACATAGCGCCCGATCCCGGCAAGCCCGGTGACAAAGATCAGGCTGCCGACCACGATCATCCACCCGCTCAGATGCAGCGCGGCGGTGCCGACGATCGGCCAGCGGAACAACGACTTGATGTTGAGCTTCAGCCCGATGGTGAAGAGGAGCAGCAGGACCCCCATATCGGCGATCTGCTCCAGCCGCTCCTCACTCTCCACACCCAACGCAGAGAGCACGAAACCCGCCAGCAGAAAGCCGACCATTGGCGGCATGGTGAGCATGCGCGCGCCGAGCCCCAGCGCGAAAGCGACGGCCAGGGATATCGTCAGAGTGTCTAGGCCAAGAAAGTCCTGCATGCGGCGAAAGTGTCGCCGATCGGGCCGCCAAAGTGCAAGGCGGGGCCGCTAAATTGGCCGAATAAATTAGGAAATCGTCTCGTCGCGCCCGAGAAACTTGCCGATCAGGGCGAGGATCGCGCCCAGCCCGCACATCGCGATCGGAAACATGGTGAAGAGACCGAAGCCGAAGCCGTGGTAGATCCCATAGCTCGCGCCCGCCATCAGCACTGCCGCGGCAATCGGCTGACTGGCTGACATGGCGCCACCGGCGATCGCCAGGATCGGCGCGCCCAGCCCGATCAGCTTCGCCTGGCGCTGCTCGTCGGCCGTGCCGACATATTCCTGACCCACACCGGTCTCGGTCACGAACCACGATCCAAACTCGGCCCAGCCATAGGCGAAGAAGCCGACCACCATCCCGACGATGCCGCCGATGACCCCCAGAACCAGTGCCGCGTTGCGCATGCTCTCCCTCCCTCAGGACTTGCCATCCTCCATACATCCGCCGACGCGGGCTGTCATCCGGGACTGTGATCTGAACGCGCACGCACGATAATTTCGTTTCCATGAGGCGGAAGGTGCGGATCTGGACATGAGTTTCCTATCGGAAACATATAGGTCAGACCCGAAACCGGAGAACCAACATGTCTCACAGCTTCAAGATCCTGATCCTCGGCGCCTCCTACGGCTCGCTGCTCGGCACAAAGCTCGCGATGGCGGGCCATGACGTGCGCCTTGTCTGTCTGCCCGAGGAGGTCGCCCTGTTCAACGCCCAAGGCTCGGTCGTGCGCATGCCGCTCCGGGGCCGGGAAGTGCCGTTGACGCTGCGGAGCGCGGACGCCCCCGGGCATCTCGACGCGGCGGGCCCCGCCGAGGTCGATCCCGCCGAGTACGACCTGGTCGCCCTCGCGATGCAGGAGCCGCAATACAGCGCCCCGCCGGTGAAGGAGTTGCTAGGGCGGGTCGCCGCCTCGGGCCGGCCCGTGATGTCGATCATGAACATGCCGCCGCTCCCCTATCTCGCCCGCCTGCCGGGGGCTGATGTCGACGCGCTGCGCGCCTGCTTCACCGAGCCGGAGGTGTGGGACGGGTTCGACCCCGCGCTCTTCACCCTCGCGAGCCCCGACCCGCAGGCGTTCCGCCCGCCGGAGGAGCGGCTCAACCTGCTGCAGGTCAGCCTGCCGACCAACTTCAAGGTCGCCGCCTTCGAGGACGCGCGCCACACCGACATGCTCCGCCACATCCAGTCGGACATCCAGGCGATCCGCTGCGGGCCGGAGAAGCTGGAGATCCCGGTGAAGCTGAAGGTGCACTCCTCCCTCTTCGTCCCCCTCGCAAAATGGGCGATGCTGATCACCGGCAACTATCGCTGCGTGACCGAGGGCGCCCCCCGCGCCATCGCCGAGGCGGTGCATGCCGACCCCGCGCTGTCGGGAGAGGTCTATGAGGCGGTCAACCGGCTCTGCGTCACCCTCGGCGCGGATCCCGCGGACATGGTGCCGTTCGAGAAGTACGCCAACGCCGCGAAGGGCCTCGCCAAGCCGTCCTCAGCGGCCCGCGCCCTCGCCGCCGGCGCACCGCGGATCGAGCGGGTTGACCGGATCGTGCAGACGCTGGCCAAGGGCGCCGGCGTCGAGATCCCGACCCTCGACCGCACGGTCTCCCTCATCGATGCGAAGCTCGAAGCCAATCGCGCAAACCTCGCGGCCTGACCGGACCGGCGATCACCGCCTGCAGGGCGCAGCGCCTAGAGCACTGCGTCCTGCACGGCCTTCGTCCAGCCGACATGGACCTGATCGCCATCGACGATCACCGGGCGCTTCATCAGCGTCGGATGGGCGAGCAGCAGATCGAGCGCACCCTCCGCCGTCGACGCCTTCGACCGCTCAGCATCATCCAGCCCGCGCCAGGTGGTCGATCGCGTGTTGACCAGAACCTCCGGGCCAAGCGCCGCCAGCCACCCGGCCAGCGCGTCCCGCGCCACCCCGTCAGCGCGCACATCGACCACCTCGGGGGCCTTGCCCGCACCCTCCAGCGCTTTCAGCGCCTTCTTGCAGGTATCGCATGTCTTGAGCCCGTAGAACCGCATCGCCTGCCCCTGTGAGATTGACGCCAGGAGAGCATTGAACCCGGCCGACCCCCGTGTAAGAAACGCGCCATGAACGATCAATGGATTTTAACACCGCAGTTCTTCGAGATCCCCGAACCCGCCCTCGCCGCCGCCGCCCCGACCGATGCTGTGGAGAACGCCCACGTGATCGCGGATCGAAGCGCGGAGAGCCTGGGCAAGGTGCATCGGCCGATCCGCGACTTCGTGCGCGACCAGATGCGCGAGGGCGCGCGCCCGGTCTCGCTCGCAGGCGATTGCTGCGCAGCGATCCCGGTGCTCGCGGGCCTGCGCGCGGCAGGGACGGAACCGGCGCTCATCTGGATCGACGCCCATGGCGATTTCAACACGCCCGAGACCTCGCCCAGCCAGTTCCTCGGCGGCATGCCGCTGGCGATGATGGCGGGCCGCGGCCCGCAATGGATGTGCGAGGAGGTTGGCCTCGCGCCCTTTCCGGAAGAGAGGATCTGGCTCGTCGACGGGCGCGACCTCGACCCACTGGAGCGTGAGGCGGTCGATGCCTCAGGCCTCCATCACATCGACATCGAGGGCCTGGCAGAGCTCAAAATCGATGGCCCGGTCTATGTCCACCTCGATGTCGACGTGCTGTCGGCCGATGAGGTCGCCGCGTTCAACTATCCGGTCCCGGGCGGGCCCTCGGTAGCCGTCACGGTCGCCGGGTGCCGCCGGTTCGCCGCCGCCAACGATATCGTCGCCCTGTCGGTATCAGGCTGGACCGGCAGGCTCGATGGCGACGGGCGCACAGGCGCCGCCTGCAAGGAGCTGATCCGCACGTTGCTGGGTTGAAAGACCCGCGTCAGTCGTGGGTGACCACGACGCGCCGGTCGTCATCCTGATTGTCGGGCAGGAGGCCGAAAAAGGTCAGCGCCTCCTCCTGCTTAGCCACCTCGATGTACCGCGCCGGCACGCCCTGATTGACCAGATAGTTGACCACCCCCTGCGCCCGGCCCTCGGCGACCCGCTGGTTTGCAGCATCCGAACCGGTCTTGTCGACCTGGGCGAAGACGCAGATCTCGAAACGGTCCTTCGCGGTCTCGGCGAACTTCGACAGGCGCTCGCGCTGCTCTGCCGGGACTGCCGTGCCCCCGATCGGATAGCCCTTCACCACCAGCCGCACGGCTTCGGGAAAGCCGCAGGGATTGGCCGAGGCCGCACCGGCGGCAAGTGTCAGGGCAAGGGCAGCGAGGAAAGTGCGCATGGCGAGGGTCCGTTTCTTATGTCTCTTTGTCGGGACGTGCATCTTCAACGTGCCCTGAGGCCCGACCCGTCGCAACCGGCCTCTGGCTCAGGATCTCGGCGATCGCGATCAGAAGCTCGCGATTGCTCATCGGTTTCGCCAGAAGCCGCGTGTCCTCGGGCAGCGGATCGTCCTGATCGACCGAGGAGCGCGGGTATCCCGACATCAGAACCGTGCGGAGATCGGGGCGGAGCTCCCGGGCGCGGCGCACCAGCTCCGGCCCCTGCAGATCGCCCGGCATGACCACATCGCTCAGCATCAGGTCGATGCTCTGGTCATCTGCCAGCAGTTCCATCGCCTCGCTTCCGGCAACCGCTTCGGTGACGCGATAGCCCTCCCGCTCCAGCTGCCGCCGGATCACGTGGCGCACGTCGTCGGTATCTTCGACCACCAGAATATGGGCGGCACCGGGCTCATCGCTTTGCGGCTCCAGCCCGCCATAGGCCGGGGCCGCGCGGCGCTCCTCGAAGCCCGGGAAACAAAGTCGCACGGTCGTGCCCTCCCCCTCGACGGACTCGATACTGATCTTGCCGCTCGACTGCTGCACGAAGCCATGCACCATCGAGAGGCCGAGGCCCGATCCCTCGCCCACTTCCTTGGTGGTGAAGAACGGCTCCAGCGCCTTCTCGCGCAGTTCGGTATCCATGCCCGCGCCCGTATCCGCGATGGTGACCGTGACATGCGCCTCCGACATCGCGGGGGCGTTCGGCCATTCGCCACAGACCATTCCACCCTCGCGGTTCGCCGCCGCGATGGTCAGCCGCCCGCCCTCAGGCATCGCATCACAGGCGTTGCGGACGAGGTTGGTGAGCGCCGCCTCGAACTGGCGCGGGTCCATCCAGGTGCAGAGGAGCTTGTCCTCCAGCTCCAGCTCCATCGACACGCCCGGCGTCAGGGCCTGCCGCAGGCGGGGCTCGATCTTGCGGATCAGATCGCCGGGCCGCACCAGGCGCGGCGACAGGGTCGCCTCGCCGCTGAAGCAGAGAAGCTGCCCGGTCAGCTGCGCCCCCCGCTCGGTCGCGCGCATCGCCATCTCGATCAGATCCCCGGCATCCTCCGACTTCGGATCGGACCGCAGCAGCTCCAGACTGCCCAGGATCACTTCCATCAGATTGTTGAAATCATGCGCGATGCCCGCGGTCAGGTGCCCCATCGCCTCGATCCGCTGGGCATGCATCACCCGCTCACGCATCTGCTTCTGCTCGGTGATGTCGACGAAGTAGAACAGGATGGAGCCGTCCGGCAAAAGGTGAGAGCGGATCTCATAGCTGCCGCCCATGTGCTGGCGCTCGACCACGCTCGGCCCGGTCAGGATCTCCGACACCCGGCGCGCGACGTAGAGGTCGATCTCCTCGCCCATGGTATCGACGAACCCTGCGACGATCCCGGCGCGCAGGAACTCCTCGAAGGTCGAGCCCACGGTCACGCTCGGCAGGAAGGTCTTGATGAAATCCAGAAGCACCGCGTTGATCAGTTGGATGCGCATGTTCTGGTCGACCAGCATCATGCCGAAGGGGGCCGAGTGCAGCATCCGCGCCAGCCGGTTGCGCCGCTCCCACGTCTCCACGAACTCGGTCAGGTCGCTGCCAGCACCCCGATAGCCGGTGAAATTGCCATCGGCATCGAAGCTCGGCACCCCGCTCGCCCGCATCCATAGCCTGCGCCCATCCGCCACCCGGCGCTCGAACACCAGGTCGCGGAAGGGTTTGCGCAGCGCGATATCGGCAAGGATCCGGTCGGCTTCCTCCTGGTCGAGATAGCGCAGAACCACATCGTCGAGGGTCTTCCCGTAATAGACATCCGGGCTCTCGCCACAGATCTCGCGGAACTGCTCAGAGATATAGGTGAAGCGGCCTTGCGCATCGCAGGTCCACAGCCAGTCGCGGGCGGATTTGGCAAAAGCATGCCACTCGCGTATCTGGTCGGCCAGACGCGCTTCCCGATCACTGCCCGGAGCGGGCGGATCAAACTGCTTCGTCACAATCGCACCCTAACGGAGATAAGGTAAGCACCCACGACCCGGGCAGCCTATCACAGAATCGCACTGCCGGGCGCGAAAGGTGGCAGCGTGGGAAAATTGCTCAGGCGCCTTCCATGCCCTGCATCACCGCCACGCCTTCGGGCGGCAGCCAGCTTTTCCCCTCGCCGCGATAGGCCTCGCCCGGGTTGCCCATCACCGTGCAACGCCACATCTCGCGCGGGTGGGTGTCGGCGTCATACCAGGTCGCGCAATGCAGCAGGCAGCGGTTGTCGGCGATGATCACATCCCCCTCGCACCACTCATGCACATAGACAAAGCGCGGCTGGGTGATGTGGCGCAGCAGCCTCTCGATCAGCGCGGCCCCCTCGCTCTCCGGGCCGTGGCCGAGCCCCGGGATCGGGCCGTCGACACAATCCATCTGGTCGAGCTGGCAGAGATAGAGCGTCTCCCGCCCTGTGCCCGGATGCACGCGGACCAGCGGCTGGGGCTGTGGGCGCTGATGCGGCAGGACCTCCAGCGGCGGCCGTCCGGCGCGCACATCCTCGGGCGTGCGCCCGATCCAACGCGGCGCGTGCAGGCCGACGAGATCGCGCAGCCGGGCCTGCTCCCCGGCATCGAGCGCGTCGAAGGCCGCCTTGCAGTCGGCAAACAGCGTCTGCCCCTGATCCGGCGGCGGACAGGTCACACCGAAGAGCAGGGTGACATCCGGCGGCGGCCGGCGATAGCTCTGATCCGTGTGCCAGTTGGTCTGCTGCGGGTGACGCACGTCCAGCGCACCATCCGCCAGCCGATCGGGCGCCGGCGGCGGCGGGTGGCTCACCGGCGGTTGGTTCGAGAGTTTCAGGATGCACGCGTGATCGGGATGGAAGAACCGCTCCGCCGTCAGCGTCTCGCGGATATTCTCGACCTCCGGCCCAAACAGAGCCGCGAGCCTCACGAAAGCCTCCGGGTCTTCCTTTAGCCCCACCATCCCGCGCAGCACCAGCAATCCGCCCGACCGGTCGAGCAGATCGGAAAGGGCCGTACCCGCCTCCAGCAGATCCGGGACATCCGCGCCCGCGATCAGGGCGCCGAAGGGCGCGGTCTCCAGCGGCTTCGGATCAAGCGCGTAGATATCCATGCCGGGTCCCTCCTTGCCCGGTCAGCTTAGCCGGGCCGGGGCGGGGCGGCGAGTCCCCTTCAGAAGGCGAGTCCCCTTCAGAAATAGCGTCCCCGCCAGAACACCGGGCCGAAGAGGAACAGCACCAGCCCCGTGGCTCCGATCGCGGCATAGATCAGGAAGAACCCGACAGGCGTCGACGCCTGCGCTCTCGGAAGCCGCTCCATGCCCGTCTGGCTGAGCACGTATTCGACCCGGATACGGTCGCCGACGCTCTCCCTCTCGTAGACCTCTTCCGAGACCTCCGAGGTGAACCGGCGCGGCCCGGCAAGGCTCTGATAGGCGACCGTCAGCATGCGCCGCGGCCTGCGCTCGATCTCGAGAAGCACCAGGTCGATGCTGCGCTCCTCCAGAAACCGCTCCTCGACGGTACCCAGCACGCGCAACCCGTCAGAGGCGAACATCCGCTCGCGCGGGGCGTGGGTGATCGCCGTCTGCAGCGAAAGGAAAGTGGCGGCGAGCACCATGATCCCGCCCAGGAAACGGGCCGAAAACATAAGGGGTTTCGGCTTGAACCGGTTGGACCGGCGGCGGCGCTTCCCGCTCTCGCGGGAGCGGTCGCGCTTCTGCTTGAGCTCACGCTCGCGCTGACGTCGCTCTTCCAGATCGCTCATGGCCCGGCCTCGATCACCCCACTGAGGTAGATATCGCTGCACTGCAACCGTCGGCAAGGGCGATCTGGCGTGGCCGCACCAGTGATCGAGTGCGGTCAGCCTTTCAGCGCGGCCTCCAGCTCCCGCCATTCGCCAGGGCTCATCCCGGCCTTCTCGGCGTCCATCTGCTCACCTGCCAGCATCCGGCGCAGCGCCGCCATGCCCTTGGCCGAGAACTGGACCGCGCCCAGCCGGTAATCCTCGAACGCGCCATAGGCGGCGGGGACCCAGTCCTTCACCATCTCGCAGATCGCATCGGCATAGATCCGGATCTCATACTGCGCATGGGCATCGGCGCGCAGCCGCAGGAAGTGGAAGAGATTGTGCAGATCCACTTTCCAATACCACTGCGTATAGATGTTCATGGGCAGGTTCATCCGCGCCAGCTCCCGCGCCAGCCCGTCCTGCCCCTCGGTCGAGAGCATCTGCTCGTAATGGTCATAGGACCGGCCCGCATCGCTCTTGAGCATCTCCAGCACGCGCGCCGCTTCATCCCCCTCCAGCACATCGCCCCGGCCCTGATTGTTCACCTTGGATTGCGCCGCCAGATGCTCCGGCGCCGGGATATAGAATTCCCGGTCCAGGATCGAATAGCGCGCCGAATACTCGTTCACATTCGCTGTCCGGTGCCGGATCCACTGCCGCGCCACGAAAACCGGCAGCTTCACATGCAGCTTCAGCTCGCACATCTCGAACGGCGTCGAATGCCAGTGGCGCATCAGATAGCGGATCAGGCCGGAATCATCCCGCGCCTTCTTGGTCCCCTGACCATAGGAGACCCGCGCCGCCTGCACGATCGCCGCATCGTCGCCCATATAGTCGATCGCCCGGACAAAGCCGTGATCCAGAACCGGCACGGCCTTGTAGAGCCATTCCTCCATCCCGGGCGCAACAGCGCGGCGCGTCGGCTCAACCTGCGCGCGCAGAGCATCGATCTCGGCCTGCTGCTCCTGGCTCAAAAGCGACATTGCGAAATCCTCCATCCCTCTCCTCCTGCATCCCCTGCTATCGATCAGCTTTCACCCGACTGCAAGCTCTGTTCTACTCTCAGTGAGTCGCAGCACCTACCATATCTTGCCCACCGGGAATGCAAAACCACAATATGCGGAAAAGACTGCCCATCGAGCGGCGCATGGGCGATTGGATGCGAGCCCAGCTGCCATTCGCGCTCGCCGAATTCGTCATGTTCGTCCTGAAGCAGGGTTGGGCCTGCCTTTTCGGCGGCACGATGCTGATCCTGCTGGTCGTCACCAAACTCGTCTGGGATCCCGGCTGGGCGCTTGCCCGCTATGACTTCCTCCTGATCTGCGCGCTCTCGATCCAGGCCCTTTTCCTCTGGCTCGGGCTCGAGAGCTGGCGCGAGGCCAAGGTGATCCTGCTCTTCCACGTCACCGGCACGGTCATGGAGATCTTCAAGCTCGAGATGGGCTCCTGGGCCTACCCGGAGCCCGGCCTGATGAAGATCGGCGGCGTGCCGCTCTTCTCCGGCTTCCTCTACGCCTCGGTCGGCAGCTACATCGCGCGGGTCGTCAGGATCTTCGATATACGATTCACCCCCTATCCGCTGGAATGGGCCACATGGCTCCTCGGTCTCGCCATCTACCTCAACTTCTTCTGGCACCATTTCGGACCGGATATGCGCTACGTTCTCATGGCCGCAACGGTGATCCTGTTCTGGCGCACCAAGATCTCTTTCCTGGTGCAAGATCACCGATATGCGATGCCGCTTTTGGTTGCGGCCTGCCTCTCCACCGTGTTTCTCTGGATCGCGGAGAACATAGGCACGCTGACAGGCACCTGGGTCTATGCCGGCAATTCGGTCTTCCACTGGGCCGGGATCGCCAAGGCTGGTTCATGGTAGCTCCTGCTCTACGTCAGCCTTGTCCAAGTCATGCTGGTCCATCGCGAACGCCTGGGCCCGAAGCGCAAGGAGGAGTGAATTTCCATGAACGTCAAATACCTGCACACCATGGTCCGGGTGAAGGACATCGATGCGTCCAAGAAATTCTACTGCGACCTGCTCGGGCTCGAGGAGATCCGCCGGGTCGACAGCGAGGCGGGCAAATTCACCCTCGTCTTCCTCGCGCCCCCGGGCCAGCACGACGCCCCGATCGAGCTGACCTACAACTGGGGCTCGGACGAGGATTACGGCGAGGGCCGCAATTTCGGCCACCTCGCCTACGCGGTCGATGACATCTACGCCATGTGCGAAAAGCTGCAGAACGCCGGTGTCACCATCAACCGCCCGCCGCGCGACGGCCGCATGGCCTTCGTACGCTCCCCCGACGGGATTTCCGTGGAGCTTTTACAGAAAGAAGGCTCCCTCCCGCCGCAGGAGCCATGGGCCAGCATGGAGAACACCGGGCACTGGTGATCCGCAAACCCGCCATCGCTGCCGCCCTCGCCGGGCTGATCGCAACGCCGGCCTCCGCCTGCGGGTTGGAGCTTGTGCTCGCGATGGACGTGTCCCGCTCGGTCATCAATTCCGAGTTTGATCTCCAGATGGGCGGGCTTGCCTCGGCCTTCCGCGACCCTGCCGTGGCCGAGGCGATCGCCTGGACCGATGGCGGTGTGATGGTGACCGTCACACAATGGTCCGGGGCCGAGAGCCAGGTGCAGTCGATCCCTTGGACCCACCTGCGCACCGCTGAGGATGCCGAACACTTCGCCCAGCTTGTCGAGACCCAGCAGCGCAGCTTCTTCGCGGCCTTCACCGCCATCGGTGAGGCGCTGTTCCACGCCGCCAGCCTGACACAGACCAACCCGCTGCGCTGCGCGCGCCGGGTGATCGATGTCTCGGGCGATGGCGCGTCGAACCGTGGCCGTCTGCCCCGCCCGCTGGCCGAGGCGCTCGCCAGCCAGGGGGTCACGATCAACGCTCTGGTGATCGCGGGGGCGAAGGACGACCCGGTCGCCTTCTACCACCGCCAGGTGGTCCGCGGCCCGGGATCGTTCCTAGAGGTCGCCGACGGATTCGACGACTACGCCCGCGCGATCCGCGAGAAGCTCCTGCGTGAGATCCGCCCGCAGATCGCGAGTGTGAGATGATCCGCGCGCTCGTCTTCCTCGCGGCGATCACGATCGCGCAGCCCGCCGCCGCCTTCTGCAAGCTCGCGCTCGCGCTCGGAATGGACATCTCCTCCAGCGTCAACGCGCTCGAATACCGCCTCCAGCTCGAAGGGCTCGCCTATGCGCTCGAGCGCGAAGAGGTGATCGAGGCGATCCTGACGCCCGAAGGCGCGCATATCGCGGCAACCGCCTATGAGTGGTCGGGCTACCAGCAGCAGGATCTGGTGATCGGCTGGACGATCCTCGACAGCCCGGAGGCGATCCGCGCCTTCGCCCAGCGCCTGCGCAACCACACACGGCCCTATGCCGAGTTCCCGACCGCCGTCGGCAAGGCGCTCGAATACGGCGCACGGCTCTTCGACACGGCGCCTGCCTGCGGGCGCCAGGTGATCGACCTCTCGGGCGATGGCGAGAACAATGTCGGCGTCGGGCCCGGCTATTTCCGCGAGCAGGGCCTGCTCGACGGCATCACGATCAACGGGCTTGTGATCCTCGGCGCCTTCCCCAACCCCGCCATCTACTACCGAACCCACGTGATGCAGGGACCCGACGCCTTCGTCGCCATCGCCCGCGATTTCGAGGAGTACCGCTTCGTCATGGCCGGCAAGCTCCTGCGCGAGATCAACGCCCAGACCATCGTGGGCCAGCGATGAGGTGGCTCGCGCTCGCCGCCTTCCTCCCCGGCCAGGCGATGGCCTGCGCGCTGGAGCTGATCCTCGCGACCGACGTCTCGGGCTCCATCGACCAGCAGGAATACGGCCTCCAGGCCAACGGGCTGGCCGACGCGTTCTCCGACCCGCGCATGATCGAGGCGGTCGAGAGCCTCGAGGGCGGCCTCCTGATCACCCACATGCAGTGGTCCGGCCGCTCGCGCCAGCGCCAGGTCACGCCCTGGCGCCTCCTGACCGACGCCACCTCCACGCTCGCCTACAGCGAGGAGCTCGCCGCCTCCCGGCGCATCTGGCGCAACTACTCCACCGCCATCGGCGAGGCGCTGGCCCACGCCGAGGCCCTCAGCCTCGAGGCGCCGCAGACCTGTGACCGCCGGGTGATCGACGTCTCGGGCGACGGCGTCTCCAACGAGGGCCGCGCGCCCCGCGATCTGGCCGAAAGCCTCGCCGCCCGCGGCTACGTCATCAACGGTCTGGTGATCAAGGGCGCCAAACCCGACCCGGAGGCGCATTTCATCTCGGAGGTGATCGCGGGCGAGGGCGCCTTCGTCGAAATCGCACAGGGCTTCGAAGACTACCCGGAGGCGATCCTCCGCAAGCTGTTGCGGGAGATCAACCCCCCGCTCCTCACCTCGGAGCTTCAGCGCTGAGCCCGCCGGGCGGGCCGCAGCCTTTCACTTTCATCGCCGGCCGCGCGTCCCATGGGGGGCTCGGGCGCGCAGGCCCGGCCTCAGGGCCGCGGCACCTCGGCCTGCTGGCTCGCGCCGCGCAGGTAGAGCCGGTCGCGCCGCCAGACACCGCGGATCACCGGCGCCCGCCGGATCAGCCGGTGAAGCAGCACGTCCTTCAGCGCGGGCGCATCCGTGGGGGTCGCATCGTCGAAGAGGTCGTGAGCGTGGTGGGTCATCTCTCAATCTCCGTGTTCTGTTCTGAGACAAAGATGGGGATGCCCCCGCTCACCGTCACATCAACAACCCGCGACCCCGCGTGACCCAACCCCCGCCCGGTGGGCACCACCGGGCAGCGCCCGACCTTCCCCCGGAGGGCGCTTTGGCGATACCGCCAGCAGCACTCCCGCCACCGATGCTTTTGACCCCCAAACCGCCCAACCACTCCGAAGCCCCCTCCAGGCCGGTCGCTGCCCTCCACCGCCAGTGTCGCTCGGACCAACGGCGCAACCGAGAATCCCCGAGTTCGGAGTTTGTCGCGATTTCTCAAAAATTAACTGATTTTTTGTCTCGATTTGTCAGTCTCCCGTTAATCCCCCTCCGAGCCCCAACTTCGCCGCGCAAAATAGCGGGAGATCGCGCATGTCCATCGATACCCAATTATCCACCCTCCTCGCCCGGCTGATCATCGACGTCAAAGGCGAGCGTCTGCATCTCGACGATCTGCGCGATCAGTTGCGCAGCCAGGAATCCAAGGTGCTCTATCTCTACGAGGCGGCGCGCGCGACCTATGTCGCCCTCCCGCTGCAGGAGCGGAGCAAGCATCTGGTCGAGATGGCCGAGCTGCGCGCCACGGTCCGCCACGCCCGGGGCGCGAGCGAGCGCTACGAGTCGCGTGAGCGTGCGGTGATCGACTACCTCGCCCGGAACCGCAAACGGGTGGTGAAAGTCGCCGAGGTGCAGGACGCGCTCCACGATCTGGGCTGGACAGCCCCCCGCGGCTACGCCTCAGCCACATTGACCAAACTGGAGAAACACGGCATCTGCGACAAGGTCAGGTATGCGAGGTACAAGGCGAACCAGACGCATCCGGAGATTGTAGGTAGGGGGTGATACAATTAGAGGATTAACCCTTAAATGGTCGAGCACCGCGAACAGAGGGTTTCGCCACCTTTCTATGAAGTTCAAACATAAAAGAACCTCGATCTCCCTCCAAGTCATCATATGATATTTCTAGCAATATAATACTTTTGGAGTCCGCGGGTCTTGTCTCAATCAAAGCGAACTGAATTTTTTCATTTTTCAGCAATGAATCTCTCTCTTTAATATTTAAAGCAATGTCTACTTTATCTTCTGATACTATTTGAAATTTTATATTTGTTGCAACCTCTCCTGTGTTTGTAAGTCCAAACTTTGATCTGATAGGGGTCCCTCCAGAGCCCCCTTCTGATGCCAGGATGAATCTTGGCTGCAACTGAGTCTTTCTTTTAGTCTCTTCATTGGCACGGTCTTTCATTAGCTGATCAAACTCTTTCTGAGCAACTTCAGCTATGAGCATATTGGCCTTAGACGTTTTCTCGATTTCAGTAATGCTATTTCTAAGTTCAAAACCTTGCATCAAGATTCCAAGTATCAGCCAAATAAGTGCTACCGGACCACAAACGCCGGCTAGGAAGTCACCTTTTTCATTTAGTTTCAGTTCCCAGAAACTTTGGTTTGAAATATCGAGTACGTAGAATGCGAAACCGAGGTAGCCAACAGTGAGCGTAGCACCAATAAAAACAAAGACTACGAGCGAACCATACTTCAAAGAACATACCTCGACACATCCACCGCCTTCGCCAGATCGCCCAGTGAGGCTTCGACCGTGGCGGCGTCGATCTTCACCGTCTCGCCCTCGCGGTCCGGCGCCGTGAAGCTCAGTTCCTCGAAGACCTTTTCCATGACGGTATAGAGCCTGCGGGCCCCGATATTCTCGACCTGGGCGTTCACTTCGGCCGCGATCTTGGCCAGCGCCGCGACCCCGTCGTCCGAGAATTCCACCGTCACGCCCTCGGTCGCCATCATGGCAATGTATTGTTTCGTAAGCGAATTATCCGTCTCGGTCAGGATGCGGATGAAGTCCGCCTCGGTCAGCGCGCGCAGTTCCACCCGGATCGGCAGGCGGCCCTGCAACTCCGGCAACAGGTCGCTGGGTTTGGCGATATGGAAGGCGCCGGAGGCGATGAACAGGATATGGTCGGTCTTTATCGCGCCGTGCTTGGTGGCGACCGTCGTGCCCTCGATCAGGGGCAGCAGGTCGCGCTGCACCCCTTCGCGCGAGACATCGGCGCCGCGCGCCTCCTGCCGCGCACAGACCTTGTCGATCTCGTCGAGGAAGACGATGCCGTTGCCCTCCACCGCCTCGACGGCGGCGCGCGTGATCTCCTCCTGATCCAGCAGCTTGTCGGCCTCCTCGTCGATCAGGACCTGATAGCTGTCGGCCACGCTCATCTTCTTGCGTTTGGTGCGGCCCGAGAACGCCTTGCCGAACAGATCGCCCAGATTCGCCATGCCCGCCTGGCCCTGCAGCCCCGGCATGTCCAGCATGGCCATGGGGTTGGAGGTGTCGGCGATCTCGATCTCCACCTCCGTGTCGTCGAGCAGCCCGTCGCGCAGCTTCTTGCGGAACGCGTTCTTCGTGGTCTCCGAGGCGTTCTGGCCGACCAGGGCGGCCAGCACCCGGTCCTCGGCGGCGGTGTGAGCGGCGGCCTTTTTCTCCTCGCGCCAGGTGTCGCGGGTCATGACGATGGCGGCCTCCACCAGATCTCGCACGATCTGGTCGACATCGCGGCCGACATATCCAACTTCTGTGAACTTGGTGGCCTCTACCTTCAGAAAAGGTGCATTTGCGAGTTTGGCGAGGCGGCGGGAGATTTCGGTTTTGCCCACGCCGGTCGGCCCGATCATCAGGATGTTCTTCGGGCTAACCTCTTGTTTTATATCGCCTTCCAGGCGCTGTCGGCGCCAGCGGTTGCGCAGCGCGACCGCCACGGCCTTCTTGGCATCGGCCTGTCCGATGATAAAGCGGTCAAGCTCCGATACGATCTCGCGCGGCGTCAGGTTGGTCATCTGCGTCCTTCTCATAAATGGACATCCCGGCATACGGCCAGTAGCGCCAGATCCAACCTTCGCGGTCATCAGGGGGGATCGTGCCACCGGGGCCGAGGGTCCAGCCGATGTTCGCCGACCATTTATGCATAAAGGGCCACGCTGCAAGCCAGATGACGACGATCGCGGTGATAAGGATCGACCAATCATAGATATCGAGGTTGACACCCATCGGCACCGTGATCGCATAGACCAGCGGCTTGGTCATCGCCAGATGCGCCGCCGTGCCAACCGCCATGCGGTTGATGCGCAGGGTCCAGAGCACAACTCCAACGGCCAGGATGGTGAGCCCGATCAGATCAAGCGGGCCAGGCAGCATCCCAATCAGACGCCCGCTGACCAAGGCGGTGACGCCGACACCGATCAAATGCAGCGGCCGCGCCGCCGCGAGCCCGAAATTGCCCTTGCGCAGGTCCATATCCAGCCGCCGCGCCATGACGGCGGCAAAGAGCCCCAACACCCCGAAGATCACCACGAAATGCGGCTCGTTCAGGAGAGCGGCAACGATCCCGCGCGGCGAGAACCCCTCGACTGCCATGAGACGATTCTGATCCGCTCCATAGAGCTCGAGGAACAGGCCGACGAGCGAGAAGGTGATGATCGGTGAGACCAGCCCCGGCAGTTTGAAACGGAAGAGGAACGGGATCATACCCATCCCCGCGACCATGGAAATGATCGAAAGGCGCGGCAGGAACGGCCCTCCACGCAGCTCAGGCGTCGAAAGTGCCAGCGCGAAGCCGAGCGACAATGGACCCACAATCCCGAGCGCCGAGCCCGGCCAGATCAGCCGCCAGCGGCCAACCACGATCTCGCAGAACCACCAACAGAAGCAGGTGAGTGCCATCAGCGCGAACATCGGCCAGGCGACGGCTTCCGCCATCTCCGGTCCGCGGCCCATCATCGAGAAGACCCCGCCCATCACGATGGTCCAGACAAACAGGAGACCTATGGCAAAAATCGCCTCGAAACCCGGGCGTTTCAGCGGGCGGCCTGATGGATCGATCATCATCGGGGCATGGGTCATACGCTATCCGCCAATCACTTCCACAATCGCATTGCCGTTGGTGAACACACAAATCTCCGCCGCGATATCGAGCGCCTTGCGCGCGATCTGTTCAGCATCGCCCTCGCCTTCCATCAGCCCCTTTGCCGCAGCGAGCGCGAAGTTGCCGCCGGAGCCGATCGCAGTCACGCCGCCGTCGGGCTCCAACACATCGCCAACGCCGGTTATCACCAGCAGCGTCTCGCCGTCTGTGACAATCAGCATAGCCTCCAGATTCCGGAGATACTTGTCTGTACGCCAGTCCTTCGCGAGTTCCACCGCTGCCCGCATCAACTGACCCGGGGCTGCCTCAAGCTTCTTCTCGAGGCGTTCGAGGAGGGTGAATGCATCCGCCGTCGCGCCCGCAAAGCCGACCACCACATCATGCCCGCCGGGCGAGATCCGCCGCACCTTGCGCGCGTTGCCCTTAATCACAGTGTTGCCGAGACTCACCTGTCCGTCGCCTGCAACAGCAACCTTGCCGTCGCGTTTCACCGCAACGATCGTCGTTCCATGCCAACGGGAAACGCCGTCTTCTGCCATCTCGAAGTCCTCACCTGCAAGCAAGGCGAAAATATAGCGAGAATGCAGCCGATTGCTACCGGCAGGCACCGCGTGTAGAGAGGCCGCGCAAGGAAAGGACGCCGCAATGCGCAAGGCAACGATCACCCGCAAAACCGCCGAGACGGAAATCTTAGTGAACGTCGATCTCGACGGAACCGGTTCGTACGACAACCAGACCGGGGTCGGGTTCTTCGATCACATGCTGGATCAACTGGCCCGACATTCACTGATCGATCTGCACGTGCGGGCGACGGGCGATACGCATATAGACGACCACCACACCGTTGAAGATGTTGGCATTTCGCTCGGCAAGGCGCTGGCGGAGGCGCTGGGCGACAAGCGTGGAATCCGGCGGTACGGATCGTGTCTTTTGCCAATGGACGAGACGCTGGTGCGCTGCGCTCTGGATCTCTCCGGCCGTCCGTTCCTGGTCTGGAATGTGGCGTTTACCGCACCGAAGATCGGCACATTCGACACCGAGCTTGTTCGCGAATTCTTTACCGCGCTTGCGATGAATGGTGGCATCACGCTGCATGTCGGGGCGCTCTATGGCGTCAATTCGCACCATATCGCCGAGGCAAGCTTCAAATCGGTCGCTCAGGCGCTGCGTGCCGCTGTCGAGCCGGACCCGCGCAAGGCGGATGCGATCCCATCCACCAAAGGCACCCTGTGACGGTCGCGATCATCGATTACGGGTCAGGCAATCTGCGTTCGGCCCAGAAGTCGTTTCAGAGGATGGCCGGGCGGGAGAGCGATATCCTAGTCACCGCCGACCCGGAGGTGGTGGCGAAGGCGGATCGCGTCGTCCTGCCCGGCGTCGGCGCCTATGCCGATTGCTACCGCGGCCTCTTTGCCGTGGATGGGATGTTCGAGGCGATAGAATGGCGGGTTCAGGCCGGTCATCCGTTCCTCGGCATTTGCGTCGGCATGCAGCTGATGGCGACCCGCGGCCTCGAGCATGGCGAGACGCCTGGCTTCGATTGGATCCCCGGCGATGTCGTCCGGCTCGAGCCCGAGGACCAGACGCTCAAGATCCCGCATATGGGCTGGAACGAGCTTAACCTGGCCGATCACGCGCTGTTCGACGGGATAGGCGCTGGCGCGCATGCCTATTTCGTGCACTCCTACCATCTTCGCGTCAGTGACCCGGCGCATCGTGTCGCCCTCACGCGGCATGGCGAGGAGGTGACTGCCGTGGTGGCACGCGACAATATGGCCGGGACCCAGTTTCACCCCGAGAAATCGCAGGAGGTCGGCCTTCGCCTGATCGCCAACTTCTTGACCTGGCAGCCATAATTCAACACTCTGAGACGCGAAATCGAACGAGAGGAGAGACCGGATGATCCGCCTGATCGCAGCCGTCATGATCACCCTCGCTGCCGCAAACCCGGCCCTTGCAGGCGAGCTGCGCGAGCCCGAGATTTTTACCGACGTGAAGGGGCATGCGCTGAAGGGCTATGACGTCGTCTCCTACTTCACAGGCGCGGCGCCGATAAAGGGCAGCGAGGCGCATGCGGTCGAATGGAAGGGTGCGAAATGGCTATTCGCGAGCGCTGAGCACCGAGACATGTTCGCCGCCGATCCTGAGAAATTCGCCCCGCAATACGGCGGCTACTGCGCCTGGGCGATCGCTCAGGGCGAGGGGCGGCCGGTTGCGATCAATCCCGAGATCTACCGGATCGTCGACAACAAGCTCTACCTGAATCTCAACATGAACGTGCATAAGCAGTGGCTCGAGAAGCAGGCGCTGTTCATTACCAAGGGCAACAAGAACTGGCCCGATGCCCTGATCCTGGCGAACTGAACGTCAGCGCTTTTTCATCTCAGTATTGATTTCGATCGAAATCGGGCCGGTCGAGAAATTGCCGACGCCCCACGCCATGTGATCGATCTCGGTGGAGGCAGCGAAAGCCATCCATTCACCCTTGTAGTAATCGAGAAACTTGCCCACCGGATGCGGTCCCTGATGGGTCAACTCGGCTGCCAGCGTCACCGGTTTCGTGACCCCATGCAGCGTCAGATCGCCAGTGATTTCGACTGTCGTCTCGCCCGTCTTCGTCACCCCAGTGCTGACAAAGGTGATGGTTGGGTACGTCTCGACCTCGAGGAAATCTGAGCTTTTCAGATGCGTATCGAGCGGCTCGACCCCGGTCGACACGCTGGTGGCGTCAATCGTCACTTCAACTTTGGTTTTTGAGATGTCGTTCGGGTCGACGGTCAGCACGCCCTCGGTCTTCTCGAACTCGCCATGCTGCATGGAAACACCGGCATGGCTCCACCCGAAGATCACCTCCGTATGGCCCTGATCGAGATCGTAGACATCGGCGGCTGTTGCCGCTGTCGCCACTGCCCCGGTAAGGCAAGCCGCCGCGAATGCCGTTTTCAGGAAGTTGTGCATCGATCGTTCCCTTCCGCTGCGAGATTCTTCTATGGTGATCAGCAGAAGCTACGCCACTCCGGTCAATCACCATCTCACGAAGCAGTGAGTGCAGTCAGCTTTTCAGGATTGGCTCCAGCGCCCGACCAGCGGCAATCAACCGGTCTTCTTCGTTGGCACCTGCAAAGAGCATAACGCCGACCATAGGTGTCTGCGTCGGCAAGGTGATCGATGAAAGACCCAGCAGGTTGGCCTGCCGCGTGTTCCGAAGCGCGAGCAGGTTTCTGACGGTGTAATAGTCGTTGTCGCCAAGCAGCCGCGAGATGAAGGGCGGCAGGATCGGGCTGGTCGGCATGATCAGCATGCCACCCTCGGCGATCCGCGCACTGATCGCCTCGTGCAAGCGGGCCTGCACCTGGCGGGCATGCGCCTCATCCTCATCGCTGTAGCTCGCACCGCCCCGGAACCGATTTTCGACTTGCTGGAACATGGTGTCGGGTTGAGCCTCGATGGTCTCGCCCCATTCGCGCCAGGCCTCGGTGACAATCACACCGCCATGGCTGGAGAGCACGTCGGCGCTCTCCTGAAGTTCGGGCACAGGCGCGCGGGTGATGTCGATCCCGGCGTCTGAGAGCAGACCCATCGCCGCGTCGAAACCCTCGGCCACCTCCGCATCGAGGTCGTTCATCACCAGGGTCTCTGGAATGACCAGCCGCGCGGGCTTCTCCGCCTCGGCGACGGGCCGGGTCCGGCCGGTCATGGCATCGAACAGGAGCGCCGCGTCCTCGACGGTTTTGGTCAGAGGACCCGGGGTGTCGAAGCTGATTGAGAGGGGGATGACCCCCTCGCCGGAGACAGCCCCTAACGTGGTCTTCAGCCCAACCAACCCGTTCCAGACCGCTGGGATCCGGACCGACCCGCCGGTGTCCGAACCGATCCCGGCCGCCGCCAGGCCCGAGGTGGTGGAGACCGCCGCGCCAGAGGACGACCCGCCTGGCACTCGGCGCCGGTCGAACCGGTTCGGCGGTGTAGCGGTCATCGGGTTCAGCCCGAGACCGGAGAAGGCAAGCTCGGTCAGATGCGTCTTGCCCAGACAGATCAGCCCGGCCTGTGTCGCATGGGTCAGCGCCGGCGCGTCGCGTGTCGGCACCCGGCCCGCGATCAGCCGCGACCCGGCCTCGGTCGCCACCCCAGCCGTGTCAAAATTGTCCTTCCAGGAAATCGGTACGCCGTCCAGCGGCCCTACGCGGCTGCCCGATTGCTGGCGGGCATGGGCGGCCTCGGCCTCGATCCGCGCGCGGGCAGGCGTGGTGCGCGCATAGATCAGGCCACTGTCGGGGTGGGTCCCGATCGCCTCGATGAACCGCTCCGCCAGATCGCGCGGGTCGAGCGTGCCATCACCGATTGCGCGGCCGAGATCCGCTGCGCTTGCCTGCTGCCAGTTTTCCATGGATCTCTCCCCGCCGATTGGTCGCATGTTGGGCGTTGGACATTCGGCGAGGCGGAGCCAATAGTAAAGCCCATGGAAAAGACCCAGATCGCGATTGTCGGCGGCGGCCTCATCGGCCCAGCCCTTGCGCTTGCGCTCAAGACCGCTGGGATCGAAGCGGTCGTGATCGACGCGAAGACCACCGAGACGCGGAAGGCCGCCGATTTCGACGGCCGGGCCTATGCGATTGCCCTCGGCTCGCAACGGCTGCTTGAGACCCTCGGGATCTGGGAGAAGGTGGCGGGCGAGGCCCAGCCTATCGAGGATATCCATGTCTCAGAAGGCACCGCGCCCGGCCCGCTTTTGCACTTCGACCCCCGCGAGTTGGATGAGGGCCGGTTCGGCTGGATCCTGGAGGATCGATATCTCCGCCGCGCCCTGCTCGATGCTTTGAAAGCGAGCAAGATCCCTCATCTCGCGCCGTTCAGCGTCAGCGCAATGGCGCGGGATACCTATGGCGCCACCCTTACGCTGAATGACGGGCAGGCGCTCCACGCCGATCTGGTCGTGGCTGCTGACGGGCGGCGTTCGGGCCTCAGCAAGATGGCGGGGATCAACCATGTGGGCTGGCGCTACGATCAGACCGGGCTGGTCAACGCGATCTCACACGAGCTTCCACATGACGGGCTCGCGCATCAGAGCTTCTTCCCCGGCGGCCCCTTCGCAGTGCTACCGCTGAACGGCAACCGTTCCTCCCTGGTGTGGTCGGAGCGCCGCGCAACGGCAGAGCGCCTGTCTGCGCTGCCCGACGAGATATTCGTGGAAGAGATCGCGCGCCGGATCGGCGGGCGACTGGGGCAGATCGAGCTGATCGGAAAGCGCTGGGCCTATCCGCTGGACCTCTCTCTCGCAACAGCCTATGCCGCCGACCGACTGGCGCTGGTGGGCGATGCCGCGCATGGCGTGCATCCGATCGCCGGTCAGGGCATGAATATGGGCCTGCGCGATGTGGCAGCACTGGCTGAGGTTCTGACCGATGCGGCACGGATCGGCGAGGATATCGGGAAGCTCGGCGTTCTCAGGCGCTACCAGCAATGGCGGCGGTTCGATGCGACCTCAATGGCGCTGGGGATGGATGCGCTCAACCGGCTCTTCTCCAACCAAGACGGTGCGCTTTCGATGGTGCGCCAGGCGGGGCTCCGGATGGTCGATGCGATGGGCACAGCAAGGCGCGGCTTCATGCGCGAGGCGATCGGTGCCGCAGGCGAGGTGCCGCGGCTCCTGAGAGGCCAGGCACTCTAATTTGCCCGCCACCCGTGCTAAGCTCTCGCGTTGCGAGGTTTCACGGGAGGGCATTTCATGACGAACAAGGAAAAGATCGCCGAGGCCTATCGCCTCTGGCACGAAACCAAGGGCGGCAGCGTCAACCGTTGGCTCGATCTCGCCCATGACGATGTGCAGTGCTGGTCAATCGCCGAGGGCGCACACGGGCTGGATTTCACCGAGAACTGCACCTGTAAGGCCGACTTCGAGCGGTATTTCTCGGGCATTACGAAAGATTGGGAGCTGATCCACTATACGGTCGACCGGTTGTTCGAAGACGGCGAGGAGATCGTCGCCCTCGGCCGCTGCGCGTTCCGCTACAAGAAGAACGGTGCGGAGCTTGAGACACCCAAGGCGGACTTCTTCACGATGCGCGACGGCAAGATCGCCGAGTTTCGGGAGTTCTATGACACGGCGAAAGTCGCCTCGGCAACCGGCACATGAACATCGGCGCCCTCTTCGACCGCGCGGCGGAGAGCTATGACGAGGGCCGGCGGCTTTTGGTGCCGGGTTTCGATGCGTTCTATGGCGCGGCGATAGAGGCGGTCGGCAGGCTGGAACCCGGCGCGCGGGTTCTGGATATCGGGGCGGGGACTGGGCTCTTCTCCGCCCTCCTCTCCGCCCATTTCCCCGAGACGGAGTTCGTTCTGACCGACATCGCGCCCGAGATGTTGGCAAAGGCGCAGGCGCGGTTCACCTCGATGGGGGTGGCTGTGCCGGAGATCATGGTGAAGGACACCGCCGAGGGGCTGCCCGAAGGCCCGTTTGACGTGGTGATCTCCGCCCTATCGATCCACCATCTGGACGACGCAGAGAAGCAGGTGACCTACGCCCGGGTTCATGACGCGCTCCACCCCGGCGGGGTTTTCGTGAATGCCGAGCAGGTCGCGGGGCTAACCGACGCGGAGACGGCTACGCTCAAGCAAGACTGGCACCGTGAGGTTCGCGATCTTGGCGCGACCGAGCAGATGATCGCTGCCGCCGTCGACCGGATGCGCCATGACAAATGCGCTCCGTTGGAGGCGCAGTTGGGCTGGCTGGCCAAGGCTGGGTTCACGGAGGTTCGCGCCCCGTGGCAGCGCGGCATGTTCGCGGTTTTTAGTGGTCGAGCTTCCGGGCCTCGTCGATCAGCATGATCGGGATGCCCGAGCGGACGGGATAGGCCAGGTTAGCGCGGCGCGAAATCAGTTCCGCATTGTCGCGGTCATATTCCAGCTTCCCGCCCGTGGCCGGGCAGGTGAGAACCTCGACCAGCTTGCCGCTTAGCCACTCCGGCTTTTCTTCGGCGTCCTCGCTCACTGCACCTGCCCCTGATCGCCGCCAGAGGCGATGGCGAAGCGCATCAGCGCCTCCAAGGTTTCCCGCCGATCCTTGAGGTTGGGTGCTTCGAGCAGGGCCTGCTTCTCCTCCACCTCGAAGGGGCACATCATCGAAAGCGAGGTGATCAGAAGTTCGGTGTCTGCCGACTCCAGGCTGTCCCAGTCGGACGACAGGCTTGAAGTGTCGAAGTACCGCTTGAGCACGTCGAAGAAGGCCTTACGGTCAAAACCCTCGTCCTCCTCGGTCCCGGACAGATCCTGATGAAAGTCGTCCCATTCGGCACGGACACGCCGATACGGCGTAAACCCGTCCCGCTCCGACTTGATGCGGAAGCGGCAGACGCCCGAGAGCGCGATCAGATACCGCCCATCCTCAGTCTCGGACAGCGAGGTTACCCGGCCCGCACAGCCGATCTGATGCAGTTTCGGCGGGCTCTCAGAGCTCTCGAGCGGCTGGACCATGCCGATCAGGCGGTGGTCCGAGCGCAGCGTGTCGTCCAGCATCGCCAGATAGCGCGGCTCAAAGATGTTCAGCGGCAACCGTCCTCTCGGCAGCAGAAGCGCCCCGGGCAGAGGAAAGACCGGGATGACTTCCGGCAGATCGGCGAGAGAGAAACGGCGCGCCATCAGGGCTCCTTTACGCGAAGATCATCGAGGACAGGCGGCGCCTGCCGCTCTGCGCCAGCGGATCCTTGGGCCCGAGGCTTTCGAAGAGTTTGAAGAGCTGATCCTTGGCGGCGCCGTCGTTCCATTCGCGGTCGCGGCGGAAAAGATCGAGCAGTTGCTCGACCGCCCCTTCATTGTCGCCCTTGGCCATGAGCGCCAGCGCAAGGTCGAAACGGAGCTGATGATCCTCCGGGCTCGCCTCAACCTTGGCGCGGAGTTCACCTTCTTCGCCCGCGCCCGCCGCCTGTTCCTGCAACTCTATTGCCGAACGGATCGCCGCGATTGCCGGGTCGTCGGTCAGATCTTCCGGGACCTGTTCCAGCACGGTCTTAGCTTTCTCCAGATCCTCGGCGATCAGTTGCGCGCGTGCGAGACCCGCATAAGCACGCGGCTGAGAAGGGTCCTGCTGGATGATGGCGGCGAAGACCTGTGTGGCATCGGCAAGCTGGCCCTCGTCAAGCATCTGCTCCGCCGTATCCAACGCCTCGTCCAGTCCGCCACCACCTGATTGATCGACCAACCGCTTAATAAAGGCCTGGGCCTCGGACGCCGGAACGGCGCCCATAAACGCATCCACCGGCTGGCCATCGACGAAGCCGAAGACCGAGGGGATCGACTGCACGCGCAACTGGCCCGCGATCATCTGGTTCTCATCGACATTGACCTTCACCAGCTTCACCTTGCCGTTCGCGCTCCGAACGGCCTCTTCCAGCACCGGGGTCAGGGTCTTACAGGGCCCGCACCAGGGCGCCCAGAAATCAACGATCACCGGCACCTCTTTCGAGGCTTCGATCACGTCGGTCACAAAGGTCGCGTCGGTGCTATCCTTGATCAGGTCAGCCGTGTTCGTCTGTCCGCCCAGATCCATCATTCGTTTCCTCCGCAGCAGGTCTCCGGCGCCCCCTTACGGGGTTCTTTCCGGTGCCGCAATCACCGAGCTTCCTCGCGGGCCCGTTCCAGCGCCTCGAGCGCATCGAAATCGACAATCGCCGGCGCATGGCCCGTGATCGCGAAGACCTTCAACAGATCGGCGCTAGAGATCCCGGTCGTCGCTTCGTTGTGTAGCGGATGCGCGTTGATGATCTCCGCCTCCAGCATCTGCTGGTCGAGCACCACCTTCACTGCACGTCCCGCATCGTTGATCACACCGAAGGGCGAGACCGCGCCTGGCCGAATGCCAAGCGCCTCCCACAACAGATCTGGTTTCCCAAAGCTGGCTTTCGGCGCACCTATCTGTTTCTCCAGGTCGCGGATCCGGATCTTGCGATGCTCAAGACAGGTAACGAGCCAGAGCTGACCCTTCTTGTCCTTCAGAAACATGTTCTTCACATGCACGCCCGGCAGATCGCCCCGCAACGCCTGGCTCTCCTCCACCGTGTGAAGCGGCGGATGGGTGTGATGGGTCCAGGCGATGCCGTGCTCTTCGAAGAGTTTGTAGAGTTCGGCCTCGCCCGCCTTCGGGGCCGTGTCGGTCTCGTTCATGGGCTGCAAGCTAAGCGAATCATCCTGATCGGCAAGGGCAGCCCCAGCTTTGATTGCCCTCTCGGTGGCTGGCTTCGCCGAGGTTGTCAGCGCGGAGCGGTGGAGAACTTAGCGCGACGCAGTTGGTGCTGGACGTACATCTCCCGGTTCTGCGTGGGAATTGTCTTGTTGCGTAAAGCACGTGCCGCGTGGCATCGGCGGCGATAGAGTGCAGATTATCTGGGAGAATCGCCATGCCGCTCGCCATGAACCGTGAGGTTTTCATCACCTGCGCCGTCACCGGATCGGGGGGCACGCAGGATAAGTCCGAGCATGTGCCCCGCTCGCCGGAACAAATCGCCACCTCCGCCATCGAGGCGGCCAAGGCGGGGGGCCGCCATCGTCCACTGCCATGTGCGCGACCCGGAGACGGGCAGGCCCGCGCGCGATCCGAAGCTCTATCGCGAGGTGACCGAGCGGGTGCGCGACAGCGACACCGATTGCGTGCTGAACCTCACCGCGGGCATGGGCGGAGACATCATAGTCGGCCCGCCCTCAGCACCCCTGCCGTTGGCCAACAGCACCGACATGATCTCGGCCGCCGCGCGGGTGAGCCACGTGGTCGAGTGCCGGCCGGAGATCTGCACGCTCGACTGCGGCACGATGAACTTCGCCGAGGCCGACTACATCATGGCCAACACCCCGGGAATGCTGGAAGAGTGCGCCCGGATGATGGTCGAGAGCGGCGTGCGCATTGAGATCGAGGCCTTCGACACCGGCCATCTATGGCTCGCGAAAAACCTGGTCGAGCGCGGCATCATCCCGAGCCCCGTCCTGGTCCAGCTCTGCATGGGCATTCCCTGGGGCGCACCAGACGATATGAACACCTTCATGGCCATGGTGAACAACGTGCCGAGCGACTGGACGTTCAGTGCCTTCTCCATCGGCCGCAACGAGATGCCCTACGTGGCCGCCGCCGTGCTAGCCGGCGGCAATGTCCGCGTGGGGCTGGAGGACAACCTCTACCTCTCCAAGGGCGTTCTGGCGAAGAACTACCAGCTGGTCGAGAAAGCCGTCGACATCATCGAGAACATGGGCGCCCGCGTGATCGGGCCAGAGGAGGTCCGCGCCAAACTGGGCATCGAGAAACGCGCCCCAGTCGCTGCATGACCGGTCCCTGACTTTGCAAAATCGGAAGTCGGATCCTTTGGTGGTGCTTTAGGGGTGCAACAGGAGTGGTAAGGACTGGCATGTTGAAAGTGGTGATGAGCTCGGTCTCTCCAAACAGTAACTTCAGGATCAGCTCCCGTATCGCTCCTTCACGCGGAAGGATCCGTGCGGCAGAGGTCGACCGGGAATGGATTTAGGTGCGATCGGATTTAAGCTGATCAGTATCGGCATCATGATGCTGCCGTCGCTGATCAAGAGAGCTAAAACCGCTCGGAACTGGTTACTCGGAATCCTGATCTTCATGCTTCCATTCTTTATCTTCCAAGTGCCATTTCTGTTTCATCCTGAATGCGCCGAGGACATCAAAAATGACACAGGGTGTTCGATAACGATCCTCGTTTGGATCATGGTGCTGCTCATTCCATTGACGTTCATCTCAGTTGCACCTTTTCACATTTGCTTTGCAGCTTTGGTCTTCGGAATTCTGCTCAGGCTGGTCAGTCTCCATGCTGAACGCTACGGGCAAACGAGACCAAAATCGTTCTGGATTGAAGCTGTTGGGATTGCGCTGTTCATGGTCTGCATCCCAGAAACCAACGAGATAGGTATGATTGTTTGGGCGGAGCACCTTGCATGATGATCAACCGCGCCATTCTGTTGCTGCCGTTTCTCGCCGCATGCGGCAGCGAGCAGACCTACCGCGTCACCGACGCGCCGCTGGAGACGCACGGGCAGGTGGATCTGGCCCGCTACCAGGGTCTCTGGTACGAGATCGCCCGTTATCCGAACCGGTTCGAGGAAGGCTGCGTCGGGGTCACGGCGGAGTATTCGCTCAACGAGGACGGCTCGATCAGGGTCGAGAACACCTGCCGGGAAGGTGCGCTGGACGGGCCCGTGGATGTGGCCGAAGGCCGGGCGACGGCGGCGAGCCCCGAGAATGACAAGCTGGAGGTCGGGTTTGTCTGGTGGCTGCCCTTCGCGGTTGGGGATTACTGGATCCTGAGCGTGACCGAGGATTACTCCGTCGCCGTGATCGGGGCGCCAAGCGGAGAATACGGCTGGATCCTCGCTCGGGAGCCGGAATTGACCGACGAACAGCTTCAGGCCGCCTATGCGGTGTTCCAGAAGAATGGCTATGACACGACCCAGCTCTACCTGACGCCGCAGGCGCCGCTGTGAGCAACGTGGCCGCTTCAGGCAGATCGAGGGCCGCGCCCTCCCTTGGGCGGGCACATCGGATGTTCGGCCCGCCCCATTTATCCCGGCAAGCCTGGCGGGCCTCCGAGCAGGTGACAGCGCTGCCAATGCGCCCTTCAGGGGGACGGAGGGCGCGGCTCCGCGCGCTGCGCCCTTGAATCCGGGCCAAGCGTGTCCGGGCGGGACCGGGTGATGCCAGTCTCCTACATCCCCCTCTTTGCCGCGATCCTCCTGCCGGTCTTCCCGTCGAGCTGGCGGATGCTGATCGCAGCGGGGTGCGGCGCTATCCTGCTGCTGCTTGCCAGCTTCTTCCTCTGCATCCACTGGCCCTCGGTTTATCAGGATGGTGCCGACCCATGGCGCCAGCTCGGCTGTCTTCTGAGTGTGATGATGGGCGGAGCCGCAGCAGCGGGCAGCGCCGGGGTAGCGGCGTTTCGCATCGCAGGCCGCGCGCGCGGCTGGCTCTGGGCGCGGATGCCGAGAGTCTTGTTGCCGGTTGCGGCCATCTACTTTGGGGTGGGGCTCGTGCTCTGGGTCGCCTTTGCCCAGTTGCTATACTGAAAGGACGCTCGAATGCGTGATGTGAGACGTGCGGCAATCCTAGGCGGAGGCGTGATCGGCGGGGGCTGGCTGGCCCGGTTGATCGAAAACGGGGTGGAATGCCGGGTATTCGACCCGGATCCGGAGGCTGAGCGCAAGCTGGGCGCCGTGCTTGAGAATGCCGAACGGGCTTATGCCAAGCTGACCATGGCGCCGCGGCCCAAGAAGGCCGATTGGGCGATAGCGGCGACCGTGGCCGAGGCCGCCGAAGGGGCAGACCTGATCGTCGAGGCGGTGCCGGAGCGCACCGACATCAAGCGCAGGGTTTATGCAGAGGTGGAGGCGGTGAACACGGATGGGGTCATCGCGTCGTCCACCTCCGGCATCATGCCGACCGAGTTGCAGGCGGAGATGGCGCATCCGGAACGCCTGATCGTCGCGCACCCGTTCAACCCGGTCTACCTGCTGCCACTGGTCGAGCTCGTGGCGGGGAGCAAGACCGACTCCCGGCACATCGAATGGGGCAAGGACTTTTACGCCTCGATCGGGATGCATCCGCTGCATTGCCGGGTGGAGATCGAGGGCTTCCTCTCGGACCGGCTGCAGGAGGCGCTGTGGCGAGAGGCGCTGTGGCTGTTGAAGGACAAGGTCGCGACGGCAGAGGAACTGGACGCCGCGATCCGGTTCGGCCCGGGGCTCAGATGGGCGCAGATGGGGACGATGCAGACCTTCCATCTCGCGGGTGGCGAGGCGGGGATGCGGGGCATGCTGGCGATGTTCGGGCCATGCCTGAAATGGCCCTGGACCAAGCTGATGGATGTGCCGGAGTTGACCGACGACTTCGTCGAGATGGTCGGCGATCAGTGCGACGCGCAGGCGGGCAATCTGGGCCCGCGGGAGCTGGAGGCGATCCGCGACGACAACCTTATCGCCATCATGCAGGCGCTGAAGGTGAATGACTGGGGCGCGGGCAAGACGCTGGCGGCCTATGAGAAATCGCTGTTCGATCAGGGGGCTGTGAAACCGGCGGAGGATCTGAACCAGCCGATCCGCACGGTCGAGCGCCTCGTGCCGCCGGACTGGACCGACTACAACAATCACATGAACGAGGCGCGGTATCTGCAGTGTTTCGCCGATGCAACGGATGCCTTCATGCGGATCATCGGGGCGGATGCGGCGTATATCGCGGGCGGGCTCAGCTATTTCACGGTGGAGACGCATATCCGGCATCTCGACGAGGTTGCGGCGCTGGAGCCGATTTATGTGGAGACGCAGGTGCTTGGAGGTGCGGGGAAGAAGATGCATCTCTTCCACCGACTCCACCATGGCGACGGGCGGTTGCTGGCGACCGGGGAGCACATGCTGCTGCATGTGGATCTCAACACTCGCGCGACCTGCCTGCCGGTGGAGCATGTGGCGGCTAAGTTGGAGGAGATCGCGGCGCTCCATGTCCGTCTGCCCCAGCCGGATGGTGCCGGGCGCGCGGTCGGTCAGAAGGCGTAGGCGCGCCGTGTCGGGACTGTGACGAATGGCACAGCGATAGAGACCGATATCGCCTATCCAACGGGTAACCGACGGAGGAGAGTGCGATGAATGATCCCAAAGAGCCTGAGACGCTCACAGATGGTGACCTCGATACGCCGCAGGGTGGGGCCATTTTCCAGACCCCGGCAGGGGGCTGGGGCAGGAAGGTGCGCAAGGGGAAAACTGGCTCTGGAGTGGACGAAGGCGCAGCGCGGTTTGCGAGCACTGCCGGCGGGTCGCCCAATGTCTGAGGACACGACGATGACCGGTCAGAGAACACCAGAGATGCTCAGCGAAGATGACTTGGACGCTGCACAGGCCGGCGCGGCCTCGGGGCATCGCCGTCAGGCGCCGATCCGCTTCACGGCACGGTTGGGCAAGACTGCCAACGCGGACGGGCCAGAGGCGTTCTCAAGCTCAGCCGGCGGCTCACCGAATATCTGATTTGGAACGGTCTCAACCGGACCGGGCCGATCGGTGGCGAGACCGCCAAATCAACCGCAAGAACGCGCCGCAAAACTGCGCCCTGGTACAGCAGGGCTTGGTGGCCTTGTGAGCGTAGGCACTTCAGACCTTTGATTTGACTGGACCCGGCCGCCCCGGCTCACTGGCGCTTAAAGCGGGAGCCGGTGGCGTTTGCCGGAAGTATGCGGAACTTACTCGGAAACTATCTCGACGCTGGCAAGGTTCGTGACCGGAGCTTCAACCGCGACCATCTTATTTTGCGGTTGCACCGGCCGCTGATCCAGCGACTGATAAGCAATCAGAACTGCGACGGCACCCATCATCGCATAAACATGAGTCTTAAACGTGCGCATCCCCCACCCTCCATATTCCGGGATTGACACTGTCTTGATGGTGCGGGTTTCGCTTAGCCAAAGGGCAGAATGATGACGGATATGGCCTCTTTTGAGACAAGCGTTTTGATCACTGCGGGGGCTGGCGGGATCGGCCGCGCCATGGCCGAGGCCTTCGATGCGGCTGGTGCACGGGTCTGGATCACCGATGTGGACAGGGCCGCGATCGACACCTGCCCTGCACATTGGGGACGGACGGTTGCCGATGTGACAGACGAGGGCGCTGTTGCGGCGCTCTATGCCGAGATCGAGGCGGCATGGGGCGGTCTGGGCGTCCTCTGCGCCAATGCGGGGATCGCGGGGCCGAACGCGCTGATCGAGGAGATCCCGCTCGCGGAATGGCAGCGCTGTGTCGCGGTCAATCTGGACGGTGCCTTTCTGTCCGCGAAACACGCTGCGCCGATCATGAAACGGCAGGGCGCCGGGGTTATGCTGCTGACTTCGTCGACCGCAGGCCTGCACGGGTATCCCCGCCGCGCCCCCTATTGCGCCGCGAAGTGGGGCGTTATCGGGCTGACCAAGACACTCACGATGGAGCTGGGCTCGCACGGCATCCGGGTGAATGCGCTCTGCCCAGGTGCGGTCGAGGGCCCGCGGATGGAGGCGGTGATGGAGCGGGAAGCCGTCGCCAAGGGGCTGAGTCGGGAAGAGGTCTATCGCAGCTATGCCTCGGGCACTTCGATGAAAACATGGGTGACCGGTGCCGATATCGCCGAGATGGCGGTATTCGTCGCGAGCCCGGCGGCGCGCTTCGTCTCAGGCCAGGTGATCTCGATCGATGGTCACACGCACAGCCCGGCGGTGGACACGCCCTGATCGCCACATGGGCTGCTTACCTCAGTGAAAAACCGGGGCGAATGCCGGTTTTCCTTGCGCGCTTGGAAAACCCGCCGCGTAATCAGCGCGCATTCGGTTGGAGAGGATCAGGCGCCCGGCGTCTGTTCGGCTAGCTGTTTGAGGAAATCAGCCTGGGGGGAGAGAATGCAAAGGCCAATTGGCCGGATCGAACTGAAAGGGCCGCGCCGCGACCCCCGGTCGCCACGCGGCCCTGACACCCCAACCCCAGGGAGTTCAGCCGGCGCTACACTGTTTGCGCAGCATCGATGTATCTATTGCGATCAGATAGCCCTTGAGCTTCGAGACATCGGCATCCGTCAACTCGATGCCCTGCATGTCGCCTGTGCCGGTAAGCGCCTCGGTGATCCAGCCGCGCTCCTCAGTCAGGTCGTAGCAATCGAGATCGGCAAAATCGTCGGCGCTGACATCTGCAGGAACGATGACCTTCGCCGCCGCTGTCCCTGCAAGGAAAGCGCCGAGGAAGAGACCCGTAACTGTGTGTCTTGCCACCTTCATGAGCACACCCCGCATGTTTTTTGCTGGGATGAACATGCGCCGCGTCATGTGGCAGAAGGAAGGCAGGGCGGAGACCATCTTATGACCCGGGCTACTCTGCGAGCTGCCGCACAGCCGTCCGGGGGCGAAGATAGACGCCAACTTTTGCCCTACCCGACCCAGCCAGCAGAGGAGCCCGCGCCATGCAGTTTGGCCTGACAGACGAGCAGGAGATGATCGTCTCCACCGTGCGCAGTTTCGTCGAAAACGAGATCTATCCGCATGAGGAGGAGGTCGAGCGCACCGGTGAGGTGCGGCCTGAGGTGGCGCAAGCGATTAAGCAGAAGACAATCGATCTGGGCTTCTACGCCTGCAATTTCCCGGAAAGCGTGGGCGGCGCGGGGCTGAACCACCTGGAATTCGCGCTGGTGGAGCGCGAGCTTGGCCGGGGCTCCATGGCGCTCAACCACTTCTTCGGGCGCCCGCAGAATATCCTGATGGCCTGCGAGGGCGATCAGGTGGAGCGGTATCTGACGCCCGCCGTCAAGGGCGAGAAGATGGACGCGCTGGCGATGACCGAGCCGGACGCGGGCTCGGACGTGCGCGGCATGAAGTGCACGGCGCGGCGGATGAATGGGTCGAACTCCGATTGGGTGATCAACGGCACGAAACACTTCATCTCGGGCGCCGATCACGCGGATTTCGTCATCGTCTTCGTGGCGACCGGCGAGGACGAGACACCGCGCGGGCTGAAGAAGCGGATCACGACCTTCCTTGTCGACCGCGGCACACCGGGGTTCACGATCCGCGACGGCTACACTTCGGTCAGCCACAAAGGCTACAAGAACATGGTGCTCGAGTTCGACGATTGCCGCCTGCCGGATGCACAGGTGCTGGGCGAGGTCGATGGTGGGTTCGAGGTGATGAACGAGTGGCTCTACGCGACGCGCATTACGGTCGCGACCATGAGCGTGGGCCGGGCGCGGCGGGTATTCGACTACGCGCTGAACTACGCCGCCGAGCGCAAGCAGTTCGGTCAGCCGATTGGGAAGTTCCAGGGGGTCTCGTTTCAACTTGCAGACATGATTACCGAAATTGACGCGGCGGACTGGCTGACCCTCGCCTCTGCCTGGAGGCTGGATCAGGGCCTGCCCGCGAACCGCGAGATCGCCTCGGCCAAGCTCTATGCCTCGGAGATGCTGGCGCGCGTCACCGACGCCGCGATCCAGATCCACGGCGGCATGGGCCTGATGGATGATCTGCCGCTCGCCCGCTTCTGGCGCGATGCCAGGGTCGAGCGAATCTGGGACGGCACGTCGGAGATCCAGCGCCACATCATCTCCCGCGATCTTCTGCGCCCCCTGGGGGCCTGAAAAAGAAAGACGGCCTTGCTGATGAATCGCCTCACCTTGAAACGCTATGCCAACCAGTTTGTGAAAGTATGCATCTGGATGATCCCGGTATGGTTGATCGGGCAATTCGTTTGGCCGCTCTATCAAATTCATCAAATCGACAGTGGCGGAGAAGCATCACGAGGCAGCCCCCCTTCCTACACGCCTAGCGAGATTTATCATCAGGAGAGAGGCCGGCCGGCCAACGTCAAAGACCTCGATCGCAGCACTAAACTCGCCATGTACAGCTACCCCGACCTTTCGAGCTGTATGAGCGACGAAACAATTCCAGGTCTTGAAGATGCGCGTCTCTTGAGGAGCATGGGCTCAGACGCCGAAGTCGAGGTGTGCCTGTTCAGGCTCTTTGCATCAGATGCCAACGCGGAGTTTGCGGAAGCATGGCTTAAAGCCAATGGGCTCCAAGTTTTTCGTAGAGATGACGAGAGGCCAAAGGTGATCATCTCAGGCATTTGGCGCCCGGAAGAAGATGGTGCACACCCTCTGTTCCCCGCTTCAGATGATTGGATCCCACCAATGCATACAGCGATATACGCATACTGGTCGGACAACGGGCAAATCCTGCAGAGCGTGGCACTCGGGAAATCTTATAAATGAAACCTCGCGCAATACCGCGGTCAGATAGCGCGAGGGCGAGATGCCCTTAGCGGACGACTGGGGGCTGAGTGCCGAGGCACGGGCGTTTCTGGAAGATCCGGCGAACCGTGATGATCGGGCGCCTGATCCAGAGATGTTTCCTCAATGGCGGGCGGAGGGGCTGGCCGAGGCGGAGGCGGCCGCGCCGGGGATATTGGCTGAGACGGGTGTGACGCTCGGCGAGGAGGAGATTTCCGGGGTGCGATGCCAGACCGTTACGCCTGCCGCAGTCCTGGGCAAGGAGCCGGTGCTTTACCTTTTTGGCGGGGCCTACGTCATGGGTGGCCCGCTCGAGGATCTGCCAATCTCGGCCAAGATCGCGGCCAAGACTGGGCGGCGGGTGATCGCGCCGCATTATCGGCTGGCGCCGGAGCACCCGTTTCCTGCCGGTCTCGATGACGCCAGCGCGGTAGCCTATGCCCTCTCGGAGGCAGGGCCGTTCGCGATTGCGGGAGAGAGCGCCGGCGGGAACCTGGCGCTGGCGGCCACGGCCCGGCTGAGGAAGGCGGGCGCCCGGATGCCGTCCGCCCTGGCGCTGCTCTCACCCGGCGCGGATATGCACGATCGCTATGACGCCTGGGACGAGGGACGCGATCCGACGCTCACGGGCCGGTTCGCAGAGCGGGTGCCCACGCTCTATGCCGGGGAGCGGGACAAGCGCGATCCAGAGATCTCGCCGATCTACAGCGATTTCGGGCCGGACTGGCCACCGACGCTGATCACCACGGGGACGCGCGATCTGCTGTCGGCCATGTGTGCCCGGCTGTCACGGGCGATGCGGGCGCAGGGCGCACCGGTGGAACTGAGGCTTTGGGACGGGCTCTGGCATGTGTTCGAGTATTATCCCGGGATCCCGGAGGCGGAGGCCTCGCTGGCCGAGATCTCCGACTTCCTGGCGAAAGCGCTGGACGATGGCGGCTGATCCTGAAACCTACTGGCGCGCGTTCGCTGGGTGGGCGGCGGGGCCGCTCTCTCCCGGACCAGTTGCCGTGGAACGGGCGGAGAACGCAATCATCGACACGGTCGCCTGCATCGTCGCAGGCGAGAGAAGCCCGGCCGCGCGGGCCGCGCATGCATTGGGGTCGGGGGTATCGGCGGAGGCGTTTCGTCTGGCGGCTGCGGGGCATGCACATGAGCTCGATGACTACGACCGGCCCTCGGTCGCGCATCCGAGCACGGTGCTGGTACCGGTGATCCTTGCGCTTGCGGCGCATCGCCCAGTGTCGGGTCGGGCCGCCGTGGCGGGCTTCGTCGCGGGGCTCGAAGCGATGGACCGGATGGGCGAGGCGGTGAACCCGGCCCATTACGAGCGCGGCTGGCACGCGACCGGCACGCTTGGCCAGATCGGGGCTGCGGTGACAGCAGGGCGGCTGATCGGCCTTGGTGCCGAGCAGATGCTGGTGGCAATGACGATTGCGACGAGTGCCGCCGCAAGCCTGAAGGCGCAGTTCGGCTCGACCGGCAAGCCGCTCCACGCTGGTTTCGCGGCGATGAACGGCATTAACGCAGCGCTGCTGGCAGAGGGCGGTGCGATAGGCCGGGTCGAGACCCTGGCGCAGTTTGCCGAATTGTTCGGACCCGGGGAGCCGATCGCGTTGCGCCCCTTTGCCCATCCGCTGGCGATCGAGGAATTCGGCTTGGTCGTGAAGCTTTGGCCCTGCTGCGGTTATCTGGGCCGGCTGGTGCCTGCGGCCATCGCGCTTTCGACCGAGGTGGCCTCCGCAGAGATCGCGTCAATCGAGGTCGAAATGCCAGCCCGCAATCTCGCGGTGGCGGGTTTTGGCATGCCGGAGACGGTGGACGAGGCACGATTCTCCGCCCCTTATTGCGTGGCGGCCGGACTAACGGACGGGGCGCTGAATATCCGCCATTTCACCGAGGCCGCGATCGGGCGGGCCGATCTGCGCGCGCTCGCGGGGAAGGTGAGCTGCAAAGCTACGACGCGCCAACAGTCACCGGTCGATCTGGCGCCGGAGGACCCGGACCGGCTCACAGTGCACCTGACGTCGGGCCGCGGCGTTGAACGGGTTTGCGATCTCCTGCCCGGCAGTCCCGAGAACCCGGTGCCGCGGGCGCGGCTGTTCCAGAAGCTCAGCGAGGCGGCGCCGGACCCCGAGCGCGAGCGGAGACTTCTCGAGCAACTCGCCGCAATCTCTGATTCACCGGATCTCATTGGGTTGTCGTGCTTTCTGGAGCGGGCGGGATGAGAGCCGGGGCCATCCGATCCTCCGCGCTGGCAGGCGGGTTTCACGTCTTGTTCCTGTCAGGGTACGAAAACTCAACCCGAGCCTCAGATAGCAACTTCTGCGTGCAATTTGAGGTGAAATGGTGGGTTTACTCAACTAGAGATATCAGAGTCGATGTGTCTTTCACGCTATGGGCGGCCGCTTGCCCGATGGGTTCAGTTGGGAGGATAGGCCTCGGCCCAGCAACGGGCGATGTCGCCGCGCCGGGCGATCCAGACCCGGGGATGGGCCATGATATGGTCGAGGATCTCATGAAGCGCACGGATCCGACCAGGGCGGCCGATCAGCCGGGCGTGAAGGCCAATGGTGAGCATCGTGCCCCCCTCGGCATAGAGCGTATCGAAGCTGTCGCGGATATAGGTCGAGAAATCGTCCGCCATCTCATAACCCTGCCCGCGGGCGAAACGGCTGTCATTGGTGTCGAGCGAGTAGGGTATGATCAGGATCGGGCGCGTGAATTCAGTCGACCAGTAGGGCCGCTCATCGTCGTAGCAGTCGCTGTCGTAGAGAAAGCCGAGTTCAGCGGCGAGGCGGCGGGTGTTGAGGCTCGGCAGGCCCGCGTAATTGCCAAGCGGGGCCTGGCCGGTCAGATCGACGACCTGCTGCACGGAACGCTGGAGGAAGGCGCGTTCTTCGGCCTCGCTCAGGGTGTCATGGTCGATCCAACGCCAGCCGTGGCATTGGATGTCCCAGCCCGCCGCGATCATCGCCTTGAGCGGGTCTGGCACCAGTTCGCCCGCCCGGCCGACGAGGTTGATGGTGGCAGGCAGGCCGCGCTCGGTGAAGGCGCGCAGGATGCGCCAGTAGCCGATGCGGGAGCCGAAATTGTAGCTCTGCTCGATATTGAGGTCGCGCCGACCGATCCGGCGCTCGACAATCACATCGGCAATCCGGTCTTCGGACCCGTCATCACCGTTCTCGATCGTTCGCTCGCCGCCCTCCTCGTAGTTGACACAGAAGTTGACTGCGATCCGAGCGCCGTCTGGCCACGGTGCCGGTGGCGGGTTGGCGCCATAGCCGATCAGGTCGCGTTTGGGGCCTTCGCTGGTCATCCGCGGCAGTCTAAGGGGCGTGCGATGAACCGCAAGAGGAGGGCAGCGCCCGGCCTGGTAGGCGCACACAGGGCATTCGGGCCATTCGGCGCGTCAAAGCTTCAGCGCCGCCTGAGCTTGTCACGGTATCGCTATAGCGCCCGCCGGGGGAAGGGCGGGCGCTGCCCGGTGGTGCCCACCGGGCGCAAGATCGCGCGGCGTGATTTACGGGTCAGCAGCAATCAGGTCCTAATCAATGACCGCTGACCTTTCACGCCTGTTCCGGCCGCGCTCTATCGCCGTGATCGGCGGCGGCTGGGGGCTCGAGGTCGTGGCGCAATGCCAGAAGATGGGGTTCGAAGGCACGGTCTGGCCGGTGCATCCGACCCGTGATGAGATCCACGGGATCCCGTGTTTCAAGCGGATCGAGGACTTGCCCGCGCCGCCCGATGCGATCTTCATCGGCATCAACCGCCATGCGACGCTCGAGGCGGTGGAGGCGCTGTCAAACATGGGCGCAGGCGGCGCCGTCTGTTTCGCCAGCGGCTGGGCCGAGGCTGAGGACGGGCGCGACGCTGGCGCCGCGCTGCAGGCCAAGCTGGTCGAGCTTGCGGGCGACATGCCGATCCTGGGGCCAAACTGCTATGGGCTGGTGAACTATCTGGATGGTGCCCCGCTCTGGCCCGACCAGCATGGCGGGGAGCGGCGCGAGGGCGGGGTCGCTATCCTGACCCAATCCTCGAACATCCTGATCAACATGACCATGGCCGCGCGCGGGCTGAGGCTGGGGTATGCGATCGCGGCGGGCAATCAGGCGCAGACCGGATTGGCTGAGATGGCGATGGCCTGTCTCGACGACCCACGCGTGACGGCCGTGGGCCTGCATATTGAAGGCGTGAACAAGCCGCGGCTTTACGAGGAGATGGCGGCAAAGGCGCGCGATCTGGGCAAACCGGTTGTGGCATTGAAGGTCGGCAAGTCGGCCGAGGCTCAGCGGGCGACGCTGTCGCACACCGCGTCGCTGGCGGGATCGGACGCGGTCAGCCGGGCGTTTCTGAACCGGCTCGGCATCCCCATCCTCGCCAGTATCCCGGAGTTCCTCGAGACGCTGAAACTGATAGATGTGCATGGGCCCATCCCGGGGCGGGAGATCTTTACGGTGAGCTGCTCGGGCGGGGAGGCGAGCCTTTCCGGCGATGCGGCGGTGGCGCGCGACCTGACCTTTCGCCCGCTGAACGAGGCGCAGACGGCGGCGATCCAGGAGACTTTGGGGCCGCTCGTCACGGTTTCGAACCCGATCGACTACCACACGTTTATCTGGGGCGACCGGGCGCGGATGGAGGCGACGTTCACGGCGATCCTGGCCTGCCAGTGCGATCTGACATCGTTCATCTTCGACTTTCCCCGGCTGGACCGGTGTTCGGACCGGCACTGGCTGACAGCGATCGACGCGATGGAGGTGGCGCAGCGGGCAACCGGGGCGCGGGTGGCGATCACGGCAACCATGGCGGAGAACATGCCGGAGGTCTGGGCCGAGGACCTCCGCAACCGCGGGATGGCGCCGATGATCGGGATCGATGCGACCTTTGCCGCGACCGAGGCGGCGGCTTTCGTGGCCGAGGCGTGGCGGCGGCCCGCCCCGGACCCGGTGCTGCTGGCGGTGCATAACGGCGGCGATGGCGTGCTCGACGAGGCCAGTGCGAAGGCGGCCCTCGCTGCGTTTGGCATGACGGTTCCGAACGGGGTGCGCGCGGCGTTGCCGGAGGAGACAGCCACCGCTGCCGAGGCTTTGACCGCCCCGCTGGCGCTAAAGGGCCTTGGCATTGCCCACAAGACCGAGGCGGGCGCCGTGCGGCTGCATCTGACGGCCGATCAGATCACCGAGGCTGCACGGGCGATGCGGGCCCCGGAGGGCTATCTGGTTGAGGAAATGGTGACCGATTCCGTGGCCGAACTGATCCTGGGCGTGACGTATGAGCCGCCTTATGGATATGCGCTGACCGTCGGCTCCGGCGGGGTCCTGACGGAGCTTCTGGCCGACAGTGTCACTGCCCTGATCCCGCTGACCGAGGCGGATATCGATCGGGCAATCCAAGGTCGGCAGCTCTCGCCCCTGCTGGAGGGATATCGCGGACGCCCGGCCGCCGATAAGGCCGCGATCCGCGCCACGATCCGGGCGCTGGAGGCCTATGTTGCGGCAAATGCAAATCGCCTGCTCGAGCTCGACATCAATCCGCTTATGGTGACGCCCGACCGCGCGGTCGCGGTCGACGCCCTGATCCGGCTGACGGAGGAGTGAAATGCGCACCATTGCGACCTTGCTGTTCCCGCAATTCGAGTTGCTCGATGTCTACGGACCGCTGGAGATGCTCGGCATGTTCCCGGATGATTTTCGCCTGATCATGGTGGCTGAAAGTGACGCGCCGGTGGCCAGCACGCAGGGACCGCGCACCGCGATCGACGCCCGGATCGATGAGATGGACCCGGCGGAGATCCTGCTGATCCCCGGCGGACGCGGCACCCGGCGCGAGGTCTCGAACCAGCGCGTGCTGGAGTGGCTGAAGAATGCCAGCGCAAGTGCCGAACTGGTGACCAGCGTCTGCACCGGCGCCTTCCTGCTGGCCCGCGCGGGGCTGCTGGACGACCGGCGCGCGACGACCAACAAACTGGCCTTCAGCGTCGCGGCGGAACACGGCCCGAGGGTCGACTGGCAGGGAAGCGCGCGCTGGGTGTGGGACGGTAAGTTCGTCACCGCCTCCGGCGTCTCCGCCGGGATCGATATGAGCCTTGCCGTGATCCGCGACCTGCTGGGGGAGGATGCCGCGCGCGACGCCGCGCTCTGGTCCGAATACGTGCCCAACACAGACCCTGACAACGACCCGTTCGCAGTATCCGAGGAGACGATCCGATGAGTGATCCCGTAAAGACCCGCCGCGATGGCCATGTGCTGGAGGTCACGCTCGACCGGCCCAAGGCGAATGCGATTGACCTCGTGACCTCTCGGCGGATGGGCGAGGTGTTCCGGGAGTTTCGAGACGACCCGGAGCTGCGCGTGGCGATCCTGACCGGCGGCGGTGAGAAATTCTTCTGCCCCGGCTGGGACCTGAAGGCGGCGGCCGACGGCGATGCGGTCGATGGCGACTATGGGATCGGCGGCTTCGGCGGGCTGCAAGAGCTTGGCAATATGAACAAACCGGTGATCGCGGCGGTCAACGGCATCGCCTGCGGCGGCGGGCTGGAGCTGGCGATTTCCTGCGACATCATCCTGGCCGCCGATCAAGCGACCTTCGCGCTGCCGGAGATCCGCTCTGGCACCGTGGCGGATGCAGCCTCGGTCGCGCTACCGAAACGCATCCCATACCACATCGCGATGGAGTTGCTCTTTACCGGGCGCTGGTTCGATGCCGAGGAAGCGCACGGCTGGGGCTTGATCAACCAGATCCACCCGGCGGAGGCGCTGATGGACAAGGCGCGCGAGATGGCCCACCACCTCGCCTCCGGCCCGCCGCTGGTGATGGCGGCGATCAAGGAGATCGTGCGCGAGGCGGAGGACATGCGCTTTCAGGACATGCTGAGCCGGATCACCAAACGCCAGCTCCGCACTGTCGATACGCTCTACGCCTCCGAAGACCAGTTGGAGGGCGCCAAGGCGTTTGCCGAAAAACGCGACCCGATCTGGAAGGGCCGCTAGGCGGCACAAGCCGCCGATCGATCAAGCTAAAACACCGGTTTTGAATGCCACAACCGGGCGGTGCAGATTGCTCTATCTAAGCGGAGCATTCCGACAGCGGCTCACCCCTGAGTTGCAGACACCCGATTCGTGAGGTAAAATATTTCCGTTGTAAGTTGTTTCAGGAGCCTCCGATGTTGGTACTCTGGCAGGCGTTTCCCGCGATTGACGCGGACCTCACCGAACTCGCAAAAACCGGCTTTTTCGGTCTTGCCACGGTGATCATGCTGTTTTCGATGTACAGCCTCATCACCTTCGTCCGAAAGGAAAATCCCAGCAAGCTGCATTTCAACGGGCTGCTCGCGTCGATGATCATGTCGATCGTGGTTGTCGGGCTTGGGATCCTGTCAACCTATGTCACCTCGGTCACCAATCCACAGGTTAACGTGGTCGTTGATCTGTCACCAAAGGATTTCGGCCGCCATGGCGCCGCGTCGGTGATGGTGCAGGGCAAAGAGCTTCTGCGCACCACGCAGGATGAAGAGGTCACCGGCGTGAGTGCCGCCTTGGAAGACAAGCACCTGATCACTGTCGATCTGGTGAAGATCGACCGGCATCTCGACCGGCTGGGCAACACCATGCAGGCGCTGAATGCACAGATCACCGACCTCAAGAACGCGATCAAGGCGCAGGACGAGGCGAAGAAGGCTGCACGATCAAACGCGATTCAAGACACCGCGCCCGAGGAACTGCTGCTGGAGGAGAGCGGGATATGAGACCCTGGCTACTTGCCTCCGCGGCGATCCTGTTCTCCGGCATGGCGCAAGCCTGTGTCGAGCGCATCGATGATGAACTGAAACCGGAACTGGAACACGCGATCGAACTGCGCGAAAGCGGTGAGCACGCGCTGGCGGAGCCGGCCTTCGCGCGGCTGGAGGCGCGTGCGCCCGATAATTTCTGCATCCTCTACGAATACGGGCGTCTTCTGGTACAGGAAGAGGAATACGACAGGGCACTCGCACTGCTCGACCGGGCTGTAAAGGCGGCCGACGACCTGGACCTTGCCAGCCGACCGATCTACAACATGCGCGGCTTCATTCAGCTCAAGCGCAAGGATTTCGACACGGCGGCCGAGGAGTTCGAGGCGCAGAAGACCTGGATCCCGAAGCTGCCCGACAAGATCCGCAAATCGACCGAGGTGAAGGTCTACAACAACACGGGCTGGGCCTATCTGCAGCAGGACCGCTATGATCAGGCCGAGTTGAATTTCCTGCAAGCTGAGACGCTCGGCAGCAAGTTGGCGACCCGCAATCTGGAGGTCACCCGCTCGATCCGCAGCACAATCGAGTCGCAAGACATCGAAACCGGCGGTGTGTTCGCGGCGATTGCCAAGTCGTCGCGCGCGCCGCTGGATATCGAGAAGGCGGCCGACAAGCTGAAGGAGGCCGGGATACCAGCGGATCAGATCAGGGTCTTCCGGCGCGACAACGGCATGCTCTCGCTCACCTATGGTGCATACCTCAGCTATCCCAAGGCACAGAGATTCCAGGATGAGCTCATGGACATCTACCTCGACAGCTATGTCGCCTCGATCAGCCCTTGGACCGATGTGACCGAGGAATTCTTCGGCAACCTCTCGGTCGGACCGGAGCGGACTGACAGAAAAGTCTCGAAAAGCAACTGATGCTCCGGCGCGCGGAGAGCTCGCTTATCTGACCCAAATTTGAGTGAACGGCACAGAGAACACGCTATCTGATCCAATTGGAGACGGGTGATCAGAACGGAGGCGTCATGCGCTGGATACTATTGGTCGCGTCTCTCCTGTTTCCCGGGCAGGTCCTCGCATCGGCCTGTCTGACCTTCGTGGAGAACTGGCCGGGCAGTGTGCAGGTTGCGAGCCTTGACGGGATCGCGCCCGATCTGGTGGCCGCGGGTTCGGAGAAAGTGACGATCTCCTATGTCGCGCACTCGACCTTCCGGGTCGAGACGCCAGAGAACGTAGTGATCGCGACGGATTACTTCGGCGTTCACGGGCGCGGGCGGGTGCCGGACGTCGTGACCATGAACCACGCCCATTCGACCCACTTCACGGATTTCCCAGACCCGGAGATCGACCATGTGCTGCGCGGATGGAAGGAAGGCGGTAAGGCCGAGCACTTCCTGAGCGTGGGCGACGTGCTGGTGCGCAACGTTCCGACCGACCTGCGCAGTTTCGGGTTCGAGGCCAACGGGAATTCGATCTTTGTCTTCGAGATCGGCGAGCTCTGCATCGGGCATCTGGGCCATCTGCACCATGAGCCGTCGGAGGAGCAGTATGCCGCAATCGGGCGGCTCGACGTGGTTATGGCGCCGGTCGACGGGACCTATACGCTGAACCTCGGGCAGATGATCAACGTGCTGAAAAGGTTCAAGGCGCGGGTTGTCCTGCCGATGCATGCGTTCTCGGCCGCCGGGCTTCAGCGATTCCTGATCGGGATGGAGGATGAGTTCGAGATCCGAATCCTTGAGAGCAGCAGCATTCAGATCGCGGCCGACAGTCTGCCCCCGGTGCCCACGGTGATGGTGCTTCCGAGTGAGACCTTCGACCCGGTCATCGACGACTGATCACCCGGACCGGACCGCGCGGCTCTCGAAGAAGGCGCGGTCCATTCGCGGGGGGAAACTCGCTCACCTCAGTCACCACGGCCCATGTTCCAGGACCGATTTCGGGGCCACATCGCCCGGCAGCCTAACCCCCGGGTGTGATTTCGATGGCATGGGCCCCAAGCGATACCGGAAAGCTCGCGCAAATCCGCAAAGATCGCGGGCAAAGCCTTGATGAGCTCTTCTCTCATACGGCGAGCTCTCTGACCTGTCGTTCGCGAATGGGTTCCTGAGCGGGGGCACCGGCGCAACTGCAAGATCGGGCGCTTGGCCAGGAGTCTGGCTGGCTTCCCTTTGGGGGCGAGAATTGTTATGTATTGAAGGGCGCGCGCCGGAGACATCCGGAGCGCGCGTGGCATTTGGGAGCCCCGCCCGGGGCGCTTTAGAGGAGGCTGACATAGCCAGAAGACCACACAACGCGCCACCGACCCGAGAGACGGGTCCGCGCGTGAACAGAATGATCCGCGTGCCGGAAATCCGCCTGATCGATCACGATGGCGAGAATGTCGGCGTCGTTTCCCCCGAACAAGGCGTCGAAATGGCAGAGGAGGTCGGGCTCGACCTCGTTGAGATCTCGCCCAACGCCAACCCGCCCGTCTGCAAGATCATGGACTTTGGCAAGTTCAAGTACGAGCAGCAGAAGAAGGCAGCCGAGGCGCGGAAAAAGCAGAAGATCATCGAGATAAAAGAGGTCAAGTTCCGCCCGAACATCGACACCCACGATTATGACGTGAAGATGCGCTCGGTCTTCAAGTTCCTGGGCGAGGGGGACAAGGTAAAGGTCACACTCCGCTTCCGGGGCCGCGAGATGGCGCATCAGGAGCTGGGCCGCGATCTGCTCAAACGCATTGCCGATGATATCGACGTGCAGGGCAAGATCGAAGCGATGCCAAAGCTCGAGGGTCGCCAGATGACCATGGTGGTCGCCCCGACACGATGACCGGACCATTCGGATCTCCGAGTTCCAGCGGAGATCCGCGCTATTCCGCCGGTGCAGGGGGCGAGACGGCCGATGGACGGCTGGTCTCGCCAAGTGCCGAGCGCAACATCCCCCCGATCACCGAGACATTGACCGGCCGGCTCGCAGGGCGGACCGGCCGACTTTTGGAGATCGGTTCCGGCACCGGCCAGCATGCGGCGCATCTGGCATTGGCGCTGCCCGGGATCACCTGGATCCCGAGCGACCCGGCGGAGCGGCATCGGGTGTCGATCGCGGCCTGGCGGATGCACCTTGCTCCCGACAACCTGAGGCCTCCCCTGGCGCTCGACGCGACTGGCGATTGGGCTAAAGATCCGGCGGTCGCCGAAGCCCCGCTGACTGCTGTCTTTTCAGCCAATGTCATCCACATCGGACCATGGGCCGTCGCGGAAGGGATCATCGCGGGTGCGGCCCGAGCGCTGGCGCCCGATGGCCTGCTGATATTCTACGGGCCGTTCATGGAGGGCGGCGCACATACTGGCGAAGGGAATGCACGCTTCGATGCATCGCTCAAGGCGCAAGACCCGGACTGGGGCATCCGGGATATCAATGAACTGCGCACCGCGGCCGGCCAGGCGTTCCTTGACCCCGATGTAATCCCGATGCCATCGAACAACCGCATGCTTGTCTTCCAGCGAGCAGTTTGAGCCACCGGCCCAGGGCCCGCAACTCAATAACAGGCTGCGGTCGCCAAAGACTTACTTCACCGTCACCGTGATCCGCTCGGACATCACAGGCGGGTTGTGCGGGATGTGGCTCCAGTCAGCCAAGACAAGCTGAAGCGTGTGCTGACCGGGTGGCAGATCCATGGTCACCTCGGTCTGACCGCCGCCGAAATGCTTGTGGTTGTCATCGGCCGGGATCGGCTGGTTCAGCTCCTCACCTTCGATAGCCTCGTTGATGATCAGGTGATGGTGACCGGTGTTGTCCCAATCCTCCGCGCCAGCAGGGGCGATGCCCATACCCTTGAGACCGAATTTGATCGTCACAGGGTTGCTGAGTGTGTCTCCGTTCTTGATGTTGATGAAATACACCTCAGCGCCCAGTGGGGACGGAGTTTCTCCAGCGTGAGCGGCGGTCGAAGCCAAGAGCGCCGCGGCGGCAAGAAGTCCTAATCTCATGCGTTCCTCCCATTTTCGTTGATCCGAAATATAAACCAATCAAAGCCAGGGTCGAACAGCCAGCGCCAAGCCTTGCTACCGGACAGAACCCTGGAAACAGCGACGCATCCTATTCCTTTTCGAACACGAGCCGCAGGGTGACCGGGGAGACGCGGGTGATCGACGGCAGGGAGGCAAGCTCCATCAGCTCATCGACATCGCTGTCGATGCCGAGATCGGCGGTCTCGAGCATGATCATCTCATCGGTCGTCACCAGAACCTTGTTGTCGGAGATGGCGACCACGAAAAGATCGGCCTCGACCGGAATGTCGATGCCAGCCAGCGAGACATTGGCGGTGGTCGAGACGACGGTGGACTCACCGGGCTTGAGGTTGCTGAGCTTGTCGATATCAATCTGGGTCGAGACGGCGGCCACCGGGAACTTCACACTGTCGAAGACGATCTTGCGCATGCGCTCGTTGCGGATGTCTATCCAGGTCTCGACTGACGCAACGTCGATATCCACCGTCGCGGTGCCATCGGCGCCGACGCCGCCGCTTAGCCCGGTGAAATGATGCGACTCCCCGATGGTGTCAGACTTGATCGAACCGAACGCGATTTTCGATTCCTCGCCCAGCAATGTCCAATCGGCCAGTGCGGGTGTCGCGATCATGAGAGCGCCGAGGGCGCCGAGAAGTATCCGCTGCATGTCATCCTCCTGAGCATTGCGTCACCCTCTGACCGCTAAGATAGCGTGGGGCCTGCGATTTTACGGGCACCCTCAGCAAGACGTGAGGAAATGAGAGCGGGGGCTTGGCGCGCCCGCGGCGGCGCGTTAGCGTGGAGCAATGGCAGAGACATCATCATTAGGACGCCGCTGGCACGACATGGGCGGCAAGGATGCTGCCGCGATCGAGGCGGGCGAGCATGATTACGCACTATGGGAGAAACGCGTCGATGCGCTGATGGTCATCGCCTCAGCCAACGGGTTGATGACCGTCGATAGCCTCCGCCGGGTGCTGGAAGACATGGGCGAGGACGCGTTCGAGACCATGACCTATTACGAGCGCTGGATCGCGAGCGTGACCCAGAACATGATCGAGGCCGGGACGTTCTCCATCGAGGAACTCAACGCCAAGATGGAAGAGGTGAAGGCGCGCGGGCCGACCTATGGCGATGCGCAGGGTGGCGGCGAATGACCGCGCCTGACCTGATCCGCAAGGCCGACGCGATTGCAGACGCGGCCTTTGCTTTTCGCCATCCCCTGGACAAATCCAAGGGGTGCACAATGACCCCCGTCTCCCGGATGGTGGGGATGACGGCCTCGGCGGTCAATCTGGTCAGAATAGCGGCTGGGGAGCAGGCCTTTCCACTCCATGCCCATCATGGGGAAGAGGAATGGACCTATGTCATCTCAGGCACTGGCGAGGTCATCCTCGATCAGGAGAGGCATAACCTCGGCCCGGGCGATTTCGTTGCCTTTCCGGCAAAAGGTCCGGCCCATGCCGTGGTCAATACGGGCAACGAGGAGATGGTTTGCCTGATGGGCAGCGACCTGCCCGCAACCGATGTCATCGACTTCCCCGAACTCGGCAAACGCGTGACCCGGACCGCGGATGGCTACGAGGCGGCCCCGCGCGGCTCGTTTGAGAGCATCGTGCCCGGGTCAGACTAGGGAAATGCCAATGAGCCTGCCTGACGTCAAACCACCTACTTTCCCGCCGCCCTACCCGGCTGGGGCGCCACGGTTTCTGCCGGGCGCGGTGGTGCAGGTGAAGAAAGGCCCGGCGCCGGGCCATATCCGTACGCCCTGGTATCTGCGCGGCAAAACCGGCCGGATCGAGCGGATCTGCGGCGCCTTCGGCAACCCGGAAGAGCTTGCTTATGGCCGACCCGGCGGGACCATGCCGCTCTACCGCGTGCGGTTCACCATGGAAGAGGTCTGGGGCGACGGCACCGAGCGCTCCGACGACACGATCGACGCCGAGATTTTCGAGCACTGGCTGGAGGCTGCCAATGCCACATGACCATCACCACTCCCCCCGCGATTTCCGACCGGATAATGACACGCCGCTGACTTATTGGCAGCAAATGGAGATCGCGGTGCGCGAGCTTCTGATCGAGAAGGGTGTGACGACCCCCGGCGAGATCACAGCGCAGATCGACAAGATGGATGCGCGGTCGCCCGCGCTGGGTGCGGAGATCGTGGCCCGCGCCTGGACGGACCCCGAGTACAAGCAGCGCCTGCTGGAGAACGGCTCGGCGGCGGCAGAAGAGATGGGTGCGATCCTCGATGCGGTGAAGCTGGTCGTCGTGGAGAACACCGAGAGCGTTCACAACGTCATCGTCTGCACGCTCTGCTCCTGCTATCCGCGCAACATCATCGGCCTGCCGCCGGATTGGTACAAGACGCGGGCCTATCGCTCGCGCACCGTCAAGGAGCCGCGCAAGGTGCTGGGCGAGTTCGGGCTGGACCTGCCTGACAGCGTGCAGGTGCGTGTGCACGATTCAACCGCGGATATGCGGTATCTGGTGCTGCCCGCCCAGCCTGAGGGCACCGAGGGGTGGAGCGCCGAGCAGCTCGCAGGGCTCGTCACGCGGGACAGCATGATCGGGGTGGCAGTTCCCAAACCTGCGTGATCGATCAGATCCGCCAGCGCCATAACGCGCTGGCACCGATGACCCGGGGCGCGTTGGGGTTCATCCTCGCGGTCCTGATGTTCAATCTGATGGATGTGGGCGCCAAGACGCTGGTGGCAGATTACCCGACGCCGCAGCTCGTCTGGGCCCGCTATGCGGCGCAGACCGGGCTGATGGTGTTGATCTTCCTGCCCTCGCTGAGGCAGCGGCTGAAGACAGAGCATCTGAGCCTGCAACTGATTCGTTCGCTGTTCCTGTTCGCGGCGACGGGCGTGTTCTTCACCTCGTTCATCTATCTGGAGCTGGCGACCGCGGCGGCGGTTTTTGCCACCTCGCCGCTCATCATCACGATCCTGAGCGCGGTGATCCTCAAGGAGCAGGTCGGGCCAAGGCGCTGGATCGCCGTACTGGTCGGGCTGACCGGCGTGCTGATTATCCTGCGGCCGGGGTTCGATGTCTTCCAGATCGCCGCGCTCTTACCCGCACTGGCGGCGACATTCTACGCGAGCTACCAGATCGCGACGCGCTGGCTGGGCGCGACGGAGCCGATCTGGACGACGCTGCTCTACACCACAGGCGTCGGAACCGTGCTGGCGAGCTTTGCCTTGCCGTTCTTCTGGGTCACGCCGAGCGGAACCGATGCGCTGATCATGCTGAGCATGGGGGCGTTCGGCCTCGCAGGCCATGTCGCCCTCGTCTATGCGCTGAACCAGGCCCCGGCCTCGGCTTTGGCGCCGTTCAACTATATGGGCTTTGTCTGGGCCTCGATCGTCGGGTTCATCTTCTTCGCCGAGATTCCAGATGCGGTGACCGTCGCGGGCGCCGCCGTGATTATCTCGGCAGGCATCTATGTCTGGCATCGGGAGCGTGTTAGAGCGCGCCAATGACGCCCTTCCTGCCCCGCCTGAAATGGCACGTTGCCGAGCTTTTGACGCTCGCCTGGCCAGTGATGCTGAGCCGTGCCGGGATCCTGATCATGGCGCTCGTGGATATCGTCATGCTGGGGAATTACGGGTTCGGGGCGGTCGGTGTCTCGAACCTCGGGCTTTCGATCTTCGTGCCGGTGCTGGTGGTGGCGATCGGGCTCTGTTCGGGGCTGGTGCCAGTGGTGAGCCAGGCCTATGGCGCGGGAGCCTGGGGCGAATGCGGGCGGGCATGGCGGCGCGCGCTGGTCTGGGGCGCGGTCCTCTCGATCTTCGCGGTGTGGGTCACCTGTCAGGCGGAGGAGCTGCTGCTGTTGTTCGGGCAGGAGCCGGATCTGGCCGCAGGCGGGGCGGAGGTCGCCTATGCCCTGGCGCCCGGGATGTTCGCGCAAGTACTCTTCGCGGTCTCAGCGTTCTACATGGAAAGCACCGGGCGGCCGCGATTTGCCATGCTGGCGATGCTGGTGGCCAACCTCGTCAACTTCGCGCTCAACTGGATGCTGATCTTCGGCAATCTGGGCCTGCCGGAGCTGGGGGCTGTCGGCGCGGCGCTCGCCTCAACCATCGCGCGGTTCTTTGCGTTTGGCCTGATGCTCTGGGTGATCCTGAGCCAGCCAAACGGCCTCGAGGCAGGCGTGCGGGGGCCGTGGGAGACGTTCTGGGGCCCCGGCGGCTGGCGGGCCGGGTGGCCGATGCGCAAGCTCGGCATGTCGGCAGGGATCTCGAACGGCTTCGAGACCTTTGGATTCGCCGCCATGACGATGTTCGCAGGCCAGTTGGGCGCGCTGGCTCTGGATGCGTATTCGATTGTCCACAACCTGATGGCGACGGTATTCATGATCGGGCTGGGCCTCTCGATCGCCACAGGCGTGCGCGTCGGCAATGAGATCGGCCGGGGCCGCCTGCGCGAGGCGACCTTTGCCGGGTGGACCGGGCTCGGCCTCGGCTTTGGGATCATGATAACCATGGGGCTGGCCACCTGGTTCGGGCGGGATGCAATCGCTTGGTTCTATGCGAGCGATCCGGAGGTAATCGCGCGAGCAGCAGTTCTATGCATGATCGTCGCGCTGATCTACGCACCCGATTGCGGGCAGATCGTGCTGGGTCAGGCGGTTCGTGCCTTTGGGGATGCGTGGATGCCGATCCTCTGCTATCTCGCCTCCTTCACGGTGTTCATGGTGCCTTTCGGATGGTGGATGGTGAATGGTCTGGGGTGGGACGAGCGCGGGCTCTTGCTGGCGATCCTGACCGCCTGCTGGATCGCAACCATCTTGCTTGGCCTCCGGTTCTGGCACCTTGCGCGGAGGGCGCATGAGTTACGTCACTGACAGGGACAAATGGCTGACGCGCGCCACCGAGTGGGTGATGTATGCGAGCGCCTGGACCTTTCGCTACCTTACCTGGCCGCTGAATACCTGGACACTGACCCGCATGTTCGCGCCGCTGGGCGGCTGGCTGGCGTGGAAGCTGCCCTACGCGAGGGACCGGATCATCGAGAATGTCGATCATGTGTGGCCTGGGCTGGACGATACGGAAAAGGAGGTCTTCGTCAGGGCGAACGGCGCGCAGACCATGTGCCTTTTCATCGAGTACAGCAGGCTCGACAAAGTGCTTCGCGAGATTGCGATCGAGGTCGACGGTGAGGAGCATCTGCGCGAGCGGGAGCGCGGCAAGGGTGCCATCATCGTCACCGCCCATTTCGCGAATTGGGAGGCGATTCGCTTCGCCGCCAAATCCATGGGTTGCGAGTGCGGGATCATCTACCGCGCCTTCAACAATCGTTATCTCGACCGGTTCACGCTGGATTTAATCCCGGCGGCGGGTGAGCCGGTGCTGCAAAAGGGCACCGGCATGCGCGGGCTGTTCGCCCATGTGAGGCGCGGCGGAGTGGTAATGATCCTGGTCGATCAGCGGAACTCCGGCGCGCCGTTCCTCGACTTCCTCGGCAAACCGGCCGAGACGGTGGTCGCCGCCGCCGAACTGGCGCATCGGACCGGTGCGGCGCTGATCCCGGCCGTGGCGCATCGCGACCTGAAGGACCGGCGGTTCCGCGTGACCTTCGAAGAGCCGGTGACAGGCGATGAACCAATTGCGATGATGCAGGCGGTGAACGACCGTCTCAGCGCATGGGTCCAAGAGACGCCGGATCAGTGGTTCTGGCTGCACCGGCGTTGGCGGACGACCGAACGCTCTCAAACGCTGGAGGAGGACGCGGCATGAGCGATCAGACCGGCAGGTGCCTTTGCGGCGGGGTGCGATTCCGCTTTTCCGGCAAACCGCTCTGGCAGGGCCATTGCCATTGCGAGAGCTGCCGGAAGGGCTGCGCTGCCCCAATGACGAGTTTCATTGGCGTGGTCGACGGCGCATGGGCATGGACGGGCGAGGAGCCGTCGCTCTATGAAAGCTCGCCCGGGGTCAGGCGGTACTTCTGTGCACGCTGTGGCAGCCAGATGGCCTACGCCGCCGACAGGTTTCCGGGCGAGACGCATTTCTACGCCGCAAGCCTCGACGATCCTTCGGCCTACGCACCCAGTTTTCACGTCTTTGCGGCGGAAGCGGTGCCATGGCTCGTGATCGAGGACGACCTGCCGCGCTATACGGGCACGACAGGCACGCAGAAGATCAGCGGTTGATCAGCGCTCGAACTTGGCGGCGGCCAGAATCGGGCCGACCTTGCCGCCCTGCACCCAGAGGGCAATGCCCTCGCCCGGGCCAGGGTTCGGCAGATCGTATTCGGCGATATCGCCGCGCCAGTCCTTGAGCGGACTGAGCATCCCGACCACGTTGTGATAGGTCAGGGTCTTCCCACCGTTCTCACCTCGCGCGATCTGGACCGTCTCGCTCCGCGTGTACTTGGCAACATAGACGACCGCGCTGGACCCCTCACCGCCGTTGACCGGCGTGATCAAGCCCTTCAGGCCACCGTTGCGCTCGACGATTTCCACCTTTGCGAGATCATCGGTGGAGCGGACCTGCGCGATCGCATCCCTCACGCTCATCGCGCGTGAACCGGTCACCGGGTTCGCCCCCTGCACGATCATCTGAGGCGTGTAGACAACCCGCTCTCCCATCGAATCCCTGTACTCGAACTGGCGGCGGGTGAACGCTTTCTTCGCGAATGTGTCGCGCCAGCCAAGATAGTCCCAATAATCGACATGCAGCGACAGGGCGATAATGTCGTCATGCTCCGCAAGCTTGCCGAGCACCTCATCGGCAGGCGGGCAGGAATAGCAACCTTGGCTTGTGAAAAGTTCCACGACGACGGCGGGCTCGGCCTGTGCGGCATTGGGAAGCGTGGCAAGACCGAGGGTGGCGCAGAAAAGAGCGCGAGCAGCGAGAGCGATATTTTTCATGATGTGGGTATAGGATGATTCCGTAAACGCGCCAACAAAAGCTGCTTTCAACCCTGCGTGACCACCGTACCCTTCGCGGCCATCCTGTTCGCCCATGTGACTCTTGCCGCGATGGCGCGTTACGAATACCTACGATCTCGAAGTCCAGAGGGAGACAAGCATGCACCGACGCCCCGTTGTCCTGGCCATTCTCGATGGCTGGGGGCTGCGCGAGGATGAGGTTGGCAACGCGCCGAAGCTGGCCCATACCCCGAATATCGATCGCCTCTTCGAGACCCGTCCCCATGCCCGCCTGTCCGCGAGCGGCGAGGATGTTGGCCTGCCGCCGGGGCAGATAGGTAACTCCGAGGTGGGCCACACCAATATCGGGGCCGGGCGCGTAGTGCTGATGGATCTGCCAAAGATCAACAAGGCGATCGAGGATGGCAGCCTCTTCACCGCGGCGGCGCTCGTAAATTTTCTCCAGCAGATGAACGCAAGCGGAGGCTCGGTCCACCTGCTGGGCCTGATCAGCCCGGGCGGGGTGCATTCGCATCAGAACCATCTGGTGGCACTGGCGACGGTTTTGTCGCGGCTTGAAATCCCGGTCGAGATTCATGGGTTCCTCGACGGGCGCGATGTGGGGCCGAAGACCGGGCGCGTGGCGATGACCCGCTTTCTGGCGGACATCGCGCCTTTGCCGCATGTGCGGCTCGCCACGATTTGCGGGCGCTTCTTCGCGATGGACCGCGACAATCGCTGGGACCGGGTGGAAACGGCCTATCGCCTGATCGCCGAGGCGAAGGGCAACAAATGCGAGGGGGCCATCGCGGCAATCGATGCGGCTTATGCGGACGGGATCACCGATGAGTTCATCGAGCCGCATGTGATCGCACCGGACTATACCGGGGTTGCGCCAGGAGACAGCCTGCTGTCGGCCAATTTTCGCGCCGACCGGATGCGCGAGCTGCTCCGCGCCCTGCTGGACCCGAGTTTCGAGGCTTTCCCAGCCGAGCGTCTCGACTTCGCCTCCGCCCTCGGCATGGTCAGCTATGCCTCCGACATCGACGCGTGGATGCCCGCGATTTTCCCCCAAGAGGAGATCGTCAACACCCTTGGGGAGTGGATGGCATCCAACGGCAAGATCCAGTTCCGCCTCGCTGAGACAGAAAAGTACCCGCACGTAACCTTCTTCCTCAACGGCGGGATCGAGGAGCCGGATCCGGGGGAGGCACGGTATATGGCGCCCTCTCCGAAAGTACGCACATATGACCTTAAGCCTGAGATGTCCTGCCCCGAGGTGGCTGACAAACTGGCCGCCGCGATCCACTCCGACTTCGACCTGATCGTGGTGAATTTCGCCAATCCCGACATGGTCGGTCATACCGGCTCACTTGAGGCCGCGATTGCAGCTTGCGAGGTGGTCGACAAGGGTCTCGGCCTGGCGCTTGACGCGCTGGCAGACGCCGGGGGAACAATGCTGGTGACAGCGGATCATGGAAATTGCGAGACGATGATCGACCCGGAGACTGGCGACCCGCACACGGCGCACACGACCAACCTGGTGCCCATAATTCTGGTGGAAGAGGGGGAGAGCCGCGGGATTGCCGGGCTCTCCGATGGTCGCCTTGCCGACGTCGCACCAACGATACTCGACCTCATGGGACTGGAGCAGCCGGCCGAGATGACGGGCAGGTCGCTTCTGAAGCGTGCATGAGAAGGCTGGGTGCAGCGCTTCTTCTTATCCTAGCCACCAGCGCTGATTTGCGTGCGGAAATCGCCGAGATCGCGACCGCCCGGGCGCTGCTGGCCGAAGCGGAAGTGGCGCTCGAGCAGGCAGATGGCGCCGAGGGAACGCTCGCGGCGCTTGGGACCGCGGTAAGGGCACAGGAGGCCGCATTGTCGGCATTCCATGCCGGGCTCAGGGTTCTCGCCGCCGAAGAGGATGTTTTGAAAGTTAACCTCGCGATCGATCGCGACGGGCTGACATCGGCGCTGCGCGCCTTGCAGTCGATCTCCCGCGCGCCGGACAGTGCGCTGCTGGTCTACCCCGGTGGTCCTGTGCAGGCCGCCCGCGCCGGCAGCCTGATCGGCGCTATCACGCCTGAGCTGAATGCGCGGCTCGCTGCGGTCCGCACGCAACTGGCAGAGATCCAGGCCTTGCGAGCAGTGCAGGAGGAGGCGCGCGACGACGTGCGTGGAACGCTCGCGCGGCTTCAGGATCTCCGGGCACAGAGCGCTAAGGCGCTTAGAAACCGCAAGCGCCGCGTTCCTGATGCAGAACTGGCCGCCGCCGCCCAGTCGGCAGGGGAGCGCGCGCGGGATCTTTCAGATCTCACCCGGGCGCTCGGCGGCGTCCGGCAGGATAGCAGCGAGACATCGCGGTTTGAGGACAGCCGTGGGCACCTGCTGCTACCGGTACATGGGCAATACGTGACCGAAGGGCCGGAACTGGGCCTTTCGATTGCGACGACTCAGTATGCGCAGGTATCGGCGCCGGTCGATGCAACAATCCGCTATTCCGGGCCGCTAATCGGCTATGATAGTGTCATTGTACTTGAACCGCAGGCTGGTTGGCTCATCGTTCTTGCCGGAATGGGCAATCTTACCCGAGAGGTCGGCGAAACCGTTCTGGCCGGCGAAAAGATTGGTGATATGGGCGGTGATCTGCCCGCAAGTGACGAATTTTTGTTGGCCGCGGGCGACAGGGATGGTCTGGTCCTGTCGGAAACACTCTATATAGAGATAAGGCACGAAGACGAAACGATAGACCCCGCTTTGTGGTTTGCACCCGGGCGATGAGAAAACAGAGGAAAGTTCAACCCATGCGCAAGACACTTCTGGCTCTCAGTGCAGGCGTGGCGATCGGAGCACTTTCGCCGCACATCATCGCACCCGTGATCGCGCAGGAAAACTCGGCCCGGAACACTTACGAATATCTGGACCTGTTCGGCGATATCTTTGAGCGGGTGCGTGTCGCCTATGTCGAGGAAGTCGATGAGCAGGAACTGATCGAAGCGGCGATCAACGGGATGCTCTCCTCGCTCGACCCGCATTCGGCCTATCTGCCGCCCTCTAATTTCGAGGATATGCGCGAGCAGACCAAGGGCGAGTTCGGCGGGCTTGGCATTGAGGTGACCATGGAGAACGGCTTTGTGAAGGTCGTGGCACCGATCGACGACACACCAGCCGCCAATGCGGGACTCGAGGCCGGGGACTTCGTGACCCATATTGATGGCGAGAGCGTGCTCGGCCTGACGCTGAGCGAGGCGGTCGAACAGATGCGCGGCCCCGTCGGCTCGGAGATCCTGATCACCATCAGCCGCGAGGGGGTCGAAGAGCCGTTCGACGTGACTATCGTGCGCGACACGATCAAGATCCGCGCCGTGCGCACCCGTGTCGAGGGCAATGTCGGCGTGCTGCGCATCACCACCTTCAACGAACAGACCTATGACAATCTCGAGGCCGGGATTGCCAAGATGAAGGAAGAGATCGGACCGGAGAACGTCGCCGGCTACATCATCGACCTGCGTAACAACCCGGGCGGGCTGCTCAGCCAGGCAATCTCGGTCTCGGACGCGTTTCTCGATACGGGCGAGATCGTCTCGACCCGCGGACGGGACCTCGAGGAGGCGGACCGGGTGAATGCCCGCGAAGGCGACCTCACCGAAGGCAAGCCGCTTGTCGTTCTGATCAATGAGGGTTCAGCCTCCGCCTCCGAGATCGTCGCTGGCGCGCTGCAGGATCAGCGCCGGGCGATCGTGCTTGGCGCCAAGTCTTTCGGCAAGGGCTCGGTCCAGACCGTGATGCGCCTCGGCGACAAAGGGGCCATGAAGCTTACCACCGCGCGTTACTATACGCCGTCGGGCCGCTCGATTCAGGCGCTTGGCATTGAGCCGGACATCCTGGTCGAGGAGCGCCGGATCGAAGGTGCCGAGGAAGAGGAGAACGAACGCCGCAGCCGGTCAGAGGCTGACCTGCGCGGCTCGCTCAGCAACGAGCTTTCGGACGACGAGCAGCAGCAACTGGACGAAGAGCGGGAGCGGCATGAAGCAACTGCAAAGCTGCGTTCTGAGGATTTCCAGCTCGCCTACGCGCTCGACCTGCTGGCCGGGCTTGCAATCTACGGGAACGGGGATACCAAGTGACCTGAGGGGCTCCGGCCCCACAGTGCGTATGAAGGAGGTCCCGTGGCCCTGTCGGTCGAGGCGATCGAGAAACTGCCTTACCGGCCCAGCGTCGGGTTGGTGGTTCTCAACCGCAACGGCCACATCTTTGCAGGTCAGCGCCTAGACAGCCACATGGATGCCTGGCAGATGCCACAGGGCGGCATCGATCAGGGCGAAACCCCGGTTGAGGCGGCACTCCGCGAATTGACCGAGGAGACGGGGATCGTCTCCGAAAAGGTCGAGGTCCTGCGCGAGAGTTCCGAGTGGCACGCCTATGACCTGCCGCGCCATCTGGTCTCGAAGCTCTGGAAAGGGCGGTATCGTGGGCAAAAGCAGCGCTGGTTCGCCCTGCAATTCCACGGAACCGATGCGGATGTGCAGATCGACACCCACGAACCCGAATTCCGCGCTTGGGCCTGGATGCCTGAGGCGGAACTGATCCGCAAAATCGTGCCGTTCAAGCGCGACACTTACTCACGGGTTTTCGCGGAGTTCGAAGATCTGTTGATCTGATCTCGCTGTCGATGCTCAGCCGATCTGATCTTTCATTGCGCGCAGGTCGTTGAGGCGCTGGTTTTCCGCCTGCAGACGATCCTCCGCCACATCAGCCATTTCTGCCTCGCCGGACGCGATGCGCTCGTTGAGCCAGTCCGCAGTGACTTCGTCGGCTGTATAGGCCTCCTCCGCCAGGACCGAGACCGTGTTGTTCGAGATCTCGGCGAACCCGCCGGTAACGAAGTACTTCTCCGAACCCACTGTCACAAAACCGGGGCGCAGGGTGGTCAGAAACGGTGCGTGGTTGGCCATCGCCGTCATCTCGCCCATCATGCCGGGAATGGTCACTGCCTCGGCCTCTGTCGAGGCCAGAAGACGCTCGGGGCTCACGAGTTCGAAATTCAGCATCTCCGCCATGGTGGCGTCTCCCGATGATCGTCCGGTCAGGCCGCTTCTGCGGCCATCTTCTCGGCCTTCTCGACCGCCTCATCCATGTCGCCAACCATGTAGAAGGCGGCCTCCGGCAGGTGGTCGAATTCACCAGCGACCAGGCGCTTGAACCCGTCGATCGTCTTCTCGATCGGGACCAGCTTGCCGGGCGAGCCAGTGAAGACCTCGGCGACGAAGAAGGGCTGGCTGAGGAAACGCTGAACCTTGCGCGCGCGCGCCACGGTCAGTTTGTCCTCCTCCGACAGCTCGTCCATCCCGAGGATGGCGATGATGTCCTGCAGCGACTTGTAGCGCTGAAGGATGCCCTGCACGTCGCGGGCCACCTGATAGTGCTCCTCGCCGATCACTACCGGATCGAGGATCCGGGAGGTCGAGTCGAGCGGGTCAACCGCCGGGTAGATTCCAAGCTCGGCGATCTGGCGCGACAGCACGGTCGTCGCGTCGAGGTGGGCAAACGAGGTCGCAGGCGCCGGGTCGGTGAGGTCATCCGCAGGCACGTAGATCGCCTGCACCGAGGTGATTGAGCCGTTCTTGGTCGAGGTGATCCGCTCCTGCATCGAGCCCATGTCGGTGGCAAGCGTCGGCTGATATCCCACGGCAGACGGGATCCGGCCCAGAAGCGCCGACACCTCCGAACCCGCCTGAGTGAAGCGGAAGATGTTGTCGACGAAGAACAAAACGTCGGTCCCGGTTTCGTCGCGGAACTGCTCGGCCAGCGTTAGGCCGGTGAGCGCGACACGGGCCCGGGCACCCGGAGGCTCATTCATCTGGCCGTAGACCAGCGCCACTTTCGACTCCGAGAGGTTGTCGGGAACGATCACGTTCGATTCGATCATTTCGTGGTAGAGGTCATTGCCCTCGCGGGTCCGCTCGCCCACACCGGCGAAGACCGAGAAGCCCGAGTGCGCCTTCGCGATGTTGTTGATCAGTTCCATGATCAGCACGGTCTTGCCGACACCCGCGCCGCCGAAAAGGCCGATCTTCCCGCCCTTCGAGTAAGGGGCGAGCAGGTCGACGACCTTGATGCCGGTCACAAGGATTTCCGACTCGGTGGACTGAGCGACGAATTCCGGGGCTTCCTGGTGGATCGCGCGCTTCGCATCCGACTCGACGGGGCCCTTCTCATCCACGGGCTCGCCGATCACGTTCATGATCCGGCCGAGCGTTGCAGTGCCGACTGGCACAGCGATCGGCTGCTCGGTGTCGGTCACTCCCTGGCCACGGACAAGGCCCTCGGTCGCGTCCATCGCGATTGTGCGCACGGTGCTCTCGCCCAGATGCTGAGCGACCTCGAGCACCAGCCGGTTGCCGTTGTTGTCGGTCTCAAGCGCGTTCAGGATTTCAGGCAGGTGATCGTCGAACTGGACGTCGACGACGGCACCGATGACCTGGGTGACTTTGCCCTGGATGCCCATGTCTTACTCCTCCTGTCAGAGCGCCTCGGCGCCCGAAATGATTTCGATCAGTTCGCTCGTGATCGCAGCCTGGCGCGAGCGGTTGTATTCGATGGTCAGCCTGTCGATCATCTCGCCGGCATTCCGGGTCGCGTTGTCCATCGCGGACATCCGGGCGCCCTGCTCAGATGCCGCGTTCTCAAGCAGGCCGCGGAAGATCTGGACACCGAGGTTGCGGGGCAGAAGATCGGCGAGGATCTCCTCCTCCTCCGGCTCGTACTCGTAATTCACCGGCTCTTCCTCGCCATCCGTCTCCGGGAAACTGGCGGGGACAATCTGGAGCGCGGTCGGGATCTGGCTGATCACCGATTTGAACTGGTTGTAGTAGAGCGTGGCGATATCGAACTCGCCGTTGTCGAACCGCGTCAGGACATCCTTGGCGATGTCGGCCGCGTTGGTGTAGCCGATCTTTTTTACGTCACTCAGGTCGATATGACCGACCATCAGGTCCTCGAAGCCGCGCTTGAGTATTTCGCGGCCCTTTTTACCGATGGTCAGGATCTTCACCGTCTTACCGGCCGCCTGAAGCCTTTCGATATCCTGCCGCGCAAGCTTCGCAATCGAGCTGTTGAAGCCGCCGCAGAGACCGCGTTCCGAACTGGCAACGACCAGCAGATGCGTCTGATCCGACCCGGTGCCGGCCAGAAGGCGCGGGGCAGACGGGCTGTCTTTCGCGCTCTTGGCAAGGTTGCCGAGAACAGCGTCCATGCGCTCGGCAAAGGGGCGCGCCGCCTCGGCATGTTCCTGCGCGCGGCGGAGCTTTGCCGCCGCCACCATCTTCATGGCCGAGGTGATCTTCCGGGTCGATTTGACCGAATTGATCCGGTTTTTCAGGTCCTTGAGGCTAGGCATCGCCCGAGGCTCCTCTCACTCAGTCTCAGGCGAAGTTCTTCTTGACGCTTTCGATGACGGATTTGATCGTATCGGCCAGCTCATCCTCGACCTTGCGGTCATTGTCGCGAATATCGTCGAGCAGGGCCTGCTGGTTCGAACGTAGCTCGGTCAGGAGCGCCTGTTCGAAACGGCCGACCTCACCCACCGGCATATCGTCGAGATAGCCCTGGGTGCCCGCATAGATCACACAGACCTGTTCGGCATTCGTCAGCGGTGCGTATTGTGGCTGTTTCAGAAGCTCGGTGAGACGCGCACCGCGGTTCAGAAGCTTCTGGGTCGCGGCATCGAGGTCCGAGCCGAACTGCGCGAAGGCCGCCATCTCACGATACTGCGCCAATTCGAGCTTGATCGAACCGGCGACCGATTTCATCGACTTTGTCTGAGCCGCCGAGCCCACCCGGCTGACCGACAGGCCGACGTTCACGGCGGGACGGATGCCCTGATAGAACAGTTCGGTCTCGAGGAAGATCTGACCGTCGGTGATCGAGATCACGTTGGTCGGGATATAGGCCGACACGTCACCGGCCTGGGTCTCAATGACCGGAAGCGCGGTCAGCGAGCCTGCGCCATGGTCATCGCCCATCTTGGCCGAACGCTCCAGGAGCCGGGAGTGGAGGTAGAACACGTCACCCGGGAACGCCTCACGCCCCGGCGGACGGCGGAGCAGCAGAGACATCTGGCGATAGCTGACAGCCTGCTTCGACAAATCATCGTAGATGATCAGCGCATGCATGCCGTTGTCGCGGAAATACTCCGCCATGGCACATGCAGAGTAAGGCGCGAGATACTGCATCGGAGCCGGTTCCGACGCAGTTGCCGCCACCACGATCGAGTATTCGATGGCACCCGTCTCTTCGAGCTTCTTGACCAGCTGCGCCACGGTCGAGCGCTTTTGCCCAACAGCAACATAGACGCAGTAGAGCTTCTTGCTCTCATCGTCGCCCGCCGCGTCGTTATAGGCTTTCTGGTTCAGGATGGTGTCGAGCGCCACGGCAGTCTTGCCGGTCTGACGGTCGCCGATGATCAGCTCCCGCTGGCCGCGTCCAATCGGGATCAGCGAGTCGATCGACTTGAGGCCGGTCGCCATCGGCTCGTGCACCGATTTGCGCGGAATGATGCCCGGCGCCTTGACGTCCGCGACCCGGCGCTCAGCGGCCTCGATCGCGCCCTTCCCGTCAACCGGGTTGCCGAGCGCGTCGACGACGCGGCCGAGCAGGCCTTTGCCTGCAGGCACGTCCACGATGGCGCCGGTCCGCTTGACGGTGTCGCCTTCCTTGATCGTGCGGTCTTCACCGAAGATCACGACGCCAACGTTGTCGTCTTCCAAGTTCAGCGCCATGCCGCGGATCCCGCCCGGGAACTCGACCATCTCACCGGCCTGCACCTGATCGAGACCATAGACACGGGCGATCCCGTCACCGACTGACAGCACGCGGCCGACCTCGGTCACCTCCGCTTCCTGTCCGAAGTTTTTGATCTGATCCTTGAGGATCGCAGAGATTTCAGCAGCCTGGATCGTCATCACCCGACCTCTTTCATAGCATTTTGCAGACCTGCGAGTTTCGAGCGGATCGAGCTGTCGATCATCTTGGAACCCACTTTGACAATAAGGCCGCCGATGAGGGTCTCATCGACGGCGACATTCAGTTTCACATCCTGACCGACCGACGTCTTGAGCTCTGCCGCGAGTTTCGCAGTCTGCTCATCGCTCAGCGCCTGGGCGGAGGTCACCTCCGCGCTCACTTCGCCGCGATGCTCGGCCATCAGGATTTCGAAGGCATCCACGAACCGCTCCAGCGTGAAGAGGCGCCGGTTCGCCGCCATAAGGCCAAGCACGTTTTTGGTGAGCTGGCCCAGCCCCATGGCCTCGGCGATCGAGGCCAGCGCGCGGCCCTGCTCGTCGCGGGTGTGAACCGGGCTCGCGATCAGGTGGCGCAGATCGGCGCTTTTGGCGAGCGCCTCCTTCAGAGCCTTCAGATCGCTCTCCACCTGCTCAAGCGCACCTTCCTCTTTCGCCAGGTCGAACAGAGCGGTTGAATAGCGTCCCGCCGCACTGGAGGTAAGACTGGAAGAAGCGGTCACGTCGAGCCTTTCTCGTGATGCCTGACGGGCGTCAGGCGCTGTCTCGCAGGGCGCTTTTCCGCAGGGGGCGGATGGCGCGGGCACTCGCTACCAGATAGGGCCGGAAAGTACAACTCTCCGCGGCCCGCGAAGTCCCGGACGCGTCTTGCCCCGCGAAACTGGGAAAGAAAAGCGATTCAGGCCACGCCTGCTGCGGTCACAATGTCGCAGTATCCGCCGCCTTACGCACCGCCCGGCATTGAAAGCAATTGTTCCTCGCGCTCCGGACGTCGACGAAAGCGATTTCGGGATCGGAAAGCCGCCGGGCGATCTCGTCATCCAGCGCCGTTGCAGGCACCACGGCGCCGGTCCCGTATCTGATCCGGTCATCGGACGTATATCCCTTGATCAGATATTCCGGGCTGCTCGTAAGAATCGGCGGCACCCCGGGCCCTTCCCAGGGATCGCAGGGATCGGCGCAAAGGAAAATCGGCCCCGTCTCGGCATAGGGTTGCGGCGCCGGGAACGGGCGGTGGGCGAGGATCAGCATGCCGCGCCCCTTAGGAATGTTCCTCAGACAATGGCGGCAGGGCATGCCTTCCCCGTCCGATACGGCCCGCTCCGGGCGCTGACCGTTCGCATCCAATCCGCCCGCCTGGAAGGCACGCACGGTCTTCGTGTCGATCGGGGTATAGAGATGCGGCATCGCTGGCTCTCCTCTCTGGCGCCTCTCCCCGCGCCGGGCGGGTGGGTTGCGACAGGGGTGCCACCTGGCGCTGCCCTCGCATGGGAGGCGTGGGGAGAGGCTGTGGCGGCTCCCGCGAAGACTGCCCGCCTCACGGAGCCCCGGCCACCCGGTCCTTGCTGTCAGGGCCTTGCGGTCAGAGAAAGCTCTGCGGGTCGATATCGACGACAACCCGAGTCTGGCCAGAGCCTTTGACCGAGGCGCGCCACTCCCGGATCGCAGGCTGAATCCGCGCTCCCTTTGGCGCGCGGATCAAAAGCCGTACCCGGTGCCGCCCGCGCAGCCTGGCAAAGGGGGCCGGGGCTGGACCCAGAACCTGCGCACCGGCCTTCGCCAGCATCGGTGCAGCCCTTGCGAGCCCGTTAGCCACCTCCCAGACATTGCGCTCATCGGTGCCGGAGACGACGACACCGGCCATCCGGCCAAAGGGCGGTGCGCCCGCACCCTCCCGGATCGCGGCCTCTGCCCGCCAGAATGCCTCCGATTCACCCGACAGGATTGCCTGCATCAAGTCATGGTCGGGCGAGGCGGTCTGGATCATCGCCACGCCTGGCTTCTCCGCCCGCCCGGCGCGGCCCGCCACCTGATGGATCAACTGGAACGTCCGTTCCGCCGCCCGCAGATCACCGCCGGCAAGCCCCATATCCGCATCGACGACGCCCACGAGGGTCAGAAGCGGGAAGTTATGCCCCTTTGCCACCATCTGGGTTCCGATAATGATATCCGCCTCCCCCTCGGCGATCGCCTGGAGGCGCTCTTTCAGCGCTCCGGGTCCCTCGGCGATATCCGAGCTCAGGATCTCGATCCGGGCCCCGGGGAATTGTTCTGCCGCCTCCTCCGCCAGACGCTCTACGCCCGGCCCAATGACTGCGAGCCGATCGTCCCGGCCGCATTCCGGGCAGGCCCGCGGCAAGGGCGCAATGTGCCCGCACTGGTGGCAGAGAAGCTGGTTGCGGAACCGGTGCGTCACCATCAGCGCGTCGCAATCGGTGCACTGGAAGTTGTGCCCGCAGGCAAGACACCGGGTCAGCGGTGCATAGCCCCGGCGATTGAGAAAGAACAGCACCTGCTCCCCACGCGCCAGCCGGGCACGGGCAACATCGATCAGGGGCTCCGAGAGCCAACGATTGCGCCCGGGGTTCTCAGTCCGCAGATCGATCATCCGCATCTCGGGCATCACCGCCGCGCCGAAGCGCTCCGGCAGGTCAAGGCGGTTATACTTCCCGCTCTCCGCGTTCACCCAGGTCTCGAGCGACGGCGTGGCGGAGGCGAGCACGACCGCGGCCCCCTCCTCCGAGGCGCGCAGCACCGCCATATCGCGGGCGTGGTAGAGGACGTTGTCCTCCTGCTTGAAACTTGTCTCATGCTCCTCGTCCACCACGATCAGGCCGAGATCGGTGAAGGGGAGGAAAAGCGCCGAGCGCGCGCCCACGACGAGTTGCACCCTGCCCTCCGCCACCGCCATCCACACCCGGCGGCGCTCAGGCGGAGGGACGCCATGATGCCATTCGCCGGGTTGCGCGCCGAAACGCGCCTCGACCCGTGCGAGGAAGCCGGGCGTCAGGGCGACTTCAGGCACCAGAACCAGCGCCTGGCGGCCTGCGGCAATGCATTCCGCGACGGCTTCGAGATAAACCTCCGTTTTCCCTGACCCGGTCACGCCCTTGAGCAGGGTGGCGCTGAACTCCCGTGCCGCCACGGCCTTCCTCAGCGCCTTCGCGGCGGCGGCCTGACCCGCGTTCAGATGCGCACCCTCCTTCTGGCCGAAAAGCGGCGCAAAGGGCGCATCCCGGGCGATCTCGCGCGGGGCCAAAACCCCAGCCTTTCCAAGCCCGGTGACGACAGCCGACGAGACGCCCGCCATCGCCGCGATCTCGCTGGTGGCCAGGCCCATGCCGCCATGATCTTCGAGAACCTCGATCACCCGGCGGCGCGCGGGTGTCTCACGCTCCGGCGCCGCGCCGGTCAGAGCCCAAAACCGACGGGTCGGCGGCGGTTTACCCAGATCGGGCACCCGTGTCGCCATTCTGGCCATCATCCCGGGGGGTGTCAGCGTGTAATCCGCCGCGCGGTCGAGGAAGGCGCGCATCTCGGTGCGCACCGGCGGGACATCGAATTTCTTGATCACCGATTTGAGCGTCTCGACCGCGCGCGCGCCCTCGCCCGCGCCCCAGACAACGCCCGTCATCGGACGGGTCCCGAGCGCGACCTGCACGATGTCCCCGGGTCTTAGCCACATCTCTTCAGGCACCACATAATCCAGCGCGCCGTCAAAGGGCGCAGGCAACATCACGCCAACCGCCTCTCCGGGACCAAAACGGATCATCTGGTGGTTCATAAAGGGCTTGGCCCCATGGCTTGTGTTCCTGTAGGGTCCAGCCGGAGCTTGCTTCTGAGCCGGAGGGGACGCCGCATGAAGTTTTTTATAGACACAGCAGAGATTGACGAGATCCGCGATCTGAACGCAACCGGCATGGTGGACGGGGTGACCACAAATCCCTCTCTGATCCTGAAATCCGGCCGTGATATCCTGGAGGTGACCAAGGAAATCTGCGCCGAAGTGGATGGTCCGGTCTCTGCCGAAGTGACGGCGACCGAGCACGCGGCGATGCTCGAGGAAGGCCGGAAACTGGCCCAGATCGCGCCGAATATCGCGGTGAAGGTTCCCCTGACCTGGGACGGGCTCAAAACCTGCAAGGCGCTTACCGATGCGGGCACGATGGTCAACGTCACACTCTGCTTCTCGGCCAATCAGGCACTCTTGGCGGCCAAAGCGGGCGCAACCTTCATCTCTCCCTTCATCGGGCGGCTCGACGATAACGGACAGGACGGGATGGAGCTGATCTCCGAGATCCGGACGATATACGACAATTATGGCTATGAGACCCAGATCCTCGCCGCCTCGATCCGCACCGTGGGCCATGTCAAGGAATCGGCCCTGATCGGCGCGGATGTCGCGACGATCCCCCCCAGTGTGCTCAAGAAACTGGCCGACCATGTACTGACAGACAAAGGACTGGATGCGTTCCTCGCCGACTGGGCGAAGACCGGCCAGAGCATCCTGTCATGAGGGCGCCGATGATCACCGGCGGGGCGGTCAACCTCGACGATGGCGAGCAGGAGCTGATCCGTTCCCTGATCCTGGCGAACCCGGATCTGGTGCTGAACGACGACCAGGTGATGCGGGTCCTGATCGGTTCTCAGGCGCAGGGCGCACGCAATGTGGTCGATCTGCGCGACCGGCTGGTCGAGCGGATGGAGGGCCGGCTGCAAAAGCTGATGCGGACCAACCGCTCGGTCGTGGCCGCGGCCTATGAAAACGTGGCGACGACGAACCAGATCCACCGCGCGATCCTCGCGCTTATCGATGCCGAGCATATGAGCACCTTCCTGCGCCGGCTGGTCCATGACCTGCCGCTGATGGTGGGTGTCGAGGAGGCGAGGCTCTGTCTCGAGGCGAATGTCTCGGAAGCACGCGCGGCCGACGAGCTTGCACCCGGGCTCGACGGGCGAGTGGTGATCCTGCCCGAGGGGACTATCAGCGATTATCTGCATCTCGAGCCGGGAGAGCCGCTGCGCGTGACCCTGAGGCAATGCCCAGGCGAGAAGGAGATCGTCTTCGGCCACCTCTCGCCCTCGCAGTCCGAGGCGCTTCTGCCGATGGAGCTGAGCGGGGTGAAGGGTCTTCTGGCCTTCGGCGCCGCGGATCCAGAGCGGTTCTCGCCCGATCAGGGTACCGATCTTCTGGCCTTTGCGGGCGAGGTCGCGCAGCGCCTGCTTGTGCGCCACCTGGGGACCGATCCGAAGATATGACGCTGATCTCAGACGGCGCGATCGACCTGATGCGCCGCTGGGCGGGCCAACTTAGCGCGGTACGCGGGCTCGACCCGAAGACCGTAGATGTCTATCTGCAAGCCACTTCGGAATATCTGGGGTTTATGGCGGAGCACCGCGGCGGACGGTTTGGCGCAAAGTCTCTTGGCGAGATCAGCGAGCGCGATCTGCGGTCCTGGATGGCGTCGCAGCGCGCCGGCGGCGTCGGCAGCCGGACGCTTGCCAAGAAGATCTCCGCGCTCCGCAGCTTCCATGGCTGGCTTGACGATGCCGAAGGCATCACCTGCCCGGCGATCCACGCAATCCGATCGCCAAAGGTCCCGGCCCGGCTGCCACGCCCGGTCAGCGCCGACGGCGCTCATGCCCTGCTGGAGGCAGTCTCAGCCCATCGCGAACCTTGGATCACCGCACGCGATCAGGCGGCGTTGACCCTGATCTGGGGCGCGGGGCTCCGGATCTCGGAGGCGCTCGGCCTTCGTCAGAAAGACGCCCCGCTCGGCGAAGTGATCCGGGTCATCGGCAAGGGGGGCAAGGAACGCGAGGTGCCGGTCCTGCCCATCTCCCGCGACGCGGTCGAGCATTACCGCGCGCTTTGCCCGCATACCCCGGCGCCGCATGATGCACTCTTTCTGGGCGCGCGGGGAGGTGCGCTCAACCGGCGGACGCTCAGCGGGGCTATGGCGGAGGCGCGCACCGCGCTCGGCCTGCCCGCGTCAGCCACGCCACATGCTTTGCGCCATTCCTTCGCGACGCAGCTTCTGGCGGCGGGAGGAGACCTGCGGGCAATCCAGGAACTGCTCGGCCACGCGAAGCTCAGCTCAACGCAAATCTACACCGGCCTCGATGAGGCACGGATCCTCGAGGTCTACAACGCCGCCCATCCACGAAACGACGGCAGCGGGTGACAAATGCTCCCGCCGGGCGATCGCGTCCGCTCGGCGGGATAGGCATGTTGCCGAGATGGCGTCACCAGCCGAGCCGGTCCATCTGGCGCGCGTTGACGATATCTTCGCGAGAATAGAGATCCTCCCGCCGCACTCCGATGTCATGCAGCATGTGATCACTCAGCTCCCTCAGCCGTTTCTTCGTTCTCCATTTGATATGCGCCTCGGAAAGATCGTGCAGCAGGTGCAGCCCGCCGTCGATCGTCCATCGGCATACGTTCAGAAAGAGCCGAAGGAGCCGCTCCGAGAGAGCCCGTTTCGGTAAAGTGTGTTGGTGGAACATGTCTCATCTCCGTCTTGATCTGAACGGAGTTTGGGATCCGCGCGGCCGTGCTTCAAACGCCGTTCCTTGACAGGTACTGTGAGGAAAAGTCACAGTTCAGCATGCCTCGCGCCCTTCCTCCGCTGAATGCCTTGCGCGCCTTCGAAGCCGCCGGTCGGCATCAGAGCTTTTCGGGAGCGGCGGAGGAGCTGAACGTCACCCACGCAGCCATCAGCCGCCATGTCCGCGGTCTGGAACAGCGACTTCAGGTCCAGCTTTTCCGTAAGATCGCCCGTGGAGTCGAACTCACCGAAGATGGCGCGACCTACCTGTCGCTCATCACCCCTGCCCTCGATCAGATTGCCGCCGCAACCGAGGAGATCGGGGCCAGCACATCCGGCTTCATCACCATCAGTTGCGAGCCGACCTTCGCGTTCAAATGGCTGATGCCGAAGCTTGGGCTTTTCCATGAGGCCTATCCGGATATCGAGATCGACCTGAAATCCTCGCCAAAACTCGCGAATCTGAGGACTTACGAATGCGACCTGGCGATCCGGTTCTGCGAGTGGGTTCCTCCGCCCGTGCGCTCCGATCAGATCTCGTCGTCACCTGTCTTTCCGTTTGGCGCGCCGAGCATGCCGCTGGCCGATGACCCGGCTGATCTGCTCGGGCTCAAGCTGATGCATGAGGACAACGGTGCGCTCTGGAAACGCTGGTTCGTGGCCGCAGGTGTCGAGGAGATCTACAAGCCTGCGAAATCCCGCGCGCTGACGACCCTTCTTGCAATCGAAGGCGCGCTGGCCGGGCAGGGTGTCGTGCTCGCCCCCGCCGAGCTGGTCAGCAACGATGTCGAGGCTGGCAGGCTGCACAGGCTATCGCCCATCGGGCTCAAATACGGCGGCTACCATCTGCTCTATCTGGATGAGCTGGCAAATCGACGACCGATCCGCGCCTTCCGCGAATGGCTGCTGCGCGAGACGCGCGACTTCCGCCTCTGATTGCCGCTTGGATCAGGTAAGCGCTAAGGATAAGGCCGGTAGTCGGGCGGATGGGCGAACCAACGCTCGCCCGAAAGCCCCTGTTGGTAGCCCAAGTTATAGAGCTCTCTCATATAGTCCTTATCAAACGGCTCTTCCGGCTCAAGTTCGAAGGATCTCGGGATCCAGGTGAGATTCAGGTCGATATCGTCTCGCTGGCCAACCGCGAAGATGCGATAAACGTCGCCAGAGCCCGATCCACCGATCAGGCTGCTCACGGCCGCACCGGCGATGGACAGAATTCGGGGGCGGATGGGCGCGTAGCTCTTTCGCAGCTTGTTGTTCATGACGATGTACATGGTCCGGTCAAACTCGAGCCCCGCGGCCTCGTCCAACAGCGCAAGAGGAATTTGCGGGCTCAAGAACATGACCTGCTGGGTCGCGCCGCCATCCACATGCATCTCGTCGAAACGTCGGCCATCCTCAGCCTCAACGGGGATCAAAACGGGCGGGAAAACAGCGGGGATCGCCGAGGACGCCTGAATGATGTCGTGGATCAGTTGGCGCGCATCCGGATGCCCGGTGGCCGCGATGTTTGAGACATTCCAGATCACCGGGCGGGAGGCGTCCATATTGGTCGTGCCGATCAGAAGCGCGCGGCCCTCGCGAGAAGCAGCGGCGAGTTCTTTGACCACCTCATCGGAGATGTATTGCTCGATCAGCGCGCGATATCCGCGTGTGTCTGTTGCCGCCGTGCCGCCGGTCAGGGCAGCAAAAATCGTCGGTTCGAGGAGCTGGCTCGTTTCAAAGGTCGTGTAGATCTCGCGTAGCTGGGCATCGTATTGGGGCCCGAGGAACGCGAAGATCGCAATGATCGCGCCGGTACTGACGCCTGTAACCACCTGAAACTTTGGCCGGTCGCCCCGCTCGGTCCAACCGTTCAGCAAACCAGCGCCAAATGCGCCATCGGGTCCGCCCCCTGAAAGCGCGAGAATCTTGTCATCCAGAGGCTGGCCATCGACCACCTCATCGATTCTGCGTTCGCGCAGCTGTTTTCCAGCCGCAATGATCAGTTCCTCCAAATTGCCTTGCGGATTCTCATCGCCCCAGAAGCGAAGCACCCCCTGCTCCGGCTTGATGCCGTAAGGTGCGGCGCGCTCGACCTGATTTTCGGGGATCGCATTGCGCGCGATCACCGTGGTGCAGGCCGATAACGCCGCCGCCGCCACCACGAGCGTGATGGTCCGCAGGGTGCTACCCCTTCCTATACCCATCGCCATATGAGCCCCCCGGTCAGCTTATGGGTATTGAACCCAATCGATATTTTGATCGGATCAGACAGGTGGTCTGTGCCCTTTGCCCAATGACAGAGCACTGTTGTCCGAATGGCCGATCAGTTCGACGACCTGCCAGCCGCATAGCCGCGCTGATAGGCGGCTTCTTTATCCTTTTGGACCTTGTCGACGATAAGACCGCCGACAAGTCCGGCGCCCGCGCCAATCGCGGCACCAAGTCCGGCGCTTCCGGCAATTGCACCGACGACAGCACCACCGGCGGCCCCTGCCGCAGATCCGGTGAGCGCACGCTGCTCCGTGTCGTTGAGCCCGGCGCAACCGCTGAGAAGGAGGGCGCCTGCTGCGATAACTAGCACTGGTTTCATGATGCTCTTCCTTTCCTCAAGTATTTCTATTTACACGGAAAGCTGACCGCTGCCCATTGCAGTAGGCCATCCAGCGCTTCCGATGCGGCGACGGTTGGGTTTGCATCGACCCAGTTGACGAACTCGGCGACGATCTCGTTCCTGCTCGGTCGCGGATTGCGGGTATCGGTACAGTAAATGTCGTCCTCCAATTCGGCCGCGAGCGCCTCGTGAAAGTGGTGCACGCCAAGCAGATAGCCCTGGCACATATGGATCGCGGCGGAATAGTTCGCGTTCTCAGGGCCCACTCCACAGAGAGCGGCAAGATCGCCGGTTGTGTCGACCATGAAGTTCTTTTCCTCCGCGGCATGACCCGGAGTGCCGGTGAGAAGCGCCATGGCTATGGCAGCGCTGCTGAGCTTGGGAAGGGCCGTCACAATTCGTCGGACTCCGGCTGATGCATCAGACATTCTGGTCTCCTATCTGTCTTGTGAGCCGGGCGGGATATGCGCCGCCCAACGGCTTGTTCCCTCGCAGCGCTTCTGAAATACCGCAAATCGCTGGTAGAACGATATCGCGGCGGCGCCCCACCCGCAACGGCGCATCCCGACACGATCTCGAATTCAAGTGGGTTGCAGCACTCGGCTGATTGGTTAGCTTGCCCCTCGCCCGATCCTGATCGAATGTGGTGGCCGCTCAGAGCGTGGGATCGGATATGACCGAGGATACAGGACTGACAGAACCGCATTATCTCACGACGCGTGAGGTGGCGGATTTGCTACGCGTCAAAGAGCGCAAGGTCTATGACCTTGCAGCCGCGGGCGAGATCCCGCATCGCAGGATTACGGGCAAGCTGCTCTTCCCACGCGGCGAAGTCCTGGCTTGGCTCGGGGAGGCGCCGGCCACAGCCAGCGGTCCACGCCCGCATGTCCTCACCGGCTCGCATGATCCGCTGCTCGACTGGGCGGTGCGGGAATCGGGCTCGGGCCTCGCGACGCTCTTCAACGGCAGCCAAGACGGCCTGACCTGCTTTTCGCGAGGCGAGGCCGCGCTATCGGGCCTGCATGTCCCGGATTCGGGCGGCTGGAACATCGGGACAGTCAGCGCTGCGGGTGTCACCGATGCCGTCCTGATCGGCTGGGCAACCCGGTCGAGAGGGCTGATCCTGTCGCCTCGTCTGGATGGCCAGATCGCATCGATCGCAGATCTTAAAGGGCATAGGGTCGTCCTGCGCCAGCCCGGCGCCGGGGCCGCTGCCCTGTTTGAGCAGCTTCTCGCCGATGCGGGCATGACCGCCGAGGACCTCCAGTCCGCTACTGCCTACGCGCGGACGGAAAGCGATGCCGCCGCCGCGGTGGCATCGGACGAGGCGGATGCTGCACCCGGGATCGAGGCGATGGCCCGGCAGTTCCAGCTCCCGTTCCTGCCGCTGGTTGAAGAGCGCTTTGATCTCCTGATCGACCGGCGCGCCTATTTCACCGAACCGGTCCAGGCTCTGCTCGCCTTCATGCAAAGCCCGGCCTTCGAGGCAAAGGCAACAGCGCTGGGCGGTTATGGCCTCTCCGGGGCTGGAGAGGTCCGCTGGCTTTCCCCCTAGTCCTCTGCGTTGGGGAAGAACAGTTGCCGCCCGCCGATCCTGTAGCTGCCGATTGCCGCCTGACCCTCGGCCGACAGCACCCAATCGACGAATTGTTGGCCCAGATCTGCTTTCACGTTCGGATGACGCTCGGGGTTCACCAGGATAATGCCGTACTGATTGAAAAGCCTCGGGTCGCCCTCCACCACGATCCGATGCGCCTGCTTGTTGCCGAAAGCGATCCAGGTCGCCCGGTCGGTCAGAACATAGGCGCCCATCTCGATCCCGATATTGAGCGTCGCGCCCATGCCCGCGCCGGTCTCGCGGTACCATCGGCCCGAGAATGCACGCGGGTCGATACCAACCGTCTGCCAGAGCTTCAGCTCCGCCTTATGAGTACCGCTGTCATCCCCGCGCGAGGTGAAGATAACGCCGCCTTCGGCAATACGCCTCAACGCGGCGACGACGTTGTTCAGGCCTGCGACCTCGGCCGGGTCATCGGCCGGGCCGACGATGATGAAGTCGTTATACATCACATCCGCCCGCGCGATCCCGTGACCCGCAGCCACAAAAGCCTCCTCGGCCTCGCGGGCATGGACCAGCAGCACATCCCCGTCCCCGTTGGACGCGTTGCGGATGGCTTGCCCCGTGCCAACGGCAACGACCCGCACATCGATCCCGCTCCGCGCCTCGAAGATCGGCAGGATGTGGTCGAACAGGCCCGAATTCTGGGTGGATGTAGTTGACTGAACGATGATGAATCTATCGTTGCCGGACGCCAGCCCGGCGGATGCCAGCAAAACGGCGAGGCCAAGAAAAAAGCGCCGGATCACCCTCTGCCGCCTTTACGCCCACCCCGATCCTCAATCGAGCTAAGATAGATCCGCCCTTCGAGCCAGGCGCGCGCCGCCTCGGAACTTGGACGCTCAAGCACATCGGCGGCAGGCCCCGCCTCGGCCACACGCCCGGCGTGGAGAAAAACGGCATCGTCTCCGATCCGCCGCGCCTGCCCGGCGTCGTGCGTGACAAGAACGATGGTCACACCATCGGCCTGCGCATCGCAGACGAGTTCCTCCACCGCAAGAGTAGAGGCCGGGTCGAGGCTCGCGGTCGGCTCGTCCAGTAGTAGCAGGCGCGGCTTGCAAGCCAGCGCCCGCGCAACGGCAAGGCGTTGCTGCTCACCGACCGAGAGAAGCCGCGCCGGCCGGTCGGCCAGATCGGTCAGCCGCGCACGGTCGAGCGCATCGTCCTCGCGCACCTGCCGCTCCGCCAGGCTGAGCACCCTAGTCGACAGGGCGAAGCGGAGGTTGGCGCGAACCGACCTTCGCAGCATCACCGGGCGCTGGAAAACCAGCGCCTGCGCCCGACGCGCCGCTGCATCCAGGGACCGCCCGTCCCATAGAATCCTGCCCGCGGCGGGAGTCAAAAGACCGTGGAGCAGCCTGAGCGTGACGCTCTTACCCGCACCGTTCGCGCCCAGGATGACCAGACGCCGGCCGGTATGGACATCCAGATCCAGACCGTCGATCAGCCGCTGCCCGCCCGCCTCGAAGACCAGCCCGCGCGCCGCGAGCAACGGCCGGTCAGATGTTGTTCTTCTGCTCATCGCGCCGGGCATATCACGCATAGGCCGCCCTCGCAGCCGACGCACGCACCGACATCACCAGCGCGTTGATGACGATGGCAATCGCCAGCAGAACGATGCCGAGTGCCATTGCAAGCTCCAGATTGCCCTTCGAGGTCTCGAGCGCGATCGTCGTCGTCATCACCCGGGTCAGGTGATTGATGTTCCCGCCCACGATGATCACCGCGCCGACTTCGGCCACCGCCCGGCCGAAACCCGCCAGGGCCACCGTCAGCAGGCTGAACCGCGCGTCCCAGAGAAGTACCCAAATCCTCTGCGCTCCATCGACACCAAGCGAGGCGAACTGCTCAGCATACTCGGCATCCAGATCCTCCACCACCTGCCGAGTCAGCGCCGCGACGATCGGAGCCACGATGATCGTCTGCGCAATGATCATCGCGGTCGGCGTGTAGAGCAGCGCAAGCGGGCCGAGCGGACCGGCGGCCGACAGCATTAGATAGACCGCGAGTCCCACGACCACCGGTGGCAGCCCCATCAGCGAGTTCAGCAGCACGATCAGCGCCATGCGACCGGGAAAACGAAAGGTGCCCACCAGCGCTCCCAACGGCAGGCCGATCGCACAAGCGATCACCACGGCGCTCAGGGTGACCTGCAGCGAAAGCGCGATGATCTCCAAAAGACCCGCGTCCCCGCCCAGGATCAGCCCGACCGCACTGCTCAGAACGCCCCAGAAACCATCCATAGCTGCATTATCTCCAATTTTACGGAAATAATGCATAAGAATGCACTAATTTCCAGCCAGATTTAGTCTGTCACTACCTGTGCCAGCAGGGCGCAACACGCAAAATCTAGTGACCAGCGAAAGATCGATGAGGGCCTGGGCGTCCACACACACCCCCCGGAACGGCCTGCCAAATGCCTTAACAACGCCCCCGGCAAGTTCCACCTTGTCAAACCCGCCTGCACGTTAATACTGCAACGCATCAACGACAGTTGGAGAACCCCACAATGAAAGCCAAATTCCTTCTTATGGCCGCAACAGCGCTGGTGATCGGCGCCCAAGCGGCAAGTGCCGAGACGCTGCGCTGGGCGCGCGCCGGCGACAGCCTCACCCTCGACCCTCATGCCCAGAATGAGGGGCCGACCCATACGCTGGCCCACCAGATCTATGAGCCGCTGGTGCTGCGCGACAACTCTGGCAAGATGGTGCCCGGCCTGTCGACCTCATGGGCGCCTTCGGAGTCCGATCCGAACGTCTGGGTCTTCGAACTGCGCGAGGGTGTGACCTTCCATGACGGCGCGGCGTTCGACTCCGCCGACGTTGTCTTCTCTCTCAACCGCGCGATGACGCCGGACAGCGACATGAAGGAGCTGCTGGCGAGCGTGAAGGAAGTCCGCGCGGCAGGGCCCCTGACCGTCGAGATCGTGACCGACGGCCCGAACCCGATCATGCCGTCGAACCTCACCAACATGTTCATGATGGACAAGGAGTGGACCGAGGCAAACAACGCCGTGAAAGTGCAGGACTTCGAAGGCGGGGAGGAGACCTTCTCGGCTCGCAACGCCAACGGAACCGGCCCCTACAAGCTGATCAGCCGCGAGCCGGACACCAAGACGGTGCTCCAGGCCCACGAGAACTATTGGGGCAAGGGCGAGTTTCCGCTTAAAGTCTCCGAGATCATCTACACCCCGATCCAGAACGCGGCGACCCGCGTCGCCGCACTCCTCTCCGGCGAGGTCGACTTCATCCAGGACGTGCCAGTGCAAGATCTTGGCCGCGTCGCCGAGGCACCCGGCCTCAATGTTCGTACCGCCGCGCAGAACCGGGTGATCTTCTTCGGCCTCAACCAGGGCGACGCAGATCTGCAAAGCGACAATGTCGACGGCAAGAACCCGTTCTCGGATGTCCGCGTGCGAAAGGCGATGAAGATCGCTATCAACCGCGATGCGATCAAGAAGGTTGTCATGCGCGGCCAGTCGCAACCGGCGGGCGTGATCATGCCACCCTTCGTCAACGGCTGGACCTCGGATCTCGACACCGTGCCGGGTTCCGATCTCGAAAAGGCCCGCGGCCTGATGGCCGATGCGGGCTACGGCGACGGGTTCTCGATCACGCTGAACTGCCCGAACGACCGCTACATCAATGACGAAGCGATCTGTCAGGCCGCTGTCGGCATGATGGCGCAGATCGGTATCGAGGTGAACCTGGACGCGAAGCCAAAGGCCCAGCACTTCCCGCTGATCAACAACCTCGAGACCGACTTCTACATGCTCGGCTGGGGGGTTCCGACCTTCGACTCCGAATACATCTTCAACTTCCTCGTCCACACCAAGGGCGAGAAGTACGGCTCGTGGAACGGCACCCGCTACTCGAACCCGGAGCTCGACACCAAGATCCAGGCCCTGGCCTCCGAGACCAACCTCGATGCCCGCAACGACGCGATCGCCTCGATCTGGGATCAGGTGCAGAATGATGTGATCTACCTGCCGATCCACCATCAGGTGCTGAACTGGGGCATGAAGACCAGTGTCGAGACCATCGTCTCGCCAGAGGATCAGCCGAAGATCAAGTACTTCACGCTGAACTAGACCCTTTGCCCGGGGCGGTCAGCCGCCCCGGGCGCTCACCCCGCGTTTTCGGAAACGCCGCGCCATGCTCGCCTATATCATCCGCCGTGTCGGACAATCGGTCATCGTCCTGCTCGCCGTAGGACTTGTCGCTTTCTCGATGTTCAACTTCGTTGGCGATCCGATCGAGAACATGCTGGGGCAGGAGCGGACGGATGCGGATGTCGAGCGCCTGCGCGCGCAGCTCGGCCTCGATAAGCCCTTCCCGGTCCAGTACTGGAAGTTCCTGGTCAACGCGTCCCAGGGCGAGCTTGGCATCAGCTACCGGCAGGGCCGCCCGGTCGAAGACATCCTGGCAGAACGCCTGCCTGCAACGCTGGAGCTTGCGTTGATCTCGGGCATCTTCGCGATCGTCATCGGCATCACCCTCGGCGTCTACACCGCGATCAGGCGAGACGGCTGGCTGTCGAACGTGATCATGTCGTCAAGCCTGATCGGCGTCTCGCTGCCGACCTTTTTGATCGGGATTCTGCTCATCTACGTCTTCGCGGTGGAGCTCAAATGGCTCCCCAGTTTCGGGCGGGGAGAGATCGTCGATCTCGGCTGGTGGACCACCGGACTTCTGACCGAGAGCGGGCTCAAGGCGCTCATCCTGCCCTCGATCACGCTCGGCCTTTACCAGATGACCCTGATCATGCGCCTGGTACGCGCCGAGATGCTGGAGGTGCTGAGGCAGGACTACATTCGTTTCGCCCGCGCCCGCGGCCTGCGCGAGCGCGCGATCAACTTCCGCCATGCCCTCAAGAACACGCTGGTGCCCGTGATCACGATCACCGGGCTCCAACTCGGCTCGATCATCGCCTTCGCGATCATCACCGAGACAGTCTTCCAGTGGCCGGGCGTCGGGCTTCTCTTCATCAACGCGATCCAGTTCGTCGATATCCCGGTAATGGCCGCCTATCTGATGCTGATCTCGGTCCTCTTCGTCGGGATCAACCTTGTCGTCGACCTGCTCTATTTCGCCATCGACCCGCGGCTCAGCGCCGAACGGCCGACCGGAAAGGCCTGAGCGATGGAGCGTATCGCACGCGCCTGGGACACCGACCTGATGTGGTCTTTCCGGCATTCACCCGTGGCGATCGTCTCGTCTTTCGTCGCGATTGCGCTGATCCTCGCCGCGATTTTCGCGCCCCTGATCGCGCCCTTCGATCCGCATGACCCGGTGACGCTTAATCTGCTCAACGGCTTCTCGCCGCCGATGCAGCCAAATGAGTTCACGCAAGAGGTCTTCTGGCTCGGTGCTGACGACCAGGGGCGCGATGTCTTCTCAACCATACTCTACGGGATGCGGATCTCGCTCTTCGTCGGCGTCATGGCCGTGCTCTTCGCCATGACCCTCGGCGTGACCCTCGGTCTTGTCGCAGGATATGTCGGCGGCTGGACCGAGACCGTGATCATGCGCATCGCCGATGTGCAGCTCACCTTCCCCTCGATCCTGATCGCGATGCTGATCTTCGGGATCGCCAAGGGGTTCACGCCCGTCGAACTGCGCGATCAGATGGCGATCTGGGTGCTGATCCTCGCCATCGGGCTGTCGGACTGGGTGCAGTTCGCCCGCGTGGTCAGGGGCGCCACGCTGGTCGAGAAGAACAAGGAGTATGTGCAGGCCGCAAGGCTGATCGGGCGGCCCTCCGGCGCGATTATGCTCCGCCACATCCTGCCTAATGTGCTGAACCCGGTTCTCGTGATCGCGACGATCTCGCTGGCGCTGGCGATTATCGCCGAAGCGACGCTCAGCTTCCTCGGGGTTGGCGCGCCGCCGACCAAACCCTCACTCGGAACACTGGTACGGATCGGTCAGGATTTCATGCATACGGAGTGGTGGATCCTGCTCTTCCCCGCGCTGACGCTCCTGTCGCTCGCCCTCTCGGTCAATCTCCTTGGTGACTGGTTACGGGACGCTCTGAACCCGAGGCTGCGTTGACCGAGAACCTCCTCGAGATTGCCGGGCTGTCGGTCAAGTTTCCAACGCGCCACCAGATCTTCGTAGCGGTGGACCAGGCACAGCTTTCGGTGAAGCCGGGAGAGATCCACGGGCTGGTGGGCGAATCCGGCGCGGGCAAGTCCACCATCGGCGCCGCCGTCATGGGCCTACTGGACCCGCCAGGGCATATCGCGGGCGGCATGATCCGCTTTCAGGGGGAGACGATCTCTGGCCGCGATGCGGAGGGGATGCGCGCGCTCCGCGGCGCCCGGATCTCCATGATCTTCCAGGACCCGCTGACCTCGCTCAATCCGCTCTTTACGGTCGAGCAGCAACTGGTCGAGACGATCCAGCTCCACATCAAGGTCTCCGAAGACGAGGCGAGATCCCGCGCAGTTGCCCTGCTCGACCGGGTCGGCATCCCCAATCCATCGGTGCGGATCAAGCAATACCCCCACCAGTTCTCCGGCGGGATGCGCCAGCGGGTGGTGATCGCGCTCGCGCTCTGTTCCGAGCCGGAAGTGATCATCGCCGATGAGCCGACAACGGCACTCGATGTCTCAATTCAGGCGCAGATCCTCGAACTGATCAAGGAACTCGCCCGCGAGCGTCAGGTCGGCGTCATCCTGATCACCCACGATATGGGCGTGATCGCCGATACGACCGATACGGTCACAGTGATGTACCAGGGCGAGGTCGTCGAGAGCGGGCCGACCGCCGAAGTGCTCGGCGCCCCGAAACATACCTACACAAAATCGCTGATTGCCGCCGTCCCCCGGCCCACGCTAAAGGTCCACCGTTTCCCACAGATCTCCTACGGCGGGCGGGAGATCACGTTCCAGATCAGCGATCTCGCCCGCAACTGGCCCAAGCCGCCACCATCGCAAAGCGGCAAGCTGGTCGAGGTCAAAGGCGTCACCAAACGCTTCATCGAGCGCCGTTCGATCTTCCCCTCCCAACGCCGCTGGTTCACGGCGGTTGACGATGTGAGCTTCGACATCCGCGATGGCGAGGTCTTCGGTCTGGTGGGCGAGAGCGGGTCGGGCAAATCCACCATGGCCCGCACGATTGCTAAACTCTACGAGGCCGATGCGGGCCAGATCCTGTTCGACGGCATCGACGTCACGGAACTCACCGGTGGACAGGCGCTCGAGGACTATCGCTGCCAGATCCAGATGATCTTCCAGGACCCGTTCTCCAGCCTCAACCCCCGCATGCGGGTCGATCAGATCGTGGCCGAGCCGGTAGTGCACCACGGACTGCTCGCCGGTGGCGATGTCCAACAACGGGTGGACGAGCTCCTCGATAGGGTAGGTCTCGGCGCCGAGGCAGGGCGGAAGTATCCTCACGAATTCTCGGGCGGCCAGCGCCAACGGATCTCGATCGCCCGGGCGCTCGCCACCCAGCCCCGCTTCCTGATCTGCGATGAGCCGACCTCGGCGCTGGATGTCTCGATCCAGGCACAGATCCTCAACATCCTCAAAGATCTGCAGGAGCATCTGGGCCTCACCATGCTGTTTATCAGCCACGACCTGCCGGTCGTGCGCCAGATGTGCGACCGGGTCGGCGTGATGCGCAACGGCAAGCTGGTGGAGGTGGCGGAGACCGAGACGCTCTTCGCCGATCCGAAAGAGCCCTACACCCGCGAACTCCTCAGCCTGATGCCGAAGCTCGAAGGCCTCTCAACCGAGGGGCTGGAGAAAGAGATCGTCTGATCGGGTCTCATGTTGCTACAGCGGAGAGCGGCGAAACAGATCCGCCTCGACCGCGATCTCCGAGCGGATCATGTCGATGAAGCCATCGATGCGGACCGGCCGGTACCGGCCGCGCGGATAGGCGATGGAGAGCGGCATCGCAGCGGGCCTCCACTCCGGCACCAGATGCCGCATCGTGCCATCGTCTAGCGCATCCGCCACCAACCACCGTGGGAGCACGCCATAACCGGCGCCGGCAGCAACGAAACCTCTCGCGGTAAACAGATTATCTGTCGCAACCGCAGTCTCCTGCACGATCAGCGCCTCCCGCTGCGCCCGATCAAACAGCCTGACCAGGCCATTAGCGAACGGCGTCAGCACGACGGCGGGCAGTTCTGAGCACGTCTCCGGCGTCGCAGGGTTCGGAAAATTCGCTCCCGCGACGACCAGACGTTCAATCCGCAGCAATTCGCGGACGATCAGGCTCTCATCCGGCACCCTGCCGATCCGCAGCCAAACATCGATGCCTTCTGCGACGAGATCGCGTGGCGCGTCGTCGAGGATCCAATCAAGGCTGATCCTTGGATGGCGGCTCAGAAACGGGCCGACGATCTCGGGCAGCACCGATTGGCCGAGACCCACGGGCGCGAGCACCCTGATCGGTCCCGCGAGGTCGGCCTGACGATCCTGAATGTCGTCGCGCACGGCATCCCAGCGGTCAACCAGCGCCCGCGCCTCGGGCAGGAACCTCTGTCCCGCGTCGGTCAGGTTCTGGCGATGAGTGGTGCGGGAGAGAAGCTGCGCGCCGAGATCGTCCTCGAGGACCCGGAGCTGCCGGCTCGCCGATGGCTGAGAGAGACCGAGCGCCGCACCCGCCGCAGTCAGCGACCCGGTCTCCACGACCTTGAGGAACAGGCGCAGCAGATCGAACCTGTCGAGCGTCTTGACCATTCATTCATAATACAAATGATACATACTTATTTTATCCACCTACCGAAACATCCGGTCAAGTGACATCTCTGTCCTGCGGGCGATCCCGCCCGACCCAGGAAAGAGGACAGGACCATGAGACGACGCAATTTCCTTCGAATGGCTGGCATCGCCGCCTCGGCCGTCAGCATGCAGGCGCTTCCGGTCAACCGGTTGCAGGCGCGCTCCCCCGCACTCGATGACGCCCGCTTCGATCACGTCTCGCTCAATGTGCGGGCCTTCGACGACCTGATGGTCTGGTATCAGGAGAAGCTCGGCTTCGAGATCGAGGTCGCGTGGCGGGTCAACGCTCTGAACGGCAAGCGGCTTGCCTATCTCACGCTCAACGACACCCGGCTCGAACTGGTCGAGGCGGATGCCAATGGGATCGGCCTGCCCGAGGCAGCGGATTTCCTCGCGCATTTCGCCCGCACCGGATACGGCCATCTCTGCTTTGCGGTCGACGATGTAGATCAAATCCTCTCCGCCCTCGAAGAAGAAGGCGTGCCCACATTCGTGCGCGCCGAGACCTATGCCCTCGACGGCACGCAATACCTGCGCCGGGTCGGTTTCGTGAAAGATCCCGAGGGCAATGTGCTGGAATTCGCCGAGCCGTTGATTGCCGCTTGAACCGTGGCCACGCCCTAGCGCTCAGCCCGGAACGGCCTCCCAATCTCGGCCGGGGTCGTCGCCCGGCTCCGCGCCGGGGCCTGGCTGATGATCACCAGCGCGATGATGGTCGCGAGATAGGGGGCCATGGCGAGGAACTGGCTCGGCAAGGCGACACCCCAATCCTGGCCATAAAACTGAAGCTGGGTGATTGCCGCGAAAAACCAGGCTCCGAACAGCAGACGAAACGGTTGCCAGGTCGCAAAGACAACCAGCGCCAGAGCGATCCAGCCACGCCCGGCGGTCATCTCCTCACCCCAGAGCGGGGTGTAGGCGAGGCTCAAGTAAGCACCGCCCAGCCCAGCCATCAGCCCGCCGAACAGCACCGCGAGCGTCCGGATCAGCCGGACCTGAAGGCCCAGCGCATGGCCCGCACTATGGTTGTCGCCCACAGCGCGCAGCATCAGCCCGGCCCGTGAGTGATTAAGAAAGACATGTGTGCCGATCAGAGCGAGGATGGCCAAATAGACCAGAACATCATGGCTCAGCAGCACCCGACCCACAGCCGTGGTCTCTACCCCCAAACGCGCCAGAGGCTCCACCGGCTGGCCAACGAAATCCTGCCCGATCAGGCCCGACAGCCCGATCCCGAAGATCGTCAGTGCCAGCCCCGTCGCCATCTGATTGGCCAAGCAGAAGAGCGCGATAAAGGCAAAAAGCCCCGCCATCAGCAGCCCGGCACCGGCGCCGGCGAAGACGGCCAGAGCTGGCGAGCCGGTCGTGAACATCACCACGAACGCCGTCACCGCACCCATCAGCATCATGCCCTCGACGCCCAGGTTCAGAACGCCCGAGCGCTCGGCGATCAACTCTCCGGTTGCCGCCAGCAGGAGAGGGGTCGCTGCGATCAGAAGCGAGGTGAGAAACGCCTCCATCAGACCAAGCCCTCGAAGACCCGGGCCAGCGGTGCGCGACAGGCAGGCCGCGCGAAGAGCCGATACTGCGACAGGTTTGGCAACAGGACGAGCGCGCGGCCCGGCGCCCCGCACCGCACCAGCCGCGTGTTCCCCCAACCGGACGCGATATTCAGTGTCTCGGGCAAACCGAGGATCTCCCTGAACATCTCCGCCGCCTCGACGCCCGAGGCAATCACCAGCCGACGCGGCCGAGCCAGAACCTCGCTCCAGAACGCTCGACCGAGCTCAAAAGCGGTGTCGCGTGCGTCCCGCGCCAGATCACCGAACCGCGCAACACGAAACGGCGTGATCGTGCCCGCGAGAATCCGTGTAAGTGGCACGCCAAGGAATGCCGACAGCGCCTGCACCTGACCGGTCATCGGCGTTGTGGCTGCCTCGTCAGGCTCCGCATAAACCGACCGATCGGTCGCGAGGCCGCCAGCATCCGGCGCATCCGGGCCCGAAAACCCAGGATTGCGCGAGGCGAAGACAACCTCCGCATCGCCGATCCGCGCCCAGGGAGAAAACAAAAAGCGCGCGGGTGACTCCAGCCCAAAACGCCCCGTCACGTCATCGACCCGCGCCTGCCACGCCGCCTGGTTCATGCAACCCTCGCAAACCTGATCCGATAGCGGATAAGCGTATCGCAGGTGAGCAGGAAGAACAGCAAGAGCCCCTGGAACACGAACGCCGCGTTCTTCGGCAGCTTCAGCAGGATCTGCGCGTTCTCCCCCCCGATATAGCTCACCGCCAGCACCAGCGCGCCGAGGATCGCGCCAGCGGGGTTCAAACGCCCGAGGAAGGCAACGATGATTGCCGTGAACCCGTACCCCGCCGCGATGTCCGGCTGCAGCTGGCGGATCGTGGCCGAGACCTCGATCGCACCTGCGAGCCCCGCCAGACCGCCCGAGACGAGCAGCACGAACCAGGTCACGCCGGTCTGGTTGAACCCGCCGAACGCACCCGCGCGCGGCGCCGCACCTATCACCGCGATCTCGAAACCTTTGATCGTGCGGCCCATCATCACCGCGAGCGCCCCGCCCGCGATCAATGCGGCAAAGACCCCGGCATGGACCCGATCCGGCGGCGCAAGCAGCGGCATAAGAAACGCTTCGGCGAAGTCCCGGCTCTGCGGGAAGCCAAAGCCCAGCGGATCGCGCCACGGCCCGCGCACCAGCCAGTCGAGTAACAGCGCCGCGACATAGGTCAGCATCAGGCTGACCAGAATCTCGTTGGCGTGGAAACGGGTCTTCAACAGCGCCGGGATTGCCGCCCAGGCCATCCCACCCGCGATCCCCGCAAACATGTAGGGGATGAGCCAGAGCGGCGAGCTCGCCTCGGGGAAACTCAGCGCCACCCAACCACCCGCGACAGCGCCCAGCGTATACTGCCCCGCCGCGCCGATATTCCAGACATTGGCGCGGAAGCTGACCGCCAGCCCCGCCCCGATCAGCGCCAGCGGCACCGCCTTCACCACCAGTTCGGAGCGTGAGAAGGCATCGCCGAAGGGCGAGAGGAAATAGATCGACAGCGCCTCGCCCGCATCCATCCCCATCGCCGTGAAGATGATCGCACCACTCGCCACGGTCAGCGCGATCGCGATCACGGGCGAGAGCAGCGACATCCAGATCGACGGCCCGGGACGCCGGGTGAGCGTGATCATGCGGCGGCCTCCAAGGCACCGGCCATCAGCAAGCCGACCCGCTCTGCCGTCAGATCTTCCACTGGTTCGGGCGCCGAAAGCTGCCCATCATGAATGACGGCGATCCGGTCAGCCAACGCGAAGAGCTCTTCCAGATCCTGACTGATCACCAGCACCGCCGCCCCGGTCTCGGCCAACCGCACCAGCGCCTCGCGGATCACCGCCGCGGCGCCTGGGTCGACCCCCCATGTGGGCTGGCTCACGACCAGAACGCCGGGATTGCGCAGAATCTCACGCCCAACGACGAATTTCTGCAGATTCCCCCCCGACAGCGCGCCCGCCACGGGCCGCGCCGAGCCGGAGCGGACGTCGAAATCCGCGCGCACCTTGTCGGCCCAGCTCCGCATCTTTCTGGCATCGATCCAGCCGCCCCGGACCAGCCGCTCGGCCCTGTGATGCGACAGCAGGATGTTCTGCGGCAGCGCCATCTCGGTCACCGCTGCGTGGCCGATCCGCTCCTCAGGCACAAAGGCTGCGCCAGCCAGCCGGCGCTCAGTCGGGCTTGCCCGGCCCATGGGCCTGCCCTCGATCTCGATCATCTCGGGGGCTGTCGGCGTCTCGCCGATCAGGGCCGCCATCAGCGCGTTCTGCCCCTCGCCCGCAACGCCTGCGATCCCCATGACCTCGCCGCCATGCACGTCGAGATCGATGGCCCGCAGACGGCCGGAGGTGAGCCCGGCCAGCTTCAGCCGCACCGGCCCACGGATCCCGGTCGAGGAGCGTCTGACCAGCTTCTCCACCTCATGGCCCACCATCAGGGCGGCCATACTGTCCGCCGTCTCGGCGCGCGGATCGCAGGTCGCCACAAGCTCACCCCCGCGCAGGATCGTGGCGGTCTCACACAGCGCGCGCACCTCGGCCAGACGGTGGGAGATGTAGAGGATCGCGACCCCCTCGGCCGACAGCCGCTCCAGCGTCTCGAACAACGCATCGGCCTCCTGCGGGGTCAGGACCGAGGTCGGCTCGTCCATGATCAGGAGCCGCGGCTCCTGTAGCAGGCAGCGCAGGATCTCGACCCGCTGCTTCTCCCCGACGGAGAGCTCATGCACCCGCTTGTCTGGATCGATCTCGAGCCGGTAAGCCTTGGAGACGTCACGGATCCGCCCCGAAATCGCCCGTGGCATCGCGCCGGGCAGCGCCAGCGCCACATTCTCCGCCACCGTGAGCGCATCGAAGAGCGAGAAATGCTGGTGCACCATGCCAACGCCGAGCGCCCGCGCCGCCTTCGGCCCGTCTATGGTCACCGCCCGCCCCTCCCACCGGATCTCTCCGGCCGAGGGCGCCAGTGCGCCATAGATCATCTTCACCAGCGTCGACTTGCCGGCCCCGTTCTCGCCCAGCAACGCATGCCGCTCGCCCGCACGGATCGCCAGATCAATGCCCCTGCAGGCGGCAAAATCACCGAAGTACTTGGTGAGCCCGACTGCTTGGAGGAGCGCCAAGGTCAATTCAGGACCTCATCCTGCCGCGTCAGCACCCACCCCTCGAGCTGCGCCTTAACCGCCGACACGAGGGCCGGAGCCCGGCAAAGATCCGCGCTGTTAATCCCAATTTTGAAGCCGATGTAATCTGTCAAAAGGGCATAGCGAACGAGGCAATAGCCATTCCTGCCTAGGCTCTTCTTTGCACTGCAGTAGGCGATCAATCGATAGCCGCCATCCCCATCGGGATATCCAAAACTCCGACCCAAAGAAAACGGCGGATCCGAATTTTGATCGGGGTAGGTTGCGATCAATGAATCACGTGAGCCGGCGCGGCGCTCGTGCCGCTCGAAAGCGTCCCAGCCGCAATACGATCTCCCGGTCCAGACCGGATCTCTGCTGAAATCACCGGACCGGTATCCCGAGAAGACGCGCCCCGACGCCTTGGCCGCCACAAACCGGTCGTCCATCTGCTCGACCCGAGTCGGATTAATCCATGAGTCGCTAACGTGCACAAAGACCTCGCCTGGCATCGGAAAGGAATCCTTTGGCAAGCCGTCCCGGGCCAGGTTTGGGCCTAGGGTCAACGCCCCATCCTCCCCCTCGTGCCAAGACATGCGAAGGTCCAGTTCACCGGTGTCCTGATTCACAAAAACTTGCCCTCGGCGAATGTGGGACATTGGAACCGAAAAGACGACGAAGCGGCCAGTCGTATCCTTGGTCGAGGAGTAAAATGTTCCCCCGCGCATCTCTCCCTTCCTGTCGTACAAGGTCACAGGAATCCGCCGATCGGGATCGTAGGTCGATATAGGTATCGGGTCGAAGATCTTCAGCGTCGAGAAATGCAAGTCTTGAGCATGTGCCATCCCCGAGAGCGCCAAGAGTAACAGCACCCCGAGGGTGAGATTTCTCATGCGGTCCCCCTCAGCGGGTCCACGTACATGAGCGCCATGTCCCAGGGGAAGAAGATCCAGGTGTCCTGGCTGACTGAGGTGATGAAGGTGTCCACCAGTTCCGCGCCCTTGGGCTTGGAGTAGACCGTGGCGAAGTGCGCTTTCGGGTACTTCTCGCGCACGACCTGCAGGGTGCGCCCGGTATCGGCGAGATCATCGACGATCAGCACACCCTCGCCCTTGCCGATATCCTGATCGGGCGCCTTAAGGATCTCCGCCTCCGACTGGGTCTGATGGTCGTAGGACTTGACCGAGATCGTGTCGACCACGCGGATATTGAGCTCCCGCGCCACCACGCAGGCCGGGACCATGCCGCCGCGGGTGATCGCAACCACACTGCGCCACGTCCCGCCCTCGCCCGGGCCGCGCCCGTCCAGCCGCCAGGCGAGCGCGCGGCTGTCGCGGTGCATCTGCTCCCAACTGACATGGAAGCCCTTCTCGTGCGGCAGCTTCTCGTTCATGCTCAGAACTCCGGTTTCGCCCCGTTCTAGCGGCAGAGTGCGCGGGGGGCCAGAGCGAGGTGCCATGACGACGATCTATATCGATGCGGATGCCTGCCCGGTCAGGGCCGAAGCGCTGAAAGTTGCCGAACGCCACGGCCTCGCCGTGAAGGTGGTCTCCAATGGCGGGATCCGGCCGGACCGGAGCCCGCTGGTCGAGACCGTGATCGTCCCCGACGGCCCGGATGCCGCAGATATGTGGATCGCCGAGCGCATCGGCTCGGGCGATATCTGCGTGACCGGCGACATCCCTCTGGCCGCGAAATGCATCGAGGCCGGAGGCCGCGCGCTCAAGCACAACGGCGAGGCGTTCACCGCCGCCAATATCGGCCACGCCTTGGCGATGCGCGACCTTATGGCCGACCTGCGCGCGGCCAACCCGCTGAACCAGGGCGGCGGCGGCAAGGCCTTCACCAAGGCAGACCGCAGCCGCTTCCTCGACGCGCTGGAGCGGATGGTACGGGCCGCGAAAACCGGCAACACGGCCTGAAGCGGGCCCGCCACGCACCTCAGCGGAAGATCACCTCCGCCTCGACCTCGACCGCCACGTTCATCGGCAGGCCAGCTACCCCGATGGCCGAGCGGGAATGCGCGCCCGCGTCCTCGCCGTAGATCTCGAGGATCAGATCAGTGAACCCGTTGATCACAAACGGGTGCTGGTCGAACCCGGGCGCCGAGTTGACCATGCCGAAAACCCGGCACCAGGCCGTGACCCGGTCGAGATCGCCCAGCGCCCGCTTCAGGCTCGCCAGCATCGAGAGCCCGGCATTGCGCGCCAGAAGATGAGCCTCGTCCTTCGAGACTTCTGCACCGACCTGGCCGAACGGCCCCGCGGGCAGCCCATCGGCGGTCAAAGGTATGTGGCCGGAGCAATAGGCCCGGTCCCCCCGGATATTGACCCAGGGAAACTTGATCTTCACCCCGCCTGGCACATGCATCGGAGCGGGCAGCAGCAATTCGTGCTCGGCGATCCGGGACTCGACGCGCGACATGGAACGATCCTCCTTTTTTATATGGAGGCCCGCAATATGCGCCGCATGCCCGGCTGGATAATTGGCAAGGGATCCGCGGCACCGGGCCTCGTCGTATCATGCATCGCTTCCGCAAGGCTGGAAACCCCACTGTGTCCACCGATCGGGCAACCCCAAAAGCACACCGCCAAGCCCGTGTCACAACGGTTGACGCGACGCGGCCAAACCCTTAGACGACAGCCTTCGTTTTCATCGCGCTGAGCTGGAGACAGATCTCCGCCGCGCCAGAGACCAGAGGATACGCAAATGTCCCGTCGTTGCGAACTGAGCGGCAAGGGCGTGCAGACCGGCAACCGCGTCAGCCACGCCAACAACAAGACCCGGCACCGCTGGTTGCCCAACCTGCAGCCGGTGACCCTCCAAAGCGATGTCCTTGGCCGGAGCTTCAAGTTCAAGGTCGCGGCTTCCACCCTGCGCACCGTCGACCGCCGCGGCGGCCTGGACGCCTACCTCGCCAAAGCCAAGGACGAAGAGCTCTCGGCCAACGCGCTCAAGGTCAAGAAAGAGGTGATGGCGGCCCAAACCGCCTGACACCCGATCCAATCGGAAAGACCGCAATGCCGCCCCCGGGCGGCATTTCTGTTTCTGAAGCCTCACGAGGAGCACGGCCCGGTCTGACCTTAAGCCATGCCTTCCCCACCTTATCGACCCGTCAATTGGCGGCTCGACAAATCCAGCAACGCCGGCAGATCCGCGATCGAGGCGATGCGGGCATCCGGCACCGGCCGCCCCTCCTCTTCGTCGCGGGGAGTGTACTTTCCGGTTCTGACCTGCACGGCCTTCAACCCCGCCGCCAGCGCCCCGCCGATATCCGCTTCGATATCATCGCCCACCATGACCACCTTGTCGGCCTCCAGGCCCATGCCCCCGACCGCGCTGGCGAAGAAATCACCCGATGGCTTGCCAAACACCCGCGCCATCTGCCCGCTTGCATATTCCAGCGCCGCGACGAAGGGGCCGAGGTCGAGCCCATTCTCCGCCCCGCGCCTGCAATATCGGTTCTTGTGGAGCGCGATCAGCACGGCCCCGGCGTCCAGCATCCGGTAGAGCCCGTTCAGCCGGTCCCAGTCGAACCCGCGATGAAGGTCGCCCATCACCACCGCGCCTGCGTCCGTATCGCAGAGATCGAAGGATGCGAAATCCCGTGCCAACTCTGGCGCCGCCGCCAGATGAACCCGCGTGATCCCTTGCGTCTCCAGAAACCCCGCCGCCCCTGCCGCAGGCGTCAGCACCTCGGCTTTGTCGACGCCGATCCCGGCCTCGTTCAGCCGCGCCAGCACCACGGCGCGGGCGGTGGTGGTCGTGTTGGTCAGGCATCTGAGCGGCAGGCCCGCCGCCCGGGTAGCCTCCACCGCCTCCGCCGCGCCGGGGAGCGCCCGTCCCTCCTGCAAAAGCACGCCTTCGATGTCGAGGCAGACGCCCGCGATGTGCATCTTCATCCCCGTGATTGCCTGCTCAGCATAGCTGATCAAACCCTGGGCGTCAGGGCAGCCCGCGCGGCCTACTCGGTCCGCCCGCTCAGCCGGGCGACAAGCTCTGGCTCCAGATCGAAATGCTCAATCGCCGCAGCCACCACATTCTCGTCCATCGCCGGGGGTGTCAGGTCGATCCCCTTGCCGAGCCGCTTGACGATCTCCGTAATCGCCGCGATCCGGCCATGCTTCTTGTTCTCCGAGGGCACAAGGGTCCAGGGCGCGTGGCGGGTTGAGGTCTTGGCGAACATCTCATCCGCAGCCTCATTATAGGCATCCCAGTTGGCCCGGTTGCGGAAATCCTCATAGGTCAGCTTCCAGCGCTTCCTCGGGTTGCGCAGCCGTTGTTCGAACCGCCGAAGCTGCTCCTCGGCCGAGATATGCATGAAGATCTTGATCACGCGCACCCCGTCATCGGTCAGCATCCGCTCAAAATCGTTGATCTCGCGATAGGCGGCACGCCAGCGGTCTTTGTGGGTCAGCGCTTCGACCCGCTCGACCAGAACACGGCCATACCACGACCGGTCGAAGACCGAGATCGCGCCTTTGGGCGGCAGACGCTCCATGAACCTCAGGAGGTGATGGCGGTTCAGGTAGTAGTTTCGCGGCGCACCGATCGGCCAGACCTTGAAGCTGCGCGGATCGAAGGCCGCCGACAGGCGCCGTATGGTCCCGCCCTTACCCGCCGCATCCCAGCCTTCGAAGACGATCACGCCGTTATGGCCCTGAACCAGATAGGCCTGCTGGATCACCGACAGCTTTTCCTGCAGCCGCAGCAATTGCCGCTCATACGCAGTCGCGTCGAGTTTAAGCGTCAGGTCGAGATCGCTTAGCCGGGGTGTTGAGTGTTTCTTAGACCGGGCCATCATTGCCTCGCTTGCGGCTTGCGCGACTTTTGCACATCGCCTGTGTCTTGCATTTGCGCGAGATCAAGAACCAATCAGACTCTCCACCCATCTCGGCACGGCCTCGGTCGCGGGGCCGAGGATGCGCCGGTCAAACGCCTTCGTGTTATCCGACGCCTCGAAATTGATCTCCAGCGTGCTGATCCCCAGCATCCGCGCCTCGGTCACGAATCCGGCTGCCGGATAGACCGCGCCCGAGGTGCCGATGGCGACGAACTGCGTCGCCCCCGTCAGCAGCGCTCCGATCCGGTCCATATGATAGGGCATCTCGCCGAACCAGACGACATCCGGGCGAACCGCGCCTGCGGCTGAGCATCGGTCGCAGGTATCCGCCCGGCTCATATCCTCCCGCCAGTCCCACTGATGCCCGCAGGCCGCGCAAAGTGCGCGCATCAACTCGCCATGCATGTGGATCACCTCCGGGCTGCCGCCGCGCTCATGCAGGTCGTCGATGTTCTGGGTGATCAGCGTCACATGCCCGTCAAACTCCCGTGCCAGCCGGGCCAGCGCATAATGCGCGTCATTCGGCTCGGCGCCCCGGCAATTCGCCCGGCGCGCGTTGTAGAAATCCAGCACCAGATCCGGGTTGCGGGCATAACCCTGCGGGGTCGCCACATCCTCCAGATCGTACTTGGTCCAGAGCCCATCGGCATCGCGAAAGGTGCCGAGCCCGCTTTCCGCGCTCACGCCCGCGCCGGTCAGAATGACGATGTGCTCCATCCCTGCCCCCATCAGACTGTATCAATCCCTACTGCAGTCGGCACCGGTGCCTGCTATGATTCACCGTCCATGACATCGTTGATGGAGGCTGCCATGCCAGACCGGAAAGACAAGTCACCGACCACACTTTCGGATGCAGACATGGAAGAGGCAATAGGCGGCGGCCGCCAGCAGGGCCGCGTCCTCGCGGATGCGGACTGGAACGAGCAGACCAGCACGTTCCTGCCAGAGGTGGAGGACGAAGTGCTCACCGGCTTCACCCAGGGCGGCACCCGCGCCCCGGTCATCACCGGGCAGCTTTGGAACGGTAAATCCCGGAAAGGCAGCTGAGACGAGAGCCGCCAGACGGGTCCACTCGATCTTCGGCCACCGCCACTCCCAAAAACCTCGCGCGGCCGCCCAGAAAACCAACTCATCCGCTTTACTCCTCCGCCCAGCCTGCTATCGAAAACCAGTTAGTTCAAGGGAAGGGAACCCATGCGCATTCTCTGTGTCTGCCTCGGCAATATCTGCCGCTCTCCCATGGCCGAGGGCGCAGTTCGCAAGCTGGCGGCCGAGGCCGGGCTCGACGTGCAGGTCGACAGCGCCGGAACCGGCGCCTACCACATCGGCAACCCGCCTGATCCGCGCGGCCTCGCCGCAGCCGAGGCAAGGGGATACGACAACACGGCCCAGCGCGCCCGTCAGGTGCGCGCCGAGGACTTCCACGCCTTCGACCTCATCGTCGCAATGGACCGCGCCAACCTGCGCAATCTCGAAGCACAGCGCCCAGTCGGCGCGAAAGCCGAGATCCGCCTATTCGACCCGGATGGCAAGGAGATCCCCGACCCCTACTATGGCGGCCCGGCCGACTATGAGCTCGCCCTCGACATGGTCGAACACGCAGCCCGTTCCCTGGTCGATACTCTGCGTCCATGAGCCTGTAATTTTCCTTACACCCGCTGCTGCGAAGCTGTGATACTGTCGGTTGCAGATCGCGGGGCACTCGCGCCGTGCGGTATGTGTCAGGAGTTGAGTATGACGGGCCCAAGAACACCCAAGGATCTCGAAGACAAGGCCAATGGCGGCCCCGAAGAGATCGGCGAAGATCAGCTAGGCGATATTGATGGCGGTCTCAGCCTGAACTTCACACAAGGCAGCGTGGTCATGGCCGGCGGCAGCACGATGGCCAAAGGCAAGATCCCCGGCATGGATATGAATACCGTGACGGCGGACCTCTCCGACGATCAATTGATCAACACGCAGGGCGTCCTCAGACGGCGGCCTACTCGCTGAATCGCACCTGCGCGGGCCGAAACCGCGCTTCCCAACACAGTAACGAACTGACAGATCCAAAGAAGATGGAGTTTCTCATGAGTGACCAGAAAAAGACGGACAAGACCGATCAGACCACCAAGGCGGAGAGCGCCCCCGAGGCAGTCGAGGACGACCAGCTCGACAGCGCCGATGGTGGCTTCTTCTTCGGCCAGGGAAGCACCAACATCCCGGGCGGCGATCAGTTCGTTCAGGGCAGCGACCAGTTCTCGGTCCAGAGCGAGGATCTCTTCGTGCGCAAGCGGCCGGGCCGGAAATCCTTCGATACCGCCTTCCTCCGCACCCGGCCGGGCAGGTTTCCCGGATCGTAATCCCGTCACCGGCTGCCAGATGGCTTGGAGCCCACTGCGACGCGCGGTGGACTTCAATACATTGAGAACCGCATCCTGAGCCAAGAGGCGCTCTATTCCTGCAGGCTCTCGAACCAGATCAGCACGCGCGCGGTCCAGCCCTTTGGGATGCCGTGGCCGCCCTGGGTCAGGGTCAGGGTGATCGAGCCCTCCTCGCAATCGTGCCAGCTCTTCTCCCAGCCTCCATCGGTGCGGAACTGATGCGCGCCGCTCGTCATGCAGCCATTTGCTTCACGCCAGACATCGATACCCTTCATGACGCTGCCCTGGTGAAAGGCAAATCCCTGAAACTCGACCTTTCGCCCCTCGAACGGCACCAGCCGGTCGGTAAAGCCATGCGTGTGGTTCAGATGCACCGGGGACGGGCACTGCGCCACCATCGGCTCCCAGAACGCACCGGCGACGGCCGCATAGGCGGCGCCGATCTCGGGCGCCCGGCACGCCAGCTCCCACGCCATCGATCCGCCACGGGAAAACCCGGCGACCAGCACACGCTCCCGATCCAGCCCGAAGCGCGAGGTCGCATCCGCCAGCACCGCCTTCAGGAACGCAACATCGTCGCGCGGCCAGTCGAGCCCGTCCGAAACGCTCCAGTCGGTCTTCGACAGCAAGGTCTGCTGCCCGGTCGGCGCCACGACCGCATATCCGCGTTTGGTGAAGTTGGTGGCGAACCCCTTCACCGCCCCTGCGCCGGAGCCACCATGACCGTGCAGCCAGAGCACGACCGGCGGCCGCGCATCCCCCTCCGGCAAGGCGACATGATAAACCCCGCCCTCAATCGCACAGGGCGCCTCTGGCCCGCCACAGGTCTCGGCGTGGGCGGAGGTGAGTGCTATCGCAATCACCAGCGCAGTTAGCCAGATTCGCATCGCGCTCTCCTCAAGCATCGCGCTTTGCTCCAGCGCAGATCTGGGCGGCCCGCCTTCACGACAGCGTCACCAGGCAGCTATCACTTCGTCGCCCTCACCTCGACCCGATGCGCCTGATTGCGATAGCGATACCAAGCCTCCTCGACTGGACCAGGATCGAGCAGACCTGGATCGGGCCCCTTACCATCGCGCAGCTCGGCATAGAGCCAGACAAAATTCTCCCAGGTGCTGGGATCTTTCTGGCGGATCTCATGGATCACATCTTGAAAACTGCCTGCTAGACCAATCAAGATCGAGCGTATCGTCTCGCGCAGCAGAGCTTTGTCCATCGAGCCCAAACGCGTGGCCGCGGCGATGAATTCGTATTGGTTCAGCACAAAATGCGCAGCGTAATTGAAGTCAGGATTTGTGGAATCTACTCTGGTTGGCTGCTCATTGCGCATCTCCTCTTGCAGTACGGATCCGATCGGCGTCCCCAGCGGTCCGATCGCTTCTTTTAGAACGGCGGCTGACCTCAGATAGTCCGGGTTCGTGCGCAGGGACTGTAGCGTGCTCAGGGTATCCTGCGTCCGCGTCCGCTCCATGTTGGCGGTTCTCAAGTAGACTGTGAGCACCGTCAGCCATGCGCCGCCATAGGGGATCCAGACCGCGACCTCAAAACTCTCATACGTCGTGAGAACAATGCCCGCGATGACCAGCAAAGGGCTGGAGATAAGTAAAATGTGCCACGAGCGGAACTCGGCTTTCACTCTGGCCTCCAATGAAAGTGGGGATCAGTGCTTAAAGCCGCTGATCCCCTTTTTGACGTAGAAAAGATCTTATCGATCAGATCAAACCACGTCCATCATACGACATCCGAACATGCTGCCTCCAAAACCAATCTTTCAGACATAAGGTTTGGTAGTGGCGTTCGCAAACGCAGCGCTTGACGCCCATGGTGGCAGGCCGCATATCGTCCGCCTCATGACCGAGCTTGCGCAAATCCGAAACTTCTCCATCGTCGCCCATATCGACCACGGGAAATCGACGCTCGCCGACCGGCTGATCCAGTCGACCGGCACGGTCGCCGACCGGGATATGAAGGCGCAGCTTCTCGACTCGATGGACATCGAGCGCGAGCGCGGGATCACCATCAAGGCCAACACCGTGCGCATCGCCTATACGGCCGAAGACGGGCAGGACTATATCCTGAACCTGATCGACACGCCGGGCCACGTGGATTTCGCCTACGAGGTCTCGCGCTCGATGCGCGCGGTCGAGGGCTCTCTCCTGGTCGTCGATGCCTCCCAGGGGGTCGAGGCACAGACGCTCGCCAATGTCTACCAGGCGATCGACGCGGATCACGAGATCGTCCCCGTCCTGAACAAGATCGACCTCCCCGCCGCCGAGCCCGAGCGCGTGGCCGAGCAGATCGAAGACGTGATCGGCATCGACGCCTCCGACGCGGTCCTGATCTCCGCCAAAACCGGCCTCGGCATCCCGGAGGTGCTGGAGGCCATCGTCACCCGCCTTCCAGCACCGCAGGGCGACCCGGACGCGCCGCTCAAGGCCATGCTGGTCGACAGTTGGTACGACGCCTATCTCGGCGTCGTCGTCCTCATCCGCGTCATCGACGGCCGCCTGAAAAAGGGCGAGCGCATCCGCATGATGTCCACAAACGCCGTCTACCCGGTCGACCGGATCGGCGTCTTCACGCCCGAGATGCTGCAGGCAGACCACCTCGGCCCCGGCGAGATCGGCTTCCTCACCGCGTCGATCAAACAGGTCCGCGACACCCGCGTCGGCGACACCATCACGCATGAGAAGAAACCCTGCGCCGAAGCACTCCCCGGCTTCCAGCCCGCCCAGCCGGTCGTCTTCTGCGGCCTCTTCCCGGTCGACAGTGCGGAGTTCGAGAACCTCCGCGACGCGATCGAGAAACTCGCGCTGAACGACGCCAGCTTCAGCCATGAGATGGAGACCTCCGCCGCACTTGGCTTCGGCTTCCGCTGCGGCTTCCTCGGCCTGCTGCATCTCGAGGTCGTTCGCGACCGGCTTGAGCGCGAATACGACATCGACCTCATCACCACCGCCCCCTCGGTCGTCTACCACATCCACATGACCGACGGGACGGAGCACGAGATGCACAACCCCGCCGACATGCCCGACGTGGTCAAGATCGACCGGATCGAGGAGCCCTGGATCAAGGCCACCATCCTTGTCCCGGACGACTTCCTCGGCGACGTGCTCAAACTCTGCCAGGAACGCCGCGGCATCCAGCTCGACCTCACCTATGCAGGCACGCGGGCCATGGTCGTCTACCGCCTGCCGCTCAACGAGGTCGTCTTCGACTTCTACGACCGGCTCAAATCGGTGACCAAGGGCTATGCAAGCTTCGACTACCAGATGGATGGCTACGAGGCCGGCCACCTCGTCAAAATGCAGATCCTGGTGAATGAGGAGCCGGTGGACGCGCTCTCCACCATCGTCCACCGCGACAAGGCCGAGAGCCGCGGCCGCGTGATGTGCGAAAAGCTGAAGGAGCTGATCCCCCAGCACATGTTCAAGGTCCCGATCCAGGCGGCACTAGGGGGCAGGATCATCGCGCGGGAGACGATCTCGGCGCTGCGCAAAGACGTCACCGCGAAATGCTATGGCGGCGACGCAACCCGAAAGCGGAAATTGCTCGACAAGCAGAAAGCCGGTAAAAAGCGCATGCGCCAGTTCGGGAAGGTCGACATCCCGCAGGAGGCGTTCATCAATGCGTTGAAGATGGATGGTTGACTCATTATGGATTATGATTCCGAATCACCAGCCACTTAAGAGCTGCAGCTGCCCGATGCGAGATGAGGAACCTTGGATGCTGGCGAACCAACTGCAGCAGCTTATTGACGATGGATTAGTACAGCCTGGGACTGAACCAACCTACTTCACCTATCCTGTAGGATACGATCTTATAAACAGCGAGATATCGAACACTACTTTTCCTGTTTCAGCAGGCCCAGAGCATAAAGGTAACACTTTAGATGCCAAATTGGAACCAAGTACTTGAAGAGATTAAGAGAGAAGATGCTCGGCTTTTCAATTCCGCTAAAGCGGGCTTAGACAGCGTACGACGAAAGTATCTGAAAAGACTATTCAGGCTTACTGGGCGGAATGTAATCGCATACTATTCTGGCTGGCTCTCCAAGCCTTATGCGTTTGGCATGGATCTCCGTGACGAGGACAAGAATGCTTTTATGATGGCGATCCACAAAATGGATCGAAGCCAGGGGCTAGACCTAATTCTTCATACGCCAGGCGGCGACATTGCTGCAGCAGAGTCCTTAGTAGAGTATCTCAGGTCGATGTTTGGCAACGATGTTCGGGCGATTGTTCCTCAGATTGCGATGTCGGCTGGGACCATGGTGGCCTGCTCCTGCAAGTCGATCGTGATGGCGAAACATTCAAATCTTGGACCAATTGATCCTCAGATTTCGGGCGTACCAGCGGCGGCGGTAAAAGAAGAGTTTGAGCAGGCGATCAGGGAAATTACCAAAGATCAGTCGCGGCTCGCAGCGTGGCAATTTATACTCCAGAAGTATACACCCACTTATCTTGCAACTTGCGAGAATGCAGTTCGCTGGTCAAAAGACTTTGTAACGGATGCTTTGAAGAACAATATGTTCTCCCAAAGTATCGATAAAGATACGCTTGCCTCTAGAATCGTAGATAGGTTCTCAGATTTTAGTGAGAATAAAAGCCACGGTCGTCATATTGGCCGGCAAGAGTGCATCGAATACGGTTTGAATATTGAGATACTGGAAGACGATCCTGATTTACAAGATAGTCTGTTGACCGTTCATCATTGCTTTATCCACAGCCTTTCAAACTCACCATCCATTAAAATCGTGGAGAATCAGAACGGCGTTGCGTTTATCAAAACTGTCGGGTGACACTCACAGTCCAATCACTTCTATTGTGTACCAAACCTCACAGCCCCTGCGCGTCCCTTCCGTCATCCTTCTCCCATAACGTGTAGCCATTGGAGAGAAGCGATGACCATAACCATGCCCGTCTTCGTGCTGGCCTCGGCCGCCTGCTACTCCGTCTGCATGATCGCCATGAAGTTCTGGGGCCAGGGGCCCACGGCGCTGATCGGGCTCGTGATCCTCGCCACCATGGCGCTCGGCATCCTGATGGAGATCGAGGCGCTGAAAGTCGAGCGGATCGGGTTTATCTATGTCGCGATCCTCGGGCTCGAGGTGCTGATCATCGCCGCCGCCTCCTATTGGCTCTTTGGCGAGCACTTCACGGCGAAGGAGATCGCGGGCGGCGTCCTGATCCTTATCGGCACCGCGCTCGCTTGGACCTGAGCGTCCGGGCCACCCTTCATCCGTGCTATACTGGACGCCTTCATCAGATATGGAGGTGATCATGCATGCAGTCGTCAGGCTCTATTCCGGCCCCGGCGCGGGCGAGCTCTTTGATCTGCTCGAGACGCGCAAGAGAGAGGTCGAGGATCTCATCAGCTCGGTCTCGGGCTTTCGCTCCTACATCCTGATCAAGGGCCCGACCGGCGGGGCCTCCGTCACCGTCTGTGAGACCAGGTTCGGGACGGAGGAGAGCATGAAGCTCGCCCGCGACTGGATCGTCCATAACGCCTACGACCTGAACCTCGCCGCCCCCACGGTGGCCGATGGCGAGGTGATCCTCGAGGCGTGAGGCAGGGCCGGGGCTGACCGGAAGGGTTACGAAAGCACTACGCAAGCGTTACCAAAGGATACCCCTGATTTCTGGGAGTTTGCGGTCGATCTCCGGTCAGAGAATGGCCGTGAAGATTCATCTTTTCGCCACCTTGTCCGGTCTTTAAAACCGGGCCGCGAACAGGGAGGCGGATGTGACGGACCCGGTGATCATCTATGGCGCGCTACGCTCTGGCACCACGCTGCTCCGGCTGATGATGAACGCGCATCCCGCGCTGCATTGCCCGGGCGAGAGTGACTTTCTCGTTGATTTCCTTGAGGAAAAATCAGGCGGCTCTTGGGGTTTCGATCACGAGGAGCTCAGCTTCGACCGGATCTTCGGGATAGGAAACCTCGAGGTGCCATGGGAGGCAGAGGGCCTCGATGCAACCCGGGCACTGGCGCGACAGCTCGCTGCGAAATCGCCGGGTATGCTGGTTCTCATTCTGCACCGCCACCTCGACCGCGCTCTCGCCGCCTTCCCGCAGGCCCGCATCATCCACCTCCTCCGCGACCCGCGCGACATCGCCCAATCAAGTGTCGGCATGGGCTTCGCTGGGAATGTCTACATGGGCGTAAGCCATTGGATCAAAACGGAAACGAATTGGGACAGTGTGGTTTGCGGTCTTGAGGCCAATCAGCATATGGAGGTCCGCTACGAAGATCTCATCACCGCACCCACCGAACATCTGACGCGGGTCTGCAACTTCCTCAGGATCGATTTCGACCCGGCGATGTTGAGCTACAACAAGGACAGCACCTATAGTCAGCCGGATCCCTCGCTGATCGAGCAATGGCGCCGAAAGCAGACCAACCGGAATGTCTCACTGATCGAGGGAAGGCTCGGCCCCCTTTTGGGGCGAAGGGGCTATCAGCCAAGTGGGTTGCCTCTGGAACGCCCCGGTTACCTCGGCAATCTAACCTTAAGAATCGACAACAAGATCAAGAACTTAAAGCTCGCCTCGCAGCGATATGGGACCTATGATGCGCTCGCGGTCCGCATCGCGAGATGGCTTGGCCTCCGCGGCTGGCATAGGCGCGTGAAAACAAGGATCGATCAGAAGGTCGTCAAGTTTCTAAAGTGAAGGTTCAGCTCAAGCGGTCGCCGTTCGCGTTTCCGCTGCAGCTCGAAATTGCCCAGCGGGGTCCAGCCCGCCAGCGTCGTCTCGACCGGGCATTTGCGGAATGCGGCCCTCAGAGTCTCCTCGATTTTCTTGCGGTGAGTCTTCTTAAGTGGCGCAAAATCAACGATAATTTGGCCTCCAAGGCCCAGGAGGCGCAGGAGCCTCGGCAGCTCCCGGCAGGCCTCCACATTTACCGTCATCGCCGCCCCGCCCGAGAAGTTGGCCTTGGTGTTCACATCGACGGTAACGAACGCCCGCGTCGCTTCAACGATGACTGTCCCGCCGGAGGGCAGTGTGACTTCGCCAAGCCCTTGAATCTGTTCCCATATTCCAAAGTGATCAAAGAGATCCGGACCGTCGAAAATGCGGTGGAAACCGTGCAGATCCGCCAGCGAAGCCTCCGAATTTCGGGCGACCGTGCCGTCCTCAGCCCCTTTCCCTGCAAACCAGATATCGGGCCGCGTCCCATCGGTTGACCAAAGCCCGATAAGCGACAAGGCATCCTCTCCTCCCCAGAGCCAGCGCGGCTCAGACCACTCCGCAAAACGCGCCCCGATCGACAGCCAATTCTCGATCGCCTCCTCCAACTCCGCCACGATCTGCGCGTGCGTCACCCTTGGCGCGTCGGTGCGCAGGATCGCACCTGCGCCTCTCAGCCTCTGATCTAAAATGGCTTCCACAGTCGGCTTGAGAGACTCCAACTCCGCTGTATGAGTTTTGGGAATGGCACGAGAGAGATTCACGCCCGGGCTCGACGGGGTCAGGATGATGTGCCGCTTCTTAATCAGCGGGTGAGTGGAGGCGGGGATCGCTTTCCCGGGTTCAGCATAACCGCTCACCTGGATCAAGGCCGTCTCGCCGGCACGCAGAGCCCCGCGATCTTTCAGGAACAGACTGACACCCGGCCCATCCGCGAAGGCTCCGCGCCCATCGCCGAGCAAACGGGCGACCTTGGCGGTCCCGATCAGACCGGGCTGAGGGATCCAGTCTGCCTGAGGCGGATCAATGATCAGGTCGATTAGCCTGCCACCCTCCACCACTGCAACGGCGGCTGGCCGGGTGCTGTCAGGCCTGTCGCCCTCGATCTTTGGATCGAGCTGCACGAGGATCGAGCGCTCTGTCACGCGGGCTCGCCCTCGAACGAGACGGGGTAGCCGAGGCCTGTCAAAAGCCCGGCGGTTTCGGTAAGCGGCAGGCCCACGACGGAGGTGTAGCTGCCGATGATCTCCGGGATGAACGCCGCCCCTATCCCTTGGATTGCGTAGCCACCCGCTTTGTCCTGCCACTCGTTGGAGCGGAGGTAGGCGCTGATCTCGGCATCGCTAATGCGTTTGACTTTTACCCGCGTCTCCACCGTCCGTTGACGCATCGTCTCGCCATGGCGCAGGCAGATGGAGGTCGTAACCCGATGGCGCCGGCCGGAAAGCTGGAGGAGGAACGCCGCCGCCTCGGCGGCGTCTGCCGGTTTGCCGAGGATCCGGCGGCCGATGCTCACGACGGTATCGGCGGTGAGCAGCAGGTCTTTGGTCTCAATGGCTTGAGACTTCTCGCGGGCCATCCGCTCGACATAGACACGGGGCACCTCGCCCTTGAGCGGAGCCTCATCAATATCCGCCGCGCAGACTTCTTCAGGCACAACGCCGATCTGCGCCAGCAGGTCGAGCCGTCGTGCCGAGCCGCTGCCGAGGATCAGGCGCATCGCGCCCTCTCTCCGATCACTTGAAGCGATAGGTGATCCGCCCCTTGGTCAGGTCATAGGGCGTCATCTCGACCTGCACCTTGTCGCCCGCCAGAACCCGGATACGGTTCTTGCGCATCTTGCCGGCGGTATGGGCGATGATCTCATGGCCGTTCTCGAGCTTCACCCGGAAGGTTGCGTTCGGCAAAAGCTCGATCACGACCCCGGGGAATTCGAGCATTTCTTCCTTGGCCATGGTCACTCCGTATAGTGGGTGGGACGGGCTGCCCCAATACGGCGCGGAACATGGACTGCGCGGCCGAGAAATTCAAGCGGTGTCTGCGCGGGTTACTCGGCGGCGAGACTTTCGGTGAATTGGAGCCTTGCAAGGCGCGCATAAAGGCCGTCTTGATCGACCAGGGTGTCATGGGTTCCCATCGCGACGACGCGCCCGCCTTCAAGCACGACGATCTTGTCAGCGCGTTTCACCGTGGCGAGACGGTGCGCGATAACTAAGGTTGTGCGCCCGTTGGACAGCGCCTCTACCGCTTGTTGCACCGCGCGCTCGCTTTCCGCATCGAGCGAGGAGGTTGCTTCATCCAGCAGCAGAATCGGCGCATCGCGCAGGATCGCGCGGGCGATCGCGATACGCTGCTTCTGCCCACCTGAGAGCAGGACACCCCGCTCCCCCAGCCATGTGTCGTAGCCTTCAGGAAGCCCGCGAATGAATTCATCCGCGGCTGCCGCCTTGGCTGCGGCCTCCACCTCTTCCTGGCTTGCACCGGGTCTGCCGAACCGGATGTTCGCGGCGACGGAATCAGCGAAAATGATCGGCTCCTGCGGCACAAGGGCGAGCCTGCGGCGCAGATCCGCGCGGCTCATCCGGCCCGTCTCGGTCCCATCAACGAGGATACGACCGCTGTCGGGGTCGTAGAAACGCAGAAGGAGTTGAAGGATCGTCGTCTTGCCCGCGCCCGACGGCCCGACGAGGGCGACGTTTTCACCCGGGCTTACCTCGAAACTGACATCCTTTAGCGCAGGCGTCTCGCTGCGTGTTTGATAGGCAAAGGCGACGTTCTCGAACTGGATCGAACCCGCGTTCCCAGAAGGCTTCTCGGGCCTCTCGGGTTCAGCCACGGGATCGTCTACGTTCATTAGCTCGATCAGCCGCTCGGTCGCCCCGGCCGCCCGCTGCAGCTCGCCCCAGACTTCGGACAGCGCGCCGACTGCACCGGCGGTGAAGACCGCGTAGAGCAGGAACTGCGCCATCTCACCCTGGCTCATGACGCCCGCCATCACGTCGCGCGCCCCAATCCAGAGCACTCCAACGATCCCGGCGAAAGCGAGGAAGATCACGATCAGGGTCATCAGGCCGCGCGCCCGGACCCGCTGCATCGAGGCTTTATAGGCCTTCTCGACCCGCCCGGAGAACTCCGCTCGCGCCTGTTCCTCATAGGTCATCGCTTGGACGGTCTGCACCGCCTGCAGCATCTCGCCTGCGTGGGTTGCACTCTCCGCGATCAGGTCCTGGCTGAGGCGCGAGAGATGGCGGACCTTCCGGCCCAGCGAGCGGATTGGAAAAACAGTAGCCGGGACGATCAACAGCGTAATCGCGGTGAGCTTCAGCGAAGTGACCAGCAGCATGATCGTGCCGCCGACGAGGATGAGTATGTTGCGCAGCGCGACCGAGGCCGTCGCCCCGACAACACCCTGAATCACGGTCGTGTCCGAGGTGAGGCGCGTGAGCACCTCGGCGGTCATCAGTCGCTCATAGAACCCGGGCGACAATCCGGCGACATGCGAGAACACCGCCTTTCGAACATCGGCAACTACCCGCTCGCCCAGCTTCGAGACGAGGTAGAAGCGCGCGGCGGTGGCACAAGCAAGTGCTGCGGCGACCACGATCAACGACATGAAATAATTGTCGATGAGAGCCGCGTTCTCGGCCGTGAAGCCGTCGATTACCCGGCGAAACGCAACCGGTAAGATGAGCGTGAACCCGGCCGCCGTCAGCAGGGCGATCACCACGCCAGCAATAAGCCCGCGATAGGGTGCGAGGAACGGCAGCAATCCGCGCAGCGGCCCGATCTTGGCCGATTTCTCCCGCTTGTCCGGCGGAATGATGTCGTTCAATCCGGCCAACTCGCTCCCCTGATTAGTTGCGTATCCTGATTATCAAGGCGCCCGTTCCCGAACAAGCGCACGGACTGACGCATTTGCATCGGATTAAAACGCGTTTTCGACAATGGGTGTCGGCTGGCGGTTAGACGGGAAGATGACGATAGGTCAGGGTCCGATCCGACACAGAGGCCCCAATGCGCACCCTCATCTCCTTCGCAGCGCTCTTTCTGTCCATCTTCCTCGTGCAGATGGGATCGGGATCGCTTGGCCCGCTTGACGTGCTGGCAGCCTCCGCGCGTGGCTTCACGGCCGAGGAGATCGGCCTGCTTGGCTCGGCCCATTTCGCGGGTTTCTTCATCGGCTGCTATCTGGCACCGCGCTACATAGGGATGGTCGGCCATTCCCGCAGCTTCGCGGCAGCAGCCGCCATCGGTGCTACCGGGGCGTTGCTGCACCCGGTGCTCGACGGGCCGATCTACTGGGCCGCGCTGCGCGTTCTGACCGGGGTCGCGATCGCCTCAGCCTACACGGTGATCGAGAGCTGGCTTCAAGCCAAGACCCAGAACCACAACCGTGGGCGGGTCTACGGCATCTTTCGTGTCGTCGACATGGGCGGGCAGATCACGGCACAGGCAATGATAGCCGTGCTCGATCCGACCAGCTATGCCGCCTACAACATCGTTGCGGTGTTCTGCTGTCTCTGCTTGCTGCCCCTAACCCTGAGCCGACGGGTGGCGCCGGAGATCCCGGACACCCCGCGCCTGCGTCCGGTCAAGGCCTACATGCTCTCCCCTCTCGCCGCGATCGGGATCATGGTCGCTGGGGCGACCGGGGCCGCGTTTCGGATGGTCGGCCCCCTCTTCGGGCTCGAGAACGGGCTGGAGGCAACGGAACTGGCGATCTTTCTCTCGATGGCAATGATCGGGGGAATTCTTGTGCAGTACCCGATCGGCTGGCTTGCGGATAAGTTCGAGCGGCGCACTGTGCTGATCTTCATCTCGCTTGCGGCAATTGCCTGCTGCATGTGGACCGTTCAGGCCTCCGGCGATCCGTGGCTCCTGTATCTAACTGCTGCATTGTTCGGCGCGACGTCTTATCCGGTTTACTCGGTCTCCTCGGCATTGGCGAACGACCGGGCGGGGCCGGATGAGGCGTTGGAGCTCAACGCCTCGCTCATCTTCTTCTTCTCGATCGGCGCGGTCATCAGCCCGACCGTCAGTGCGCGCCTGCTGGACGCCTTCGGCCCCCCGGCGCTCTTCTACTTCATTGCCGGAGGGCATCTTTTCCTGATCCTGTTCGCCTTCTGGCGGATGACGCGGCGCGAAACGGTGGAGCCGGTGACGCCTTACCGTTACACTCCGCGTACCTCGATGGTTGTCGGCCGATTGTTCGGCCGCGCTCAAGAGCCCAAGAGCCCACCTGAAGGACGGCCCGATCCAGCCGGCCAAACCACAAGGACTACTCCATGAAACTATTCCACGCCGCCCCGTCTCCGTTCGTCCGCAAGGTCATGATGGTTCTGAAGATCACGGGGCAGGAGGGCGATGTTGAGATCGTCGACGGGTTCGGAACCCCGGTCGATCCGAATGAAGGCGTCTGCGGGGCCAATCCACTCGGCAAGATCCCGGCGCTGGTTCTCGACGACGGAACGGTACTTTTCGACAGCCGGGTGATCTGCCGCTATCTGAATGCACGGGCGAAGGGTGAGCTCTACCCGGCGGGCGCTGCCGAGTTCCACGTCCTTACCACCGAAGCGCTTGCCGACGGGATTCTGGATGCCGCCGTGCTCGGCGTCTACGAGGCACGAGTCCGCCCGGAGGAGCTGCGGTACGCGCCCTGGGTGCAGGCCCAGATTTCCAAGGTGCAGCGTGCGCTCGGCGATCTGGAAGGCCGATCCGCTGCCTTCGGCGAGAAGATCACGATTGCCGAGATCGCCGTCGCCTGCGCGCTAGGTTATCTCGATTTCCGCTATCCGGATCTCGGCTGGCGTGAGGGTCGCCCACGCCTAACCGAGTGGTTCGAAAGCTTCGGCGCCCGCACTGATTTTCAAGAGACGGCGCCGGCCTAATCCACGACATTGACTGCTCAGCTGGGGAAATCAGAGCTCGGGTAAGTTTCCTCACAGTCCATCGAGCACAGATCTGGGAAAATGTCTGCATCGCGGGAGGAATGGTGTCTCGCGGAGCAGGAGCCTATGCCGATGATTGCGTTTGATGGATTTCCAGATGGAATAGAGACCCTCGCGTTTCTGAAGGAGCGGGCAAGCGCGCTGCAAGCGCTAATGCCCAATCTCTACGATGCGGTTGGGCTGGTTGGGGTCGCTTTATACGTGATTGCCTATATGGGCGTGCAAATAGGTCAGATCGACGGCAACCGGATGCTCTATTGCTGCCTCAACGGCGTGGCGGCCGGTTGTATCCTGTTCTCGATGATGGGGGCGTTCAATCTGGCCGGTGCGTTGGTGAACGGGCTTTTCATGCTGTTTTCGGTCATCGGAGCAATCCGGCTCACAATGCGTGTGCATTACACGCCGACGCCTTCAGACGCGGATAGTTTCGCCCCCCAGAAACATCCCAGCGACGAGGCACCGCGGCAGGGTTATATGAGCCGCGTCATCTGACCTTTTGTCAGCGGCCTGGGGGACTGAAGCGCGTTCCATCCAGAAAGCCCACAAAGCCACCCAGCAGCGCATTGAGCTGAGGTGACGGCTCGGTGAAAATGGGGCCGGAGCGCCGCTGCTCCTTGAGCGTTTCGGTGCCCAGCTGGATGCTAATCGCTGCGGAGACACTGTGGAAGCCGTCCGCTCCCAACCCCTCGGTCAGACGAAGATAGCCGTAGGCAAGGCTGACACCAAAGGGCGTGTCGCGCATCCGCCAGTCGAGATTGACGGTGCCGGTCAGAACCCCCTCGGCGAAGGGTGTCTCCATTAGAAAACGGCCATAGCCGCCGCTGGCCTGGATCGCCAGATTTTCCGTAAGGAAGTGCTGCGCACCGAGACGCCCGTTCAGTAGACAGGTGTCGAAATGGTCGGCGCAGATCGCGTCAACATCGGCGTAGAGATTTGTGTCCGTCAGAAAGTACGCGGCTTCTCCACCTGCCGAGATCGAGTCGAAACCACCGATCTCGCCGCCTGTGGTCGTCACGCCGACGGCGAATTGAGGTGTTGCATAGAAGACATGCGCCCCGCCGGTGACAAACGTGTTTTCTTCGGTATCCTCGAGGAAACGGCCGCCGAAAAGGTCGAACTGCACACCCCAATTCTCATCAACACGGATTGCAGCGTGACCCTCGCCACCGACCGAAGCGAGATCATGGGTTTCGCTCAGCGAACCATCGACAAAGACCGAGATCTCGCCCGTCACCCGCTCTGCCTCGGCCGCCTCGGCCAGGCCGCCCGTCGCCAGTAGTGCGATCAAAATCCGGAGCATCCTGCCTCTCCCTCCAGTTGGATTGGGCGCAGGAAAGCTGAGGGCATGCCGCTACGTAAATGAGAATTAAATTCTATTAACCTATTGACTTTATTTATCTAAATTATGTGGATTGGCTTGAGGCAGCCGTCTAGATTTGAGACAGAGCGCTGCTTCATGGAGGGTCAGATGACCGGCTCACCATTTGCCCAGAAAATCCTCGATATGATCGAGCACAAGAATCACGACGCGACCGAAGCGATGCTCGCCGAGGATGTGATCTTCCGCCCACCGACCTATTGGGCGGAATGGCAGGGCCGGGAGGTGACCGCCATCCTGCTTGGCCACGTTGCCGAGATCTTCGAAGATTTTCGGTACCGGCGGAGCTGGTCGGACGGTCCCAATCACGCGCTGGAGTTCGAGGCGAAGGTCGGTGACCTGGACATCGTGGGTGTCGACCTGATCACCACAAATGAAGAAGGGCTGATCACCGAGTTCGAGGTCGTCGCCCGCCCGCTGAAGACCATCGGCGCGCTCCGCGAAGCGATGATGGCCCGGGTCATGAAGGACCCGCGGATGCTGAAATTCGCGAAGTAGCGCCTGGGCTCCTGCGGCAACCAGGCTAGGCCAAGAATTTTCGCAACGCGCGGATCGCTAGGCCGAAACCCGGCCCTCCAGAAGATCGATCAGCCGCAGCATACGCCCGCCAGCCACATGAAGATTGTCCAGGATCGCCTCGTCCAGCTCGTTCTCGACCTCGTCGCCGGTATCGGAGGTGGTTCGCAGCCGGTCTGACAGGAAAACGGCCAAAGCCCGATAGAACCGCGCCGCAAACCCGCTGTTCCGAGAGAACTCGGCCAGCAGTGCCGCGCGCGGCACCGCCAGCAGCCGACAGTCTGAGATGGCCCGGACCGTGAGGGAGGGTGAGCGCTTCTCGACAAATGACATCTCGCCGACAACGTCGCCAACCCCCAGTGTCGCGATCTGTATGCCTCCGGGCGTGACAACCTCCGACTCGCCCGAGGTCAAGATGTAGAGGTCGCTGATCGCCTTTCCCGCCGCGATCAATTCTGTGCCCGCGGCGGGTTCGATCACTGTTCCGGCGCCTGCCAGCCAGATCAGATCGGAGTCATCGAGATCCCCGAGAATGTAGAGGGCCTTTCTCAAGCTTTATCCTTTCCCGATCAGTTGCCGCTGCGCGAGTTCCGCGAATTTGCCGTTTCCTGCGATCAGTGTGTCGAAGGGTCCACTTTCGACAATCCGACCACCCTCCAGCACGCAGATCCGGTCGGCGTTTCTAACGGTCGACAGCCGGTGGGCGATCGTGATCCGGGTAGCATGCGATGCATCCAGCGTCTCCATGACGATCCGCTGCGTGAGGTTGTCGAGCGCGCTCGTTGCCTCGTCGAAGAATTGGATCGGCGGAGCCCCGACAATCGCCCTTGCGATCAGGATCCGTTGCTTCTGACCGCCGGACAGCGTCGCCGCACCTTCGGTTACGGGGGTGTGAAGCCCCATGGGGAAGAGTTCCAGGTCTCGTTCTAGCCCTGCCACGTATGCGGCTTCGGTACAGGCGCCGAGCCCGGCATCGGTCGCCCCCCGAATGTTATCGAGAATGGATCCGGCAAACAGCCTGCTGGACTGCATGACAACCCCGATCTGCGAACGGACGCGGCCGAGTTGGAGCCGCGACAGATCCTGACCGTCGAATGTGATCGTCCCGGCCTGCGGCGTCTCGAAACCCAGGAGGAGGCGCAGAATGGTCGATTTGCCGGAGCCCGACGCACCCACGATTGCCACGTGCTCACCGGGCGCGACCGATAGATCCAACCCGTCCAAAACGGTGCGCCCGCCCGGATAAGCAAACGTGACGCCCGCCAATTCGATCGCGCCCTGGAGCGGGCCAGGGTCTGCGCGGCCGCCTTCCGTTTCCGCGGCAGCTTCCAGCAATGGCCGCGCGCGTTCGGCCATTGGGGCGGCCGTGAAGATCGCCATCAGGCTTCCGCAGAAGCCCGAGAAGGCCCCCTGGAATGCGCCGAAGGCAACGAGGAAGGCAATGAACTGCCCGGCCGGAAGATCGCGATCCATAAGATACGCCGCAAGCCCGAACAGACAGAGCAGCGTGATGATTTGATACGCATCGGAAAACGCCGCGAAATGAGCCCCGACACGGCCAGCCCTGACCTTCGCAGCCTGTTCCTCGCGGTAGAGCTTGAACCACCTGCGGAAGGCGCGTTCCTCAGCAGCTGCCACGCGCAGTTTCGCGATGCCGGAGAGGGTCTCATAGCTTGCGCCTGCCAGTCTCCCGTCCAACTCGGCCGCCTGACGCATTGGCGCCATCTGCGCCCAGCGCGCGATCGCGGTCGCCAGAATGTAGATCAGGACAAGCAGGAGAGCGGCACCGGCCAGGGCGGCATCAAAGCTGAGCAAAACGGCAAGATAGAAGAGCGAGAAGACCAGCGTGAGGACCGAGGACATCATCACATCGGTGATCAGGGCGCGCAGGTATTCGATTGCGCCGATCCGTTGGGTGAGATCCCCCGCCGCATAGTCCTGAAAAAAACGCGTTGGGAGCCGCAAAACCTTGTCGCTTACCGCCGCCGCCACCGCGACAGATGTGCGGCCGCCGAGGCGGGCCAGCGCAAGACTTCTGGCAGCCGAGAAAACCAGGTTCATGAGAGCCGCAGCGAAAAGGGCGACCCCAACAGCGATCAACAATCCAACCTGGTTCGAAGGCACGATATCGCTCAGCAGCCAGCTTGCGGCCAGCGGTGTGATCGCACCGATCAGGCTTATACAGGCCCCAGCCCGTGCGGCCCAGACACCATCTTTGAGCACAAGTGGCAGGAGATAGACTGCCAGCGAACCAAGCCCGCGAACGCTCTCGGGCAGAGGGGCGTGGACGCAATAGGCAGCAGCATCGAACCGCTCCTCGTCACGTGCGGAGAGTTTCTTGCCATCCCGATCCCTGTAACCACCCTTACTCCAGAGCAACGCGATGGGGGTTCCACTCCGGGCGGTGAAGACAACCAAAGGTCCGGCATCCGCCCGTGACCATCCGATCGGCAGCGTCACGGCGCGTGCCTTCGCCCCCGCTTGACGCAGCAGACCCGGCATCTCCAGGTAGCCGCCCGGACCAGTCGGCAGAATTTCGAGCTTTGGTAGCCCAAGCGCCTCGATGAGATCGATGATGACACCGCTCGCACGATCATCGTCGCGGCCAGTCTCTTTGCGCTGCGCGAGACGGGTCAGTGTCCGCTGATCAGTCTCAGACACCTGTCCCCGCAGCGCCGCCGTAATGTCGAGAAGACCCGCTTGAGCCTCTGCAAAAATATGTTCGAGCAAGCCATCTGCCAGCGCGATACGGTATCCCGTCGCCTTCTCGACAGCATCGGACCAATCAGCCAAGGTCTGCGTTGGCGGCGGCGCCAGGGTGGGATCCTGAGCCCCGGGCTCAGCAACCAAGTTCAGTGTTGCACCAGGCGACCCTGTCACCGAGAGAACCGCGCCGTCACACTCGGGCATAGCGACAACGCAACCTCCGGACGGGATGACGGCGATCAATCGGCGGAAATCCGGCGTGGTCATGAAGATCTCGATGTCGCCACCCAACACCTGCCAAAGCATCGACCCGGCCGGAAGCTCCTTCGGTGCCGAGCCCGAAACCTCGATCTGCGGCCCCACCGCCATCTGCATCATTCTGAGTGCGGGTCCCGCCATCCTCACGCCTCGATCAGCCGGGCATAGGACCCTTCCGCCTCGAGCAGATCCTCATGCTGTCCCCGCTCTACCGGGGCGCCGCGGTCCAGCACGATGATCTCGTCGCAATCACGAATGACCGAGAGCCGGTGCGCAATGATCACACAGGTCGCACCGCGCCTGCGGATCGCATCCATCACGCGCTGCTCGCTTACGGGGTCGAGCGCGGAAGTCGCCTCATCGAGTACGATGATCGAGGGGTCCTGCGCCAGCGCACGTGCAATCTCCATCCGCTGGCGCTCACCGCCACTGAAGTTGCCGCCCCCCTCTCGCATCGAGGTGTCGTAACCCTCGGCCCGCGCAGAAATCACGCCATGGATCTCAGCATCATGAGCGGCTGCGAAGATCTGCTGCTCCGGCAGCGTCTCGTCCCACATGTTGAGGTTGGAGCGGACCGATCCCTCGAACATGCTGACATCCTGATGGACGTAGGCAAATCTCGCCGCCAGCGCGGGGCGGGGCCAATCCGACGGAGACCGGCCGTCGATCAGGACCTTACCCTCCTGCGGGGTCTCCAGCCCTGCCAAAAGACGCCCGATCGTGGATTTGCCGGAACCCGACGCTCCGACCAAAGCGATACGCTTGCCGGGCTCGATATCCAGACTGAGATCCGAGATCAGCGGAGGATCGAGCGGGGCATACCCGAAGGAAACGCCATCGAGGGTGATCCGCCCCCCCGGCAGCCGGTCCATCTCGGCAGCCTGGCGCTCAAATCTTGGGTCAACCGGTTGCTCCAACACATCCTCGAGCCGCTGGGTAAAGGACCGCAGCTCCTGAAGTTGCGCACCAAAGCCAGCGAGTTCTTTGACCGGGCCGATGAAGCTGGCTGAGAGTGACTGGAACGCAACCAGCATACCGAGAGTCATCTCCCCCTGCATCACGAGCCAACCGCCGTAGACGAGGACGGTTCCAGTGATGAGCGCGGAGACGAGGCCGGGCACGGCAAGGGTCCAAGCGGAGATGCGCGCGGCAGCCTGCTCTCCATTGGTGACACTCGCCTGCAGGCCCATCCACCGGCTGAAAACGATGTCCTCAGCACCTGACGCCTTGAAGGTCTCGATATCCTTGATGGCGGAGATCCTCGCACCGTGCAGCTTTCCCTGTGCGATGGCGACCGAGCGCGCCTTCTCCGACAGGGCGCGCGTCGATAAGCGAAGCACGATCACGTTCAGAACCGAGAGCGTGACGACCGTGATAGCCAGCGAAAGGTTGTAGAAGGCCATCACCGCCGCGAAGAAGATCGAGGTTATGAGCGCAAGCACGGCACCAATGAGTTGGCCGCTGATCAGATCACATAGCTGCTCATTGAGACGGAGCCGCTCCGCCACTTCGCCCGAAAATCGCTGCGCGTAGAACGAGACGGGCAGGCGCAGAAGTCGCCAGAACAGCTCACCCCCGGTCTTGAGCGTCAGCGCCTCGGTCAGCCGGAGCAACGTGTGCGCCTCAATCTCCAGCAGGATGAACCGCACGACCGCCGTCACGGCCATCCCGATCAGCACCGGCAGCAGCCAGTCCTCCAATCCACGGACCAGAATGTAGTCCACGAAGACCTGGCTGAAGACCGGGACAATTATCCCGGGAACGACGAGCGCAACATTAATCAAAAGGACGAACAGAAGCGGCAGCTGGAAACCGCCCAGTCGTCTTAGAACCGCACGCAGGGTCGAGGGCCGCTGATCGCCTGCCTCAAACCCCTCTCCTTTCTCGAAGGTCAGGACAACGCCGGTGAAGGTGTCGGAGAATTCCTGAAACGGTACCTTCCGGCGCCCCTCAGCCGGGTCGTTTACCCAGACATGGCGGTGCGTCGCCTTCTCAACGACCAGAAAATGGTTGAAGTTGACGAAGGCGATCATCGGGCCGCGTATCGTGATCAGATGCTCCGGCTCGGCCTTCAAACCCTTCGCGTTCAGCCCGAAAGTACGAGCGGCCTTCAGGATGCTCGACGCTTTGGCGCCATCACGTGAGACCCCGCAAAGCGCCCGCAATTGATCCAGTGGCACGTGGCGGCCGAAATAGCCGAGAACCATGGCGAGAGAGGCTGCCCCGCATTCGGCCGCTTCCAGTTGCAGGATGCTTGGCGTCCTTGTGCGGCGGAGAATGCTCACTTGAGTAGTCCATCGAACAGCCTGCTTGCGCCCGGTAACAACAGGTCGATGATGGGCACCTCATCGACCATGACCCGGCCCTTGATCAGCGCGCCTGGCCCGACACCCCGAAACGGTCCATCGGAAGACGACCACTCGAACCCGGATGGTGTAAGCGGATCGCGCACCAGGCGCACCCGGGTCTCGATCGGCGCACCATCGGCGGAGAGCTGTGTGACAAGCTGATCATTCTGCAGCGTCCGGCGCATCCCTTCTGGCGTTGCGGGCAGGGCCGCCACATGGATCACGTCACCGGGGATGAAGCCGTAGACCTCGCGCTCAACTGCGGTCGGCGAGATCTCGGCAGGCATGCCTGCCTCGATCAGTTTGCCGTCACCAGGCGCGGCATAGAAAACTGCCTCCAGCTCGCTCAGATCATCGCTCGGCGCGACGGTTGCCAGCGCCGTTCCCGCCTGGACGACATCACCTTCGTTAACCTTGACCTCGACGATCCGGCCGGCATGGGCGGAGACGATCACCTGTTGTTCGGAAAGCTGATCTTCCAGCCTCTTGATCTCGCGCATGCGCTCATCGACGGCGAGGCTCTCATCCAGCATCGCAATGGAACGCTCGCTCTTGCGGCTCTGCGCGGCAAGGTCAAGACGCAGAGCCTCCTCCTCAAGGCTCAGGATGCGTTCCTGTGCATCGTTCAGCTCGACCCGCGCATTGATCAGCTTGTCACGGACGACCACCTTGCGCTCGACGAGCCTCTCGGTGGATTGCACGCGCTCATTCAACAGCGTCTCCCGCTCCCGCAGAACCTCGAGCGTCTGATTGATGGTCTGGCGCCGGGCGGCGTCTGAACGCCGCTCACGGTCCTGCTGTTCGAGATAGAATGTCTCGAAACGCTGATAGCGGTCCTGCGCATCAGCAAGGCGGGCCCGGGCGATCGTGAGCTCCCGCTGGAGATCTTCCTGGCTAAGGCGGGCGACTACAGTCCCTGCCTCGACCATGTTCCCCTGAACCAGATCGATCCGGTCGAGCTGGCCAGTGCGGTCCGCGATAATCTCGACCAATCCCGCGCGATTGATCAGGATGCCCTGCGCCGCGACGTGCACCGGTGCTTTCGTCGTCAGCGCCCAGAAGACACCGAACCCGATAGAGGCCATGAAACCGAAGAGAACAATCCAGCCCGGCGCGCCGACCAGCCGGCTGGGAACATCGAGTTTCTCAGGCGACGCGAGACGGTCGAGCGCCGCCTGTCTGAAGATCTTTTTACTCAAGGCATCCCCAATCAACGCAATTGTAACGCGAACAGTGTCGCCTGTTCTACTGATTCAGTAAAATGAGAACTTCTCAAAGCCGTTCATCAATCCGCCAGTGGCTCGCTTCAAGTAACTGTTTTCAAGCAACTGTAGCGAATGCTGGCTCACTATCTCGGCGCAGGAGGTCCGTCCGCTCTGCGGAGTGATTGACCGCAGCACGAATTCTGGCAGCAGGGCTATTTCCAGCTGTTCTTGCTGACATATCTCCCATCCAACACAAAGATTTTGACGGAAACACCATGACAACCAGAAGCGCCGCCAGCCGGCCCATCGCAGTTCCCAGCAGCAGGCTTTCGCGATTGGCGCGGCTTGGAACGATGGCATCGGGCATCGCGGGCGAGATGGCCATCGATGGGGCGAGGCACCTGTCGCGGGGTCGGCGGCCCGCGATGCGGGATCTCCTGCTCACGCCGTCCAACATGTCCCGTCTGGCCGATCAGCTTGCCCGGATGCGGGGTGCAGCGATGAAGGTTGGGCAGCTCTTGTCCATGGATACGGGCGATCTGCTTCCGCCGGAACTCGCCGATATCCTCGCTCGGCTCAGGGCAGACGCGGATTATATGCCGCCGAAACAGCTCAAGAGCGTTCTGAACGCCCAGTGGGGCAGTGATTGGCTCCGACAGTTCAAAAGCTTCGATGTCAGACCCGTCGCCGCTGCTTCCATCGGCCAGGTGCATCGGGCGAAGACGCGCGACGGGCGCGATCTCGCGATCAAAATCCAGTATCCGGGCGTGCGGCGAAGCATCGACAGCGACGTCGACAATGTGGCCGCCCTGATCCGGGTCTCAGGATTGATCCCCGAAGGCATGGATATCGCTCCCCTGCTTGCCGAAGCGAAGCGGCAGCTGCATGAGGAGGCGGATTATGACCGCGAGGGAAGCCAGCTTGCGCGCTTCGCCGAGTTGCTTGCCGACGCTCCCCAGTTCGTCGTGCCTGTTCTCCAGCCGGATCTGACGACCCAGAACATCCTCGCGATGACCTATGTCGAGGGGATCGCGATCGAGGAGATGGCACAAGACGACCAGGCCGAGCGCGACCAGATCATGCACCACCTCATCGATCTCCTGTTCCGCGAGTTGTTCGAGTTCCGGCTGATGCAGACGGATCCGAATTTTGCGAACTTCCGATACGATCGGGCAAACCGGAAGGTGATCCTGCTCGACTTCGGCGCATCGCGCAGCTTCGGACAGGATGTGGCCGACAAATACGACCTGCTCATGAAGGCCGGATTAAGCGGGGATCACGAGATGATCAGGCAGGCAGGACTGAAGGTTGGCTTCTTCGACGAGGCGACCGCCAGGCACCACCAGGATGATGTCACCGGAATGATCAACCTGGCCTTCGAAGCCCTGCGCCACGAGGGCGCCTTCGATTTCGCCGACGGGTCCTTCGCGGCGCGGCTGCGCGCGGCAGGTGAACAGCTTGGCGAGGACCGCACTTTCGTTCACGTACCGCCGATGGATGTGCTCTACCTTCAGCGCAAGTTCGCTGGGATCTTTCTTCTCGCAAGCAGGCTGGGCGCGCGGGTCAAAGTCCGTGAAATCGTCGAGAGCCATCTCTCGGTCTGATGCAAGACATCATGCAAGAAATACCTCAGAGTGACAGGCGACCAAAGACTGCCGAGACTCGTGATGCGGGCAGGCCGATTCTCCGAATCGCCTGATTTCACGCACTTTTCCGGTGAAACAGCCCACGGTAGCGAGCCCGCCGGAGCAACCGATGGTAGATTTGCCTGGAAGATTTCTTAACATAAGGTGTGTTAGACTGAGTAAAATTGTCTCGAAATCGGTCAGAAGTCACGAATCCGCCAGATTCTGCTGCGGATCTACGGCTTTTGTGAGAAACTAATTTTGCGAGGGTGAGTAACAAGCATTCAGAGTCTGCGTGGGGTACTCAAATGCAACAGAATTCTACACGCCGCTGGCTTGAGCGGTCGCTATATAAGTATGGGTTTTGCTCCGGTTATGCGCGGCGGTTCGCTGGTAGCGAACGCGGCGGGATAACGCTTTTCACGGTTGTGATCCTCATTTGGATGATCGTCCTCGGCGGCATGGGCGTCGATTTCATGCGCCATGAGATCCAGCGCGCGGACCTGCAGAACGCGATCGACCGAGGCGTACTCGCGGCCACGAACCTGTCCGCCGAACTAAAAGGTTCGATCATCATCGACGGGGTCGAGGAGCAACTGACTGAAGAGCAAGTCGCCGAGCGGATCGTTAACGAATACGTTTCTACCCGGAACATGGCGGGTCAGGAAACTTTGGTCCAAGTTTTACTGAATGGTAGCAGTGTGAACGAACGCTCCGTCGTCGCCAATGCGAGATCTGCGGTTCCAACCATCTTCTTCAGAATGGTCGGTCTAGACCAATTCGATGTCGTCGTTGGCGCGGGAGCTATTCAGGAAATCCCGGTCAAGACGGAGATCGTGCTGGTGTTGGACATTTCGGGGTCGATGGGAGAAAACACGGATATCCCGATTAGGGACGAGAATAACGAAATCATCGGCACCGAGGAGATCGAGAAGATAGAATTATTGAAACAGGCTACCGAGACTTTTTTTGGAATTGTCCTTGGAGGCGACACAGACAATGTAGTGATTTCAGTGGTGCCTTTTTCGTCTAGAGTAGCCGTCCCTGAGCGAGTAGCTGATCAGCTCTATCTTGGTTTCAACCGCCACCACTCTTTCTCGACCTGTTTCGCATTCGAAGATCTAGACTTCACAGATACTGCGATCGGCATGGGCGTTGGTGACGAAATTGACCAATCGCGTCGATATCAGGAGCGCGTGCGAGATGACGGAAGCATAGTCTACGGTTGCCCCAATCAAGAGAACAACAGCTTTCAAACATTCACAAATAACCGGGTGCAGTTGACTAACTATGTGAACAGTCTGACGACCGAACGCTGGACGGCTGCACAGATTGGAATGAAATTCGGTGTCTCTTTGTTAGATCCAGCAGCTGCACCGATAATGCAAGATCTGATAGACCGTGACGAGTTGCCGGCTAGCTTTGCGGCCTACCCGCATGACTGGAATGATGACTCTGCACGTAAATTTATTGTTCTAATGACAGATGGTAGGAACACTCGCTTGAACTCGATTACAGATGCCGCATATGGCGCGTTCCCGACGGAAACCGAAGCCGCTGAATTCTACGACGAAAACAATGTGAACTCGGATGAGTTCATTATTGTCGAGGGCAGCGGACCCGAGCGGGTTACTGGCGGTGAAGCGAATATCGATCTTCAGCGGATTTGTACGGCCCTAAAGCAGAAGGGACAACTCAGGCCAGACCCGAATGACGGCGGATTGCTGATCTATACGATCGGCTTTGAAATGGCGGACGAACCCATTGCGTTGGAGCAGTTGAGAAGCTGTGCACGTCCGATTGGAGCTGATCCGGACGCTTTTGTGGAGACCTACTTCGAAGCTGAAGGGGCTCAACTTGATACTATCTTCCAAGCCATAGCCGACCAAATCGTGGACTTACAACTGAACTTCTGATTTTTCTGGCCAGACCGGCGGAGGAAAAAGTCGATGCGGAACGCAATCAGATACTTTCTGCGAGATGAGCACGGGAGCGCTTCAATCGAATTCGCAATCGTGTTCCCGGCGGTAATGGTGTTGTTCCTTTCGGTCGTCGAGATTGGATATCTGGCGACCCGGTATGTCTTGCTCGAGCGCGGCTTGGACATGGCATCGCGCGACCTGCGGCTCGGAAGGGAACCTCCGCCAGGTGTCGATGCCCACACATACATCAAAGATAGAATTTGCCAGTTCTCAACCCTCGGGGGGTGTGAGGACAACCTCCTCGTGGAATTGCGGGAGTTCGATGCAGATGCTGATTTCCCCCAGAATCAACCGACATGTATCAATCGAAACGCGGAGGTTCAGGTAGATCCGCTGGATAACTTCATTCCGGGTGCTGCCGGGGAGATCATGTTCATTCGCGCTTGTTTCCTGACCGCTCCGCTTATCCCGGGCTTGGGTTTTGGCCTCAGTATGCCTCTGGCGGAGTCAGGTGGTTATCAGATGGTGGCCTTCACCGCGTTCATGAACGAACCAAACTGATGGATTTTGGGCATGCGAGGAACTCGATCTAGAATTTCGCAATTGAAGGGCCAATTTGGCAGTTTCCTGCGCTGCGAAGGCGGTCAGATCTCCATTGAGTTTGCGATCCTGATGCCTCTCTACGCATTTGTATTGGTCGGCAGTTTCGAGTTCTGGGATGCTTTCAGAAGCAGCAGCCAAACGGCGAAAGTCGCATATGCCGCATCGGATATTGCCAGTCGAGTCAACACTTTCAACGACGATGAGGCACAAAGGATAGCTGATGTAGTCGACAAGATGCTGGGCGTTGATCTGGACCAGCGACGCCTTAGAATCTCGAACATCTGTTTTGAAGACAATCGTTACGCAGTGCAGTGGTCAGCGCCCTACACCACAGTAGATGTGACTGAGCCATTCGAGCCGATCACGGACGATGACCTGCTGACGGCCGATGGCGATCCGCTGCCATTTTTGCCAACAATGGCACCACAGGAGTCGATTATCCTCGTCGAACTGATCGCCAGATGGCGGCCTGCCTTCAATGTCGGAATTGGAGCTCAGACATGGCGGTTCGAGCTGGTGACCCGGCCACGGTTTGTCGAGAACAGCGTGCCATACGAAGGTGTAAACGACACAGATTTCTGTCCAAACGCAGTGTAGCAGCGCGCGATCCATTTACTCTGGATGGATAGTGCGATTGGCACAATCGCTGGGCTCCAGTCTCCCTAACAAGATGCTGTCGTAGCTTTTCCAAGTTTTCCTCTCCGCGCCAACCCGCGAGAAAGTGCTGTCGAGAGGATTGTCTGCGGCGATCAGATGCGCAAAGCTCCCGCCCGGTACAACAAGGCACCTGGGTGGATCGGCTAACATAGGTCGACTTCCTCGCGTGGGCGTCTGGGTGCCCCAAGCATATCCGCCGGAGTAGGGCGGAAGATCCAATTGGGAGGAACCGATGAAAACACTTCTACGGACCGCCGCGCTCAGCGCGGCGATCATGGCCGCTGCAGGCATTGCTCAGGCGGCCGAACTTCGCCTGTCCCATCAATGGTCGACCAAGGACGTCCGCCACAAAGTTGCGGAAATCGTCGCGGATGAGGTCGCCGCGGCGGATGTCGGGCTTGAGATCAAGATCTTCCCGTCGAAGTCTCTGTTCAAGCCTCGCGAGCAGTACAAGCCCCTGAGCCGCGGGCAGCTCGACATGAGCGTCTTTCCGCTCGCATACGCAGGTGGTCAGCGGCCAGAGTACAATCTGACCTTGATGCCCGGTCTGGTGAAGAACCATGACCATGCCGCGCGGCTCAATGAGAGCGCCTTCATGGGCGAGCTTGAGAAGCTGATGGCGGAAGATGACGTCATGGTGCTCGTGCACGGCTATTTGGCTGGCGGTTTCGTCGGCAAAGACAAGTGCATCACCTCGCCATCGGATGCCCAGGGTGTACAAATGCGCGCGGCCGGTAAGGCGTTCGAACAGATGCTCGCGGGCGCCGGAGCTTCGATCGCTTCGATGGCATCTTCTGAGATCTATAACGCCATGCAGACCGGCGTTCTGGGCGGTGCGAACACCTCATCATCGAGCTTCGTGAGCTATCGGATCTACGAGCAGGCGAAGTGCTTTACCCCGGCAGGCGATGTCGCGCTCTGGTTCATGTACCAGCCGCTTCTTATGAACAAAGCGACCTTTGACGGACTGACTAAGAAGCAGCAGGACGCGATCCTGGCAGGCGCGAAGAAGGCCGAGGCCTTTTACCTGAACGAGGCCAAGAGCCAGGATGCCAGCGCGGTCGAGGTCTACAAATCGAACGGCGTCGAGATCAAAGAGATGACGCCTGACGAGTTCGAGGAATGGCGCGCGATTGCCAAGGAGACCTCCTACAAGCAGTTCCTGGAGCAGGTGCCCGCCGGTCAGAAGCTGCTCGATATGGCGCTCGCGGTCGAGTAAGCGCAGTTGAATGAGGCTCCCTGGCGGCACTCCGCCGGGGAGCGCACTCTTCCCAAACAGAACTCAGGAGATCCGGCATGGCGACGCTGGCCTCTTCACATGCGCCTGACAGGCCGCGCACGTTGTTTTACCGGGTCGTCGCGGCCCTCTCGACGATCTGCGGGGTGGCCGCGGCCTTCATGATCGTCGCCGCCGTCGCGATCACGTGCCAGATGATCTGGGTGCGATACCTGCTCAACGAGTCAACGGTCTGGCAGACAGAGGTCGTCATCTATCTGATGGTCGCAGCCACCATGATCGGGCTGCCTTATGTGCAGCTTCTGCGAGGCCATGTGAACGTGGATCTGCTCCCGAGACTGTTGCCAGCGAAGCTTCGGATCTTTCTGGCCTGCATTACCTTTGCAACGTCGATCGCGGTGATCGGAGTCATGACCTTCTATGGTTTCGAGCTCTGGCACATCGCGTGGTCGCGCGGCTGGACGTCTGACACGGTTTGGGCCGCCAAGCTTTGGGTGCCGTATCTTGCACTGCCCGTCGGCTTCGGGCTCTACCTGCTCCAGCTTTTCGCCGATTTCCTCGCGGTTATGACCAGGCAATCGAAGCCCTTCGACCTCGAGGATGATGCCACGTTGGGGAGCACCTGATGGACCCCCTCGTCCTCGGCGCATTGGTAGCGCTGGCCACGATCGTCGTACTTTTCTCAGGTGTTTCGGTCGCGACCGGCCTTCTTATCGTATCTGCCGGTTTCCTAATCATCTTCGACGGCGTGCGCTCGTTGGAACTTCTGCCGGAGATCTTCTTCGGCAAGCTCGACAATTTCGCGCTGCTTTCGATCCCGATGTTCATCATTATGGGGGCGGCAATCGCCTCGACCCGGGCGGGGGCGGATCTATACGAGGCGCTTGACCGATGGCTCACCCGCGTCCCGGGCGGTCTAGTGATCTCCAACCTCGGCGCTTGCGCGCTCTTCGCCGCGATGTCTGGCTCAAGCCCGGCCACCTGCGCCGCCATTGGCAAGATGGGGATCCCCGAGATGCGCAAACGCGGCTTCCCCGATGGCGTCGCGGCAGGTTCGATCGCTGCAGGCGGGACGCTCGGCATCCTGATCCCGCCTTCGGTCACCATGATCGTCTACGGGATTGCAACTGAGACTTCGATCGGGCGGCTCTTCCTCGCGGGTGTCTTCCCGGGCCTTCTGCTTGTCGGTCTCTTCATGGTCTGGTCGATCTACGACACCTGGCGCCAGGGCGGCGAGATGGCGCTGGCGCGCAAGAGCTTCACCTGGCGGCAGAAGTTCGAGATCCTGCCTCGCGTGCTCCCGTTCATCGCGATCATCATCGGGGTGCTCTATGCGCTCTACGGGGGAATCGCGACGCCGTCGGAGACTGCTGCCGTCGGCGCGCTCATGTGCATCCTGGTCGCCGTGATCATCTACAAGCTCTGGAGCTTTGGCGCGATCTGGACAGTGATGCGCGACTCGACCCGAGAGTCGGTGATGATCATGTTCATCATCGGCGCTGCAGGCGTCTTCTCCTACATGCTGTCGAGTCTGTTCATCACCCAGTCGATTGCCGAGTGGATCGGCACGCTGGACGTGAACCGCTGGTGGCTGATGCTGGCCATCAATATCTTCCTGTTAGTCGCCGGTTTCTTCTTGCCCCCAGTGGCTGTGATCCTGATGACGGCGCCGATCCTGTTGCCAATCGTCACCGGCGCTGGTTTCGACCCGATCTGGTTCGCTGTGGTGCTCACGATTAATATGGAGATCGGCCTGATCTCGCCGCCGGTCGGGCTCAACCTCTATGTCATCAATGGTATTGCGCCGGACATCCCGCTCAAGACGATCCTCTCAGGCTCGCTCCCCTTCGTCGCCTGCATGGTGATCGCCATCGTGATCCTTTGCATCTTTCCGGAAATCGCAACCTGGCTGCCCGATACGCTGATGGGCCAGCGGCGCTGAGCCGGGGAGAAATCGACCGCTTCAGCCCATACACTCGGCGAAAAGACTGTGCGCAGCTTCGACGGTTAACGGGACCGGATTGCCTGCCGCAGTCGGATCCTCGACCGCTGCCGCAGCAAGCCCCCCAGGATCGCCATCATTCACACCAAGGGATCGCAGGGAGTCCGGCACCCCGATTTCAGCCCGAAGTTCCAGAACGCGACCGTAGAATCCATCGAAACCACCCGAGATCCCAAGATAGGCAGAGGCGCGGGCGATCTTCTGCTCGATCGCAGGCCTGTTGAAGCGCAAGACCGCGGGCATCACGACTGCATTTGTCATGCCATGATGGGTGTTGAAGCGGGCCCCGACCGGATGCGAAATCGCGTGAATCGCGCCCAGCCCCTTCTGGAAGGCGACCGCCCCCATAAGCGCGGCACTCATCATCGCGCCGCGCGCTTCGAGATCTTCCGGGGTCTTGCAAGCGGCCGACAGATTCTCGAGCACGAGCCGCATCCCCTCTAGCGCGATGCCATCGCCCATCGGATGGAACATCGGGCTCGAATAGGCCTCGAGACAGTGTGCGAAGGCATCCATGCCGGTTCCCGCCGTGATCGCCTGCGGCATGCCGACGGTCAGCGCGGGATCGCAGATCACGGTGACCGGCAAGATGCCGGGGTGGAAGATCACCTTCTTCAGATGCGTCTCCCTGTTCGTCAGCACGCTGGCGCGCCCGACCTCCGACCCTGTTCCCGCGGTCGTTGGAACGGCGATGTTCGGCAGGATCGCGTCTGCGTTCGCACGGGTCCACCAATCGCCGATATCCTCGAAATCCCAGACCGGGCGGTCCTGACCCACCATAAAGGCAAGAAGCTTTCCGAGATCGAGCGCGGAACCGCCACCGAAGCCGATCACTCCGTCATGATCGCCTTCTCGCAGAATCCGGAGACCGTCATCGAGATTGCCATCATGCGGGTTCGAATCGACGCCTGAAAACGACGCGGCCGGAAGCTTCTCGTCCTCGAGCAACGCCAGGGCATCCTTGGTGATCTGCAAATCCGCCAAACCGCGATCGGTGACGAAAAGGGGGCGCTGGATCCCGGCGGTGCGACAGGTGTCCGCCAGTTCACGGATACGCCCCGTGCCAAAGCGGATCGCGGTCGGATAGCTCCAATTCACTGACGTCATGGGAAGGGCCTCGGCTCGGGCTGTTGCTTGCTTTGGCCCAAGCTGAGGGAGAACCGGGCCGTCGTCCAGCCATATCGACGCTCAGTTCGCGCTGGCATGCGCGGCGACATCTCCCTAATCTCGCATCGAGGCCAAGCATCGTATGTTGGGCAGGAGATGGGTAAGACCGGTCTCGACCCGAGCAGAACCGACGATCTCTGCCGCGCGGTGCGCGCTGCACTGAAAGACTGTGCCGATCCAAGTGCAGTGATCGGCCTCCAACTTGGCAAGGATCGGATCGTCCACGCCTTGGGTGATGCTCATCCTGTCCCGCCTGACGCGCGGATCTTCCGCATCGCGTCCCTAACCAAACCGATTACGGGAGTAGCCGCGCTTACTCTAATAGAGGATGGCACGATCGCGCTCGAGGACCCGATTGATCGGTGGCTTCCAGAACTGAACGAGTGCCGCGTCCTGACCCGCCCTGATGCGCCACTCGGTCAGACCGAACCCGCTTCACGATCGATCACCGTTCACGATCTTCTCACCTGCCGGATGGGCACAGGCCTACTGGTGGGGGCCGAGGAGACACCGATCGCACAGGCGATGGCCGAGGCACATGTGAACGTGGGTGCCACGCATCCGCGACAGATGGACAGCGACACCTGGATCGCAGCGCTCGGCCAACTCCCCCTGATCCACCAGCCAGGGACGGTCTGGATGTACGATACATCGATCGAGGTTCTTGGCGTTTTGATGGAGCGCGCAAGCGGGCTCAGCCTGGCGGGCCTGTTCGCCGAGCGGGTCTTTGGCCCCCTCAGGATGGAGGACACAGGTTTCTGGGTGCCGGAAACCAAGCTCTGGCGGCTTGGCCCCTGCTACGGCCGGGGTGAGGCGGGCGAGTGCACCATCCTGGATCCCGCCGGTTCGGAAAGCGATCTGCGCCATCCGCCGGGGTTTGAGTCCGCGGCAGAAGGTCTGGTCTCAAGCCCGGCGGATTACATGACCTTTGCGTCCATGATGCTCAATCGCGGCCGCCATGGCTCCCAACGGCTACTCTCGGAAGCGACCTACGCCGAAATGACCCGAGACCATATCGCGGAGGAACAGAAGTTTGTCTCACGTTTCTGGCCGGGCTTCTGGAGCACGCATGGCTGGGGATACTGCGTCGCGATCCAGCACGGCAGCAAGGCAGACGATCCAAAGGGCATTGGCTGGATCGGCGGGCTCGGGACTGCCTGCACATGGGATCACGAGACCGGTCTCATAAGCCTGCTTATGACCCAACAGCGCTTCGATGAGAGCAGCTTCGCGCTGCTGAGAACCTTCTGGCGAGAAAGCAGGCGCCTCGTCTCCTGAGCACCCTGGCGACATCAGGAGACCCCCGGCTACTGCGGCGGAAGCCCCTTCACGACACCTTCCAGCATCACATCGGGGTCATAGGCTTTGCGCCCAAACACCTGACGCACGTCGTCGATAAAGCTTTCCAGAGGATCGCTCACATAGTCCGGATCAAAGCTCGCCTGATCCCACCGTTCGCAGAAATCTGCGCAGGACTGAAAGTACGGGTTGCCGCGGAACTGTTCGCGAAGGTCGCGATCCCAGCCATAGTGATGCGCGTAGTAGTACATCTGGAAGATGCCGTGATGCTCCACAGTCCAGACCACTTCCTCCCGCATGAAGGGGCGCATGATCTCGGCGGCGAATTTATCGTGGTTCTGCGGCGCAAGACCGTCACCGATATCGTGCAGAAGAGCCGCCACGACCCAGTCAATATCCGCCCCGTCACGTCTTGCCCGCGTGGCCGACTGCAAGCCGTGCTCCAGCCGGGTAATCTTGTAACCGGAGAGGGTTTCGTCCGCCTGGCCCGCAAGCTCCTTGATCAGCCTGTCGGCTGTGCCAGCGAGATATGGCCTCTCCGCTTCGTGGAGGAATTCGTAGTCCTCCTTCGTGCCGTCCTTCATCTGTGTGAAGGAGACAGTTTTCGTTTCGCCGGCCTCGCTCATGACAGCGTCCTCAGGCAGGTTCATAGCTCCCGACAGTTTGCTCCGCCCCTTCCGTCAACGCAACCGCTTGGGCGGCGATCACCTCGGCATGCAGGGCCAGCGCCGCATCCGAAAAATTGCCCGCGGGCGGCACAATCGTGATCCTGCCTCGCGTCCGGTCACATCCGCGCATCAGAACGGCATAGTCCCGCTCACCAACGGCCACCGGCGTATCAGGCCGGATGAAGCGCATGACGCAGCCGATCCGGCGGTCCTCCGTGGTGTTGGGGCCCGAGGCATGGAACAACCGCCCGTGGTGGAGCGACATCTGCCCTGGTTCGAGCGCGGCGACCACGGCATCCGCCTCATCCACATCGACAGCGATTTCCTGTCCCCGGCTCAACAGATTATCTTCTGCGAAAGTATCCGTATGAGCCACGATCGAGGACTTGTGGCTGCCGGGCACGAAGCGCATGCAGCCCGAAGCTGCGTTCGCAGGGCTGAGCGCCACCCATGCGGTCACTTCGTGATCGGTCTCGCCCATGCCCCAATAGGTGATGTCCTGATGCCAACTGACGATTTTGTCGGTCTGCGGTTCCTTGACGAAATACTCGACACTCCAGAGCAGCAGATCGGGGCCGAGCAGACTTTCGACCGCATCGAGGATCGCGGGTGTGTATGCAACATCGCGCGGCGCCTCCGCCACGATATGGGCATTGGTGCGCAGGTAATCTGGCAGCGGTCTCGGGAGCCCCTCGGCGAAGTCCTGTTCCAGCCGCTCGAACGCGTCCCGGCGCGACCGCGCTTCGGCCGCATCGAACACGTCGATCGGGCAAAGGAACCCATCGCGCCGGTAGGCGTCGATCTGAGCAGGGCTCAATGATCCGGGCATGCGTCTACCTCCATGCATTGCCTTCCCATCTCACCACGGACTGCAGCAGGCACAAGCTCGATCTCTTGCCCATAAGAGAAAGTTCATCTTATGCTCAAGCGATGACAAGGCCGCGCGCGGGTGGGTGGGTTGCCCGGGCGCCCGCACTCCGCGCAGGTCTCTCAAGGGAGCGCGCGGCCTGGCTAGGAGGGATCATGACACTCTCCCGCATTCCATCGCTCAACTGGCTTCGGGTCTTCGAGGCGGCCGCCAGATCCGGCAGTTTCTCCCGCGCCTCCGAAATTCTGAACATGTCACCCCCTGCGGTCAGCCAGCAGATCAAGGCGCTGGAGGGATATCTCGGCCGCGAGCTTTTTCTCCGCGGCCCGCGCTCTGTCGCCCTTACCGAAGCCGGTGCCGCCTATCTGCCGACCGTCGCCCAGGCGCTGCATTCGGTCGAGATCGCCACCGGAAATCTCTTCGGCGAGCCGGGCAGGCAGCCCCTCGCGATCCATTGCTCCGCGATGCTGGCAGCGGGTTGGCTGATACCCCGCCTCCACCAGTTCTGCCAGGCTCACCCAGAGATACAGGTCTCGCTGACGACGGAGATCCATGCCGAGGATACGCCGCGCAATGACACCGACCTCAGGATCGGTTTCGGGCTGCCGCACGACCCATCTGGTGAAGCGGACACGCTGTTCGGGGAGCGGATCTTTCCCGTTGCCACACCAGAGGTCGCCGAAACGGTACGCTGCCCGGCGGATCTATCTGGGCACACGCTGATTGAGATATCGACGCATCGGGCGAATTGGTCGGGGTTTCTCGGACCCGATGCGCCCGATCCACGAATCCTCTACACAGACACCACGCTGAACGCGCTCGCGATGGCGGCGGGCAGGCTCGGCATAGCCCTCGCACGCGCACCGGCCAGTGATGCCCTAGTCGCGCAATACGGTCTCGAACGCTGTCTCGACGGGGCCGAGATCAACGGAACGCACAGCTATCTGCTGACCTATCCGGCGCGCAGCGCCCTGACCCCCGCCGCCCAGGAGTTCCGCGCCTGGCTGCTGGACGAAACAGCCTTGGCGTGATGAGAGACCGGCCCCAAAACCCTCTGCTTCTTGACAGAATGCCCTCCATTCCGCACACCGTTGCGCATATCTGTCGGAGCTTGCATGACCCTCGCGATCCTTGCACAGATCCCGTTTCCGGAGATCGATCCTGCCCTGTTCAGGCTGGAGCTTGGTGGGATGGAATTTGCGCTGCGCTGGTATGCTCTGGCCTATATCGGCGGTCTGCTCGGCGGCTGGTGGCTGATGGTGCGCCTGATGAAGCGCCCGGCGCTCTGGCCCGGCAACCGCGCACCGATGACCCCGGCGCAGCCCGAGGAGTTGCTCACCTGGATGGTCGTGGGTGTCGTACTTGGTGGCCGCCTCGGCTTCGTCTTCTTCTACAATCCGGGATACTTTCTCGCCAACCCGGCCGAAATCCTGCAGGTCTGGCAAGGGGGCATGTCCTTCCATGGCGGGTTCATCGGCGTCATTCTGGCGACGATCATCTATACACGGGCCAAGGGCATCCCGCTCCTGCAGGCTGGCGATGCGGTCGCGCTTGCGACGCCTTTCGGTCTGTTTCTCGGTCGGATGGCGAACTTCGTGAACGGCGAGCTCTGGGGCCGGCCGACCGAGGTGAGCTGGGGCATGGTCTTTCCATCGGTTGAGGTGATGGGCCAATCTTTTCCGCAACTTCTCCCCGGTGGCGAGAACGTCGCCCGCCATCCGAGCCAGCTCTACGAAGCGGCGCTTGAGGGGCTGTTGCTTTTCATCGTGATGTGGTGGCTGGCACTTGCACGAAACTGGCTCAAACATCCAGGGGCGCTGATCGGGATCTTCTTTATCGGCTATGGCGCCGCGCGGACCTTTGTCGAGAATTTCCGGCAGGGCAACAGCGAATTCATCACGCCGAACAACCCGTTCGGCCACTATCTCCGGTTCGGGGATCTCCCCGACTCCGGCGGGCTCACCATGGGCCAGATCCTTTCGTTACCGATGATCGCAATCGGTGTTGTTTTCCTCCTTCTTGCTTTCAGACGGCAGACCATTGACGCTACTTGAACGCCTTCTCATCGAACGCATCCTCATGAACGGCCCGATTGGGGTTGCAGAGTACATGCAATCCTGCCTGAGCCATCCGGAACACGGCTACTACAGCACGCGCGACCCGCTCGGCTCGAAGGGCGACTTCATCACGGCGCCCGAGGTCAGCCAGATGTTCGGCGAAATGATCGGCATGTGGATCGTCTCGCTCTGGCAGGCGGCGGAGAAGCCAAACTGGCAACTGATCGAGCTCGGCCCCGGCCGGGGCACCATGATGGCGGATATCTTGAAGACTGCGAAGGCCGCTGAGTTCGAGCCCGATGTCTGGATGATTGAGACCTCGCCAAAACTGCGCGAGGCCCAGAAGGAACGCGTGCCCGAGGCGCGATGGGCCGAGGGAATAAACGAAATCCCGCCAGGGCCCGCCGTCATCCTCGCAAACGAGTTTTTCGATGCGCTGCCGGTGAAACAGTACCTTCGCTCTGATGAGGGATGGCGAGAGCGTCAGGTCGGCGTGGTCGAGACCAAGCTCGGCTGGGGCCTTTCCGGCGCGATCCCGGCGGAGGGCGATGTCGACAGCGACTGGGTCGAGATCTCTCCACTCGGTGACACGATCGCCGAACAGATCAACGACCGGATCAAGTCTGAGGGCGGTCTCGGCCTCATCATCGACTACGGATACCAGGCGGACAATCGACCAGAGGGTCCGACCCTTCAGGCCGTTCAGCGCCACAAGAAGGTAGACCCACTCGTCAGGCCGGGGAAGGTGGACCTAACGTTCCTGGTCGATTTCGACCGCCTGATTGGCATGATGCCCGATGTCGACCACTACGTTACGGAACAGGGGCCATTCCTGATGTTGCTCGGCATCGGTCAGCGGGCCGAGGCGCTGGCGGAGGCAAACGCCGAGGCAGCGGACGATATCGCCGATGCGCTCGAACGGCTGACCCGCGCCGAGCAGATGGGAAGCCTATTCAAGGTGCTTTCCGTCCTGCCGAAGGGCCAAGAAAAACCGCCTGGGTTCTAGGATGAGCCTCAAGCCGATTGTCGCCGATACGTTGCGCGATCTGCCGCACGGCTTTTTTACAAGGCAGGGCGGCGTCTCGAGCGGGATCTACGACAGCCTGAACGGCGGTCAGGGCTCTCACGACAACTCAGAGCATGTCGCTGAGAATCGCCGCAGGATTGCACAGCATTTGGGCACGAGCGACGTGATCTCGGTCCATCAGATCCACTCCGACACTGTCGTCCACGTGACAGGAGCCTCAAGCGAGAGACCCCAGGCTGATGCAATGGTCACGTCCAAGCCCGGCTGTGCGCTGGGCATCCTCGTCGCGGATTGCGCACCCGTTCTTTTCGCAGATAGCAGCGCCGGTGTGATCGGCGCGGCGCATTCCGGCTGGAAAGGCGCGATCGGTGGGGTTCTGGAGACGACCATCACGGCTATGGGCGCGCTCGGAGCAAGCGAGATAAAGGCGGTCATCGGGCCCTGCATCAGCCAGCGCAGCTACGAGGTCGGACCGGAATTCTTCGATCGCTTCGTCGATGACGATCCCGATAACACGCGGTTCTTCGCGGGTGGGTCGGGTGACAGAGTGCATTTCGACCTCCCCGGATACGTGCTGATGCGGCTGCGCGACGCTGGGATCGAGGCGGAATGGACCGGCCACTGCACCTACGAGGACCCGTCACGTTTTTTCTCCTACCGCCG
>JBCDDC010000010.1:0-139996 GCA_039180675.1 Pseudomonadota bacterium | reverse complement strand
GTGACGTCGTGGCCTGAAGCGAGGTGCACCTCGATCTCACGCAGCAGCCTCAATGCATCTTCGTCCGTGTGACGCTTCCGGGCCATCGCTCACTCCTGTCCAGATCAAAAAACTATGGCCCAGTTCTAAGGGGCAGGGACAATCGGGGTCGCCAAGCTTAACACATAACCCACTGACATAATTCATATTTTCAGAAATTAGAGTTTTGTTACCCCAATTTTTCCCACAACTTAGCTGTGCGGTTTGCAGCAGTCGTAACCATCGCAAACGAGTTGCCAACTCAGCTGCTGAGGTAGTCATCGCATAAGAGAACTCTCTTATGATCAATAGCTTATCATTGCTATGGGACTAAATAGGGCGGGAGGCCGACCCTCGCTGCTAGAGCATAGCCCGACTTGCGGCCGAGCAATTGCGGACATTCAGTTGAGACTTTACCGACTGACCAATCCGCCATCGCCGCCTGCTCCGTAACTGCGCGCGCTCAGCCTCCGCCTCTTTCATATCTCGCCTGTGGCGCCGGTTGCCCGCCGGATGCGCTTTTTCAGAAGGTGCAGGCCGATCAGCATCGAGCATGTCTGGAATGTCAGGGCATAGCCGATCAGGCCGAAGCCTGTTCCATCCAGACCCCATGCTTTGTAGCCCGCAAACGCTGCCGCGATGAACACAGCCGTCGCGAGCATCTGCAATAGCAGCATGGTGCCCGCCTTGTTCGCCGACAGAAAAGCGGGCTGGATCGCGAAGCCCAGAAGACCGATCATCGCCCCGATAATCAGGAGCCGAAAGAGCCAGAGGTTACCTGCCACTTCCTCCCCGAACAGTTGATCGACCAGGATCGGCAGGATCGCCATCAGAACCACGGTCAGGGCCGCAGCGAGCAGGAAGGTGAGCGCGATCTGCCGCTTGAAGATCGCGCGGATCTTGGCCCATTCGCCCTTTGCCGTCAGCCGTGCGAACTCCGGGAAGATGATCGGGCCCAGCATGCGCATCGGGCGGCTGATGGCCGAGGAGAACTGACGTGCTACCTCGTAGATGGCCGCCGCCGCTGCGCCGACAGTGCCACCGAGCATCATTGTCGCCCCGTTCTGGACCACCAGAGTCGGGAAGCTGGAGAGGTTGGTCAGAAACAGGAACCGCCAGATGCCCTCAAACTCCCGCGCCACGCGGATCCATGCCCAGGTGAACTGTGGTGTCGCGCCGCGCCGGATCACCTCACGGAGAAAGGCGCAGATTGGCCAGAGCCCCCCGGCCACGAAGGCGAAGAACCAGGCCAGAACGACATAGAAGAAATCCGCCTCGAACAGGATCAAGAGCCCGACAAGCGTGAACCGGACGACTGAGTTGAGCGAATGCTGCATGACCACCGCCCCGACACGGTCGAACAGCCTGAGCACGCCGGTATGCGCCCCTTGCGTGATGAAAAAGATCGCAAAAACGAAATAGGGTGCGAAACCTGCTAGGTTTTCGGGCCAGTCGAACCAGCTTTCCGCGTAGGGGATCAGCAGGATTGCGCAGGCGGTCGCGAGGCTGGCTGCCAGGAGGTCGACAGTGATCAGAAACCCCATCAGCCTGCGGAAGCCTTGCTCTTCCCCGGCCTCCTCGAGAAGCGAGCCGTAGCGCAGCATTGCCTGCCAGGAGTTGAATTTCACCACCTCAGCAAAAAGCCTCGTGTAGGATTGCAGCAGAAGAAGCATGCCGAGATCCGCGAGGCCGTAGTGGCGTAGTGCCAGGGTCATCGTTGCCAGATTGAGCAGGCCAAAGACTATACGGCTGCCAAGCAACAGGCCCGCGTTGCGATAGAAGCGGCGGTATATCTCGGTCAGATCCATGCCTGTCAGGCGGCGCGGCGCCGCACGCTGGGTTGCGCGTCCGCCTGGATCTGCCGGGCGATCACCCATTTCATGTGTCGCGGCATCGTCCCTCTTTCCTATCACTGCCGGTGCTATTGGAAACCCGCTCGCGTCTCCCTACCTGCCGGATGCATCGCTTACAGCGGCGCCCCTGTCTATGGAAGAGCCGTGAGCGCCGCTGCCCTGCATGTCCATGTTTCGATATGTACTAGGATCGAAGTCGTCGCACCGCCTGATTTCGCGTGTCGCCTCTATTGCGTCTGATCTGTGCGCGCTTTAAGTCGCGTGCCAACGAGGACAGATGATCATGGCGAATCCGTACAAAACTCACTGGCATAATCGCCGCGCCGCCCACTGGCTGCGCAAGGCGCCCGAGCGGGCGGCCGGGACGCGGGCGGCCCCGGAATGCATCGTGCTGGAGGCGGAGGGGCAGGATAGCCGTAAACCAGCGGTGCGCATTTTCCTCGGCACCGAGCCTGGCCAGTACCGCGCCACTCGCACCTTCATCTGGTCGGTCATGAAGGTGCGCGACTCGTCCCGACGGTACGAGATCTACCTGATGTGTGATCTGGCCGGGATCGACCGCGAGGGCTGGAAGACGGGTTTCACGAATTATCGCTACGCTATCCCGCATCTCGCGGGCGGCACCGGACGCGCGATCTACAACGATGTTGATCAGATCTATCTCAGTGACCCTGCTTTGCTCTTCGACAAGGAGATGAACGGCAAAGGCGTGCTTGCCATCGATCAGAAAGAGAACTCGGTCATGCTGATCGACTGCGATATCATGGGTGCGCGCTGGACGCTGGAGGATGTTCAGGCCGGCGAGAAACACGCCCATTTCAAGGGGATCGTGGCCGATAATGATCTTTTCGCTCCTATGCCCGGCACCTGGAATTCGCGCGATGGCGAATATCCGATCGAGGAGACGGACTGCCTCCACTACACCACCCTGCACACGCAGCCCTGGAAGCCGTTCCCGGATCTTCTGAGATACGACGACAACCCGCATGGCGGCGTCTGGCACAAGCTCGAGCGCGAGGCGGACGCGGCCGGCTATCTGATGTTCACGCGCGATGCGCCGAGCGCGGAGTCGCGGGAACTGATCTCGCTCTACGAACAGATGCACGAAGGCGGTGCCGAGGCCGCGAAGGCCAATCCCGATGTGCCGAACCCGTTTCTTGGATGGAGCCTGTCGAAACACACTGGCGCGATCCGTTCGTTGATAGATGAGAGCGGTTCCAAGCATTTGCTCGACTACGGCGCCGGTAAAGCCGCATCCTACACAGTGCCTGCTGGCGCAGATCCGGCGGGCGCCGTGCGCGCCCATGCGGAGTGGCCCGGCGTCTCGGTCCACTGTTACGATCCGGGCCATCCGCCGTTCTCGACGCTCGAGGACGGTCCGTTCGACGGAGTTATCTCCACAGATGTGGTTGAGCATCTCGCGCCGTTTGACGTTGCCTGGACACTCGATGAGATGTTCGCGCGGGCCAGGCGCTTCGTCTATGTCGTGGCCGCTTGTTATCCGGCCAAGAAGGTCCTGCCCAACGGGCGGAACGCGCACAGTGTGATCGAGCCGCCCTACTGGTGGCATCAGCAGATGGCGCTGACCGCGCGGCGGTATCCGGATGTCGATTGGCGGCTTGTGTGCGAAACGCGGGGTCCCCTCGGCGCAAAGGTGCGCAATGTCATCTCGAAAGACCAGCCCTCGCCGCTAGACTGACGGGCAGGGCGTTGAAACGGGGTCCGGACCAGAGCTCGATATGCGCGCATTGTCGAAACAGTATCTGGCACGCTATGCCTCGCGATGGCGGTCCACCCGCCATATCGAGGCGCATTTGCGCTTCCCAGGTATGGCATTTCACGAGGCCCTGACGCGGGTCACCTACAAACGGGTCTTCGGCGCCTGGCCCGATTTGGACGACCCGAAGACGATCAGCGAGAAGATGTGCTGGTTGAAGGTGAATGACCGCCGCCCTCTCAATGCCGTGGTCACCGACAAATGGCGGATGCGTGCGCATGTGACCGATTGCGGCCTTGGCCACATGCTCAACCGGATCCTCGGTGTCTGGGAGGACCCGGCCGAGATCGACTTCGCCGCTCTCCCCGATGCTTATGTGCTGAAGATCTCGAACGGCAGCGCGATGAACATCATCCGTAAGCCTGGGACCACGCTTGATGAGGTGCAAGCGCGGCGGCGCCTGAGGCGATGGGTCGCGACTGACATGGCTGATCACAAGGGGGAGTGGTACTACGCCGCCTCTCCCTCCCGCATCCTTGCCGAGGCGTATCTCGATAATGGCGAAGGTGATCTGCCCGACTACAAGCTCTTCGTCTTCAATGGCGAGGTGCGGATAATCCAGTTCTGCGAGGGCCGTTATCAGGATCTCAGAAGCGTGTTCCTGGACCCGGATTGGCACGCGCTCCCCTTCAGTTACGCCTCTTTCCGGTCCTATGACCGACCCCTGCCGCCGCGCCCAGAGTACCTGGACGAGATGATCGGGGCCGCCCAGCGCCTGGCCGCAGATTTTCCGCTACTGCGTGTCGACTTTTACATGCATCAAGGCCGCCCCGTCCTCGGCGAGTTATCGCTCAACCCGGTCGGGGGCTACACGGTGTTTCGCCCGGATGCATGGAACCGGGCCATAGGAGATTGGCTGACGCTGCCTCCGAAACACGATCTTCTTTGAAGCAGCCGCTATTGGAGCCGGGCCGCCGACTCGGGCCGGTATTCCGCTACAGCCGCCGCTTTCAGGCTTTATTTCGCAAAGTCGAGAAAGGACGTGAAGTACCCGCAAGCAAAGCCAAAGAAATCCAGCGATGCGGCCCAACTGAATGAAGCTGGAGAGGTCGCCTAAGGACCTGACCAAAACCGGTGAGCCCTAGGCTGACCACCCACATTCCAATCGGACCACTCGGTTGGGGTTGGTCGATCTTTCGCTCTATAGGCTCAGGTTACTCTACATCCGCATCACAGCCGTACACTTCCCGGGCCATGTCGTTAGAGACGTAGCCGTTTCTCACATCGTTTAAGATACTTTCTTTTGCACGCGCTCGTGGGTCGCCGAAGCCGCCTCCGCCGGGGATTTCCAGCGTTACGATCGTGGTGGAGGGGACCAGACAGCTGATCTTGGGCTGCAACCTGACATCATTGTTTGTGTGCAAACGCCCGACAGGCGCGTCATGACCGCCGGCCAGACCAGGAGCCGGTTTTTCCGTGCGTTCATAAAGGCCTGAGAAGAGGAAAGGCTCATCGCTCAGCACTTCGATTTCCATGGTTTGGCCGAGGCCCCCCCGGAATTCACCCGCTCCGCCGGAGTCCGTTCTGAGCTCTCTCCGATGCACCACAATCGGGGCGAGAAACTCGATGACCTCGGCTGGAACGCCTGCGATGCCGCTGGGGTAGGCGGTCGCTGACCAGCCATCCTGCGTTTTCATCGCGCCGGTGCCGCCCGCCGAGAACCACGTATAGGAGAACGTCTCTCCGGTTCCCCGTCTTGTGCCCGCGATATGCGTGTCCCAGAGACCGTCGAACCCGGGCGCCATCACCCGATCAGGCACGATCTCGGCAAGCGCCCCCATCACGGCGGAGGGCAGAAAGTGTCCGACAAGATGTCGCCCGCCAACCGCCGACGGAAAGCTCGTGTTGAGCAGGCTGCCTTCGGGCGCGGTCACCGCAACCGGGCGGAAACTCCCCTCATTGTTCGGCACATCCGGCGAGATGGCGCATTTGATGCCATAGGTGGTGTAGGCGCGCGTGTAATTGAGCGTCACGTTGATGCCCATGGGGACCGAGGGGGGTGCCTCGAAATTCACGGTGAGATCGCTGCCATTGATTTCAATTTCGGCCTTGAGCGTGATCGGCTCGCCAAATCCGTCTATCGGCAGCGCGTACCTGTAGGTGCCATCGGGCAGGGCCTCGATCCGCGCGCGCATGGCGTCTTCGCTGCGCTGGATGATCTCCTCAGACAGTTCCTCGATGTCGGGCAATCCAAACTCGTCGAGAAAGCCGAGGAGCTGGGTCACCCCGATCTCATTGCCGACAATCTGGGAATGAATGTCGCCCAGAACCTCCTCCGGTGTGCGGACATTGGCGGCGAGCAACTCGAAGATCGCCTCCACCGGTCGCCCCGCGTCGTGCAGCTTCATCACCGGGATCTGCAAACCCTCCTCGTAGACCGAGCGCGAGTCCGCAGACAGCCCCCGCCCGCCGATATCGAGCGCATGGCAGCAGTTCGCGAAGAACGCGATGGCCTCCCCACCTTTGAAGACCGGGGTCATGATCGTGATGTCGTTCAATTGCGAGGCGGTCATCCAGGGATCGTTGGTGATGAAGACATCGCCCGGCCGCATCGTCTCGATCGGAAAACGCTCCAGAAAGTGGATCATCCCGGTCGCCATGGAGTTGATGTGACCCGGGGTGCCCGTAACAGCCTGGGCGACCATGCGTCCGCGCTTGTCGAACACGCCTGCGGAGAGATCGCCAGCCTCCCGCACAATCGAGGTGAAGGACGACCGGATCAGCCCGGCGGCCTGCTCATTCACGGTCGCGATCAACCGCCCCCACAGTATATCGAAAGTGATCTGGTCCATCGCGCTCTCCCGAACTCACTCCTGAGCAATATCGACGATGAGGTTGTTGAATGCATCCACCCGGATCTCGGCATCTCCGTTGATCACGGCGGTGGACTCCCGCTCTTCAATGATCACGGGGCCTTTGAAGCGCACGCCCGCAGGCAACTGATAGCGATCATAGACCGGCACTTCTCGCATCTCTTGATGCTTGGGGAGGTAAATTGCGCGGCGAGATTTCAGGGCGCTGTCAGCCGTGGCGCCTGCTTCCTCCGATTGGGTCGGTAGGTTCAAAACCGGGTTCGGGCCATGGGCGATGACCCGCCATGAGATGATCTCGATCGGGGCGTTCATCGTATGACCGTAGATCTCGCGATAGGCGGCTTCGAAGTTCTTCCGGATGACCGCAGCGCTTTCATCGGTGAGCGGACCGTCGGGCAAGACCGTGCGCACCTCGTAGCCTTGTTTGCGATAGCGGATGTCGGCGAACCTGCGGAAACCCACGTCCTCGGCAGGGATGGTTTTCTCAAGCTTCTCACGCCCCTGCTTCTCCATCTCTTTGAGAAGGGCGTTCACCCCAGCAATATCGAGCGTGTCGAGAAGCGTCGGGAAGGACCGAGAATATTGCAAGCTCAAGGGCGCGGTCATGAAGCCGATGGCCGACATCACCCCGGCATTCAGCGGATAGATGATGCTCGGCGCGCGCAGGATCTGTGCGACGCCAAACGCATGCACCGGGCCCGCGCCACCAAAGGCGAAGATCGGGAACTTCCGCACATCCTTGCCGCGTTCGATGGCATGGATCCGCGCCGCAGACGCCATGTTCTCATTCGCGATCTGATGAATGCCCCAGGCGGCTGCCATCTCGTCGAGGCCCAAGGGCGCGCCGATCTTGTCATGGATCGCTTCGCGGGATCTCTCGAGGTCGAGGCGCATCGTCCCGCCCAGAAAGAACTCGGGGTCTAGGTAGCCAAGCCGCAGATCAGCGTCCGTCACGGTCGGGCGATCCCCGCCACGGCCATAGGCCACCGGCCCGGGCACCGCACCGGCGCTGTGCGGGCCAACATTGAGCCTTTTCATGGCATCGACTTCGGCAATCGAGCCGCCACCGGTGCCGATCTCGATCATCTCGATGACCGGGACCTTGACGGGCAGGCCGCTGCCCTTTTTGAACTGGTATTGGCGGTCGACCTCGAAGTCATTCGCGACCAGCGGCTCGCTATCCACGATGACGCAGGCCTTGGCCGTCGTGCCACCCATGTCGAAAGACAGCAGGTCACTATGGCCCAAAAGTTTGCCGTAATACGCCGCCGCCAATCCTCCGGCAGCAGGCCCGGACTCAACGCAAAGGATCGGGCTCGCGGCCGCATCGGCCGCCTCGCAGAGCCCGCCATTCGACTGCATGACGAAAAGGCTCTTGTCGAACCCGGCCGTGTCGCCAAGCTGGCTTTGCAGGCGGTTCAGATACCGCCCGGCAATCGGCTTTACATAGACATTCGCGAGGGTCGTCGATGTGCGATCGTATTCGCGGATTTCCGGAACGATCTCGTGGGACAGCGATACCGCCAGATCCGGGAGCGCTTGTGCCAAAATCGTGCCCACACGCTTTTCATGGGCGTCGTTGGCGTAGGAATGGATGAGGCAAACGGCGACCGCTTCGACGCCTTCCTGCTTGAGCTTCCCGACAAGCTGGTGGACATCGTCACCCTCCAGCGGCCTCAGAACCGAACCATCCGCGAGAACCCGCTCATCGAGCTCGAATCTCAGGTATCGCGGCGCCAGGGATTTCGGCTTCTGCATATGCAGGTCATACATGTCATAGCGATGCTCACGCCCAATCTCGATGGAGTCGCGAAATCCTTTGGTCGTAATCAAGGCAGTTTTCGCCCCTTTGCGTTCGATCAGGGCATTGGTGAAAAGCGTGGTGCCGTGGATGATGTGCGAGAGCGCGTTGCCGTCCAACTCCTGCGCCTCGAGAAGCTCCACGACCCCCTGAACAATCGCCTCATCGGGTTGCTCGGGCGTGGTCAAAACCTTGGTCGCGCAGATCTTGGTGCTGTCATCGTCCAGCAAGACCACGTCGGTGAAGGTGCCCCCAACATCTGCTCCAATGCGAAACGGCATCATCCCCTCTGCGCGTTGACGTGGCTCACCTGTTCATCTGCTCGGGCAGATAAAGCACAATCTCTGGAAAGTATGAGATGAGCACAACACCCAAAATCAGCAGCAGAAAGAACGGTATGGCCGTCTCTGCCACTTTCAGGATGTTCTCGCCCGTGATGCCCTGGAGCACGAAGAGGTTGAAGCCGACCGGCGGGGTGATTTGAGACATCTCGACAACCAGCACCAGGAAGATGCCAAACCAGATCCGGTCGATCCCCACCACCTCGATCATCGGCACGATCACCGCTGTGGTCAGCACGACGACCGAGATTCCATCGAGAAAACAGCCGAGCACGATGAAGAAGATCGTGAGCGCAACCAGAAGCCCAGTTTGCGAGAGCTCAAACGCCCCAATCCAGCTTGCCAAGGCGCTCGGGATGCCCGTGAAGGCCATCGCGACGGTCAGAAAGGCCGCGCCCGAGAGGATAAAGGCGATCATGCAGGAGGTGCGGGTCGCCCCTTTGAGGCTGTCGAGAAACAGCTCCCAAGTCAGTTCTCCGCTGTACCAAACCAGCACGAGTGACAAGAACACGCCGACCGCCGCCGCGTCTGTCGGCGACGCGATGCCAAGGTAAATCGAGCCGATGATGCCTATGATCAGAAACAAAACGGGGATCAGGTTGCCGGACCGTTTGATACGCTCGACCAGTCCCAAGGGCGCATCCGGGGCCGGCATCTTGCCCGGGTTGAAAAGCGCCCAGGCGATGACGTAGCCCATGAACAAGAGCAGCATCATGATGCCGGGGCCCACCCCTGCCAAGAAGAGCCGGGCCACAGACTCCTCGATCGCGACGCCATAGACGATCAGGATGATCGAGGGCGGGATCAAAAGCCCCAGCGTTCCAGACCCCGCAAGGGTGCCGATGATCATGGGATCATTATAGGCCCGCTGGCGTAGCTCGGGCACTGACATCTTCCCAATCGTCGCGCAGGTGGCGGCAGATGATCCGGACACGGCGGCAAAGATCCCACATCCCACGATGTTCACGTGGAGAAGGCCCCCCGGAAGGCGTTGCAACCAGGGCGCGAGGCCAGAGAAAAGATTGCGCGACAGGCTGGAGCGGAAGAGGATCTCGCCGATCCAGATGAACATCGGCAGCGCTGCCAGCGCCCAGGAGTTGTTCGCCCCCCAAACCGTTGTGGCGAGCACCAGTCCCATGGGCGCATCGACGAAGAGGATGAAGCCGATCAGGCTGACTGCCAGCAGGGAAAGCGCCACCCAAACGCCCGATGCCAACAGCGCGAAGAGCGAAACGATCAGCACGACACCTGCGAGAATCTGCTCCACGCTTACTCTTCGCCTGCCAGGGTTTCTTCATGGGTTCGGTAGGACGGCTGCTCGCCCCGGCAGACCTGCACGAACAGGTCGATAAAGCAGATGGTCAGGCACAGAAGACCAAGCGCCATGGAAAGCTGCGGCAACCAGAGCGGCACGGCGATAATCCCAGGCGAGAGATCCCCGAATTCGAACGACTCCCAGACCAGGTTGCCCGCCCAGAATGTGAAATACCCGCTGACCAATGCGCCTAACAGGCAGCTCCAAGCTTCGATCAGGGGCCGCTGCCGCTCTGGCACCCGCTGGATGACGAGATTGACGCGGATGTGGTTTCCGCTGCTCAGCGTGTCGGCAAGTGCGAAAAACGACGCCGCGGCCAGGAAGAAACCGGCGAATTCCGCGTAGGACGGGACGACCAGGCCGATGGCCCGCCCGGTCACAAGCTGCGCGATCCGGTCGACCAGATTAAAGCCGACCTGAAGAAGGACAATGGCGCAAATCGCTACGATGAAGAGAGCGGCAATTGCCCCACTCACGGCATAAAGCCGATCGAGCAATTGCCTCATCGTCTCATCACGCGCGGCTTTGAGCGGCGATCTGCAGTCATAAGCAGTGGTTGCGCGTCAGTTCTTGAACGCTTCGATGAGCGCCGCACCCTCGTCACCGGCCGAAGATATCCACTCCGTGGTCATCTCCGCGCCGATTTTCGCGAGATCCGCCTTCAACGCATCCGTCGGAGGAGAAACGGTTATCCCATTGTCAGCAAGACCTTTGGTTTTGCTCTCGGTCTCGGCGGCAGAGGACGCCCAGCCCCGCTCTTCCGCCCGGGCGGCCGCCTCGAGCACGGCGGTCTGCTTGGCCTCATCAAGTCGCTGGAAGGCGCGCTTGTTCATGACCACGATGTTTTTGGGCAGCCAGCCCTGAACATCATAGTAGTTGGACAGGAAGTCCCATGCCTTAGTGTTGAACCCTGTCGAGGGCGAGGTCACCATCGCGTCGACCCGACCGGTCGAGAAGGCCTGCGCCAGATCGGGCACTTCGACCTGTGTTGGCACTGCGCCCGCGAGCTGCGCAAATCGCTCCGTCGCCGCGTTGTAAGCGCGGAACTTCAAGCCGGACATGTCCCCGACAGCAGCCACGTCTTTCTTGGTATAGAGCCCCTGCGGCGGCCACGGCACCGAGTAGAGGACCATCAGCCCTTCCTTGTCGAGAAGCTCTTGGACCACCGGTTTTTGCACGGACCAGAGCTTCTTTGCATCCTCATAACTGGTGGCAAGGAAGGGCACTGAATCCAGGCCGAAGATCGCATTTTCGTTGGAAAGCCGCGACAGGAGAAACTCGCCGATCGGCACCTGCCCGCTGCGCACCGCGTTCTTGATTTCAGGGTGTTTGATCAGCGAACCCGACGGGTGGACTTTGATCTCGATGGCGCCATCGGTTGCTGCTTTCAAGTCTTCCGCGAACTCAATGTGGTTCAGCGTGTGGAAGTTATTGTCGCCATAAGGAACCGGCATGTTCATCGTCTCAGCGGATGCTGACGCGAAAATAGCCGTGGCTACGCCAATACCAGTGATGAGCGCGAACCCACGTTTTGCCAGAAACCTCAACGGCATCGTTCTACCTCCTGTGATCTGAGCTGATTTCGAGGGAAGCCTGCCATAGGTGAACGAACTTCCACAAGGCTTGGGCGGTCCAAAGAGCTACGTCGCCTTCAGATCTGGCAAAGATTTGAGCGAAACACCCGCGGCCTCGAGGCCTTTCTTGACTGATGCACCAAGGGCAACGGCGGTTGGCTCATCTCCGTGGATGCAGACCGTGTCCACCTGGCGTTTGATGATCGAGCCGTCCCGCGCAACAATCTCGCCGTCGGTGATCATGCGTAGAACCTGCGTCAGTGCCACTTCCGGATCCTTGTAGACCGAGCCTTCGATCTTTCTGGAAACCAGATTGCCATCGGCTTCATATTGCCGGTCTGCGAACCCCTCGCGCGCAATAGGAAGATCAAGGGCTTTCGCCGCCGTCTCCAGCTCTGAGCCCGCAAGCGCCACGAAGATCAGATCTTTGCTGACTGTCTTGATGCCACGGCCGATCGCCATGGCGAGATCGGCATCCTCCGCCGCCATATTGTTCAGCGCGCCATGGGGTTTGACATGAGTCACCTGCTGCCCTGCGTAGTGTGCAATCGCTTGAAGTGCCCCGATCTGATAGGCGACCGCGTATTCAAGGTCCTTTGGGTGCATATCGATGCGCCTGCGCCCAAATCCCCAAAGGTCGTTGAAACCCGGATGAGCGCCGATGCTCACCTTATGACGGTCCGCTTCCAGGACCATCCGGTGCATGGTGTTGGGATCGCCTGCGTGAAACCCACAAGCAACATTTACCGATTGAACGATCTCTAAAATCGCGGCGTCGTCACCGATGTCATAAGCACCCCACCCTTCGGCGGCGTCGGCATTCAGATTGGCCTCGATAGTCACGGTGAGTTCCAAGTCGTGATCGTTCGCACTAGACAGTAGACTTCATCCTGGCCTCAAACAACTCGGTTCAGCGGAGCAGATTTCTTGAGCGCATCACCAGAACCATCGCCAGTCATCATGCCTTACGGTGATCGCGGTTTGTTGGTCGAATTCGGGAATTCGATGGACCGGGACATCAGTCTGCGCGTTCTGGTGTTGAACGAAAGGGTTGTCGCCAAAGACATCCCAGGTCTGATCGAAACCGTCCCAACCTTTCATTCCCTGCTCATCCGCTATGATCCCCTGCGCGTGCGTTTCGAGGAGATCCAGGCACGCGTTGACAGTCTGGCGGCCAACCTAAAGACAGAAGCGCAGCCCGGACGTCGGTGGCGACTGCCGGTGTGCTACGAGACAGATTTCGCACCGGATCTGACAGATGTGGCAGACCGATGCGGACTTTCCCCGTCGCGTGTCATCGAGATGCACAGCGAGCGGGCCCATCACGTCTACATGGTGGGTTTTCTTGCGGGTTGTCCCTATCTCGGCGATCTCCCAGACGCGCTAAGCCTGCCCCGCCGCAGCGATCCTAGACTGCGTGTCCCGAAGGGATCGGTGGCAATCGCCCTCACGATGACCATTGTCTACCCGGTCATCTCGCCCGGCGGCTGGCATCTGATCGGCAAAACACCCTTCGAGATTTTCGATGCCGCGTGGCAGCGCCCGGCCCTCTTCAAACCGGGAGACAAGATCGAATTCGAAGCCATCAGCCCCGCAAGGTTTGAAGAACTGGAGAAAGCCGTTCTCCATGACGGTCATTGTCTCGAACCGGTGAGTGCGTGATGTTGCCTTGCCTCATCGTTCGCAACCCCGGTCTTCACACCACGATCCAAGATCTCGGGCGCACAGGCTATCTCGACAATGGCGTGCCGCCATCGGGCGCCATCGACTTCGTCAATCTGCGGCTCGCGAACATCCTGGTTGGGAATGATCAAGGCGAGGGCTGCCTGGAGATTCTCCATGGCGGGCCGGAGTACACGCTGCAGGCCGACAGCGCTCGATTTGCCCTTGGTGGAACGGACAGTTTTCTCGATATTCTGGAACCTGATAGAAAGCAGATCGAACCGGGCCGGTCCGCAACGCTTGCGCGTGGAGCGCGCTTCAGGGTTGTCCTGGGCCGTGCATCATCCTGCGCATACCTGGCGGTCGCAGGCGGTTATGAGATCGAACCGGTGATGGGAAGCGTTTCCACCTATGTCCGCGGAGAGTTCGGCGGGTTCAAAGGCCGCCCGCTTCGAAAGGCCGATCAAGTGCCTCTGCGGCAGGGCAAAATCGCGGGCCAGGGCGATTTCTTGTTCAGCCGGAGCCCGCAATCGGTCCCTGGCGGGGGTGTTCTCACCATCCGGGTTATTCCCGGTCCGCAGCAAGACTATCTGACGCGAGAGGGTACAAGGTGCCTCTTCAACGAGACCTTTTCATACTCGCCAAATGCCGATCGTATGGGGATCCGTCTCGATGGGCCAACTCTGGAACTGCAGAGTATCGAAGGATTTGTCTCCGACGGTATAATCGCCGGGGCGATCCAGGTGCCAGGCTCCGGACAGCCAATCGTTCTGATGGCGGATCATCAGACAAGCGGCGGCTATCCCAAAGTCGCAACGGTCATTTCCGTGGATTTACCTCTGCTTGGAAGAGCGCTTCCAGGCACGCTGATCCGCTTCAAGGCTGTCACCATAGAAGAGGCACAAAAGGCCCTTTCCGACCTCGAAGCCGATATTCAAGCAATCGCAGAGTCGATGCAGCCGATACGAAGCGAGGCCCACCTAAACTCAGAGCACCTTCTCTCCAACAATCTTATATCGGGCTTCGTGACGGGCGGGTCAGAAGACAATTAAGAGGGCGGAGCGCTCATGTCCGTCTTTGCCTCTGTAGATCTATGATGTTTTGCAACCAGCCTCCTGAGCTGGTTCTGACATCTACGACCCATCCGACCTACGTGCGAAATCGTCAGTAAACCGCTGAGGTGAGAAGAGCGCCCGGACGCCCTATGAACTCTCCAGTGATGAACACGACAGCGCTCCGAACACATGTTGGCGGTCAGCATTGCTCGATGAAAACGAAGTTGCGGAGGTCTAAGAGCACTGGAGCTACTAAAACCTAGATCGACCCGTTTCTAGCTTTGGGCGTCCCCAACAAACCGTTGTTTGCGAGTGCGCCTGTATCAAGCGGTGATCTGCCGGCCGAGCGCCGCAAGGCTCGGGAGATCGTGCCAAGTCTCGAACAGGCCACGCGGAAAATCTATGAAGAACGCAAGGCGACCTGGAAGAAGTCAAATCATACCGCCAACGGGATCACAACGCTTGAGACTGACGTTTTCCCAGCAGTTGGCGATCGGCGAGTGGATCATTTGGAGACGCAGGATATCCTCTGCGTTCTCGCGCAGATCTGTCTGATGAAGCCGGAAACCGCCAGCAGGGTCCGTGAGCGCATGAGCACGGTGTTAGGGTGCGGACGGGCAGTGTTTAAGTGCCGCAGCAACTCCTCGGACCAATGGCACTACTATTGGTTCACTCTCCTGCTCTAGATCCTTCAGGCGTTTCGTCTGGCCGATCCGCCCCTTCAAACAAACCAATCTTCGACTCCGACGAGCACGTTCAAAAGCGCCAGGTCAGCAACGGGCAAGCAGGTGGTTCATTCGGAGGCAGCCCCAAGATCGAACCTGGAAGCCTTCCGGCTGGGATTGGCAGCCCTTGTGCCCGATATAGCCGCCTTTTAGACTGCTTCGTCTACGAATAGGGTGGCGCTCTCTTGAAGTCATGCCTCGTGGCACTCTCTGCTTATGGCTGGTCACCTGCAGTAGGGGCGGACTTGAAGTCTGGATTGGCGGGCCTGAGTGTCGTATCCTCATTCCCACTATCTCCGCTGGCGGCCTTCGGCGGCACGGATGCGATAGCGTTCCCCCGATTATCTGTTTCAATATAACGCCCTCCAACCCGTCGATAGTATTTACCATTCTCGCATCTCAATAACCTTACCTCCCGCAATGAGCCCTGTAAGAGCGTTTCGCGGCAATCGCCAAGACGCGTCTCAGCATCTGCTCGAGAGGATAGAGGCCCGATTTCCAGGAATGCGGTCCCGGTGGAAAGCAGAGCTAACTTCAGACCCACCGATGTCGCAAAGATAGCGCAATGAGATTTTGCCGAGTGCTTCATCGGCCGATCCTCCGCTGAACTTTTCCTCGCACCCGAAACTCTTTCGGCCGACATGGTCGAGCGGCCACTGGCAAGTCGCGCCGGGAGCCTTCACACTCGCCTGCGTCAATCACATTTCTGAGTAGCAAGCCGGGCGCGGTGAAGTCCCGGACTGATCCCGCCAAAATCCGGTCTTCTGGTGCCTTAGAAGTCTCTGAGGTTCTTTCGGAACTGCGATGGCGACAATCCGGTCAGGCGCTTGAATGCTCGTCTAAATGCACGGTCATCAGAATAGCCAACAAGGCTTGAAACTGTTTCTGCCGAGATTTGCAAATCTGAGAGGAAGGCCTTTGCGTTATCCAATCGCACTTCTTCGATCATCGACTTAAGTGTCGTTTCGTTCTCAGCAGCAATCCGCTGCGCCGTACGCTTGCTGATCCGAGCAAGGTTTATGATCGTTGATGTCCTGTAATCACCACGCGCCGCGCTTTCGTTGATTGCGTGCCTCAGCCGCGAAAGACCAGAGGTTTCGGGCCGAAGCTCGAGCCGCGATCGCGCAAGTTCGAAATGACGTCTCACAGCCTCGAACAATCGAGGGTTCGCGCGTTCAACTGGTGTCTCGAGAGCGGCTCGATGGAAGACCATCGCCGTTTCCGCCTGTTCGAATGCTACGGGTACGCCAAAGAAGTCCGAATAGTCTGATACTGGTCCTTTTGGCGGAAAGCGCAGGTCAATCTGTTTTGGGCGGATGCGCGGCTGCATGATCTCGTGGATCATGCGTGCAGTGACGCCGAGACCCACTTCGGATGTACAGCCTGAGTCCATGTGGTCGTTCGGGTGCGAGGCAACCAACATTGCGGCGTCGCCAACCTCCCGAAGCTCGATCATAAGCCGATCAGCTAAGATCTCGCGATGCTCGACAATGAATGTCAGCACGTCACGAAGTGTACTTGCATATTGAGCGCCATGCGCAAGCCCGCACAAAATCGATAGGGGTGCCGCGCGGGCGGCCTCTACTGTCAGCGCAACTGCTTCTTGGTTCCTATCGAGCAGTGCGAGCCATAATTTTGGGGGTAGGTCATCAGGAAGCCGGGCGTTCGGATCGCCAAGCTCATCTTCCCGCAGGCCGGTGGCGTGCTCGATCTCGGCCATCTCCATGCCCTGAGCAAGCGCATACGCCACTAGAAAGGACATAATCTCGACATTGTGAAAGGCCCCTGAGCGTTTGGCGCGAAGTGTCCGCTTTGTGGTGGCCATGGTCCTGTTCCCCCCAGATCTTTCCCAGTAGCTTATACGAGTTATTCAAAAAATATCCTCCCATTACATGATATATTTCGAAATAATTTCTTATTATACAAATAAATAATAGAAAATATTCTATATCTTCGTCAAAAAACCTCCTTTTAATTGATTTTTTGCTATCACGGAGAGCGGCGCGCGGTGTATTTGCATACATGGACGAGAAACAGATTTCCAACGGTAGGCTTCCTGCTGTCGGCTTGCACAATCCTCGTCGCGGGGTGCTTTCCCGAAGAGGAAGCATCGGTCGATCCACCGATCCGGGGACTTGTGACAACGACGGTCGAAGCAATGGATCGCACGACGATCCGGCGATACCCGGGCGTGCTTGAGCCCAGGGAGGTGAACATCCTCTCATTCGAAGTCGGTGGCAGGCTCGGGCGCCTCGAGCTCGTGGTTGGACAGCTTGTTGGTGAAGGTGATTTGCTCGCAGAGCTCGACGACCAATCGTTCCTTGTAACCATCGAAAACCGTATCGCCTCGGTCGAAGAGGCTGAGGCTAATCTCGCCCAAGCTGAGGATGATCTCGAGCGGTCGGAGACGCTGCTCGCCAGCGGGACAGGTACGCGGGTCAGGCGCGACGAGGACCTCACTGAGGCGAAAACCCGTCGCGCGCAACTGACGCAGGCGCGCAAGGACCTCGCTTCGGCGCAAGAGGACCTGAAAGATACCAAGCTCTTCGCTCCCTTTGGCGGGATCATAAATGCGGTCGAGGTGGACAGCTTTGCGACAGTCACGGCAGGACAGGAGGTGCTGTCGATCTACCAGGCGGCTGATTTCGAAGTGTCCTTTTCAGTCAGTTTCGATGTGGTTGCCGACTTGGTCGTTGGTACCCCTGCGACGATCCGGCTGGCGGACGACCCGAGTATTGTGCTCGACGGTGTTGTCAGTGAATTGGGTGAGCGTGCCGATACCGTCTCGTCATTTCCGGTTGTTGTGCGGATCACGGAGGAGAACCCTCTGATAAAGGCCGGGATGGCCGTCGAGGTCGCCTTCGAGTTCGAACTTCCAGCCGAGCGGGGGTTCCTCATCCCCATAACGGCCGCGATCCCGGAGGGTCAGATCCCAGACGATGCAGGGCCCGGTGATGTGGTCCCAGTTCCTGTCTTCGTGTTCGACGAGGCGAGCAGCACCGTTCAGCGCCGGGTCGTGACCATGGCAGGCCTAAGAGGCAACCAGTTCCTCATCATCGATGGCGTCGAACCGGGCGAGCGCGTTGCGACGAAAGGCGTGTCGTTTCTACGAGAGGGCATGCAGGTCAAGCTCTTGGACGCGGAGTGAGCAATGGATCTACTGACCCGGTTTGGGATCGATAAGAACCGTTTCACCGTTCTTTCGATGATCGGCATTCTGCTATTCGGCTCGCTCTCCTATCTCAGCATCCCGAAGCGCGAAGACCCGGCGATCACGATCCGCACCGCCGTGGTAATTGCTGAATTCGACGGCATGGCTCCGCTGAGGGTTGAGGATCTGATCGCGATACCGATGGAGCGCAAGATCCGTGAGATCGGTGAGATTGAGGACATCGAGACGATCATCACCAACGGCCAGGCGCTGATCAAAGTCCATCTCTACGACACGGTTTATGGCATCGGCATCGACCAGGCGTGGGAAGATCTGCGCAACAAGATGAACGATGTGGTGGCCGAGCTGCCTGAAGGCACGAGTGGCCCATTCGTCAACACTGATTACGGTGATGTTTCGATTGCCACCATCGCAATCACTGGAGACGGGTTTTCGCTCGCCGAACTCGACGATGTTGCCGAAGACCTGCGAACAGCGATGTTCCGGGTCGATGGCGTCACAAAGGTCAGCTTCTATGGCCAGCAGGATGAGCGGATCTGGCTTGAGGTTGACACCGCAAAGCTCGCCTCGATCGGCGTTCAGATGCAACAGCTGCTCGATGACCTGTCTGCCCAGAATGTCATCCTTCCGGCGGGAGAGATCGATGCTGCCGGGACCAAGATCGTTCTTGAGGCCAATGGCGATCTCCAGACAGTCGATGAGATCCGTGGCGTTCTGACCAAGGTCGCCGGGCTTTCGGGATATGTCCGGCTGACAGACCTTGTCGAAGTTCGCAGGGGCTATGTAGATCCGAAAGAGAAACCGGTCTTCTACAACGGCCAGCCTGCAATTGTGGCAGCGATCGAGATGTCCGATGATACGGACATTCAGGATCTAGGCGCCCGGCTGGAGGTTGCCCTTGAGAGTTTCGAGAACAGCCAGCCCGTAGGAATCGCACTCAACGTCTCCACTTTTCAGGAGCGTAATGTCACCGGGTCGGTCAATGGCGCACTGGAGAACGTGGGGCAAACCTTCGGCGTGGTCTTCGTCGTTATGCTGCTCTTTCTCGGCTTCCGCGCGGCGCTGGTGATCAGCTTTATCGTACCATTCACGATCTGCTTCGCCCTTGCATTCATGACGACGCTTGGCGTGGATGTCGAGAAGGTCTCGATCGCGGCTGTGATCATCTCGCTGGGCCTTCTGGTCGATAACGGCCTTGTGGTCGTTGAGGACATCGAGGGCAGGCTGCGAAGGGGCGTTCCCGCAAACCAGGCCGCACGCGATGCCGGTGCGCAATACATGGTGCCGCTCGGGGTCGCCTCGATAACCACGGTATCGGCCTTTATCCCGATGCTCCTGATCGATGGGACCGAGGGCGAGTTTTCATACTCCCTCGGGGCCATTGTCGCTACCATGCTTCTCGGTTCCTGGTTGACCGCGCTCTATGTCCTTCCATTCTTGTGCGTTCATATTCTCAAACCCGAGGCCGAACCCGCGGACAAGGAACGTGGCCGCTTCAGTCCAATCCGGATTTATGGCGTTCTGGTTCGCCGGCTACTTCCGTTCGGCGTGCCAATCTTCGCGGTTGTTGCAGGCGGGATCGTGTTGAGCGCATCCCAATTCAGCCAACTCAAACCGGAGATGTTTCCTTACAGCGAGCGGGCCGATTTTCTGATCTACATGGATCTGCCGAAAGAGGCCGCGATCTCCGAGACGGAGCGTATGGCGCTCCGAGTGCAGGACTGGTTGGACGACAAGACGGTCAATCCCGGCGTTTTGAACAGCACGGCCTATATCGGAGACGGCGGACCGCGCTTCAATCTGGGGCTGGATCCAAGCGATCCCGATCCTGCGAGCGCCTTCATTCAAGTGAACACTGCGACGCTTGGTGATGCGATCGAGACGGCCAAGCGGGCGCGAAGGGTCTTTATCGAACAGTTCCCCGAGGCGCGCTTTCGCGTCACCCGGTTGCCGCAGGGCGGATCAGAGTCAGGCATCGTCGAGGTCGAGATCAGCGGTCCGGATGCGGATGTTCTGATCGCCGCTGGAGCCAAGCTGGAGGCTGTGATCGCGGAAATGCCCGAGGTCACGATGAACGAAAGCGACTGGGGCAACAAAGTGCTGAAGGTCGTCGTAGATATCGCCCAGGATAAAGCGCGTGAATACGATGTGACGTCGGAAGATATTAGCGCCGTCATGGCGTCTTACTTTTCCGGAACGACCTACTCGACGTTCCGCGAGGACGATGAACAGATCCCGATTGTGCTCCGGGCGAGCAAAGCCGACAGGGACAGCGTCGAGGATTTGGCCAACCTGTCGATCGCGACCGGAGGCACCGTCATCTCTGTCGATCAGGTGGCGACTTTTCGCCCTAGGCTTGAGTTCTCCGAAATCCGCCGTGAGAACCAGGTACGCCGCCTCGTCGTTTCAGGCCGAAGTGATCAGTTGAGCGCGCAGGATATGCTCGCCACGATCCAGCCCGCAATCGATGCATTGGATCTGGGTCAAGGCTACGAGATCTTCATTGGCGGCGAACTGGAGGATAGTGCGGATGTGACAGGCCAGATGGGTGCGAACCTGCCTCTTGCCCTTGGCGTCATGCTCGCGGCGCTGGTCTTCCAGTTCAACTCCATCCGCCGCTCGTTGGTCACGTTCCTGACGATCCCACTGATCGTTCTTGGCGCGCCTTATCTGATGCTGCTGAATGCTCAACCCATGTCGTTCTTTGCCATGCTGGGGATGATGTCGCTTATGGGGATTATCATCAACAATGCGATCGTGCTGATCAATCAGATCGATTTGGAGCGCGAAAGCAAAGATCTCGATGACGCGATCGTCGCGGCTGCACAATCGCGTGCGCGGCCGATCATTCTCACATCGCTTACGACTGTCTTTGGTCTATTGCCGATGGCTGTATCAGGAGGTGCATTGTTCGAGCCAATGGCAACAATTATGATCGGCGGGCTTTTGATCTCCTCGCCAGTGTCGCTGATCTTCGTCCCTTCGCTCTATCGCCTTCTGCACCGCCACCGCGGCGTGGCTGAAGTGGCCGCGGCGTGAGAAATATATGCGCAGAGAGGAGATGACGGTTGCTGGCCACAGGCTTACAAACTCAATCGAGCTTAAAGCTTACAAGCGGCAGACATCAGCTCACTAAAGTCAGCTCTGCAGCACTTCCACAAGTTTCCATGAGACCTCTGAAAACACGATCTGCTTAACGCCTAAACATGGAATCTCGGCCGATCTTCTGAGATCTTGAAGTTGGTGGGTGTGGGATCCTAGGGGTCTCCGCCGCGCTACTTGGAAGGCTTTAATTGGCTTTGAGTAGGCCTCAGCACTCTTTGCCAAACGACCAAGTTCCGCCGTTATTGGAGAAGGAAGGCGAGCGGCATAGCCCCTCTCCCTCCTCTTTGGTAGTTTCAGAAACGCTACAGATTTCCGTTCTTCAACTCACCCGCCAGATGCTCGGCTTGGCGGATCGCCAGCGCGACGATCGTCAGCGTCGGGTTCGCCGCTGCCCCCGTCGTCATCACCGAGCCGTCCGAGACGAAAAGGTTCGGCACGTCATGCGCCTGGCCCCACTTGTTGACGACGCCGTCCTCGGCATTTGCGCTCATCCGGCAGGTGCCCAGGTTATGGGTCGACGGATAGGGCGGCGTACGGTGGGTGCCGATCGCGCCGACGGACTTGTAGAGCGCCTCGGCCTTCTCATAGGCGTAGGTCCGCATGGCCACATCATTCGGATGATCGTCGAAGTGGACATTCGGCGCGGGCAGCCCCCACTGGTCCTTGACGCTGTCGGACAGGGTGATCCGGTTCGTCGCCTGAGGCATATCCTCGCCGACGATCCACATCCCCGCCATGTTGCAGTAGGCGTCCATCATCTTGGTGAAGTCGGGCCCCCACATGCCGGGCTCGATAAAGGCCGCGAGGAAAGCGGGCCCAAGCGCCAGCGTCTCCATGTAGTAGCCGCCGACAAAGCCGCGTGAGGGGTCGTTCTGCATCTCGTCTTTGATGATCCCGGCCATCGTCTCGCCGCGATACATATGCACCGGCTTCTCGAACCAGGCATACATCGAGCCCGTCAGGTGACGCATGTAGTTCCGGCCTACCTGATCCGAGCTGTTGGCAAGCCCGTTCGGGAACATGTTCGAGTCGCTCATCAGCAGGAGCCGCGGTGTCTCGATCGAGTTCCCGGCGACGCAGACAACCCGCGCCGCCTGGCGATGCAGATTGCCGTCGCCATCGACATAGAGGACCGCATCGACCTTGCCCGAAGCATCGTGGGTGATCTTCACCGCATGGCTCTTGGCCCTCAGATCACAGAGACCCGTGTCGAGCGCGCGCGGGATCTCCCGCACTGCCGTGCTCCACTTCGAGGTGTTCTTGTCGCCCTGGAAATTGAAGCCATCCTGGATCGAGCCCGGCCGCCCGTCATAAGGCTCTGCATTGGTGCCATAGGGTCCGGTGGCATAGCGCTTATAGCCGACCCGTTCCGCCCCGTTGGCGAAGACCTTGTAATTGTTGTTCGCGGGCAGAGGCGCGCGGCCATTGGTATGGGTCGAGCCGATCGCATCCTCGGCGCGCGTGTAATAGGGCGCCATATCATCGAGCGAGATCGGCCAGTCGAGGAGCGTTGCTCCTGCGATATCACCATAGGTCGAGCGCGCCTTGAACTCATAGTCGAGAAAGCGCGGCGTCGCGCCGGCCCAGTGGGTTGTCGTGCCCCCCACGGCCTTGACCAGCCAGGTCGGGAGCCCGGAGAAGTCCTTGGCAACCCGCCAGGACCCGCTCGTCGTACGCGCATCGAGCCAGGCCATCTGGCCAAAGGCCGCCCACTCGTCATTCTCGTAATCCTCAGGCTTCAGGAACGGCCCGGCCTCGAGAACAACGCAAGGGATCCCTGCCTTGGTGAGTTCGAAGGCCATCGTCCCGCCACCGGCTCCGGAGCCGATGATGACGACCGCGGCTTCATCGTTTGCGATGGTGCTCATGATCCTCTCCTCATAGCTCGGTGATGCGCGGGTCAGGCAACCAGTCGAGGTCGTTGAACCCGCGATTGATGTAGCCGCCCTTGTCAAAGCTGGGCCCCTCGTAACCGAGGATCTCCCAGACTTCCGGGTCGTTGTAGAGAGAGGTGATCACGTTGCCGCGGACCAGTTGGAAGAAACCGGTGCCCTCGATGGACTTCAGATGCGCGAGCGCGTCGGCATCGTCCATTTCGGCAAAACCCGCCGCCTTCAACTCTGCTAGGCCCTCGGCGAACATGAGGGACTGCCCGATGGATTTGCCGGCAACTCCGCGTATCGCATCGCAGCTCCGCTCATAAGGCGCATCATCAAACTTCGCATGGGGGTACATCACCCGGATCATCCGCAGCAGCAGAGCCTTGCTCTCCGCGTCCGCTCCGACACTGGCGGCCGCCCTGACCGAGGTGCTGGAGAACGACGCTCCGATCACCGCAGCCGACGCCGTTCCCTTCAGTATGAAACGTCGAGATACGTTCATTGGTTCTTTCCTCCCTTTTTGCCCTTTGGCCCGGTTCTCTAGCCGGTTATTCTTTCGCCGACATCGGATGCGAAATCCTCATAGCGGCGGATCGCCGTGACCTTGATGTCAACGTGCTGACCCATCTCCTTCATGATCGGCAGGTCGAAGCTGATCTGGTCGAGGGCATCCCCGCTCTCGACCTCGACGATGGCGAAGACCTTGCGCATCCCGACCGCTTTCCAGAGGTCCTTCACCACACCGGCCTCCTTGGCGCCGAGCGCCGCCTTCGCCTCCTCTGCCCAGATCCGGAACAGATCCTGCTGGGTCATCTGGGCGCCGTAGCCCACGGTAAACTCAAGATGAAAAAGCATCGCGTCCTCCTACTGAAAGCGGCCGTGGCGCTGGAGGACCTCGATTTCGTATCCGTCTGGGTCCTGAATGAAGAAAAACCGGGCGATCACTTCGCCGCCTGGAGCGAAATCGACCAGCTTGCGCGGCGAAAGCCCGGCCTCGGTCAGCCTGGCGTGTTCCGCGTCCACGTCGTCGACGCAAAACGCGATATGCCCGTAACCGTCGCCGAGATCGTAGGGCTCTTCACGGCCCTTGTTCACCGTGAGCTCGACCTCGAAGTCGGCTTCGGGATTGCGCATGTAGACCAGCGTGAAGGCCTCGAAATCGAACCGATCCGCGACCTCCATCCTGAACGCCTTGTTGTAGAAATTGATCGAGCGCGCTTCATCGAGCACACGGATCATCGAGTGAATGGCTTTGGCCACGATGTCCTCCCGAGTGGTCTTTTTGTCAGACCACTATGCCCAACGTACCCGGCAAAGTGAAGCTGCCCTTAGAGCTAGCCGCCGTTGCGGAGCCGTCTGCGACTCAGACTCGAGGTCACTCTTTGAGGTTGCGCACTGGTCCGAACCCGCCGCTTTTCAAACGTCGTGGATTTGCACCTACGTTCCCGCCAGCTAACGTTCGCAGCATGCTCACCATAGCTCCGCTCGCCGAAGTCGGCTAAGCGAGACTTTTATGCCGTTCGGGCTTCCCGATTGAAAGTCCAAACCTTGCGGGAAAATCGACCTTCAAGGTTGCCAGCCATTGTCAATCACACTGGCTTCCGCCCCCGGAGCAAGTGGCTTGCCACCACCCCCCAAGGCTTCGATCATTGCCGCAAGCGCGTCCGCACCCGGCCCGGACGCTGGGGCGAACCCCCGATCATTGGCCGCGCCCATAGGCGCGCTGACAATGATCTCCACGTGCCAGGCCTCACTGTCGCTTCGGCATGCGATCCCGAATTCCAGTTCATCCGGCAAGTCGCCAACAACCTCGAACTCGCGGCAGTACCTGCCAGACGCATCTGTGAAGGTGAGCATCGGCATGATCCGGTCCTCATGGGCCATGCCGCTTGGCAAGGTCTCCAGCGCAAGATGCAAACCGCCGTCGCGAGGGGCATCACCAAGCGTAATCTTGGGACTGGAATTGGCGCCACCGAACTGCGCACCAATTCCCAGCCCCACCACGATCGCGATGCTGGCAGCCGCAGCAGCGGGGATCCAGGTGCTTGGCCAGGCAATTCGCTTGCGGAAGGGTACGACCGTATCACCCCGCCCTGCCAAGGTTTCCGCGAGCGCCGGAGGGATCGGGGTCGCTGCCACATCCGCGAAAGCAGCGCGCAAAACGTCGTTTCCTTTCGCGATCTCCTCGGCCAGAGCACGGGCTTCTGAGTCGCGCTCGATGATCGCCGCGATCCGCTTGGCTGCCGCGTCGTCCAGCGAGCCATCAACGAAGGCTGCGATCTCCTCCTCTGTCCACCTGTCGCTCATGAGAACGCTCCTTCCTGAAGAGGTTTGAGTTTTGCGCGAGCGCGGGCAAGCCGGCTCATGACGGTGCCCATGGGAACGTCGAGAACTTCGGAGGCCTCGCGATACCCCAGTCCCTCGATGGCAACGAGAGCGAGCACAGCGCGTTGGTCCTCCGGCAAGGCGGCCATGGCCTCGCGAACACGGGCCAGCAGCAAACGATCCTGCGGGCGAGCGGCGCCCGTGCCTGCGTCAGACAGCGCGGCGAGCGCATCGTCATCGGAGTGGGCAAAGCGGCGATCGTGCCGTCTGCGCGAATCGAGGAAAGTTGTCTGGACGATCCTGTACATCCAGCTTTCGAACCGCGTACCAGGCTTGAATTGATGAGCACGGTCAAGAGCTTTCTCGCAAGCTGTCTGGACTATGTCGTCGCCCTCGCTCCGGTTCCCGGCCAAGGCAAAGGCAAACCGCCGGAGCTTCGGCAGAATGGCGATCAGGTCTTGTCGAATGCTCTCGCTCATCATGCTCTCACAACGGCAGCTTTGACGGAAAACGAAGCTATGCGCCTTTTATTCCCTCGATACCGGAATATTTTTGGAGCGGGCGCGTTTTCGCCTCACATTGAATGAGGAGTGCCCATGAATCGCCTGTTCCTGTTGTTGCTGGCCGCTGCCTTGCTTGGCCTCACGTCTGACCCTGCGGATCCGTGGCGTCTCGGTGCTGTCGCTGTCGCCGACGACGGAGATGGAGGAGATGGCGATGGTGGTGGCGGCGATGGCGATGGAGGAGATGGCGATGGCGGCGATGGCGATGGCGGCGATGGTGGAGACAGCGACGGCGGAGACGGTGATGGAGCAGAAGGGGACGATGGAGATGACGGCGACGACAGCGATGACGGGACATCTGCAGGCTCGTCAGACTCGTCCGCCGGGCAGGATAGCGCGGGCTCACAGGGAGGCGGCAACCCAGTATCAGAACTCATTGATCTGATCTTCGGTGCCGACAGGCCGGTTGTCCCGAACGAGATCCTGGTTCTCACACCATCCGGTCAAGCGCCGCCAAACTTGCCGGCGTTGCAGGCAGCAGGTTTCGCGGTGCTGGAAGACACTGCACTCGTCGGACTGCAAGCCCGTTTCCTGCGCCTTTCGACCGCGCCCGGTGCCGATCTTGAGGAGGCGGCGCAGACCGTGCGATCCCTCAGCCCTGGATCGGTGGTCGACCTCAATGATCTTTACGAAGGTGCAGGGTCTGGCTGTGGCGACCGCTGCTGGGGTGCGACGCTGGTGGCGATGGATGAGGAAGTTGGCAGAACCTGCCGTCGCGGTGCGCCCATCGCCATGATCGACACTGGCGTGCGCCGCGATCATCCGTCTCTTCGGCGCGCACGCATAGACGCGAAGTCGTTCCTGCGCCCCGGCGCAACGGCGGCCCCGATGGACCACGGCACGGCGATCGCCGCCTTACTGGTCGGCGAGGCCGCACCCGGTACGACACCCCTGGCTCCCGAAGCCAGGTTGTTGGCGGCCGAAGTCATGCACCTCGCCGAAGACGGCCAGCGGGCTGATGCGTTCGCACTGGTCGAAGCGCTGGACTGGGCCGTTGCTTCGCGCGCAAGGGTCGTTGCGCTAAGCCTGGCGGGGCAACGGAATGCCGCCTTGCAATTTGCCGTCCAGCGGGCCTCTCGCCGCGCCAATCTGCTGGCCGCGGCAGGCAATGGTGGTGCCCGCGGCAAGCCCGCCTATCCCGCGGCCTACCCCGAAGTTATGGCAGTCGCCGCTGTCGACGCTCGTCTGCGCCCCTATCGACGCGGCACGCGGGGGGCTTATGTGGAAGTTACAGCGCCGGGGGTCGGCGTACCCTCGGCCTCGGCCGATGGCGGCACGGGGACGTTCACTGGCACCAGTTTCGCCGTGCCCTTCGCTGTCGCCGCCATGTTGCGGGCGCGCGCGCGGACTGGCGGTGATCCGGATGCCGCCCGAAAGCTGCTGAGCGGCACCGCCCGTGATCTGGGCGCGCCGGGCCGTGACGATGTCTATGGCTATGGGCTGATCCAGTCCCCTGGAAAAAACTGCGTCTGACGACAAAAGTTATGCCGAGGTTGGGGAATAGACCCCGGCCCTGATCGTTCTCTCCCCAGACAGCGCCAAGGAACGCGCCAACGTCTTGGAGGAGAAAGTGAAACCTATTCTTGCAATGTCTTTGGCGGTTGTCCTGGGCGGCTGCGCTGCCAGCACAATCTACCTCGATCTTCCACTTGATTTTTGGGGGAAGGGTCGCCCTGAAACGCGGCAACTGACCGCTGACATCGCGCCGGTGAAGTCCCCGATGCTGCGACGGCTACGCTCCATGCAGGTGAAGAACCTACTGGATGGCGAGCCTCACCGATTGCGCATCTCTCGGGTAGGCAATGGCATTCGTGTGCGAGAAACCGATGGCTGTGTCTGGACCAGGTCGCACGACTGGTTCGCACCGTCCGACAGCTTCGCCCGGTGCGGGACATCGAAGAACTGGCACACCGCCGAGGCACGGGTACGGCGCGAAGGTTCGCTGTTTCCACTTCGGGTCGGCAACACCGCAACCTATGAGCGCGAGGCCGTTTCCTGGAACGGTAAACGTTCGACGCGGCGCACCCGCTGTGTGGTCAAGGACACCGTGGAGGTTCTGCGACCCGGCCAGGGAGCAACACCTGCCTATGTGGTTGCCTGCGACGATGGTCGGGTGCAGCGCACCACCTGGTATGCGCCCCGCAAAGGCCCTGTCGCTTATCACGAAATCGACGGTGAAAATCGCGTCCGCGACGCTTGGGTGCGGATCGACTGACCATGGAAAGGGAACACGGCATGTTTGACCACAGCGGCAATCACGCCCCAGCCGTGGGGCACGAGCTTTCGCATATCGCGCGGCTTGGCGCGGAGGGTCTTTCCTGCTGGACATCCGTCCCGACGCGCCGCAATCCGGAGAAGCCGCCCCTTGTGGCCGTCCATGGCTTGCACCGTGGAGCCAAGTCGCAGGCAAGTCTGCTGGCGCCGCATGCAGCCTTGTCAGGGCAGACGGTGATCGCACCGCTGTTCGACCGGGAGGATTGGCCGCATTACCAGCAGGTGGTCCGTAAAAGGCGGGCTGACCTCGCTTTCCTGTCGACCTTAGATGATCTCGCCATGGCTGGGGTGAGCCGCACGGACAGGATCGAGCTTTGTGGCTATTCCGGTGGTGCACAGTTCGCCCATCGCTTCGCCATGCTCTATCCGCATCGTGTGGCGCGGCTGACCTTGATCGCTGCTGGCTGGTACACCTTTCCCGATCCCAAGCCGTTTCCCCGCGGTCTTGGAGCACCGACCAGCCGCCACAACGCCTGGCAACCGCGGTCCGTCGGTGATCTCGCCCCCTTTTTATCGCTGCCGATCCGCGTGTTGATCGGGACCGAGGATGACGTGGTGGACGAGAACACGCGTTCGGGCCCCGACCTTGACGCCCAGCAAGGGCGGACGCGACGCGAGCGTGCCGCGCGCTGGGTCTCTGCCATGGAAGATGCTGCCCGCCTCAGCGGTATCCAGACCAACATCAAGCTGATTGAACTGGATGGCTGTGGCCATGACTTTCAAACCTGCCTCGCTCATCCGGAAGCTCATCGGCAACTGTTCCCCACCCCGCAAACCCTGCAAGCGCGATGAAGGAGAAACCTCAGATGAACGCACTCGTTCCCATGACTACTTCGCATGAGACAGCCTTGAACCCGACGGCCCTCACCCATGCCAAATGGGCTTTTACGACGCGACGCGTCGCCCGCGATGCGGCCGTCGGCCTCTGTCGCGATTTGAGGGCTGCCAAAGCTGGCGACTTGGTGCTCGGCCGAGTCGAGCGGATCGGATCGCACAAGCGGCTGCAACTCGCCTTTGGCCGTCGATCAGAACTCTATGCCGGTGATCTGGTGATCGTCGTCTGTGGCGCCCGTTACGCACCCGATCAGTTCGAGGGCTTGGCCGAGCTCTCGATCTCAGGGTCCGATCTCCTCGCCAGCGGCGGTGTGCTGGGCCGCATGCGCAGCCGCAATGGCAAGATGGCTGCACCCACCCGGATCAGACCCATCGGGTTGCTGACCGGTGCAGATAGCGCGCCAATCAATTTGGCGCAGTACGCCATCCCTGAGCGTCCACGTCCGGCGATCCCGGTCATCGGTGCCGTTGGCGCATCCATGAACTCGGGCAAGACCACAGCGGTAGCAAGCCTCGTTCACGGACTGGTGCGCGCGGGGTACCGGGTCGCGGCCATCAAGGCGACCGGCACCGGGGCGTTCGGCGACTACAATGCCTACCTCGATGCAGGTGCGCATCATGTGGCCGACTTCTTGGATGCCGGAATGGTCTCGACCTACCTCGAGTCGATCCCCCGTATCTCGAAGGCCACCGATGCACTGCTGGCTGGTGCCAATGCCGAGGGCTGCGACATTGCCGTTGTCGAATTGGCCGATGGCGTCCTGCAAAAGGAGACCGCTGCGCTGATCGCCGATTCAGCTTATCGGGCGCGGTTCTCCGGTTTTCTGCTGGCTGTACCCGATGCGCTGGCCGCAGCTGGCGGGATCGCTACTTTGGCGAAAATCGGCATCCGCCCACTTGCCCTGACGGGGTTGATCACCCAGTCGCCCATGGCAACCATGGAGGCGGAGGCCGCAACCGGCTTTGACACTGCGTCCCGCGAACAACTCCGCGATCCGGCGTTTGCAACGGTTCTCTTCAGCCGGGCCCGTTTCGGGGCCGACAGCACCAATGCGGGGGTGATGTGAGCGCATTTCCCTCGATCAGCGGGCAGGGCCGGGGCCGGTTTCTCACTCTCGTGGTGCTGACCGCGCTTTTGCAAGCGGGAGCCGCAGCAGTTGCTGCGGTCGCCACGCGCGACGTCTTCGCAACGTTTCTCGAGTCGCCTGGGCCCTTGCCTGTGGTGGCCCTTGCCGTCCTGCCTGCCAGCGGCATCGTTGTTGCTGTTGGACGTATCGCGCAGGCCACGGTCGCCGAACGGCTTGGGCAGTCATTCGCTGGAGAATTGCGCGAACGGCTTTTCATCCATCTTTCCCGGATGCCCCGCCTCGCCGTGCAGAACCAGCGTCGCGGCGGGCTTTCGCTCCGCTTTGTCGGAGATCTGTCTTCGATCCGGAATTGGGTCGGCGATGCGATGCCAAAACTGATCGCGGCAGGATTCGTTCTGCCTGCCGCCTGCGGCGCGGGATTTCTGCTGCACCCCCTGCTAGGTGCCGTGCTGACGGCTTGCGTCAGTATCGGACTCGCGGCCGTGACTTTTGCGGCTGGCAATCTCAGACCCCTCCATCGAGCACTTCGTCGTCAGCGGGCAAGACTGTCGGCAGACATGAGCGAAAGGGCACCACAGGCTCCGGACTTGCGCCTGATAGGCCGAATGGATCTTGAGATTGCGCGCTTGCGGACCCGAACCTGTGCGTTGACCAAAGCCGCCACCGACAGACGGCGGGCTGGTGCGGTGATGCGCGCCATTCCCGATGTGATTGCTGGCATCGCCGGGGCCTTGGTCCTAACAACCGCGCTGCAGTTGGATCTGCCCGCATCGCTGGCGGCTGGAGGCTTGGCGGCGGCAGCCATCCTCGTGGCGCCGTTGCGCGACCTCGCCATGATCTGGGATAGGTACAACGCCTTCGTCGTCGCACGTTCAAAATGTCTCCGGGTGTTTCGACGAGCAATTCTGCCCGCAGTCAGGGCTCTGCCTTCGAGGCCAAGCCTGACATTCGAAGACGTCTCGCACGGACCCCTGCGAAATCTATCCCTCCATGTACCTTTTGGTGAATTGCTTCGAGTGCACGGCTCGAACGGGACGGGCAAGACGACGCTGCTGGGGCTTGCCGCAGGCTTGGAGGAACCCGATCAAGGCCGCGTGCTGATTGGCGAGCATCCCGCCGCGTCTGCCTCGGCGGAGTTTGGAGTCTGCCTGATCGACGCCCATACGCCGATCTTGGCTGGTAGCCTGCGCCGCTGCCTAACGCTTGGCGCGGTGAAACGTCCCTCTGAAGCACAGATCCTGGAGACGGCGACGGCCTTCGGACTGGAGACGCTGCTTCATCGCCTGGGTGGCCTGGATGGGCGCGTAGCCGAGTTGGGGAGAAACATCTCCGAGGGTGAGCGTTGGCGTGTGCTTCTTGCCCGTGCCAGGCTATCCAAGGCCCAATTGATTCTTCTGGATTGCCCGGAAGGCGCGCTGGATTCGGCCTCTCTCGACACTTTTATTCGATGCCATGCGAGTGAGCGGACAACCTTGATAATGACTGAGAGGGAGCGAAACGCTGATCTGCAAGGAGGCGAGATATCTTCAATCGACTTGTCCTTGGATCAGGTCAGAGGCGGTTGAAAGAACCCGAACTTGCTTGTTCATTGCCACCGCGATCCGTGGCTGGTTTTGGCGCTTCGCCGCCTTTCGCGCACATTGCAGCATTTGGAGATATGGGCTCTTAGCCGTTGCCCGCTGCGTTGAGTTCCGACCAAAATCTGCCGTTCGTGGGTGATCGTCGATTCTATAGGCTCGTTCCCGCTAGACGCCATTCGTGGCATTCCTGCTTGAAATTGGAGTCCATTTTACATCATCGGCGATGCTTCTGAGACAGAGATGAATGAGGCGGCTGACCAGATCAGAAGTGCGCATGTCCAGATGCCGGCCGATATGAATGTATATCGTCCGTTCTATCTGCGGGTTCGTGATGAGACGGCCGACGACATCGCCGCGCGCCTCCTCGGCGTGGAAGTTACTGTAGGGCAGGATGGTGACGCCTTCGCCTTCGCAGGCAAAGGCCAGCAGACCTTCGGCGGTTTCAATCTCCCTGTCGACGATCAATTTGTGGCCTGCCGCGAGAAAGTGGCTTTCGATCAGACGGCGATAGGGGCTGCCTTGGTGGTTCAGCAGGAAAGGCTGCTCGGCCAGGTCAGCGAGAGTGATCTCGGTCTCCTCATCGTCAGCACTGTCATCTCCCACGACTAGGTAGAGACTTTCGCGAAAGGCCGGCTTTCCCTCACCGGAACCGGGGATTACGGGTAGATAAGAAACCAGCAGATCCAGGCGGCCAGCATTCATGCTGTCGGCCATGTCCGCGGTGAACGCTTCCGTGGCCGTGACCGCGACCTCGGGAAGTTCCTGCATGAACCGGCGATAGAGAACCGGAAAAACCGTCGACCCCAGTCGGGGAGGAATGGCGATACGAAGCCTGTCGGGGAGGCCACCGGAAACCTCAAGAACCCTGGATTTCGCCTCTTCAAGAGCACTGATGCTGGACTTGGCGAACTCCAGAAACTCCATGCCTGCTGGCGTAAGCTCGACGCCGCGTCCGGTCCGCCGTAGCAGCGTTGCCCGCATCCGCGTCTCAAGATCCCGGATCGTGCGGCTGATGCCCGGCTGCGACACACCACTGATCGCGGCCGCTTGAGTCATGCCACCATTCTCGACGACGTCGACGAAGATCTGAAGCTCGGCAAACTTCAAGAAAGATCCATGCGATTTTGTTATATCTGGAATTATACATTAGCAGGAGAAGCAGAGGCGTAAAAGGCTTAGTCTGGCGCAAGCTCACACCCGGAGAAGATGCCATGTCCGCCCGACGGCAACGGCGCAGAAACGCCGAACCCGCCCCCGCCGCCCTCCCCAAATTCACACCGATCAAGCGGCCCTATGCTGCGGTCGACGTGCTTACCGAAGACGAGGAAGACCGGGTCCATCATCTGTCATTGCAGGTGCTGGAGCGCATAGGGCTGAAATTCATGTCCCCGAAAAGCTGGCCAATCCTCGAGGCCAACGAATGTAAGGTCGACCGAGAGACTGGCATCGTGCGCTTTCCGCGCGAGGTCGTGGAACACTTCCTCACGCTTGCGCCGGCTGAGTTCACGATGAGGGCGCGCAACCCGGCCCATGATCTCACGTTCGGTGATGATACGATCCATTTCGGTTCCGCTTCATCGGCACCCAATGTGCTCGATATGGACCGCGGGCGGCGGCCGGGCGGGCAGGCCGATTTTGAAGATCTGGTGAGGCTCAACCAGATGATCCCCACCTGCGCCTTCCACTCAGGCCACCCGGTCGAACCCATCGACACCCCTGTCAACACGAGACACATGACCAGCATGCGGGCCTGGCAGACGCTTTCTGATAAGGTGACCCGCGTCTACGCCATCGGCGAAACCCGGGTGCGGGATAGTCTGGAGATGACCTCGATCGCCCATGGCATCAGCCGTGAGGCGCTCGTCGAAGCGCCTCGCCTGCATGCGAGCATCTCGGTCAACTCCCCCTTGGTCGTCGACGAACCGCTTCTGGAAGGGGCGATGGAAATGGCCGCCAACGGCCAAGCGAACGTCGTTTCGCCTGTGGCTTTTGCGGGAGCTATGTCGCCGATCACACTCTCGGGCAGTCTCATCCAGTGCAACGCCGAAGCTATCGGCGTGATCGCGTTCCTGCAGATGGTGCGCGCCGGGGCGCCATGCTTCTATGGCGTCTTGACAACCCCCATCGATATGAAGTCTGGGGCGCCAGCGATGGGTGTGCCGGAAACCGTCACCGGGACCCTGTCCAACGGCCAGATGGCGCGACGGTACAAGTTGCCTCAGCGGCTCATGCTGGGCTCCAGCTCCAATGCGCCGGATGCGCAAGGGGCATATGAGACGATGTTCTCGCTTTGGGCGGCGATCTTGTGCGGGGCACATTGTGTCTATCATGCCCATGGCTGGATGGAGGCAGGGCTCACAACAGGTTTCGAGAAGACGATCATCGATGCGGAGATGATTGGCATGATGGGCGCCTTGCGCGGGCGCATCGATTTCAGCGATGCTGAGGAAGCGATCAGCGCGCTTGAAGACGTCGGTCCAGGCGGGCATTTCCTCGGATCTTCCCACACGATGGCGCGCTATCAGGATGCTTTTCATACACCCATCCTGTCTGACTGGCGCCCCTATGAGTTCTGGGAGGCGGATGGATCTCCTAACACTGCTCAGCGTGCCAACGCGAAGTGGAAAGAGATGCTGGCGGCCTATGAGCCGCCCCCAATCTCACCGGATCGCCAGGACGCATTGAACGACTATGTCGAACGCCGCACCCGTGAAATCGGCAACGATGAGATTTGAGCCTTTTTGGTGGGATGATGCGGGCGCGCCCGCCTCGCCGCCGGAAGAACCGCTGCCAAACGAACTCGATGTCGTGATCGTCGGCGCTGGTCTGACTGGCCTTTCAGCAGCGCGCACGCTGGCAAGGAAAGGCAAATCGGTCCTGGTGCTGGAGGCAGAAGAGCCCGGAGCGGGGGCGAGTTCACGAAATGGAGGCATGATCGGTGGCGGGCACCGTCTGTCGATCGACGATATGGAGGCCCGTTTCGGCAAGGAGACCGCGCTTGATCTTCTGACCGAGGCGCATTTGACCTCGACCGATTTCGTCAAGCAGGTGATGATCGAGGAAAGCATCGATTGTGATTTTGCGGAAACCGGCAGATTTCGGGGGCTCTGGCAGGCATCGGAATATGACGCCTCCGCACGAGGCCTCGAAAGGCTTCAGTCTCTGATCCCCCTTGAGGCGGAAATGATCCCAAAGTCCCGCCAACGCGATGAAGTGAACACCGATCTCTACCAAGGCGGCATCGTCTTTCCGCGGCACGGAGGTCTCAACCCGGCGAAATGGACGGCAGGGTTGCTGAGCGCCGCACAGCGCGCCGGTGCTCTGCTGCAAGGAAGAACGCCATTGAAAGCCCTGCACAAGACCAGTTCAGGGATCGATGTCGAAACGCCGCGTGGCAATGTTCGGGCGGGTCAGGTGTTGATCGCAACGAACGGCTATACGCCAACGGTCCTCAGCGAGTTCAAACGCCGCATCGTCCCCATTCCCAGCTATATAGTGGCGACGGAACCGCTTGGCACTAATCGGATCAAAGATCTCCTTCCAGGCGGCCGAATGGTGGCCGAAAGTCGCGAGCGTCACTGTTACTACCGGGCCTCACCCGATGGAACCAGGCTGATATTTGGCGGGCGCGCAGCGCTGTTCAATGCGCCTGAGCCTGTTGCTCAGGCGGAACTGCGCGGTCTGATGACCCGGATCTTTCCTCAATTAAAAGGTGTCGGTTTCAGCCACAGCTGGCGTGGCAGGACTGGATTTACCTTCGATTTCCTGCCGCATGTTGGGGAAACCGACGGCGTATGGCACGCCATGGGGTATTCGGGCAGCGGCAACGCGATGGCCCCATATCTCGGCCACAAGGCCGCTCTTCTGATGGCTGGGGACGCAGAGGGGAAAACCGCATTCACAAAGACAGGCTTTCCGACCCGCTGGTGGCACCGGGGACGGCCATGGTTTCTGCCCTTTGCAGATCTCATGTTCCGCGGCCGTGACCTCTGGAACAATGCGACGAGATCGCCATGAGCGCTTACAGGAACCTCCTCTCACCAATCAGCATCCGCGGGCGCACCTTCAGGAACCGCGTGCTGTCAACGGCGCATGCACCCGGCTATGCGGAGGCAGGTAAACCGGGGGAGCGCTATCAGGCCTATCACGAGGAGAAGGCAAAGGGTGGGATCGGCCTCACCATGTTCGGTGGCTCGTCGAACATTAGCCGCGACTCAGGATCGATTTACGGTCAGATCTATGTCGGGGACGATACGATCATTCCCGTCTTCCGGAGCTTCGCGGATCGCATCCACAAGCACGGTGCCGGGCTGATGTGTCAGATCACGCATATGGGACGGCGGACTGGGTGGTCGGTGGGCGACTGGCTGCCGACTATGGGGCCGAGCGTGATCCGCGACCCGGCGCACCACTCGGTCCCAAGGGAGATGTCCACACGCGATATCGGCCGGGTCGTAAAGGCCTTTGGCGATGCGGCGGAAAGGTGCCGCGAAGGCGGGCTCGACGGTTGCGAGATACTGGCAACGACGCACCTTCTCGGACAGTTCTTGTCGCCGCTGTCGAACCGACGCGATGATGGGTATGGAGGCGAGCTGGAGAATCGGGCGCGGTTCCTGTTCGAAGTGATGGAGGCAGTGCGCGAGCGCGTCGGGGAGGACTTTATCGTTGGCGTGCGTTTTGCTGCTGATGAAACCAACGAAGACGGCATGTCCTCAGAAGAAGGCGTCGAACTGGCCAGGCAGATCGGCGTGCACGGCACCATGGATTTCCTCAATGTCAACGGCGCCTATGGCGGGTCGTTGCATGGCCTTGCCGAAACGTTCCCCGGCATGGCCTATCAGGCCGCGCCCTATATCGAGCTTGCGCGGAGGGTGAAGGACGCCAGCGGTCTGCCGGTGTTTCAAGCCGCGCGCCTGTCGGACCCGGCAACCGCCGACTGGGCGATTGCCGAGGGTCACGTGGACATGGCCGGGCTCACCCGTCCACACATGGCGGACCCGCATCTCGTGACCAAGCTGATGCGCGGCGAGGAGGCGCGCATTCGGCCATGCGTAGGTGCCGGCTATTGCATCGATCGGATCTACGCGGGTGGCGATACCCTTTGCGTCCACAATGTCTCGACGGGGCGGGAGAGTGGGCTGCCGCACGAGATCGCGGCGGCAGAAGCGCAGAAGAATGTGGTCGTCATAGGCGGCGGACCGAGCGGAATGGAAGCGGCCCGCGTATCGGCGCTGAGGGGTCATAAAACGACCCTCCACGAAGCGGGAACACGGCTGGGCGGGCAGGTATTGCTCGCCGCACGGGCGGGATGGCGCAAGGACATGATCGGCATCGCCGATTGGTTGGCCGCCGAGATGGAGGCCCTGGATGTGGACGTCCGCCTGAACTCATACGTTGACGGAGTCGAGGTGCTGGCCGACAAGCCGGATGTCGTGGTTGTAGCAACCGGCGGTGTGCCAGATGCGACCCTGGAGCAGGGGGGCGGTGAACTGGCCGTCTCAACCTGGGAACTGCTGTCGGGCGAAACGGGACCCGGTGAGAATGTGCTGGTCTATGACGAGACCGGCAGTCACGGCGCACTCGCCACCGCAGACTGGCTGGCATCCAGGGGCGCCTTGGTCGAGATCGCCACACCCGATCAGCAAGTTGGGAGAAACATCGGCGGCCAGAACATCCCAGTCTATCTCCGCAATCTCTATCAGGCCGGCGCGACCTTGACCCCAAATCATCGGCTGAAAGGACTCCGACGGGATGGGAATATGTTGATCGCGCGCCTCTGGAACGACTTTTCGCGGAGCATCGTCGAACGGCAGTTCGACCAGATAGTCGTCGACATGTGCACGGTTCCAGCAGACGGCCCCTTTCACGAGCTGTCGGCGGGCTCAAAGAACTTGGGCGATCTCGACATTGACGCCTTCTTGGAACTGAAGCCCCAAGCACTGAGTGCCAATCCAGACGGAGAGTATCTGCTGTTCCGGATAGGCGATGCGGTCGCCCAGCGTGATATCCACGCCGCGCTGCTTGATGCAAACCGGCTTTGCCGGGCGATCTGACAGGACTCGAAGAGATGGCCGCGACAGCGATCGAAACCCTTGCCCAGTTCATCACCACCATTCCACGAGAACGGCACCCAGAGGCGGCGATCGAACGCGCCAAATGCGCATTCCTGGATACGATCGGCTGCATGGTGCTGGGAACGGACTCCGTCGCGACGCAAGCTGCCATCGCGGCTGCCAATGGTTGGGGCACAGGGACTGCACCGGTCTACGGCACCGGCTTTACTCTGCCTCCACCATGGGCCGCCATGGCTAACGGTGCCTCTGCCCATGCCTACGATCTCGACGACTACACCCTGCAGGCCAATGACCATGCAAGTGCCGTGCTGGTACCAGCCGTCCTGGCGGCCTCGCACCAGCCGGGCGAAGATGTACCGGGTGCTGCTCTGCTGGATGCCTATCTGGTTGGGCTCGAGGTCATCTTCCGCGTCGGTGAAGCCGTGAATATGGGGCACTACAAACTCGGTTGGCACACGACCAGCACGCTCGACAGCTTTGGGGCAACCGCCGCCGCCTGCCGTCTCTGGGGCCTGGATGCCAAAGCGACAGCAGCGGCGCTGTCGCTCACCACATCGCTGGGATCGGGCTATGTCAGCCAGTTCGGAACGTCGGCCAAACCGTTGCATGCGGGTTTCTCCGCCAAGACGGGTCTTGTCGCTGCTGGTCTCGGCCGCTCAGGAGCCACTGCGTATATGGGCGCGCTGGATGGCGCGGTAAGCTTCAGCACGCTGCTGATGCCTGCGGGCGAGGCCCGTTTCGAAGCCTCCCTTGCCAAGCTCGGCGATCCCTGGGGGATCGAGGAATTCGGTCTGGGTGCCAAAGTCTACCCGTCCTGCGGCTACACCCATCGCTCGATCGACTGTGCCATCGAGCTCCACCACACCCTCGGCATCCAATCCGCCGACGAGATCGTAAGCGCCGCGGCGTCCCTGCCAGACTTCCACCTCGCGATCCTGCCCTTCGGCGTGCCCAAGGATCGGACGGAGGCTTTGTTCAGCACAGCCTATTGCGTCGCGCTGGGGCTCGTGACAGGCAGCAACCGAATTGCAGATTTCACCGACGAGGCCGTGAAGCGAGAGGACATCTTGTCCCTTGCAGGCAGAGTCGACGTCAAATCCAGAGTACCGTGTCGACCCGAGATCAACCTCGACGCACAAGACCCGGATTGGGTTGAAGTCGTGCTGCGGGACGGACGACGCGGCTCGGCACAGATTGGCATTTGGACAGGTGCGCCGGGGCGGGATCTAAGTCTCCAGCAGTTCGAAAACAAGTTCAGGGAATGCATGTCCTTGAGCGGCAAGAGCGTCACAGACCAAGTGGATGAAGTGCTTGAGGCAGTTTCCAGCCTGGACACGAACGCATCGATAAGAGAAATCGAAGGCGCCCTGGCTGTTTCGGTACTGGCGAGAGATGACTAGTAGCAACTCGAAAACCAGACGCGCAGATTGCGTGCCGACTAGGAAACTTGTTTGTGCCCCGCGGCATAGGCGTCAGCGCAGTCGAAATTGATCACGAAGAAGCGCTTGTATCTTCATCGGGAAGGGTCGGCGCGACGGTTATCGGAGAGGCTAAGTCTGATCCCGCCATCCAGATTGAGTGAGCTTGGACAAACGTGGCTGGGTTCTCAGATCATGTCCACCTGACCGCGGATCAGCCGGTTAAAGTAGCGATCCGTCTTGCCGGTTCAGAGCTCTTGGCATTGAGCCGGTCATCAGCGCAGCGTTTGTTTGATCGGGATTTGAACTGCGCATTTGTGGGGACCATCTCGGGCATGTTTGATGCATCTTTGTTTATTGAGATCGAGAGCACAACAGCTCGATCATGTTCACGGAAACGGACAGGCCCATTATGCCAAGCACGAACAAAGCTGAACTGTTCTGGCCCACCACCTTGCGGAACGCGTCCATGATCTTTTGCCGCTGGCCGGGGCGCGTTACTCGGCAGGTGGGATCCGAGTTTGCCCGGTACTCACGTAAGAAGTATCCGCCGACTCCGACTGCTAGCACGCCAATGGCGATCCGCACCCAAATTATGGCACCCAACACCACCACCAGGTTGAACCAGGCGGCAAGCAAGGCAAAATAGACCGCCGCGGTGGCAAAAAGAAACGCGATGCCGAGAGTCCACATGCGGCGCTCGTCCTTGAGCCCCATCAGCAAACCGATCAGAAAGAACACCCACATCGCGCAGGGGTCGAAGCCATCGGTTGTCGCCAAAACGATCGTCAGTACAGGAAGCGAAAGGTCCTGGGTTCGGATGTCGCCAACAAAGGGCAACGGCAGAGTCTCAGGCAGGAGCCACTTCGTGGGTTTTTGTTTTGCCGTCCGTAACCTCTGCAGCGTCGCGCCCGAGCAGGCTGCCCACGATATCCGGGCAGTTGCCACGTCGGCAGGTACGATTTTCGCAGTCGCGTTCCCGTTTCTTGGCATTCGCGGCAGCAACGCATTCTCGGACGCTCATTCAGCAGCTCTGCTGTAGTTAGCCGCGGCTGCGAATGGCAGTGAATGCCAGAGACCTGCCTCGCTCGCGTTCAGAATTTATTCGATGGCGAGGCTTCTGCTTCCTGGGTGCCGAAGTCATGCGGGAGACTGCAGAGTCAAAGCGGCCTAAGCCGAAACGCTCACTGGTAGAGCCATCATCATCCTGCCCATCTCGTCCAAGTCCTCAAAGCTCACCGGACAAGCGGCATTCTGCGACATCGAGTAGTTTGCCTCGCTCTTCATAGCAGACGCAAGTTGTGCGGCTGATACCCCAGTACACACCTCTGGCAACTCAGCGGCGACACCGCACGAATGCAGAAGCGTCGCAAAGGTCTCCGGCAAGGCATCAGCCCGTTGCACGCCGCCAAGCGCTTTTGCAGCCTGAGCGTAGTTTTCCCTACCTTCGGGTCTCTCGACGAGCCAGGGAAGAACCACCTCCAGAGCCAGTCCCGTCGCCAGTCCATGATGAACACGTGACAACGACCCAAGTGCATGACTGATGTTGTGTCCCATATGCGTGTTGCAGTTGTGCAGAGCGAGGCCTGCCAATGTGCTCCCCCACAGAACACGGCAGCGTGCCTCGATATCCTCTCCATTTGCGACGGCGCGAGGCAATGCTTTCGCCAGAACGGTCATCGCCTGAAGGCCAAACAACACTCCAGCCGCACCGGTTTTGCGCGCAGTTGAGGCCTCAAGCGCATGGGCAATAGCATCGATGCCAGTCCACGCTGTCAGATGCGGTGGCAAACTGACTGTCAATTCCGGGTCGAGTATCGCTTGGGCAAACATAAGCTTTTCGCCCCAATACCAGTTCTTGATCCCTGCGCTCGTGGAGACGATTGCCGTTCGGGTCACTTCAGACCCCGTGCCCGCGGTGGTGGGTACCGCAATCGCCGGCAAGCCGCGCTCAGGAAAATCGCGAGCACCCAGCGCATAGGACTGCGTTGGGCTTCCCGCGCGTGCAATTGCGGCAACAAGCTTGGCCGCATCCATGGCTGCACCGCCACCGACACCCACGATGGATTTTGCGCGCATGTTGCGTGCCTGGGTGCAGAGATCGTCAATCAGCAGTTCACTGGGCTCGCCCGTCACATCAGCGGCGATTACGCTCGTTATTCCTGCTGATTTGAGGATACTTGATACACGATCCGTAACGCCAAGGTCCCGAAGTACACTATCTGCAACCACCAACACGGGACCGCCGGCCAACGAACTTACAACATTCGAAAGATCTGCTATGCGGCCTGCCCCGAAGAGGAGAGGGGGGACTCGTCCCATGCCAAAGCTCTGCATTCCCTACTCCAAAGAAGGCACTAAATTGACGAATGAACTGAAGCGCACAGGCATGGCTTCCGAAGCAGCGTTTGCACGTCGTTTCGACTACGATCAAGCTGAATTGGTCGAGCGCAGAGCCCGTTAGAAAGTACGGTCTGCGTCATGGCTGATACGGCAGCGACGAGTGGTGCAGGATAATGCGTAAGCATCCTTCGGTATCCCGCTTGTAGCCAAAACTCTTATCGACCTTGGTGCTCCGCCCATCTTTGTCCGTTAACGTCACCCAACCCATCCACATAGCGATATCTCTTTCAACGAAATGGGCAGAGGTTTCCGAGTCGAAGGAGCGCCAGCCCATTAGTCCGAAACCGACATCCAGCGGGTAGTCTGGGTCATGGCCTATAAAGTAGGACAGCGCTCCCTTTCGTGTTGGTCGGAACGTGAACTCACCGCTCGCCAACGTAGGTTTGAACAGGACTGAACCCAGATTGTAGCCATAGACGGCGTCTAGGAAACGCTGTGCAACTCTGTGGGCATAGTCAATTCCGTGGGCCTCGTAAGCACGGGAAACAGCGATCAGACCCTCTCCCCAAATCGTCCGGGTCTCTGCCAGTTCTTTCTCGAGTATTGGAATCTCTCGCTCCTTCTTAAACCTGCGAAATACTCTCGCTAGTGCCGTGCAAGCCCGAGAAGCGTTCCGCGTTAAGATTGGATGACCTGATCGAGTCGAGCCGAAGCTGATCAGTTTGGAGTTCTGGAACGCAACCCAAGTAGACCACCCTCAACACGACGACTTCGGATCGGTGGGATTTACGGTCGTTGAAGGACCCTCACGGCACGCACATTTTTTTTTAATCCCAACGTCGGGAACTGGATCGTAGCCGGATGCGCCAAGAGGATTGCAGCGCACGAGACGCCGTAACGTAAACCAAAGGCCGCGTAGGGGACCGTGGGTTTGCAGTGCCTCAATGGCATAGGCGGAGCAACTCGGTTGGAACCGGCAAGAGTGGCCAACCCACGGTGAGAGGAAAAGACGGTAGGCCCGGATCGGAAGGATCAGGAACCAGACAATCATCGCTCTCATGCGCGCGCGCGCCGAAGGCTCTCACCGCCTGCGTCCTCCACCGCAGTCCCAAGGACTGTCGGCTCATGGCGAAGTGTCTTGGCTTGCGCCGAGGCTCGCATCAGGCGCACCAGGTTGCCCGTGGTAAGAGGAACCTCAGTCTGTGGCCCGGTGCGAGCGATAGTGCGACATGCGAAAGCCTCGATCTCTCGGCCCGCGGGATGAATGGGTCTCAGCATAGTTCAGAGCGGTATTTCGGTCGTTTCCAGCATCTGCTCGCCCATGCTGATCTTCGGATCCTTCATGCGGCCGCGCAGTATCTCGAGGCTTGCTTCGAGATCGCTCTTCTCCGTGTCACGGGCAATCAGTACCACGCTGCTCGTCGTGTCCTCCCGCGACCAGGATGTCAGCGGTACTGGTGCATCGAAGATATGCTGCACTCCATGGAAGACGAAGGGCCACTTCTCGCCTTCGACATGGATGATCCCTTTCATCCGAAGGATGTCCGGACCTTTCAGAGCAAGCAATGTGTCGAGCCAAAACTTGAAGACGCCTGCCTGAATCGGCTCTTTCACCTCGATCGAAGCAGATTCGATATTGTGATGACTGTGATCAAGGTACTCATGGTGCGATCCCGCACCCAGCCAATCCATGATCTCCTCGGATGTTGCACTCGAGCGCATCGCTGACAGGCCAAAAAGCCTGTCGATCGGAACACGGCCCCGGTTGGCCCTCACACGGGGCGCCGAGCCATTGATACCGTCCAATCGTGCCTCGAACCGTTCGCAATCATCTTCTGAGACGAGATCGGTTTTGGTGAGAACGATCAGGTCTGCCATGGCGATTTGGCTCACAGCCTCGAACTGCTTGTCGAGCGTGTGGGGACCAGCCGCCGCGTCGGCCAGCACGACGACCCCGTCCGAGCGATAGTTGTCCGCGATCAGGTCGTCTGTGACCATGGTGTTCAGGATCGGCCCCGGTTCTGCGATCCCGGTGGTTTCGATCACAACACGATTGAAAATGAGCTCGCCTCGCTTCCTCCGCGACAAAAGGAGTATCATCGTCTTCGCCAGATCGCCACGGATCGAGCAGCAGAGACATCCCGCATGCATCAGAACGATGTCGCCAGTCACCTCTTCCACAAGGTGATGATCAAGTCCGACGTCGCCGAATTCGTTCATGATGACGGCGATGCGGCCCGCATTCGGATCGGAAATCAAACGGTTCAGAAGCGTTGTTTTGCCCGCCCCTAAGAACCCCGTGAGCAAGGTGACTGGAACCCTGTCATCCTGGGTGTCCATCGAAATGTCTCCCACTTTACATTGCCATCATCCTAAGCCAAATCGCACTATGTTATAACATAACTAAATACAAGGAATGACGATGGGCGATCTTGAGTTTCAGGAGCGGCGCTCGGTGGAGCAGGTAGAGGAAGGGTTTGATTTGGCGCCTAAGTTCGGCTCCGATGGCCTCCTGCCCTGCGTGACCAGTGATGCACAGACGGGCGAGGTGCTGATGCTCGGCTGGATGAATGCCGAGGCGTTGCGGCTGACGATCGAGACCGGTGAGGCCCACTACTTCAGCCGCACGCGCCAGACGCTATGGCATAAGGGGGCTACGTCTGGCCTCGTCCAGAAGGTCGTCGAAGCCCGCATCGACGATGACCAGGACGCCATCTGGTTACGGGTCGATGTTGCCGGGTCGGGCGCGTCCTGTCATGTCGGATATCGGTCTTGCTTCTATCGCGCCGTGCCGGTCGGTCGCGATGCAGGCCAACCCCTGAGCTTCGTGGAACAGGAGAAGACCTTCGATCCAGAAGAGGTCTACGGAGACGCGCCCAACCCGACACAGCTCTGACGACGTGCTCTGGATGCCTTGGGCACTGGGTCTTGCTGCGCCCAACCCGGGAGGTTAGGCCAAAGAGCGGCAAAGGAGCCCAGGCGCTCTCGTATGCGGGCATTGCCGACTTCTTTTAGGGTTCGGTCAAAGGGCAGGGGGACGACACGTGGCAATTCAGGATGAAACGATTGGCTTCATCGGCCTCGGCGCGATGGGCAAGGGCATGGCGTCGAACTGCGTGCGCAAGGGCTTCAAGCTTCTTGTCCATGACATTCGCCCGGAACCTGTTGCTGAACTCACCGCGCTTGGTGCCAGCAGCGCCGGTTCCATCAAAGAGCTTTCAGCACAGTGCAGCACGATCGTAACCGTCTTGCCCACGGGGCGCGAGGTGGACGAGATTGTGATGGGCGCCGACGGCATCTTCGCCCATGCCAGGCCGGGCACCCTGGTCGTGGATCTGTCTACCATTGACCCCGAGACAACCGATAAGCTGCACGACGCTGCAAAGGATGGCGGGTTCCGAGCCATAGATGCCCCGATCGGCAGGCTGGCCTGGCACGCCGATCGCGGCGAAAGCCTGTTCATGGTGGGTGGCGCGCGCGAGGATTTCGACGCCGTGCACCCTCTGCTCGACGCGATGGGCACCACGATCCACTATTGCGGAGGTGGTGGAGCGGGAACGCGGACCAAGCTGGTCAACAACTATCTGGCTATTATCCTCTGTCAGCTGAACGCCGAGGCACTGTCGCTCAGCCAGCGGTTTGGCCTCGATCTCGCGACGACCCTCGACGTCATCCACGGGACCACGGCAACGAACGGGCAACTGAAGGTGAACTGGCCGAACAAAGTGCTGGCAGGAGATACAGATCCCGGCTTCACGATCGATCTGGCCCACAAGGATCTGTCGCTGATCATACAGGCAGCGAATGCGGCCCGTGTCCCGCTGCCGGTCGCGGCCGCTGCGCGCGAGGCGTTCTCAACGGCACGGGCGCGTGGCTATGGCGATCAGGACTTCTCTTCCATGGTCGATGTGCTCTGCGATATGGCACAGATCGAACGCGCCCGGCAAAGCGGCTAGACACGCGCCTGGGAGATCGCCCTTTCCGTCAGCATCCGGATCTCCTCAACGGTGGCGGTTCGTGGGTTGGTCGAGGCTGCACTGTCCCTGATTGCCTTGCGCGCGATGCGCTCGGCGCAGTCAAGAGGAACATCGATCTCGCTTAGGGCCTTCTGAATGCCGATCTCATCGAGCCTTCGTTCAACCTCTGCAATGAAGGCATCGACCGAAGGATCCTCCAGGCCGATCGCATCCGCCATCCGCTTTACCTTCGCCTCCGCGCCCGGCAGGTTAAAGCGCAGCACCACTGGCAGTATGATCGCGTTCGTGAGCCCATGCTGCGTGTTGTACTCCGCCCCCACCATGTGAGAGATCGCATGTACCAGGCCGAGCCCTTTGAGGAACGCTATTCCGGCAAGGCATGATCCCATCAGCATACCGCCCCGCGCTGCCATGTTATCGGGCTCGCGAACGGCGACTGGCAGCCATTTCGACACCAGCGCAAGTCCCTCGAGCGCCATCCCGTCACAGAGCGGATGAAACCCCGGAACAAGATAGGCTTCGATCGCATGGGTCATCGCGTCGGCACCGGTCCAGGCCGTCAGGTGCGGTGGCAGGCCCACAGTCAGCGCCGGGTCCAGCAAGGCGAGGGATGGCTTCAGATCGGGATGCCAGACACAGAACTTCATGCCCTTTTCGACATGGGTGACCATGGCCGTGCTTTCGGTCTCAGCACCGGTGCCTGCGGTGGTTGGGATCGTGAGCAGAACGGGAAACGGATTGTCCTGAGGGATTTCGGGCACGGGTTGCTCGAATTCAAAGGTCCAAAGATCGATGTCGTTGTTGGCGGTCAGGCAGATGGATTTCCCGCCATCCATCGCACTGCCGCCACCGATCGCGATAATCGCGTCATGGTTTCCGTGTCGGAACACCTCGCGCCCCGCTCCGATCTCGTCATCCCGTGGGTTCGGTGAGATCTCAGAGAACAAGCTCGATGGAATGCCAGCAGCGGAAAGAAGCTCTTGCAACTGGGCGATGAAAGGCAGCGCGCGACTGCCCCGGTCCGTCACGATCAAGGGCCTGGAGACACCCAGCGCCGCACACCTTCTCCCGATCTCCGCCAATCTGCCGGGGCCATAGGCAATCGGCACCGGAAAGGACCAGTCCTGCGGCGCCAGGATCTCCATGTCTTGCGGGCTTTGCATCAGGGTTGTGCGGATTTCTTGGGCAGGGCGGATACTGCTCCGACGGGGATCCTTTGGGCGCGCCCCGGCCCGCCAGACAGATCCCGACCATCTCCGCCCAAAGGAAAGGCGCAAGCCACCTCGGCGCCAGACATCACACCAGTGCGATCAGCCGGCAGGGGCCGCCCGTGCCGCCCTGGTGCTTCGGCGCGCCAACGATCAGGGTCGCGCCAGTGGCGGGGAGCTGATCTAGGTTTGCCATGTTCTCCAGGGCCCAACGGTTGGCCGGCAGCCACGTGTAGTGGGTGATGAAGTCCCCTGAGAGGCCATAGTCAATCGACAGCGTGTCGACACCGATACCGGCGACCTCCGCCTCTTCAAGAAGCATCTTCGCAGCCTCCACGTGAAACGCGGGGAAATGCATCTTTCCGGCATCATCGGCATTGCGGAACTTGGGTGAGCCCATCCGTTTCTGCCAGCCTGCGTTCTGCGCCACACAGGCGCCCTGTGGAATCGGGCCGTTTTGGGCGATCCACGCCTTCAGATCGTCAGGTGTCACTTGCGCATCCGGGTTCGCGTCTGCCTTCTCCCGGATATCCACAATCGCCAGAGGGCAGACCAGGGTCTCAACCGGAACCTCGTCGATCGATGTGCCGCCATCGGTGAAGTGCAGCGGGGCATCGATGTGGGTGCCTGTGTGCTCATTCACTCGCAAGTTCTTCAGATTGAAGCTGTTCTCCGCATAGGTGAAAACGTCTTCCTCAAAGAACTGTTGCTCTCCGAAGTAGGTCGGGAAATCCGGCACCAGCGTGTAAGTGAGATCAATGGCTTGCGTGGCCGACTGGGCAAGTACCGGCCTTGGCGACATCGTGGTGGCGGCGACGATTGCGGCTCCGGCCGCTGCTGAGCCGCGAAAGAGGTCGCGGCGGCTAAGGGCTTTTCCTTTGACATATTCCATGATGATCGGATGGCACATATGGCTTCTCCCTCAAGGTTGCGTCGCTCCAGCATGGGGCCGCCTTGTCAGCACTTCAGACAAAATCGGCGCGAGAAGTCTAAGCGTCGGTTTCGCACTTAACAACAAGGCCAGTGTTAGTCTGCTTCAATCCCAAGCATGTTCGCTCCTGGCCCAATTTTCTTGTTTTCGGCGGGCACGGCGACTGCGACTACAGATTGATATGGATTGCTCTTCTGGTCCTGCCCCCCGATGATCATTCAGATCTGCGGCGCCGGACCAGAAGAATGACGAAAATGGCGCCAAGAGCGCCGATTACAATGCCAAGGGGCAGCTCCTGAGGCGCCAGGATCGTTCGCGCGGCGATGTCTCCAACCAGTAGCAAAACAGCGCCAATACCTGCAGATACGAGCGTCAGCGGGCCATGCAAAGGGCCGACCAAGGCGCGCGCGAGATGCGGTACCATCAGTCCGACGAAGCCGATGACGCCGGAGAGAGCGACGAAACTGGCTGTCGCGAACGCAGACGCCAAGAACACGATCACCCGGGTCCGTCCTGGCGACACGCCAAGACTATGGGCTGTCTCGTCACCCGCCAGAAGAGCATCGAGTGCGCGCCTAAGAGCAAATGCCGTCCCGACGACCGTAGCAAGGCCAAGCGCCGCGAAGCCGAGATTGTCCCAGCGCGCAAGCCCGAGACCTCCCAAAGTCCAGAACACCACGGAATGGGCAGCACGTTGATCGCCCGAGAAGATCAGGAAGTTTGTAAGTGCCGCGAAGAGGAAAGAAACCGCGAGCCCCGCGAGAATAAGGCGCTCAGGCCCGTCAAATCCGGTTCGGCTAAGCAGAAGCAAGACTGTGCAGGCCGATGTCAAACCACCAACGAAAGCCGCAACGGGCAGCGTCCAGACGCCCAGTAGATCCCCGCTGACCGTGATCACGAACACCGCGCCTGCGGCCGCGCCCGACGACAGGCCGAACAGAAAGGGATCGGCCAGCTCATTCCGGGTCGTTGACTGGAGGAGCATGCCCACGACAGCCAGCCCCGCACCTACGATCGTCGCCAAAATCGCCCGGGGCGCCCGTAGTTCCAAGACGATCTGCTCGATCGGACCTTCCGGGACCTTATGGCCCAGCAACTCGGCGACGGGGCCGAGCACAATCGCCACCAAATCGCCAAACGAAAGCGCGGTGGCCCCGAAGGATATCGAGGCTACGAAGGCCGCGGCGAGCATCAGGGTCAGACCCGCCGCGACCAAGGCGCCGCGCCAAGGCACGGTCACGTTCAGAAATCGAGCCCATGCATAGTGCTTGCAATCTTGCGAATTGCCTCAATGTTCGCGGGTCCAGGCGTCAGCTCGGCGTACTTCAGCGGAACGAACCGTTCGTTCCTAACCGCATCAGTCTTGCTCATCGCGGGGTGCGCCTTGAGGAAGTCGAGGAGCTTCCGGTAGCCTGCATCATCCTGGTAATCGAGCAAGATCAGGAACTCGGGATTGCGCGCTGCGACCGTTTCCCAAGAGATCCGGCCCCAGCTCGTCTCGAAGTCATCGAGCACATTCTGCCCGCCAGCAGCCTCGATCATCGCTGTCGGGATGGAAAACCTACCGGCGGTGAAAGGCTGGTCTTCGCCGCTGTCATACAGAAATACCTTGGGCCGCGGCTTATCGCCTACGGCTCCCTGGATCTTAGCCAACTCGGCTCGCCATCCGGTGACAAGTGCCTCAGCCTCAGCTTCCTTGTCGAAGATTAGGCCGAGTTTCAGCATATCCTCGAAGAGCAAGTCCATGGTGGCCGTCGGAACCGCCTTGTCCAAATGGACACAGCTTTCCGTGAGGACGAGCGTCTTCACGCCGAACGGCGCGAGCGTGTCAGGCGTCACCTCTCCCCCCGGCCGCATCCCATAATACCAACCGGCAAAGAAGAAGTCCGGCGAGGCCGAGACGAGGTTCTCAAGGGTTGGGTATTTTGGCGCGAGTTCCGGGATGTCGCCCAACTGCTCCTTGAAGGCATCATCCACCTTATACCAACCGGTGATTCCGGTGACGCCCACCATGTGATCTTGCAGCCCGAGCGCAAAGGCCATCTCGGTCATGTTCAGATCGTGCACGATGAACCGTTCAGGGGCTGCGCTGAAGGTGATGGGAGTCCCACAGCTATCGACGGTTACGGGATAGTCGGCCGCAGCCGCGCCGGCGATTATCAGCCCGGCGAAGGCGGTGGTACAGAACAGCGGGAACTTCATATAGCGATCTCCTCAGGCAGGGGTTTTTCAAAAACGAGCAGAGACCGGTTGTCGCAGGGATGCGGCAACCGGAGGACAGACATATCGAAGACGCGACGGATAACCGTTTCGCTCAGGGCTTCTTCGGGCGGGGCGCAACAAATGAGCTGACCTTGCGACATCACGGCGATCCTGTCGGCGAAGTCCGGGGCAAGAGCGAGATCGTGCAGAACCGCCACAACCGTGATCCCGAGCTCGGCGGCGAGTCCGATCAGATCGGCACGGGCGCGCAGGTCTAGATTGTTGGTTGGCTCATCCAACAACAGAACCGCAGGTTCCTGCGCCAGAGCCCTTGCAAGCGCCAGTTTCTGACGCTCACCGCCCGAAAGTTCAGAAAGCGGGCGGCCGGCAAAGTCAGCCGCTCCGGCCGTATCGAGCGCCCGAGCGACGACCTCGCTATGCGATGAGGGGGACGCGCTACGGAGATGCGGAGTCCGCCCCAGTGCCACATAGTCATGGCCCTTTAGACGCTGGTCTGGATGGTCGCTCTGCGCCATGACAGCTATCAGCTGCGCCCGTTTGCGCCGGTCTAACCGAGCAACGTCAACTCCGTTGAGAAGAATGCTTCCAGATGCGGGGCGCAACCGTCCCGACAGCAGCTGGAGCAGCGTCGTCTTCCCCGCTCCGTTCGGACCGATGATGGCAAAACGTTCACCCGCTGCCACGTCCAGCGACAGGGATGTGATCAAGGCCGCGCCGCCGGTGGCAAGATAACTCACATCGCGAACGCAGAATGTCGCTGGCTCAGTCAAGGCTCGGATCATCTAGCCGCCGCCCTCAATCGACCTGACCCGCAGCCTGGTGTTCGACCACCATTGCAGCGGGAATCCGTGCCAAGGTTTTTCCTAGGAGCCCGAGGGGGCGCTCTGTCGAACTCGTCCAGCCATCTTCGCTGGACGCGTATTGCGCAGCGAAGGCGACCAGGGCGTCGATATCTGCGTCTTCATCCACGTCGCCGAAGAGATAAGAGCTTTTCCCATCGGCGCGGTATGCCACTGTGCAGGGCCGCTCGCAGCCAGCCATGCAGGCAATCCCATCCACCGAGAAGTCCGCGTCCAGCATACCTGCACGACGCGCAAGGTCTACTGCGACTTTGAGGCGGGAAATCAGCTCATGGCCTGGAAGGCACTGCTTGCCGGTGTGTCGGCACCGGGTGCAGACAATGATGCTGTGCGCAGTCACCGCTCCGCCTGGGTCAGCGCATCCGTGATGTGCTGGCTTCAACTCTTGGTCCATCGCGACCCTCTTCCGGCATGGATTGTGCCGAGGGTCGCATCAGGAATGGATTAGCTCGGGCTGATTTCAGCGGTCGCCATATCTCTGCCATCGCGATCTCCCAGCCGAGGCACCCCGCCCGGCACAAGGTTTCACCATGATGGCAGGTCTCCTGGCTCGCAGATCTACGCGGCACCTCGTCCTTCCCAGCGCGTCCTGCGCCAGTGGATCTTGAGGGCCGCTCTCCGCTCACAGTTGCGGGGGCAGCTACGGCATTGGGCCCTGATGGGTACTCCTCACCGTATTCCCTATTACCCCACACAAGCTCGGCAAGCGCGGGACCATCGAAAAGCACGCTACCAACAAACAGCTTCCCGTCAAGAAGATGAACTCTTTTCCTGACGAGGCTTCGATGCTGCAAGGCTCGCTGCCAGAGTGAACGGAACAGTACCGCTCATCGAGTGCACTACTTGCACGGCGTGCTTGATGCCGAGGCTGCAGGTTTCATCCTTTCGCCTAGCTGCGACGATCACTCAACACCAACTCTTGCGGAGAGCGTCCGTGTGCAGTTCGCCGGTGCCTCACACCGCCGTGTGTGAGGGTCTTTCTCTCTTGACAACAAATGAACGGTTGTTCATTTGTTTAGCATGATAGACTACGACCTGCAGCTGGATCAAACGACGGTGCTGGCCGAGACTTTTGGCCTGCTCGCCGACCCGACGCGTTTGTCGATTGTGATCGCCTGCATGGATCAGGAGCGTTCGGTGGGTGAAATCGCTGAAAAACTTGGCTCTTCGGCCTCACTCACCAGCCATCACCTCAGACTGCTTCGCTCCGCACGGATACTCAAATCCGAAAGGCGCGGTAAGCAGGTGTTCTACGCGATGGCGGACACCTGCGTGCACAGCGTCCTGAAGATCATGATCGAGCACCTTTTCGTTCATGGCCATGAAGACATAAATGAAACCTGACTGGAGATACTGATGCCAACGGTAACCCAACAAAAATGCGCCTGCGAGACCTGCGTCTGCATCGTTGCGATCGACGATGCTGTGAAGAAGAATGACAAGAACTATTGCAGTGCCGCCTGCGCGGACGGTCATCCGGAAGGCTCTGGATGTGGCCATTCGGGATGCGCATGCGACAGCTAGGATCAAGATGCGATGGCGCCCACCATGAAACCCAGCCGTGGGTGCCTACCGCTTCGATGAGCTAATCATTGCTCAAGCAATCGATTTCGTTCCAATCGCCGGAAATACTACAGACACGCCTCGCGTGAAACGCTCCATGGGTCTCAGGTTCCGAGCGGACTAAACTGGGGCCTATGGCCGGTTCGACGCCGGAATATCGCGTGGTGCTGCCCGACCTTGTGTGTCCAAGAAGCAGCGGCGCGACCTGAGACCGCCGTAGCACTTTGGTCTCCGCCGTGCCTCTGACGAGGCGTCGCGTTGAATGCGCGTGAAGCCACCGCGCGGAAACAAATGCGCAGAGGTTTGTCAGCGCTCTCTTTTCTCTCCGTCCCAATTGATTTTTCGGCGCGGCAAAAGGCGGCTTGAGATGCGTTATGTTATAACATAAATGAGGTTGCCAGAACTCAAGACGACTGACGAACTTACGAGATGCTGCGAGGGGATCTGATGCTGGATCAGTACGGAGTTTATGTTCCCCAGAACGTCAATGTAGCCGTCGTAGGGGCGGGACCCGCCGGGCTTGGCATGGCGCGGGTTCTGCAGGATCTGGCGATCCCGGATGTCTGGGTGCTGGAGCGGGGCACAATCGGCCAGAACTTTCTGCGCTGGCCTTCGGAAACCCGACTGCTGACGCCATCGTTTCCAGGCAATGTCTTTGGTGTCACCGATCTGAACGCAATCAGCTATGACAGCTCGCCGGGATGGGCGCTTAAATGCGAGCACCCCAGAGGGGTCGACTATGCCCGGTATCTTGATCAGGCGGCGGTCGCCTTCGGCTTGAATGTGCAATGCGAGTTGGACGTGCTCCGGCTGGAGTCTGAGGAAGACAAGTTCGCACTCTATACTAATCGTGGAGTGATCCGAGCCAATCACGTGATCTGGGCCTGCGGGCAGTTCGACGCCCCCTCCGATGGCGGGCTTGCTGGGGCAGAGCACGCCCGCCACTATGCATCCGTTCAGCGCTGGCGTGACGTTCCGGGAGAGGAAGTCTTTGTCATCGGCGGTTACGAAAGCGGGATTGATGCAGCGATCAACCTGGCGCGGGCGGGCAAGCAGGTAACGGTCTTTGATGTGCAGACTCCGTGGGAGGACAACGACAAGGATCCTAGCCGCGCCCTGTCACCATTTACGCAACAGCGGTTGCGCGCGGCGCTGCGCGGTGGAGCCATCACGCTCGAGGGGGGTGCGGAGATCATCTCCATTGAGAAAGAGAGCGAAGGCGTGCGCCTTTACGGCAGCAACGGGCGCAGCTGGTTCTCGCCAGACGCGCCAATTCTTGCGACCGGCTTTGCGACTGGCACCGCGCTGGTTTCTGAATGGTTTGAGTACGGTGATGATGGGCTGCCGCTACTGACCTTGAACGACGAATCCACCACCACGCCGGGCCTGTTCCTGGTGGGGCCAGAGGTGTCTCACAACGGGTTTCTGTTCTGTTTCATCTACAAGTTCCGCCAGCGCTTTGCCGTTGTCGCCCGCACGATTGCTCAGCGGGCGGGAGCGGACGTTTCGCCGCTGCAGATCTACTATGAAAACAACATGTACCTCGACGATCTCACCTGCTGCGAAGATGACAAATGCCTGTGCTGACAGCGGATCTTAGACACTCTCACGGCAGTGAAATGTGCCCTGATCTCAGACGGAGATGGCTGCGCGCCTACCTGATCACCGCACCGGCTCATCGCGTTTGGGGAGACCGAAATGACTGATGTGGCACATGCCGAGAAGCTGGAGCCGATACCGGGTCTCGGCGTAACGGCGATGCTGCTGGGGGCGATTGCGATTGGGGCGGCCCTGGGCCTTTCCAACCCCGACGCCGGTGCAAGCCTGTCGCAGGGTATCGACGCCACGCTAATCGCGATGATCGGGCTGTTGTTTTTTGAGGTGCACCTGCGAGCCGTCACGGCGGGACTGGCAAATCTGCGATTTGTCGCGCTGGCCTGGGCGGCGAATTTCCTCGTTGTGCCGCTGATCGGGTATGCGATTGCGTCCCTGTTTCTATCGGGGCAACCGCTCCTTTACATCGGGGTGCTGATCTATTTTCTGGCACCGTGCACCGATTGGTTCCTGGCCTTCACCCGGATGGCACGGGGCAACACGGCGCTGGGGGCCGCGCTTTTGCCGATCAACATGCTGACGCAGTTGCTGCTATTTCCCTTGTGGCTTTGGCTGATCACGCGATCCAGCGGCATGGCGGATTTTGAGACGATCCCTGACGTGATGTTGCAGTGGTTTCTGGTGCCTTTCGTGGTGGCTCAGGCGGTACGCCTGATCTTGGTACGGCTGTTGCGAAAGCAGGTGTTTGACAGGATCTGCGAGGGCGTCAGCTTTCTGATCCCGCTCATCACCGCGTTCCTGATCCTCCAGATTTTTGCGGCCAACGTCACCACGATCGCAGCCAATCTCTGGGGATTTGGCCCAGCCATCGTGGCGATATCCGCCTTCTTTGTGATGACATACGCTTTAGGGGAAGGTTTGACGCACGTCTTCGGGCTGCGCCATCAGGAACAGGTCCTGTTGGCGATGACGACTGCAGCGCGCAACGCACCTTTGATGCTGGCGGTGACAACAGTTGCGATACCGGATCAACCGCTCATCTATGCGGCACTTGTGATTGGGATGCTCGTGGAGTTCCCGCATCTGATAGCATTGAAACAGCTCCTATTGGCAAAAGCCGTGCGTAAGGAATCCAAGGTCTGATCCGTGGATACTGGTTTCCTGCATAAGGAAGCCGAAGGCGCCGGACGCGCTCATTCCGATAAATCGAGAAGAACGAGCTTTCAGGACAAGTGAGCAGTCGCGGTGGGCCAGGGATCTTCAAAGACATGTCCGGCCTTCCACTGAGCGACCTCCTGCTCCGAACACAGGCAGTCTCGCAGAGCATTGGAAAAGGTCTCCAGCCCGTCTCGATCGCCGATGACAGTCAGGCGACAGTGGCGATCGCCGAAACCGGGCGAAAGCCCCTTTAGTCTGCGGCGCATCTCCTCGCGTTCTTCGGGCAACAGACTCAGGCTCTCGTCCTCAAGCGCTGCCACTTTCCAGTAATTGACGATCTCCAGCCCAACGCTGCCGGCGGTCTGGTTCCACAGCAATTGCAACCGGTCCCGGGTCGGCAGCCAGAAGAAGCCTTTGCTCCGGTAGATCCCTACGCCCAGATAGTGGTTGTAGACATCCCATAGACGCTGCGGGTGAAAGGGCCGTGGATCGGAAATGACAATGCTGTCAATCCGGTAATCGGCGGCGCTTTCCATTGAGCTGGTGCCGTTTCTCTCGTCCCACTCCGCCAACTCGGCCCCAAGCGTGGCCACACGTCCATGATCGTAAGGGGGCATGGCCAGGACATCGGCTAGTTTCACATTGCCCCACTGCATGCCCATGATATCCGCGCCTGGGTTAATCGGGTGAATGGCCTCGGCGACAGCGCGCAGACGCTCCGTCGGCACCCGATCCATTTTGCTGAGCAAGATGCGGTTGGCGAACATGATCTGTTCGGCCAGCAGATTTTCGATCCCGCGCTGACCCTCGGCCAAGTTGCGCGAGGCGGCAGGCACGATGGCGCGACCGAGATCGTGATCCTGGGCCAGGGTGACCGTGTCGACCACCGAGAGAAACCCATGCAGCCGCATCGCTTCATGGGTCCGGATCGCCTCCAAAAGAGGCCAGGGATGGGTACTGCCCGAGGTTTCGATGATAACATGAGTGGCGCCGCCCGAGCGGAACTTTTCAACCGCGGCTGATAACCGTTCCAACCCTTCTGGGCCGCTGATGCTGCCAGCAGGAATAGAGACAAAGAGCGGGTCCTGACGCGACAATACCTCACTGGTGTCGAGGATACGACCATCAACATCCAGCTCACTCATCTCGTTGACGATCACAGCCAGGCGCACATCGGGGAACTCGCGCGCCTGCACCAACAGACTTCGCAGCAGAGTTGTCTTTCCAGCACCGAGAAAACCATTCACGATCGTGAGTGGAAGCGGTGATGAAGCGGCCGTCATCAGGTAAGCCGTTCCTCGGCCTCACGAAACCATGCAAGTGTGCGCTGACGATGCGCTTCGCCCCAGCGTTCTATGAACCTTCGGGTGTGGTGGTCGCGCATGTTCTGGAGAGCTTCGATGCGCTCTGCCACATACTCGGCGGTGAGTGGGATTCCACACTCGACAGTGATGCAGTGTTCCCACTCCTCATAGGTCTTTGGAATAATCGACATCTTGCCTTGTATCCTGGTCTAGGTCGCCTCGAGCTTCGGCGCGTAAGCTAAACCGCCGCGCACAGGGGCCGTTGCTCCTATGCGCGGCGAAAGGGCTCTCTTACTCCGGCACAAGTTCGCCTGGCAGCGTGTTCACGGTCATGGTGTCACCCGGTTGGAAATGGATTACCGAGCGGATCGATTGACCCGCCTTCAACAGGTCGAAGGCGGTGTTGATCTGGTCGTGTTTCATGTGATGGGTGATATAGGGATCGACGCTGAAGTCACCCCGCAGCCATTCATCGACCATGCCGGGCAGTTGGCTACGCCCAAGCACGCCGCCAAAGGCGGTTCCGCGCCAAACGCGGCCGGTGACCAGCTGGAAGGGCCTGGTCGCGATTTCCTGTCCCGCACCGGCGACGCCGATCACAGTGCATTCACCCCAACCCTTGTGGCAGGCCTCGAGCGCCGAGCGCATCAGCTCCACATTACCGACAGCTTCAAAGGTGTAATCGAGGCCGCCATCGGTCATCTCGACAAGAACATTCTGAATCGGTTCAGCATAGTCCTTTGGATTAAGGCACTCCGTGGCGCCGAGGGCTTTCGCCAACGGGAACTTCGACTCGTTGATGTCAATGCCGATGATCCGCGAGGCACCGTTCAGAACCGCGCCCTGGATCACTGCCATACCGACCGCACCTAGACCGAAGACGGCGACGCTGGCCCCTTGCTCCACCTTGGCCGTGTTGCGCACTGCGCCAATGCCGGTCGGCACGGCGCAGCCCATAACCGAGGCTTTGGAAAGTGGAGCTTCCTTGGTGATCTTGGCCACCGAAATCTCGGGCAGGACCGTGTATTCGCTGAACGTGCTTGTGCCCATGTAGTGCAGGATCTGCTTGCCCTTGTAGGAGAAGCGCGAAGTCCCGTCGGGCATCAGGCCCGCACCTTGGGTCTTGCGGATGGTCTGGCAAAGATTGGTCTTCCCCGACTTGATGTATGGGCAGTCCGGGTCCTCAGGCACGTAGAGCGGGATCACGTGGTCCCCCGGTTTGACCGACGTGACGCCCGGGCCGATCTCCTCGACCACCCCGCAGCCTTCATGTCCCAGGATGCAGGGGAAAAGCCCCTCCGGATCCTCGCCCGACAGCGTAAACACATCCGTATGACAGAGGCTGGTCGTCACGATCCTGACGAGAACCTCGCCCTCCTTGGGGCCTTCGAGATCAATCTCCTCGATTTCCAGGGGTCGGTTCGGTTCCCAGGCGATCGCTGCGCGGGTTTTCATGGCGGATACTCCCTTTCGTGACTGTTAGTGCATGGCCTCGTGATCCGACGCTTCCTCAAGATCAAGAACAGGGTCGAGAACAAGGACAAGCCGTGTCTCGCCGGTGCCTTCGATCGGAGGAGATCGGTGCACGAAGCCCGATTGAGGCCGGGTTGGCCAATCTTTTCCGCGCAGCAGGACTGGCGCGCTTGTCGGGATGGTAAAGACCTCTTCTGGCTCGGCTCCCGCGCTTGCGGTCCCGTATTGCGTACCAGTGCCCCGATAGGTGCAGATCAGCCGCGCAGTCACCGAGTCGACATGGAACTTCCTGCAGGCGTTCGTGCTGATCACATCGAGGCGCAATAAGAGATATGGTGCGCTCATGAGCCCCGCGAAGATGTCCGCCAACGCCGCCACATCGTCGATCAACATGGCCCGCTGCGGGGTCTCGGGCATTCCGCTGATCTCGCAGACCTTCAAGACCGCATCGCGAACTTTCCCAGGGCGGAGGATCAGGCGCGCCTTCGGCAGTTGCCTTGGGTCCAGCTCGTCGATCCACGATTGGAAACTCGCCAGCGGTGAACGCCGCCAAATAGCGGCGGCGCAGTCCGGCTGAAGGATCGCGGACAGACCCTCCGGCAGATCGGTCACGCGAAGACCTGTGGCCGGATCCTTCGTGATTTTCTGAACGAGGTTCATGCTGCCTGTTCCGGGCGTCGCCAGACCGGGAAGGGATCCGGCAGATTGGGGAGCGAGGCGGGATCGGAGGCGACGTAATCCGGCAGAAGACAGGCGTCGAGGCGCGCTTGGAGTTGAAGCCAATCGATGCCTGAACCGATGAAGACGATCTCTTGGCGCCTGTCGCCCCAGGGTTCCTCCCAGTGCTGCTTCATGTAAGCACGGGCGCTCTCATGCTCGGGCCATCGGTCCTTGGGGACCGAGGCCCACCAGGTTCCGAGCGGCTTGACCGAAGAAAGGACACCCGCGAGCGAGAACTCCGCCACCCAATCAGGCCGGGTGGCGATCCAGAAATGGCCTTTTGCCCGGATCACACCGGTCAACCCGCCATTCAGAACCTCGAGGATCTTTTCCGGGATGAATGGGCGGCGGGCACGATAGACATGGCTGGTGACACCATACTCCTCCGTCTCCGGCATGTGGTCGGCAAATCCGTAGAGCTCCTTGGCCCACATCGGATGGTCATGGGCTTTCTCGAAATCGAAGAGGCCAGTGTCGAGGATCTTATCGGCGGCGACGTTGGAGTGGTTCGTCTCGATGATCTCGCAATCCGCGTTCAGGCTGCGGATGATCTTGCGGGCCGCGTCGACCTGACCGGGATCGGCATCGTCCACCTTGTTGAGGATGACGACATCGGCAAACTCCATCTGATCGGTCAGAAGGTGGACGAGCGTGCGGTCGTCCTCCTCGCCCAAAACCTCGCCACGGTCGCGCAGGAAATCGTGGCTGGTGAAATCCTTGAGAAGGTTCACCGCATCGACCACCGTGACCATCGTATCAAGGCGCGCAACGTCAGCGAGGCTCTCGCCATACTCGTCACGGAAGTCAAAGGTGGCGGCGACCGGGAGTGGTTCGGAGATGCCGGTCGACTCGATCAGCAGATAGTCGAACCGGCCTTCGGCGGCGAGGCGACGAACCTCATCGAGCAGGTCATCGCGCAGCGTGCAGCAGATGCAGCCGTTCGACATCTCCACAAGCGTCTCGTCGGTGCGGCTGAGCTCGGTGTCGGCGCGCACCAGATCCGCATCGATGTTGACCTCGGACATGTCATTGACGATCACCGCGACACGGCGCCCCTCGCGATTGTTCAAGACGCGGTTCAGCAGGGTGGTTTTACCCGCGCCCAGAAAACCGGACAGGACGGTAACGGGAAGGCGTTGATCGGTGGCTTGCATTGCTCGCTCCAGCGGTTGGTCTACAGGGTGATGACTTGATCGGGATTGGCGGGTCCGAGGGCCTGATAGAGCTGAGGGAAACAGCCAACCCCGACGCCATCGACAACGCCCTTCGGGGTCACCTCGCCGGATCCGCACTGATGAAACTCGCCCGCGGCGAGATTGCGCCGCAGCGCGCATTGATCGCAAAGCATAAGGAGGATGTTCTGCTCGGCGGCCACCCTGGCGAGGCGCTCTCCGACAGGGTCGCCTCTACGCAGGGCGAAGACATTGTCGTCGAAGAAGAACATGCCGGAGATCTCTGCGCCATGCGTCCCGTCCTCAAGCTGCGGCAGGATCATCGTTGCGAGCTTGTACGTGGCGGCCATATCGGTCGCGAAGACGTAGGCTACTCTCATGAGCGGAAGCTCCTCGGGCAAATCCAGCACACCTCAGTTCGAGACGAACTCGTGAAGTGCTCGATTATGTAATGTTATAACATTATTGATGTCTAGAAGGAACGGGCGAGCACTCAACGCGATGCTTCGGGCACTGACGTTGTATGAGGCAGCGACAACCCCATCCACCCGCCGCTAAAGCTCGTGCGGCACGCGGCGAAAGTTCAATGTGAGCTCGAAGTCTCAAGCGCATCAAGAAGAAGAGCTGGAAACAGTTATCTCGCTAACAACCTTGCGTTTGGTTGATTTCCACCATTCGCGGTTCAGCTTCGTGCCGATGTTTCGTAGCGCTCCGATGTCAAGTAGTAGTCGTCGAACCCGATCCGTCGCCGTAGATCGCCGAAATCCATCCGGCCGGGTCGCTCGTCCTTGCGCATCGCCTTCAGCGTCGTGACCATCGCCTGCATCGCGGCGGCCATCAGGGAGAGTGGGTAGGCGGCGATTGAATAGCCGATGTCGTGAAGTGCGGCGTTCGGGAGGTCCGGCGTCTCACCGCCTTCGACGATGTTCGCCATCTTTGGCCCTGGCAAGTTCATGCAGACATCGCGCATCTCTGCCTCGGTCTTCGGGGCCTCGACGAACAGGATATCGGCGCCCAGCTCAGCGAACCGGGCCGCACGCTCGATGGCCTCAGTGAGGCCGTGCTCATGCCTTGCATCGGTGCGAGCCATGATCAGGGTGTCGCCCCCACGCTCGCGAAGCGCATCGCGGGCGTCGACAGCGGCGCGGATGCGGTCAAAGGCCTCCTCCCGCGCCACGACCGCTTTGCCGGGGGTGTGACCACAGCGTTTGGGGGCAAGCTGATCCTCGATCATCACCGCGGCGCACCCCGCCTTGGCGAACCCCTCGACCGTTCGGCGCACGTTCATCGCATTGCCATAGCCCGTGTCGCCATCGCCGATCAGCGGGATACGAGTCGCATCCGCGATATTGCGGACCTGGTCGACCACCTCACCATAGCTCATCAGGCCGAGATCCGGCGCGCCGATCCGACTGGCCGAGGCGGCAAAGCCAGACATGAAGGTCAGCGCGTACCCCTCCTGCTCGATCAACTTGGCCGACAGCGCGTCGAAACAGCAGGGCATGGGGTGGCAGCGATCTTCTTCCAAGAGGGTCTTCAGTTTTGCGGCCTGGGTCATCGGATCACCATTTGAACGGAATGTAGAGGGCCAGATCGGGCCAGACATAGAGGACCCCGACCGTGACGAGCATGAGAGCGAGGAACGGCCAGACGCCCCGCGCGACCTCGCCGAGACTAACGCGCGCCACTGCCTGGATCACATAGAGGTTCAGGCCGACAGGCGGCGTGATCAGCGCGCATTCCACCATGATCACCATGAAGATACCAAACCAGATCGGGTCAAAACCCAGCCCCATAGCGGCGGGCAACAGAACGGGTGTCATGATCAGGATCATCGACAGCGCCTCGAACACCAGCCCCATCAGCAGAAGCACAGCGGAGACGAGCAGAATGAAGATCAGCGGCCCCTCGATGTTTGCCGCGATGAAGGCGGAAATGTCCTGCGGGATCCGGTAGAGTGCGATCGCTTTGCCAAAGACCTTGGCCCCGGCAACGATCAGCAGGATCGCCGCCGTGGTGATCGCGCTTTCGCGCACCGCCTCCCAGAACGCGCTCAAGGTCAAGGTGCGCAGCCAGAAGATCGTTATCAGCAGTGCGGCGGCGAAGCCAACGGCCGCCGCCTCGGTCGGGGTGAAGGCTCCGGAGTAGAGGCCAGCCACGATCAGGATGGCGAGCGCCAGCGAGGGCAGCGCGCGCCGCGTGGCCGATAGGCGCTCTCCCCACTGCGCGGCTGGCACGGGTGTATAGCCGCCTGCGAAGCGCGCGTGGAGCATGGCGAAGATGACGAACAGGGTCACGAGGAACAGCCCCGGGCCGATGCCCGCGAGAAAGAGGGCGATGACCGACTCCTCGGCGACAAAGCCGAAGACGATCATCGGGATCGAGGGCGGGATCAGGATGCCCAGCGTCCCACCCGCGGCGAGGAGGCCGTAGACAAAGCGTTTCCCGTATCCACGGTTCACCATCTCGGGGATCGCCACCGTACCGATGGTCGCAGCCGTCGCGACCGACGAGCCCGAGATCGCGGCGAAGAGCCCGCAGGACAGGATCGTTGCCACGGCCAGCCCGCCCGGCCAATGCCCGACCCAAGCCTGCACGGCAGTGAAGAGATCGCGCCCCACGCCGCCCTTCAGCAGGATATTCGACATCAACAGGAACAGCGGCACAGCCAGCAGGATGAAGCCATCCAGTGTGGAGAGGATCGCCTGCGGCGCCATCAGCGGTGAGAACCCGCCGAAGATCAGCATGCCCAACCCCAGCCCGCCCAGGGCGAAAGCCACCGGCACGCCGATCAGCAGCAGCGCGAAGAGGCAGAGCAGGATCAGAATGACGGTCACTCGTGACTGCTCCCCAATGATGGGAGATGCTTGCGGCGCAGGCCGATCAGTTCCACCACCGCCTGGGCGGCCAGAAGGGCGAATCCCACGGGCACGGAGAGCTCGGCGATCCAGCTCGGCAAGTTCAGAAGAGACCCGGTCGTACGGCCCCGTTCAAAGCTGTCATAGAAGATTTCCCACCCATATACCGCGGCGACCCCGGAGAAGACGATCACAACCAGCAGAGAGACCGCCACGCAGACAGTCTGTGCCGCCGGGGGGAGCAGATTGGTCACCGCATTCACGGTGATGTGCCGGCGCATGCTGAGCACCCAGGCCATCGCTAGCAGACACCCCCAGATCAGGCAGAGCTGGCTCAGTTCCGCCGCCCAGATCGTCGGTTTGACGAAGAAATAGCGTGCGATGACCTCATAGGTCAGCATCGCGCCCGTCGCCGCCATTAGGCACGCGCCAAAAAGCCCCGCAATGCGGGATATCGTGGTGATGATCGTCATGGACCCTGCATCGGAGCGGCCATCAGGCCGCCCCTGTGCGTTCGGCGCGTCAGTTCGACGCCGCGCCGAGGATCTTTGCGCCAGCGTCGCCGGCTGCTTCGAGATAGGCGTCGTAGACGGGCTGAGAGACTGCCGCCCACGCGGCGAGGTCCTCTTCGGTCAACTCGACCACGGTCATCCCGTTCTCCTTCGCTGCGGCGAAGGCGTCAGCCTCAATCTCGGCCATCCGGTCGCGCACATCCGACTGAGCCACGGCGGCGGCGTCACGGATATGGCCCTGGATCTCGGGCGACAGACCGGCCCACCAGTCGTTGTTCACGACAACAACAAACTCGATATCGGCGTGGTTGGTCACGGTGATCGTGTCCATCACCTCCCAGAGCTTGCGGGACTTGACGCCTGAGACGCCGGTCATACCGACATCCACGGTGCCGCGCTGATAGGCGAGATACTGCTCGGATCCCGAGATCAGTGTGGGGGCGCCGCCCGCGGCAGTGACGAAGTCACCCAGCGTCTTGCCGAAGACGCGGACCTTCTTGCCCTCAAGATCGGCGGGGGTGCGGATCGGCTCGCCCTTGGACAACATGATCGCGCCGCCATAGGCCTGCCAGTAGAGGATCGATCCCCCGGTCTTCTCGACTTCCGTCTCGATAGTCTCGCGAACGACCGAGCCTTCGGCGACCGCCGCGCGAACCTTTTCCTCGGTATTCAAAAGAAACGGCATGTAGAATACGTCGACCACGGGCGCATCGCCGACATACCGCGTGAGAGAGGCTACACCGGCCTCGATGGCCCCCGAACCGACAGCTGCTGGAACCTCCTTGTCTTTGTAGAGCGTTGCGCTGTCGTAGATCTCGACATCGATCGCGCCACCGGTGCGCGCTTCGACCTCTTTCTCGAACATCAAGAGATTCTGGCCGAGATGGCTTTTCAGCGGAAGCTGAAGCGAGATGCGCATCTTCTCAGCCGCGAATGCACCTCCGCTGAACAGGGTCGCCGCAACGGCGGCAGTTACGATTGATTTCAGCATGGTTTCCTCCCTTGCTATGCTTCTGCTCAGAGCGTTGCCGCTCCGCCGCACGAAACTCCCACGACGCAGGTTGCCTTTTAGGCTTTGTCCCCGCCCATGGGAGATATTGTTCCAAAACGTACTGTCGGCAGACGTTCCTGTGTGACCCTGACCTAAAAGTGCTCTTCTGACCCACGTTTGGCGCATTTGTTCCCAAATGGCTACGGAGAAACGCTCAGCGGTCGGCCCAAGCTTGGTTCACGTAGAACACTTGACTTAGAGTTACCCTAATCCGCTGTCTGACGGCTACAGGAGTAACCGCGAAGATGAAGATTGCCGAAGTGTCAGAGGCGTGCGGGCTGTCCGCACAGATAATCCGGTTCTACAAAGAGTCCGGTGTATAGCCAGAGATCGAGCGTAGCGCTGACGGCCATCGCCGCTTCAGCCCGCGCCATGTCGAGTGGCTTTCCTTTCTCTACTGGCTGTGCGAACCGGTATGTCGCCAGAGTAGATGCAGCGGTTCACGATGCTCGCAAAAGCGGGTGATGCCGGTGTCGCTGAAATGCAGCAAATCCTTGCCGATCATGCTGAAACGCTGAAAGCCAAGCGTGCAATACTCGATAGGTGCGAAAGCGCCCTCGCCATAAGGATCGTCAGCTACGGCCCCAAGAACGACGAAGACACCTGATGAAGTTCGCCTACCTGATCGAACCGCCCTTCAACTCCGTGAACGCAGCTGGGAACGTCACCGGATCTTACGTAGAACTTGCCAGGCACATCTGTCGGGAACTTAGCATCGCTGATTTCGAGCCAGCCAGTCGAGACCGAGTTTGCCGAGCCTCTGCCAGGGCTTAGCGATGGTCGCTGGCGCATGACGACGGATCTGTTCGGAATGGATGAGAGGCGCGAGCACGCTCGATTCAGCCGACCCATATGGGCACTTCCTGATGGCTTGCTTGTGAAGAAGGGTAATCCGCAAAACTTGACTGGCTAAAAATCGGTAGCCGAAAATGCAGACGTTAAATTGGTTGTCATTCGGGACCAGTTTCAGCATCGCTTGGCAGTTGATTTCCGAGTGAACGAAGATCGGATCGCTATATTCGAGACTTATACTGCAGCTGCGAAAGGCGTAAGGGAGGGCAGTGTTGATGCCTATGCCAGTGTGGTCGGGCGCATAGTGGGTTTATCGAGCACAACCGGATTGGGCGTTGAAACTGGTCATTGTCCCTGACAAAGAAAGGCCACCTGCATTCGACTCGCTCGCGTTTAGGCTGAGTGATACGAAACTTGTAAGTGAAGTCGACGATGTTCTCGCAAACTTCCTCGGGACTGAGTTACATTGGAAGATGGTTGCTCCCATTGGCTTCTCGGCTTCAGAAGTCGATTTGATGACGCGTTGACCCACCTAAAATGCCATTCATCCCCTCACACTCGTTGGCAGCAATGTCTCCCAACGTCATCGTCGGATGCACCGAACTTCGCCTTAATCGATCAAAGTCCGCTTTCGGAGACGCACCCGCAACACCGAGTGTCTTTTACAAAGGGCAGGTAGGGGCCGCGCAGATTGAGGCTGACAACTTCGAACCGCGAGGGATTGCAAGAAGCTTGAATGCTGACATCTCTGGTTCGACAGCAACTCTGCAGAAGCCACGTTGACCATTATGGAATTGTCTTTGAGCGACGGCTGGGCACAAGTTGAGCTTCGAGAAACACCATCCAATCTAGTGCTACCCGATCGGTCACCCAGCGAACGCTTGGTCGTCTCATATACCTCGTTTACCCGTCAGTAAGGCCTTGGATTCCTGGGAGGACTAAACTGTCTGATCGCAGTCGATCACGATGGCGGGCGGATCTGCGTATCAGGGGGCGGAATTGTCCCTTATGGACTACACGCGGACCAACGATACGCACACACGATCAGCGATGATCTTTCTCCATCCTGGATGCTGGAATACGCTCCCGCCAGCTCGCAGCTTTTGATGTGTCTGGCCGCTGATGACCCTCGTCAGGCCGTCATTGCTTGGTTGGACACCGAGAACGGGCACGCGCGCAAAGAGCCATTTCCGGAACAAGCGTTTAGTCCCCTCGGCACAAACAGCGCGCAAAGAAAACTGTTGTTTAGCACGCGCAGGGGAGCGACCCTATAGGATGTCGCTGAAGCGGTCAGTGTTCGCGCGGCTGGGGTCCCGATGAGCCTCCGCGACAGACCTTCCCGCAGGGCCTGCGTCTCGCAAGGCTTGAGATCAGCTAGACCCACCTCTCGTCGATACGAAGGCGGGCTGCCAACAATGACTGCTGGATCTACGCATCTGTGCCACGGGACGGCGACGCTTGGCCTCCGGGGATCACCTGGCGGAGTTGGATGCAAGGTATCAGGGTTCGTTGAAGAGGTTCTGGTAGGTTTCGCGCAGACTGTTCTTCTGAACTTTGCCCATGGTGTTGCGCGGTAAGGCGTCGATGGTGATCAGCTTTTTCGGCTGTTTGAAACGGGCCAGTTGGGTGCCGAGAGCGCTTTCAATGGCGGCAAGGTCCGGACCGTTGCCATCTGGCACAAGCACGCCGACTGGGCTTTCGCCGAGATCCGGGTGGGGGATGCCGATCACTGCGCTTTCCAGCACGCCGGGCTGGTCATCGAGCACCTGTTCGATCTCCTTAGGGTAGATGTTGAACCCGCCGGAGATGATCAGATCCTTGCCCCGGCCGACAATCTGGACGTAGCCGTCCGCGTCCACCATGCCCAGATCGCCGGTGAGGAAGAAGCCGTCTTCACGCAGTTCCTCCCGGGTCTTCTCGGGCATGCGCCAATAGCCCTTGAAAACATTCGGGCCGCGCACTTCGATCTGGCCGGTCTCGCCATCGGGCAGGGGTGCGCCGGTCGCGGGGTTGGTGATCTTGAGCTCGACCCCGGGCAGGGGAAAGCCAACCGTGCCGGCGCGGCGCTCGCCCTCGTAGGGGTTCGAGGTGTTCATGTTGGTCTCGGTCATCCCGTAGCGTTCAAGGATACGGTGGCCCGTGCGCTCCTCGAACTGGCGATGGGTTTCGGCCAGGAGCGGCGCGCTGCCCGAGATGAAGAGCCGCATATGAGCCGTCAGGTCGCGGGTGAAGCGGGGATCGGCGAGCAGGCGGGTGTAGAAGGTCGGCACCCCCATCATCGCGGTCGCCTCCGGCATCCAGCGGATCATCTCGTCGAGGTCGAATTTCGGTAGGAAGATCATCCGCCCGCCGGTCAGCATCATGATGTTGGAGGCGACGAACAGCCCGTGGGTGTGGAAGATCGGCAGGGCGTGCAGCAGCACGTCCTCTGGCGTAAAATGCCAGTAGTCGACGAGTGTCTCGGCGTTGGAGAGCAGGTTGCGCTGGGTTAGCATCGCACCCTTCGACCGCCCCGTCGTGCCCGAGGTGTAGAGGAAGGCGGCGAGGTCATCCTCACCCCGCGCCACTGTCTCGAAGGCATCCGGCTGGTTCGTGGCGCGGTCCATCAGGCTGCCAGTGCCGCCGGCGGCAAGCGTCAGCGTCTTCGCCTCGGCCTTTGCAGCGATGGGCTCAAGCGCTGCTTCCGCATCCGGGTCGCAGATCAGCAGCCGCGCCTCGGCATCCTCGACGAAATAGGCGATCTCAGCAGGCGTATAGGCAGTGTTGAGCGGCAGGAAGACGAACCCCGCCTGCACACAGGCGGCATAGATCGCGAGCGCTTCGGGGGACTTGGTCACCTGAACCGCGACCCGGTCCCCTGTCTCAGCCCCTTCGGCATGCAGGGTATGGGCGATGCGTGCGGCCGTTTTTGTGAACCCGTCATAGGTCAGCACATCACCACTTGGCAGCGTCAGAAATGGTTTGTCTGAGCCGATATGCGGGGCCAGCAGGGCATCGAAGAGGGGGTTGGCCATGTGGTCGTCCTGTCGTTCTGCGTGGTCGCCGACCGGAAGTAGATCAAGTGTGTGCTCGGAACCAGAGCCAAGTTCTGATCTCGGGAGAATGGCGGCAGTGGAGCGCCGAACCGAGCAACGCCGCTACGATGGCGAAGTCCGCCGCCGATCTGGATCCTTGTCTCCGTCTATCGGATCAGGTCAGAACCCGACGGTAGAGCGCCTCGTAGTATCGCGCGGCAGTCTCGATCGTGAAGAGCTTCGCACGCTCGCGGGCGACAAGGCCCATCCGTTCGCGCAGGCTCCGGTCGCCTGCGAGGGTCGCGATGCGCTCGGCAAAGGCCGCCGTGTCGCCGGGCGGGACCAGAAAGCCCGCCTCTCCGTCCAGGCCGATAACCTCCGCGCAGCCGCCGACATCGGAGCTGACGATTGGCAGGCCTGCCTGCATCGCCTCGATAAGCGCGATCGGCATGCCTTCTTTCGTGGATGTCAGCAGGTAGAGATCGCTGGCGGCGAGCAGGCTGGCCGTGTCCTCGCGGCTGCCAAGCAGGGCGATGCTGTCAGGAAGCCCAAGTTCCGCAATCCGGCGTTCCACCGCCACACGCTCCGGTCCGTCTCCTGCTATCTGGAATTCTACCTCCAAACCGCGATCCCTGAGTGTAGCGGCGATCTCGACGAGATGCAGATAGTTCTTCGCAGGCTTCATATGGCCAAGGGAGATGACGCGCAGCGGACCGGCCCCGTCGCGCGGTTTGGGCGCCGTCCCGTGGTCGCTGATGCCGTTGTGAATAAGCTCGATCGGGCCGCGATAAACCTGCTCGAGGATCGGAAGCGCAGGTTTCGAGATCGCGACCAAAGCAGATGCACGCGCCGCCCCTGCGCGGAAGATCGCAGGGCTGGTCGGCAGCGCGGTGTTGTGGTGCGTTGCCACGACCGGCGGCCGCCGCCCCGCGAGCCGCAGCATCAAGAGCGCCGTCAGCAGGTGGGCATGTACAATATCTGGCCGCCGCTCCGCCAAGATGCGGCGCAGGGGTGCCGTGGCGCTGATCAGCCAGCGACGGTGACGGTGGCCCAGGATCTGATGGTCAATTCCGCTGTTGTGCAGCTGCTTGATACGCCTCGCTTCGACACCACTGGTATCCCCCAATTCGGCTGCGGTCGACAGGCTCAGGATCGCGACCTCATGTCCCGCAGCGGCCTGCGCAACCGCCAGGTCGAAGGTGAAGCGCTCCGCCCCTCCCGCGCCGAGAGAATTGACGAGATGCAGGATCGAGAGCGGCGCCATCCCGGGCAGGTCAACGCCCGCCGGACACGTCGATCAGGGTGCCTGTGACGTAGGAGGCGCTGTCGGACAAAAGCCATAAGATGACCTCCGCCACCTCTTCGGCCGATCCGGTGCGTTGCATCGGCACCATGCTGGACATGCGAAAGGCGCGGTCGGGATCACCGGCCGAGGCGTGGATTTCCGTATCGATCAGGCCGGGGCGCACGGCGTTCACGCGGATATTGCGCTCGGCGACTTCCTTTGAGAGCCCTATGGTCATCGCATCGATTGCGCCCTTCGAGGCCGCATAGTCGATGAACTCGTTCGGCGATCCCAGCACCGCGGCGCGTGAGGAGAGGTTGACGATTGCGCCGCCGGTTTTTATCCGCCGCACCGCCTCTCGCGCGCAGATCAGGCTGCCGGTGACATTGATCTCGAGTACGCGGTTGATCCGGTCCGCGTCCATCTCCTCGAGCCGGGCCTTCTGTTTGAGGATGCCCGCATTGTTCACGAGCGCGGTGAGGGGGCCGAGTTCCGCCTCGGCGCGGTCGAACATGGCGACCACGGCTGCCTCATCGGCGACATCGGCCTGATGAGTGATTGCTTTGCCGCCGCTGGCGGTGATACCCGACGCAACCTTATCCGCCGCCGCTGCATCATTTGCGTAGTTCACCATGACCGCATAGCCTGCAGCGCCCGCCATGCGTGCCGCCGCCGCGCCGATCCCGCGGCTAGCGCCGGTAATGATGCAGGTTCCAGCCATAAGTCCCCCTTGCTGCCGCTGATCAGTCGCGGCCGCCCGGAACGATCCGGGGCGGGCCGAACGCGCTAGCATCGCGTGGCGAGCGCGGGCCCTCGGCAACGTCGCTGATCTCCTCGGAGGGTGTGTAGTCGGGCAGGGTGGCTTCGATCAAGCGCAAGGCGTCGGCGAGCGCCCTGTTCTCTACGGCACGGGTCAGATCGCCGATCAGCGTGGCCATCTCCGCACCCTGCATCTGGCTCTCATGAGCGACGAAGATCTTCGGGTGCGGGGTTTCGACCGTGTCCTCGCCAATCAGCAGTTCCTCGAACAGCTTCTCGCCCGGGCGCAGCCCGCTGAAATGGATTTCGATCTCGCCGTCCGGATTTGTGCTGTCCTTCACCGTGGCGCCCGAGAGGCGGATCATCCGGCGTGCGAGATCGAGGATCTTTATCGGCTCACCCATGTCGAGGACGAAGACCTCGCCACCATTAGCCTGCAAGCCCGCCGTGATCACCAGTTGGGCAGCCTCCGGTATCGTCATGAAATAGCGCGTGATCTCCGGGTGGGTCACGGTCACGGGGCCGCCCCGCATGATCTGCTGCTCGAACCGCGGGATCACAGAACCGGAGGAGCCGAGCACGTTTCCAAAGCGCACGAGCGAGAAGATCGTGCCCTTGTGCCGCTCCTGCGCCGCGCCGACGGACAGCTCAGCCAGCCGCTTGGTCGCGCCCATCACATTGGTCGGCCGCACGGCCTTGTCGGTCGAGATCAGGATGAACCGGTTGACGCGCGCCCTGCCTGCGGCCTCGGCCAGGATCTCGGTGCCCAGCACGTTGTTGCGGATCCCGGCTAGGGCATTCGCCTCAACGAGCGGGACGTGCTTGTAGGCGGCGGCGTGGAAGACGGCGTCGATGCGGCGCTCAGAGAAAACCATGTCCAGCCGAACCGGATCGGTCACCGAACCGAGGACGGGGACGAGTTCTATGCCTGTTGCGAGATCCTTGAGTTCCTGATGGATCTCATAGAGCGCGGGCTCAGCCGCGTCGAACAGGATTAGCCGTGCTACGCCGAGTCGCGCGATCTGCCGGGCGACTTCTGCTCCGATGGTGCCGCCAGCCCCTGTGATCAGAACCGTGCGGCCTTCGAACCAGCGGTGCACCCGGCTCTCGGCGAGATCGACTACGTCTCTGCCGAGCAACTCCGCCACGTTGATTTTGCGCAGATCCGAAACCTCGAGCCGCCCTGCCATCAGATCGGCAAAGGCCGGGACAGAAAGAACCTCGAACCCCTCGTCGATCAGTTGCTCCATGATCGCACGCCGCCGCGCCCGGCCCAGCGAAGGGATGGCGATGGCGACCTGATTTGCCCCATGCCGCAGACGCAGGTCGTCAAGCTCGCGGACCGGGTGCACGGTCAGACCGCCGATCCTGAGATTTCTGAGCGACGGGTCGTCATCGATTAAGGCCACGGCGCGGTAACTTGGATCATCCTTCAGCGTCTCAGCGAGCGCTGTTCCCGCTTGCCCCGCGCCGTATATAAGGATCGGCACGGCCCCTGCAGCCCGCGGGTCGGCGAGGTCGAAGAGGGCGCGGGCAAAGATCCGACTGAGCGCGATGAGCCCGATACTCATCCCGCCGCAAATCACCCCGAGGGCCAGCGCCTTTATCGGGCTTGTGCGGTCGAGAAAGATCGCAGCCGCCAGCAGCGAAAGGCCGAAGAATGCCAAAATCGTCCGCTGCACAAAGCTCCGGTCCAGGCGGCGGATCATCATCTTGTAGAAGTCGAGATACCAGAGGATGACCAAGCCGATGGGCACGTAGAGCGCCAGAAAGATCTGCTGATCGGGATGGACCAGCAGGGCGTGCAGCGGCAGGCCATATAGCCAGGGGATTGCACAGGCAACGAAGGTCAGCGCGCAGGCGTCGCTTACAAGCTCGACAGCTTGTTTGACCAAGCGCGGCGCCCCGACAATCCGGTCCAGAAGACGCGCTGCGAGTGACTGCTCCATCACGAAGTTCCCCGGCCCATTTTGGCGAAAACGATACCGGGTGGCTTACTGGGCTGTCAATTTGAGGGCAGCGACCGATTGTGCCTCGGCCGAACCGAGCTTGGGTGGAAGTTCGAACCAGAAGGTTGAACCCACTCCATGTTCGCTGCGCATGCCGATACGACCGTGCATGAATTCTGTGAGTTGCCTGCAGATTGCAAGGCCGAGGCCGGTACTGCTCTGTGCCTCAGCATGTTTGCCGATGTGGAAGCGCTCAAAGACCCAGGCCTGCTCCCCTTCCGGAATCCCGATGCCGGTGTCCTCCACCTCGCAGCGGAGTCCGCCGAGCGGGCAGGCACCTGCCGTCAGCGCGATCTGACCGTCAGGCTCAGTGAACTTGATCGCGTTACCCAGCAGGTTGAGCAGGATCTGACGCAGGCGCGCGGGGTCGGTCTCGATCTGGCTTGGCAGGTCAGGTCGTTTGACCAGCCGCAGCGGCACACCCTTCTTGCTCGCAACCGGCGAGACGATATCCACGGCATCCTGAACGATCTCGGCGGGATCCACCCATTCCGCGTTCATCTCGATGACACCAGCCTCGATCCGCGCCAGGTCCATAAGATCGTTGACCAGATGGAGCAGGGATTTGGCCGAGCGATCGATCAACTGGCAGAGCTCCGTCTGTCGGTCATCCAGCCCGGTTTGTTGAAGCAGGATGTTGGTCCCTATCATCCCGTTCAGCGGGGTGCGGAGCTCATGGCTGATATCGGCGAAGAGCTCCGAGCGGATCTTGTTGACCTCGGCGTCGCGATCCGACGCCAATTGCAGTGCCTGCTCGCGTTCCTTGAGGCGGGCATTCGAGGCCTCTAGCTCGGCCGTGCGCCCGTCGACGCGACGTTCCAGTAAAGCGTTCATCTCACGAAGCTCTGCCTCGGCGCGTTCACGGGCGAGCTGCGCCTCCATCCGGTCGCTGATGTTGCGTCCGCATCCGCGATAGCCGAGGAATGTGCCATCCGCGTCGAAGATCGGGAATCCGCTGACTGAACACCAGGCTTCCCCGCCTGGCAGGATCGGGTTCTTAGCCAGATACTCGAAATCCTTAAACGGCCGGTGGTTGCGCAGGTCGTCGAGATGAGCCTCCAGCGCTGGGCTCGGAACCGCATCCTGCTTCAACCGGTCGACCCGGCGCATGCCGATGAAATTCTCGAGATTGAGCTTCGTGTTTCGGTTGAGTTGCTCCGACAGGAAGGTGAAGCGATGGTCCTTGTCGGTTTCCCAAACCCAATCCGCTCCGGCGTCGAGCACGTCGCGCAGGCGCTGGTCGCAATGCGCCAGCAGATCACTCAGCGATATCTTCGAGTATTGATCCATTGGAGAAATTGTTCATTCGTCAGTTCTAATTCACAATACATACCACTCGGAAGGTTCCTGACCAGACAGAATCTTTGAGACAAGCGTAGTTTTCCTGAAATGAGGCACTGCAACTGGCGGTCGAGGGCGGCCGACCGCTTTGAAAGTGGCCGTATCTTCATCTGTTTTGGTGGAGATCGAGTGTTTACAAATAGAGTAGCCGCGCCGGATTATAGGGAAAACACAACTTGAAGTTACTTGTTCCAAGCTCTCTCGCTCCTGATCGATTCGCAGCATCCGGCCTGAAAGCGCAGCTCCGGAGAGACCATCCAACGTTTGCTGACCGAGGCCACCCTCATGCCTCTTGCCGAACGCATGGCGGCGGATTTCCCGGCGGATCCCTCATCCTCTCCGCAGTGATGTCAACGCATTTTCCTGCTTTGGGGATCTAAACTATCCTGCATTACCGCTCGAAGGTGGTGGACGCCGAATGGCCACAATGGGCCGATAGGGTCATTGTATTTCTGCAGGTCCTTCGTAGGATCCGGCAGGCTAAGGTTGGGCGAAAATGACTGGCGTATGAACGAAGCCGTTACATCCGTGCCGGATTGTCCGCTTGTCGTGGACTTAGACGGAACCCTTGTGCGCACCGATTTGTTGCACGAGGGGCTCTTGCGCCTTTTTGCGAGCGACCCAACGAAGATTCTGTCGCTTTGGGGATGGCTTTCGGGTGGTAAGGCATCTTTCAAACGCCATGTTGCGCAATCAGCGTTCCCGGATATCGAGAGCCTGCCCTTCGATCCGGAAGTGCTGCGGCTGATCAACGCCGCCAGGTCGGAGGGGCGGCAGGTTGCTTTGGTGACCGCCTCGGATCAGGCCTATGCTGACGCGGTCGCCGCCCATCTCCGCCTCTTCGATGAGGTCCACGGATCGGACGGCGACACCAACCTGGGCGGCAGCCGGAAGGCGAGCTTCCTCGAAGAGCGGTTCGGTACGGGCGGCTTCGACTATATTGGCGACAGCAGCACGGACCTGCCGGTCTGGGAGAAGGCGCGCAACGCGCTGATCGTTTCGCGAGGACATGATCTGCCCGCCCGCCCGGTCGAAGAGGTCATCCGCGTCGAGACCGCGCCGCACTCGACCAAATCGCTTATCCGGGCACTGCGGCCGCATCAGTGGCTGAAGAACATTCTGATCGCGCTGCCGATGTGCGCGGCCTTCCAGTTCGATGGACCGACGATCTGGGCCGTGCTGGTCGCTTTCATCTGTTTCAGCCTGACGGCTTCTGGCGTCTACATCATCAACGATCTGCTCGATCTGTCGGCAGACAGGCGCCATCCGCGTAAATGCAAACGCCCGTTCGCAGCAGGGGAGGTGCCGATCGACCGGGGCGTGATGACGGCGGGCCTACTCTGGGTCGCGGCTGCGCTCATGGCTGCGCTGCTCTTGCCAGGTGCCTTCTGCCTCGTGCTCCTCATCTACTTCGTGGTAACGGCGGCATACTCTCTTGGGCTGAAGAAGAAGGCGGTGCTCGACATCTGCACCCTGGCCGCGCTCTACAACCTGCGGATCATCGCAGGCGCTGCGGCGACAAGTATCGTGATCTCCCAATGGTTGCTTGCCTTCGCGATGTTCCTCTTCCTCGCGCTTGCTGCCGTCAAGCGCCAGGCAGAGATGACGGATCTGGAGAAGACCGACCCGACCCGCGCTACGGGGCGCCCGTATCAGGTCGAGGATCTGCCGGTCATCAGGTCAATCGCGATGTCGGCGGGTTACGCGGCCGTGCTGGTCATGGCGCTCTACATCAACTCGGCCACGGCGGTGATTATCTATCCGCTGCCCGAAGCGCTGTGGCTGATCTGTCCGCTTCTGCTCTACTGGACGACCCGGATGGTCATGGTCACCCATAAGGGTCGGATGACCGATGACCCGATCGTATTCACCCTGCGCGACCGGGCGAGCTGGGCGGTCGGTGCGGGCATCTCAATCTCGATCCTTGTTGCGAAGATCGGCCTGTGAGCCTTGCCCGGCTGACATTTCTGTACGCGTCCTTCGCGGTGATCGCGACGGCTGCAAATCTTGGTGTTCAAAGGGTCAGCTTCGCCCTGCACGATGGCGCCTTCGCGCTCGCCATTGCGATCGGTGCGGGAACGCTCGCGGGGCTTGTCGTCAAATACCTGCTCGACAAGCGCTGGATTTTTGCGGATTTCTCCACGGGCATCGAGGCGCACACGAAGCGGTTCGGTCTCTACACTCTGATGGGTGTCTTCACGACAGCGATTTTCTGGGGGACCGAGGTGGCGTTCTACTGGCACTGGGGCACCGACCAGATGCGCGAGCTTGGCGCCGTCATAGGGCTGACGATCGGCTACGTCGTGAAGTACCAGCTCGACCGGCGCTACGTGTTCACGGAGATCGCATGAAGCAGGAGATCTGGGGCTGGGGACGCGCGCCGCGCGCGGTCTGCGAGGTGTTGCAGCCCCGTGATAAGGCCGAGCTCGTGGCCGCCGTGACCGCAGGCAAGCTGATCCCGCGCGGTGCGGGCCGGGCTTATGGCGATGCGGCGCTCCAGCCTGAGCGCACGGTGTCGATGCGCCACCTCAACCGGCTCCTCGCCTTCGATCCGGAGACCGGGGCGCTGGAGGCCGAGGCCGGGCTGATGCTCTCCGATCTACTCGACGTCTTCGTCCCGCGCGGCTGGTTCCCGCCGGTCACGCCCGGGTCGAAATTCGTCACCCTCGGCGGCATGGTTGCCGCGGATGTGCATGGCAAGAACCACCACCATGCGGGCTCGTTCGGGCATCATCTCGATTGGGTAGAGGTGATGGGCTCCGACGGCAAGACCCGCATCGCCAAGCCGAACTCGCGGCTGTTCAAATCCACCGTAGGAGGCATGGGGTTGACCGGCGTTGTGACCCGGGTCGCGCTGAAACTGCGCAAGATCGAGACGGGCTGGATCAAGCAGGAATCGGTGGTCGCCCGCAATCTGGGCGAGGCGATGGACGCGCTAGAGGATGGCGAGAGCTACGACTACTCGGTCGCCTGGATTGACTGCCTGGCGAGCGGCGATGCCTTCGGACGATCCATCATCTATCTCGGCGAACACGCGACGCAGGCGGATATCGACTATAGGCAAACGGACGATCCATTCCCCAAGGCCCGCAAAATGCGCAACATTCCCATGGATGCGCCGAACTGGTTGCTGAACCGCACGACCGCGCGGCTCTTCAACGCGGTCTACTATCGGGCCGGCGTTCGTGGAGAGGGGGAGCGGATCATCGACTGGGACAAGTACTTCTACCCTCTCGATGCGATCGGTGGCTGGAACCGGCTTTACGGCAAACGCGGCTTCGCGCAGTACCAATGTGCGATCCCGCTGGAGGCAGCCGAGGCCGGGCTGCGCCAGGTGATCGGCGAGATCGGGCGCGGCAGCGAGGGCGCGTTCCTCGGCGTGCTCAAACGCTTCGGTCCGGGGCGCGGCACCGGGATCTCGTTCCCGATCGAGGGCTACACGCTCGCGCTCGACTTCCCGATGTCGTCCAGGGCGCTCGATCTGATGGACCGGCTAGACCGGATCGTCGAGGACCATGGCGGCAGGCTTTATCTCGCAAAGGACAACCGGATGCGGCCAAACCTCATGAAGATCGGTTATGGCAAAGGTCTCACCGAATTCGCCAAGCAGCGCGACGAGGCATTCGCGTCGCTGCAATCTGAGAGGCTGGAGTTGTGATTAGTGACGCGCCCGTCTTGATACTCGGCGCGCGGTCCGACATCGCGCTCGCGATCGCCCACGCGTTTGCCGGGCGAGGGCACCCGCTGATGCTGGCGCTCCGGTCGCCGAACCGCCTGCAAGCGATCGTGCCAGACTTCGAGATCCGATATGGCGTCGAGGTGACGCTGCATAGCTACAGTGCGACGAAGCTGACCGGGCAGGCGGAGTTTCTCGACAACCTGCCGCAGCAGCCCCAGATCATCGTCTGCGCCGTTGGACTGATGACCGATCAGGAAGAAGCCGCGGGGGATCCGGCGCTCGCCAAACAGGTGGTCGAGACCAACTTCCTCGGCCCCGCTGTGATGCTGGAGGTCGCGGCAGAGCGGATGGCGGCCACCAACGAGGACTGCGCCATCATCGGGATCGGTTCGGTCGCTGGCGACCGGGGCCGGGCGAAGAACTACGTTTATGGCGCGGCCAAGGCGGGGTTCGCGGCCTGGCTGTCAGGCCTACGCCAGAAATATGCGGCAACGCAGCTTCACGTGATGACGGTCAAGCCCGGCTTCGTGCGCACGCAGATGACCGCGGGGATGAATCTTCCGGGTCCTGTGACCGTCGATCCCGATGCGGTGGCCGAGGATATCCTCAAGGGGCTCGAGAAGAAGCACCACGTGGTCTACACGTCGGTCTGGCGCTGGATCATGACGATCATCTGCGCGATCCCCGAGCCGATCTTCAAGAAGCTCAAGTTCTGAGGTCTAGTCGGCGTAGAGGTAATCCTCCAGCGCATCCATCGACGGGATGGTTAGGATGCGGCCGTTGCGCTCGATCAGCCCCTGCTGGCCCAGCTTCGACATATCGCGCCCGACGGACTCGCGCTGGCCCGAGATCAGGATGGCAAGCTCCTGCTGGGTCGGCACCGGGTCGATCACCGCGGTGTCGTCCGAGGTCATATTGGTGCGCCCAAGCTCCAGCAACTCGTAGCAGAGCCGCTGCTCCGCATTCATCGTCGTGACATTGGTCATGCGGATCGACAGATGCCGGATGCGGTCGACCATGTAGAACAGGAACGCCCGCATCACCTTGGTGTTCGTGTCCATCACATGGTTGAAATTCGCAGCCGACATCCGGGCGACGCGGCATTCGGTGATGGCGATCACGTTGGTCGAGCGGGGCAGGCCGTCGATCGCGGCAAAGAGGCCGAAGCCCTCGCCCGGCGGCAGCTCCGACATCAGGACTTCCTTGCCGTTGTTCGTGTAAGTCGCGGCGCGGGCCTTGCCCTTGAGGATGAAGTAGACGTCGTCCTCGTGCTCGTCCTCGCTGACAATCAGCGCGCGGGGCTGGAAGGTCGATTCGGTCCAATGTTTCTCTAGCTCCGCACAGCCCTCTGCGCTGCAGGCCTTGAGCGTGCTGGTGTCGGGAAAGGATTCCCAGATGCTGCTGGACATCGCTGCACAGCCGGGTGGTGAACTCCGGCGCCCCTCACTTACTTCTGGGATGTATCCGGATACGCGTCGTCCGGCCATCCGCCTTTGGTTGACATGAGTATATGTCAGAATGGGTCAACTCGATACGTAGGATGCCGACGATTTTCGTCGAATTCAGACAAAGTGTGACGTTTGTCACAGTTTCATCTCCGGGCGTGTCGGTAGTCTGCTTCCAGCTTGGGACGACCTGAGGACTCCCCGCAAGGACCAAAGGGCCAATGTCACAAGCTGAGGGCGTGAGTTGTGTGAGATCAGAGTAGCGTTGCGGGCGGTCTTGAAAGAGGCCGCCCGCGTGTTCTTTCACCTCAGCGGAGACAGGCCCGATGTACTGATGACGTCACCCCAGCCAGGCCCGGATCAGCCACCCTGTTGCGGCGGGATCGGATTGCAGAGACGCACGAGTTTCGCGCAGACCGCCCGCGCCTCGTTCTGGGTCAGACCGTCAAAGATCACCTGGTAACTCGGCCGCCCGCGATAGAGACCGCGCTGGATGGTCGACTGCGCGGTGCCAAGCTGGAGATCCGGGATCTGAGCGATCTTGGCGAGCCGCGCCACGGCCCCGGCCTCATCCCTGTAGCTGCCCAGATCGACGGCCCAATGCGGCTTCTCCCGCGGGGTCGGAATGCCCGGGATCTCAGGTGCCACAGCAGCGATCGCGGTCGGTGTCACGCCGCCGCGCGGCACCGGCAGGCGGGCGTAGAGCGGTGCATAGGGCGAGGCGGCACTGGCGGGCGATCCGGTCGAAGCTTGGGCCGAGGTGCTCAGTGCCGCCATCAGCGCGTTGAAGCCGGTCTGCGGCGTTCCCGGTTTCGGGCGCGGGATTGGCGAGTGCGCAACCAGCGTGCTGCGCTGGCCCGGGCGGACCACGGCAACATGCGTCTTCGCGCGTTTGAAGCCCAGATCGAGCAGCCGCGCGACCTCGCGGTTCCGCGTTCGCCCGCTCTTGCCGCCGAGCACGACCGCGATCACCCGCTCCCGCCCGCGCTGGGCGATGCCGACGAGGTTGTAACCTGCAGCGCGCGTATATCCGGTCTTCATCCCTTCCATACCGCGATAGCTGCCGAGCAGCCGATTGGTGGTATAGATCCGGCGGCCCGCCGCGCGGTCGGACTTGCGTCCGAAGACATTGTAGTAGTCAGGGAAGTCATAGAAGAGATGCCGCGCCAGGATTGCTTGGTCCCGCGCGGTCGTAAGATGCCCGGCACGTGTTAGGCCGTGCGGGTTCTTATACGTTGTCGACCGCATACCCAGATCGCGCGCCTTGTTCGTCATCTGAATCGCGAAGGCTTTCTCTGATCCGGCGATCGCCTCCGCCAGCGCGAGTGCCGCGTCGTTGGCCGATTTGATCGCGGTCGCCCGGATCAGATCGCGAATCGTAACCCGCTCCCCCGCCTTGAGCCTCAGCCGCGAGCCCGTCATCCGCGATGCTTTGCGCGAAATCCTCACCCGCGTGTCGAGGCTGATCTGGCCGTTTCGCACGGCCTCGAATGTCAGGTACAGCGTCATCATCTTGGTGAGCGACGCGGGGTGCTGTCGCCTGTCGGCACTCCGCGAATGCATGACCGATCCGTCACGCATATCCATAACAATAGCAGCGTAAGGCGCCGCTGACGCCGGCATCGCCACCATCAGAAAACAAACAGCAGTTGCGCTGACGACCAGCGCCTTTATCAAACGGGCCATGAGAATGGTCCCCTTACTAACTCTGCCTCTGGCCGGTGCATCTTTGGGTCGTGCCCGGTCCTTATCCTCGCAAAATGAAGTTAACAGATCGTCGGCGCCTTGAGAATCCCTTTTTATTCCTCAAGCTTGGCCTGCTTTCGCAAGAAATTTTGTGCGGTGCAAAAAAATCTCTTGACGTAGAGTGCACGGATAGCTATTTCGCAGGTGCAACATAAACCGGCGCTTGCCAGCCGGCACACCGCAACCCGAAAGCTGGAGAATAAAATGGCTACGAAAGCTGCCGCTAAGAAAGTTGAAGACCTGACCGCCGAAGCACAAAAGACGGTCGAAGAGAACATGGAAAAAGTGTCCAAGGGCATCGAGGACGCAACCCAGTTCGGTCAAGAGAATGTCGACGCACTCGTCGCGTCTTCGAAAATCGCTGCGAAAGCCGCTGAGGACATCAACGCTGAGCTGATGGCCTACAGCAAGAAGTCCTACGAAGAGGGCATGGCCGCTGCGAAGGAACTGACCGCATGCAAGTCGGTCACCGAGTACTTCGAGAAGCAGAACGAGATCGCGAAGACCTCGTTTGACGGTTTTGTCGCCGAAGCGACCAAACTGAACGAGATGTACACCGCCGCCGCCAAAGAAATGTTCGCTCCGCTGAACGACCGTTTCACCGCCGCGACGGAAATGATGAAGAGCTTCCGCGTCTAATCGCGCACAGCTTCGTCGAATTGGGATCAGGGGGCTTCGGCCCCCTTTTCTCGTTGGGCGTGACAATTATATGCTTGGCTCAGCCGCGGCTGCTCTGCAAAAATCAAACGCTATGACACCGGATCTGATCACACTGTCGGACGAGGATGACGGCTCCAAAGACGGAGACGGCGATGTCGGTATCGCGATCAAGGCGAAACCGAAGACCAAGCGCCCCTCTCTCTACAAGGTTCTCCTGCTCAACGACGACTACACGCCGATGGAATTTGTCGTGTACATTCTTGAGCGGTTCTTCAACCTGAACCATGGCTACGCCGTCGAGATCATGCTGCAGGTGCATAATAAGGGTGTCGCCGTCGTCGGCGTCTATCCCTTTGAGGTTGCCGAAACAAAAGTAACCCAGGTGATGGATTGCGCCCGATCGAACCAGCACCCGTTGCAATGCACAATGGAAAAAGAGTGATCACGTAGGTTTAAGGGCCAGACCCGAAATCCATGCTTGATCGCTCGGCCAACAAGCCCAAGATACTATTAGGTGGTTGGTTGTATATTCGGCCAATCGGATGGACAGGAGCGTTACATGCCCTCACTAACCCAGACCCTGGAAGACGCTATCCACCGCGCCATTGCACTCGCCAACGGGCGCCGGCACGAGCTTGCAACGCTGGAGCACCTGCTTCTGGCCCTGATTGACGAGCCGGATGCAGCCCAGGTGATGAAGGCATGTTCGGTCGACCTGAACCAGTTGCGCGATACGCTCACCAGCTTCATCGACACCGAGCTCGATGCGCTGGTCTTCGAATCAGATGGGTCGGAAGCGGCACCCTCCACCGGGTTCCAGCGCGTGATCCAGCGCGCGGCGATCCATGTCCAAAGTTCCGGCCGGGCGGAAGTCACCGGCGCCAACGTATTGGTCGCAATCTTTAATGAGCGTGAGAGCCACGCGGCCTTCTTCCTGCAGGAACAGGACATGACCCGCTATGACGCGGTGAATTATCTGAGCCACGGTGTGGCGAAGGACCCGGCCTTCGGAGAGACCCGGCCCGTGCGCGGCACGGAAGATGCCGAGACCGCCGATGATGAGACCGGGGGGCAGGGCGACGAGACCAGCCTCGGCAAGTTCTGCGTCGATCTGAATGCGAAAGCCGAGAAAGGCGATGTCGATCCGCTGATCGGCCGGATGCATGAGGTTGAGCGCTGCATCCAGGTTCTCTGCCGCCGCCGCAAGAACAACCCGCTTCTGGTTGGCGACCCGGGCGTCGGCAAGACCGCCATCGCCGAGGGTCTGGCGAAGAAGATCGTTGACAAGGAAGTGCCGGAGATTCTCTCGAACTCCACGATCTACTCGCTCGATATGGGTGCGCTCCTCGCAGGCACCCGCTACCGCGGTGATTTCGAAGAGCGGCTGAAGGCCGTGATCAAAGAGCTTGAAGAGCACGAAGATGCGATTCTCTTCATCGACGAAATCCACACGGTGATCGGCGCGGGTGCCACCACCGGTGGCGCGATGGATGCCTCGAACCTGTTGAAGCCGTCGCTCCAATCCGGCGGCCTACGCTGCATGGGCAGCACGACGTATAACGAGTTCCGGCAGCACTTCGAGAAAGACCGCGCGCTGTCCCGCCGGTTCCAAAAGATCGACGTGACCGAGCCGAGCGTGGATGACGCCATCGAGATCCTGCGCGGCCTCAAACCCTTCTTCGAGAAGCACCACGATGTTGAATACACGCCCGAGGCGGTTAAGGCCGCAGTGGACCTCTCAGCCCGCTACATCAACGACCGCAAGCTGCCGGATAAGGCAATCGATGTGATCGATGAAGCGGGCGCCGCTCAGCACCTCGTTCCAGAGGAAGAGCGCTCGAAGACCATCGATGAGGAGCAGATCGAGGCTGTCGTTGCCAAGATCGCCCGGATCCCGCCAAAGCAGGTCTCGAAAGACGATGCCGAGCAATTGCGCGATCTTGAGGTCAACCTAAAGCGCGTCGTCTTTGGCCAGGACAGTGCAATCGACGCCCTCTCCTCGGCGATCAAACTCGCCCGCGCGGGCTTGCGCGAGCCGGAAAAGCCGATCGGCAACTACCTCTTCGCGGGTCCGACGGGTGTCGGGAAGACCGAGGTTGCCAAGCAACTCGCCTCGATCATGGGTGTCGAGATGCTGCGCTTCGACATGTCGGAGTATATGGAGAAGCACTCGGTCAGCCGCCTCATTGGCGCGCCTCCGGGCTATGTCGGCTTCGACCAGGGTGGGCTTTTGACCGATGGCGTCGACCAGCACCCGCATTGCGTGCTGCTGCTCGACGAGATCGAGAAGGCGCACCCGGATGTCTTCAACATCCTGCTGCAGGTGATGGATCACGGCTCGCTGACCGATCACAACGGCAAGAAGGTGAATTTCCGGAACGTGATCCTGATCATGACGTCGAATGCAGGCGCTGCTGATCTCGCCAAGGCCGCCATCGGCTTTGGCCGCGACCGGCGCGAAGGCGACGATGTCGAGGCGATCGAGAAGACCTTCAGCCCCGAATTCCGCAACCGTCTCGATGCCGTGATCTCCTTCGGCGCGCTGCCGCGGGAGGTGATCCTGCAGGTCGTCGACAAGTTCGTCCTGCAGCTCGAGGCTCAGTTGATGGAGCGCAATGTCACCATCGAGTTGACCCGGCCCGCCGCCGAATGGCTCGCCGACAAGGGCTATGACGACAAGATGGGCGCGCGCCCGCTCGGCCGCGTGATCCAGGAGCACATCAAGAAGCCGCTCGCCGAAGAACTGCTCTTCGGCAAACTGGCCGAGGGCGGTGTCGTCAAGGTCGGTATCCGCGAGGGCAAGATCCATCTGGAAATCTCGCCTCCCGACAAGCCGCGCCTGCCCAAGAGCAAACCGCCCCTGCTCACTGCGGAGTGATGCGCACGTTCGCCGCCGCGATTATCTTCGCGGCGGCGCCTGCATCAGCCTTCGAGATGATCTCGCCGGTGGACTGCACCCTCGGTGAGACCTGTTTCATCCAGCAATACACCGATCTCGACACGGGCCCTGAGGCGCGCGATCCGTTCTGCGGCCCGCGCAGCTATGACGGCCATCAGGGCACTGATTTTCGCCTGCCGGACCTTGCCGCGATGCGCGAAGGCGTGGCAGTCGTCGCTGCGGCCCCTGGAACAGTCCGCGCGACGCGCGACGGCATGCCGGATGTCGCCTTCGGGACCCCGGATGCCCCTGATCTGAATGGGAAGGATTGCGGCAACGGTGTTCTGATCGTGCACGAACAGGGCTGGTCGACACAGTATTGCCACCTGCGCAAAGGCAGCATTGCCGTCAAAGATGGTGACCAGGTCGCGGCAGGGGCGGTGCTGGGCCTGATCGGCCTCTCAGGACGCACGCAGTTTCCCCATCTCCACCTCACCGTCCGCCGGCAAGACGACGTCATCGATCCCTTCATTGCAGAGCCAATGGACAGCACATGTCGAGCGGACCAGCAGGATGCAGCCCCGCTTTGGTCGGCCGAGAGCGGTGTTACCTTCCAGCCCGGCGGCGTGCTCAGCGTCGGTATTCTGCCGCGCCTTCCGGGCTATGAGGAGATCCAGGCGACGAGCCCGCATGAGCCAGAGCTCGATCCATTCTCGGATGCTCTGGTGGTCTGGGGCCACTTCTTCGGGATCGAACAGGCGGATCGCCTGAACCTAATCCTGACCGATCCAACCGGCCAAGTGATCGCCGAGGAAAGCTATGAGATGCCGCGAAACCGCGCGGTGCAGTTCCGTGCCGTCGGACGGAAGCGGAGCGGCGCAGAGTGGCCCCAAGGCACCTATACCGGTCAGATAAACCTGCTCCGCGGCGGCGAAGTGATCGATCAGCGCAGGATCGAGACGGCAATCCGCTAAGCGCGGCCGACGGAAACGTAGTCCAGCCCCGCGTCACGCGCATCCTCTGGCGCGTAGATATTTCTGAGATCCACCAAAACCTTGCCGCGCATCGACTGCGCGAGACGGGTTAGGTCGAGCCCGCGGAACTGGTTCCACTCCGTCAGCACCACGACGGCATCGGCCTCATGGGCGGCATCATAGGCATCCTCAACCCAGGTGACGCCGGGCAACAGGCCCTCACCCTCCTTACGCCCTTCGGGATCGACCACGCGCACCTCGGCACCGGCACCGATCAGAGCGGGGATGATGGCGAGTGACGGCGATTCGCGCATGTCGTCGGTGTTGGGCTTGAACGTCACGCCCAGAACAGTGATCCGCTTGCCTGCAAGCTGGCCATCCATCGCGTCGGCGATCTTGTCGACCATCGCGCGTTTGCGCGTCTCATTCACCTCGATGACGGTTTCGACGATGCGCATAGGGGTGGCGTGATCCTGGCCAATCTGGGCGAGCGCCGAGGTGTCCTTTGGAAAGCATGAGCCACCGTAACCGGGCCCCGGGTGCAGGAACTTGGCTCCAATCCGGCCATCCAGGCCGATCCCCTTGGCCACCGCCTGCACATCCGCACCGCATTTCTCGCAGAGATCCGCGATCTCGTTGATGAAAGTGATCTTGGTCGCGAGGAAGGCGTTCGCGGCGTATTTGATCATCTCGGCCGACTCGAGCGAGGTGAAGACCATCGGCGTCTCGCGGATGAAGAGCGGGCGGTAGATCTCGGTCATCACCTTCCGCGCGCGCTCGGTCTCGACGCCTACCACCACTCGGTCGGGACGCATGAAGTCCTCGATTGCCGCGCCCTCGCGCAGGAACTCGGGGTTCGATGCGATGTCGAAATCCGCATTGGGCGCCGTGGCGTGGATCCGCCGCGCAACCTCGGCATTGGTGCCGACGGGCACAGTAGATTTGACGACGACAACGGCATGCCCGTCGATTAGGGGGGCCAATTCCTCCGCTGCCTGATAGACATAGGTCAGATCCGCATGGCCATCGCCCCGCCGCGTCGGCGTGCCGACACCGATGAAAACCGCCTCGGCGCCCTTCATCGCCTCGGCGAGATCGGTCGAGAAACTGAGCCGCCCGGCAGCCGTGTTGGTGGCCAGAAGCTGTTCCAGCCCCGGCTCGAAGATCGGAACCTCACCCCGCTGAAGCGAGGCGATCTTGGCCTGATCCTTGTCGACGCAGACCACATCGTGACCGAAGTCCGAAAAGCAGACACCCGAGACGAGCCCGACATAGCCGGAGCCGATCATCGTAATGCGCATTGGGGGTCTCCTAGATGACTATTGAACCGGCCCGACATGGGGAAGCTCGAGCGCCTTGACCATATCGCGCACTTCCTGGCGCGCCGCAACATGGCTCAGTGTCATCGCGATCGGCCCATCCTTCTTGAGATCGAGAAGCGTGAGGCCGTTGAGGAACAGCTCGCGGAAGATCACCCGCTCCGAGAAACCGGGCGCGATGCGGAAGCCGATCCGCGCCGAGAGCTCCTTCATCACATGTGACACCTGGCGGCGGTTGCGGCTCTCCAGCGTCGACATCCGGTTGCGCAGCACGACCCAGTCCATTGGCGGCAAGCCGTTGACTGCCCGGCGCTGCCGCGCCTCCCAAACCAGTTCCGAGTAAATCGAGGGGCCGAGCACCTTCCCGCTCTCCGGGTCGACCCGGCCGAGCAGGTCGAAGTCGATCAGGCTGTCATTGATCGGCGTGATCAGCGTGTCGGCCAATTGATGCGCTGTGCGGTTGAACTGCGTGACCGCGCCCGGGGTGTCGATCATCACGAAGTCGCAGTCGCGCTGCAGGTCGCAGACCGCCGCGGTCAACTCTTCATGCTCCTCGCGCTCGGCAGACTCGCGTAAGTCTGCCTTCGAGGGCTCGATCGAGATCCTCTCAGGCCCCAGCAGTCGGACACCGGCGCGCAGACCGTAACCCTCGCGGTTCTCGAGATAGCGGAAAAAGCTCTTCTGCCGGAGATCGAGATCGATTGTCCCGACCGATTTGCCCGCGCGCAGCAACGCGATGCAGAGGTGCATCGCGGTCGTCGACTTGCCCGACCCCCCTTTCTCGTTGCCGAGGACGATGACGTGCCCCCGGTCTTCCGTCCCGCTCATCCTGTCTCCCGCTCTGTCCCCGGACAGCAGGCGCTGTGCGCCCGATGCGCCCCTATATGGCACCGGGCGGCGCATGACTGAAAGATGAAATCGAAGCGGGCGCGGCTGGTGCCGGGCGGGCGACCGCTCTATTGCAGAACGACGTAGAGCCGGTCGGGCGGTAGCGGGACGGTGAGCCCGCCATCCGTCCGTGTCACCTCAAGGCGGCCATCCGGCATCCCGCTTGGGTCCAGCGCGGTCGCGGTCGTGAGGTGCGGGTTCCGGATGGTGAGTGAGGCGGACAGGCGATCGATCATCCACGGTGCCCTTCCAAAGGCCATGACCTCGCGCGCCGGGCCGTCCTCGGTCTCCAACGGGCGGGATTGCCAGCCGTTCGGCCGCGCGATCGTGCCCATCTGCACGAGAATTTTCTCTGATCGGTCTAGGGGTTTCTGATCCAGCGGTACGGCGATGATGGTCGCGTAGGTGTTCGAGCTCGTAAGCGTGATGTCGTGGAGTTCGAAGCTCCCGCGCGTCGTCAGATCCCCGATCACACCCTGCGCACGGGGCGCATCGAGCGTCACGAGACCCTGGCCCCAATCCCAGCTTATCTGCCTGTTGGCGCTGGTCACGCGTTGCGCGCGCCGGTCGATGAAACTGTCGAGATCGCTCTTCACATAATCCGCGGCATCCTCGCCGAACTCGACCGCGACCGGCCCAACCAGATACACATGAGGATCGACGGAGGCATTTGCCCCGCGGATTCCAGAGCCCGGCCCTTCATCGCGGTTAGGGTCGTATCCCATTCGGCCCGCGGTGAGCGGGACTTCGCCTTCCCACAACTCGTCCAGTCCGCGACGCTCGATCACGACCGGCGGCACCTGGTCAATCAGCCCCTGGCGGAACATCAGGGCCGCCGCCGGGAACATCCCCATCTGCATCGGCGTCGCCACTTTCCATTTGCCGATGCTGGGCAGGAAGCCGTTCGCGCTGCCGGGCTCGCGCCACTGCACCTCGCGCGTTGCAAACCACATGCTGATATCGACACCGTTGAGGGCCTGGTAGGCCGCTGTGAGAGGTGCGCCCTCGCTCTGGCGCCACATCGGAGGGACCCATTGGGTCTCGGATATCAGATACGGGTGGCCGAGCGGCTGCTTGAGCGTCACATGCAGATCGAGGGGCCGCTTCAGAACGCCGTCCTCGCGGTAGATATCGCCCTTTACGATCGCCCAGCCCCGCCGCTCGCCTTTGTGCAGCGACCCTACATAGCGGTTCACGCCGATCACGTCGCCCGCCGTGTAGCTATAGCGTTCCAGATCGTCGAGGACCGTGGGGTCAGCTGTCTTCCAGTTCCCGGCGTTGTAGAGATGCGGCGCGCCGATCTCTTCCCTCAGGTAACGGGCGGCCTCCGCATGCCAGGCGTGCATCGTGGTCGTCAGGAATTCGGTCTGATCCCGCAGCCGCGCAGCCGCCCTGCCGGGTCTGGCCTTGCCGGTCAGGTGCCAAATGCCGGAAAGCGCGATTACGCCTGCATTCCAGTCGTCCTCCATCTTGTCGAGCGGGCCGGGCGCCGCAGCCCCGTTCCACGCTGATCGGGCGGCAGTCAGCGAGCCGTACTTCTGCTGCAAAAAACGGCCGAATTCCGCCCCGAGAAGCCGCGCCTCGCGCCCGCGGATCTGTCCGAGCGTCCAGAACAGCAGCGAATCCTCATTCTGCATTTGGACGATCGCCACGGCAGGATCGTCTTTCAACGCGATGCCCGTGTAGGGGTTCTCCGGGATCATGATCCTGCGCAGCCAGCCCTTGTAGGCCTCCTGGATCAGAGGGTCGAAATAGATCAGGCCGGTGAGGCCACGGCTGTCCCGCGGTGTCGGCCAGCTCCTCGCTGTCTCAGGCTTGATCTGATGGGGGTAGTAGAAGCTGAGCGTGACGTAGATCCCCTCGTCCTTCATGGCGGCCACGAGCTTCCAGATCTGATCGCGCTTGGTCTCGTCGATCATGTCGGGCGTGCTCTTCTCGCGCCCCGTCTCCGGGAGATTGCCGTGGAAGCGGACCATGTTGACCCCGCGCTTGGCGAGAAAGCGGGCATGCTCTCGCACCTCGTCGATCGGTTTGCGGGCGACGTATGAGTTCACGGCCCAGAAGCGGATCGGCTCCCCATCCCCGCGGACAAACCCGTTGCCATCCTCGGATAGCCGGACAAAACCGCGCTCCCCGGCCATGTCCTCGTTGAGATAGCTGAGGTCCAGCAGGGCTTCGGGCGAGAACAGATCGCGCTTTGCCGGAAAGGCCCATTTCCCCGGCTCCTGCGCCGAGACCGATGTCCAAAGAAGAATGACGAAAAGCGTGAAGAAGGTTCGCATGGGTATTAGCCGCCAGCCTGAACATATCTGCCGCCCGACGGTACAATCTCGCGCCCTGCTGACAACCCCTTGGCGCACTCAACACGCGGGCCAGAAAGCAAAAAACCCGCGACCTTGGCGGTGCGGGTGTCTCGGGTCACATGCCTGCCAGGCAGGCGATAGGTGTCAGAAGCCGAAGCCTTCGAACTTCTTCTTGAACTTCGAGACGCGGCCGCCGGTATCCAGCAGGCGCTGGCCGCCACCGGTCCAGGCCGGATGCGCGCTCGGGTCGATGTCGAGGGTCAGCGTATCGCCCTCCGATCCCCAGGTGGAGCGCATCTGCACGGTCGATCCATCGGTCATCTTGACCTCGATCGTGTGGTATTCCGGATGAATGTCACCCTTCATCGTCCAACTCCTTGCCCCTCGGGGCTGAAATGGCCGCAGCAGGCGTTGCCCGCGCGGCGGAATCTCATCAGAGACGCGGCGTATAGTCGATCGCCGCCCGCCCTGTCAATTCAGTCGAAGCGGTAAAACGCCTCGTAGATCGGCCCGAGCTGTTCCTCGCGAAAGAGCGAGCTGACCGAGGTGTCATTGGCAACGTTCAGAACCGCCTGCGCGAACATCGGTGCGATGGAAACAACGCGGATATTATGGGCGGATTTCGTCGCCTCCGTCGGTTCGATCGAGTCGGTGATCACCAGCGATTTCATCACTGAATTGGTCACACGCTCCACCGCCGGGTCCGACAGTACGCCATGGCTGATATAGGCGTGGACTTCCTTCGCGCCCTGGTCCTGCAACAGCTCAGCGGCTTTGCAGAGCGTCCCGGCCGTATCGCAAATATCGTCGACGATGATGCAAACCCGGTCCTTCACATCTCCGATCAGGGTCATCTCGTCGACCTTGCCGGCCTCCGAGCGGCGCTTGTCCACGATTGCCAGTTCGGCATCGATCCGCTTTGCAAGGTCACGGGCACGAACCACGCCGCCGACATCGGGAGAGACCACCGTCACCTTGTCGGTCCTACCGTTGATGTTGTGCTTGATGTCGAGTGCGAAGACCGGCGAGGCGTAGAGGTTATCCACCGGTATATCGAAGAAGCCCTGGATCTGGCCGGCATGCAGATCCATTGTGAGCACCCGGTCGACGCCCGCCTGGGTCAGAAGGTTGGCGACCAGCTTGGCCGAGATGGGCGTGCGCGCCGCCGACCGGCGATCCTGTCTTGCATAGCCGAAATAGGGCATCACCGCCGTGATCCGCTGCGCCGAAGAGCGTTTCAGCGCATCGGTGATAATCAGCGTCTCCATAAGGTTGTCATTGGCGGGTTTCGAGGTGGATTGCAGGATGAACACATCCTCGCCCCGGACATTGTCGTGGATCTCGACAAAGATCTCGCCGTCATTGAACCGTTCGACCCGGGCGGATGTGAGCGAGACCGTGTCCCCGCGGTAGACGGACATTCGGCGGGCGATCGCGTTGGCGAGCGGAAGATTTGCGTTGCCTGCGATCAGCTTCATCTTCACCTCGGTCTTCATACGCCACCCCTGATTTCCCCGACCGGACTGTCACGGATGTGTCATACCTATCCCCCTTCTATGCGCAATGATTCTGTGCCCCGGATCCAGGAGTCCGCGGCCAAGGGAGCGGTTCATGAAACAGATCGACTATTTCTTCTCTGTCCTCAGCCCCTGGACCTATTTCGCCGGGAACAGGCTGGAGGTGATGGCCGAGCGTCATGGGGCGAGCATTGCCTACAAACCGATCGATACCTTCCGTGTCTTTCGTGAGACGGGCGGCGTCCCGCTGCCGGAGCGGCCTCTCCCGAGGCGCGAGTACCGCGCCCAGGAATTGCGGCGGACATCGGCGAAGACCGGGATGCCCTACCATTTCGAGCCGACCCATTGGCCGACCGATCCGCTGCCAGGAGCGCTCAGCATCATCGCAGCGGCCGAAGGCGGTGGGCCTGCCGGGGTGCTGGCACAGGCGCTGCTGGCCGCTGTCTGGACGGAGCAGAAGGATGTCGCCGACCCGACGGTTATCGCCGAGAAATGCGCCGCGCTCGGCCTCGACCATGGTGCACTGGTCGCGGATGAGGCGGCGCTGAAGACGACCTATGAAGCAAACACCGACGAGGCGATCCGCCGGGGGGTCTTCGGCGTGCCGTTCTACATCGTGGGCGATGAGCGGTTCTGGGGGCAGGACAAGCTCGACGATCTGGAGGCACACCTCGCGCGGCTCTGAGCGTTAAGACTTCCCTAACTATGATCCCGCCTAATCCCCGCAAATGCGACAGATCATTTTGCAGCGATAGGGTCGCGGGTCATGCGGCGCAGACAGATTCAGCGACGGTTCTGGAGGCCCTGGCGCATCGGGCTCGCGGGCCTTTCGGTCAGTGCGACCTTCTTTGGGGCAAGCCTGCTCGGTCCCCACGATCCGTGCAGTGCGGTCGACTGGATCGGCGGGCAGAGTATCGCAGCGCTGACCGGCCCCTCGCTGCTGCGCCACTGGCCCGGCGAGGTGGAGTACGCGGATCTCAAAGCCGCCAATCCTCCGCTTCCGCCGCTCGGTGAATTGAGCACAGATCAGGAGGCGCTTGTCAAAGCGACATGCCTGCTGATCGACCGGGCGGCAATCGCTGGCGTGGTTGAGACACAGGGCGATCTCGCCAACCTCCTAACGCCGACCGGCTTGCGGGCGGCTGGCGCACCGCCGGGCCGCACCGATGGATGGCGGATCGGCCTTCGCACGGCGCTGACCGGGGGCGATTGTCAGGGCGCGACGGACCAGCCAGCCGCGATTCTCCTCGCCCAGTCCTTCGGTGCGATCCACACGGCAAAGGGAATTGTCGGTGCGATGAGCGACCGGTTCGGCGGGGTCCGCCCGGTCCCCTTGAACGAAGATATCTACCGGCTCTCGCTGATCTCACCGCGCAACTACTTCAACAGCACGCAGACAAAACACTTCATGGTTGAGGAGCAGGGCAGGCCGATCCTGATCAACGCCTATCTCGAGAACACGGCCGAGCGGGTGGTGGACTACGCCCATGGCAGCGTCGCGATCTATGAGATCATCGACCTCACGCCGCTGCGCGAAACGCTGCTGGCGAAGCAGGCGCGGTGCGAGGCGGGGCCGGACCTCGAGCAGATTCCCGATCTTGCGCTCTAGTCGCCCTTAGGGGCCGCTCCACGCGATCTCGCAGATCTCGGCCGATCCGCCGTCGAAGTTCCATACCCGACCGAAATCGCGGATCTTCGACTTGCGCGCCTGTGCAATGATCACGCTCGGACCCATCCAGTAGGAGGTGTTCTCCACGGTTACGTAGTGGTCGGCATTGGCGCCTGCAATCGGGTTGACCTCGCCAAAGACGGCCTTGCCCGCGCTTATCGTTCGCAGCTCGCCATCTACTTCATAATCGACGACCTCGCGCCGCGCGCCCAGGTAGTTGCCGACCAGCAGGCGGAATAGGCCGGTCGTGCCCTTGGCGCTGCCGGTAAAGATCTTCTCCATCGCCGCGAACTGCGCGTCGTTGGCTGTGTCGTCGATATAGAGCGCGACGGTCCAGTTCCCGGCCCCCATCTTGCCCGGGATATCGACCAGCATGCAGATGTTGAGCCCGTTGAGCTTCGTTTGCCCATAGCGCCCCTTGTCGACGCGGGCCGCGATCCAGGCATGGCAGAAGCCATGGGTGGGTGGGTGCTGGCCCAGCGACACGACGCAGGGACAGAACAGATCGCAGGAGCAGGAGAGCGCCAGCTCGCCCTTGATCGACCATGCCGCATCATTCGGGATCGCTGCGTCACTGTCCTCGATGACCTTGAGCGCCCGCGATTTGGCCAGTTTCTTCAGCTTGTTCTTCGCCATTGGGCCAAACTCCCCCGTCTCAGATGATGTGATACACGGCCCAGCCCGCGCCGCCAACGATCAGCGCATAACCGGTCCATTGTCCCCAACGCTCGGCCTGCGGCGCAATCTTCTCGGCCAGGAAGTAAAGCGCGATGACCGCCATCCACCAGACGTTCATGGCGCCAAAGACGAACATCAGCCCCATGAACAGGCCGCAGCAGCCAACGCAGTAGACACCGTGATTGGCGCCTACGGAGAACGCGCCGCCGACCCCCTCGCGCCAGTGGCTCAACAGGTATGTCAGCGGATGACGACAATGGCGCAGACAGGCGTCCTTGATCGATGAGAGCTGGTAGGCGCCGGCAACGATCATCAGAGCCGCCGCGGCGATCGGCGTCGCCTGTGTCCCGCCCATGACGAAGTAGTCGGAGCCCCTTAGCCCAAGCTGAACCAGCGCCATCCCGATCGAGAACGCGAACCACAGCGAAAAGTAGCCAAGGGTGAAGAGCAAGATGCGCAGCACCAGCCGCCCGCCCCGATCCTCCTTCGCCGCGAGGCTCGTGTAGATCGCCATCACCGGGGCCATGGCGGGCAGCATCATCGCCGCCATCATCAAAAGCCACATGAGCGATGTCTCGTAGATCGTCCTGAGGCTCCAGTCGGCCGGGTCCATGGACATGCCCCACATGCCCATTTCCATGCCGTCCATCTGCATCTCGCCCATGCTCATCCCGGACGTGCCCATCTCGCCCATGCCCATGGCGCCCATGTCCATCTGGCCCATGAGCGACCATGTGGTGACCCATAGGGCGGTGGCGATCAGGATGGCGACGGCGAGCGTGACGGCGCGCGGGTCATCTATCCAGTCGACGAGGCGCATTCTACTGCTCGTTCGAGGCGCGCTGGCGGGCCTCACGCGCATCCTGCGCCTCACCGACGAGGCGGGCAGTGTCGTCGCTCAGATCCCGCAGCACGGCAATCATGGCGCCGGGATCGCGTGCCTCCAGCGCATCGGCCAGCGTGGCGTGACGCGCGGCGATCGCTTGGCGATCCCGCGCCCTGTAGATGATCATGTTGAGAAGCGGCTGGATCGCCTCGATCACGCTTGCCATCTGGGCTGACAAAAGCGGGTTCTGCGCCGCCTCCACCAGGATCCGGTAGAAGCGCACGTCCGAGGCGCAGAACTCCTCGTCGCTGATCTTGCTCTTCTGCAGGGCGATCTCATCGCGCAATGCCTTGAGCGCAGGGGGCGTCCGCCGCTCCGCCGCCAGCGGTGCAATGGCCGAGAGCAGGGTCAGCCGCGCCTCCGCCAGCGCCCCGGGGTCGATATTGCCCATCACGACCAGCATGGTCGCGGTCGCCTCAAACTGATCGCGTGCCTGCTGGAAGCCGATCCGGTTGACGAAGTTCCCGCCCGAGGCGCCGCGCCTGGTGCGGATCAGGTTCTGCGCCGCCAGCCGCTTCAGCGCTTCGCGCACCGAGGGGCGCGAGACGCCGAATTTCGTCGCCAATTCCTGCTCGCCAGGCAGGCGGTCGTCCGCACCAAGCCTGCCATCCAGGATCATTTCCCGGATTTCCTCGGCGATTTGGTGGCCGACGCTCTGCGATTGGGTTTCTTCGGCTGTGCTCATCTCTTCGCCCTTTTGCCCGAGCGGGATTTGTTTGACAATTCAAAACTCGCGGCGCGGGAGGCCTTCACAGGCCATGCGGCGGGCTGTAGCCTCGCGCGGTTTTCCGCATCTGGGGGTCCCATGACAGCGCTCGATCTCGACTTTATCCGCAGCCAGTTTCCCGCTTTTCGCGCGCCGGAGCTGGAGGGGTGGGATTTCTTCGAGAACGCGGGCGGCTCCTATGCGTGCCAGCAGGTCATCGACTGCCTCCATGACGTCTACACGACCTGCAAGGTGCAGCCCTACTGGGCTTTCCCGGCTTCGGATCGCCTGGGCCGGCTGATGGATGACGCGCGCACCAAACTTGCCGCCCAGATGGGCGTCGCGGAGGACGAGGTGCATTTCGGCCCGTCGACCACGCAGAATACCTACGTTCTGGCGCAGGCATTCCGTCAGACGCTAAGCCCTGGCGACGAGATCATCGTCACCAATCAGGACCACGAGGCGAATACCGGGGCCTGGCGACGCCTCGCGGAGGAGGGCATCGTGGTCAGGGAGTGGCAGGTCGACCCTGCCACCGGGCATCTGCCGCCGGAGGGGCTGGATGCGCTCCTCAGCGAGAAGACCAAACTCGTCTGTTTCCCGCACGCGTCTAATATTGTGGCAGAGATCAATCCCGTCGCTGATCTCGCGGCGCGCGCCCATGCGGCGGGGGCCGTGACGGTTGTGGATGGGGTCTCCTACGCCCCGCATGGCCTGCCCGATGTCGCGGCAATGGGGGCGGATGTCTATCTCTTCTCCAGCTACAAGACGTACGGCCCGCATCAGGGTGTGATGGTGATGCGCCGAGGTCTCGCGGATCGGCTCGCGAACCAGGGGCATGGCTTCAACGCGAGCGATCGCGCCAAACGCTTCACGCCCGCGGGGCCAGATCACGCCCAGATCGCCGCCCTTAGTGCGATGGCGGATTACTTCGCGGGCGTTAGTACGCATCACGACGGTGCGTCCGCTCATGCGCTGATGCGCGAGGCCGAGATCGCCCGGATGGCGCCGTTGCTCGACTGGCTCAAGGGCCGCAACAACATCCGCCTGATCGGCCCGGTGGAGGCCGAGAGCCGTGCTCCCACCTTCGCGATCCTGCATGACCGTGCGGGCGAGGACCTATCGCAGGAGATGGCCGAGCATCGCATCATGTGCGGCGGCGGCGATTTCTATTCGCCGCGCGTGCTCCAGGCGATGGGCATCGACCCGGCGCATGGGGTGCTGCGCGTCAGCTTCACGCATTACACCTCAGCCGAAGAAGTCGACCGCCTGATCACGGCCTTCGACCGGGTGCTCTGACATGCGCATCATCGGCGGGCGGTTCCGGGGTACGCGGCTTGCGGCGCCGGGGGCCGCTGGCGGTGGGGCGGCCCATCTGAGACCGACATCGGACCGGGTGCGGGAGTCGCTCTTCAACCTGCTGGCCCATGGCGACTACCCGCCGATCGAGGGCGCGCGGGTGCTGGATCTCTTCGCCGGAACCGGAGCCCTTGGGCTGGAGGCGCTGTCCCGGGGTGCGGAGCGGGCTGTCTTCATCGATGATTTCGCGACCTCCCGCGCCCTGATCCGGCGCAATGTCGAGACGCTGGGCGTGATCGGCGAGACTAAGATCTGGCGGCGCGACGCGACCCGTCTAGGGCCCTGCCGCGGGGAACCCTTCACGCTGATCTTCGCCGATCCCCCCTATCGCAGCGGGCTCGGTGAGAAGGCGCTGCTCTCGGCCCATCAGGGTGGCTGGATCGCCCCCGCCGCGCTGATCGTGCTGGAGCTTGCCTCCGACGAGGTCCCACCTGAGTTCGATTGGGCCGAGATCGCCGATCAGCGCACTTATGGCGAGAGCCAGATCACCCTTATGACGGCAAGTGCATGATCGCCCCTGTTCTCGGCGCGCCCGGCGGTATATCTAGGCGCCAAACCACCACCCCCTCAAAGGAAGGAGACCCCCATGGTTGCTGTTGGAGAGAAGGTGCCTGGCGGCACCCTGTTTGAGATGACCGAAGATGGCCCGGCCCCGGTCGAGGCCGCGAGCGTTTTCGACGGCAAGACCGTGGCGCTGTTCGGCGTTCCGGGGGCGTTCACGCCGACCTGCCACAACGCGCATCTGCCGAGCTTCATCTCCGCCGCCGCCGATCTGCGCGCCAAGGGCGTCGACGAGATCGTCTGTGTCGCGGTCAACGACCCGTTCGTGATGGGGCAGTGGAGCGAGATTTCTGGGGCTAAAGGCGCGGGCATCCGGATGCTAGGCGACTCGGACGCGTCCTTCACCAAAGCTATGGGTCTGGAATTTGATGGCTCGGCCGTGGGGCTCGGCACGCGCGCGAAACGCTTCTCGGCGCTGGTCGCGAATGGCGAGGTGAAGGTCCTGAATATCGAGGACAACCCCGGCGAAGCCGTCGCCACGCTGGGCGAGGCGCTCGCGGGCCAAATCTGAAGCCCTTGGAACCTGACGATCAGGGCGGGGCCTCCCGCCCTAATCCGCCTTTTTGAAGGGTGTCATCTCGGCAAGTGCCGCGTTCTCCCGCTCGACCGCGTTGCGTTCGGAGTCCAGATACCGGGCCACCGCCTCGCGAAACCCAGGATCGGGCAGGTAGTGGAGTGAGCGGGTCGTCACCGGCCCATACCCCCGCGCCAGCTTGTGCCCACCCTGCGCCCCGGCCTCGACCCGCGCCAGCCCGTGGCTGATCGCATAGTCGATGGCCTGGTAATAGCAGGCCTCGAAATGCAGGCAGGGGTGGTCCTCGACACAGCCCCAATAGCGCCCGAACAGCGTCTCGCGCCCGATGAAGTTCAGGGCGCCGGCGATCCACTTCCCGTCGCGCTCGCAGAGGATCAGAAGCGCGAGGTCGCGCATCCGTTCCTGCGCCAGATCGAAGAACTCGCGTGTGAGGTACGGGCGGCCCCATTTGCGCATGCCGGTGTCCTGATAGAACCGCCAGAACGCATCCCAATGCCCGGGCTCGATTTCCCGGCCGCTAAGCGCATGGATCCTGATGCCGTTCTCCACTGCCCGCGCGCGTTCCTTGCGGATCTGCTTGCGCTTGCGGGATGAGAGCGCCGCGAGGAACGCGTCGAAATCGGCATAACCGTTGTTTTCCCAGTGAAACTGCTGATCCGTCCTTTGCAGAAGACCAATCTCGCCACCGATCGCCCATTCCTCATCGGTGCAGAAGGTGATGTGCAAGGACGAGAGGCCGTGGCGCGAACAAAGCGTCGTCGCCCCCTCGATCAGCGCGGCGCGGATCGTGTCTTCCAGGAGTGCCGTATCCCGCCGCGCCAGCAGGCGGCGGCCGGTCGCGGGCGTGAACGGGACCGAGGCCTGGAGCTTGGGATAATACTCTCCGCCGGCCCGCTCCCACGCATGGGCCCAGGAATGGTCGAAGACGAACTCTCCCTGGCTGTGGCCTTTGAGATAGAGCGGCATGACGCCGACGATCTCACCGCCCAATCGGGCGATCAGGTGGTGCGGCGCCCAGCCGGTGCGCGCCGTCGCGGAGCCGCTTTCCTCCAGCGCCAGCAGGAACCGGTGTGTGGTGAAGGGGTCGACAGCCGTGCCTCCGGCGGCCATCTCAGGCGCGGCGCAGGCGTCCCACTCCGCCGCCGGGATCTCGTCCATGCCCGAGACAACCTGAACTTCCAGCGTTGGGTCCGCCGACGCCACCTCGGCGTCTCTGGGCGTGATATTCATAGGGGCCGCGCCGCCTCGATCCGTTTTCCCTAACCTCAGAGATGGCTGCCGCCATCGGGGGATCAAGGCCGCCCTCCGGGTTATTCTTCGCGGAGCGCGCGGTTGAAATAATCGGTGATCGGGCGGACGAGGTAATTGAGCGGCGTGCGCTCACCGGTCTGAATATAGACCTCCACCGGCAGGCCGGCGACCAGTTCCTGACCTTCGAGTTTCTCGATCTCGCCCTCGTTCAGCGTCACCTCCGCCAGGAAGTAGCTGTGGCCCTGCGCCTCGTCGGTAAGGGTGTCGCCGGAGACGGTCGAAACCTTGCCGAAAAGCTCGGGCGTGGTGCGGGTGTTGAAGGCTGAGAACCGCAAAACCACGTCCTGCCCGGGGCCGACCTGATCGCGGTTGACTGGCTCAACCCTCGCATCAATGACCATCCCTGTATCGCTCGGCACGATATGGAGGATCGGCTCGGCAGGCCGGATTACCGATTTGAGGGCAAAGACCTGCATATCGAGCACGCTTCCCGGCCGCGGGGCGCGGATCTCAAGCCGGCTGAGCTGTTCGTGCAGCGCAATGCGCCGTTCCTTGAGCTCCAGCTCTCGAAAGCCTAGCTCACGCTCCTGCGTGATCGCCTCCTCGCGGCGGGTGTCCATCATTCTGAGCCGCTCCTGCTTCAGCTCGGCGATCTGGACCTTTAGCTGCGCCGCTTGCGATTTCATCTGGCCGAATTCACCCAGGAGCCGGGCCGCTTCACGCTCCAGCGCCAGCACGCGATTGACCTGTGCCAGCCCTTTCTGCTGGAGCTGACGCATCGCCACCAGTTCCTGTTCGACCAGCTCACCCTGCTTGGTCAGAGCTGCCATCTCCGCCTCGGCCCCCTCGATCTGCTCGCCGATCTGCGCCTCGCGCTCGTCCATGACGGCCATTTCCGAAGTCATAGTCTGCCAGCGCGCATCGAACAGCCGCTGCTGCCCGTTGATCAGACCCTGCACGTCCTCGCGCTCGGCGGCGATGCCGATCAGCTCGGCCGGAAAGCGGATCGATTTCTCGTCGACCTGCTCTGCCTGCAGCCGGGCGCGGCGCGCCATGATCTCGAAGAGCTGGCTTTCGAGCACCGCCAGCTCCGACTCCAGCGTTGTCGCGTCGAGCCGGATCAGCACGTCTCCGGCGCCCACGATATCGCCGTTGCGGACCAGAATTTCACCCACCACCCCGCCATCGAGGTGCTGGACCACCTGGCGCTGCGCCTCTACGCGGAGCTGGCCGGAGGCGATCACAGCCCCCGCCAGCTTGGCCGTTGCAGCCCAGCCGCCCAGTCCACCGACCAGCAGGATGACGCAGACGAGGCCAAACCGGATGTAGCCGCGAGCCGACCATCCATCTTCTTGCGAGCCTGCGCCAGGGCCCTGGATCTGAGGGGGCATCATGGGTCTCTCTCCGTTGTCACGAGCCGGGCCTTGGCCGCCGGGTCGCCTTCGGCAGGCGTCGCTGCGCCGTCGATCACACCCGCGCCCGCTGCTGGCGCGCCGCCCGAAAGCTGGGCCGCCTGGGTGTTGATCTGCTGGTAGTTCTTGGTGCGCTTGCGTAGCACCTCATCGCGCGGTCCAAAGTCGATCTGCTGGCCGCGGTCGATCATCAGCAACAGGTCGCAGGCCGCGATCGCCGAAGGCCGGTGCGCCATGATGATCACGGTCTTGCCACGCTTTTTCGCATCGCGGATTGCGTCAACCAGCGCCTGCTCGCCCGGCGCGTCAAGATTGGCGTTCGGTTCGTCCAGGACCAGAAGCGGCGGATCGCCATAGAGCGCGCGGGCCAGCGCAACCCGTTGGCGCTGGCCGCCCGAGAGGCGCTGGCCCCCGGCGCCGATCTGGGTGTCATAACCCTGCGGCAGTGTCAGGAGCAGGTCATGCGCACCCGCCCGTTTCGCGGCCTCGATCACCATCTCGTCGTTCGGCTGGTCGACCATCCTCGCGATGTTCTGGCTGACCGATCCGGCGAAGAGGCCGATCTCCTGCGGCAGATAACCGATATGCTGGCCCAGATCCGCTTCCGGCCACTGGTCCAGCGCCGCGCCGTCTAGGCGGACGTTGCCAGCCGCCGGTTTCCAAATCCCCGTGAGCACCTTGGCGAGCGTCGTCTTTCCAGCGCCCGAGGGGCCGATCACACCGAGGGCCTGGCCCGGCTCGATCGCAAAATCGATCCCCCGCAGCGCGGCGATCTGCTCGCCGGGTGCCACAACGGCGACCTTCTGCGCGGCGACATAGCCGCGTGGGGCCGGGAGCTGGGTCTTCTCAGGCTCCTCCGGAACCTTGTCGAGAACCTCGGACAGCGAGGTCCAGCCGCGGTGTGCGCGCTGCGCTAGGCCCCACTGTCCAATCGCCTGTTCGATCGGCGCCAGCGCGCGGCCCATCAGGATCGAGCCCGCGATCATCATCCCGGGCGAGATGAGCTGTTGCAGCGCCAGCCAAGCCCCGGTCGCGAGCATCATTGATTGCAGATAGAACCTCAGCGCCTTCGACGAGGACGAATAGCTCGCCGTCCGGTCCGAGGCGAGCAACTGGCGCTCCATCGCTGCACGGCGCAGCCGCTGCCAGCGGTTGAGCCCAGCATCGCGCATGCCGAGGCCCTGCACAACCTCGGCATTCTGGCGCATCTCCTCGCCCAGGTTCTCCGCCTCGCTCGTCGCCTGCTGTGCCTCCGCCGCCGGCTGGCGGGAGCGGAATTGGTTGAGCGCGGTCAGCGTAATCAGAAGCAGGCCGCCGCCAACCGCAACCCAACCCATCAGCGGGTGGAAGATGAAGATCGCGGTCAGGAAGATCGGCGTCCATGGAATATCCACCAGCGCAAACGGGGCAGGCCCCGCGAGAAGCTGGCGCACCGCGTCGAGATCCTTGGCTGCCGTATTCGGCCGCGCCCGCTCCGCCGGGGCGACAGAACGGCGTAGAACCGCCTTGAAAACCCGATTGTCGAGGATCTCGGCAAACCTGTTACCCGCCCGGGCAAGTACGCGGCCCCGGGCAAATTCAAGAAGGCCGTAGAAGGCGAAGAGCGCGGTGATCAGCAGCACCAGCGCCACCAGCGTCGCCTCGGACCGGCTCGAAAGCACCCGGTCATAGGTCTGCAACATGAAGAGCGGGCCGGTGAGCATCAGCAGATTGACGAAGATCGAGAAGACGAAGACGGCCATGAAATGCCGCCGACATGTCGTCATCGCTTGACGCAACTCCTGTTTGCCCGAGAGCCTTCTCATCACGACCCCAGTCTTCTGACCATCTCAGCGGCGCTCGCTTATGTCCCGCCCTTCTCCATAGGCGTAAAAACGTCACCAAACTGTGTCATCTCTCACGTTTTGACACGGTTAACGGCCAATCCGCTCCATCATCTTGATTTGGTACTGTTTTCCCCCAAGCTGCGCAAGCAACGTGGCGGTTTTCGGCTTATCCGCCCGGCTCACTGGCTTGTGAAACGCGGCCGAGGCCGATTTCAGGCGCAGATGCGTTAGAGTGCGGCAAAAGCCCGGGTTTGGCTACAAGATGGTTCAAATCTGGGCCAAACACTATATACGACGGGCAGACGGCTCCTCGACAGGGCAACTTTTGCAGAGGGAAAAGACGGATGATTGAACGGCGCAGTCTTTTGGCGGCTTTCCTCGTGGGTATCGGCGCATCGGCCTTCGGTAGTCTGCCAGCAGTGGCACTGGAAGAGTCGGCGGCCAAGGCGCATGTCGAGAAATCGGTGTCGGATGTACTGGCGATCGTACAGGCTAACGGCGATGCGAAGTCCAAGGCCGATCAGTTGAGAACGGTCATGGAAAAACGCGCCGCGATGCCCCAAATCGCGCGTTTCGCGGCAGGCCGGACATGGCGCGACATGAGCAAGGATCAGCAGACCCGATTTACCAAGGCGTTCTCCCACGCGATCTCTGTCATCTACTCCCGCCGCTTTCAGAACTACGCGGGCCAGCAGGTTGAGGTCGGCGGCATCAAGGACAAGACGAAGCGCGGGGTCCTGGTCTCCAGCATGGTAACCCAGCCACAAGGATCGCCGATCGCTGTCGACTGGCTGGTGACCGACCGGCCGGGTCGGGTTGTCATCGCCGACATCGTGATCGAAGGCGTCTCGCTCCTGATCACGCAGCGTGACGAGGTCGCGGGCATGCTCGGCAGCCGCGGCGGCGACGTGGATCAGCTGATCGCGGACCTGAACGCGACCTAGGTGTCCGAGCGCCGGTCGCGCGGGTCATTCGGCTCGCGGCTGGCAAGAAACTTCCAGATCCCCGAGGCGCGCATCACCTGGCGCGCCTCTTCCTCCGGGCCAAGCGCCCAGACCTCGCAGCTCATGAAGCTCAGATCCCGCACCAGCCGCAATTGGGTTGCGACCGCAAGCAGCCGTTGATCCAGCTTGGCGGCGGACAGGAAATGCGAATCCATCTCGATCGTCGCGCACGGCCGCCGCCCGCCTGCCTCGAACGAGCCGGTTCCCATGGTCACGTCGGCCAGTGTCATGCTCACGCCACCATGGCAGACCCCGCCCGCGTTGCGGTGCCGTGCGTCCAAGAGCACCGTGCCCCGCCATTCGTTCTCAGCCGCCCGGACGATGCGCATCGGCCCGATATGTCGGTTGAACCCCTCATAGGTCAGATCGCGCCACGGCAGGCTCGGGTCGTAATGCACGCATCTTCTCCGTTCTCGGTCCGGCAGAGATGGTCTAGCATCCGCCCATGCGGCAGGTCATTGGCGAATTGGAGGTGGAGACCCGCGGCCCCGGGCTGGTGATGATCACCCGCGACGTGGCCGACTGGGTCGCGGAGCAGCAGATCAGCGACGGGCTCCTCACCCTCCTCTGCCAGCACACCTCCGCCTCGCTCACGGTGCAGGAGAATGCTGACCCGGATGTCCGCCTCGACTTGCAGGACGCCATGGCCCGCCTCGGCCCGCATGGCGGGGCGGAGCTCTACCGCCACCATCTCGAGGGGCCGGACGACATGGCCGCTCATATCCGCACCGTCCTCTCCGGCGTTGATCTGAGCGTGCCCGTTAGGGCAGGGCGGCTGATGCTAGGTACCTGGCAGGGGATCTATCTGTGGGAACATCGTGACCTCCCACACCGGCGCAAGATCGCGCTGCATCTTCTTGGAGAATAGGCAGGACCCGTGCGAGCCTCTTGACCGCTCCTGCCCGATCGCTGACCATTGCGCGCGCCGGGGGGAAGTTTTTTCTATGGACACGCGTTTCTTCACCTTTGTCTGGAAGTACTCCAAGCGCGAACAGATCTTTATCCTGGCGCTGACGATTTTTTCGTTCCCGCTGGTCTACGCCTCGCTCGAAATCCCAAAGATCATCATCAACGAGGCGATCAACGGCACGGGGTTCCCGGTCGAAATCCTGGGCTTCGAGTTGGAGCAGATCCCCTATCTGCTGCTGCTCTGCTTCGTCTTCCTCGGCCTCGTCTTCGCGATCAACGGCATAAAATGGGTGATGAACGTCGCCATCGGCATGACGGGTGAGCGGATGCTGCGCCGCCTGCGGTTCATGCTGTTCGAGCATGTCATGCGCTTCCGGATGAGCCGGTTCAAGACCACAAAGCCGGGCGAGGTCATCCAGTCCATGCTGGGCGAGATCGAGCCGCTGGGCGGCTTCATCGGCGAGGTGATCGCGACACCAGCCTTCCAGGGTGGCCTGCTCCTCGTCTACTCTGCCTTCATCTTCGCGCAGGATGTGTATCTCGGCCTCGCGGCCGTCGCGCTCTACCCGGTCCAGGCCTGGCTGATCCCGAAGCTTCAGGCCAAGGTGATCCGGCTTAACAAGGAGCGTGCGGTCAACACCCGAGGTCTGGCCGACGAGATCGCAGGCAGCGTCGGCAGCATCGCCGACATCCACACCAACGACACCGCGCGCTGGCATATGGGCCAGATCGCCGCGAAGCTGCACCAGAACACGGTGATCCGCCTCGCGCTTTTCAAGCGCAAGTTCACCATCAAGTTCCTCAACAACCTGATCAACCAACTCACTCCGTTCTTCTTCTACTCGGTTGGCGGTTATCTAGTGATCAAGGGTCAGCTCGATTTCGGCTCGCTTGTCGCTGTACTGGCGGCCTACAAGGACCTCGCCGGACCATGGAAGGCCGTGCTGAACTTCGTCCAGCGCTGGACCGACTTCAATGCGCGCGACTCCTTCGTAGTCGAGAATTTCATCGGCGAAGGCGTCATGGGGCCGGAGCGGGTATATGAGGCTGAGACCGAGCCACTGTCCGGTCGGATCGAGTTCAGCAATATCGAGGGCGGACCGGCGGCGGGTAGCCTCACGATTCCGAAGCTGACGATCGAGCCGGGCGGGCTTATCGCGGTGACCGGAGGCGGCAACGGCTCGCGCGAGGCGCTTCTGGGCATGGTCGCGGGTCTGATCGAACCGGTCCAAGGCCGGGTCATGATCGGCGATCGACCCGTCACCGAAGCCTGCCTATCCGAGCTTGGTGCATCGGTCGCCATTGTGACGGCGGAGCCCGGCATCATCTCGCGTACGATCCGGGATAACATGCTCTACGGCCTCTACCGCAGCATGCCCCCGCTTGAAGGGTCGGACTGGGAACAGGCGGCGGAGTTTCTGAAGGAGGCCAGGGCAACCGGAAACCTGATCGCGGACCCTGACGGTGATTGGACCGATTATGCGGCGGCCGGTGTCAGCGACCTTGCCGGGCTCGAAGCCCGCCTCCTGCGTCTGATCACCGATCTGGGTCTGGATGAGGAGCTTTTCTCGACCGCGCTCAACAGCCGGATTGACGCCGCAGAGGCCGATCAATGGACCGGACCGATCGTCGAGGCCCGCATCGCGCTTGGGGAGACCGAGCTTGACCTCTCCGATCTGATCGAGCCCTGGCAACCTGATGCCTACAACACCAACGCCACGGTGCTGGAGAATATCCTCTATGCCCTGCCGGTGGAAAGTGTCGCCGATTACTCGGACTACGCGCAGGACCCGGCCGTTGATGAGATCATCAAGAAATCTGGCGCCAAGGAGCTTGTCGAGGCGATAGGCTGGGACATCGCGTCAGAGTTCGCCGAACTTGTAGCCGCCGTGGATGTGGACTCAGTCGTCCTCGAGAGCTTTGCGGCCTATCCGAAGGATGAGATCAACGCCGCTGCCGAATTGAGGGACCGGTTTGGTCCATCGGGCCTCTCAAGCGTTGACCTCGAGGGATTGCAGGTGCTCACGTCGCTCGCTCTCAAGTTCGTTTTGCGCCGTGACCGGCTCGACGTGCTGGACGATGAGCGGATGCGCGAGGTCCTCGCCTGTCGGCGCAAGGCGGAGCCGCTGACGGTCGATGACCCGCGTTTCGTCGGCTTCGACGAAGACCAGTTCAATCCGGGCCGGACGATCGCCGACAATCTGATGCACGGCGCGCGCCGGATCGAGCGGAAATCCCGCTGGAAGGTGCTCGACGAGGATATGGAGCGCGCGTTGGAGCGTGTGGGCATGCGCGACCGGATCTTGCGTCTCGGTCTCGACAGGCCCGTCGGCTCGGGCGGTGCGAATCTGTCGATTGCGGTGAAGCGTCGTATCGCGTTGGTCCGGGCCCTGATCAAGCGACCGCGCATCCTGTTGCTCGACGGTGTCGTCGGCGGGGATGGCGATGCGGACCGACAGACACGCGCCGTGATCAGGGCGGAATTGCCAGAAGCGACGATTATATATGCTGCATCAAGCGAGGCCGCGGCCGAAGGCGCCGACCAGGTTCTCGCCCTGGATGACAAGGGTCAATTGGAGGCTGCATGACCAGCATCAGAGCGCGCGAGATGTGCGGATGAACGCATTGAACCTGAACGGGGCCGTCGAGGTCATGCAGGGCACCACGATCTTTCGCAAGCTCGACCCGAAGCGGCTGCGGGTCGTCGCGATGATGGGTGAGACCCTGTCCTACCGCGCGGGCGAGCGGCTGTTCGAAGAGGGGGAGGAGGGCGACAGCGCCTTTGTGATATTGTCAGGCGCTGTCGATGTCGTCCTTACGATCGAGGGGCGCGACGTGACCGTCACACAGCTTAAATCGGGCGAGATCTTCGGCGAGATCGCCGCGCTCACTGGCCAGCCGCGCACCTCCTCGATCGTAGCGAGTGTAGATCTCGACGTGCTGCGCCTGGAGCGGGAGACGATCATCAACCTCATGCGGGAGTTCCCCGACATCGCGCTCGAGATAATCCGCGTCCTCTCGGACAGGCTGCGCGACACCTCGGCGCAAGTGGCCCGGCTACAGAGCGAAAAGACCGGCCCGAACTAACCCCGCCCAGTCCGGTTTACGGGATCGTTGGCACCCGATCGCCCGCGAAGACACCCACGGCCTGCTGTGTCTCGTCATTTGCGATCAGGTTGAACTGACCGCCGGTCGCCGCCACCAGATCGTTGCCGCCCGTGTAGAAGACGCCGTTGACGCTGCCGCTGAAGTCGTTGTTCCCGATCCCGCCCACATAGCTTGGATCACCCAGAACCTGCAGGTTGCCGTTGACCACGCCCGTGACATCCAGCGCGCTGCCGGGAAGGTCGATATTGATCGTCCCGTTCCGGTCGCCGAAGTCGTAGCCGAGATCGAAGCTGCCCGCGAGCAGGTTGGACACGTCGCTCTGCCCCGGTGCGCTGAGGTTCTGCAGCGTTGCGACCGCGATGCCGGAGAACCCGGCCGAGCCAGTGAAGTTTGCGAAATCGCCCGGGTCCGGCCGGATGCCAGTGACGAAGAGCCCGAGATCGACATTGTCGCGGCCCTGCTGCCCGGTCTGGGCATCGACCACGTCGAATGACGCCGCCCAGAACCCCCACCGTGCGAATTCCGGTGTCACGTCGCCTGCGCCGAAGAACTCTGTGAGTTCCTGGGCATTGACCGCCGCCGCCGAGGCGATGACCAGATCTGATTCCGGGTTAACCGCCCCGGCGATCGGCGCGATCGGCGTGCCAAGCGTGGTGCCTGCGAACGCCTCGTCCGAGATCGCGGCACTGCCATCCTCGTTCAGCGTGAACAGGAAGTTCAGGTTGAAGGGCGTGGACGTCGATACTGTCCCCGAAAGCTCGTCATCGGCCAGAAGAAACTCGCCGCTGACCCCGTTCGTATCGCTGAAGTTGAAGGACCCAACTGTCGAGAGATCCGAACCCGGGACGATCGCCTGGGAACTCAGGACATAGACCGACGCATTGCCGAACCCGCAGGTCCGGCCTGCGCCGCAGGTCGCAAAGCCGGTCGCCAGTACACTGTCGAAAGTCGTCTCGCCCGGGATCTCGCGCTGCGTCGCGTTGTCGAGCAGAGGCGTCGGCGTCGCGATCACCTGGGCCGCCGCGGGATCGCGGGTCAGAAGCACCTCTTCAGGCGTGTTGGCGAATGTGTTCTGGCCTGTCTGTGTGAAAGTGGTCTCGATGCTTTGGCCCTGCGGATCGCCGAGCAGGATGAAATCCCGGTCCGGGCCGAAAAGCGTGTTACCGTCTGCGTCTTCGAATGCGGAAAGCCCCTCGCTGAAGACAAAGATCGAGTCGGTGAAATCATCGGTGCCAATGCTGGCCGAGGTGATATCGAAGCCGGGGCCTCCGCCGCCACGTCCCAGCCGGCCCGCGGCGACTGAGAGCTCGCGTTCGCCCGCGTCACTGTCGATGCGCAGTTCGGCGAACAGCACGCGCCCGCCATCCGGGTCGCCCGGCCCGTTCGAGATCACGTTGACCAGAGCATCGGTCGTGTCATCCGCCGCATCGACCCGGTAACCGGTGATCGAGTTGGCGCCGGCCGCAGGGGCATCGGCGACAAAGGCTTGGTCCTGCCCGGGCGTGGCGTTGCCGAAGAAGACGAGCGCATCCGCCCCGGGTATCTCGGCGACGACAAATTCCGGCAGGTCGGGTTCGAGGAAGACCGCGAAGCCTTCCGCCGTGAAGGCGTCTCCGCCCGGCAGGAATTCCGCGCCAACCTCGAAGAAGCCCGAGAGCGGAAAGCGCGTCTGCGCAAAGAAGCTTTGTCCGTCCTGATTGGTCGGTGCAAGGTCGCCGGCGTTCTCGGGCAGATCCAGCACGACGCTCTCCACGCCGAAGATCGGATCGACCAGATCGCCGATGATCGAGCCGTTGCGAATGTTCGCGAGCGGGATCACGCCTGAGCCGTCGATCGTGATCGCGCCGCTGGCGACCGCGGCCGGATCCACCGGGGGATCAACCGGGTCCTGACCAGGATCCTCCTCCTCGTCGATATCGGCTTGCTCCTCGACCGAAAGCGGCTGAACCAGCGGGTCAGACAGAGGCGAAGGGGTCTCAGCGATCTCGATGGTCGGCTCCGGTGGGGTCGGAGGTTTCTCGCCACTGGTCGAGACCGGCTGGTTGTTCTGACCGCCCTGCTGGCCCGAGTTGACGCTGGCGATCTCTTCGGAAGCTTCGTTCACGCCCTGATCCGTCGGCACCTGATCGGTCCCGCCCGAGCGGCCGCCCTCGAACCCCTCATATTCCTGGCTCAGTTCCTCAGGCGTCACGATCCCGTCGAAACTGACATCGGAGGGCGGGCGCTGACCCCCGCTGCCCGATGGCGAGGGAAAAACCTCGGCCTTCGCGCCCGGGCGGCTCAGGATGATCACGCCATCCTCGTCCACCGGCGCGCCGGAGAAGAACGTCTCCTGCTCGCCCGCATCCGGCCCATCATCGATCCCATCCCCATCGGCATCGCCATAGGAGACCACCTCCGTCGAGTCGCCCGCCATCTGCACGACCCGGGTCGAGCCGTCGGGCCGGACCCGGATGATCACCAGCCCGCCCCGGATGCCGATCGTCGCGGTCGGCGTGCGGATCATCGCGCGGCGTTTCTTGGTGATGCGCCCGCCGATGAACCTGAGCGCGCCCTTGCTCATCGACATCGCCATGTCGCCGGCATCCGCGCCCGGGTCATAGACGTACTTGTCGAGCTTGATGTCCGAGTTCTGCGAGACAGTCAGGCTGGTCTGATCGAGGAACAGAAGCTGCCCGGACCCCTGGTCACTGGTCTCCACGCGCTCGTTCTCGAAAACGCCCAAGCCCAACAGCAACTGACGTTTCGCATCATTCGGCGGCGTGCCGTCCATATCGCTGTTCACCGCCGCCACCTGGCCGATATTGGTGTTTTGAGCCGACGCGCCCGTTCCGAGCGCAATCAGCGAGACGCCTGCCAGTAATGCTGCTTTCCAATGGGTCGAGCGCATGACTGTCTCCCTTTTACCTGGCCGCCCGCGGGGTCCGCGCACTTGCTGGCCCTAAAGCTTGTAGACGCCTGACAGCGTCAAACTCACATTGTCCAAGTCGAAGTTCTGAATGCTCGACTCGCGGTAGAGCGCGTTGACATCGAACTGGACAGCGAAATTCTCGTTGATCCCAAAGATATGGCTGACCGCTGGCGTCACGTCGATATCGTGGCGCCCGCTCGTCTCTCCGACCGAGACCTGCGAGCCGGTGAAGACCCGGCCGCGTATGTCGATGCTGGCCGAGGCCTGCCATTGCGCATTCACCCAGTCGAGACCGGGCGAGTATTTGTAGTCGATGCCGCCCCTGATCCCGAATTCGGTGTTCGTGTTCTCGAAATCCTGCGCCTCCTCCCGCTCGATCAGCAGGCTGCCGCGCAGGATCGTGTCGCGCACCGGGATGTAGGCGAGGCCGATCTTGCTCTCGACCCGGAAATGGTCGAACCCCTCGGCATCACTGTCCAACTGGCGGCGGAAGCCGACACCGAACTCGCCGAAAAGCGACATGGTGGGCGTCAGCGTGCGGATATGCTCGACCCCCAGGACGCTCTGGAAATAGGCCCCCGTGTCGTCGACACCCAGGTATTTCACATCGATGAAGGGGCGCAGCTTCGGCCCGAATTCCTCTTCGTCGAGCGACAGGCGGGGGCCCGTGCGGAACTGGATCAGCTCCAGATTGCCCTCTTCGACATCGAAGTAGCGGATGCCGAGGAAGCTCGCCGTCGTCCGCCAGATATCGTTGTTCGCCTTCTCCAGATCGTAGTCATGCGACAGAGCCAGGATTACCCGCACGCCGGTGTCGGATTCCTCTTCGCCCTCGATGATCGGGAGCACGCCAATGGGCGTGTCGAGTAGACCCTCCGGCCCGAAATTGGCATTGGTCGAATGAATGATGCCGGCCGAGGCGATGAACTGCAGCCGGTTCTGTTTGGTCCGCTTCTCGATCTCCGCCAGATAGGCAAGGACATTCGCGCGTACCTCATCGGGCAGATCGGGCTGCTCCAGCACTTGTTCGAGGTAAAGCTTGGCCGCCTGATAGGAGCCGAGGTTGAAATAGGCGACGCCCAGCTCGCGCCGCACGGTCGGCAGATCCTGGCGGTAGATCAGCATCCGCTCCATGGTCGAGATCGCGGCCTCGTAATCTTCGAGCTCGATCGAGACCTTCGCGTAAAGTGACATGAGCGGGAGGCTGTCAGGTGTTTGCTGCAACTGCTCGAACAGCTCCGCCTGCCGGGCACGAAGCTCATCCTTGTTCGATGTCAGCGTTGGCGCTTGTGCCGTGGCGGCGCTGGACAAACAAAAAACGGTAACGATCGCCGCGGCAATCGACGTAAAACGCTGGCGCACGCTATATCCCCTCTCACGCTGCCAAATGGCCTAACGACCTAATTTAGTGTACATCTCCAGCAGATTTCCTGCAATCCAATGTCGGGAATTGCTATAATAACCCGCGCAGGTTGTGGTGCCGGGTTCGGGGGCGTGGGATGAAGGTCGAGTGGCGGGCGCTGATCCTCGGGCTGTTGATCGTTGCGACGGTCGCGGTCGCCTTTCTCTTCCGGTTTCCCCCGCTGATCGAGCTTGAAGAGCGCCTGGTCGATCAATTCCAGACTTGGAAACCCCGGCATTTCGCCGAGGAAGTGCCGGTCAAGCTGGTGATGATCGACGAGGCCTCGCTCAAGGAGCTTGGCCAGTGGCCCTGGCCGCGCAGCTATATCGCCGCGATGATCGACCGGATGACCGAGGCGGGTGCCGCCGCGATCGGCTTCGATATCATCTTCTCCGAGCCGGACCGCACATCCCCCGCACAGGTCATCGATTCCTGGGAGCAATTCCGCAACCGTTTCGCCGCCACCCACGGGATCGAGCGCCCGGCGCAGATCGACCTCTCGGCGCTGGAGGAGCTGCCGGACAACGACCTGCTGATGGCCGAGAGCCTGGTCAACTCCTACAGTGTGCTGGCCACGGTTCTGCTTACGGGCGAGCAGGCCAACGGGATCGAGCCATGGGGTGTGCGGAGTCCGGCGCAATCGGGCAGCGTGCGCGGCGGCGTCTCGCTCTATTCCGGTTCCCTGAGCAGCCAGTCGGTCTTTGTCGATCAGGCGCTCGGCGTCGGTTCGATCAGCCTCCTGCCCGGCGCGGGCGAGTTTGTGCGCTATGTGCCGATGATCAGCGAGGTCGGCGACGTGCTCGTCCCCTCGCTCTCAATGGAGTTGCTGCGCGTCGCGCAGGACGCCCATACTTCCATCGTCAAGGCGACCGACGGCAGCGGCGAGATCGAGCTTGGCGAGGCGCCGCAGATCGTATCGATGCAGGCGGGCGGGGCCGTGGTGCCGCTGGAGCCCGACGGCTCCTTCCGCGTGCGCTATGCGGGTGTGCGGCCCGAACGGATCATCTCAGCGCGCCGGATCCTGGAAGGCGAAGCTCTGGCCCCGGACCTGCGACAGGAGCTTGAGGGCCGGATCCTCATCGTCGGCGCCGATTTCCCCGGCCTGCGCGACCTGATCACCACACCGCTCGCCGAAGGTGTGCCCGGCGTCACGGTCCATGCGGAGATCATCGAGCAGATCCTGAACGGGGATTTCTTCACCCGCCCCGACTGGGTATCTGCGATCGAGGTGATCCTTCTTGTCGCGCTCGGGGCCGTGGTCTCGGTGATCCTCGCCATGAACCTGCCCCTGCTCGGCTTCGGCTTCACACTGACCGCGCTCGCCGGGGTCTTCGGGGCGAGTTGGCACCTCTTCGCGTCGGAGCAGTTCCTGTTCATCCCGGTCGCACCGGCGCTCGCGGTCGGCGCAACCCATCTCACCGTGTCGGGCTACAACTACTTCCGCTCCGACGCGGCCAAGCGCGAGATCACCAGCCAGTTCAAGCACTTCGTCAGCCCCGACGTGATCGAGGACATCATCGCAAACCCCGAGGATCACCTGACCCCCGGCGGGGCGCAGCGGGAGCTTTCGATCCTGTTCCTCGACGTGCGCGGCTTCTCCACCATCACCGAGACGATGACGCCCGACGAAGTCATCTCTTTCATCAACGCCATCCTCAGCCCGCTGACCGAGGTCATCCTCAAGCACGAGGGGACGGTCGACAAGTACATGGGCGACGCGATCATGGCCTTCTGGAACGCGCCCCGCATCACCGAGGGCCATCAGGCCAAGGCGACCCGCGCGATGCTGGAATTCTTCCCGAAGCTCGAGGAGGTGAATGCCGATCTCGCGGCGCGCGGTTTCGCGCTCGCCAAGATCGGGGTCGGGATCAACACGGGCGAGGTCTCGGTCGGCAATATGGGGTCGAAACAGCGCCTTGCCTATTCCTGCGTCGGCGATGCGGTGAACCTCGCGGCCCGGCTGGAAAGCCTGACCAAGCAATATGGGGTGAGCACGCTGGTCGGAAGCTCGACTGCGGCGGAACTTGGCGCCTTCGCGACCTTCGAGATCGACGATGTGGCGGTGAAGGGCCGCACCCAGCCAGAGACGATCCATACCGTGGCGGGGGACGAAACCCTCGCCGCCGATCCGCGCTACGCCACGCTCGCGGGCCTGATCGCCACGGCGCGCGCTGCCTATCTCGCCCAGAACTGGGATGCGGCTGAGACAGCCTTCGCCGAGGTCGGCCGCCATGCCCCCCTCGGCCTCTTCGCCCCCGAAGGCCTCGCCCAGACCTTCGCCGAACGCATCGCGCAATACCGCGAGGACCCACCCGGCGACAACTGGGACGGCGTCTTCGTGGCAAAATCGAAGTGACGGAGAAACACCAGAGAGCCCCGTAACATCTCACTACAAAACCACGTTCTGCTTTCGTGCTTCGCAAGACGTGCGACTCGTTCACGGGAAGCCCTGCGCAGCACCCGTTATGGGCCGAACAACCCTCAAGACTATGGTTCATGTCATTGAGGAGCCGTCAAAGCGGCCGCGGGATAACCTCACTAGAGGATCCTGTCCGCAGCTATGGCCTGCTCGCACCCTAAGCTCCGCCTCGCGCGCAGTATGCTTGCTGAAATGCTGTGTGCAGATAGCTGCGATTAGGGCGGGAGCGCTGGATGGGGCGGATTTTTTCGTTTTGCGGGTCTTTCGGAGGGTGAAGCCTTTTGCTGATCCGCTGTGCTGTAGCGGGGCCGTTAGACGCAGCGGCCGCCGTCGACTTCTAGGCAGATGCCGGTCAGGAATTCGGCCTCGTCCGAGCAGAGGAAGACCGCGGCGTTGGCGATGTCGAGAGGGCGGCTGAAGCGGCCGAGCGGGATGGTCGCCTGGAACGCCTCGCGCTTCTCCGGCGTGTCCTCGCCCATGAATTTCTCGAGCAATGGCGTCTCGCCCGCCACCGGGTTGATCGCGCAGACCCGGATGTTCGAGGGGGCAAGCTCCAGCGCCATCGACTTCGTCAGGATGATCGCAGCTCCCTTGGACCCGTTGTACCACGTGAGCCCGGGCCGCGGCCTGACGCCCGCGGTCGAGGCGATGTTGAGGAAGACGCCGCCCTGCTCCTCGGCCTGCATGGCCGGGACAGCTGCCTTCGCCATCAGGTAAAGCGCCTTGACGTTGACCGCGTAGATCCGGTCGAACTCCTCCTCCGGCACCTCGAGCATGGGCATATTGCGGTGGGTGACGCCGGCGTTGTTCACCACGATGTCCAGATGGTCGTAGAAGTCGATCGCGGCCTTGACCACGCCGTTGACGTCGAGCGCCTCGCTGATGTCGGCGGCATGTGGACGGGCGGCGCCCTGGTGGGTGGCATTGATCTCGCCTGCTACCCGGGCGGCTGCGTCGCCGTTGATGTCGACAACCAGGACCCGTGCACCTTCCTCGGCGAAGCGCCAGGCGATCGCTTCGCCGAACCCCGACCCGCCTCCGGTGACGAGGGCGGTCTTGCCAGTCAGGCGCATGATAGTCTCCCGGCGTCAGCTCACTGTTTCGGAACGCTCTTGAAGCGCGATCGCGAGGTCGTGGTGCCGAAACCGGTGCTGGCGCCCGCCCCCTTGAACCTGATCGATTTGCCCGCCGCCGTCGGATCGGCGCTGGGCAGCAGGGAGGGGCCGGCGTTCACGTCTTCGAACCAGTCGATCGCCACCTTGATCCAGTTGGCGGGATAGTCGTGCCCGCCCTTGTGCAGCATCAGCTCCAGCGCTGACCCCGGGGCGCAGTTGGAATAGGTGTAGCGCGCGAAATTCGGCACGGTGCTCGTCGGCTCCAGCGAGCGCTCGTCGCAGCCGTTGGTGCGCTCGAGCATCTTCATCGCATCGGGGATCGAGCGCATGTCGACATTGCCCGAGACATTCTCCATCCCGCCGTAATCTACAATTTTGTCCTGCGCGCCGTGGGTGTGGAGGAACTTGACCGGCTGCTGGCAGCGCCCGGGCAACCTGCCGAGATAGCCGCCTGCATGGACGGCATAGGCGGAGCCAATCTCGGGGTTGTGGCATGCGATCTCCCAGATCAGGAAGCCGCCGCGCGATTGCCCCATCACCAGCACGTTGTCGAGGTCGAGGCCAAAACGGTAGGCCGCGTCATTCATGACGTTCTTGAGGAACTCGATCTCGTTGCGGGTCTTCTGCTTGCCGTTGCGCAGGGTCCACCCGGTGTCGGAGAAGCCACCGCGGTATCTGATGTCGAGCGCGCCGGGCACCACGAGCGCGTAGCCGTAGCGATCGACGATGCGCTGGAAAAAGCTCGCCTCGGTCACCTCGCGGGAATGCCCGGTGGAACCGTAGAGGTAGAGTATGGTCTTGTGCGGGCCGGTTCCGCGCGGGGCGAGGGCGCGGTAGACGCCGCCCTTCACTTCGCACGGGTTCTCGAATGCAGGCCAGTCGCATCGTTGCTGATCGACCTGTGCCGATGCGGGTGCGGACGACCAGGCAAACAGCGCCGCGAGCAAATAGCTCAGATATCTCATCCCTCAAATCTCCCTTCCCAAAGATCGCTCGGGCGCAGCCTGCCCCGAATTTCCGCCGGGTTCAACGGCGCTTCTTCAAATAGACGTAAAGCGCCCCGGCGCCGCCGTGGCGGGGATGGGCCTCGAAGATGCCGACGATGCTGTGCGCGTATGGCCCGGACCTGAGCCAGCGCGGCACCGCCTGGCGCAGCACGCCCCGGTCGCTGCGCATGAAGGGTGCGTCTTCTTCGGTGTGGCGGCCGCCCTTGCCCGTGATGACCAAAACGCATCGGAGGCCCTCCGACATCGCGCGGGCGATGAAGCCGTTGAGCGCCGTGTGGGCGCGGCCCCGGGTCATCCCGTGCAGGTCGAGCCGGGCCTCTGGCTGGCGTTCGCCGCGGCGCAGGCGGTCGGCGGTGCGCCGGTCGAGCCCGGGTTCGGGCCGCCCGACCTGTTTCGGCGTGTGATCGGCGAGGTCGAGCCGGGTCGTGCTCTTCAGCTTAGGGCCCGTGGGTTCGAGGATCTCCGGGGCGCGGGGTGGGGGTGCCGGAGCGGGCGGTTCGGGGGCCGCCTTGGAGGCCCGGTCCTTGCCAGGCAAAGGACCGGGGCGGGAGCGGTCGAGGGGGATTGTGTCCGCGTTCACACGGCGCCAGAGAGCCTTCTCTTCCGGTGTGAGGTCCTTTCGGCGGGTCATTCCCGCCCGATCAGGCGGCGCAGCTCGGGTTTCGGTATCAGGCTGACCATGCGTCCGCCAGCGGCCATGCTGCCCGCGATCTCGCCCGCCCGGTCGCCGGTGCCGAAGAACAGATCGCCCCGCTGCGGCCCCTTGATCGCGCTGCCGGTGTCCTGGGCGATCATCAGGCGGCGGATCGGGCCTGTGCTAGCCTCAGTCTCGACCCAGACGGGCAGGCCGAGCGCGGTGAGCTCCGGGTCGACCGCCATGGACCGGCCCGCGGTCAGAGGCACGCCGAGTGCACCGACCGGGCCCTGATCGGGCGCGAGATCGTCGCGCACCGTGAAGAAGATAAAGGACGGGTTCTCTTGCATCAAGGCCGCGCCGTCGCGCGGGTTCTGCCGGAGCCATGCCTTAAGCGGCGCCGCGCCAAAGGTGCCGGGCTGTGCCGCCCTGCGCCGATTGAAGATCTTGCCGATCGAGATATAGGGGTGCCCGTTCTTGCCCGCATAGCCGACGCGGACAAGCTGCCCGTTCGGCAGCTTCAGGCGTCCGGAACCCTGGATCTGCAGGAAGTAGCGGTCCACCCGGTCGGCGAGCCAGAAAAGCTCGAGCCCGCGCCCCTCGAGCCCGCCAGCTTCGATCCGCGCCCGGCTGAGGTGCTGGCGGCCCCGCTCCAGATCTCGCGGCGGCGCGTAGATCGGTACCGGGAAGGTGTCGCTCCGCGTTTTGGAAGCCCGGATAACCGGCTCATAATAGCCGGTGAAGAGCGCGTCGGCCGGGTTGCCGATCACTTGGGGCTCGAAATACGTCTCGAAAAAGGCGCGGGGGTCACCCTCTGCAATCCTGCAGAGATCGCGCCCGCCAACCCGCTTGCAGGACTGCTGCCAGGTGAGAAGAGCCGCCCTGTGATCGTCACGCGCCCAGCCGTCGAGCGCGTCGAAGCCAAGGCCGCGGCTCATGGCCGGGCGATGCGGTCCGAGCGCTGCCAGCGCGGCGGCGCCGCCAAGCATGGTTCTACGATCGATCGCTCGCAAAGGCCCCCTCCGCTCCCGCTCGCCTTGTCCGCCCGGCTCACTCGCCCGTCGCGGTCAGGAGCCAGTTCGGATTGGGTGAGCCCATTATACGGCTGAAGGTCCAGATATCCGTCTGCCGCTTGATCTCGTTCGGGTCACCCTCGACGACGCGGTTCTCGCTGTCATAGACGGCGGTGATCATCTCGCCGACGAAGCGCAGGGTGACATCCGCCTCGCGCAGATCGTTCTCATACTCAAGGCGGACCACGCGCACGTCGCGTACGCCTATGAAGCGGGCCTCGACCCGGAGACCCTCCTCGGCGCGTTTGTTGATTACCGATTCGAAGGCTGCGAGCACATCTGGCGCAAGCAGTGAGGTCAGGGTTTCGCGGTCGCCCTCCTCATAGGCCATAAGCACCATCTCATAGGCAGATCGGGCACCTTCGAGAAATCCATCGAGGTCGAAATCCCCCTCCGCCTGGCGCATGCCTTCGAGTGCTGTGGCGGAGCTTTCGTCGAGATTCTTGACAGCCTCGCTCTCCTCCAGCGGCATCGGGTTGTTGATCGGCGTGACGTTGTCGGTCTCCGTCTCGGCCTGGTGGCCGAACGGGCGCGACGGCGGACCTTCGTGGCCGGTGCGCGTGCCGATGATCGAGCGAAGGTAGTAGAGCACACCTGCTGCAACGGCTATCAGAATCAGCAGTTCGACCATGTCGCTCATTGCCTGTCCTCTTTATGGGGTCTCATTCTCTGCCCGGGCTTGCGATCTGGTAAAGACCGCCCGCTGACCCTATGTAGGCGGCTCCATCGGGGAAGTCTATTATGAGGTTTCGCCGCAGAGCAAAGGAGGCTGGGATGTGGTTGTTCCTGGCGCTGGTGCTGGTTCCGATCATCGAGATCGCCCTCTTCATCGAGGTCGGCGGTTGGATCGGTCTCTGGCCGACGATCGGGATCGTGATCCTGACGGCACTGCTTGGTACGATGCTTTTGCGCCAGCAGGGGTTGGCGGCGCTCGCGGACCTGCAAGGGCGTCTAAGTGAGGGGCGTGACCCGCGCAACGCGCTGGCCCATGGCGCGCTGATCCTGGTCTCCGGCATCGTGCTGCTCACGCCCGGGTTCTTTACTGATGCGCTGGGTTTTCTCTTACTGATCCCGCCGGTGCGCTCGGCGCTGATCCGCAACATCCAGATGCGCATGCAGGTTCACGCGACCATGCATGCGGAGATGCGCACCGAGACGCGCTCTGGGCCGCGGCGCCCGCCCGACGCAGATCAGAGCACGATCGACGGCGAATATACCGACGTGACCCCGCCGGAGGAGCAGGAAACCCCCGGCAACAGCGGCTGGACCCGGCCGACGGATCAAGGCAATCGACCGCGTTGAGCCCCACGGTAATTGCTGTCGGCAACGCTTTCTGGTACGCGCCGAATTAATCTAGGTTTCTTTTGGACGAGGGGGGTCAGACGATGGCCAGGAAGAGCAAGAGCAAAGAGACGACCGACGCCGAGGTGGAACCGGCGGAAAACGGTGCGGCTGACGGGGCCGAGGCGCAAGCGGCGGTTGCCCAGCAGGCGCCAAGCATCAAGATGCTGGCACACTACACGCGCGATCTGTCGTTCGAGAATGTCGGCGCGCGGGAGGATCAGGGTCCGTCGAGCGAGCAGCCGCAGATCTCGGTGAATGTCGGCATGGACGCGAAGTCAAAGGGCGACAACCGCTATCAGGTCGTCATGAAGATCAGCGGAACCGCAAAGGTGGGTGAGCTGACCAGATTCCTGCTGGAGCTTGAATATACCGGTCTTTTCGAGATCGAGACCGAGAACGAAGCGCTGGTCCACCCGATCATCTTCATCGAGTGCCCGCGCCAGCTCTTGCCCTTTGCCCGGCGGGTCGTGGCCGATGTGGTCCGCGACGGCGGGTATCCCCCGCTGATGCTGGACAATGTGGACTTCGCAGGGCTCTACCGCCAGCGGTTGACCGAGTGGCAGGCGAAGCGCAAGGAAGCGCAGGCGGCCGAAGGTGGTGAGACCCTCAACTAGCTCTTGTGGCGGCCGAGCAGCTTCTCCGAGACGTAGAGATCGTCGACGCCGAGCGCCTCGACGCGCTGAAATCCCTGGTTCTTCATCAGGTCGGGGATTTCTCTGGCGCCGTCGCGGTTCTCCACCGTCATCGCGCCGATCTCGTAGCGCTCGAAGGGGAAGCCAGAGAGGATCGAAAGCTCAGCCCCCTCCACATCGAGGCTGACATAGTCGATTGCTGTAAGGCCGTGGGTGTCGAGCAGGGCGGCGAGCGTCGTTACCTCGACCTCAATAGTTCGGCCTTGGTGGCGCGGGTCAGCCTCGACCGCAGCGCGCATCGTCGCATCATAGGTCGCGATCAGCCCGCCCATCTGCTTGAGCCCCGCCGTCACTTCGAAGAACTCCGCCGTTCCGGGCTCGGGCCCCAGGGCCGCCTGGATGCAGGGCACCCGGCGCGCGGTCGAACATGCCTCAAAGAGCGTGGGTGCCGGCTCCACCACCAGCCCGTTCCAGCCGCGACGCATCTCGAAGAACAGGCAGTTCGATCCGGTCACGCCGTCATACCCGCCGATTTCGACGAAGGTTCCGCCGCGTTTGGTTCGAAACACGTGCTGGTCGAGGAAGGCGTCCTGCCCGGCCTCGCTGAAATAGTCGTTGCGGGTGTCGAGCGCGCGCTCACAGGTCCAGATCTCCCGCTGGATGCGGCCGCGGCTGCGGGCGTGCTGGACCCCGCCGCGCAGCGCGATCAGCTCCTTATGCGCCTCGGTCAGTTGGGCTTTCGCCTGCTCGATCAGGTCCTTGGCGCGCTGGAAGCGGGCGTTTGGATCGGCAGGGTCGGTCACCTGGCGCGCTCCGGGCTCAGCCGAGCGCGGCCTTGACCCGGGCGCCGGCGGCGCCGAAATCCATCCGTCCGGCATGGTGGGATTTCAGATGGCCCATCACCTTGCCCATGTCGCGGATCGAGCTGGCGCCGGTATCCGTGATCGCTGCCTCGATCGCTGCCTCGACCTCGGGGCCGCTGAGCGGTTTCGGCAAGAACTGCTTGATCACGGCGATCTCTGCACGCTCCCGCTCGGCCAGTTCCATCCGGCCCGCTTCCTCATAGGTGGCGGAGCTTTCCTCGCGCTGACGGACCATTTTGTCGAACAAAGCGAGGGCGTCGGGCTCGGTGATCTCGGGTGGGCCTTCCTCGCCGCGATTCGCAATCTCACGGTCCTTGAGCGCGGCCAGCATGAGGCGCAGGGTGCACAGCCGGACCTGGTCCTTGTCGCGCATCGCGTCCTTCATTGCCTTGGTGATCTTGTCACGCATGTGTTCCAACCCTCCGGCACATGACGTCTTGGTCTAGAACCGTCACCCTATCGAATGGGCGAATGGCGGGCAAGACTCCGATACTGGTGTAACTAACTGATTTAATTACATAAAATACTTTTTCTTTTCATTGACCTGTGGGGTTCGATCGCCTAGTGTTCCGCGCGATTTTTCGCCGGGATACCATGCCTGAGCAGCACTCCCGGCCCGCCGAGGAGATGCCTATGCCCCCGACAGAGACGATCAGCGATCTACTGGGGGCGTCGCCTTCCCGCCCGACGGCATGTCTTGCCCTTGCGGATGGCTCGCTCTTCTGGGGGCACGGCTTCGGCACGACGGGCACGACGGTCGGCGAGCTCTGCTTCAACACCGCGATGACCGGGTATCAGGAAATCATGACTGACCCGTCCTACGCCGGGCAGCTCATCACCTTCACCTTTCCGCATGTGGGCAATGTCGGGACCAACCCGGAGGATGAGGAGACGGCCGACCCGGTCGCGCGCGCGATGGTGGTCAAATGGTCGGTCACCGAGCCCGCGAACTGGCGCGCGACCCAGCATCTGAGCTCATGGCTCGCCAAGCGCGGGCGGATCGGGATCTCAGGCGTGGATACGCGTCGGCTGACCCGACTGATCCGCGATCAGGGGATGCCCCATGCGGCGATCGCTCATGCCGCTGACGGCAAGATCGACACGGATGCGCTGATTGGGATGGCGCGGGGCTTTCCCGGGCTGGAAGGCCTGGATCTCGCCAAGGACGTCACCTGCGCCCAGTCCTATCGCTGGGATGACATGCGCTGGGCTTGGCCCGGCGGGTTTGAGAAGCAGACCGCGCCGCGCCATAAGGTGGTCGCCATCGATTATGGCGCCAAGCGCAACATCCTGAGATGCCTTGCAGCGGCCGGGTGCGAGGTCACGGTCCTTCCGGCCTCGGCGACAGCTGAGGACGTGCTGGCGCACAATCCCGACGGCGTCTTCCTGTCTAACGGCCCGGGCGATCCCGCGGCGACAGGGGCGTATGCAGTGCCGATGATCCGAGGTGTGCTGGAGGCGGAGAAGCCGGTCTTCGGGATCTGCCTCGGTCATCAGATGCTGGCGCTGGCCCTGGGCGGTAAGACGGTGAAGATGTCGACCGGCCATCACGGGGCTAACCACCCGGTGAAGGATCTGGAGACCGGCAAGGTCGAGATCACGTCGATGAACCACGGGTTTGCAGTGGATGCGGCAAGCCTGCCCGAGGGGGTGATCGAGACGCATGTCTCGCTTTTCGACGGGTCGAACTGTGGCTTGCGCATAGCGCACCGGCCAGTTTTCTCTGTGCAGTATCACCCTGAGGCGAGCCCCGGCCCGCAGGACAGTTTCTACTTGTTCGAGCGGTTCTCGGCGGCGATGGATGCGCGCGCGCAAAGCTGAAGGGGGCCTTGGGTCGGGGTGCTGAGAAAGTTCGAATTTGAAATGAAGTCATCGTATTAAGATCCAATTAACCTTAACGACCTCTGAATGTAGCTGCCTCGTTGGAAACCGGAGGCGGTTATGTCCCTGCCGATCCATCCGTGCATGCGTGGGCTGTTCTAGTGACGGCCCCGGTCAAACTTTTCTCCGGCGCGGACGGTCTGGACCGCCCGCGGATCGGGGATTTGCTTACGAATGGCGGGCGGCTCGACCCGGCAGCACTCGATGCCGCGCTTCGGGCTCAGGCGGAAAGCGGCCAGCCGCTCGGGCGGATCCTGGTTGCCCAGGGTCATGTGGCGCCCGCTGAGCTGTCCGAGGCCCTGTCGGCCCAATCGGGCTATTGGATGGCCGATTTCAAGCTGCAGCCGCCAGACCCGGCGCTACCGCGCGCCGAGGATCTGGAGACGTATCTGCACTATGGCGTTATGCCCTACAGCCGGGTCGGCGATATCACCAGCTATGTGATTGCGGACCCGGAGCTTGCGCAGGCAGCGCTCTCCTCGCTGCGCGAGCCGCCCCTTATAGCCTTCGTGCTGCTCGTCCCGCGCGCCGAGATCGATGCGGCGCTGAGCCGGGCGCTCGGCCCTGAGCTGGCCCGGCGGGCTGCGCTCAAGGCGCCGCCGGACACCAGCGTGCGCACGCTCGACCGGGCGCGGATTGCTCTCGGGGGCGCGCTGATGGCAATCCTCCTTGCGCTCTGTTTCGGCGGGCAGATCGCGGCCATCGCTGGTATCGCCGCGCTTTTCCTTTTGATCGGCTCGACGACCGTGTTGCGCCTCGCGGCGCTTTTCGCCAGCCACAAGGCACCTGCCGCGCCTCCTCTGCCGGATGGCACGATCGCGCTTTCCGGAAAACGCGCGCCGCCGGTCGTCTCGATCATGGTGCCGCTGTTTCGCGAGGCGAACATGATCCCGCGGCTGATCACGGCGTTGGAGGCGCTGGATTATCCGGCGGAGCTCCTCGACGTGATGCTGCTGCTCGAGGCGGGCGATGATGCAACGCGCGAGGCGGCAAGCTGGGCGGATCTGCCGCCATGGGTCAGGATCCTCGAAGTGCCTGACGGTGCGCCGCGCACAAAGCCGCGCGCGATGAACCATGCACTGGAATACACCAGGGGGGAGATCATCGGCATCCTGGATGCGGAGGACGTGCCCGACCCGGGGCAGGTCGCCGATGTCGTCGGCCTCCTGCGCGACGCGCCGCCCGAGGTCGCCTGCGTGCAATGCCAGCTTGGCTACTACAATGTCACCGAGAACTGGATGTCGCGCTGTTTCGCGCTGGAATACGCCATCTGGTTCGATGTTCTGCTGCGCGGGTTCCAGTGGCTGGGGTTACCGATCCCGCTCGGCGGCACATCGGTCTATTTCCGCCGCTCTGCTCTTGTCACGGTCGGTGGATGGGACGCGCATAACGTGACCGAGGACGCGGATCTGGGCATGAGGTTGGCGCGGGCGGGCAAGCGCTGTGCGGTGTCGCGCTCGCTGACGCAGGAGGAGGCGAATTGCCGGGTCTGGCCGTGGGTGCGCCAGCGCTCCCGCTGGCTGAAGGGGTACCTGCTGACCTGGCTGAGCCATATGCGCGATCCGGTCAGGCTGTGGCGCGACCTGGGGCCGTTTGGGTTTTTCGGCTTCAACGTTCTGTTTCTCGGGGCTGCCGTGACCTATCTGACCGCGCCACTCTTCTGGATCGCGACGATCGAAGGGCTGATGACCGGCGAGACGATCTGGAGCACATCGCTGCCGGGCTGGGCGATCTGGCCCGCCGGGGCCATGCTGGTGCTGGGTCAGGCGGTGATGCTGGCCTCGGCAGCGCTCGCGGTCCGCAGGCGGGGGCTGGGGCGCATGCTGCTCTGGGTCCCCTGCCTTCTGCCCTATTGGACACTGGGGGCGATCGCCGCGTGGAAGGCGGTGCTGGAGCTGATCGTGGCGCCTTACTTTTGGGACAAAACCCGCCACGGCGTGAGCCGGGTCCGCCCGCCAGCATAACGAATAGTTCACGCGCGGGGCCTGTTCTTCCCGCAAATCCGGGCCATCATTCCGCCTGTTGGAATGCAACCTGAGGGAGGTCCCCATGCCCGCCACCATCACTCGCCGCACCGCACTCACAGGCGCCGCCGCGCTCGCCGCCACGCCCGCGCTCTCCACCGCACCCATGCTGGGTGTCGACCGACCGAGCCACTACCGCTTCAAGATCGGTGCGTTCGAAGTGACCACCATCCTGGACGGAGCCGTCCAGCTTCCCGGGCCGCACCCGGTCTTCGGCGGCAATGCGACGGCTGAAGAGGTCCAAGCACTCGCCAAGGCCAACCTGCTGCCGCCCGACCAGCTCGAGATCCCCTTCACCGTGACGCTGGTGAACACCGGCAACGAGCTGATTCTGTTAGACACTGGCAATGGCGAGATCACCGAGCGCCGGCCGAATGCGGGCAATCTGCTCGCCCGGCTGGGCGACGCGGGCTATTCCCCCGATCAGATCGACCATGTCGCGATCACCCATTTCCACCCCGATCATATCGGCGGCCTGATGGAGGGGGGCAAGCCCGCTTTCCCGAATGCGAAATACGTGATGGCTGCCGCAGAATACGACTTCTGGTCGCCCGCGTCGCAGGCGGAGAGCCGTGTCGGCAAGATGGTGCAGGCCAATGTCGTACCGTTCGCGGAGAAGACCACCTTCATCAAACCGGGCGACAGCGTCGTCTCGGGCATCGAGGCGGTGGATACGTCGGGCCACACGCCGGGGCACCTTGCCTATCACATCGAAAACAACGGCGCGCGGCTGATGCTGACCGGCGACATCGCGAACCACTACGTGATCGCGCTGCAGCGACCGGACTGGCACGTGAAGTTCGACATGGACAAGGAGGCCGCCGTGGTCGCGCGGAAGAAGGCGTTCGGCATGATCGCGGCCGACAAGATCCCGTTCGTCGGCTACCATATGCCGGCGCCTGCTGTCGGGTATGTCGAGGCCATGGGCGAGGGCTTCCGCTATATTCCGGCGAGCTATCAGTTGAACTTCTGAGACTGCTCCGCGGCCCGGGGTTGGCCTTGGCCGCGGATCTACTGCGCCTCGATATAGAAGACCGACCAGATCCAGGCCGCTTCCTGCGCCTCGCTGGCAAGCCCGTCGCCCGTGTCGCTGAGCAGCCACAGCGGGCCGCGCTGGCCCGGTCCAAGGGGGCGACCGTCGATCGTGTGGGCGAGGATGAAGTCGGTGGCCGCGCGGTCTTCGGCGGTCAGGTCGATCGCATAGCCGTCGAAGGCGAGAAGCGTGATCGTCGCGCTTTCGGCAACGCCGGCCGCTTTCAGAACGTCGGAAAGACTTGGGCCATCCGCAGTGATCGCCGCTGGAAAAGCCTCGGCATTGGCGCGGATGCGCATCTGGGGCAGGGCACTTAGCATCGCGCGGTCGAACTCAGCCGCTGCTTCGAAACGCCGCTCATTGAACTCGAGGAATGCGTCCCTGAAGGGATCGAACGGGCCACGATTGGGCTCGGCGACGGTGCCGCCGATCGTCAGGATCGGTGTGCCGGTTGCAGGGTCGAGTGCGCTGGCGGGCTGGAACGTGGTGAGGATCAGGGCAATGGCGGCAGCAGAGCGGAGCATCGAGCGAGCCTTTCAATGGATTTGCCGTGATAATGGTCGGGCGGATTGGCGGCGTATCAAGAGCCGCAGACGTTCCGCGATCCAGTACGAAGCCGGGTTTTGAGCGCGCGGGCAGATCTGCCATAGGGGTACGATGACCATCGAGACACATCGAGCCCGAGCACGTCCTGGGTGCCGTCGTCCGAGTGCCAGTCGATGACAGGCCCGGATTTAAGGCTGGAGGAAGAAACCGGCGGCCTGGTCGCCGGGGTGGACGAGGCCGGCCGGGGTCCCTGGGCCGGGCCCGTCGTCGCGGCGGCGGTGGTGCTGGATCGGGCGCAGTTGCCGGAGGTTCTAGATGACTCGAAGAAGCTGAGCGCGCGGCGGCGCGAGGCGCTGTTCGAGGCAATCATGGAAACCGCCCGCGTCGGGATCGGGATCGCCGAGGTGGCGGAGATCGATGCGCTGAATATCCTGCGCGCCAATGATCTGGCCATGTGCCGGGCGGTCGACGGGCTCGCCCCCGCATTGCGCGCCGTGCCGCCGCCCGCCCCCACCCACCCCCCGGCGCGCAGCGGCGCGGCGCGCGATGCGGGGGAGCTTTCTGTACTGATCGACGGCAATCGGGTCCCGCCCGGCTTCCCGGTTCCGGCGCAGGCGATCGTGAAGGGCGATGCGCGTTCGCTGTCGATCGCGGCGGCCTCGATCATCGCGAAGGTGACCCGGGACCGGATCATGGATGAGCTGGCCGCAGCGCATCCCGGCTATGGCTGGGAGAGCAATCGCGGCTATGGCACGGCGGCGCATCGCGAGGCCTTGTTGCGGCTGGGGCCGACACCACATCATCGTGTATCATTCCGACCAGTACGTGATATTTTAGTTTAGAAAACTCCAGCAAAACAATGATTCAAAACACTTATTGACAAGATAAATGCTTTGACTCATCTTGACCGGCGCTAAATACGGGGGCCGGATGAAAACCGATCGCGTCATCGAGGGGGATTGCATCGAAGCCATGGCGGCGCTGCCGGATGGCTCGATTGATATGGTCTTCGCCGACCCGCCCTATAACTTGCAGCTGAAGGGTGATCTGCACCGGCCGAATAACTCGCTGGTCGATGCGGTCGATGACGCGTGGGACCAGTTCGAGAGCTTTCGCGCCTACGATGCCTTCACGCGGGATTGGTTGCGCCAGGCGCACCGGGTGCTCAAACCGAACGGCGCGATCTGGGTGATCGGCTCCTATCACAACATCTTCCGGCTCGGCACAGCGCTGCAGGATCTCGGCTTCTGGGTTCAGAACGACGTGATCTGGCGCAAGACCAACCCGATGCCGAATTTCCGCGGCAAACGGTTCTGCAATGCGCATGAGACGCTGATCTGGGCGTCGCGGTCCGAGGAGGCCAAGCCGGTCTTCAACTACGATGCGCTGAAGGAGATGAACGACGGACTCCAGATGCGCTCGGACTGGCTGATCCCGATATGCTCGGGCGGTGAGCGGTTGAAATCCGAGGAGGGGCAGAAGGCCCATCCGACCCAGAAACCCGAGTCGCTGCTCCACCGTGTGCTGATCGCCTCGACCAATCCCGGGGACGTGGTGCTCGACCCGTTCTTCGGCACAGGAACAACCGGCGCCGTGGCCAAGAGGCTCGGCCGGCGCTGGATCGGAATCGAACGGGAGGCACGGTACGCCGCAATTGCGCGGGCGCGTCTTCACAACGTGGCTGTACTCGAGAAGGAGGCGCTGGCCGTCACCTCCTCGAAACGAACTGCGCCCCGCATCCCGTTCGGTCATCTCGTGGAGCTTGGCAAGGTTCAGCCCGGTTCGGTGCTGACCAGCGGGAACGGACGATACACCGCAAAGGTGCGCGCCGACGGGACGCTGATCTCCGAGAAGTCCAAGGGCTCGATCCACCAGGTGGGGGCCGAGCTGGAGGGTGCGCCCAGCTGCAACGGCTGGACCTACTGGCATGTCCGGATCGACGGCAAGCCCGTGCCGATTGATGTCCTTCGCCAGCAGGTGCGCGCCGAACGCGAGGGGTGAGAGTTGCACTGCCCGGCCGCCGCTCGCGGCCATGACTTGCGCCGGAGGCTCCTGGAGGGCTTCCGGCGTTTTTTTGCCGGGGCGCTAGCGTGTGATCAGGGCGCGGGCGTCTTCGCTGGAACGGGCATGGCCGAGGTCTGCGAGGAGAGCTTTGACTTTGGGATCCATCCACCGGACCCGGCCGGTCGCGGAGGCGATGACCTTCCCATTTCGGTCGATGATCAGGGTCGTTGGCGTGGCGGTCGGCGTCACCTTGCCCGACAGGGCTGCGTCCCGGTCGTGCAGCACCGGCAGGTTGGCGAGGCCGTGCCGGTCGTAGTAGCCGCGGACCAGATCAAGGGCACGGGGGTGACGGTCGAGTGAGACTGGCAAGACCGCGATATTGTCTTCCGCAAGCTCCAGCGCGATGCGGTCGAGCTCTGGCATCTCCTCACGGCAGACTTCGCACCAAGTGGCCCATAGCGTCACGATTGCCGTCTGCCCGCGCCAATCGGCAAGTGTTCGTTCGCGGCCGTCGCCGGTGAGGAGCGTTACTGTGGGAGCCGTGAGGCCCGCGGGGACCGGCTGAAATGCCTCCGGCCCCGGGTTGTCTGCATCTAGGCTCGTCCGCCATTCGAAGAAGAACGCGTTCGCGGCGAAAACGGCGATGGCGACCGGGATCCAGGGCTTCATGCTGCCTGGGCGGTCAGATCCTCCTGCCCGATCGTGCCGTTGTCATAGGGCGCCCAGTCGGTGACATGGGGGTAGAAGCGCTCGCGCCACGCATCGACGCGCTTGTTCATCACCGCGAACCAGAGCGGCGGGACTAGGGCCATGAAGATCATCGCCGCGTAGCCGAGCGGAAGCTGCGGCGCCTCGTCCTCAGGGTAGTGCTGCAGGACCGGGTAGCGCCGGCTGGGGCGGAAGTGGTGGTCGGAATGGCGCTGAAGGTTGATCAGGAACCAGTTGGAGATCTTCTGCGAGGCATTCCAGGAGTGGTGCGGGTGCACCCGTTCAAACTTGCCGTTGCCCTTGTATTCGCGGGTCAGGCCGTAATGCTCGATATAGTTCACTGCCTCCAGCTCGTAGATCGCCATGAAGGATTGCAGCAGGAAGAAGCCTACACCGACCCACCCGGCGAGCACGTAGCCTAGCACGAGGAAGGCGAGCCAGCCGAGCCCGTAGCGCCAGAACGGGTTGCTGCTGTGCCAGACGGGGCGGCCACGGCGGGCCAGCCGGTTCGCGTCGATCTCCCACGCCGACGCTATGCCGCCGAGGACAGTGCGTGCGAAGAAGGCCTGGAAGCTTTCGCCCCTCCGCGCGCTCGCCGGATCCTTGGGCGTGGCGACGGTGATATGGTGGCCAAAGACATGCTCGGTGGCGAAATGACCGTAGGAGGTGGAGATCAGCAGCAGATCGCCCATCAGCCGCTCCCATTTCGGCTTCTGATGGATGAGCTCATGGGCGAAGGTGATCCCGGTCCCGCCGGTCGCGACGCCAACGCCGAGCGCGAAGACTGCGATTTCCCAGCCGCTGAGATGATCGGTCGTGCCGATCCACCAGAGGCTCCAGACGATCAGCGCCATTTGCGCAGGCACCCAGACCAGGGTCACGGCCCGGTGCCATACCAGATCCTTATCCTCCAGCGTCGGGTCGAGGTTCCGGATATTCAGCCCGGTCAGCCGGTCGAGCACTGGCACGATCCCCCAGCCCACGATGAAGGGAAGGGACAAATACCAACCGCCATAGACGCCCCCGATCACGATGGAGGGGATCATCAGGTAGGCGAGCGCAAAAGGCAGGGCGTGCAGAAACATGCTGGCTCCCGTTTGATCTGTCTTTGAAACTACAACATGACCTTTGCGACAACAACGCGGCTATCTTGTTAATTCTTGGCTACTGGCAGGAGGTGACGCTACGTAACTGTCTTATTGAGAGACATTTTTCGTCAGCCGGAGCGCCTTTGCGAAGACGGTCGGCATCGCGGATTCGGCCTGTTCGGCGGGCATGGTGCCGGCCCTTTCCTGCGGCAGCATCGCCGCCATCACGGCGAGGCGGAGGTGGAAGTGGGTGAAGGTGTGGCGCACTTCGCCGATCTCTCGCCAGTCAGCGTGGAAGGGGGGCCGATGGGCTGTCTCGCCTTCCGTCCAGTCGGTGGTGGGAAGCGCGAGCATGCCCCCCAGAAGTCCGCGATCGGGGCGGCGAACGGTGAGGACGCTCGAGCCGGTGCGAGCAACATAGACCGTGCCGTGGCGCACAGGCTTTGCCTTCTTGGGGGCTTTGCGGGGCAGGGTCGCGGCGATCCCTTCTTCGAAGCCTTGGCAGCCCGGGCGCCAGGGGCAGATCGCGCAGGCGGGTCTGCGCGGTGTGCAGATCGTGGCGCCGAGATCCATGACCGCCTGTGCGTAGTCCCCGGGACGAGAAGGCGGTGTCAGCCTTGCTGCATGGGCCCGCAGCTCCTCCTTGACCCCGGGAAGGGGCGCGGTTTCGGCGAAACGGCGCGCCATGACCCGCTCGACATTGCCGTCCATGACCGTCGCGGGTTCGTCATAGACGATCGCGGCGATGGCGGCGGCCGTGTAGGGCCCGATGCCAGGCAGGGTCTGAAGCTCCGCCGCCGTTTCCGGAAAGCCACCGCGCTCGGCGACCATCTTGGCGCAGGCGTGCAGGTTCCTCGCCCGGCTGTAGTAGCCGAGGCCCGCCCACGCGGCCATGACGTCTTCCGCCGGTGCGGCGGCGAGCGCCTCGACCCGTGACCATTTGGCTGTGAACGCTTCGAAATAGCTGGTGACGGCGGCGACGGTGGTCTGCTGCAGCATCACTTCGGACAGCCACACCCGGTAGGGATCCGGGCGGATGCCCCGCTTGCGATCGGCTGGCCCGACCCGCCACGGAAGATTGCGATGATGCACATCATACCAGGCTAGCAAGGTCTCTGCTGGCGAAGTTGTGAGCGATTCCTTCAAGCTGCTCTCTTTTTTATGATCGCTGGCGGTTCTATCTTGTCACCAAATAGGTTCGGATTAGCGACCGAACAGGGAGAGGCATGGCGAAGAGCGGGACCAAGGGCAAGGGCCAAGATGGCGACGGTGCTGACGAGCGGCCGAGGAAGGGCCGCCGGTTCCATAGGCCGTCGCAGAGCGCGCGGCCCCGCGTCCGGACGATTGCCCAGAACAACGGATTTGCCGAGCCCGACGTCCTCCTGCGCTGGGCGGAGGCCGTGGGACCCGCGCTGTCGGGGATCTGCCAGCCTGTGAGGGTGAGCTATGCGCAGTCGATCGGTGCGACCCTCCTCGTGCGCACTGACAGCGGCCATGCGCCGGAGGTCGAACACTCGAAGACGCAGATCATCGAGCGCATCAACAGCTTCTATGGATATCGCGCGATCTCGCGCCTGAAGATCACACAGGCGACCGGGCTTCGCGGGTTCGCCGAGGGTCAGGCGGCGTTCGAGCCTGCCGGGCGCGGCATCAAGCAACCGTCGAAGGCGGCCACCGAGAGAGCGGCTGCCCTCGCAAGCGACATCAAGAATGAGGACCTGCGCGCCGCCGTGAGCCGGATGGGTGCCTGGGTTCTCTCGCAATCAAACGACACTACGACCGACCAGGAGTCTCCGACATGACCAGCCAGCTTTCACGACGTGCCGCATTGCGCCTCGCATCTGCGGTGCCCCTCCTCAGCCTTCCCGCGACCGCATGGGCGAGCGACGACCCGCGCCTTGGCGATGTGGTGCTGGGCGATGAGAACGCGCCGGTGACGGTGATCGAATACGCCTCCTTCACCTGCCCGCATTGCGGCAGTTTCCACCAGAACACCTGGCCGCAGTTCAAGGAAAACTACGTCGACACCGGCAAGGTCCGCTTCATCATGCGCGAGGTGTATTTCGACAAGTACGGCCTCTGGGCCTCGATGATCTCACGCTGCGGCGGACATGGGGGCTTTTATCCCATGGTCGATCAATTCCTGAAAAGGCAGAGCGAGTGGACCGGCGTGCCAGAACCTCAGGTCGCCGATGAGATCCGCAAGATCGGGAAGGTGAACGGCCTGAGCCCGCAGTTGATGGACGACTGCCTCGCCGACCAGGAGTTCGCGACTGCGCTTTTCGAGGGTTATCGGACGAATGCCCAGGCCGACGATGTCAGCTCGACCCCGACCTTCATCATCAACGGTGAGAAGGCGACCGGAGCCATGGGCTATGCCGAGTTCTCGGCGCTGGTTGACAAGCATCTCTAGCCCGTTCGGGCCTCGCGCCTGATCCATTTCACGAAGCTCTTGAGCGCCGGGCGTTGCGCGCCCGGCAAAGTGACCAGACAGTAGGAGCGTGGCGCGCTCCCGCTCTCCTCGAACAGCACGACCAGACGGCCGGCGGCGATGTCTTCCTCGATGAAGAGGCGCGCAGTTGCGGCAATCCCCTGGCCCGATCTGAGGCCCGCGAGCATCATGTAGCCGGGCATCTCCGAGATCTGCGCCTTTGGCGGTGCATCGATGCCCTGATCCGCTAGCCAGCGCTCCACCTCTCGGGTTTCGGTTTCCTGCAGCCAGGGCAGGTCGACCAGGCTTTCAGGCCCGCTGATCTCGCGGTCGCCGATCAGTTCCGGGGCGCCCGCGATCACGAAATTCGCCTCTACCAGCCGCTCTGCCTCCAGCCCCTGCCAGGGCGGGGTGCCGTAGCGGATTGCCGCATCGACGCGGTCGGCGGTCATGTCCACGACCTTCGAGCTCGGATTGATCGTCATCTCGATGCCGGGATGGAGCTGATGAAAGCGGTGCATCCGCGGCATGAACCAGCTCACAGCAAAGCTGGGCGTCATCGAGATGTTCAGCGGGCGGTCCTGTTCGTCCATGCGGAGCCTGTCGATGGCACAGGCGATCTGACCAAAGCCTCCGGTCAGGTTTTCAGCCAGATAGGCGCCCTCTTGGGTCAGGGCCATCCCGCGCCCTGCGCGGCGCATTAGCTTCTGGCCGAGATGCTGTTCCAACCCGCGGACCTGCTGGGCGATGGCAGCGTGGGTGACACCAAGCTCCTCGGCCGCGGCCGAGTGATTGAGGTGCCGGGCCGAGGCCTCGAACGCACGCAGGCCCGCAAGAGGGGGCAGTCCCTTCCAATCCATGAGCGTTCGGCCTCCATATGAACTGTAATCTCAGCTTACATATCAGCAGGCCATTTGTCTCGCATGTTTGGCGCCGCTCAGGCAGGTTTCTCTCAGACGCAAACACCGATCCGAGGAGACCAAGAAATGCTGATCCTGGCTCAGTCAATGATGATCGCAACCCGGCTCGACCCGGTCACGATGGAGCCGCGGGGCTGCCCGAGCGGCGCGTGGGAGATGACCCGAATCCGGTGGCCGCGGCTTTTTCGGTGGTGGAAGCGGGAGAAGCGGGAAACGGCCGCCCTCCTGCCGGACTGATCCGAAATACGCCATATTTGGTGGCTCATCTGTGGATAACCCCTAGATGAGCCGCCAATTTGATTGACTCTCTGCCAGCGACTCGCTGACACTGCCACAAAAGAAGATAAGCAGAGGGCAATCGTGCAGTTCACCCGCCTCCGGCTTCAGGGCTTCAAGTCCTTTGTCGACCCTACCGACCTCGTGATCTCCACGGGGCTGACGGGTGTGGTGGGGCCGAATGGCTGCGGAAAGTCGAACTTGCTCGAGGCATTGCGCTGGGTGATGGGCGAGAACCGGGCCAAGCAGATGCGTGGCGATGGCATGGAAGATGTCATTTTCGCCGGCGCCGAGAGCCGGCCTGCTCGTAACAATGCCTCGGTTGATCTGGTCATCGACAACTCCGATCGGTTGGCACCGGCGGCCTTCAACGACTCGGATATGCTCGAGGTGAGCCGGCGGATCACACGTGATATCGGCTCGGCCTACACGCTGAACGGCAAGAATGTCCGGGCGCGTGATGTTCAGATGCTGTTTGCCGATGCCTCCACCGGTGCGCATTCGCCCGCGCTTGTCCGTCAGGGCCAGATCGCGGAGTTGATCAACGCGAAGCCGAAGGCGCGACGCCGGATCCTTGAGGAAGCAGCCGGGATCTCGGGCCTCTACCAGCGCCGCCATGAGGCGGAGCTGAAGCTGAATGCGGCGGAGAACAACCTGGCGCGCGTCGAAGATGTGCTGGAAAATCTGGACGGCCAGCTTCGAAGTCTGGAGCGTCAGGCTGGTCAGGCTCGCCGGTACCGCGAGATTGCCGAGGAGCTTCGTCAGGCCGAGGCCGTGCTGCTGTTCCTCCGCTGGTCGGTCGCCGATGTGGAACGGTTGGCCTCGGAAGAAACGCTCAAGAACGCGATGACGGCGGCGGCTCAGGCCGAAGGAACCGTCCTGCGCGCGCGGAAAGCCCGCGAGGAGGCCGATGAGACCCTCCCGCCGCTCCGCGAGGAAGAAATGATCGCCGCCGCCGCGCATCAGCGCCTCGCCATCGAGGGCGAGCAGCTTGGCGAGGCGGAGACCCGCGCGATCAAGGAGCTGGAGGGGCTGGACGGCCGGATCCGGACCATGGGTCTGGATCTGGATCGGGAGAAGACCCTGAGCGGGGACGCGAGCGAGACGATCACGACCCTGGATGAGGAGGCCGAGGCGCTCGACGCCGAACATGCCGGCCATCCGGAGGCCGTTGCGGAAGCGCTCGACAAGGCTCGCGAGGCCGGGGATGCGCTGTCGGAGCAGGAGACCCGGCTGGATCAACTCACCGAGGCGGCGGCGCGGCTGGCGGCCCGCACATCTGCCGCCGAAAGGCGCCGTGATGAGGCGCAGGCGACTGTCGAGCGGATCTCCGGCGAGATCGCAACGGCCGAGGCGCAGGAACAGAGCCTGAGTTCGGAGATTTCAGCCGCTAGCGCGGCGTTGGAGACAGCGCGCGAGGAAGAGCAGCTTCGGCGCGGCGAGGCTGAGGACGCTGAAAAAGCGCTCGCGGAGGCGGAAGCGGCCAGATCAGCGGCGCAGGGTGCCGATGCCGAGGCGCGGTCCCTTCTGTCCGAGGCCAAGGGGGGCGTCGGGGCGCTCGCGGCAGAGGTTCAGGCGCTGGAAAAGCTGCTGGAACGGGACGCGTCGGAAAGCGCGCAATTGATCGACCAGATCGGTGTGGAGGCCGGTTACGAAGCCGCACTTGGCGTGGCGCTGGGGGATGATCTCCGCCTCGGTCTCTCCACGGACGGCACCGGGTGGCGCGATCTTGGGGCGGTTGACGGCGCCGAGGTTGCAAACCCGCTTTCGCAATATGTCACCGGGCCGTCTGCGCTCGCCCGTCGGCTCGACCGGATTGGGCTGGTAGAGGATCGCGCGGGTGGAGACGCGGCGCAGGGCACGCTGCTCCCCGGGCAGCGTCTGGTCAGCCGCGACGGCGATCTCTGGCGCTGGGACGGTGTGCGGATCCGTTCGGAGGATGCGGCCTCAACCGCTGCGCACAGATTGCAGCAACGCAACCAGCTTTCAGCGCAGAAGGCCGCTCTGGCCGAGGCGGAGGAGCGCCGGGCGGCTGCCGAGCAGGCGTATGGCGACGCGAGCCAACGGCTTGAAGAGACGGTCGAGGCTGAGAAGGTCAGCCGGGACGCGCGCCGGCTTGCAGATCAGGCCGTTGCGGAGGCCGTTCGGGCGATCTCCCGCGCCGAGGCGGATCTCGACATGTCGAGAGGGCGGCTGGAGACGCAGAAGGCGGCTCTGATCTCGCGCAATGAGGAGCGCGAGGCGGCAGAGGCTGCGATGAGAGAGGCCGACACGGCTCTCGGCGAACTCGACGATGTGGCGGAGGCGCGCAAGGCGGTCGAGGTGCAGCGTGGCGAGGTCGATCTGGCCCGGACGGCGATGCTGTCCGCCCGCTCGGTCGCCGATGACCTGCGCCGACAGGGTATCGCCCGTGAGAAGCGTATGGCGGACATCCAACGGGAGCGCGCGGGCTGGATCGACCGGCGCGATAACGCCGCCGCCCGGATTGCCGATTTCGAGCGACGTATCGAGGAAGCTGAGGGCTCGCGCGCCGACCTCTCCGCCAAGCCGGAGGAACTGGCCCGCAAACGCGAGACGCTCAAAGCCCGCCTGGATGAGGCCGAAGCCAGACGGCGCATGGCAGCGGACGCACTCGCCGTTGCCGAGACTGCGATGCGCGAGGCGGAGCGGGCCGAGCGCGAGGCCGAGCGCGAGGCCTCGGAATGCCGGGAGAGCCGGGCGCGGGCCGAAGCGCTCCGCGATGCGGCGATGAGCAAGGTGCAGGAAGCCTCAGCCCTGATCGAGGCGGAAATGGACACGAAGCCGGAGGCGCTGCTGGAGTCCACCGGGCTCGATCCCGCGGAACTCCCCGATGCGGCGCGAGCAGAGGCCGAGGTCACGAAACTTCGCCGCCAGCGGGATAGCTTGGGTGCGGTCAACCTGCGGGCCGAGGAAGACGCTAGTGAGATCCGGGTCGAGCGCGATGCGCTGGCCAGCGAGAAGGAAGATCTGGATACCGCCATCAGCAAGCTGCGCACGGGGATTGGCGAGCTGAACCGCGAAGGGCGGCAGCGGATCATCGAGGCCTTCGAGCAGGTCAACGACAAGTTCTCGGGCCTGTTCCGGCATCTGTTCGGCGGTGGCGAGGCGCGTCTGGTGATGGTGGAAAGCGACGATCCGCTGGATGCCGGGCTGGAGATCCTCTGCCAGCCGCCGGGCAAGAAGCTCTCGACCCTCTCGCTATTGTCGGGCGGGGAGCAGACGCTGACCGCGCTCAGCCTGATTTTCGCCGTCTTCCTCTCGAACCCTGCGCCGATCTGTGTGCTCGACGAGGTCGATGCCCCGCTCGACGACAGCAACGTCACGCGGTTCTGCGACCTCTTGGATGAGATGGTGCGCCGCACCGAGACCCGTTTTCTGATCATTACACACCACGCGATCACAATGAGCCGGATGGATCGGCTGTTCGGCGTGACCATGGTCGAGCGGGGCGTCAGCCAGCTTGTCTCGGTGGATCTGGCCCGCGCGGCGGAGCTTGTAGACGCCTGAATCGGCGGGAAATGCCCCAAAATCGCCGAGTCTTAGCCTTTGATAAAGCCTGCACCTGTCTGTAAGACGGGATAGAGGGTTGGAACAGGGTGTGGCGCGCTTGAACCGTGAAGTGAACAAGCGATCATTGGAGCGCCCCGGCGGCGGCTCGCCGCGCGGGGGCATGCGGCGCGACCTCCATTCACTCTTCGAGATGGACGAGATCGACCGTTCTGGGCTCGATTTCTCGACGATGCTGCAGGGGATCCGGCGGCGCAAGTGGAGCGTGGCGGCGGTCATTGCGGCCTCTCTCGCACTTGCTGTCTGGTATCTGTCTTCGGTGACGCCTCTCTATCCGTCGATGGCGGCGGTGGTGCTGGACACGAACGATGATCAGGTCATCGATATCCAGTCGGTGTCGACCGGGCTTTCAAGTAACTATTTCCAGATCAATACCGAGGTCGAAGTCCTGCAATCGCGGCGCCTTCTCGGCCGGTTGGTTGATGACATGAGGCTGGTGGAGGATCCTTATTTCAACGCTTCTCTCCGCAGGGCCGATGACAGCGATCCGTCATGGCTTTCCAGCGCGCTGGAGGCTGTTGGCTTCAAGCGCGCCGAGGCCAAGGAGCGCCCGGAGGTGCCGCCGGAGGTCCAGCGCAACCAGACGATCGACACGCTCGGGAAACGCCTGCAGGTCGACAACATCGAGGCCACCTATGTCTTCGAGCTGTCGATCGCGACGCCGGACCGCCAGAAATCTGCTGATCTGATCAACAAACTGGCCGAGCTCTACATTCTTGAGCAACTGGAGGCGAAGTTTGACGCGACCCAGGCGGCGACGACTTGGCTGAGCGGGCGGGTCGCCGACCTGAAGATATCACTCGAGCGCGCCGAGGCGAAGGTCGAGGCGTTTCGCGCCACAACGCAATTGGTCAGCGAAGAAGAACTGGAGCTGGAATCGCGCGAGCTGAAAGAGCTTCGCGACCGCGCCGATCAATACATCGTCGAGGCTGACGAGACCCAGGTGAAGCTAGACCTGGTCATCGAGGCCCGCGCCGGGCAGGAGGTTGACCGGATCACCGAGTTGCTCGCCTCCCCCCGTGTCACCCGTGCGGCCAATCAGATCGCGGCAATCCGGGGCGACACCGAGCAGGCGCGCCAGCGCCGGACGCTGGCGATGACCAACTTCTGGAACGAGGTCGAGAACCAGCTCATCCAACTGCGCCAGCAGCGCGACCGGCTGCGCAGCCAGGCTGAGGCGTCGGGACCGGCAGTGGCCGAGTTCGAGGCGCGGATCGATCAGCAGGGCAAGGATCTGGTGATCCTGCGCCAATTGGTGCGCGAGGCCGAGGCGAGCCGCCTGATCTATGAGCATTTCCTGGCCCGTATGAAGGAGATCTCGGTCCAGGAGGGGATTCAGAGCGCGGATGCACGGGTGCTGAGCGCGGCGATCCCGGCGCGCGGCGCTTCATTCCCACGCTGGGGTCAGACACTTATTCTCGCGCTCATGCTGGGCGGAATTGCGGGGTCGGGCCTCGCGGTCTGGCGCGAGGCGCGGAGCTCGACCTTCCGCTCGGCCGAGGATCTCGAGAAGGCGACGGGTTTCCGCGTCATGGGTAATATCCCGCGCGCGCCGGTGCGGCGGCGACGCGATCTGCTGAACTATGTGATCAAGAAACCCTCCTCCAGCCTAGCGGAGTCGGTGCGCGACTTGCGCACCTCGCTGCTGCTCGCCGATATCGAGACACCGCCGAAGGTGATCATCTCCTCCTCCTCCGTGCCGAAGGAGGGGAAGACTACGCTCACGGTTCTCCTGGCCCAGAATTCCGCGGCACTCGGCAAGAAGGTGCTGGTCGTGGAGTGCGATCTGCGCAAACGCACGCTCGATGCTTATTTCAGCGGCGAGAAGGACCGCCGCGGCCTGATCTCGGTGCTGTACGGCGAGGCGGCGTTCGAGGACGTGGTGATCCACGACGACCTTGCCGGTTTCGATGTGCTGCCGGGCGAGGAGAGCCCGGTGAATGCGGCGGATGTCTTCTCCTCGCAGCAGTTCAGCGATTTTGTTGAAACGATGCGCGAGCAATACGACTTTATCATCATCGACACGCCGCCGGTCATGGCTGTGCCGGATGCGCGCCTGATTGCGATGCTGGGCGACGCCCTGATCTACTCGGTCGCGTGGGACCGGACCTCCCGCGATCTGGTGAGGGCGGGCCTGCACCAGTTCCGCGAGGTCGATGTTCCGATGCTGGGCCTTGCTCTGACCCAGATCGATGTCGGCAAGGCGTCGAAATACGGGTATGGAGGCTTTGGACAGTACTACAGGGTCGGCAAAGGGTACTATCAGAACTGACCCGCAGGCTGGCCCAAGCAGGTGCGCCTGTCCCCAACGATGAGCCCTTTCCAACGGGCCGGTAAGACTGGAGTTTCAATGTCCTACGCCCCTTCCGAGCTTGCGCTCGTCCCCTTCGTCAGCGTCGAGAACATGATGAAGATCGTCCACAAGATCGGGGTAGAGACCTTCATGGAGGAACTGGCGGGGTATATCGAGGAGGACTTCAAGCGCTGGCCGCTTTTCGACAAAACGCCGCGGGTGGCAAGCCACTCTAAAGAGGGGGTGATCGAGCTGATGCCGACCTCGGACGGGATCTCCTATGGCTTCAAATACGTGAATGGGCACCCGAAGAACACGAAAGAGGGGCTGCAGACCGTTACGGCCTTTGGCGTGATGGCAGAGGTCGATACCGGCTATCCCGTGCTGATCACCGAGATGACCATGCTGACGGCGTTGAGGACGGCGGCGATGTCCTCGCTCGCCGCCAGATACCTTGCGCCCAAACCCGCGCGGGGGATGGCGCTGATCGGCAATGGCGCGCAGTCGGAGTTTCAGGCGCTGGCGTTTCGCAGGCTGGTGGGGGTGGAGACGCTGAGGCTTTTCGATATCGATCCTGCGGCCGCAGAGCGCTGTGCCGCGAACATGCGCGAATGGGGCTTCGACGTGACGATCTGCAAGACCAAGCAGGATGCGGTAGAAGGCGTCGAAATCGTCACCACCTGCACCGCCGACAAGCAATACGCGACGATCCTGACTGACAACATGATCGGCACAGGCCAGCATATCAACGCGGTCGGCGGCGATTGCCCGGGCAAGACGGAATTGCACAAGGACATCCTGCTCCGCTCGGACATTTTCGTCGAATATCCGCCCCAGACCCGGATCGAGGGGGAGATCCAGCAACTGGCCGAGGACCATGCGGTGACCGAGCTCTGGCAGGTGATGACGGGTGAGGTCGAAGGACGCCGGAGCGACAGCCAGATCACTCTGTTCGACAGTGTCGGCTTCGCGGTCGAGGATTTCTCGGCGCTGAGATACCTCCGCGACCGGCTGCCGGAGACCGGGTGCTACGACAAGCTGGATCTGCTGGCCGACCCGGATGATCCGCGGGATCTGTTCGGCATGCTGATGCGGGCGCGGCCCGCCTAGAACACCGCGCTGCAGTTGCTGAGGCCT
>JBCDDC010000009.1:0-140415 GCA_039180675.1 Pseudomonadota bacterium | reverse complement strand
GCTCGCGCTTCTCAAGGCGCTGGTAGGGGATCAGCCGAAACTATGAGACCTCTTAATCGAGCCGAACGCTTCTCCCTGCAGGTCGTCCTGGTCTGCTCAATGATTTGGACGGCGGATTTCATGTTTCGTCACATTGTTCCCTACGTCGAGGGCCGAATTGCCCCGGTCATCACGCCTCTCGAAGTTGACATAGAGAGATCATTCAGCGGTGACGGTTTCACGGTCGCGATCGGTTCGTCACAAAAGAAGAGAAACTGCGAGTATCGAGGGATCGAGTGGTGGATCGGCCATCGAGGCAAGCACCGTCTTCAGGTGCCGGCCGAGTTCCTTGATGAGCCGCAGATGCGTGCGGTGGGTGACCTCTACTGGAGGGAGGGTTTGCGCGTCTCAATCAGCCGCGAGCAGTTTGGCCGCAATAGCCATGGCGACGTGCTACATTCGTGTTGGCCAGTTCATATTGGCGATCTCTCATTCGACCTTTGGCTGACGAGGACACCGTTCTTCGACGGCATGTGAGGAGCGGCTGATGCGGCAGAACTACCAGTACATCTACGACACCGTGGCGGTCTATGAGGGCGGCTTCGTCGATCACCCGCGCGACCCAGGCGGGGCGACGAACAAGGGCATCATTCAGCGCACCTACGACGCCTACAGAACCAGGCAGGGCCTCGAGACGCGCACCGTCCGCCTGATCACAGATGAAGAGGTTCAGGCGATCTATCGCAACCAGTATTGGAACACGATCCGCGGCGACGAGCTTCCGTCCGGCCTCGATCTGGCGATCTACGACTTCGGCGTCAACTCCGGGCCATCGCGGGCTGTTCGCTTCTTGCAAGAGATCTTGGGCGTGGCCGCTGATGGCATCATCGGAGACATCACCCTCGGCGCGATTGCGCGAAAGGGCAATCAGATCGAGGAACTGGTCGTCGCGCTCTGCGAGAAGCGCATGGCATTCCTGAAGCAGCTTTCGACCTTCGGAGATTTCGGCCGCGGCTGGACGCGCCGCGTCATGGGCGAAACCATGGGCGTTCAAGTCTCGGATACCGGCGTGATCGACCGGGGCGTGAAGCTTGCTCGAGGCCAGGTCGTCGAGCTTCCAACGGCCGCGTGCCCAGGCAAGGCGCTGGATGCAGACATGAAGGCCGTCGCGAAGGTCACCAAAGAGATCAAGCAGCGTGGCAAGTCGCTCGCCACCACCACCGTGGGCAGCGCTGGCGGCGGCTATGCGCTCGCGAAGGCCGAGACGACCGTGACCACCGTAACGGGGCTCATCGCAGGCTCTCAGCCGATCCAGTACGCGATGATCGCGGCGGGCCTGATGATCGTCGGCACGATCTGCTTTGTGGTTCTCAAGAAAACGAGGGTGATCGCATGATTGGACGCATCACGAAACTGGCCGCCGGCGTCAGCGCATGGAAGCTGATCCTCGGGGCCGTCCTCTTGATTGGCCTCGTCTTCAAGGTCGGCCAGTGGATCGGGCAATCCGAGGGCGCGGCCGATCAGCGGCAGGCTCAGATCGAGGCAGACGAAGAAACCCGCAGCGAAATCGTGGAAGGGATCCAGGATGGCAAGTCTAAGGTTGATACCGATGCTGATCGCAGTGTGCTTGACCGCCTCCTGCGAGAGCTTGGGGGGGAGTGAACTGGCGAAGCGGTCGACGCTGTGCCTGAACACCCAGGCCGACCGTCAGGCGCATGCTCGAGCGTTGAGAGATCTGGGCAGCACGCCCGTCGAGGAGCGCGCAGTTCAGACGGGAGCGATCGCCCTTGCGGGTGTGGCTGGGGGATGCGGAGAACTTGCCGAATAGCCGTTGCGGACCAGACTGGAATGATATAAAAGATCACCGCGAGCTTTGGATCACATGATCCTTGTTCCCTTTCGGACTCTCTAACTGGCCTCTTCGGGGGCCTTCTTTTTAGCGGGATAGCTCAGTGGCCAGAGCGCGGCACTCATAATGCCGATGTCGGGGGTTCAAATCCCCCTCCCGCAACCCTCCAAAATGACAGCGTTTATCTCAACGGCGTCTCAACATTCACCGTTTGTCTGGGGCTTTGGCGCCAGATCTCTCAACAAAAAATCGTTGCGCATCAACGGGCAGTAGGTGAATTGCAAATCCGTGTACGCCGGTTCGATTCCGGCCGTCGCCTCCAGCGCTTTCTGCGATCGCCGCCTCTCTTCTCGCCTACGCAGCCATGATCGCGCCCGGGCGTGGATGGCTTTGCGCTCTGCTTGGGTTGCCGTGCGGCGGTTTCCGGGTAGAAGGCCCTATGGACGATCCGAACCTGCCGAAGACCCGCGACATTGCCCTGGTGGGGGGCGGGCACACCCATGCGCTCGTGCTCAGGCGTTGGGGGATGGCCCCGCTGGCCGGGGCGCGGCTCACGGTGATCAATCCCGGGCCGACGGCACCCTATTCCGGCATGCTGCCGGGCTTCGTGGCCGGGCATTACACGCGGGACGAACTCGATATCGATCTGGTCCGGCTCTGCCGGTTCGCCGGGGCGCGGCTGGTCGTGGGTGCGGCCACGGATCTCGATTTGGCCGAGCGGTTGATCCACGTGCCAGGCCGCCCGCCGATCGCCTTCGATATCGCCTCCATAGATATCGGGATAACTTCGGGCATGCCGGAGCTGGAAGGGTTCGACCGTTTCGCCACGCCCGCCAAACCGCTTGGGCAATTCGCCGAGCGGTGGGATGCGTTCGTCGGCCAAGAGGGCGCCGCGGATGTCGCCATCATCGGCGGCGGGGTGGCTGGGGTCGAGCTTGCCATGGCCATGGCCTTCGCGCTGAAGACCAGGGGGCGGGAGGCGAGGGTGCGGGTGATCGAGAGGGAGACCGCGCTCTCCGCCCTCGGATCGGCAGCGGCGCGACGGGTCAGGGCGCGCTTAGCCGCGCTCGATATCGACATGATCGAGAATGCTGGGATCGCCGCGATCACGGCCGACGGGCTGCGTTTGGCCGATGGGTGCGAGGTCGCGGCGGGTTTCGTGACGGGCGCGGCCGGTGCACGCCCCTATGACTGGCTGGCGGGGGTCGGGCTCCGCCACAGATCCGGGTTTCTCGAGGTCCGCGACACGCTTCAGACCAGCGATCCGGATATCTTCGCCGTGGGGGATTGCGCGGCGATGGAACGGTACGCCCTGCCCCGGGCAGGTGTCTATGCCGTGCGCCAGGCGCCGGTGCTCTTCCACAACCTGCGAGCCAGGGCATCGGGTGGCGTGCTGAAGGACTATCGGCCCCAGCGCGACTATCTCAAGCTCATCTCGCTAGGAGAGCGGAACGCGATTGGCGAGCGGTTTGGTGTCGCGCTTAGCGGGCCGGGGATGTGGCGGCTGAAGGACCGGATCGATCAGCGCTTCATGACCAAGTTCCGCGAGCTTCCGGCGATGTCACCCCCCGCCCTGCCCAGCGTGCATGCTGATGGTCTGCGAGAGGCGCTGGGCGACAAGCCCATGTGCGGTGGGTGCGGAGCAAAGGTGGGCCGCGGGGCGCTGACTGGCGCCCTAGGTCCACCGGAGACTCCGGTCCGGCCCGATATCACACCCGCCCCGGGCGACGATGCGGCCATCCTGACGACCGGGCTGGCGCGGCAAGTCTTCACCTCAGATCATCTGCGCGCCTTCACCGAGGATCCGGTCCGTCTGGCCCGGATCGCGGCGGTCCACGCGCTGGGCGATATCTGGGCAATGGGCGCCGCGCCGCAGGCGGCAACGACCACCGTCATCCTGCCCCGGCTCTCCCCTGCCCTGCAGGAGCGCACGCTGCGCGAGGTCATGGAGGCCGCGCGGGAGGTGATGCATGCGGCGGGGGCCGAGATTGTTGGTGGCCATAGTTCGACCGGGACGGAACTCACCATCGGCTTCTCAGTCACAGGGCTCTGCGAAAGCAACCCGATCACGCTCATTGGCGGGCGGGACGGGGACGCGCTGATCCTGACCAAACCGCTCGGAAGCGGTGTTCTTATGGCGGCCGAGATGGCGGGCGAAGCGAAGGGTGCGTGGGTTCTCACGGCTTTGGAGCTGATGTGCCAGCCGCAGGGCCAAGCCGCGCTGCACCTCGCCGACGCACATGCGATGACCGATGTGACCGGCTTTGGTCTTGCTGGGCATCTCTGGGGCATTTGCGAAGGCTCCAGGCTGAGCGCGGAACTGGATCTCGATGCCATCCCGCTGATGACGGGCGCCGAGGAGCTGTCTCAGCGCGGCGTCCGCTCGACCCTGTTTCGTGAGAACCGGGCTATCGCGCCCTGGATCGAGGAAGGCCCGCGGCAGGGTCTGCTGTTCGACCCGCAGACCGCCGGGGGTTTGCTTGCGGCGGTGGCACCGGACGCGGCCGATGCGATCCTCGGGCAGTTGCGGGAAGAAGGTTATCACGCTGCAAGGATCGGCACCCTACGCGCGGGCGCGCCTCACATCGCGCTGGCAAGCGGCCGAGGCACCTGATCGAGCAACCTCTCGATCATATCGGCGGCCGACGCAATCCCAGCATGATCCAAACTCTCGACCCGCACGGTCGCGACCGGGCGGAGGGCCCGTTTGCGGCGCGAGGCAGCATAGGCGGGGTCGTAATGCTCCTCGATCAGCGCCCGGGTCAGCGCGCGTTTATCGCCTGCATCGATCAAATCGAACCACCCGTCGACGACGGCATGGCCGCGCACCTCCCGCAGATGGGTAAGCAGCGCGCGAAGCCGCGCACCGTTCGACAGGACATCGTCATAGGCGTGCAGGAGGTAACCGGTACGCGCCGCTAGGTCGGCGGAGATCTCGACGCGATCGGCGGTCTTCATCGCCGCCCATAGGGTTGGCGGAATGATCCGGGCGCCGATCTTGTTCGACTCCGCCTCCACCAGAACGGGCTCCTCCGGATCGAAGCGGGCGAGCGCGGTGGCGATCCGGCTCTCGAACATCTTCTGTTCGGGCTGGGGTGTCTCGGTCGCGCCGAGCAGAGAGCCACGATGGGCCGCGAGGTCTTCGAGATCCAGAACCTGGCGTCCCCGTGACGCCAGCACCTGCAGGGTCTCGGTCTTTGCGGTGCCGGTGTATCCATCCAGCAGCAGGAAGTGGTGCTCCAGTGCCGTGTCGTAGAGCATGCTGTGGACGAGGCTGCGATAGGTCCGATACCCACCTTCGATCGCCGCAGCGCGCCAGCCGATCTGCTCCAGCATCCAGCGGAACGCGCCGGAGCGCTGGCCGCCCCGCCAGCAGTAGACGAGCGGCCGCCAGGCGCCATCATGATGGCTGAGCGGCCCCTCAATGTGACGGGCGGCGTTGCGGAAGACCATGGCCGCGCCGAGCTTTCGGGCAAGAAACGGGCTCTCCTGCACATAGATCGTGCCGACTTCGGCGCGCTCCGTATCGTTCAGAACGGGCAGATTGATCGCGCCGGGAAGGTGATCCTCGGCGTACTCAGCCGGGCTGCGCACGTCGATCACGGTGTCGAAACCATGATCGAGAAGCACCCCGAGCGATGTGAACTCCATGCCCATGCAGGTTCTCCGGCCCAAAAAGGCAGAGTGATGAAAGTAGTATCGCCGCCCGATGGTCAAGCTGCGCTTTGGCGGCGGACGCAGGATGGTCCGGGTCACTTGTACTCGATGAGCCCCGAGCGCCGCTTCGTGAGCCGACCGATGTAGTAATCGAGGGCGCCGCGCGCCTCGGCGAACTTCCCGGCCACCATCGCAGCGGCCCAGATCCAGGAGATCCGCTCCCCTGCGGCCCGCGAGAGAGCGAGGCGCAGGATCTGCAGCGGGTAGAGCAGCAAGAGTGCGGCTGCCCAGGGCGTGACGAGAACACCTGCGCCGACGATCACCAGCGGCAGGAACAACCCCCAGCCGAGCGCACGCACGGTGGGACGGACCCCATGCCGCTCCGGCCTGCTGCCATGAAGCACGGCGAACTCTGCCGCCGCATGGCCAGACCGCCGCGCCCGGGTCCACCACTGGCCAATGCGGGTCATCGCCGCGTCGTGGAGGGTCATCTCGGCATCGATCCGCCAGATCTCCCAGCCCTTGAGACCGAGGCGAACACAGAGCTCCGGCTCCTCGCCCGCGATCAGGTCATCGCGGAAGCCGCCAACCGCTTCTAACGCCCGGGCACGAAACATCGCGATACCGCCGCAATAGAGGCTCTTCCCTATCGGAGTGTTCCATTCTTCATCACAAAGCTGATTGTAAATCGAAACTTCAGGGAACCGTTCACGAACACGACCGAAGACAACAGCCACCTTGGGATTGCGCTCAAGAAATGAATCCGCCGCCTCAAACCAGTCACTTTGCATCTCACAATCACCGTCAACAAACTGGACATACGTCAACTTCCCGATCTTCATAAGGCGCTCAAATCCAGCATTCCGCGCCCGCGCGGCCGTGAAGGGTTGGGAAAGGTCGAGTTCCACGACATCAGCCCCCGCCTCGCGTGCCGCATCGACAGAGCCGTCAGTGGAGCCGGAGTCGACGTAAACCATACTTTCGACACCCTTGACGGAGGCGAGACAACGGATCAGGCGCTCACCCTCGTTCCGGCCGATCACGACAGCGCCAATCATTGCCGGGCGTTCTCGCGCCGCCAGATCAGCTTCGCAGGAATGCCGATAAGGACGGCGCTCGCTCGTGCCCTGGCCTTGAACCCGTGCGCGATGCTTGGGCGCCCCTGTGGACAGCCAAAACCTGCAACCTGAAACTTGATGTTCTGGCCAATGATCTCACTTACGCCGACTGTGTACGTGAATAGGGTCATGTTCCGAAATGCTCCAGCTTCAAACGCAGCCCCAAGTGGAACGTGTAGGGGAGCAGGATGCCGCAGATCGATTCGCAAAGCTTCGCCACTACGTGATAGAGAGTCGACAGCGGCCGTAGCAGAAACTTCTGCCGCACGCTCATCCGCCAGCTCCCAAACCGGTGCCAGAGAAGCGCCCAGAAACCCTCGGAAAACAAGTCTCCCCCATGGGTCGCCAGATCCTCCGGAACCAGGGCCCAGAAACCGATTCCCGGCGGGTTTGAGTTGTCCGCGCCTAGATTGGGTTCGAAATCGGTCGGATCACTCATACGATCTGGCCTTTAAACCGATAAGCGGGCGAACGCCAACCGCCCAGAAATCGCGAAAGAAGAACAACGGACCAGCGGGCGCGCGACGCCTGAGAGTGACTATCGGTCTATTGAGAACAGCGCCTAGGATCCGAGCGGCGGCCGCAACGATGGCCCCGAGCCGACCATGGTTCTTGATGTAGTATATCCGCCAACTCTCATAGAGGTATGCAGGGCTGCGCCGCCGCTCCTCCCGGCCACTTTTGACATCGGTCGAGGCCCCCTCGACATGCTCGACCTCGGCTTCGGCGACATACCATGTCTGCCAGCCCACGCGCTTGAGACGGCGCATCAGATCCACCTCCTCGTAGTAGAGGAAGTAGGCTGGATCGAAGAACCCGACTTCCTTTAGCGCGGAGAGCCGGCCCATCATCGCGGCGCCCGCAACCCAATCGACCTCGCTGGTGTCGAGATCGGGAGAGAGCGGCACGCGCCACTTCCTCAGCACCCGCGCTACCGGGCCAAAGGCGAGTGCCTGCGAGAACTCACCGATGATTGAGGGGAAGCGGAAAGCGGCGGTGACCGGACCACTACCGGGCTTCGTGATCCGGGCGCCCGCGACCGCAGCCTTTGGATGCCGGTCGAGAAAATCCGCGAGTGCCGCGATCGCCTCGTTCGATAGCGCCGCGTCGGGGTTGAGGAGAAACACATAGTCCGGGGGTACATCACGCTCCGCCAACCGGCGTAGAACCAGGTTATTCCCGCGCCCGAAGCCGTGATTTTCATCCTCCGGATAGAGCTCGACCCTGTCGTTCCAGCCGCGCGCCTCGGCTGCAGCCAAGAGCTTCTGCGCATCGGCCTGCGGGGAGGCGTTGTCAACGAGATGCACCTCGACGGCCCGGCCGCCATGATCCTTGTCCAACACGCTTTCGATCGCGCTGATCGCCAGATCTGCAGCGTTGTAGTTGACGATAATGACTGCGATTCCGCCCATCCCGGCCGAGTTCTAGCCGAGGATTGCGCAATTTGCACTCTCGCCAAATAGATCCCGGTTAAGGCAGCCGGAGCGAAACAACTCACACGCCCCTGTGACTGGCAAGTCATCGTGCTTGCTGGCATCTGGACAGGGTGCCGCACCCATATGGGAGAACCTGCTGATGTTTTTGACCCGCCGCACTGCGCTTGCCGGCATGGCTGCCTCTAGCGCCCTACCTATGGCTCCCACCCGCGCGCTTGCCGAGGATGATGCGACCGCGACGGCGATACGCGACCTGCTGATCGCGAGCAAGAGCCGGTATGAGGCAGCAATCACCCATATCGACCAGCGCCGCGGTGACGACCTGATCGCGCCCCTGATCTTTGCCCTGCGCTACACGCCCAACAGCGAGGAGCCGATCCTCGCCCTTCTGCACGGCATGACCGGCAACCACACCGCACGTACCTGGCATGAGTGGATGCTTTGGCAGGAGGCGCATCCCGAGCATGTTCCCCACCCCGCTTTTATCGACATGAAGCGCGACGTCTTCCTCTCGATCGACCCCTATTTCGACGTCTTCCTGAAGCCCGAGCATCTGAAGCGTGAGCGCATGAAGATCCGGTTCGAGGAGATCGCCTGGGGCGGCGTGCGCAAGGACGGGATCCCCTCGATCGACAACCCGATCCTGGTCGGGGCCGATGCGCCCGAGGCCGAGTATCTGCTGGATACGGACCTCGTCTTCGGCGTCTCTATCAACGGCGATGCGCGAGCCTATCCGCTAAGAATCATGGGCTGGCACGAGATGTTCAATGACACGATCGGCGGCGTGCCGCTGGCCATGGCTTACTGCACGCTCTGCGGCTCTGGCATCCTGTTCGAGACAGGCGGGATCAAGGGTTTCGAGGAGCCGCTGGTCTTCGGCTCTTCGGGCTTTCTCTACCGATCGAACAAGCTGATGTTTGACAGGCAGACCCATTCGCTCTGGAACCAGTTCACCGGCAAGCCTGTTTCGGGCGACCTGGTCGATAGCGGGATCGAGCTCAAGCAGCGCCCGATCGCCATCGCACCCTGGAAGGACTGGAAGGAGAAGAACCCAGAGACAAAGGTCATCACGCTGAGGACCGGGTTCAGCCGCGATTACGGGTCGGGGGTCGTCTACCGGGATTACTTCGCCTCCCCCAATCTCATGTTTCCGGCCCAGGTTGATGAAAGCCGGCTGAAGCAGAAGGAATACGTCTTTGGCGTGCGCATCTTCGGCGGTGCGAAGGCCTGGGCGCTCAAGGCATTCGAAGGCGGCCGGGTCCTGAACGACGAGGTTGCCGGAAATCCCCTTGTGCTGATCGGCAACACTGCGGGGCGCACAGTCAGGGCGTATGAGCGCAACAATCTGCGCTTCACCGCTGGGCGCAATCCGGAGGAGTTGATCGCCGAGGGTGATCAGATCTGGACCGTGAAGGAAGAGACCCTGGTCGGCCCAGACGGCGCGAAGCTGCCTCGCGTCGCCGGGCATATCGCCTATTGGTTCGCATGGGATGGATATCTGGGCGCGGAATCGGAGTTCTTCGCGGGCTGAGCTTTCCGCTTGTCTTTTCCGATATTCGCGGGCTTCGTTGGGAAAACCTGACGGAGCCCTCCTATGGATTTTGAAATCTGGATCGCCTTTACACTGGCAAGCGCCGCCCTGCTCGCTATTCCGGGGCCGACGGTGATGCTGGTTGTCTCCTATGCGCTTGGCCGGGGCCGTTCCTCGGCCTGGGCGACGGTTCCCGGCGTCACCCTGGGCGATTTCACGGCGATGACGATCTCGCTTGCGGGTGCCGGCGCGGTTCTGGCCACATCGGCGACGCTTTTCACGATCCTGAAATTCGCGGGCGCGGCCTATCTGATCTGGCTCGGCATCGGGCTGTGGCGCGCAAGGCCAGCGCCGTCGGATGCGCCTGAGGGGATGCGGGCGAGCCTGCGGGGGATGTTTGTGAACAGCTACGTGGTGACGGCATTGAATCCGAAAAGCATCGTGTTCTTCATCGCCTTCGTGCCGCAGTTCATTGACCCGCAAGGGCCGCTTCTGGTGCAGATGGCGGTGCTGGAGGTGACGTTCCTGGCACTCGCGGCGGCGAACACTCTGCTCTGGGTGCTGCTGGTCGGAGAAATGCGGCAAAGGTTCAAAAGCCCGGCCACGCTTCGGCTTGCCAACCGCATCGGCGGCAGTTTCATGATCGGCGCAGGGCTTCTGACCGCGATGGCGCGGCGGGCCTAGATCAGCGGTCGGCCGCGGTCTCCAGCGACGCGAGCCGCTCACCGTCGAGGGTGTTGCTCGCGAACTCGAGCCGGAACAGCGATTCGCGCAGCCCGGTCAGGTCGCAGATGATGCCCTGGAAGGCGATTACCTCGCCGCTCTGGTCGCGCACGCAGCGGCCTTCCGCCTCCTCCTGGACCTCTGGTCGGGGCATCGGCGTAACGCTGGCGAGGAGCGCGATCTCACGCCGCTGACGCCATTCCGCATACGCTTCACCGGTCTCGGCCTCCAATGCCGCGAGCAGCGGCGGGTCGAGATAACCCGTCTCCTCGGCGCCGAGCTCTGCCTGGAACGCCGCGATCGCGTCACGCGTGTCCGGGCCAAAGATACCGTCGACCCCGCGCGGGTTGTGCCCGGCGAGCGCAAGGCGAAGCTGGACATTCCGGCGTTTGCCCGGGCTCAGCTCCATCTTCTCCTCGATCAGGTCGGCGTCGTAGCCCCGTGGGGCCTCGACTTTGGCAAGAATCTCAAGGGTTTCGAAGCGGGAGGGGCCTTCTATCTCCCGCACGCCAGCGCGGCGCACGAACCTGTCGAGCCCGTCTGGGGCCGACGGCGCAACAGTGACCGCCGGCGTCTCCAAGACAGCCGGGCCACGGCGCGCAATCAAACGCGGATCGGGCTCGAGCAGCACGTCGGCGAATGCGAACTCTATCCGCTTTTCCTCATCAAGCTCCTCGCCATCGTGATCGAAGAGCTCCGCCACGGCCATGGTCGTCTCGTCGACGGGTGCACCGATCGACGCAAGCTTCCAGTACGGATCTGTCAGCAGGAAGACGCTTACGAGCGCCGAGGCAAGCCCCAGGCCCGCAAATGCAATCAGCCATTCGCCGCCGATGGCAGAGCGATCATCCATGTTTTCGGACATTGTCCCATCCTCTCCTTGCTGCCATGAGCAGCAACCTCGCCTTGGAACATTACCGGAGAGGGACAAGACCGTGCAACCCGCAAACCCGACCGGGAGCGAGGGCGAGCGACCTATTTGTCGCGAATCTGCTCGACAAGACGCAATGTGAAACGAAACCTGTTGAAAACACGGGAGAGTTGTCATGGTCCGGCGGACACGAAGAGAATCACGTCCCTCCGAGTCTCGCGAAACGCATTACCGGCAGATCACGAATACCCTACCCAAACCCACTGTTTTTTCAGCTGACGAGGTGGAAAACATCCATCAGACCAGCCTCCGCGTGCTGCAGGAGCTGGGAATTCGCATCCTGAACAAGGCGGCGAGAGACCTTCTGATTCGGGCTGGATGCGAGGAGCGAGACGACCTGATGGTTCATTTTCCGGCCGATCTGGTCGAGGAGATGATCGCGCTCGCGCCGCCGAACTTCCTGTGGCACGGGGCGCCCGGATATGCCGTGGAAATCGGCCCGAACACGCTGCTTTTCGCCGCCGGAGCCGGGTGCCCGAACGCCAACGACCTGGATCGAGGTCGGCGACCGGGAAGCCTGGAGGCATTCAAGGAGGCGATCCAGCTCTCCGAAAGCTTTGATGTCATTCAGAAACTTGGCCCATCGGTCGAGGCGCAGGACGTTCCTGTCGCCATGCGCCATCTCGAGACGCTGTTCATTCAGGTGACGGAGAGCCGGAAAATCCCCTTCATCTTCTGCCGGGGAACGCAGCAGGTGGAGGACAGTTTCCGCATGCTGATGATGGCCCGCGGTGTCGATGAGGAAACTTTTCGCAACACGCCCTACGCCTCCACGGTCGTCAACACCAACTCTCCCCGGCAGATCGACGTGCCGATGGCGCAGGGGATCATCGACTTCGCGCTCTGGGGGCAGGTCAACGTGATCACGCCGTTCTGCCTCTCCGGCGCCATGGCGCCGATCACGCCCGCCGGGTCGCTCACCCTCAGCCACGCCGAGGCGATGGCGGGTATAACTCTCGCTCAGGTTGTGCGGCCCGGCGCGCCCGTGGTCTATGGCGCCTTCTCCTCGAATGTCGATATGAAGTCCGGCGCGCCGGTCTTTGGCACGCCTGAGCATATCCGGACAAACTTTGGAGCGGGCCAGTTGGCCCGACGTCTCGGCATACCCTGGCGGTCTGCATCGGGCACGGCTTCCAACGCGCCAGACGTGCAGGCGGCGATGGAGACGCAGGCCGGAACATGGGGCGCGGCGCTGGCGGGCGCCAACCTGATCTATCATTCCGCTGGCTGGCTGGAGGGCGGGCTGACCTTTGGCTATGAGAAGTTCATCACCGACCTCGAGATCTGCCAGACGGTCGCCGAGGCGATGCTGCCGGTCGAGACGACCGACGAGGCGATCGGCTTCGATGCGATCGCCGAGGTCCAGCCGGGCGGGCATTTCTTCTCAGCCAGCCAGACGATGAACCGGTATGCGACCCAGTTCTACGAGCCCGTGATCAGCGACTGGTCGAATTTCGGCCAGTGGACCGAGGCCGGGTCGGTCAGCGCGACGGACCGGGCGCACGCGCTGTGGAAGAAGACACTCGCCGAGTTTCAGCCGCCGCCGATGGACGCCGGCGTCCGCAGCGCGCTGATGGATTTCGTCGCCCGGCGCAAAGCCGAGGGCGGCGCGCCGATCATGGAGTAAGAAGCGATATGCAGATGTCTCCGCTCCACCCTGATTTCGGCATGGATGTGCAGGGTGTCGCCCTGCGCGATGTTACGGCAGATCACCTCTATCCCGAGATCCGCGAGGCGTTCGAGCGCCATTCCCTGCTCCTCTTCCGCGATCAGCACCTGAACAATGAGGAGCAGCTAGCGCTCGGCCGTCTCTTCGGGCCGCTCGAAGACCGATTCGACAGGCCGGAGCCGAAGATCGCTGCCGTCTCGAACGAGACCGAAGACGGTGGCGTGACCGAGGAAGAGGCGACCCACACCAAGAACCTGAAGGCCAATCAGCTCTGGCACACGGACTCGACCTTTCTGCCCGTGCCCGCCCTGGCCAACATCCTCCAGGCGCGCGTGGTCCCAAGCGAGGGTGGCGCAACGCAGTTCGTCTCGACCCGGGCCGGTTTCGCGCGGCTGGACCCTGTGGAACAGGAGAGGCTTCGCGAGGCCGTCTTTCATCACCGCTACGCCCATTCCCGCGGCAAGATCGATCCGGCCCTTGCGACCCAGGACCTCTTCACCAAATGGGCCGATCAAAGCTGGCGTGCAGTATGGCAGAACCCAAAGACCGGGGCGGAGGCCGTCTATGCCGCAAGCCATGTCTTCGCTGTCGAGGGCATGGGTGTCGAGGACGGTCAGGCTTATGTCGACGAGTTGATCGGGCGCATGACCCGGGCGGAGGACATCTATTCGCATGACTGGTCGCCGGGAGACGTGATCATCTGGGATGAGCGCGCAACGCTCCACCGGGGCACATCATGGCCCTATCACGAACCGCGCACGCTGGTTTCGATCTGCGTCAGCGTGCGCCCGGAGGATGGGTTGGAGGAGATGCGCGCGGCCAGCTAGCCCGCGAGCGCGACGATCCTGCTCTCGACTAGTACGGCCGCATAGAAGACAAAGCTCGCCGCCAGAACGAAGCCGTGCCAGATGGCGTTGTGAAACGGCAGCCGGTGCCAGAGGTGGAAGGCCACCCCGACCGTGTAGAGCATGCCGCCCGTGGTCATCAGAGTGATCGTCGGTTCGGACAACGCTGCCAGGACCGGTTTGCCGAACAACACAACCGACCACCCCATGCCGAGATAGAGGACGATCGCCAGCCATTCGAGCTTGCGATAGGCGAGCATCTGCAGCGACACTCCCGTCGCCGCTGCCGCCCAGATGCCCACGAGAAGCCACGCCGCGCCCTCACCCCCGGCATAGATCGCAAAGGGCGTGTAGGTGCCTGCGATCAGGAGGTAGATCGCCGAGTGATCGAGACGGCGCAGAACCTCCCGCCACCGCCACTCGCCCGCCATGTTGTAGGCGGCGGAGGCGGCGAACATCGCGATCAGGCTGACACCGTAGATCGAGACCGCCGTGACGTTGGGCGCATCCCCGTGCCAGACGGCAACCAACGTGATCAGCACCGGCACCGCGAGCATGGAAACCATCACGCCTGTGCAATGGATGATCCCGTCGGCGATCCTCTCGGCGCGGGAGTAGAAAGGGTAGTTGCGATCCTCGCTCATGGGCACGAAACCTAAGACGATATTCCAAGGGTCACAATAACCAAGAGATGACGCTTTCGTAGTGACGCGGCCTAATGATCCCAGGTCAGCTTCATGTGCTGTGGGAACGGGGTTCCACCATTCTCGGGCCCGCTCCAGCCCGGGGCGTAGCGCAGGCCGGGCTTCTTGAGGATCGGCTTCAGGATCGCTGGGATGACCTTGAGGTTTATCGCCTCGCCAAAGCAGTTGTGCATGCCGTAGCCCCAGGTCATGTAGACATCTCGCGGCCGGTTGACGCGGAACTGTTTCGCATCGCGCATGTCCTGCAGATCGAACTGGCCGGAGATGGTCATCGCGAAGACCATGCGGCCCTTGGGGATCGTTGTCTCCCGCGCCGTGCCCCGGGCGATGGTCGCGTCCCGCGCGGCCCGGCGGTAGAGCAGCGGCTGATGCGGATTAAAGCGCAGCGCCTCCCAGATATAGCGGGCGAGCAGATCATCGTCGTCGTTCCGGGCGGCGACTTGGGCGCTGCCAAACTCGTTCGTCCGGCTCATAAGCTCCTGCAGCGCCAGACACGATGCTTTGGAGAGAGTCGGAACCGCGCCGATGAGGAGGCCTACGATGTTGTTCCGGATGCCCTCATCCGACATGCCGGGCACGCCGACGGCCTGCAGGTCGAGACAGCGGTCGATTACGTGCTGAGGTTTGGCGCCTTTCTTCCGCGTTGCTTTCCTGTGGGCGATCGTCTCGTCGAGATACTGGCGCGCGCCCGCCATCGCCGACCTCGCCCTCGCGCCGACTACCGGATCGGCGCCGAGATCGCCGAAGAGATACCAGAACATGATCGTCGTCCACTCGATCATGGTCGCCCGGCTTGGACCCGGGGTACCGAAATAGTGCCCGACCATGTCCGATGAGGTCTTAAGGCTCACATCCTGCGGCAGGTCGATGATCCCGTTTGCCGAGGCGACGGCTTCCTCAGCAACCTGCCGCGCCCGGGGCAGGATGATCTCGTCGACATCGTTTGCCCGCGCGGCCAGCCGCATCGCCGAGACGTCGCGCGTGTAATCCCAGCCGGGCTGCATCCCAAGGAAGAAGTTCGTCCCGTCGGTGATCTCCTTCATCCGGGGGCCGTAGACGACCTCGAAATCCTCGTTGCGGTTGAGAACCTCGATGATGTCGTTTCGCCGCGTGACGACCGCGGTGCCGTTGTTCTCGTAGGATTTCACGAAGACCCGGTCGAGCACGATATTGGGAATGAAAGCCCGCAGAAAGCTCATCACTTCGCGCATCTGGGCAGGTTGCGTGAGCTCTCCGGCCACGCGGGCGCCGAACCCCTCCTTGCCCGCAAGGCGCGCGCGGATGACCACTCGAAGAACACGGAACAACCCCGCGAGGCCGTTGATCCAGTTGATGACGACCCCGAACAGGCTCTCGAGGAAGGTAACGATCGCTGTCATGGCTACGCTCCGCGCTCAGGTCGGGTCGACCGAACCGTTGGCGATCATCTGGAGCGCCGTCATCGAGGGGATGAAGAAGTACTCCCCGCCCCGGGGCTCCACGAAGGTCGGCATTCCCGACATGACAAAGGGACACCCGCCCTTTGCCGGGTCCGACGGGATGGTGAAGCGGTTGTGCTTGCCGTGATCGCCGACCAGCGGGCAGGTGTTGTTGCCCGAATTGAAGTCGAGCCCGTACTGGATCCACTGCTGCTGCACGAATTCGAACTGGCGAAACAGGTTGGCGCAGATGATCATCATGGCGACGCCCTGCTCCGTCTCGTCGCTCTTCTTGCCCTTGGCATAAAGGCTCGACTCGCCATAGGGCAGACCACGGCGCAGGATGCGGCGGCGCTTGTTGAGCTGGGTCGTGGCGTTCTCGTTGATCCGCGGATTGGGCTTGTTGTCCTCGCCCACATAGATCTCAGGATTTGGTTCGTTTTGCGGGTCGAGATAATCCCGCGTGTTCACCCGCCTGACATGCGATGAGTTCGGGTTTTTGTATCCCTGCATGTCATCGCCGAACTTGAAGTCGGAGGCATGGCTCTTGCGCAGATATCTGATCCGGTTTTCCCACGCGGAGTAGGTTTTGTCGTCGGTCAGACTGTAGGCGTCGCGCACATCTTCCCACTTGGCGTAGGTCGGCGCCTTGCTCAGCGGAACGCCATCCTCCCAGCGCCCGACGATCTTCGCCTTGAGGATCTGCGTTGCCTTCTTGAGATCGTCTTCATTGTCGGGGTCGAGTTCTTCCTCGGCCCCCTTGGTGCTGGCCGCGTAGCTTTTCGCCTGCGCCTCGATGTAGTCGAAGAAGCTCGCCACGTTCTCATGCAGCTTGCGGAAGGCCATGAAGGTCCCGTTCCGGGCAAACTCTGGCGGGCGCGGCGCCGGGGGTAATTCCTGGCTCTCATCCGGGTGGCCCAGCAGAAACTCGCCGGTCGCGAGCGGCTCCCACCCCTTTTCGCCCCTGTCCGGGCTCATCCATTTCCCGCGGCCGATCACCTTGTCGCGCATCTCGTCTTCGGGGAACTGACCCTCAAACACTGGATCGCCGATGCCGTCAGACATCTCAAAATGCTCGTAGGGTGTTGGCATGACGACCTTTTCGCCCTTCTTATGCGTATCGCGACCGACGATCTGAGGTTCGAAGACGCCATCCTTCTCAACCACCGCGACCTTCGGAACTTCGAGGTCACCATCGAGTTCAATCTCTTCAAAAACCGCGCTGCCCGAGATGAAGAGCTGGTCCACCATCTCACCCTTCTTCTTCCCTGGCACCTTGCAGGCGGGCAGGATGCGGATCTGCCCGCGGGGATCCTCGAACTTCTGATAGTACTCAGCCGTGACGGCGGCACAGGTATCTTCGATCCACTTTGTACACTCATTGAGGACGTCGTGCTTTTCGCCCGGCGCCGTCACCGGGTTCTCCGTACCGAAGTCGACCTTTGCGTTGACGGATATCCAGATATGGACATCCGTCGAGCCGATGCAGGAACGGTTTTCCTTCCAGATTGGGTCCCAGTTCTCCATCCATTCCGGAGAGGGATCACTTTCGAAGTCCGGCATCGCCGGTGCGGCTGTCTTACTAGTGGGTGTCTTCGCCTCAGCTGCAGCGCCGAACTCCTTCTCCCACATCAATTTTTTAACATCGGCGTTCATGACTGGCTGCTGCGGCCGATCGATGTCTTCGGCGGGTTTGTCGCCCAGGATGAAGGCCCGCTTGCGCATCCCGTCGATGAACTCGTCCGGCATGCCCTGCAATGTCCGCGTAGGCAGCTCCATCATATAGAGCCCCATGAAGCTGAACCCGATGTTCATCGTCACATCCGGCCCAAATGGGACGGTCTTTCCGGGATTGAGCGGGTCAGGAACCCGGACCCAGCGCTTCGCCGTGGTGATCTTGCCAGAGGCCAGAACCTCTTGGACAAACCGCCGCCCGACCCAGGCATTCGTCAGATTGAGGAAAAAGTAGCGGGCCTTCGGGTACCCGAATTTGCCATATGCGCGGATTACATTGCCCTGGATATCCTCCAGGTTAAGCTGCTTTGTCATTTCGTCTCGGCCTCGCTACTGACCCGATCACGCCGGGTAGCTGGGTGGTTTTCTCGTCCAGTTCCTCCGAAGGCTTGTACTTCTTGAGGAACGCACCGAAGTTCTTGTGGAGATCGGCCGCCGATTTTCCCTGATTTTCGATCACGAAATCAGCGAAGTGCTGCTGGGTGTAGAGCCCTTTGAGCACGGCCGTCAGGCTGCCGTACTTCGCCGCCGGCCAGCTCGTGGCCCCGAGGTTCATGGCGTAGTTGTAGGCCCATTGGATCGCGACCGCCGATGCAAGGCCGAAGATCGGGACCCCCAGCCATATCCAGTCATTGACGAGGTTTCTTTGAAACGCGAGCTCGATGAAGCTGTCGAGCAGACCGACCGCAAGGCAGAGCAGCGTCAGAACGATCGGCGGGCCTGCGACCCGGGCGATCTTCTTCGTATTGAGCGGCTCCAACCCTTTCAACTCGGTCTTGTAGTCGATGTAGTAGTCGTTGAAGGGCATCCACGTCTCGACCTGGCACTTGGCGAGATAGGCAGCGAAAGCCTCGGCGCTATCGACCCCGTCAAAGCCCTGGCAGTGGCTGTAGAGCTTTTTGATGGTCTCGCCCGCGATCTCCCAGACCTCGCGGGCATAGCTGTCGCGCACCGCGTTCTGCTGATCGACGGTCAACTCGTCCGGCAGTGGATCGCCCGGCTTCAGGATCGCATCGATATCGGCGGAGAACAGCAGATATGGGGATGGCAGTCGGTCGATGTGCTGCGGCGACAGCGGATCCGGCGCGCGCTTCAGGGCAACGGCGATGGCATCGGACCCGAGGCGGCCATTATAGACCACGTCATCGATCACCACGAAGCGGCAGAGATGGGTCCGGCGTGAGGCAGCGAACGGACTGTTCACCTTCTCAGCCTCCTTGCGATCGACGACACCATCTTCAATGGTTTCCGCAATCGACTCGGTCGCCGGGCTCTGCAGCGCGGTCGGCAAATCGGCGAGCAGGTTGCGGATCGCTTCGACATGGCTGACGCCGTCATCGCAGGCATCGATCCGGATCGGCGCGAGCGTCGTTAGAAAATAGTGCCCGGCATCGAAGTTTGGCATAGGGGCTCTCCTTCGTCGGGGGTCAGGCGGCGCGCTTGTCGCGCAAGCGCTCGACGCGGATGATGTCCGCGTTTTCAGTATCGAGGCTCGCCACCGGGCCGTAGCCTGGATCTCCCAGATAGTTCTGAACCTTGCCGAGCGCTGAGCGGTAGGAGGCCGCGAATTCCTCAGGCGTCTGGGTCTTGTAGGCTTCCTCCAGTTCGAGCACTGCATCGCGGACTCTCAAGCCGCATTTCACATCGCGCTGCGCCCCGCCCGGCGTTGCGTTGTAGTAGTACTGCGTGTCGATCTGATTATGCGTGATGTAGCGCTTGAAGGATGAGATCGGGATCGACAGCGGATACTTCGTCGCCGACCACCAGAACAGGTTGAGCCCGTTCGGGATCCCGTCGGAGAACGCGTCGATATACTGGTCCCAGGTCCCGTTGAAGTTCGAGCAGAAGAGCATGTAGTCGAACTTGACCGGCATCTCTCCCTTGTCACGTTTTGCGACAAGGTCCTTGTCGAAAAGCGGCCACTCGCTCGGCTTGACGAAGCACCATCTTGCGAAGTGGATCAGAGACAGACCCAGCAGCCCCTTCAACTGATCCGGCCGCCCGCGGCTGACCATGAAGATGAGCCGGTTCACCCAGGTGATCCTGGGCTTGCTCGGCGTCAGGACGTTCATCGCATAGGCTTTGCCCGCTATGTTCGACATTTATCCCCCCGAAAATGAAGACAAGCATCGAAGAAACAGATGCCGTCATCCAAAATTGTTCCATATTATGCACGGGCGCGCAATCGCGGATGACCCGTATCAAGTGCGTTCGAGGGCCGGATCACATCCACGAGATGTTAAGCGACCTGCCCATAATCCGTCTTACCTTTGCCAAGTTTCGTACGTAACCGTCTCGGAATGAACTGCTTGTCCGGTTTTGACGCGCGCTGGTGCGCGCCTGCCGGGAACCGGAGGGACCACAGGATGGACGACCAGCAGCAAGACGCTTCGCCGTTTTTGGACTTCGTGGCCCCGGCCTGGTTTTCGGAACTCTCGACCGGGCTCTCGATCCGCTCTCAATTCGTGCTGTCTGGCAATGTGCGCGACGTCTATCCGCTGAACCGTGGCACCGAGATCGAGTTCGCGCCTTTCGAATGCGCGGTCTGGAGCGTGCTGGAGCAGCAGGGCTATAAACTTCTCCTGCTGCATGACCCGGTCGACGGTTTGAAGATCCATGACGAGTGCGACCAGCGGTTCAAGGAAATCCTGTCGGATCTTGGTTTCGAGCTGGGCCAGACAGCCGTCACCCCGCGCGAGATCGCCGATCTTTGCCGGCGCGTGATGAACGAAGCGCGCATCCCGATGGCGCTGCTCTTCGACTACGCGTCGATGGCCCTGCGCCAGGGCGGCGACGATCTGGATCATCTGTTCGTGACGCTGGACAAGCTGTCCCGCGCGCCCGCTCCTTCGCGGCCCGAGTCCGAATGGGAGAGCCCGCCCAGAAACCCGATCATCTGGGTGGTCGAACGGCTGGGCGACATGCCGGAATGGTTCACGACCCGCAATCCATCGCTGCGGGACATGGTGGTTGGCTACCCGGATCTGAGCGACCGGATCAGCTTCATGACCTTCCTCGCAAGCGGCCTGCACGACTACAGCTCCCTGCCCTTCGACAAGCAGGCGAAGATGGTCGAGCAATTCGCCGTCGGTTGCGAGGGAATGATGCTGATGGACATGCTGTCGGTGGTGGATCTTGCCAGGGCAGAGAAGATCGGCCTTGCCGACCTCTCGGAGGCGCTGCGCCACTACATCCTGGGCACCAACCGCAACCCTTGGACATCGCCGGTCATGCGCCAGCGGGTTCAGGACTCCAAAGAGGTGTTGGAGCGCCGGGTGAAGGGTCAGCCACGCGCGCTCGAGCGGACCTACGACATTCTGGTGCGCTCGATCATGGGGCTCTCCGGGGCGCAGACCACAAACCGGGGCACGCGCCCGCGCGGCATCCTGTTCTTCGTCGGCCCGTCCGGTGTCGGTAAGACCGAACTCGCAAAAGCGGTCGCCGAGGTGATGTTCGGCGACGAGACGGCGATGAACCGCTTCGACATGTCCGAATTCATGAACGAGGAGGCGATCGGCCGCCTGATCGGCCCGCCAGCCGGTGCACCCGGCCACGAGAACGGCGGGGAACTGGTCAACGCGGTTCGCGCCCGCCCGTTCGGCGTGTTCCTGTTCGACGAGATCGAAAAGGGCCACCCGCGGATCCTGGATATGTTCCTGCAGATCCTCGACGATGGCCGCCTCTCGGACAGCCGGGGCGAGACCGGGTACTTTTCCGAGGCACTGATCATCTTCACCTCGAACGTGGGTGTCGTAGGCGGCGACAAGTCTTCGAACTCGGGCCAGACGGTCCTTCCGTCAGACACCGATAAGGTGCTCGAGGAGAAGCTGACCCGCGCGGTCGCCGATCACTTCCGCTACAACCTCAAGCGACCCGAACTGATGAACCGACTGGGGCAGAATATCGTTCCATTCCAGTTTATTAATACACGCAGCTCAGGTGTTATTTTCGACGCTGTCGTCCGGCGCGTGATCGATGCAGTCCGCGAGGAGCATGGTGTCGAGATCATCCTCACACCTGGAGCGAAAGATGAGCTTGAGGCCGCGTGTACCTTCGAGCTGCTCGACGGCGGCCGAGGCATCGGCAACCGGATCGAGAGCAACCTGATCAACCCGCTCTCCCGCCTCCTCTTCACCAAGAAGAGCATCGAGACGCTGACGATCACGGGCGTTGAGATCGCAGAAGGCGCCGAGACGAAGCTGATCTATCAGTAACGACTCATGTGGGTGACGTTGGAGGCGACCTAATCCCCAGGCTCGGATGCGACGCCCGGCTGTGCAACCGTATCGCCCGGATCGATGCTGCGCACCCAGATCTGTATCATCTCATAGACAACGGCCAGAATGACCGGGCCGGTGAAGAGGCCGAGCAGACCGGCTGATAATGTGCCCCCTAGAACCCCGATGAAGATCACGATCATCGGCGTCGTCAGCCCACGAGCCATCAGAACCGGCTTGAGAATGTTGTCCAGCAGCAGCACGGGAAGCATGTAGGCCGTGAAGATCAGCGCCCCGCCGGTGGTCATCTCACTCCACGCATAGATGATACTCGGGATGATCACGAGCGCGGGGAACTGGACAAGCGCAGCCCCGATCACGAGAACCGAGAGAACCCCGGCAAGCGGGAAACCAGCCACGAAGAAGCCGATCGACGCCGCGCCACCTTGTGCGATCGCGATCCCGATCAGCCCGCGCGAGACGGTGCGGATCGTCGCGCTCGCCATCCTCAGAAACTCCGCCCCGCGCGTCTTGGCGACACGTCTCGCAACGATCCCGCTCGCCTCGCTCAGCGGCTCGGTATAGATCAGAAGCGCCGCTGCGAAGACGATCGCCATTGCGAACTGAAGCAGACCGAACAGCAGCGAGGTTCCGATGCTGATCGCGGATCCGGCCGCCGATTTGAGCTGCGGCGCGAACTGCTGCAGCACGCTTTCGAGGTTCAGATACGCCCGACTCCACAGCGCATGCAGTTCCTCGCCAATCAGAGGCCATTCGGCGACCGAGGCATTCGGCGGCGGCACGCTCAGATCGTCATTCGCGACCCGTTCGGCAATCGTCGCCACCGAGTCGACGATCGACTGCGCGATCAGGATCATGGGCAACAGCAGGATCGAGAGCAGCAGCACTGCGATTACGGCTGCGGCCAGGCTGCTCCGCCCCCCGAGCCATTTCGCCAGAACCGCATAGGCCGGGTAGGTCCCCACACTGAGGATCACGGACCAGAGCAGGATCGAGACGAAGGGCAGGATCAGGTCAATCGCGAGATAGCCGAGCAGCGTGATCAGGGCGAGCGAGACATAAATGTCGACAGACCGGCGGATGACGAGCTTCTCTTCCTGCGACTGATCCATCACCGGTCTCCCTCATTAGGTTAGATTTCGCGACCTGCTACAAATGCCACATCGCGCGGCAAGGCGCATCGCTATGGCGGATCCTACGGACGCAGGCCAGTCAATCCGGCATCAGCCGGGCAAGATCGTCTCGTCCAGCTTGTGATCAACGGTCTCGACCGTCCGATCAATCTCGGGATGCGGCATCTCAAGCTGGTGTGAGATCAGCTTCACCAGCAGATCGACCCGCTCGATGAACGGTGCGCCAGCGGCGACCGCGCGGGCAGCAGACGAGGGCTTTAACAGGCTCTCGGCCGCCTTCGCGTATTTCTCGAAAGGCACCTGATCACCCGGGTCGGCCCCGAGCTTGCGCGCAATAGCATCCACATGCGCATAGATCGATGCCGAGAGCTCCAGATCCCCATGCACCGCATCGCGGATTGCCTGAGGCTCGTGCAGCGTGATGCAGCGATAGTTCCCGGTCAACAGCATCGACCACTTCGCCAGCGGGACGAAAAGCGAGTCGAACACCTTCAGCTTCACCGGCACATCCTTGCCGTCGAGCGTGACGGCGGCGATGTCGGCCTCAAGATCGCGCAGCAACTCGTTGTGGGTGTCGTCCTCGAAGGTCGCGGCCTTGAAGTTCGTGGGCAGCCCGACATGCAGGACATTGGCTGCCTCCTCCGGCGGGCGGAACGCCTGCGGGTCGGGGGAGCAGAGCGAGACGAGACCCGGCCTGAACCGCTCCCACACCTGGGCGTTGGTGAACGCCTCCTCCAGATCCATCGCGCTGAGCGCCGGAATGCGCCTCAGATACGGCAGCGGGGGCATGTTCATGATCGAAAGACAGGGCAGCCCCGCCTCGGCGATCTTGATCATCAGGACCCGGATCGTGTGGTTCGTGTACTGAGGCTCCTGCATCGCGAGGCAGACCAGATCATAGCGTTCGAGATCGACATCCTCGGGTGGCGCAGCGTCCACCTGCCCCGGCAGATCGCGCGAGAAGATCGCCCGGTGCACGGCCTCATCGCGCAGCTTGATCCGCACCTCAGTCCCGTCGCGGTTGATCAGCTCGGACGTCTTGCGCCTGCAGACCAGGGTAACGTTGTGGCCGGCCATCAGAAGCTTGGTGCCGAGAAGCGAGCCGTAGGACGCCCCGAGTATCAGAATATTGCGCGCCATGGCCCCTCTCAATATCGCCGTTCGGCCGCTATTTAACGTGTCTGCCGCGCGAAGCGAGATCTATTTTGCGCAACTCACTGCAGGCCGATTCATTTCTTGACGGGCTTCTCTCGAACCAGCCCACCGGCCTTCATACAGCCACCGAAACGGTCGGAAGTGTTGGGCACGCTCCTCAGGACCATCAGCATTGCATGTGCAGTTGGCGCAAGACGCTCCTGCGCAAAGAAGCGAACGGTACCGCTGATCAGGGTCTGCTCATCGTTGAAAACTTGGTCTCCTGTTCAGCTATGCGCTCAATCTGGGCTTGATAATGGCCCAGTACAGTGACCAACAGAGGAAGCCAAGCGAGATCAGAATACCCTCAACTGGATCACCTTGACAGCCCTCAATACGCGCTTGGAAATCCATTTCGATCGGATCGAGCCATAGCAAGGTTGAGACCAGCAAACCGAAGCCCGCAAAGACTGAAATCAATATGTGCGGCCAGACTTTGCCCGCCAAAATCGCACCAGCACTTGCTAGAAGAACGACGAGTTCGATGGGTGGAAGATATGGGACACTGATCGAAGGTCCCTTGTCGCAAACCTCTGCCAAAGCCGGGCTTGCAGACAAGCAAAGAAAACAGAGGCTAGATCGCAAGCTCACTTCTTGATCGGCTTCTCTCCCACTGGCCCGCCGGCCTTCTTCCAGCCGCCGAAACCATCGGAGATGTGGGTGACGTTGGCGAGGCCCATGTCATGGGCGACTTTGGCCGAGAGGGCCGAGCGCCAGCCCGACGCGCAGTAGAAGATGATCTTGTTGCCGGTCTGGAACTGCGGCTTGGCGTAAGGGCTTTCGGGATCGATCCAGAACTCCAGCATGCCGCGCGGGCAGTGGAAGGCGCCGGGGATCATGCCGTCGCGCTCCAACTCGCGCGGGTCACGCAGGTCGACGAAGGTCACCCCTTCGGCGCCGTGCTGGTCCAGCATCTCGGCCGCGGGCGCATGTTCGACATGTTCATTAGCCTCGGCCACCATATCCTTGACGCGTTTCATGACGTTCCTTTCGGTTGGCAAATCGGATCGGACGGATCGACCCCGAGCGCGAGGAAGAGCGCGATGACACCTCCGATCATCGCGAGCACCACGAGCTGGGTGTAGTGCAGCCGGCCCCGCTCCAGCAGCCGTTCGATCGTACTGGGCTCATAGGCGTTTATGAAGTCGTTATAGAGGTTCGGCCCAAGCCCATGTTTGTTCATCGCATTGTCGAACAGATACTTCAGAAACTGCCCGTGCTTGGCAATATTGCGGTTCACGATGGAGATGTAGAGGAAGACCATCGTCAGGAAGAAGATTGGGATCCAGACCAGCGTGATTGCCGTGTGGGTGCAGACCACGCTGGGCGCGCGCAGCGTCATCAGAAACGCGTAGTAAGTCGCAAGCCCGGCGAAGGAATAGCGCAGGATCTCGAAGCGGCGCTCCTGACTGCGGCGGACCAGTTCGACATGGGATTTGTAGATCTCCATACGGAACAGGATCGCGGGGTCGATGTGGATATCCAAGGGCGGGCGCCTTCGCTGGTTCGATGGGCCTAGTTGAGCCAAGCGGGCGGCTTCAATCAACCGCCAATGCGAAGGAGCTAGCGCATCGCCTGAGCCGAGAGGCGATCGCGGGCGACCTCAAGCACCGGGTCATCCTCTTCCGCAAGCGCCGGATGGCGGTGTTTCACTTCGAGCTCGCGCATCAGTGCGGCTGACTGATCAGGTGTCAGCCGGTCGAGCGGGCAGATGCTGGTCTTGATGCCAAAGACCACGCCGCCGGTCTCAGGCAGCCGGACCAGGGTCTGGCGTTCCGTGCGCAGGTAGAGCCCGCACTCCGGGTCTGCCTCGGCGACTAGCTTGTCCGAGAGGCCGAGCGGCAGGTGCAGCTCGGCGCTGGCATGGATCAGCCAGTTGACCCGCACCATCGGCCGCCCGGGGCGGATCGCCTCGAACAGCCGGTTCACCCGCCGCGCGAGATCCGCGTCGTATTCGGGCACCGGCTCGTGGATCACTGTGAGCGGCCGGCCCATCTTTTCGCTCAGGAGCCAGCGGGACGGGAAGCAAAGCAGTCCTGCGACGAGGATGTACTCGCCCGCCTCCGCATCGGGGAGCAGCAGGCAGATATCGTCGGCGATCAGGTTGCAGATGGTTTCCAGTGGTCGGGCCGGGTCGCAGGGAATCTGCACCCCGTCCGGCCGGATGATCTCATCGCCTTCGATCATGTAGTCCGAGCGTCCGGCCAGGTGGGCGATCATGGCATGGTAGAATTCCCGGATCAGCGGCCCGGCCCCATCCTGCGCCTCCAGAACCACCTCGGGCACATCGGCCAGCAGGCGGCTGCGATAGGCCATCTGCGCGGCAAAATCCGGGTCCACTCTGATCCATTCCGCTGGGTCCAATGGCGTGATGCCCGGTGGATGTGCCGTGCGCGTCTGCATGAACGGCGTATCGAGCGCGTGGCCCATCACCCAGGGCGATGTCACAGCCGTGCGCCCTGAGAGTAGTTCAGCAGGTTGAAGCCCGTGAGTTCACGATGCACTGCGCCCCAGATCTGCAGGAAGGCGATCCAGTCGAGGCCAGCGCCAGCCGCGATCCGCTGTAGCGTATTCCGCCCGTCTACTTGCGCGATCAGGGGCGCGGCATCCCGGGGCAGGCTGACCCGGAATTCGAGGCTCTTCAGCGTCACCGGAACATGGCCCTTGGCCTTGATCTGCTTCGCGAGCCCCGTGGGAGAGACCCCGCGCAGATGCGGCACCTGGCCCGGCTGCCGCCCGTTGGCCATCAGACCGCCCGCCCGGTCTTTCGCCGCAGCGTAGACCACATGGGTTTTCATGTTCCCGGCAAGCTTCTCCGCCAGCGCTGCCTGCGCCAGCGGGTCGAGCCGGGCAAGCCGGTCGCGAAACGCCTCCTCGCGCGGCAGATAGCGCGCGGGATCATAGCACCCCTGCTCAACGAAGGAGACGATCGCGAGGCCCGCCGATCCAAGCGCACCGGCCAGATCCTCCACCGAATAGGGCCGATCGTGGCTGTGGAGCAACAGGTCGTAAAGTCCTGCATCTCCGTCCTTGTGATCGCCCAGCAACGGGTTGCGGACAAAAGGATGCGCAGGCGAGAGCCGCGCGAGTGCTGCGCGCGCCAGGGTCACCTGCTCCTCAGGCGTATCCTCCTTCAAGAGCGTTCCGAACGCCTCCTGCAGCGGATAGACCCCTGCCCTGCCATGGGGCGCGTAGACCATCAGCCCGATCCCGCCCTCTGGCGCCAGTGCGGCCGCGAGCGCGCGGAAGCCTGCGTCGGGATCAGGCAGATGGTGCAGCACTCCGCAGCAGTCGATGTAATCGAAGGGCCCATGGTCCGGCGCGGACAGCAGATCCCCGGTCAGGAACCTGATGCCCGAGAGCCCCCGCGCCGCCGCCCGCGCCTCTGCCACTGCCCGGCTGGCCTCTGACAGATCGAGATAGGTGATCTCGGCCGGGCAGCCGATATCGGCTAGCTTCTGCGCCAGCATGATCAGCCCATCGCCGGTGCCGCCACCCGCGACCAGCGCGCGAAAAGGCTGGCGCCAGTCGCGCGTGCCGCCAAACAGGAAATGGTCGATCTCCAGCGGATGCGACGGCGAGCCCTCAATCAGCCGCGTCGCCTCGTCTGCGGGGTTGCGCGCCGGATAGGGATAGGTCTCATATTGGCGTTTCACCGGGTCCATGCCCGCCCTTCTCAGGCCCCCGCCCCGGCAGGTCAAGTGCCGGCTCCCCGCCTGCGCCGCGGCCCCAGCCCCTCTCAACTTGCCCATTCGCGACATGTCGTGACGAAAACGGGATTGCGGCGGCGGCGAGAGAAGTTCAGCCTCAGAAGAGCAGAGGGAGAGCGCGATGAACAAGCCATCCACATTCTCGGTCGAAAGCCGCAGGGTCGATCCGACCCGCCGCCCGGCCCGCGATGTCGATCCCGACCTGCGCCCCGATGGCACCCCGCGCGACAATGACCGCGCCGAGATCGGCCCGACGCCGCTCGCCTTCGCCGAATGGGAGGCCGCGATGCTCGAGATGCCGGACCTGCCCGAGATGCGCCGCTTCCGCCACGCCCGGCTTGTGAGCGAGATCGTCAAGCGCGACCTTGCCGGTCTGCTGCTGTTCGATCCGCTGAACATCCGCTATGCGACCGACAGCTCCAACATGCAGCTCTGGAACACCCACAACCCGTTCCGCGCGCTCTTCGTCGGCGCAGATGGCCATATGTGCCTCTGGGAGTACAAGGGGGCAGCCTATTCCTTCCTGTCTGACTTCAATCCGCTGGTTAAGGAGGTCCGCGGCGGGGCGGCGATGTTCTATTTCTCCACCGGCGACAAAACCCATCAGCGCGCCTCGAGCTTCATCGCGGAGGTCGTAGAGATGATGGCCGAGCACGCACCTGGCAACAAATGCCTCGGCGTCGACAAGATCATGGTCGATGGTTACCGCGCGCTGGTCGCAAATGGGATCGAGGTGACCGAAGGCGAAGAGGTGACTGAGAAAGCCCGCTCCATCAAGGGCCCCGATGAGATCCTCGCCATGCGCTGCTGCATGCACGCCTGCGAGGCCGCTGTCTGGGAGATGGAGCAGGCCTGCGAGCCGGGTAAAACCGAAGACGAGGTCTGGGCGGTGCTCCATGCCGAGAACATCAAGCGCGGCGGCGAGTGGATCGAGACCCGGCTCTTCGCCTCCGGTCCGCGCACGAACCCGTGGTTCCAGGAATGCGGCCCCCGCGTGATCCAGAACAACGAGATCTGCGGGCTCGACACCGATCTGATCGGCGCCTACGGGCTCTGCGCCGATATCTCGCGCACCTGGTTCATCGGCGATGGCAAACCGACGGATGAGATGCGCCGCCTCTACCAATACGCAGTCGCCCATGTGGAAGAGAACACCGAACTACTGGCGCCGGGCGTGAGCTTCAAAGAGCTCTCCCACGGCGGCCACCTCTTGGATGACGAGTTCCAGGAGGGCCGCTACGGCTGCAAGATGCACGGCGTCGGCCTCTGCGATGAGTGGCCGCTGATCAAATACCCCGAGATGTGGGAGGACGGCGAGTTCGATTATGTGCTCGAACCGGGCATGATGCTCTGCGTCGAGGCGCTGATCCAAAACACCCCGGGCGAGTTCTCGATCAAGCTCGAAAACCAGGTCCTGATCACCGAGAACGGCCACGAGAATCTGACCAACTATCGCTGGGACCCACGCCTGATGACCTGACCAAGCATAGACATCGAGCGAGCCTGAACCGTTGGGGCTCGACCACTTTTCAGTAGAAGTTCGCTGCCCCCCAGAGGAATCCGAAAGCCGCGGCCGCGCTGGCTGCGAGAGCGGCGAGGCCAAGCAGTTTGCTGATCGAGAACGGACGCTCCCCGAATGTGCGTCCATGGAGGCCGCAGGCGACGACCTTCATTGGCTTGCCGTCATAGACGTAGTGCAGGATCCAAACCGGCAGCAGGATCCGACGGTACTTGATTCCTGTCGTATCCGTCAGATAGCTCACATCGACAATGCCCCTCTTGCCCGAATGCTTCTTCACCCGATTGCGCAGGAGAAGCGCCTTGTCGGCGGCATTGTGCTCCAGCCCCTCGCGGACAGACTGGTGGTGCCGCTGGGCCGCGAACCCAGCAAGATAGGCGGGCTCGAATGGCCGGAGGTTGCCCGGGTCGAACTCGTGCAGGATCCCGTCACGGATCAAGGGGGTCACGTGAGGCGAGGCCGGCATCAACAGATCGTCGAACTCGGTACGCATGAAGCCGCTGTCGACACGCGTTACAGAGCGTTTGCCCTGCTTGACCCGGTATCTCACTGTGTAATTGACGGCTTCCTGGCTGTCGAAGGTCCAGAACGGCACATAGATACCAGCCACCCGGCTGCGGGTGACGACCTCCCCCAAGTCTGTGGGTGCAGCCCAGCGGCGGGCAACCCAGTTCTGTGCGTTGATCTGAGCCTGCTCCCCGCTCACCGAAAATGGGATCATCCCAAGCGTGGCATAGCTCTCGTCATCCGGGCGTTCGACCAGGGCGCCGTTGCAATAAGGACAGTTCTCGGAGATCGAGTAGCCGTGAAAGACCACCTCGCCGCCGCAGGTCTCACATTGGAAGGGCCGGCTTTGCGAGAACCTGGGCTGCTCCGTATGCGGCAGATCAGGGTGATAGTGCTGTTCGGCCGCCGGATCGGCATCGGGATCGAGGACAATCTCATGTGCCATCCCACAGCTTTGGCAGGTCAACGCGCCGGTCTCGGGCACGAAGGCGCACTGCCCCGCGCAGCTTGTGCATAAGAGATCCCTTTGTGCGATCGGAGCGCTCTCAGTCATCGGACAACGCCGCAAGGATTCTCAGGATCAGTTCGAGCCGCCTGCCGCTCCGCGCGATTGCCCCTTCGAGGTCCCCGGTCGCCCACCAGTCTCCGGTGATCGTGGCAAAGAACCAGATCGCCGCGAACCAGACCGCGATGATGATCCAGCCGGACATGGTGCGGAAAAAGCCAGGCGATCCGTGCCTCAGCTCATGTTTCGCCTCCTGAACCTGAATGAGCTTCTTGATCGGATAGGCCCCGAGACCCGTGGCAACGCCGATCAGAAGCAGAGTCGAGACAATCGGGCCAAGGGAGTTGAACATGAACGGTACGAGTCTCTCAGCAGGCGGAGATGGTGAATTGGCGAATGCCGATACCGCCTTCGCAACTACGCTTCCACTCTAGTTATAAATTCCCGGACCCACAATTGGCCTTCCCGTTCGACACCGCCAAGATGACCAACGTTGAGCCGATGCTTGCAGATTACACACCTGCTCGGGAGCAAACCTGACCAGATGTTAGCCGCTCTTAGATCTTGACGCGGCGCAAGAGGTCAATTTGCCATCAAACTGGCAGGGTTTCTTGACGCGAGCGCCAGCAAGACGCTGCGGGTCGGATTGCCGGAATACGGCCTCGGAGACCTTGAGATTACCGCAGGTTACTAGGATGGGTTTCAGCTCAGATAATACGACCGTCTTCCAATCGGACAACCCGGTCCATCTGCTCCGCTAGCTGGTGGTTGTGGGTGGCAATCAACGCCGCCAGCCCTGTCTCGCGGACCACCTTCATCAGCATGGAGAAGACCCGCTCGGCCGTCGCCGGATCGAGATTGCCAGTCGGCTCGTCCGCGAGCAGCAAACGTGGGCTGTTGGCAAGCGCCCGGCAGATCGCCGTGCGTTGCTGTTCGCCGCCAGAAAGCTCCGAGGGCCGGTGGGTTCGGCGCTCGCTCAGGCCGACCTGGGAGAGAAGCGCCCCAGCTTTTTCGATCGCACTCGTCCTGGCATGGCCCGAGGTCATGAGCGGAAGGGCCACGTTCTCTTCGGCCGAGAATTCCGGCAGGAGATGGTGGAACTGATAGACAAAGCCCAGCATGTCGCGGCGCGCCGCCGTACGCGCCTCCTCATCCAGGCCGGTCATTTCCCGCCCGCCAAGTTTGATCGATCCGCCATCGGGGCTGTCGAGCAGCCCTGCAATCTGCAAGAGGGTCGATTTGCCCGCACCCGACGGGGCGACTAGCGCGACAATCTCACCGCCATTGACGCTGAGATCGACGCCGCGCAACACTTCGACCGGTCTCGCCCCGGGATAGGTCCGGGTCACGCCGCTCAGCACCAGTGCTTCATTCATTGCGCAGGGCCTGCACCGGGTCGAGCCGGGCCGCGCGCCAGGCCGGGTAAAGCGTTGCGAGGAAGGAGAAGCTGAGCGCCGTGATCACGGTCAGGCACACGTCCCACCATTGCAGGACAGCGGGCAGCCGGGTGAGATAACGCAGCTCTGAATCCCAGACCGGCGTCCCTGTCACCCACTCCACCACCGACTGAATATCGTGGATGTAGATCGTGAAGAGGACACCGCCGATGACGCCGAGGATCGTTCCGGTCACTCCGATCGCGCTACCAGCGATAAAGAAGACCCGCATGATGGCGCCGCGGCGCATCCCGAAAGTGCGCATGATGCCGATATGGGGGGTCTTCTCCTTCACCAGCATGATCAGGCCGGAGACGATGTTGAGCGCCACGATCAGGAAGATCAGCGAGAGGACGAGGAACATCACGTTCGCCTCGACCTTCAGTGCGGTGATGAAGGCACCGTTCTCACGCCGCCAGTTCCAGAGGAAAGCGTTGGTGTTGAGGAAGGAGTAAAGCTCGGTCCCGACCCGCTCCACCTCATCGGGCTGGGTGACCATTACCTCGACCCCGTCGACCTTGCCCTCCTTGTTGAAGAACTTCTGCGCCTCCTCCAGCGGCATGAAGACGAAGGCGCTGTCGTACTGATGCATGCCGACGCGGAAGATGTAGGTGACGGTGTAGGACTTTATGCGGGGTCTGACGCCGAAGGGAGTGGCCGGACCGCGCGGAAGGATCAGCGTGATCTGGTCGCCGATGCCGATCCTGAGTTTCTCGGCCAATCCGGCGCCGATTGCGACGCCATCCTCGTAATTTTCGATATCGCCCAGAAATTCCTCCGGGTTGGCGACGGCATCGAGGCTCTTCAGGTCCTCTTTTCGCATCCCTCTGACCAGCGCACCCGCGTTATCTGCATCGGAGCTTGAGAGCACCTGCCCCTCTATCATCGGCGCCACACGGGTTACTTCCGGGTGCTCGGCCAGGCGGGCGGCGAGCGCATCGAACTCGGTCAATCCTGTCCGGTCCGAGGAGAGGGCGATGATATGCGGCTGGGTGCCGAGGATCCGGTCCACGAGCTCAATGCGGAAGCCGTTCATCACCGACATGACCACGATCAGCGTGCCGACGCCGAGGAAGATCCCGACCAGACTGAACCCGGCAATCACCGAGATTGTTCCCTCGCGCCGCCGGGCGCGCAGATACCGCCCTGCGATCATCCATTCGAGACGGGAGAACGGGCCCGGCGCCTTAGAGTCCGGCATAGGTCTCCACCATCCGGGTCACGGCGGCCTCGGGCGTCATCTCCTCGGAGGCGCCGGTGCGGCGCGAGGTTACCTCTACGGTCCCTTTTTTCAGCCCGCGTGGGCCGACGGTCAACCGCCAGGGCGTGCCAATCAGTTCCATCGTCGCAAATTTGGCCCCGGCGCGTTCATCCCGGTCGTCATAGATGACCTCGAGCCCGGCCCTAGAGAGCTGTTCGTAGAGGCCCTCACAAGCGCCATCGCAGCCATCGTCGCCCTGTTTCAAATTCACGATCGCGACCTGGAATGGCGCCATGCTCTCAGGCCAGATAATCCCGTTCTCGTCGTGGCTTGCTTCGATGATTGCACCCACCAGGCGGCTCACCCCAATCCCATAACTCCCGGAATGAACGGCGACGCGGGTGCCATCCGGCGCTGCGATCGTCGCGCCGAGGGGTTCAGAATACTTGGTGCCGAAATAGAAGATGTGGCCGACCTCGATCCCACGGGCCTCGACCCGGCGTTCCTGGGGCACTTCCGCCTCGAAAACCGCCTGATCGTGGGTATCATCCGTCCGCGCGTAGCCCGACGTCCAGTCGTCGAAGACCGCCTGCATCTCGGCCTTGTCACCATAGTCGAGCGCGCGGTCACCAAGCGTCAGATCCACCAGCTTTCGGTCGAGGAAAACGCCGCTCTCGCCCGTCTCGGCCAGGATCAGGAACTCATGGGCGTGATCGCCGCCGATAGGACCCGACTCTGCCTTCATCGGGACTGCCTTCAGGCCGAGACGCTCGAACGTGCGCAAATAGCTCACCAGCATCTGGTTGTAGGAGTGGATGGCCCCATCCTTGTCCAGATCGAAGGAATAGCCGTCCTTCATCAGGAACTCGCGCCCCCGCATCACGCCGAACCGGGGGCGGATCTCGTCCCGGAACTTCCACTGGATGTGGTAGAGGTTCTTGGGCACATCACGGTAGGACGCGGCCGAGGCGCGGAAGATATCGGTGATCAGCTCCTCGTTCGTGGGGCCGTAGAGCATGTCGCGATCGTGCCGGTCGCGGATCCGCAGCATCTCGGGCCCATAGGCGTCGTAGCGGCCGGATTCGCGCCAGAGATCGGCGGACTGGATCGTCGGCATCAGGACCGGGATGGCCCCTGCCCGCTGCTGCTCCTCATCCACGATCCGCTCGATGTTCTTGAGCGCTTTGAAGCCCAGCGGCAGCCAAGAATAGATCCCCGCACTCGCCTGCCGGACCATACCCGCCCGCAACATCAGCCGGTGCGAGACAATCTGCGCCTCGGCGGGCGTTTCCTTGAGAACAGGCAGGAAGTATCGGGTCAGGCGCATGTGTCCTCTTCGCGTTCGCGTGCGGGCCAGCGGGGTGTAGGCGGAAAGGCCGATCTGTGCAAGCGACGGCGGCAGTTTAGCTACGGAACCGCAGTTCCCAGTTCAGGTCCATTGCACGGGCCAGGTGGCCGAGGCGTTTTTCGACCTCTTCACCGGCGAAGGCGCGGATTTCGGGGTCGAGTTCCAGGATCAGGCTGTCCTCGGTTTGGAACACGCGTGAGTACTGGAGAATACCTGGGGCGGCGCCTGCGAGTGTCACACCGAGGCGGAGCGCGAGGCCCAGTTTCTCCGCGCGGTCGAGCTCTTCCTCGCTCAGAAGCGAGATCTGCCCGGTCTCCTCCATCCTGCGGCGCCCTCGGGTCTTGTAGCGCACCACAAGGGCAGCGCCGAGCCAGACGCGGCCTTCATGCCCGATATCGGTGATCGAGGTCCGCGTGACCGTCTCCCAACAACCCTCCGCGCGAAAATCGGGATGCGTCCGCCAGTTAACATCCGACAGGATGGCCGCAGCGCGGATCAGGCGCGCCTCGCGAGGAGAACGCGGCGGGAGCACCATCTGCACCCAATCACCCAATTCAGCACCAAAACCCGGCGCACGGGCCCGGCGCAGCTCCATCTCGCGGCAGGCGGCAATCAGCGGGTCCTGACGGCGGATGCTGTCGGGCAGGTTCTCGAGGCAGACCCCTTCGCGCAGCCCGAAGCCCGAGCAGCGGATATCGCCGGGGTCCGTCCAGTGCATCACGCGTTGCAGCAGTCTGGCCGAGAGCGGCAGAAAGCCCACCCGGTTGGCCGAGACCCCCGGGAGGGTGATCAGCTCCTCCGGTGTTTCCTCGGCGACCCGGGCACAGAGCGCTTCGGCCTCGCGCCGGCTCATGCGAAACTCGTGGATGACCTCGATCGGATGCTCTGAGCGGATCATCTGCACCCGCGCCAGCGCACGCCACGAGCCGCCAACGAGGTAGAGCGTTCCGCCATCCAACCCGTAAGTCGCGCCGATCTCGCGCAAGTGGCGGTCCATCTCATCCTCGATATCGCCCTCGATATCCGCCGCGTTAAGACGCAGAGGCCCGATCGGCACCGAAGTTCCCTCATCGACCACGCCGCGCCGGATGCGGGTGAATTCGAGCGAGGCGCCGCCCAGATCGACGACGACACCGTCGGCCGAGGGGTTGCCGAACAACACCCCCTGGGCTGCGAGCCGCGCCTCATCCGCGCCGCTGGCGATGGCGAGGCGGATCCCAGTTTCCTCCTCGACCAGATCGCGGAAGGCGGGACCATCCACCGCCTCGCGGATCGCGGCCGTCGCGACGCCGCGGAGCGCGCCTATGCGCAGACCGGGTGCGAGCGCTGCAAACCGTCGCAATGCGCCAAGCGCACGGATCTTGCCCTCCGGATCCAGCGCGCCGGTCTCATTCAGCTGGGCGCCCAGCCCGCACATGACCTTTTCGTTGTAGAGAACCGCGGGGGCGCGGCAGTGCCCCTCGAACACGGCGAGCCGGACCGAGTTGGAACCCACATCGACCACTCCGATCCGCTTGGCATCGCTGACAACAGTTGTGGGCGCAAAACTCAGAGGGGCATCGCCAAAGATCTCGCCTTGGCGAACGGAAGCGGGCGGCGGCGGATCCGACTGCTTGTTCAGCTCTGACGTCCCCCCAGGATGCGCGCGGGTGTTACGCGCCGCTTGTTAGCTTCGGGGCGTCGGATGCACCGATCCGCCCTCTTCCTGATAGCGATGGATACTTCATAAAGAAGTCATGGCAATTAAAAAGTTCCGCGTTCCCCAACCCGTTTGGCCGGACATATTTGCCATTTGGCAACAGGATCCAGCTTTGCGCCTCGTCGCGCAGATTAGCAGCCATGATCTGATCGATGATCTGGCTGTGCACGGTCGGGTTGATGATCTCGACCAGGGTCTCAACGCGGCGGTTCAGGTTACGGCCCATCCAGTCGGCTGAGGACATGTAGACCTTGGCCTCGGGCGAGGGCAGCCCGTGCCCGTTGCCGAAACACACGATCCGGGAGTGTTCGAGGAACCGCCCGACGATGGATTTCACACGGATATTCTCGGAAAGGCCCGGGATGCCCGGGCGGATGCCGCAGATCCCGCGGATGACCAGATCGATCTGCACCCCGGCTTGGCTGGCGGCGTAGAGCGCGTCCATGATCTCATCCTCGATCAGTGAGTTCATCTTGGCCCAGACCCGCGCGGGCCGCCCCGCCTTGGCGTGCTCGACCTCCGCCGCGAGGTTGTCCAGCAGCGTTCGCTTGAGCGTCAGCGGCGCGACCTGGACATGGGTCAGCCCGGTCGGCTCGGCGTAACCTGTTGTATAATTGAAGATTTTCGTCGCATCTCGGGCGTGGGTCTCGGAGCAGGTGAAGAGCGACAGGTCGGTGTAGATCTTGGCTGTGATCGGGTGGTAGTTGCCGGTCCCGAAATGAGAGTACGTGACGAGCCGGCCGCTCTCACGCCGCACGACGGTGCTGATTTTTGCATGCGTCTTGAGAGTCACAAAGCCGAAAACCACCTGCACCCCAGCCCGCTCAAGCTGCCGCGCGAGCCGGATGTTAGTCGCCTCATCGAACCGGGCTTTAAGCTCGACGAGGGCTGTGACCGATTTCCCGTCCTCGGCCGCTTCGCAGAGCGCCGCGACGATCGGGCTTTGCTTCGAGGTGCGATAGAGCGTCTGCTTGATCGCCACCACGTTCGGATCCCGCGCCGCCTGTTCCAGCATGTTCACGACGATGTCGAAGCTTTCATAGGGGTGGTGCAGCAACATATCCTTCTGTCGCACCGCGGCGAAGATATCGCCGTCATGGTCGCGCACCCGTTCCGGCATGCGCGGGCTGTAGGAGGCCCAGCGCAACTCCGGCCGGTCTTCGACGACAAGTTCGGCCAGGTTGCTGATCCCGACGACCCCTTCCACCTCGATCAGTTCGTTGACGCCAACGCCGAGCGCCTCGCGGATCAGGGTCTTCAGGCTCGTTGGCGAGGATTTGCTGAGCTTCAGCCGGATCGCATCGCCGCGGCGGCGGCGTTTGAGGGCGGTTTCAAACTCGCGCATCAGATCCTCGGCCTCTTCCTCGACCTCAAGGTCGCTGTCGCGGAGGACGCGGAAGACACAGTGGGCATGGGTGGTGTAGCCAGGGAAAAGCTGGGTCAGAAACAGCTCCAACAGCTCCTCAAGCGGCAGGAAGCGCACCGAACCGTCCGGCCCGTTTTTCAGGCGCAGATAACGGTCAAGCTGGTTAGGGACCAGGATCAGCGCGTTCAGCGGCTCGCCATCGCTCAGGCGCGATAGCTCCAGCGCCAGGGCGATACCTTCATTGGGGATGAACGGGAACGGGTGCGCCGGATCGATCGCCAGCGGCGTGAGGACCGGGAAGACCTGATCGAGGAAATGCTGCTCCAGCGATTTCTTGTCAGCCTCGGTCAGTTCCGTGTGGTCGAGAACATGGATTCCAGCCGTCGCCATCTCCTCGCGCAGTGTCACCCATGTGCGCTGCTGCGCCTGCTGCAACTCGGTGGCGTTGGCGTCGACCATCTCAAGCTGTTGGGCCGGTGTGCGCCCGTCGACCGAGCGTGTCTCGATCCCCGCACGGATCTGCGCCCGCAGGCCAGCAACGCGCACGGTATAGAACTCATCGAGGTTCGAGCCCGAAATCGATAGAAAGCGCAGGCGCTCCAGCAGCGGCTGGTTCGGGTTGTCGGCCTCTTCCAGAACGCGCCAGTTGAAGGCGAGCCAGCTCAGCTCGCGGTTCTCGAAACGATCGGGCGAGGCAATGTCGATATCCGGTAGGGCGTCAGGGTCCGGCGGCTCAATCGGGTTGTTCAGAAAGTCCGCGTTCATCGCACCTCAGTCCTCATCGTCCTGCCACCCGGCGTGGGTGCGCACCAGCGTAGTGGTCACCCGCTTCTTGGCCCTGAGCGAGGCCGTGTCGAGACGATCGACCAACGCCTCCGCCGCCTCAAAGCTCCGTTCCATCCGGTTGACGACATAATCAATCACTTTCGGTTCGACACGCAACTGCCTGTCAGAAAATAGTTTAACCACAACCGATGACAGAAGCATGTCGTCCGGCTGCCCGATCTCCGCAAGCGTCATCGCCTCGATCCGTGAGCGCAGATCAGGCAGGCCGAGGTGCCAGGCCTTCGGTTTATCGGAACCGGTGAAGAGCAGCGGGATCCGGTCTGCGCCAAACCGGTTGAAGAGGTGGAACAGAGCCTCTTCCGCCTCAGCCTTTTGTGCCGCGTCGAGGCCCGACAGCCGGTCGAGGTCCTCGATCACCAGCGGCTGTGACGGGATCACAACCCCCGCCGTCAGGTCCGTCACGGAAAGCACCCTGGCGCCGCTCATTTCGGCCCAGACCAGCGCGAGATGCGTCTTGCCCGACCGCGCCGGGCCGGTGAGCAGCAGCCGGTGCCCGTGCCAGGTCTCCCACGCCTCCACCACCTCGACCGCCAGCGCGTTCGAAGACGAGACGAGATAGTTCTCGCGCCCCCGCGCGGTGCGGTGCGGCAGGTCAAAGACGAGTTGCGCGTCGGCGCTCATCCGAACGGGTCTCCGGTCATGGGTTTCGGCGATGCCACGGCTGGTCGGCTGCGCGACAGACCGCCGGTAGGCGTGTCTTACATCACTTCGCGCTTGCGGTCATCCGTCTCGCCATAGCGGTGCAGCGCGGGCTGTTTCAAGCCATCATATAAGCTCGCGATCTTCTGGTTCACCGCATCGCCGTGCTGGGCGAAGAGGCTGGCACCGGTGAGGTCGCTGTCGACAATGAAGGGGCCGAAATTCTCCACCCGGAACATCCACATGGCCTGTGCGATGCCGAGATCGTCGAGCCAGTGGACCGCCTCGACCCCCTTGACCCCACGGCCCAGCAGCGCGCCGGTGCCATAGCCAACGGTGGTCAGGTACACGGCTCCGCGCGGCGCCAGGATCTTCTCGTAGTCCTCACGCGGCATACCGCCCTTGCCAATCACGATCTTGGTGTCGGTGAGATCCAACCAGTCGGCCATCCACTTAGAGAAGCGGAAAGAGGCCGTCGCCGTCACGCCGCCGATGCGATAGGTGTCGCCATCGGGCGCCGCGGCGGGCGAGCAGTGGAAATTGACGTTGGTGATAGCCGAGAGGTTCTCGACCGGCAGCGCACCACCATCGCCGAGGACGCGCTGATACACTCCCTCCCGCGCCGTGTAGACGATGCCGTCGAAGAACACGATCTCACCGGGGCTAAGCTTCTCAATATCTTCGGCTTTTGCCGGCAGGCTCAGGCGGTGTTGCTTGATGCTTGGTCGGGCAGCCATTCGACTGTTTCCCTCCGCATATAGGGGGTGAACCATTTGGGGTCGGTGCGGTACTCGATCCGGCCGTCCGCGTGGACCCGGGCCGTTGCGCGCCGGGAACTGAGGCAGAAGGTGTGCACCGATACCGGCATGCCCCCGGTGTGGGTATGTCCGCACTCGATATGCAGGTCGACGCACATCGACGAGCCGATGAAGCCCATCGCCCCCATGCCGATATTGTTGGCGACGTCTTTGAGTTCGAGCTCAAGCTCGGCCACTTTCGGATCCGGATTGCGGTCGCCGACCACGCGCAGGCAGGCCGCCTGCTTGCCGAGTTGCATGCAGGTGTCCTTCGACCCGCCGATCCCCACCCCCACGATCGCCGGCTGGCAAGCGAGGCCGCGTTTGCCGAAGGCAATCAGCGTATCCAGCAGGAAGCGTTTGATCCCGTCGATCCCGTCGCCCGGGAACAGCATCCGGTAGTCTGAGCCGAACAGGCCGCCCTTGTGCACCGTGGTGATGTCGATCCAGTCGACCTCCGGCTCGAAGGACCATTCGACCTCGGGCGCGTTCAGGCCCACATTGTTGTTGTGATCCGTGCGCCAGAGCGGGTGGACCCGGTTGGGGCGGAGCGGCACGTCAAACGTCGCCCGCGCGGTGGCGGAGCGCAGCGCCCGCTCGATGCCGGTGAACCCCTCCACCTTCGCCTTGTCACCAACCTTCACATAGTATCTAGGTAGCCCGGTATCGGCGCACATCGGCCGGCGATCCTCGGTTGCGGCCTCGTAGTTCTCCACCATCGCCTGCAAGACAAAAGCCGAAAGATCACCCGTCTCGAGATCGATCATACCCTTGATTCCGCTGAAGTAATCCTCGGGGATGTCAATCGCAGCCTTGGCCATGATATTGTAGGCGGCTTCTTCGAGCATTGCGTGGGTAATCATATCTTCACCTGAGTTTTTCGTGCCGTCTTTTTATTCCTGCTTTGCTGGCTGTGCTCCGGACGAGCTGCCGAACCTCTCGATCAGTTAACGGAGAATATAGATCCTTTTGAGGAAGCGGATCGAGACAGCTCCACTCAAAACTAAAGTTTCCGGGCTGATCCGCCTTCCAACCTTTTGAAATCGCGAGGCGAATGACGCCTTCCACTGTACTCGGAGCAATCTCTAAGTCGCTGTTATGGTTAAGATCATAAACGTAAGAGCATAAGGCGTGCGACCGTGGGTCTGATGCCAACTCAAAGGCCAATGGCATTGCCCAAGCTGTTTCAAAGTACTGCCATGTCTCTGTTATCCTTCGCCGACCCAACGGTTTTGGTCTGGAAACTAGATAACGGTATTCAACCGCATCAACTGATATCGATCTAGAACCCTTCCGAGGCAGCGTCATAGATTACACCTTTACTATTTTTACGTCGAATAGACAGAACACCTTGGCTTTACCCAGTAAAGTCAAGCGGCTGATTGGGCCTGCTCCGGCCTCAGGAACACGGGGGACTCCAGGGTCGAGCGATCGGGCTCATAGCGGTAGCCGCCCGCCTGCCACGTCTTTAGGCCCTCTGGGTTCTTGATCTGCTGCTCCACAACAAACCGGGCCAAGGCACCGCGCGCCTGTTTGGCGAAGAACGAGATCGTCTTCGGACCGCCAGCACGGTCCTCTAGAAAAACAGGCGTGATAACAGGGAGTTGCAAAGCTTTTTGGTCAACGGCGCCAAAGTACTCCTGGCTGGCGCAGTTCAACAACCAGTCAGACCCCGACGCCTCCGCCTCGGCGTTCAGGGCCCGCGCAATCCGGTCGCCCCAGAATGCGTAGAGGTCCTTGCCCCGCCGCGTCGCCAGTTTGCTCCCCATCTCGAGCCGATAGGGCCGCATGGCGTCCAATGGGCGGAGCAGGCCGTAGAGCCCCGACAAGATCCTCAGATGGTCCTGCGCATAGGTCAGCCCATCCTCCGTCAGGGTCTTAGCGTCGAGCCCCGTGTAGGTGTCCCCATCGAACATCAGCGCCGCAGGACCTTCGGTGAGAGCCTCGAAGTTCCGAAAACGGTCCTGATTGAGTTTGGCCAAAGGCTCGGAGATATCCATCAGCTTCTGTAGCGCAGGCTTGGAGAGCATCTTCGCTTTCTTGGCCAAAGTATCAGCTTCGTTGGGAAAAATCGGGGCCGTCAGAGGCCGGTACGTGCTGCGGGTTTCGTCTAGCTTCTTGGCGGGGGACAGGACAACGAGCATACTTGGTCTCTCAGATTTGCAGGCGATTGCCCTTTAGCTACGTGTCTTGGGCGTTTCGGCAAGGCCCACTGACGAAGCGGTGTGCATCACTCCGCCGCCGTCGGCGCACCGATGGCGCCGTCGATCAGGCTCTCGCCAGGTTTGACGATGTCGAACGTGACAGGCACAGACTCTGTGATCAGATCGGAGCCCTGCTTTCGGATCCTCGTGAAAGCCGTGGCCTCCAGGTTGCCGGTCTCGGGGAAATCCTCACGGAAATGGGCGCCGCGGCTGTCTTCGCGGGCCTCGGCCGCGCGGGTGATGACCTCGGAGATGTCGATCAGGCTCTCGATGTTCATCCAGTCGTGCCAGGTGAGGTTGAAGGCCCGGTCGCCATCGGCGAGGCCGGTCTGATCCAGCTCGGCGCGCAGGTCGACCAGCCTCGCCTTGCCACGCGCGAGCCCATCGGCGTCACGCATAATCCCAACCTCGTCCCACATGAGCTGGTTGAGCCGCTCGCGCAGGCCCATAAGATCGCCAGGATTGAGCGCGAAGGGCCGCTCGGCGCGGGCGATTCCGGTCTCGATAACCGCCTCGTCCGGCTCGGCGAGGCGGGCGCTGCCCGCAAACCGCGCCATCTCGGCGCCTGCGATGCCGCCGAAGACGGTGGAGTTGGCGACGCCGTTGCCGCCGAGCCGGTTGGCGCCGTGGACCCCGCCCGCGTCCTCTCCGGCCACGAAGAGGCCCGGGATCTCGGTCGATGTATCGACCTCCATCTCAATACCGCCCATCATGTAATGCGCGGTTGGCACCACCTCGACCAGACCTCCGGCGAGATCGAAGCCGCAATCGGCGCAGCGTTTGACCATGCCGGGGAATTTCTTGGCCACGTTGTCGGGTCCGAGATGGCCCATCGAGATGTAGACACCGCCCATGGGCGTGGTTCGCCCGGCCCGCATCTCGGCATAGATGCCGCGGCTGACCACATCGCGAGTCGCCCGCTCCCCCGCCACGTTGTAACGGGTCATGAAGCGTTCCTTGTCGCCGTTGAGCAGGTGACCCCCTGCCCCGCGCAGACCCTCCTCCAACACCGTGCCGGTCATCCGCGTGCCCGGGCCGCCGAGGAGGCCCGTCGGGTGAAACTGTACCATCTCCATATCCCGCAATGCCAGCCCCCGGCGGAGCGCCATGGCCAGCCCGTCGCAGGATTTGTCGCCCGAGGGCGTGTGGTAGAGATACATGGTCGGCCCGGCGCCAGTCGCCAGCAGCACCGCCTTGGCCCGGACCAGACGGTAGGCGCCCGTGCGCATATCTATCATCAGAACGCCTGCGATGCCGGAGCCGTCCGCCGCCGGGATCAGCTCGATGGCGCGATGCTCCTCCAACCGGTGGACGTCGCGGGCGAGCACCTGCTCCATGAGCCGGTTGATGATCTCGATGCCGGTCAGATCGCCCTTATGCGCGGTGCGGTCGAAGCTCTGCCCGGCAAAGGCTTTCTGGTGGAGCGTGCCATCGCGGTTTCTGTCGAAGAAACAACCGACCTCGTTTTCAAGCTCTTGTATCGTCTCAACGGCACCGACGACCAGCCTCCAGGCGAGGTCCTGGCGCGGCAGCCATTTGCCGCCCGCGATCGTGTCCATGAAGTGCCGCTCGATCGAGTCGCCCTGCTGGAGCGCCACGTTATAGCCGCCCTGCACCATCCGGGTGCAGCCGCATTTGCCCATCAGCCCCTTGACCGCGATGGTCACATCGAGGTCTGGATCGGCCTGTTTGGCGTGGAGCGCCGCGAAGAGCCCCGCGCCCCCGGCGCCGAGGATCAGAAGATCGGTCGCATGCCGCTCAATCTCCATCAGAACGCCCCTGCCAGAAAGACACCGCCTACCGCCAAAGATGCGACGGCGCCGCCCCAGATCCACTGATGGCGCAGGCCGCCCCATGGCAGGAATTCGAGGATCAGCACCCTGAGTCCGAACAAGAGATGCAGGGTGAGCAGGACGACCAGGCCCCATTCGGCCAGCTTCACCAGCGGCAGGTCGGCATAGGTGAGGAAGGCGTCGAACCGCTCCGCCCCCTCCAGCGCGAGGCCAAGTGCAAGGAAGTGCAGCGGCAAGAACAGCACCAGCGCGAGGCCTGAGATCCGGTGACCTATGGCGGCCCAGTATCCGACTGTGCGCTTCATGCGATCGCGACGACGGCGCGCATGCCGAGCGCTAGCAAAACAAGCGCGAAGCCCGCCATCGCCGGGTTGGCGAGCCGCCGCGGCAGGCTAGCCCATTCGACGAGGATGTTCCTGAGCCCGATTGCGCCGTGGATCGCGGCGCAGATCACGAACAGGCCATAGAAGGCGGGCCAGAGCAGCGTCGATTGGGTGCGTCCAAGGATCTCCTCGGCCGTCAGGCCACCCTGGATGGCATAGAGGATGCCGATCAGGTGGATCAGCACCAGCGGCAGCATCAGCATCGCAGTCAGCCGCTGCAGGGCAAAGAGGCGCACCTCCATCAGCCGCCCCCCAGGAGCTCGAAAAGCGAGCGGCGTTTGAGACCAGCGATGCTCTGCGTTGGGTTCAGCCCCACCGGGCAGGCCGCAACGCAGGCGCCGTGGGAGTGGCAGGAGCCGCAGCCGCCTTCACCTTGCGCGCGGCGCTTGACGTCGACCGCGTTGGCCGCGCGTTCGTCATTGACCAGCGTCCAGGCGCGGTTGAGTGCCGCCGGGCCCAGGTAGCCCTTGTCCCAGCTCACGACATCGCAGGCGGCATAGCAGACCGCGCAGTTGATGCATTCGATCCCCGCATCGGCCTTTTGCCGCTTTGGATCCTGCGGATCGATCGGCGCGGGCGCGTCGGCCCGGCTGGCCGTGCCCTCGAACTTGCCGCCCGCTTTTGTCCATTTGTCGAAGAACTCGGTCATGTCGCAGACCAGATCCTTGATCTTCGGCAGGTTCCTGAGCGGCTCGATGGTGAGGGTCCCGTCCTCGACGACCTTCTTCACATGGGTCCGGCAGGTCCAGCGCGGCATGCCGTTGACCATCATCGCGCAGGAGCCGCAGACACCGACCCGGCAAGCGAAGCGATAGGCGAGCGCCGGTTCGTGGAGCCGCTGCACCTCGGTCACGACATCGAGGATGGTCTGGTTCTCGCGCGCCGGAACCTCGTATGCTTGGAGGCTCCCATCTTTCTTCCCGCGCCAGATGTTCACCGTGAGCATTTCGCTGCGCATGACCCGTGGGTATCGCTCTTTTGGTCTCGGCGAAAGACGAATTCTGACGCCGGGGGTTAACATTACGTCATTCTGGACACTTAGGGGGGAAGGCGGCAAAGTCCGCCGCAAAGGAGCAGGCCCATGACCCGTCCCCCGCAACCCGAAGTCACCGTCGACGTGCTGGCCGACTATCTGGCGGCGCATGTTCAGGGCTTCGGCAAGCTGCAGGAGATCCGGAAATTCTCCACGGGCCAGTCCAACCCGACCTATGCGCTGACGGCCTCCTCGGGCAACTATGTGCTGCGCTGCCAGCCGACCGGGGAGCTGTTGAAATCAGCCCACCAGGTGGACCGGGAATACCGGGTGATGCACGCGCTCCGCGATACCGATGTGCCTGTCCCTCGCATGGTGCATCTGGCAAAAGACACCGGCCCGCTGGGGCGCGACTTCTACCTGATGGGGTTTCTCGAGGGCCGGATTTTCTGGGACCCAGCCCTGCCCGAGCTGGAGCAGCCAGATCGAACCGCGGTCTATGACCAGATGAACACGGTTCTCGCGGCCCTGCACAGCGTCGATCTGGCGGCGGTCGGGCTCAAGGATTTCGGCCGCCCAGGGAGCTACTACGAACGCCAATTCTCCCGCTGGTCAAAGCAGTACCGGGCGAGCGAGCTGGAGCCGAACCAGCAGATGAACGCTCTGATCGATTGGGTCGGCGCCAATATGCCAGTCGATGATGGCCTGGTCAGTTTGGTCCACGGTGACTGGCGGATCGATAATCTGATGTTCGACCCGGTGAAGTCGCAAATCATCGGCGTGCTGGACTGGGAGATCTCGACGCTCGGTCATCCGGTGGCCGATCTCGCCTATCAGTGCATGCAATGGCGCCTGCCAAATGAGGGGGCGATGCGCGGCCTAGGCGGGATCGACCGGGCAGCCATCGGCCTGCCGACCGAGGAAGAGTATGTCGCCGCCTACTGCACGCGCCGGGGCTGGAAGAGGATCGACAACTGGCCCTTCTATCTCGCGTTCTCTTTCTTCCGCCTGATCGCGATCCTGCAAGGCGTGGTGTTCCGCGCCCATGAAGGCAACGCATCCAACCCCAAACAAGCCCGCATGATGGCCGAGGCGATTCCGGATCTCGCCGCCATGGCCAACAACATCACCAGAGGAAAACTGACATGAGCCATATCGAGCTGACCCGTGACGGAGCGGTCCAGATCATCCGTTTCAATCGGCCAGAGAAAAAGAACGCAATCACCAACCAGATGTATCACGATCTGGCCCAGGCGATCGAAGACGGTGAGGCGGATGACGCGATCTCGGTTCATCTCCTGATGGGTCACGCGGGCGCGTTCACTGCCGGAAATGACGTTGGCGATTTTCTAAGCGTCGCACAGTCCGGCAGCCTTTCGGGCAGCGGGGTGGAACGGTATCTGACGCTGCAGCCGCAGATCGAAAAACCGCTGCTGGCCGCGGTGGACGGGCTCGCGGTCGGGATCGGCACGACGCTGCTGTTTCACTGCGATATGGTCTTCGCGACGCCTGAGAGCACGTTTCGCACGCCTTTCGTCGACCTGGGGCTGGTGGCGGAGAACGCCTCCTCGCTGCTTGGGCCCCAGTCGATGGGGTATCAGCGCGCCTTTGAGCTGTTGGCCATGGGAGAGCCCTTCTCTGCCGAACGCGCGCGGGAGGCCGGCCTGATCAATGCGATCGTCCCCCAAGCGGAACTCGAGACCCAAGCGAGGGCGATTGCGGCCAAGCTGGCCGCGAAACCACAGCAGGCGCTGCGCCTCACTAAGCGGCTCATGAAAGGTGATGTCGCTCCGGTTCAGGAGGCGAGTCGGGCGGAAGCGGAGATTTTCGCCGAACGGTTGAAATCGGAAGAGGCCATGCAAGCTTTTATGAGCTTCATGTCCCGTTGACGTTACGTAAGAGCAAAGCTTGGCACCCGCTTTTCAGCACGAAAGCGGCGCTGCGACAGCGTTGATCGTCAACAAACTCTTGCAATGCATTCGGGTTTTGCGTCCCCTTCACTGCGGAGCGAACCTTCCAGCCAACTCGCGCCAGAAGGGAAGGGAGATTCTACAACAAGGGAGACACAAATGGGCAAGAGAGACGAGCTAATCGCGAAGTATGCCGACGACCTCAAAAACAAGTGCGGCATGCAGCCTGACATGGATCTGCTCACAAAAGTCACGATAGGATGTGGACCAGCCATCTACGATGCCGATGCATCGACAGTTGCAGGCTCGCAGCAAGACGAACTCGACACAGTCAAGAATAACTACCTGATCAAGAAGCTTGGTCTGAAGGACGGCCCCGAATTGGGCGCCGCGATCAAGAAAGTGATTGATACCTATGGTCAGTCAGAGCGTAACAAGTACCGCGCGGTGATTTACTACATGCTCTGCAAGCATTTTGGCAAAGAATCGGTCTACGGCTAGGCCAATCGCCGGCGGCTGGTCCGATCTTCGATTTGCGAAACCTCGGCCGTCGGCTTCTCGATCTCTCCTTTAGATGCCAAACTCACGCGCCGGATCTCTTCGAACAGATCCGCCATCTGGATCGGTTTGGCCACGTGGCCCTGAAATCCCATCTCGAGATAGGCCTCGATTTGGTACGTTAGCGCATTTGCCGTGACAGCGAGTGCGGGTGCCTCTGCAAAACCGGCGCGCGATGCCGCTGCCCGCAAACGGTTTAGCGCCTCGATCCCATCCATCGAAGGCATTGCAATATCCATCATGATCAGATCGTAGGCATGCTTTTCTGCAGCCGAGATCGCGGCAGGCCCGCTGTCGACGATCGTGGCCTCCGCCCCGATCCGCTGGAGCAGAAGGCCGATGAGGGTGCGGTTCGTCTCATTGTCGTCGACCGCGAGGATCCGCAACCCCCGGGGAATCGCTTTCTCTGCGACGATGGCAGGGCGCTTCGGCGCGGCCTCGACCGTAGCATCTGACGCTGGCAGCGGTAGGATGACGTGAACGGAGGTGCCCTCGTCTGGCGTGCTTTGAATGTCGAGACTACCGTCCATGGCATCAACGAGTTTCTTGGTGATCGACATGCCAAGCCCAGTGCCGCCAAAGCGGCGCGCAATCGACGTATCCGCCTGAGAAAACCCATCGAAGACCCGGCCAAGCTGGTCCCGTGTCATCCCGATACCGCTATCCGCAACCGAGATCTTCATGCGATCACCACCGGCATCAGCGAGACTAACCACCACACCGCCCGACAGAGTGAATTTGATCGCGTTGCCGACCAGATTGTGAAGCACCTGGAGAATGCGCTGCGGGTCACCAACACGAACCTCCGGAATGCCCTCCTCTAGCTCGGCGGAGAAGCTGAGGCCTTTCTCGGCAGCTTTCATCGAGTGGAGCGTGACGATCCGATCGACCAGATCGGCAGGCTTGAAGGGGACATGCTCCAGTTCGACACGGCGGGCCTCGATCTTCGAGAAATCGAGCACGTCGTTGATGATCTCGAGTAGATGTTCGCCCGATTCCCGGATCGTCCGGGCGAACTTTCGCTCCTCTTCACCACCGACCCGGCGCTCCAGTTCTTCCGCCATCCCGAGCACTGCCGTCAGCGGGGTCCGGATTTCGTGGCTGATATTAGCAAGGAAATCGGATTTTGCACGGTTCGCGGCCTCGGCGCTGGTGATCGCGGTGTAGAGATCTGTGACGTCTGAACCGACCCCGCGATAACCCGCGAACTCACCATCGGCATCAAAGAATGGCGCGCCCGAGATGCGCACCCAGATCAGCTCTCCATCTTCGCCACGAATGCCGTAGACGAAGTTTTCGAAGGGCTCGCGTGCTTCAAGCTTCCGGTTGAGCCAGTCCCAGTCGGAGCCCGCCAGGATTTCCGCATCATCGTCGATCGCCTCTTCACGGGTCTGACCGAGCCGGGCAGCGATCAGGTATCCGGTCTTCTGTTCAAACACATCAGAGATGTATGTGAACCGCAGATCCTTGTCCTGTTCCCAGAACCAGCCGCTATTGATCTCGGCGATATCGCTGAAGCGCTTCTCCGCGGCGTCACGCTCGGAAATCGCCGCCGAGAGCGACTCCTGCTGGCGCTTCAGCATCGAGATGTCCACGCGGACCCCCACCACACCGCCGTCGCTGGTGCGTTCATCAAAGGCTTTGTACCAGCGGCCGTCGGGCATCTGGTATTCGAGTTCCTCACCTGCGCGGGACGGCACAGCCAGACGCTCCTGGATCCAGTCCTCCTCCTGCCCTTCGGCCTCGGGGATCCTGCCCTTGGCGAGCACCGTCCGAAGCAATTGCTCGAAGGTCGCCTTGGTGTCGGGAGGATGGCCAAGCTGCGCCAGAAGATCCTGATAGCGCGTGTTGATCAGGCCAATCTGGCCTGAAGGTTCGAAATAGACAAAACCGGCGGGCAAAGCGTTGACCGCATCCGTCAATCGCTGTTCCAGACGGATCGCCTGCTCCCGCGCCTCGGCCAGTTCGGTGATATCGGTGGAGACCGCACCGAGCCCGATGATCCGACCGCTATCGTCGCGCAGGGGAAACTTGATCGTGTGAAAAACCTTATCGCCCAGCCGGGTCTTGACGTTCTCTTCGCGCGCGATCGTCTTGCCGGTCTCCAGCACTTCAAGGTCCTGGGCGCGGGAAAGCTCGGCCAAATCACCTTCATGCACATCGCCGGGCAGTTTTCCGATGAGGTCACGGTTGCGCACACCGAAAAGTCGCTCGAACTGGCGATTGATCAGAAGGTACCGGCCTTCCTCGTCTTTGAGGTAAATTTCGGCCGGCGCGTGATCGAGGATCGCGCGCAGCTTTGCATCATTGCTGGCAAGCGCCGCTTCGGCCTCTCGCACCTTGATCCGCTGACGCCAGAGCGCGACGGCTACATTGACCAACGCAAGCGCCAATGCACCAGAAAGCACCAAAAGGGCTGATTCGAAGAAAATCGGCATAGGTTGCGCCAGTGCTCCCGCGTTTCCCCCAAAAACGATCGTCGGGCCGTATGCCCTGCTCTGCAAACAGCCCCTTGTCCCCGCATCACACTTAAACCCGAAGCGATCCGTGTCTCAAGAGACTGGCAGCTTCGATCTAGAGACGATAACTGGAAGACACGCACAAAAGCCGGAGGGCCGATCATGCACTGTGTTTTTGTTCAGCTGCGCTGTCGGCCGGGCATGACCTACGAAGTTGCCGACGCGATCTGGGAACGTGAACTCGTCTCTGAACTCTACTCGACAAGTGGAGAATTCGACCTTTTGATGAAGATATATGTACCGGAAGGCGAGGATCTCGGCAAATTTCTGAACGACAAGCTCTTGACCATTCCGGGCATTGTCCGTTCGCTGACGACAACGACTTACAAGGCCTTTTGAGGCCGTGACAGGGAGTGTGGCATGAAGAAACTGCTTTTGGCGGGCGCGGTCGCGCTGATGGCCGCCGGGCCCGGGATGGCCAAGACCAAGATCGGGATGATCACGACGCTGTCGGGCGGCGGCTCGCATCTGGGGATCGACGTGCGCGACGGGTTTCTGCTGGCGATGAAGCAAGCGGGCGATCCGGCCGAGGTGCTGGTGCGCGACGATGCGCGCAAACCCGATGTCGCCAAGAGCCATGCTGACGAGCTCTTGCAGAAGGAAGGCGTGCCGATCATGACCGGGATCATCTGGTCGAACATCGCCATCGCTCTTGTCCCACAGATGGTTCGCGGGGGCACATTCTACCTCTCGCCCAATGCCGGACCGTCGAAACTGGCCGGTAAGCTCTGCCACGAGAATTACTTCAACGTGAGCTGGCAGAATGACAACCTGCCGGAAGCGATGGGCGCGTATATGAAGGAGAAAGGATTCAAAAAGCCGCTTCTGCTCGCGCCCAACTATCCGGCTGGCCAGGATATGATGAAGGGCTTCCAGCGCTATTTCGGCAAGGCGCATCAGGAGATCTTCACCAAGCTCGGACAGAAGGATTATGCCGCCGAGATCGCCCAGATCCGGGCCTCGGGCGCCGACAGTCTGTTCTATTTCCTGCCGGGCGGCATGGGGATCGCTTTCATGAAGCAATACGCGGCGGCGGGCGTCGATACCCCGGTCTATGGCCCGGTCTTCTCGTTCGATCATGTGATCCTGGGCGCGATCGGAGATGCCGCGTTGGGCGTGGTGAATACGACCCAGTGGTCGCGGGATCTGGAGAATGCGGCGAACCAGACCTTTGTCGCGGCGTTTCGGGAGGCCTATGGCCGCGAGCCGACCTTTTATGCCAGCCAGGGCTATGATACCGGGCTGCTGATCGCCTCGGCGCTGGCAAAGGCTGATCCGGAGACCGACCCGGACGGGTTTCGGGCTGCGCTGAAGGCGGCGGAATTCGAATCGACCCGCGGGCCGTTCAAGTTCAACACCAACAATCACCCGATCCAGAACGTCTACGTCCAGGAGGTGGTGATGGGGGAGACGCAGCCGGTCAACAAGCTGGTTAGCACCGCGATCGAGGCCCACAGTGATGCCTATGCGGCGGAGTGCGGTCTGAGATAAGCCTCAGAGGCCGGGGAGCATCCAGCGTGGCCCCTGCGGGGGGCCACGACTGCCCGCCCACCCGGCCATTCGTCTTACGTCTTGAAAGAGGTGAGCCAGTCCAGTCCCTGATCGGTGTTGCCGCGCGGGCGGTATTCAGCGCCCCAGTGGCCCTGATAGCCGAGGGCCTCGACAGCGCGGATCAGCCGGTCGAAGGCGATCTCGCCCTGATCGGGTTCGCCACGATCGGGAACGGCGGCAATCTGCAGGTGGCCGATCACGTCGAGATGGGCCTCGATCAGGCGCGTCAGATCGCCCTGCATGATCTGGGTATGGTAGCAGTCGAGCATCAGGCGGATGTTGGACTGGCGGAGATCCCGGATGATCTGAGCGGCGTCTTCAACCATCGAAAGGTGGTAGCCGGCAACATCCCGGGTGTTGATCGGCTCGATCAGGATGCCGATGCCATTGGGGGCGGCGGCCTCGGCCGCATAGGTCAGATTGGCGCGATAGGTGGCGCGCGCCTCGGCGCCTTCGGACCGGCCCGCCATGACATGGACATTGCGGCAGCCGATCGTGCTTGCGTAGGCGATGGCTGTGTAGATGGCCTGGCGGGCCTCCTCCACACGGCCCGGCAAGGCGGAGAGGCCGAAATCGCCGTTCGCGACATCGCCCCGGGTCGTGTTGAGGCCAAGCATCGGGAGGCCCGTGGCGGTAAGCGCCTCGCGCACGGCGGAGGTATCCTCGTCATACGGGAAATGGCACTCGACCGCGTCGAATCCCGCCGCTGCGGCCGCGCGGATAGCATCCGGCAGGGAGAGCTCCGTCCAGAGAAACCCAAGATTGGCGGAGAACTTCATCTGCCTGTCCTTTCAGTCCCAATCGACCTCGAAGGTGGTCACGACATCGCGGATCTGCGCCTCGGTCAGTCCGATCGGCTGCATGCCGCGGGTGACGAGCGCGAGTTTCGCGGTCTCTTCCAGCTCCTCCATCGCGTAGACAGCCGTCTCGAGATCCTTCGCGGCGACGACCGGCCCGTGATTGGCGAGCAGAACGGCGGCGCGTTTGCCCGCGAGGTCGCGGATCGCATCGCCCATCGCCGGATCGCCCGGCCGGAAATGGGGGAGCAGCTTCACCTTGCCGAGCCGCATGATCGAATAGGCTGTCAGCGGCGGCAGGACATTGTCCGGATCGATGTCAGGCAGCATGGAGAGTGCGACGGAGTACGTCGGGTGGAGATGCACGACAGCGCCCGTATTCCGTCGGGTTTCGTAGAACGCGGTATGGAGCGGCATCTCCTTGGTCGGTTTGTCGCCACCCGTTTGCCGACCATCGGCGTCGAAGCGGCTGAGGCTTGCGGGGTCGAGCGTGGCGAAGCTGGAGCCGGTGGGCGTGACGAGGAGCCCGCCATCCCCGGTCCGCGCCGAGATGTTGCCCGAGGAGCCGCCGGTGAGGCCACGCTCGAACAGCGAGGCGGCGAAGCGGCAGATGGTCTCACGGAGCGTGGCCTCGGTCATGAGAGCACTCCAGCGGCTTTCTCGAAGAAATCCTCGCCGCCAAAATTGCCGGACTTGAGGGCGAGGGTGAGGGGGCGGCCGGTTGCGCGGATCGCGGGCACGCCTGGGTCGATCTCGGGCCCGATCTCCATGGTCGAGATGCCGAGCCCCTCGACCACGGCGCCCGAGGTCTCCCCACCCGCGGCGATCAGGCGGCGCACGCCGCGGTCGCAGAGGATCCGCGCGGTATCGGCGAAGAGCGCCTCGATCCGGGTTGCGACGGCATCGCGGCCAAACGTCTGCTGGGCCTCGGCGACCGTCTCCGGATCGGCGGAGGTGTAGGCGAGTGGCAGGCCAGAGGTCGCGAGGATCCAACTCGCGACGGTCTCGGCCGAGACCTCGCCGCTCATCACCGCATCGGCGGAAATCTCCATGGTGGGATGGCGGGTTTTGTGCCGGGCGATCTGGCCGCGGGTGGCGGTGGAGCAGGAGCCGGAGAGGATCGCGCAGGGACCGTCTTCGCCATGCCAGGCGGGCGGGTTGCTGTCGACCAGACCCTTTTGACGGAAGTTCGCGGGCAGGCCCATCGCGATCCCAGACCCGCCGGTCAGAAGCGGGAGGTCCGAGGCGGCGGTGCCGATGGCGTGGAGATCCTCATCGCGGATTGCATCGACCACAAGCAGCCGCTCCTTGGCCCGCGTCAGGGCCTTGCGGATGGCCTCGGCGCCCTGGAAGACGGTCGCGGCGGGCACATGGCCGACGGACAGGCTGGTCTGGGGCGCGAGCCAGCGGCGCAGATCCGCGTCGGTCATCGGCGTCAGGGGGTGCGCCTCCATCCCCGACTCGTTCAAGAGCCGGTCGTTGACGAAGAGATGGCCCTGATAGACTGATCGCCCGGTACCGGGAAAGGCCGGGCAGACGATGACGGATTGCGCCAAAAGCCGCTCGGCCAATGCCTCGGCGACCGGGCCGATGTTGCCCTGTGGCGTTGAATCGAAGGTCGAGCAGTACTTGAAGAGGTATTGCTGGCAGCCCTGCGCCTCGAGCCAGTCGAGCACCGCGAGGGATTGCGAGACCGCCTCCGCGACCGGGATCGTCCGGGATTTCAGGGCGACCACCCCGGCCTCCACCTCGGGCGCGGCGGCCTCCTCGGGCACGCCGCCATAGAGGACCGTTCGCATCCCCTCCTTCGCCAGCGTGTTGCCGAGATCCGAGGAGCCGGTGAAATCATCGCCAATGCAGCCGAGCAGCATCAGCTCTCTCCCGGCAGCGTCAAACCGGCGTTTCGGGCGTAGACCTTTGCCACCGCTGCGTCGTCCTCGCCACCAAGGCCAGACCCAGAGGCGGCCGTGAATTGAGCCAGCGCCGTGGCGGTCAGCGGGGCGGAGAACTTTGCCGCCCGCGCGACATCGAGCACGATGCCCAGATCCTTCAGCCAGATGTCGACCGCCGAATGCGGGGTGTAGTCACCCTTCACGATATGCGGGCCGCGATTGTCGAACATCCAGCTTTGCCCGGCGCATTTGCCAATGACATCGACAGTGGTCGCCGGATCGACGCCCTGGGTCATCCCGAAGGTGATCGCCTCGGCCATAGCGGCGATATGGGTCCCGGCGAGGAGCTGGTTGATGATCTTGAGAGCGGACCCCTGCCCCGGCGCGTCACCAAGCTCGAAGACCGTCTCGGCGATCGCATCAAGCACCGGCCGCGCCGCTGCAAAGGCCTCTTCCGACCCGGATGCCATCACAGAGAGCGCGCCCTGCGCCGCCTTTACCGACCCTCCCGAGATCGGGGCATCCAGATAGTGAAGATCGTGTGCCGCGCACCGGGCTGCCATCTCTCGTGCGAACTCAGGCGGCACGGTTGGGCAGGCAATCACGACCGAACCTGGCTTGAGCTTGGGCGAAATCCCGGTTTCGCCGAAAAGCACGGCCTCGGTCTGCGCCGCATTGAGGACAACGATGACCACGGCCGAAAGCGAAGCAGCGGCTGCGACAGGTGGCTCGTCTGCGCCGCCCTCACGTCGCAGAGCCTCTTCCCTCGATGGGTTCGCATCCGCCCCGTGCGTTTTGAAACCTGCACGAAGAAGCGATTGCGCGATCCCAGAGCCCATCGAGCCAAGGCCGATGACACCAACGGAATTTGCCTGTGACACACCATCCCCTCTTCTGCTATCGTTTTGTTGTTTTACAGATTTGTTGTTCTTGCTTCCCCCGCCGCTGTCAATTCCAGAAGCCGCTGTGCGATTTCCAGACTGAAGAATGAATATTTTCGAAAAGATTCATCCTTCGTGTTGACAGATTGAGTCTGGCCGCGTTCAGTCAACCCACGGTTTCCTTTACGAGACTTCCTATGACCAACCTTTCAACGGCATCACCAACATCACGATGGATTGCCGAACGGATCGTCAGACTGCGCTGGCTCTGGATTTTTCTGAGCATTGCGCTTGTCACCGTTGCCATTGCCCGGATCGATCAGATCGTTCCGCTGAACCCGACGGCGCGGGTCTTCTTCGCACCGGAAAACCCGGACCGGCAGGCGCTCGACCGGTTCGAAGCGACCTTCGTGCGCGACGACAACCTGATGATCGTCCTCGACCTCGAGAACCGGGATGTCTTTGAACCTCAGACGCTCGCGCTGATAGGCGAGATCACCGAACGCGCATGGCTCCTGCCATTTGTGCGCAGGGTCGACTCGATCACCAACCACCAGCATACCTATGCCGAGGGCGACGAATTGATCGTGCGCGATCTCGTCCCCGACCCTGCATCCGTCACCAGCGCAGGCGCGGTTGAAGCGCGCGCGATCGCGCTCAATAAGATCGAACTGGTCAATTCGATGGTCGCTGCCGATGGCGCGACCACGATGGTTCAGGTCCGTTTCGAACTGCCTCGCACCGACCCGATAGCCGAGGTTCCCCTGATCGCCGAGGAGGCGCAGAAGCTCAAGGCCGACATCGAGGCGGCGCACGCGGGCGTCACGCTGCGCCTGACCGGCGGTGTGATGATCAACAACACCTTCGCGACCTCAGGCCAGCAGGATGCGCAAACGCTGGTCGGGCCTATGTTCGCGACGATCCTGATCATCGTCGGCCTCGCGATCGGGTCGGTCTTCGGGACCCTCGCAGCACTTCTGATCATCGTTCTTTCGGCCGCTTGCGGTCTGGGCGTCCTTGGCTGGATGGGCACCTCGCTGAATACCGTGACGGTGCTCGCGCCGCTCTACATCATGACGCTGGCCGTTGCTTCAGCGGTGCATATCCTCGCGGCGGCGCGTCAGCACATGGTCCAGACCCCGGATCGTAAGGAATGGATGCGCTGCGCCCTTGCCGAACACTTCGGCGCGATCGTCATTGCATGCACGACCACGGCGGTCGGGTTTTTGACGCTGAACTTCTCGATCTCGCCACCATTCCGCGAGCTTGGCAATCTGGTGGCGGGCGGCATCCTCGCGTCGATGTTCTTCAACCTCACGCTGTTGCCGGCGCTGGTGACTTTCCTGCCGATCCGGCGCAAGACAACCCCTGCCCTGTCGAGCCAGCTCATGGCCGGGATCAGCGAGTTCGTGGTGGAGCGATACCGGATCCTCCTGCCAGGCATGACATGTCTGGTCGTCCTCGCTGGCTGGGGGATGACCCAGCTCAAACTCGAAGACGACTTCCTGCGCTATTTCGACGAGCGCTATGCGTTTCGGGTCGACACCGATTTTACCGAGGACCGGCTGACCGGCGTGAATGTTCTCGATTTTCCGCTGCCCTCCGGCGAGACTGAGGGCATCAACAACCCGGCGTTCCTGGCCGAGGTCGCGGGTTTCGCCGATTGGCTGCGGGAGCAGCCGGAAGTCACCAGCGTGACTGTGCTGACGGACACGTTTAAGCGGCTCAACATGAACATGCACGGCGACGACCCGGCCTTCTACCGCCTGCCAGACAGCCGCGACGAGGCGAGCCAGTACCTGTTTCTCTACGAACTAAGCCTCGGCTACGGGCTCGACCTTACCGATCAGATCGACATCAACCGCGAGATCATGCGGGTGTCGGTCAGGATGTCGAATGTCACAACCGCCCAGATGCGCGATCTGACCCTACGCGCGGGCACCTGGCTCGAGGCGAACACGCCGCAGATCCAGACCGCGTGGAATGAGAGCAATCCCGGCCTCAGCCAGGTGACCCCGACGGGGGTCGTGCATGTCTTCAACCTGATCTCGCATCGCGATGTGCGGGCCATGCTGGTTGGCAGCCTGATCGCCATCGTCCTGATCTCGGCGATCATCATGATTGCTCTCAGAAGCGTGCGCATTGGCTTTATCAGCTTGATCCCGAACCTTGTCCCTGCCTTCATGGCGTTCGGGCTCTGGGGCTATGGCGTGGGGGCGGTCACGCTCGCGATTGCGGTGGTTCTGGCGGCAACTCTCGGGATCGTGGTGGACGACACGGTTCACTTCTTGTCGAAGTACTTCAAGGCCCGCAGGCACGGGCTCAGCGCGGAGGATGCAGTGCGCTACACGTTTCGCTCAGTCGGAATGGCTTTGTTCGTAACGACGGTCGGGCTAGTTGCTGGCTTCTCGATCCTGGCGCAGTCTGGTTTCGCCGTGAATGGGGATCTGGCAAAGCTGACTGCACTGACGATCAGCCTCGCATTGATCGCGGATTTCCTGCTCCTGCCCTCGCTGCTGATCTGGCTCGACAAAGCCCGCGAACCGGCGAAGGCCGCAACCGCTGTCTCTGCCGTAGCCGGAGCAGTGATCGGCCTGGGCACTCTGCTGCCGAGCGAAAGCCAAGCTCAGAGCGCGGAGGCTAAAGGGCTAGAGATCGCCGAGGAGGCCGACCGCCGGGATCTCGGTTTCGGAGGCTTCATGGTCGATGGTGAGATGATCCTGCGCGACCGTCAGGGGCGCGAGAGCAAACGCCAGTTTCGCCAAATGGTTTTCGAGCGGGAGCAGCGTGATCTCGGCGATCTCGCGATCATCGTCTTCGACCGCCCGCGGGATATCAAGGGAACTGGCCTGCTCACTCACGCCAAGGTCGAACCAGAAGATGACGATCAGTGGCTCTATCTGCCTGCGATCAAGCGGGTAAAACGCATCTCCAGCTCCAACCGGACCGGCAAGTTCGTCTCGTCGGAGTTCTCGTTCGAGGACCTCGGCAGCCAGGAGGTTGATGACTACACCTATAAATGGCTCCACGACGAGCCCTGCCCGACGGATACCTCGCTCACTTGCTTCGTGGTCGAGAACTATCCAGTGAACGCGAGATCAGGCTATTCGAGGCGGATAAGCTGGCTGGACAAGGACGAGTACCGGTTGCATCAGGTCGAATTCTTCAACCGACGCGGTGATCTTGAAAAGATCTTGGTTTCAACAGGCTACCAGAAGTATCTCGACAAGCACTGGCGTCCTGATCATATGCGGATGATAAACAAGCAGACCGGCAAGGAAACCGATCTGGTCTGGACCAGTTACGATTTCGGTGTCGAGCTTTCGGAGCGGGATTTTGACCAGAACCGGTTGCAGAAACAGTCTCGTTAGTGCCGTGCTGCTCGCCGCCCTGCCGGCCCACGGCTCCGAACTGACACCGGAGTTCTGGGAGCTGACGGGGGAGCTGGAGCTCGAAGGCACCGGCTTCTTCGAACCGCCCCAGTTCCCCGAGCAGGACAGCAACTCGATCTCCGTCGCAGGCGAGGCGACGCTTCTGGCCGAGTGGCTGGATGGCGACCTGATATTTCGCCTGACCCCCTTCGCGCGGGCCGACAGTGCGGACGACCGCCGCACGCATTTCGACATCCGCGAGGCAAAGTTCGACTATGTCGTCGATGACTGGTCCTTCACCTTTGGGGCCGACACCGTGTTCTGGGGCAAGACCGAGGTTGTCCATCTCGTCGACATCATCAACCAGACCGACCAGGTCGAGGATATCGACGACGAGGACCGGCTGGGCCAGCCGATGCTGCGCGCGGCCTATCTGAGCGATTTTGGCGAGTTCTCCGCCTTCGTTCTCCCCTTCTTTCGAGAGCGCACGTTCCCCGGAGCTGATGGGCGGCTGCGCTTCGCTGTTCCGGTGAACACGGCGCTGCCAATCTTCGAGACAGATGCGGAGGAGTGGACGACCTCGTTTGCGCTTAGATACTCTGCCGTGTTTGGAGATGTCGATTTGGGTCTCTCTGCCTTCCACGGCCTGTCGCGCGATCCGTCCTTCTTTTTCGACGGCGAGATTTTGCAGCCTGTCTATTCACGGATCACGCAGGTCGGGGTGGATCTGCAATACACAACCGACGCAACGCTCTGGAAATTCGAGAGCATCCTTCGTGAGGGGCAGCGGGATGCGACCGGCGGGGTCAACAACTTCTGGTCGGCGACCGGCGGCTTCGAACACACGTTCTTCGGCGTCTTCGAGACCAACGCCGATGTTGGTTTGATCGGGGAATATGCCTTTGATGACCGGAGCGATGTGGCCCTGACCGCATTTCAGAACGACGCGATTGCGGGCGCACGCCTGACCCTGAACGACCCGCAGGACACGGCGGTGCTGCTGACCTCGGCCATCGACATCGACGACGGCGCCGTCTCGCTCCGCCTCGAGGCCGAGCGCCGGATCGGCAGTGCCTTCAAGGTCGAGATCGAGGCCGTCGGGCTCTTGAACCAGAATGACAGCAGTTTTGCCGGCGCATTTGCAGATGACAGCTTTGTTCGTGCTAAGCTGCGATGGTTTTTCTGAGTCCATCATGCTGAGCCCCGCAGATACGAACCCGCAGATATCCGAGACGAAGCGCCTGATCAGGGAGCAGGCGGAGACGCTGTTCGGTCACTACGGGTTCTCCAAGACCTCCGTCGGCGATATCGCGAAGGCCTGTTCGATGTCGACGGGGAACATCTACCGGTTCTTCCGTTCGAAGCAGGCGATCGGCATTGCGGTCGTTCACAACTATTTCGAACACCAGGCGCAGCGCATGCTCGAAGCGCGGGCCGAGACTGTGGGCAATGCCGCCGACCGGTTACGCGCGACTATCACGGCTGGTGTCGCATATCTGGTCGATACGATGGATGGAAACCCCCGCATCTTCGAGCTAGCGGAGTTCGTGATCGAGGACTCAGAGGGCGGGCAACTGATGGAAGCGCAGCGTCAGTTCCTGCGCTGGATCGTGAGCGATCTCGTTGCAGAGGGCGCGCGGGAGGGAATATTCGTCAGCACCGATCCGGATCACGACGGATGGACCCTCCTGCTTTCAACGACCGGCTTCTGGATGCCCCAGGCCTTGGTCGCCTGGCATGATCAGTCGATGATCATGGATGACCTTCGGGAGGTTCTCAGCCTGTCGCTGAACGGGCTGCGTGCACCTGGGCGCGGCGGTTAGCGGGGCATTCCCTTCATCTCATCGCTCGCGATCGCGCGGCCTTTGCGGGAGATGTCGTCCAAGACATCCTGCGTCGCCCGCAAGACCATCAAGGTCTGATCATCAAGCCCTGCGCGATGCGTGGCTATGTAGTCGGTGAGCGCGGATTTCAGGTTCCCTGCGGGAAGGACAACGTGGCGGAGCAGGTCCCCGCAGCGCTCGCTCGCGAGATCGTCTGTTGCATGCGGCGGTCGGTTGCTGGGCATGTCTTTGGCCATAGTGTTGTCCAGGTGTCGCTGATCAAGATGTCGAGCTTCAAACTATATCTTGACGGTTAATAGAAGCTGAACCCAACATCCTGAAGTGTTTCTTTTCTCATCGTAGAACGCGCTGGGCACAAAACTCCGGCGGAAAACAAAAAGGGCCGCTACCGCGGCCCTTGAGACGATCGTTTGATCTGCTCCTTAGATCGCAAGGTACTCCTGACGCAGTTCCGCGTTGTCTAGCACCTCCTGCGCAGTGCCGTCGAACACGACCTGACCCATGTCGAGGATAATGGCACGGTCCGCGAGGTGCAGCGCGGCAATTGCGTTCTGTTCCACCAGCACGGTCGTCATGCCGAGTTGCTTGATCTGCTCCAGAGTCTTCTCGATCTCCTGCACAATAACCGGTGCGAGACCCTCATAGGGTTCATCGAGCAGGAGGAGCTTGACGTCCCTGGCAAGCGCGCGGCTGATCGCCAGCATCTGCTGCTCGCCGCCGGAAAGGGTCGTGCCCTCCTGACGGCGACGCTCGCCAAGGCGCGGAAATAGCTCGTAGATCCGGTCCAGCGACCAGCCCACCGGTTCCGCGATCTGGGCGAGTTGTAGGTTCTCTTCCACAGTCAAACCCTGGATGATCCGGCGATCCTCCGGCACCAAGCCGATCCCGAGCCGGGCTGCCTGATGGCTCTTCATCTCGTGAAGCGGCTTGTGGTCGAGCCAGATCTCGCCGTGGGTCAGCATGGGATCGTCGAGCCGCGCAATCGTTCTGAGCGTCGAGGTCTTGCCGGCGCCATTGCGGCCGAGAAGGGCCACGATCTCCCCTTCACGGATGTCGAAACTGACGCCCTGCACGATGTAGCTCTCGCCGTAGTAGGCGTGCAGATCCCAGGCCGAGAAGTACGCCGGAGCACCGCCCTTGTTGGTCTGCGGGGCCACACCCGGCACCTGTCCTTCGAACTGGGATTGCTCTTCCATCTGGGCGGAGTCCGTCATGTCCCCATTCTCCTCTTGCGGTCTCGGGGCGACTACAGGTGCGCGCCGCCGAGGTAAGCTTCCTGAACCTTCGGGTTGCCTTTGATCATGGCAGGTTCGTCTTCGGCAATCACATGGCCCTGTGCCAGGACCGAGATCCGCTCGGCCAGCGAAAAGACGACATGCATGTCGTGCTCGATCACGACCATGGTAATGCCGGTCTTGGAGATCTCTTTGAGCAGCTCGATCGTGTTGTTCGTGTCCGCGCGGGCCATACCGGCTGTCGGCTCATCCAGAAGCAGCAGCTTCGGGCGTTGAACAAGGCACATTGCCAGCTCCAGCCGCCGCTTGTCCCCGCGCGAAAGCTGGCTTGCCATGGTATCGCGCTGATCGCCAAGGCCGAGTGAGACCAGCTGCTCCTCGGCCTGCGCATAGAGGTTCTTCTCGCCCGCAAGCCCGCTCCACGCATTGATCGTGAAGGCGCCGTCACGCTTGGCAAAGGCCGGGATCATGACGTTCTCGATCAGGGTGAGTTCGCTGAAGATCTCGGGCGTCTGAAAAACGCGCGAGACGCCCAGCTGATTAATCTCGTGCGGTTTGATCCCCAGCAGCGACTTGCCATCGAACATGACTGTGCCGGTGTCGGGCACAAGACGGCCGACGAAGCAGTTGAGGAGGGTCGACTTCCCCGCACCGTTCGGGCCGATGATCGCATGGACCGACCCTTCCTGCACCGAGAGGTTGACATCATCGAGGGCCTTGAGGCCGCCGAAGCGTTTGTTGACGTTCTGAACTTCGAGAATGGCCATTGGTCTTACTCCGCGGGCACGGCTTTCGGATCGCCGCCCTCTTTCTTGGATTTACGGCCAGTGAAGAGGCGCCCGATCCGCGCCAATCCCTCCATCAACCCGCCGGGCAGGAAGATCACGATCAGCATGAACATCACACCCAAAGTCAGGTGCCAGCCCTCGCCGACGAACAGGGCCGAGACCGAGACGACCGGGTCGATCATGCCCTCTGGCAAGAAGGAGAAGACCTCAGCCAGCGTACCCTTGTTGAAGGCCGAGAAGATCTGCTCCATGTACTTGATCGCACCAGCGCCGAGCACGGGGCCGAGCAGCGTGCCGGTTCCGCCGAGGATGGTCATCAATACAACCTCGCCGGAGGCCGTCCACTGCATGCGCTCAGCGCCCGCCAGCGGATCGGTTACCGCCATCAAGCCACCGGCGAGCCCGGCATACATGCCCGAGATCACGAATGCAGTCAGGGTATAGGGCCGGGTGTTGAGGCCCGTGTAGTTCATCCGATTCTGGTTCGTCTTCACCGCTTTCAGCATCATGCCAAAGGGCGAGCGGAAGATCCGCATTGAGATCCAGAAGCAGAGGATCAGGATGATCGCGCAGAAATAGAATCCGCTGTTGAACTGGAAGCCAGCGACCTCCCAGGTCTGGTTCATATCGAGCCCGAAGAAGTTGCTGACCGGCAGTGTCTGCCCGTAATCGACGCCGAAGACACCGCTGTCGAGCACCCGCGGGTCGGACTGCTGCAATTGCAATCCAGTCTCCCCGTTGGTCAGATTCATCCCCGGCTGGCCGAGCACCGAGTAGGCGAGGTTGTAGCTCATCTGCGCGAAAGCCAGCGTCAGGATCGAGAAGTAGATCCCCGACCGGCGAAGCGAAATAAAGCCGATAAACAGCGCGAAGATACCGGCAACCAGCGTAGAGAAGATGATCGCGGGGATCGGGTTCATACTGAGCAACTTGAAGGTCCACACCGCCGTGTAGGAGCCGACGCCCAGAAAGGCCGCGTGACCGAAAGAGAGATACCCGGTCAGGCCAAACAGGATGTTGAAGCCGATCGCGAAGATCCCAAAGATCGCGAACTTCTGCAAAAGATCCGGATACCCTGCCCCGACGGGCGACAGGATGATCGGCCCGGCCAGGACCGCGATCGAGAAAGCGGCCATCAGGATCATGTCGTTGGTTTTGCTGCTACTCGTCATGGCTCAGGTCTCCATCACGCCCTTGCGGCCCATCAGACCACGGGGGCGAACAAGAAGGATGATCACGGCGACCAGGTAGATGATGATCTGATCGATGCCCGGGAAGATGCTCTTCACCTCGTTCATCGACGCAAAGCTCTGCATCACGCCAAGGAGGAAGCCCGCGGCGACAGCGCCACCTAGGCTGCCCATACCTCCTACGACGACGACAACGAAGCTCAGTACGAGGAAGTCTAGGCCCCAATGGTAGTCAGGCGGCTGGATTGGCGTGTACATGACACCGGCGAGGCCAGCTACGATTGCTGCGATGCCGAAGACGACGGTGAAGCGGCGATCGATATCGATGCCAAGCAGGCCCACGGTCTCCCTGTCGGCCATTCCGGCTCGGACCACCATCCCGAAGGTGGTGAACTGAAGGAAGGCGAAGACTGCACCGATCACCGCGAGCGAGAACAGGAAGTACGCCAGCCGCCAAGTGGGATACGGAACGGCGCCTGGCTCAAACCCCATCATGACGCCGAAATCAATCATGCCAGTCATCGAGTCGGGTGCCGACTGAGGGATCGGGTTCGCGCCGAACTGGCTCTTCACGATCTCACCGATGACGATTGCGAGACCGAAGGTAACCAAGATCTGCTCAGCATGCGGGCGCTTGTAGAAGTAGCGGACGAGGCCGCGCTCCATCGCAACTCCGATCAGGAGCATGACCGGGATCGCGACGAGAACAGACACGAGAACGGAGTACTCGAGGATCGTCCGCCCGAAATCGCCAAAGTACTCCACGATATAGGGCGTTCGGATCTCCATCGGCGTGCCCCATGCGGTGAGCTGTGTGGGATCCTCCATCACCAATTCGAGCCCGAGTATTGCCTTAACCGAGACAGCAACGAACGCCCCCAACATAAAGAGTGCGCCGTGAGCGAAGTTCACGACACCCAAAGTCCCAAAAATGAGTGTGAGGCCGAGCGCGATGAGCGCATAGGCGCCACCTTTATCCAGACCGTTCAAAACCTGCAGAATTAGGGCGTCCATCGCCTTTGCTCCTCGTGGTCAGCGGTGTTTCAGGCACAACTCGCCATCTGCGGCTCAACCCGCCTTAAGGTTGATGAACCGCCGCCCGGTCGGGCGGCGGTAATCTTGAGCGTGAGGCTTAAGCGCCGTCGTTGATCGCGCCTTTGTTGCAGCCGAGCAGATCGGTGCCGTACTCGACCTGGGCACGCGGCGTGACCTCGACCACTTCGAGAACGTCGAACTTCGAGGACGGGTTCTCCTTGCCCTTCACGACCAGAACGTCCTTGAAGCACTGGTGATCGTGGCCGCGATAGGTGGTCGGACCGTTGCCAAGACCATCGAAGTCGAAGTCCTCGAGCGCGCCGCCAACCGCCGTCGGACGGAACGAGCCGGCCCTCTGGCAGGCATCGGCATATAGCAGCGCCTGACAGTAGGTGGTGTGCGCGGCCTGTGACGGCGGGAAGCCATACTTCTGACCAAACGACTTGACGAACGCCTTGGAGCCTTCGTCCTGAAGCGACCAGTGCCAGTTGGTCGAGCCATAGATGCCCTTGACGTTCTCACCGGCACCTTGGGCCATGAGACGCGAGTAGAGCGGCACCACGATGCCGAAGTCCTTGCCGTTGACCTGCTTGTTGCGCAGACCGAACTGGACCGCCTGGGTCAACGAGTTGACCATGTCGCGACCATAGTGGTTCAGCACCAGCACATCGGCGCCCGAGTTCAGAACCGGGGTGATATACTGAGAGAAGTCACCGGCACCGAGCGGTGTGCGCACAGCCGCCTGGGTCTGCCAGCCAAGTTGCTCAGTGTACTTTTGGATCGAGCCTTCCTGGCTCCAGCCCCAGTTATAGTCAGCGGTCAGGTGGTACGCGATACGGTCAGAACCGAACTGGTTCTTCAGCACCGGCGCCAGCGCTGCACCCGACATTTCGGTGTTGAAGAAGTGGCGGAAGCCGTTGGCGCGGCAGTCCTTACCGGTCGTGTCATTGGCGTGGGTCAAGCCTGCCATGAAGATGATACCCGCCGTCTGGCAGTAGTCCTGCACAGCCACCGCGACGCCCGAGGACGAGCCGCCGGTGATCATGATGGCGCCGTCTTTCTCGACCATCCGCTTCGCCGATGCGCGCGCTGCGTCCGACTTCGTCTGGGTGTCGCCTGTGACGAACTCGACCTTCTTGCCGTTGATGCCGCCGCCGGTGAGCGCCTTGGACGAGAAGGTGTTCAGCATACCGCCGTCGCCTTCGCCGTTGATGTGCTCGACCGCAAGCTGGTAGGCACGGAGTTCGTCAGCACCTTCGTCGGCATATGCGCCTGTCTGAGGCACGTTAAAGCCGAGCGTCACAGTCGAACCTTTGGGCTCGTTCGTGTAGCCGGCCGCCCAGGCATAGCTGGGGAAAATTGTGGGCATCGCAAGCCCGGCACCGAGGGCCGCACTGCCTTTGAGCAAGCCACGGCGATTGGTCTTGAGGGTCATAGGTATCCTCCCGATTGTTTCCAGCATGGGGGACGGTTCGTTGCCGCGTGGCCCCAGCCTAATCACTGGCAGCCAGCAGACTGCCGGTCACAAAAATACCAAAGCTGGTCAATTCATCAACAAACTATTGAGATTACTTCTATTTTTTGTTAATTTATGCCCTCGCTATTGCAAAATATTGTCAATAATTTACACTGCAGCGCGAAAAATCACTTTGAATCAAGCAGGTCTTACGTGGCGACAACTATTGCGGGAATACGAATTCGCGAGCGGCGCCGGGCGATCGGCGTCACACAAGCTGCCCTCGCGGAACGTATGGGCATTTCAGCGTCGTATCTCAATCTGATCGAGCGCAACAAACGGGGAATCGCAGGGCATCTGATCCGCAAGGCGGCGGACGCGTTGGAGTTGCGCGTCGAAGAGCTTGACGGAACGGCGGAGCGGCGACTGATCGATCAGCTGCGCGAGGTTTCGATCGACCCGCGCCTCGCCCTGCTCCGGCCCGAAACCGAACTCACCAGCGAGTTCACCGGCCGCTATCCAGGTTGGGCCCGGACATTGAGCGCCCTCGCGCGATCGGAACGGGAGAGCAGCTCGCTGGCCGAGGCTCTCGCAGACCGGCTGACCCATGATCCTTTTCTGGGCGAGTCCGTCCACCGGATGCTCACCCACATCGCCGCGTTGCGCTCCATCGCCGAGATCCTGCAGACGGTGAGCGACATCGAGGCGGATCAGCTTCAGAGGTTTCATGGCATCCTCGCCGCGGAAAGCCTGAAGCTATCGGAAGTCGGAGAGGCGCTCGCCGCCTATTTTGACAAAGCGCATACCGATTCCCGATCGGTGACACCGCTCGACGAGGTGGAAGCACTCTTCGAAGATAAGGGGAACCGGTTCGACGCGATTGATCGAGATGGCATCAGCGCAATTAATGCGGTTCTAGAGAGCGCACCGCAGGTCAACACCGCCACCGCACAGGCGCGGGCACGTAAGGCGCTGGAGGACTATGCCAAAGACGCAGAGGCTGCCGGGCCAGAATTCCCGGAGTTTGCTAAGGATTCTGGATACGATCTCGATCTCCTCATCTCGGAGACGGGATTGCCGGCCGAAGTGATCTGCCGGCGCCTTACCGCCCTGCCGGAAGGTCACCCTGCGTTCGGTTACGTGGTCGCGAACGCGGCAGGCTCGATCCTCGACCTCCGCCCTCTTACGGGCTTTCATCCGAGCAGGGGCAGCAGCTTCTGTCCGCTCTGGGTACTGGCGCGCGCGATCATGTCGCCGGAGCGCGCGATCCGACAATTGACGGGGTTTCCCAACGGGCAACGGTTTGTCTTTGTCGCCCGGGCACGACCGACCAATGCGGCACGGTTCGGAGGCACGCGGCACTATCTGAACGACATGCTGATTCTGACGGACGACGACGCGCGAAGAACCGTCTACGCGCCCGAGCCGGAGGGACCGGCCGAACCGGTCGGGTTCTCCTGCCGCGTTTGCCCTAGGGAAAGTTGCGCCCACCGGGTCGGTGATCCGATCACAGGTTGATGCACCAGTTGCAGACAATATCTGCGGAATAGGCTAGCCTGATCTTGAAGTCCTGCGTCAGACAGGGCTCGCGGAGAGGAAACACCAATGGCGCAGCGCGTGCTTCTAGCCGAAGACGAACCGCATATCGTCGAGTCCCTGAGCTTCCTGCTCGGACGTGCCGGTTTTCGCATCACGACCGAGATGAACGGCGCGCGAGCGCTCGACATCTGCCTGGAAAATCCGCCCGATGTCATGCTGCTCGATGTCATGCTGCCGGAGGTAGACGGGTTCGAGATGCTGCGGACCCTGCGGGCCGACCCAAGGACAAGCCGCCTCCCCGTCGTTATGCTGACCGCGAAGGGCCTGCGCGAAGACCGGGAACGGGCGAGCGAGTTAGGCGCGGATGTCTTCATCACCAAACCGTTCTCCAACATGGAGGTGGTCGAAACGGTGAAGCGGCTGGCCCAGCATGGTCGAGCGTAGCGGCTCGGTCGACGTTGTCTTCGGAGCCCGGAAGACCCGGGATTTGGCGCTCATCCTGCCAATCGTCGGGCTGCTGTTCCTAATTCCACCCTTCGCGACCATCTTCGCGATCGAAGGCCGGATCCTCGGCATCCCTGTCATGGTCGCCTACATCTTCACTGTCTGGGCTCTGCTGATCCTTGCGTCCGCCATCCTTTCGTGGCGGATCGGCCGCGCAAGCCGTAAGGATGCCGCGGACCGTCTAGAAAGCACGGAAGAGCAACCGGGTGGACCGGTGCCGTGATCCTTTCCACCAACCTGGTGATCGGGATATCGCTCGGTTATGTCGCGATCCTCTTTCTGGTTGCCTGGATTGCGGACCGGCAGAGCCAGGCGGGTCGCATGCGGTGGCTGCGCTCACCCCTTGTCTATACGCTGTCGATATCCGTCTACTGCACATCGTGGACATTCTTCGGCGCCGTGGGGTCCGCCGCCAGAAACGGCCTAGAGTTTCTGACGATCTATCTCGGCCCCACGCTGGTCTTTGTCGGGTGGTTCTGGTTCCTCAGAAAGCTCGTCAGGATCGGGCAGGAACACCGGATCACGTCGATCGCCGACATGATCTCCTCTCGCTATGGGAAATCGCCAGCCATCGCGGTTGCCGTGACACTGATCGCGGTGATCGCGACGACGCCTTACATCGCTTTGCAGCTTCAGGCGGTGACGCGATCCTTCGAAGCGATCGCTGAAGCCACCGATCCGAATATAACCGGCTTCTGGGTCGCGGCCGGAATGGCCGTGTTCACGATCCTCTTTGGCACCCGCACGATCGATGCGAACGAGCGGCACCATGGCGTCGTGGCGGCGATCGCGGTGGAGGCGCTCGTGAAGCTGGTCGCGCTGATGGCGGTCGGCATATTCGTGGTCTTCGGTCTCGCGGGCGGTGTCGAGGCCGTCTTTGACCGGATGCCGGAGGATCTGATCGATCCCGAAACCGTCTTCGGCACCCGCTGGCTCACGGTCACGTTCCTGGCAGCGACTGCGATCATCTGCCTGCCTCGGCAATTCCAAGTGATCGTGGTCGAGAATGTCGACGAACGGCATCTGAGCACCGCGAGCTGGATGTTCCCGGCGTATCTGTTCCTTATATGCCTTTTCGTTCTGCCAATCGCGATTGTCGGATTGTCCGAGATGCCCGCAGGCTCGAACCCTGATCTCTTCGTTCTGACCGTCCCGCTGCAGTCCGGCCGGGAGGAGCTCGCCCTGATCGCCTATATCGGCGGGTTCTCGGCGGCGACATCCATGGTCATCGTGGCCACGATCGCTCTGGCAACGATGATCTCAAACCATATCGTGATGCCGCTCAGCCTAACCTTCCAGGTGACCGATCAGGCCTCTTCCGGCGATGTCCGCAATCTGTTGCTGCGCAGCCGCCGGGTTGCGATCGCCGCGATCCTGATGCTCGGCTATCTCTACTTCCGTCTGACGGGTGGGACAGACGCGCTAGCATCTATCGGCCTGATCGCTTTTGCGGGGATCGCGCAGGTGGTGCCCGCCCTCATCGGCGGCGTCTTCTGGCGTGGGGCGACAGGCAAAGGCGCGCTTGCCGGTCTGTCCGCCGGCTTCCTGCTCTGGGCCTACACGCTGTTCCTGCCGAGCTTCGAGGGCGGGTTGATCCTGTCGAGCGCAGTGATCGAGAACGGACCGTGGGGGATCGAACTGCTCCGCCCGCAGGCGCTCTTCGGCGTGCCCTCGGACGATCCGCTGGTCCACGCAATGATCTGGTCGCTGGGCATGAACACGGCAATTTTCCTGATCGTCTCGGTCCTCAGCCGTCCGGCGGCGCTGGAGCAATTGCAGGGCGCGCTTTTTGTCGACGCGTTCCACACCACGGCCAGCCAGCGCACCTATATCCAGCGTGATGCGACGCCGGAGGATCTGTTCATCCTCGCCCAGCGGATCTTGGGGGTGGAACCGGCGCGCCTTCTCTTCAACGAGATCGCGGCCAGCCAGGGGGTGCGCCAGGGGTTGCCGCGCGCCACCGACGAATGCATCTCGCGGCTTGAGCGTGAGCTGGCAGGGTCTGTCGGCGCCGCCTCTGCTCATGCGATGGTGAGCCGCGCAGCCAGCGGCGAGACGGTGACCTTCACCGACCTGATGGACATCGCGGACGAGACCCAGAAGCTGATTGAGACCACCGCCCGGCTGGCCGAAAAAACGGCCGAGCTCGAACGCACGGCCCAGCAGTTGCGTCACGTGAACGAGCGGTTGCGCAATCTCGACAAGCAGAAGGATGACTTCCTTGCCCAGGTAAGCCACGAGCTCCGAACGCCGATGACATCGATCCGCTCCTTCTCGGACATCCTCAAAGGGCCGGATCTCACAGCGGAAGAGACCAAGCGCTTCGTCGGCATCATTCACGAGGAAAGCCTGCGGCTGACCCGGCTCCTCGACGAGATCCTCGATATCGGACGGCTCGAATCCGGCTCAACGCATATAGAGAGCGAGCCGGTTCATGTCGGTCAGGCGATAGAAGGAGCGCTGGCCACTATAGAACCGCTCTGCGACACGGCGGGCGTTAAGGTGCTGGCCTACACCGACCCGGGGAATCTGTTCGTCACATCGCACCCCGACCGAATGCGCCAAGTGCTTCTCAACATCCTGACCAACGCGGTAAAATACAACAGCGCGCCCGACCCTCAAATCCGTATCGAATGGCGGCAGACCAGTGGGCGTCTTCTCCTGGATATCATCGACAACGGAGGCGGCGTGTCCCGCGAGGAAGCACCGAAGCTGTTCGAGAAATTCGCCCGCGGGACCCGCGCAAACCGCAGCCAAGGTGCAGGGCTTGGCCTGCCGATCTCGCGTGCGGTGATGCGCCGACTCGGCGGAGACCTCAGCATCGAATTCGCACCGGATGGCACCAGCTTCTTCCGCTTGCATTTCCGGCTTGCCGAGCAGGCGCAAGCCGCCGAGTGAGCCGATGGACTGGGATGCCGCCTACGATAACGTAGCTGCCGTTGGGAACGCGCCCGACTACGTTGCGAGGTGGGAACGGGCAGCAGCGGATTTCGTCTCATCGCAGGGATCGCTCGCGCAGCTTGGCATTGGCTACGGCCGATCCGAACGCGAACGCTTCGACCTGTTTCTGCCAGGGAGCATCCCCCGGGGTGTTCTGATCTTTGTTCACGGCGGTTACTGGCGCCGGTTCAATCGCGACCTCTGGTCGTGGGCGGCCGCGGGCCCGCTGGCGCATGGCTGGGCGGTTGCGTTCCCGGGCTACACACTTTGCCCGGAGGTGCGGGTCGCCACGATTTCCCGTCAGATCGCTACAGCCGTCGGGCGAATCGCGCAGGAGGTGGAGGGACCAATCCGTCTGGCAGGGCATTCTGCTGGAGGGCATCTGGTGACGCGTATGCTCTGCCCCGGCATGCTTGCACCCGAAGTCGCGGACCGGATCGATCGCGTCATCTCGATTTCCGGCCTTCACGATCTGTCGCCCCTAAGGCTCACGCAGATGAACGAAACCTTGAAGATCTCCGAAGACGAGGCGCGCGAGGAGAGCCCTTGCAATCACCAACCCGCGATCCGCCCTGCCCTCACCTGCTGGGTCGGCGGCGATGAACTGGCGGAGTTCCGCCGGCAGAACCGGTTGCTCGGTCACTGGCGCGCGACAGGCATGGAAGTGACGGAGATCGAAGCACCGGGTCAAAACCACATGAGCGTGATCGACCCGCTCGCGGACCCTGACAGCGACCTCGTCAACGCCATCGTCGGCTAAGGCGCCATGACCTCGCCGCGGGCGAGCAGCCTGGCGGTGCGGACAACACCGCCCGAGATGATCTCGATCAGCCCATCGGAACTCGGCTTGTAATCGATCATGATTTCGATCTCACCGACGGGATGCTCGATGACGATCTTGGCCGGTGAACCGTTTGGACAGCGCGCGATGTCGCGCGAGACGGTTCCGGGACAAAGCAGAGAACTCGCGATGCATTGTCCGCCGGTCACAGCCATCGTCGGGTGACAGGCCCAGGGCATGAAGTACCGTGCACTGATCGACCCGTTACCTCTGGGCGCTGACAAAAGGCCGACCTTGGGCGTCACCGATTGCGAGACATCGCCCATCCTCATCAGTTCCCCGGCCTGGAGCCGCACCGCCTCCATTCGGTCAATCAGGGCGCGGTTGCTGTCGAGCTCCTCGCGACTCTCAGTGCCCTCAATGCCGAAATCGGCAGCGCGGGCGATCATCATCGGCATCGCGACATCGATGCACGTCACCTCGATGCCGTCGATCATGTCGACCACGTTTCCGGTCGGCAGCATTGCGCCCGTGCTGGACCCCGCAACATCCATGAAGCTGAGCGGCACCGGCGCTGCCGATCCCGGCACACCGTCAATCATGCAGTCGCCTTCGTAACAGACTGCGCCGTCTGCGGTTTTGACACTAGCCTCAACCCGCGTCCCCGTGTTCACCGCGCGGATGCGCACGCGGGTCTCTGGACCATTGGCATCCACCAAACCCATCTCGATCGCAGCCGGGCCAACGCCCGCGAGGATGTTGCCGCAGGTCGGCTTGAAGTCGACAAGACGCTCCTCGACGGCAAGTTGGGCAAAGAGATAGTCGACGTCGGCCCACGGATCTTCCGATGGCGACAGCATCGCGACCTTTGTGGTGACCGCTGCACCGCCACCGATCCCGTCGATATTGAGCGGATGGCCAGCCCCGACCACATCGCACAGCAACTCCGCGAGCGCCTCGCGGTCTTCAGGCAGATCGGCCCTGTTGAAGTATGGACCGCGGGAGGTTCCGCCGCGCATAAACAGAAACGGGATCGCTCGCTGGGGCATCTGGCTCTCCTAATTAGGTCATGCGACGGCTGCCATGTCCCTATACGAGGTCCGCAGCATCTGCTCCAGTGCATCGACCGGCGCGCCGAGCGCCGTCGGGGAGCGGTACATCCCGATCCGGCTCATTGGAAGCTCCGGCAACTGTCCACCATGCTCGATCCGGGTCATGTTGTAGCCGATGGCGCCCTCAAGAATGGCATGCACCGCCAGATCGGCCGAGATCGAGGCTTCGACGCTGCGGGTGGATTTCGTCTCTACCGCCATCTCCCACTGGATGTCCGCTTGATCGAGAGCCTTTGTCGCCCATTGACGGAACATGCATTGCTGTTCGAAGGCAAGCCGTAGCGGGCGATCCCGCCAGGCGGTTCCGTTCTCGGCCCCAACCCAGATGAGGCGCTGCGTCGTCAGCACCTCCGCATGGGCGTCAACATCGCTCTCCGTCGTCAGGATGAGATCCGCTTCACCATCGGCGATCATCCGCTTCAGCTTCGTGGTGTAGGACGAGATGAGGTGGATCTTCACCCGCGGATATTCGCGGTCGAACCGCTTCAGGATCCCCGGGATGTACGGGTAGACGATGTCAGAGGGCACGCCGAGCCGGATTTCGCCCTCGAACCGCGAGTCGGTCATGCGCGAGAGCACTTCATCGTTCAGCGCGACCATCCGCCGACCGTAGCTCAGAAGCTGTTCGCCGTGGTTGGTAAGCTGCACGCCCCGCCCGTTGCGGTTCAGAAGCGCAAGATTAAGCGACTCCTCGAGCCGTTTGAGCTGCATGGAAACGGCCGATTGCGTCAGGTTCAACTGATGCGCGGCACGGGTGACGCCGCCGGTTTCGGCGACAGTGACGAAGCTTCTGAGGGCGGTGAGGTCCAGGTTACGTGGCATTCATCATGCTCCGTGATGCATTCATTCAAAAACATTCACTTCTCTTATACCCATCGCATCACATATATCAAGCATCAGAATACACAGGCGGTGAGAGATCACCCTGAGTGATGGAGGCGACTATGAACAAATACGCGATGAGCTTGCCGGTGACTGGCTACAGAATGCCACTGGTTTCGATCTTTGACGTGCTGGGCGTGATGTCAGAACGCCGCCGTCTCGCTCAGCTTTCCGACCGGGAGCTTGAGGATATCGGGCTCGACCGGGCAGCGGCTCTCCGCGAAGCAGGCCGCCCGTTCTGGGACCTGCCCCGCCGCTGATCAGCGGAGCGGATACTCAGCCAGAAGGTCATACACGGGGCCGCCTTTGGTCAGGCGAGACTCGAAAAGACCGAAGGACTCGATCAGCGACGGCCCGGCATGAAATCCCGCATGCCGGGCCGTCCATCGTTCGAGGGACATGCGATCTTCAGGCAAAAGGGTCTTCAAGCGAGAGAGTGTGACGTGCGGATGGAACCGTCTCCGATCCACCGCCGACTCGATGGCCTCGGCGGCACGGTGGATCTTGTCGCGCAATCTCTGCAGGGGATCGGTCTTGACCACTTCAGCATGAGCGGTCCGAGACTCACGCCCACCAAACTGCCCCAACCCTGAAATCTCCACTTCGAAAGGCTTTACACTTACTTTCTCGAGCGAAAGGTGAAGGTCTTCCAACACTGGCCGTGGTAGATTTCCAAGAAACGCCAGCGTGACGTGAAAATTTTCGACCGGAACCAGAGCGCCGACCGTCAATTCCGCCTGCAACGTCTCCAGCGCGTCAAGCAGATCATCGGGTAGCCGCAGCGCAACGAAGCTGCGGATCATTCGGGCACGCGCTCCAGTAACTCCAGCACCCTCGGGCCGATCCGCTCGACAATCCGCGCTACACCTTCGCGGTTAGGATGCAACCCGTCCGGCTGGAAAAGGTCAGCCTCACCCACTAGGCCCTCCAAGAAAAACGGATCGTAGACGGCGCCGTGCTGCTCTGCGAGTTCCGGGAACATCGCATCATAATCGGCTTTGTATTCCGGGCCGAAATTGTTCGATGCGACCATGCCCGAGATCATGACAGGAATATCCTGCTCGCCGAGCCGGGTCAGGATCTCATCGAGGTTCTGCCTGCTTGAGGCCGGATCGACACCGCGCAACAGATCATTCGCTCCAAGCTCGACGATTACCGCATCGGCGCCACCACCCAACGCCCAGTCGAGACGCGCGAGACCGCCGGCCGTGGTATCGCCCGAGACGCCCATGTTAATGACCTCCACCTCGGCCCGCCCCTGCCCGTCCAGCCAGGTATCGAGTTGAGGTACGAACCCATCTTCCTCCGGCAGGCCAAAACCAGCGGTCAGACTGTCCCCCAAAGCGACAAGTTTCAGGGAGCCGGCAAACCCTGCCGAGGGCAGCAGAATAACGATGAGAGCCAGCAACTTGCCCCATCGCTGCAAGGGACCATATGGAAAACTCGTGCGAAAAAGGGTGACACCCATGACGACCCCATTGATTAAACTTCAAGACGTGCGACTGACCCTGCCAAGCACCGCAGGCCAAGTCGATATTCTACGCGGTGTCAGCCTTGAGATAGGTGTTGGAGAGACGATTGGCATCGTCGGGCCCTCAGGTTCGGGAAAATCCTCGCTTTTGATGGTGATGGCTGGCCTTGAGCGCGCAACGGGCGGCAAGGTCGATGTCTTAGGCCAGGATCTGACGGAGTTGAACGAGGATGCGCTGGCGCGCCTGCGCCGCGATAGGATGGGGGTTGTGTTCCAATCCTTCCATCTGATCCCGACGATGACAGCGATCGAGAACGTGGCGACACCGTTGGAGCTTGCTGGCGAGGCCGATGCGTTTGATCGGGCGAGCCAGGCACTGTCGGATGTGGGTCTGGGCCACCGGCACGATCACTATCCCGCCCAGCTTTCTGGCGGCGAGCAGCAACGGGTCGCCCTTGCACGCGCCCTCGCCCCGCGACCCGACCTGATTTATGCCGATGAGCCGACGGGCAATCTGGATGGGCGGACGGGTCACGAGGTATCGGATATGATGTTCGAGATCACCCGCGCCACCGGCACGACACTCGTAATCGTGACGCACGCCCCTGACCTTGCAGCCCGCTGCGGCCGGGTGATCACGATCGCAGACGGTCAGATCTCGACGGATCAGAGGCGCGCCGCGTGAATTCGGCCCTTCTCCGCATCGCGATCCGTGACCTGCGTGGTGGTCTGGCCGGTTTCCGGGTTTTTCTTGTGTGCCTGATCCTGGGCGTTGCTGGCATCGCCGCTGTCGGCTCGATCTCACAGGCGATTTCAAACGGGCTCGCGGCCGAGGGGCGCGAGATCCTCGGCGGCGATGTTTCGGTGTCGCTCACCTACCGGGCCGCGACAGACGAAGAACGGGCCTGGTTCGAAGCGCAAGGCGTGGTCTCGGAGATTGCTGACCTGCGGTCGATGATCAGTCGTGATGACCGCCCGGAGGAACGCGCTCTGTCTCAGGTGAAAGGCGTCGACTCGCTCTGGCCACTCTACGGAAGTGCTGAAGTAAGCGGCGGCGATCTAGCGGATCTGCTGGCGGAGAGCGGCGGCTTTTATGGCCTGATCACCGAGCCGGTGCTGGCGGATCGGCTTGGACTTGAGCCGGGCGATCGTGTCCGGCTCGGGACCGCGACTTTCGAGTTTCGTGGGCGTTTGATGAGCGAACCGGATGCAGCCTCGCAGGGTTTCAATCTGGGTCCCCGCACGGTCGTCTCGCTTGACGGTCTGCGGGCGGCTGGCCTGTTGGAGGCCGGCACGATCTTCGACATGCTCTACCGGCTGCGGACCAGAGATCAGCCGCTCGCGGCCTTGCGCGCTGATTTCCAAACCCGGTTCCCGGAAAGCGGCGCGCGCTGGCGGGATCATCGCAACGCAGCGCCCGGGATTGAACGGCTGGTCGATCGGCTCAGCGCGTTTCTGATCCTCGTCGGTCTGGCGGCACTGGCAATCGGGGGTGTTGGGATCGGCGCCGCCGTTCGCGGCTATCTCAACCGCAAGACCAAGACCATCGCGGCGCTCAGAACGCTGGGCGCAACCGGGAACATGGTCTTCGGCATCTACGTGCTCCAGATCGCGGTCATTTCGCTGATTGGCATCGCTCTGGGTCTCGCGGTCGGGGGTGGCGCCGTTGCGCTGGCCGAGCCTCTCCTGGCCGATCAACTGCCCGTGCCCGCGGTCTTCGGTGTTTATCTTGAGCCGTTGATCATCGCGGCGATCTTCGGGGTGATCACGGCGATGGTCTTCACGCTCTGGCCGCTCGCCTGGTTGCGCGATGTCCGGCCCGCGACGCTGTTCCGCGACATGGCGTCGGCGGATGTCACGCACCCGAGCCGAGGCATGATCGCGGTGCTCCTCGGCCTTGTCGTCGTCTCCTGTCTGGTCGTGATCGGGCTGTCCGACGCTCAGGAGCTTGCCTTTTGGGTCCTGCTTGCCCTGCTCGGTGCCTTCGTCTGTTTGCGCACGCTTGGTGCTGCGATGGCGCTCGCATCGCGCCGCTGGGCGCATCTCAACCTGCTCAGGCGACGGCCGGGCTGGCGGTTGGCGCTCGGTGCAATCGGCGCACCCGGCGGTCAGACGCCTGGTGTGGTGGTGGCACTCGGCCTCGCGCTGGGTGTTCTGGCGGCGATCGGGCAGATCGACGCGAACCTGCAGCGCCTCATCCGCGATCAGCTGCCGACCGGGAGCCCCGCCTTCTTCTTCGTCGACATCCAGACTGATCAGTTGGAGGGATTTGAGGACACGCTCGCGGAGAATGGCGCTGGCCGGTCGGAGACCGCCTCGATGCTTCGCGGTGTGATCACTCGGCTGAACGACATCCCTGCCCGCGAGGCGGGGGTGGACCCGGCCGGTGCCTGGGTTCTGCGGGGGGACCGTGGGGTGAGCTACGCCGCAACCCAGCCGCCCGGCTCGGTTCTGACCGAAGGCGAGTGGTGGCCCGAGGACTATTCGGGCGAACCGCTGGTGAGCTTCGCCGAGGAGGAAGGCCGCGAGCTGGGCCTCTCCATCGGCTCGACGCTCACCGTTAACATCCTAGGCCGCCCGATCACGGCGCGTGTCGCGAATTTCCGCAAGGTCGAATGGCGCGGCATGGGGATCAACTTCATCATGATCCTCAACCCCGGGGCGCTTGCTGGTGCGCCACACACTCATATTGCAACGGTGCACGCGCCACCCCTGAGCGAAGCCGGGATTATGCGAGATATCGGAAAGGCGTTTCCGAACATCACGGTCATCCGCGTGCGCGACCAGGTGGAGAGGGTCGCGGTCGCGCTCGGCGATCTGGGCTCTGCGACACGATGGGCAGCTCTCGCGGTTCTCATCACGGGTCTCGCCGTGCTGATCGGGGCGGCGGCTGCAAGCGCCGATCGTCAGGTGCATGAAGCGGCGATTCTGAGAACACTTGGCGCGAGCCGCGGGCGCGTCTTGTCCAGCTTTGCCTTGCGGGCCCTGTTGCTTGGCGGAGCAGCGGGTCTGGTGGCCCTGATCTGGGGCAGCCTTGCGGCCTGGGCGGTCTCTACCTACGTCTTCGACGCAGAATTCGAGCTCGCCCTTGGGGCCGGCCTGTTAACCGTGATCTCGGGGGCGATCTTGAACCTGATCGCGGCGACCGGGTTTGCGGCACGGGCCCTGAACCAGCGACCCGCCCGCGTGTTGCGGACGGCGGCAGGCTAGTCCGGCTTGCCACCTGTCGGAAATCTGTTCTGTGCAAGACCTCTTGAACAGAGCAAAAGGATCTATGATATTCGAAGAGTGTCGGTTGGTGCGTCCGACTGACGGAGCCATTTTGGTAGGGAAAAGCAGGGAATCTGAAACAGATGGTGAACCCGAACTATACGAGCAACCCGACGATCACGCGCGATCGCGCGGAAATCGACGCTGGCTTGCAGTCGCATATGAGCAAGGTCTACTTGCTGATGATGGGCGCGATGATCATCACGGGCCTCGTGGCCTATATCGTGGGCATGGACTTCAAGGCCGCCATCAATGGTGAGCCGACTGTCATTTTGTCCGAAGGCATCCTGGCCATGATGTTCCAGAGCCCGGGGCGCTACATCATCATGTTCGCGCCGCTGCTCTTTGTCTTCGGCCTCGGCGCAGCGATCTATCGCCTTTCGACAGGTACAGCCCAGATGCTGTTCTGGCTCTTCGCAGCCGTGATGGGTCTCTCAATCTCTTGGATCTTCGCGGTCTTCACAAGCATGTCGATCTATCAGACATTCTTCATCACTGCGATTGCCTTCGGCGGCCTGTCGATCTGGGGTTACACTACGAAGAAAGACCTCTCCGGCTGGGGTACGTTCCTGATGATGGGCGTGATCGGCCTGATTGTTGCCTCCGTCTTGAACCTGTTTCTGGGCTCGCCAGCGATCCAGTTCGCGGTGTCGATGCTTGGTGTGCTGATCTTCGCCGGACTGACGGCATATGACACCCAGAACATCAAGAACACTTATCTTCAGCTGCGCGTACAGCCGAATGGCGAGGCGATTGCAGAGAAGGCGGGGATCATGGGCGCACTCAGCCTGTACATCAACTTCCTGAACATGTTCATGTTCTTGCTGCAGTTCCTCGGCAATCGCGAGTAACCGCATCATCAGATCAGAACGCGAAAGGGCGGCCGATTGGCCGCCCTTTTTCCTTGGCCGCTCTAGGCGAGATCTTACTTGATCTTGCCTTCCTTGTACTCGACATGCTTCCGCGCGACAGGGTCGTACTTCCGCACCACCATCTTGTCGGTCATGGTGCGCGAGTTCTTCTTGGTCACATAGAAGTGGCCGGTGCCCGCGGTCGAGTTCAGGCGGATCTTGACCGTCGTCGGTTTCGCCATCTCTGCTCTCCTTATCCGCGCGAGCATCCGCCGCGCAGGTCTGAATTCGGAACCCGCTACCTACCCTCCCCCGCCGCCATGTCAAGGCCTTTCCGGGGTTTTACGGTGATCCTCCAGATCGCCAGCAAAGCATATGCGGCCGCTCCGAAAGCGGCGAAGTAAAGAAGCCCGTCAGGGTCGATCCAGTCCATCGCCCGACCAAAGGCGGCCGGAGCCGCCAGTGCACCGATGCCGTAGGCGAGCACCACGGCAGCATTGCCCGCGGCGAGCGCCGGTCCTTCATACCGAGCGCCCAGTTCAGTTAGCGCCAGGGTGTAGAGCGAAACCGCCATTCCCCCCCAGATGATCACCCAGAAGACGATCAGGACGTACTCGATGCCGGAGAGGGCGATCATGAATGGCGCTATCCCGGAGAGGACGCCAGCGAGCAAAAGCAGCCTGCGCCGGTCGAACCGGTCCGCCGACCAACCCATCACAAGCTGGAACAGGATCGAGCCGAAGGCGAGCCACGTCAGAAGCGCCAGCGCGTCCGCCTCCACAAGCCCACTCCGCACGCCCCAGACGCTCAGAAGACCAAGCGCGCCGAATTCGATCGCACCGAACATTACGACCCCCCACATGATCAGCGGGTCGGAACGAAAGTAGCTCAGCGTCTGCAGCGGTGAGGCCGCCCCCTCGACCCGGGCCTCTGGCGCGCCCCGCTTGCCCCAGAGGATTGGGAAGATGCTCGCGGCGACGATGGCTGCCGGAACCAGAAAGGTCGCCGCGCTCTCAAGGCCGAGAAAGTTCAACAGCAGCGGCCCCGCGCCATAGCTCGTCGACAGCACAATGGCATAGATCGCGACGATGCGACCGCGGCGGTCCGGGGGTGCGATCTCGACCAGCCAATACTCGGCCGCGAAGAACATCGCCGTACCGCTGAACCCCAGAACGAGGCGCAGCAGCATCCACCACCAGTAGTCGTTCCAGACCCCAGCCGCGAGGATGACAAAAGCGGTCGCGAGAGCGGATCCCGCCATGAGCTGGACAAGTCCGAAGCGGGCCAGGATCCGTGGCATCACCGGGGCGCCGACCACCATCATCATCGCGGAGGCCGTCGCGCTCAGGCCAATCATCAACCCGGAGTAGCCCTCCCGCTCAAGAAGAAGCGCGAAGAGCGGCCAGACATAAGAAAAGGTGATCCCCGCGACCGCCATGCCGATGACGGGAACGATCCAGTCACGGCGGTCGAACATGTCGCTCTGGAGCGCCATGGCTCAGAGGGGATCGACGAAGGACTTTCCTTCGGAATGGTGAAAGAACGGGATCGGCCTCTGGATGTCAGAGGCGAGGCGCGCTTCGACCTCCGCCAGGACAACCTCGGTTATGAACGGCAGGTCCAGACGGCGCGCCTCGGCCAATGTGAGCCAGCTCAGATGGCTAAGCTCATCGCTGGCACCGCTGAAGTCATCCAGATCACCGGAGAGCGACGACGCCTCCACCAGAAAGAACCGCGCGTCGAAGCGGCGCGGCCGACCGGGCGGTGTGATTGCCCGGAAGATGTAGGTCAGGCTATCCATGGCGGGGCGGTATCCCGCCTGGAAGAAGCTCTGCCAGCCCTCCGGCACCTGCTCGTTCGGGTCGGCAGTAGGATAACCAAGCGCGAGCCCGCTCTCCTCCCACAATTCACGGATCGCAGCGAGAACGAGTGGTCGTGCCAGCGAAGGATCGGCGCGATGGGCCAGCGGTTGCGCCAATCCTTCGGGCAAGACATGCCGGTCGGAGAGCGCTGCGTCCTCCGCATCTACCGCACCACCGGGAAAGACGAATTTCGACGGCATGAACACGGCCGCCTTGCCGCGTTGGCCCATCAGCACCTTGGGACGGTCGCCGTCCCGGCGCACCAACACAACAGTCGCCGCATCGCGAATGGTGTCTTCTGGATCTGAGGTGGTCATCGGGAGCGTCCTGAGCGCGAACTCCCGAAACTATGAATGCGGCTCCAGCACCTGTCTACTGCAAATGGAGCTCAGCCGTCGCCGCCGAACCCGTGCATACGCCAGCTCCACTGCATGGCGACGACCATCCCCTTGATCCGGGGCAGAAGCCAGAAGACCAGTGCAAGAGTAAGCGTTGGCCATATCGCCCAGTGGATCCACAAAGGCGGACTGTAGCTTGTCTCCAACATGATCATGAAGGGCGCGATCAAGTGGCCCACGATAAGGATGGTCGCCCATGCGGGCATGTCGTCCGCTCTGTGATGGTGCAGCGGTTCACCGCAGGAGGGGCAGCTTTTGCGAACGGTCAGGTAACCGCTCATCATTGGGCCGCCGCCACAGCTGGGGCAGCAACGTCGCCAGCCACGAGCCAACGCGAGACGAAGCGGACGCTCTTCAATGATCTCTGTAGTCATATCGCTCACATCGCGCATTTCAGGATCCCTCCAATCGCGTCGTAGCTGTCATGTGGGGTGAAATCAGGTGTTCAAAATGTCTTGCGGCACCATGTCGCTTGAACAATGCAGATTTGCGACGGAATGGCCCTGGCCCGGCGTAACAGCCACAAAAGGTGCATGGCACCACGGGAGTTTGGAGATGAAGATGAAACCAGTTTATCCGCTGCTTCTGGCCGCGGCAGCGCTCAGCCTTCCGTCGACGGCGGTTCTGGCGCAACCTCGCGGCCCGGATGCGATGTTTGAGAAAATGGACCTCAACGGCGACGGGGCGCTCAGCCGTGAGGAGCTGAACGAGTTTGGCGCTGCCAGATTCAGCAAGATCGACACTGACGGGGACGGGAACCTGACCGAGCAGGAAATTCAGGCCAATGTGCAAAGCCGCGCAGCAGAGCGTGCGCAGAAAAGGTTTGCGAAGGCCGATGCAGACGGTGATGGTGTTATCCGGAGAGCAGAGTTCGAGCAGCAGCGCGAGACGCGTCAGGCAAGGCTCTTCTCCCGCTTCGACACCGATGGCGATGGACTTCTAAGCAGGGAAGAACTGCGCGAGGCATGGCTTCGCCGTCGAGACCGCAACTGATGACGCAAGGGGCCCGGAGAGGCCCTGAGGGATCGCGACCCAGTGCCGGAAGATGGCTCGCCAGACGAGAATGCCGAACTCGTGCTCCGTTTTGCGGCAGGCGACCAGTCGGCGGCACGGCTTCTGACCGAGCGGCTCGCTCCGGCGATCGTGCGGCAGGCGTGGCGAGTTCTCGGTGACCGTGAGGAAGCCGAGGACGTCGCTCAGGAAGTGATGATGAAACTGTGGCGCCAAGCGGCGACATGGCGGGTGGGAGAAGCAAAAGTGACGACCTGGATTTATCGCGTCACGCAGAATTTATGCATCGACCGGCTGCGCCGCCGTCGGCCTATGGCAGATATAGACAAGATTGCAGAACCAGAAGACGACCGACCAAGTGTGTTCCAGTCCCTTGTAACCGAAGAGCGCAATCAGGCGCTTGCCGCCGAAATCGCGCTTCTTCCCGACCGGCAGCGAGAAGCCTTGCTTTTGCGCCACTTTGAAGAATTTTCGAATCCGGCCATTGCAGAACGGCTGGATTGCACGGTCGAAGCCGTAGAAAGTCTGTTGGCACGCGCCCGCAGACAGCTTGCAAAGCGGTTATCGCGTAACGAGGAAAGGTTCGACGATGTCTGACCAGGTCAATTATGAGCTGGACAAACGGTTAGAGGAGATCGCGCGGCAGGTGGATGGCCGCGCGCCGAAACCGTCTAACGATCTGATCCTGCGTATCCTGGCCGACGCGGCCGATGTCTCCGCGGAGCAGGTTCCGGCGACCCAACCGACAGCACCCGCAACCACACGTCTACCTTTCCGGCTGGAGATTTTCTCGGTCTGGTCCGGCGGCGCTGTCGCTGTGATGGTGCTGGGCCTGATGATCGGGGTCGGCATCGGTTATGGATACGGAAGCGACACGATCGCGCTTGGTAACTTTGCCAATGATCTCGCACTCGCAGATTTTGATGAGGCCTTCATCGGCGTCGAGGAGCCCATCTGATGAACGCGACGTCTTCACCCCGAACCTGCCCCCGATGGGTTAAAGTTCTTTTGCTCTTCTCGCTTACGGTAAATGTGGTGGTGGCCGGGGTTCTGATCGGCTCGTTCGTTCGCGGCACAGCGCTCCGCGACGGCTCGTGGCTGGTGTCGATCATGCCGGAGGAGAAGCGGCCCGCAGCTCAGGAGCGTATCGCCAAGGACCGTCCGCGCATGATGGACCTGCGCCGCAACCGCCGAGAGCTCCGTCGCACTATGATGGAGAACATGACGGCGGAGGAGTTCTCGTCCGAACGCCTCTCCGAGACACTCAAGGGCCACCGCGTCCTCGCCGAGGAACGCCGCGCGCTGGTGCATAATCAATTGGTCGAGCTTTTCGGATCGATGACCCGGGAAGAACGTCAGCAGGCAGCCGAGCGCATGGAAGATATGTTCACTCGCGCCCGATAGTTCGGCGCGGATTTCCCCCGACGCAATCCAAGATCTCGCAAATCGGCCGGATAGCCGCTAGAGAGCGGATATGAGGCGTTGCGAGATTTCCAGATGACCCTGCCCCTTCCCCGCGACACCGCTGAACTGCTGGCCGCACGTGTCCTCGGCTGGTTGGCGCTGGATGCGGATGTTACCGGCCGTTTCGCGGCGATGGCTGGCGCGGACGTGACCGAATTGCGCGACAGGGTGCGGGAGCCGGAATTCCTCGGATTCGTGCTCGACTTTCTCCTGTCGGACGAACAAATGCTGCTGGCGTGTTGCGAGGCCCTTACCGTCCCGCCTGACCATCCGATGCGCGCCCGTGCCGCCCTGCCCGGCGGCGATCTGCCGAACTGGACCTGACCCGATGAGCGAGGCGACCATCAAGACGATACTGCCGGAAGTGCTGGAGCAGTTGGAGGCGGTGCAGGTTGCCCCGGGGCGGCCTCTGCTGGCCGTCGATGCGGACGAAGTGCTCGTTCTGCTCGCGGCTCATCTGAAGCGATTTCTCAAACAGAACAACATCGACCTCCGCCTGACCGAATACCGTCTGGAGGGAACGATGTTCCCGAATGGGGCGAAGCATCCCCTGCCCTTCGATGAAAGCCTGCGATGGCTCGACCGGTTCTTCGAGGACGAGGTTCTGCGTCAGGAAGCTCTGCCGCATGCGCGCGAGGTGCTGGAGCGCCTTTCATCGGACATCCAGGTGATGGTGCTCACCAATGTTCCACGCCACGGGCGGGAAAAGCGGATCGAGAACCTGAAGAACCTCGGCATCCCGTACCCGCTTGTGGAGAACAGCGGCGGCAAGGGGCTGCCACTCGCTTGGTTGCGCGACCAAGCCGAGGCGCCGGTGATTTTCGTCGACGACTCTCCGAATCAGATCCGAAGTGCGGAGAAATATGCGCCGGAAGTGACGCGGATCCACTTCGCCGGCGCGGAGTATGTCGACCGCCTCATCCCGGAATGCGAGGCGGCGAGCTTTCGCGTGACCGGTTGGCTTGAATGCGAGCGGGTGATCCGCGAGGTCCTCACGCTCTGATGACTACAGGAGATATCCAATGAAAGTCGCAGCCTTCCACCACGACGGCCGGAATTTGATCGGCAGCGTCGATGAAAGCGCCGGGACGGTGACCGTCTTCGACGGCCTCGACGGTGCGAATGGGATCGGCCCCGCAATCGGCCTCGGGCAGCCAGCCAGCGGGCAGACCATCGCGCTTTCGGACGCCCGTTTGACGGCGACGCTTCGCGGCGATGCACAGCGCGTCTTCTGCGTGGGCAAGAACTACTACGACCATGTGCAGGAGACCGAGGCGCCCGAAGTGCGCGGGACCGTTGAGCCGCCGAAGCTCCCGGTTCTCTTCTCCAAATGGCCCCAGGCGATCATCGGGCCGGAGGATGAGATCCGGTTTGACCCCTCCGTCTCGGTGAATATCGACTATGAGGTCGAATTGGCGGTGATTATCGGAACCGGTGGCCGCAACATCGCGGCCAAGGACGCGATGGACCATGTCTGGGGTTACACGATCCTAAACGACGTGACGGCCCGCGATGTCCAGAAGCGGCACAACCAGTGGCTGCTCGGTAAGAGCCAGGACACGTTCTGCCCCATTGGTCCCTGGGCGGTGACGGCAGACGAGATCGACCTGAACAACTGCTTGGTGAAGACGCATGTGAATGGAGAGGAGCGTCAGAACGCCAACACCAATCTGATGATCCACGATGTGCCGACGATCATAGAGACCTGCTCCCGCGGCATCACGCTCCGCCCTGGCGACTTGATCGCTACGGGCACCCCCTCAGGCGTGGGACTCGGCTTCACGCCGCCGAAGTTCCTGCAGGACGGTGACGTTGTCGAGGTCGCGGTTCAGGGGATCGGCTCACTCAGAAACCCGGTCGTGAAGATGAGCGCCTGAGCAACCTCAGCGCTCATAGCCTGGCAGCGCTGTCTCATTGCGAAATTCCTCCCACTCGAGCATCCCGTTCTGATTAAGATCCAGCGCGCTGAAGCGCCAGTCTGCCCAGCCGGTCATCTCGCGCGACCGCACGGTCTGATCGCGATTGCCGTCGAGACGGAAGAAACGACCATCGGTTTCCGGATCCTCAGGACCGAACTCGATGCGGGAAATCCGCCGGTCTCCGTTACGATCAAGATTCTTGAGGTACGCGATCCAGCGCTTGCGCCACTCCGCCGGACTGACGCGGCCATCCTGGTTCTGGTCAGAAATTGTGAACCCCTCGCGCGGCGTCACGGAGAAAAACTGTGCTTCAGCACCAAGCGGTAATAGAAAAACGATAAGAAGAAGAATAGACCGTTTCATCTCAAACCTCGCCCGTCTGGCCAATCCGGCCGAAAGCCCGTGGGACGTGGCCGAATGGCGATGATCACCCAACCGCAGGCTACCACAACGCGCCGAAACATCAATCTCCGGTTGATTGTGGAGTTTATCGATCGCACCAAGAGGCCCTTGATGCCACTTGTTCTCCGACCCTAATTCGCTTCACTTAGCAGCATGTCTCTGTCTCCTGGATTCCTGGATGATCTGCGCGCGCGCCTGACCCTGTCGGACGTCGTCGGGCGCAAGGTGATCTGGGATCAGCGCAAATCCCAACCCGGCAAGGGTGATTTCTGGGCGCCCTGCCCGTTCCATCAGGAAAAGACGCCGTCGTTCCATGTCGATGACCGCAAGGGTTTCTACTATTGCTTCGGCTGCCATGCGAAGGGCGACATGATCACCTTCCTGATGGAGATCGAAAATCTACCCTTCATCGAAGCGGTGGAGGCGCTCGCGCGCGAAGCAGGCGTGGAGATGCCAGCCCGGACCCGCGATCCTAAAGCCGCCGAAAAGCGCGATCGCCAGACACGCCTGATCGATGTCATGGAGCAGGCGGTCAACCTGTTCGGTCTCGCCTTCCGCTCAGGCCAAGGGGATGCGGCACGGGAGTACACGCGCACCCGCAATCTCGCGCCCGAGACACTCAAGCGGTTTGAAATCGGCTTCGCCCCGAACAGCCGAACCCACCTGACCGAGCTTTTCAAGGAGAAGGGGTTGCTCGAGGAGGCCATCGACGCAGGGCTCGTGATCCGGCCGGACGATGGCGGGGCGCCCTATGACCGGTTTCGCGGCCGGCTGATGTTTCCCATCCGCGACGCGCGCGGGCGTTGCATCGCATTTGGCGGGCGAGCCCTGAGCGCCGATCAGCAAGCCAAGTATCTCAACTCGCCTGAGACCGAGATTTTTCACAAGAGCCGGGTGCTCTTCAATCATGCGCCGGCGGGTGACGCAGCCCGGCAAACTGGCAGCCTGATCGTGACCGAAGGCTACATGGACGTCATCGCGCTCTCGCAAGCGGGGTTTGAGCATGCTGTCGCACCTCTCGGCACTGCAGTAACCGAGGATCAACTCGGGCTGATGTGGCGGATGGCGGCGGAACCGATCATCGCGCTCGACGGCGACACAGCGGGGCTGCGTGCGGCGAACCGAGTGATCGACATAGCCCTGCCCCTGCTTCAGCCCGGAAGATCGCTCCGCTTTTGTGTGTTGCCGGAGGGCAAGGACCCAGATGACCTCATCAAAACAGGCGGACCAGAGGGGATGCGGGACGCTCTGTCGCAAGCGGTTCCCCTGATCGAAATGCTTTGGCAGCGCGAGGTCGAGGTGGAGGCGATCGACACGCCAGAGCGCCGCGCCGCCTTCGATGCCCGCCTTCGCCGTGCGCTTGGCCTGATCAAGGATGCAGGTGTGCGTGCCCATTACGGGGCCGAGATCAAGGATCGGCGGAGGGAGCTTTTCAGACCGAAACCCCGGACTGCGAGCGGGCCGTACGATCGGCCCGGCGGCACCTATGGTCAAAAGCGCGGCTCTGAGGGGCCGAGCCCGGGCGCCCGCAATTCAGTATTGGCAAAATCCGGCTCAAGCTCCGGCCCGGCGGAGATCAGAGAGGCTGCGATCCTCCTCATCGCACTCATAAACCACCAACATATTGGCGAGTTGGAGAATGAGCTCGAAGCACTGCCTATTAAGGCGCTGGGGCACGAGGCGATCCGCGATGGGCTTCTCTCGGCATTGATCGACGGGGTAGACCCGGTCGCCATACTGACCGACAGGCTGGGCGAGGATCCGGTCACCCTCCTCTCGCGAATACCCCAGGCACGATCGCACCCTTATGCCAAACCTCAGGCGGATGGTGGAGTGGTCCGTTCCGTGCTTGCAGAGGCCATCGAACGCCATTGTGCGATCATGGATTTTGATCACGAGCGCGAAGAAGCGCTGCATGATTTTCGCGACGATGGCGGCGAGGACATCACCTGGCGCCTGAAACAGGCCGATCAGAAGCGACAGGCCGTGGACCGCAAGGCCCTGGAAGATGAGTCGACGGTCAAAAACACGCCGGAAGTCAGTCCTTTGCAACAAATGTTGGATAATGAAAGCTATCGGCGAAAAAAGAAGCCTCCACCATCTTCGAATCAATGATTCGCGTCCTATGTTAAACTAGGAAGAATCGAGCGAATCGCTGTTGGTATCTCGACCTGTCCGGGTCGACTTGAGGCAAGAGCCATCCTGATACCGAGCCGATGAGCAAGGCCAGCACATGCCTGAAAGGCGGTGCAAAGTTTTGAGGATTAGCATGGCGCCAAAAGACGAAGAGCAGGCAGAAGCGGAAACCGTCGAAAATCCCGGGCCGATGCTCGACATGAGCCAGGCCACCGTCAAGAAGATGATCGCCAAGGCGAAGGCCAAGGGGTTCATCACCTATGACGAGTTAAACCGGGTTCTGCCGTCCGACCAATTCTCATCAGAACAGATCGAAGACGTTATGAGCCTTCTCTCCGAGATGGGCGTCAACGTGGTCGAGGAGGACGAAGAGTCCGAAGGCGACGACAACGCCGCGAAGGAGACGACCGGCAAGGAAGTCGCAACCAAAACCACCAGCACCACCGAGGTCGACCGCACCGACGATCCGGTGCGCATGTATCTCCGCGAGATGGGCACAGTCGAGCTTCTGAGCCGCGAGGGCGAGATCGCGATCGCCAAGCGGATCGAAGCGGGCCGGGCCACGATGATCGGCGGGCTCTGCGAAAGCCCCCTGACCTTTCAGGCAATCACGATCTGGCGCCGCGAACTGTTGGAAGAGGAGATCCTGCTCCGCGACGTGATTGATCTCGAGACCACGTTTGGCAAATCGACCGACAACGATGACATGACCTCCGTCACTGACGATTCGGATGAGAGCGAGGAAGACGGCGGCGAGACCAGCGAAAGCGAGAGCGAAAACACCGAGGACGGCGACGAGAATTCTGCTTCGGCGGATGCAGATGACGAGGAGGCGCAAGCCAACCTCTCACTTGCCGCGATGGAGGCCGAGCTCAAGCCCCGGGTTCTCGAAATGCTCGATCAGATCGCGGAGAACTACGAGAAACTCCGCGCGATGCAGACCGACCGCCTGGAAGCGGCGCTGAATGAGACCAGCAAGTTCTCGGCCGGTCAGGAGCGGAGTTACCAGCGTCTGCGCAATCAGGTCGTCCAGCAGGTCAACGAGTTGCACCTGCACAACAACCGGATCGAGGCCCTGATCGACCAGCTTTATGGGATCAATCGCCGCCTAATGACCGTGGAAGGCCAGATCGTGAAGATGGCGGACCACCACCGGATCAACCGCAAGGAATTCATCACCGAGTATCGGGGCTCCGAGCTCGACCCCAACTGGATCGATCGGGTTGCGACACTCTCCGGCAAGGGCTGGTCGAAGATGATCGATACCGAGCGTGGCCGGCTGGAAAGCCTGCGCGCGGAGGTCGGTGAGATCGGGCAGCATGTGGGTGTCGACATCCCCGAGTTCCGCCGCATCGTCCAGACCGTGCAAAAGGGTGAGAAGGAAGCCCGGATCGCCAAGAAGGAAATGGTCGAGGCGAACCTCCGCCTCGTCATCTCGATTGCGAAAAAGTACACGAACCGCGGCCTGCAATTCCTTGATCTCATTCAGGAAGGCAATATCGGGCTTATGAAAGCCGTCGATAAGTTCGAGTATCGCCGCGGTTACAAGTTCTCGACTTATGCGACCTGGTGGATCCGCCAGGCTATCACCCGGTCGATCGCCGATCAGGCGCGCACGATCCGCATCCCGGTCCACATGATCGAGACGATCAACAAGCTGGTCCGGACAGGACGCCAGATGTTGCATGAGATCGGACGTGAACCGACACCTGAGGAATTAGCTGCTAAGCTTCAGATGCCGCTGGAGAAAGTCCGCAAGGTGATGAAGATCGCCAAGGAGCCGATCAGCCTCGAGACTCCCATCGGGGACGAAGAAGACAGCCAGCTTGGTGATTTCATCGAAGACAAGAACGCGGTGCTGCCTCTGGACTCGGCGATCCAATCGAATCTCAAGGATACGACGACCCGGGTTCTGGCCAGCCTGACACCCCGCGAGGAACGCGTGCTCCGCATGCGCTTCGGGATCGGTATGAACACCGACCACACGCTCGAAGAGGTTGGCCAGCAGTTCTCGGTCACCCGCGAGCGGATCCGTCAGATCGAGGCGAAGGCGCTTCGCAAGCTCAAACACCCTAGCCGCAGCCGCAAGCTCCGCAGTTTCTTAGACAACTGACACTTTTGCCTGCCACAGCAGAGCGACCCACAAAGGTCGCTCTGTTGTGGCGGCCAAGTGCCTCTATTTCGTTTAGTTGATTGCATATGCAATCAACATTAAGCTCCTACTATGGATGATCTTTTCGAGCCGGAAAATAGTTGCGTCGCGCTGCACTTACGTCGGCTGAGCCGGGTTGTCACCCGGCGCTATGAAGACGCGCTCAGGCCGCTCAACCTCAAATCGTTTCAGTTCTCTGCCCTCGTAGCGCTCTCTCGGCGAGAGACGATTGCGCAGACCAATCTCGCCAAGGCGTTCGGGATGGATGTCAGCACCTTGAACCGGAATCTGAAGCCACTCGTTGCTCGGGGTGCGATAGAAATCGCATCCAATCCAAAGGATGGTCGCGTCCGCCTGATTAAGATCACCTCGGCAGGTTTGAAGCTTCTCGACCAAGCCATGCCGTTGTGGGAGGCCGCACAGGCCGAGGCGCTTGGCCGTCTAGAGCCCGAAGCATGGCCCGACCTTCGCCGCGGCATGAACAAGCTTCTAGACACCGACTAGCATTTTTCTACCTATAAACTTGTATATGCAAGTTTATGATCCATCATCCTCCTTGCAGGTGCTGGATGCAAGGCCTCGGCCTAAAATGACCGAGCGGGTCGATCCGCACCAAAAGGAGATGAGATATGTCTTTTAAGACGATAAAAAAAATAGCTTTACCACTTTTGCTTTCTCACACAGCATCCGGCTGCGCGAGCACATTGATCACAGAGGTGCCGGTTACCTTGGCCGATCCTGAAAAGCGGACGGATGGCGTGCCGGAACCCGTAACCGAGCTCACAAATGACCAGATCCTGAACGCTGTCGCCACGCTCTTGCCGGAGGAGGATGGGACCCGCGCCTATGTCCTCTGCGAAGCCGATCGCGAGACGGGGCAATGCAGCGACGACCTGCCGAGCCTCAAGGCGTTCGGCCTCGGCGGCCTCCTCCTCCCCCTGGTGATGGAGGTCCGCGGGCTAGAGTTCAATGAAGTCTCTGTTGACGAGAACGGCGTCCCCGAATTCGAGACGGATTTCGACGTGACCGTCAATCTGATCCCGCCGGTCTGCCCTGACGCAGACGGACAGTTCGAAGTCAAGGAGGGCGGCATCGTAACGCTCGCCCATGATCCCTTCTATTGTAATTGGGTCGTCATCGGGAATGTGGTGACCCAGTTCGACTTCGCCATCGACATGCTCGACCCTGAGACGCAGAGCTTCACCGGGAACTATGCGCTTCAGATCAATGGTACCGGTAACGCGGTCGGCACGGGGTACTTCCGAGCCTTCCCGAAGCCGCCCGCGTCGGAAAAAGACGATGAGGTCGAAGAGGCTGAGATCGCCGCCCTGAATTGAGATCAGGCCCGCCAGATCCGGAGCACCACCCAGAATTTGGCGCTTTTTTGGCTTCCCCGCAATGCCTTGGGTTCAGAGACCAATTGTTAGGGTTTGTCGTCCATGGTCCCGATCAGCGACCAGGATGGTCCCGGCCGGGCTGGAAGTTTCAGCTTTGGCTCTCGCTGAACCTGCGAGGCTTTCCGGAAAATCCGGATCCGTGAAACAGCGGCGTTAAAGCGCCGCCAGCACAAAGGGAAAAGCTATGGGTAGCATTCTGACAAACAACGCAGCGCTGGTCGCTCTGCAAACCCTCAGTGGCATCAACCGGAACCTGAACGAAGTTCAGGATCAGATCTCGACCGGTCTTGCGATCGGCTCGGCGTCTGATGACGCGGCTATCTTCGCGATTAGCCAGGTCGCTCGGTCCGACGTTGCAGGTTTTGAAGCGATCCAGGGTTCGCTGGATCTGGGCGCATCGAGCCTTGCCGTGGCTGCAAATGCAACTGACACGATTTCGGACATTCTGAACGATGTCCGCGGCCTGGTCGTACAGGCTGGTGAGGCCGGTTTTGATCCTGGCACCATCCAGAACGAGATCACCTCGCTGGTCGGTCAGGTTCAGTCGGTTGTGGATGCCGCACAGTTCAACGGTACGAACCTGCTCGATGGTTCGACCGCTAGTCTGAGCATCCTGGCCTCGCTTGATCGTGATGCCGCAGGTGCCGTCTCAACATCAAGCATCTCGTTGACGACAACGAACCTGAACACCTCTGGCGCTGGCAGCGTTCGAGGCGGACTGGCCGGTTCGGATGGTGTCACCACAAACGCGGACAACGCGTCGTTCACGGTCTCCGCCGGCGTCGCAGGCGGCGAAGAAATCGTGATTGATGACACGAACCTGCAAGCTGGTGACACGATCTCCATCACGATCGGAGATCAAACCGCGAGCGTTGTTGTCTCGGCAGCGGACGTTGCCGATGCAGATACCGCGACCGTCTTGGCTTCTTCGCTTCGCGATGGGATCCAGGCGCTCGGTATCGATGGCCTGATCCTCGATGCGACCAGCACCGGTGGCACGATCGTCTTCAACAACAACGGCACAGGTGCCGTCGACCGGACGATTACGGCCGAAGTCACCGCAAACGACGCAGGCAGCCTTGCCAGCCTTGGTGGCCTGAATGTCAGTGCCGGGGGTGATCAGACCGCCAACATCGCTCTCGTCGATGCGGCGATCAACACCGTGATCGACGCCTCTGCGGCTATCGGCACGACGCAAGCGCGGGTGCAGATCCAGGCCGACTTCCAGCAAACCCTGATCGACAACTTCAACGTCGGCATCGGATCGCTGGTGGATGCGGATCTTGAAGAGGCCTCGGCTCGTCTGCAGTCACTTCAGGTTCAGCAGCAGCTTGCGACGCAGTCGCTGTCGATCGCGAACCAGGCACCGCAGTCGATCCTGGCTCTGTTCCGATAAGCCAGTTTTCCGGAGCCGGTTCGCCGGCTCCGGACTCTTTGCCAAAGGCAATGAGAAACAGTTCAGCTCCGTCCCCACCCGAGCAGTCTGAGGAAAGAACATGGATCCGGCCCGCCGCGCTCGCGCCAATTACGGCGCTCCAGAAGCCTCGACCAAGTCGCCAAGGCAGATGGAATATCAAGCCTTCGCCCAGATCACGCGGGATTTGCGCCAGGCAGCGCTCCGTGGCCGCGAGGATTTCCCCCGTCTCGCCGAGGCGCTGCATCTCAACCTCCGGCTCTGGAGTGTGATCGCGACCGACGTTGCCGACGAACGCAACGGGCTGCCGGATCTCCTGAGAGCACGCCTCGTCTACCTGTCGGAATTCACCCGTGCCCATACGCGCAAGGTTCTGGACGGTGACGAGACGCCCGAGGCGCTGATCGATATCAACATGGCCGTGATGCGCGGCCTCAGCCAGAAACAGGATTCGGCGACATGCCCGGCCTGATACTAAAACTTCGCCCGAATGAGCGCTTCCTGATCAATGGGGCCGCGCTCGAGAATGGCGCGAAACGCACACAATTGAATATCCTGACGCCAGGCTCAAATGTCTTGCGCCTTAGGGACGCGATCGACCCCAGCGATGCCAACACCCCGGTCCGCCGGGTCTGCTACATCGCGCAGATGGTCGTCGCCGGTGAGGCCGATCCGGATGAGGCCCGGGTGCAGATCGAAACCGGCTTGGCTCAGCTCGCCTCCATCTTCGACGATCACCAGTCGAAGCGCCACCTCACCCGGGCGCGCCAGGCGCTCGATAAGGACAGTTTCTACCAGGCGCTTCGCAGCCTGCGGGCCCTGATGCCGCTTGAGGATCACCTGCTGTCCTTGGCGCGGCCGTCATGACCTTCCAGCCGGTTCTTCCAGCCGACGGCGTTCTCGGCTTCCGGCTTCTGGAAAGAACCGAGGCGACCCAGCGCTCGATCTTTGACCGCCAGCCGGAGATCACCCGCGACACGACGTATTTCCGCGAGAACATCGCGGGCGTGACGACTGCTGCCGAACTGGTTGCGGATCGTCGGCTGCTAAAAGTTGCACTTGGAGCATTCGGTCTCGACGCGGAGATCAACAAGGGTGCCTTTATCCGCAAGATCCTCGAGGAGGGCACGGACGACCCGCAATCCTTCGCCAACCGCCTGGTCGATCCCCGCTACAGCCGCTTTGCCGAGCAGTTTGCGTTCGGAAACGTAACCGGCCCACTCAACAGCACGATCGGTTTCGCCGATGCGATCACCGCGGCCTACACCGAACGCCAGTTCGAGATCGCCGTCGGCGCACAGGACGAGACGCTGCGAATCGCCCTGAATTTCCGGCGCGAGATCCAACGTTATGCAACCGCGGGCGACCCAGATGGCACAGCATGGTTCTCGGTGATGGGTGACCCACCAGTCCGCCGGGTCTTCGAGCGCGCTTTCGGCCTGCCGGAGGCCTTCGGCCAACTCAACATCGACCGTCAGCAACAGGAGCTGCGCGAGCGCAATCGCGTTAACTTTGGCGATACCTCGCTCGCGATCTTCACCGACCCGAAGCGCGTCAACCAGATCATCGAGCGATACCTGCTCAGAGAGGCGATCAACAGCGGACCTGGACCCGGCACACCTGGCTTCACCGCCCTCACCCTGCTCGGTGGCGGTTCAGGCGGGCTTGGGCCGGCGGGGGTGCAGAATATCGTGCTGTCGGATCTCGAATCCTTGTTCTGAGATCAGGCCTTCTTCCGCGTTGTGGAAGTTGCGGTCGGTGCCGTTATCCGGCTGCCATCCCTCGCGTATGCGCCCAGATTGGCTTGCTCCTCGTCGATTAGCGTCACTGTGGCAAGGGCTGAACGAGCGCCCTCGATATAGGCCTTCAGCAGGGCGCTGTTGCGGCGCGCGCTCTCCCGCAGACGGGCAAGATCGCGGCGATATTTCTCCGACCCAGTCTCAGGCAGATCCGAGAGCCAGCCGAGTACACGCTCCCGCTCGGACGCGAGGGCACCGAGATCGGCGACCCGGCCGCTGCGCAACACGCCGCGCTCCGTCTCGAGCACCCGGCCGATCTGTGCGATCCGGCGATGCCATCTAGTCTTCTCCAAAGTCGCCACCCCCGTAAGGTTGCAGGCTGCGCAGCAGATGCTCCGCCAGCCCGATCCCACCATTCTCGGCCAGCGATGTCGCCCATTGCTGCGTAAGAAGGCTCGAGAACACCTCCTCACCTGCGCCACCGCCAAATGCCTCGCGCGCCTGACCAAGACCAGCGTGCCGGAGCATTTCGGACAGAAAAACAGCCTCGAAATCAATGGCCGCGCGTTCGAGATCGGCTGCTCGGTCCGCTGGCTCCCCTGGGCGCAGATTGGTATCGACAGGCCAAACAGCATGGCCGGAAACGGGCGTCACCAAGATGGCCTCCCTCTCAAGTCACACCCCCGACGATGCAGCCGCGCGGTTAAAATAAACGTAATTCTTGGCGTGGAGAGTGCGGACAGGAAATTGCCGGGAGGCCAAGGTGACATTCTCTGCAGCGGCAGCACTGACCATGATCAAGGGGCAGGTATCCAATGCCCTCACAGGAACACTTGAGACGGAACAAGCCGAGCCTGACGCGGCTTCTTCCCTGACCCAAAGTCTGACCGGAGAGGCTGGCGCCGAGGCGTCCTTTGCGGGCTCGCTGGAGAACTTGATCCGCCTCACAGAAAGCGACGAAAGCACCCAAGAACCGGCAGGGCCGCAGGGGCCTGATGTATCAGAGACTTTTTCAACCGCCAGCCCGTCCATGGCTCCTCCGGCTGTGACCGAAGACCAACTGCCAGCGGAGTTACCGCAGCCCGTCCTTGAGACCAGACCCAACCACTACGATCACCAGAAAACCATTTCCACCGCTGGTCCACAGGACGCTGCAAACACAGATCGACCCATTCCCTCAAGCACCATCCCAACAAGACCGGAGGGGCCAACCAAGGTTCCTGAACCGGAGATGCCCCGCGCGTCCGCCTCGTCAGCCCCCCCTGCTGCACAGCCACGAGATGCGGCCCCCGATACTGTGAACGCGTCCGGCACCCAGATTGCTGCACAGAGGGCATCTACCGAAGGATCGCAACGACGTCCTGCCCCAGAAAGTCATTCGCCGCTTCCTCAGACTGGTCACTCTCCAGGCTACAAGATGGCATCCGAGAAGATAGCGACACAGAACACCATCGCAACACGCCCGGATGCGGCCGCGATCGAACCGGCCGCCCGAGACAGCATTACCTTAGCAGATCTTCCAAACAACAGCCGGCTGTCAGTGGTCACTGATCGTCAAGAGGTGACAGCTCCGACACCACGTGCGGAGCGCAACCTGAGCCAGAACATCTCTGGCCAGATCGCGCAGGTGGTCGGCCGCGCCGACGCTGCGCGCACAGAAATCAGGCTCGATCCACCTGAACTCGGCCGGGTCACCGTGACGCTCCAGGCGGATGGAGACAGCATTAGCGCACAGATATCGAGCGAGAGGCCTGAGATCGCCGAGATGTTGCGCCGGCACAACGACATGCTGCACCGGGAACTGACCAACGCCGGCTTTCGCAATGTTTCGCTGGATTTCGGCCAACCGGGCCAGGGCGACGGAGGTTTCGAGCGTCCAAGCGGCCCACAGGCGGGCGAATCTGACGTGCAACCTGGTCCAGACGACAAGGACAGCGCAAGAGAACGAAGCGCCGATGCCGCCGCAAGCGGCCTCGACCTGAGAGTTTGAGGAGAAAGCCATGGAGGCCACCCCCCCAATTTCCACCATCGCAAGCACGCCAGCAAGCACGACGAGCACGCCCGGCGAGACGCAAGGCAGCGCGGCGACGCTGGCATCGGATTTTGAGACCTTCCTGTCACTTTTGACCGCACAGTTGGAAAATCAAGATCCGCTCCAGCCGCTTGAGTCGACGGAGTTCGTTGCCCAGCTCGCACAATTCTCCAGCGTCGAGCAGCAGATCGCGACGAACGAGGCGCTTTCGGAGATGCTCTCGAAGCTTGAAGGGTCCGAGACCGCCGAGCTAAGCCAGTGGCTCGGTCGCGAGGTCGAGGCGCAATCCGCGCTGTCGTTCGAGGGAACCCCGATCGAGCTTGCGGCAAACCCGATTGGCCGGGCGGACAGTGCGCTCCTGACAATCAGCGATGCGCTCGGGCTTCCGCTCGGCCAGATTCCGATCGACCCGTCTGAGGACACAATCCGCTGGGACGGAGACCTGGGAAATGGCCAAACTGCAGAGCCCGGGCTCTATCGTTTTCAGATCGAGCGTTTCTCGGGCGGCAGCGCGCTGCCAAGCGAGATCCCGCGTGGGTTCGCGACGGTGACGGAAGTACGGATCGAAGACGGCGGCGCGCGATTGGTTCTGGACGGCCAAGACGAGATCTCCATCGCGGATGTGCGCGTGGTCCGGGCCGGCACCTGAGATCGAGCGGTGGATCCGCTCAGAGGTCCTGCCGTACGATCTCGATAAGCAACACGTTCCTTATCCGCTCACCCAGTACCGTCCTCGCGGAACGCAGCAGGGCGGTTCTCAGATCACGCATGAGATGCTCATCGGTAAAGCTGCCGGTGAAGCCGCCAGAGCGTGCATGGGTGAACAGGACGCGTAGGAACTCGTCCCGAAGTTTCGGTTCACGCTCGAAGACCGCGTCAGTAGACCCTGCGTCTGCCTCCAGCGCGAGAGAGAGAACGATCAGCGAGGCGACCCGATCCTGCTCGACGATCGGCACCACGAACTGATTGTTGAGGCGCACGTAGTCGACCTCTTCATCCGCAGCTGCGCTCTGCTCCTGATCCTTGGTGTCCCAATCGGGAGATGGGGCCGCTCCGGCCTCAACGGCGGGATCGTCCTGGCTTGTCTCATCCATCACCTCGCTCTCTGGCGCAAGAAGACCGCCGGCTGCAATTCCGGCAACCGCTCCAAAGACAACAGCGATGGGGAGAAGGATTTTCATCGATCCACCAGCACCTCAGAACGGAAGAAGAATATCAGCCACCTGCTGGCCGTATCTGGGTTGTTGGACGTCAGTTATCTGCCCGCGGCCGCCATAGCTGATGCGCGCATCAGCGATCTTGTCATAGGTGATCTCGTTGGCGCGCGTGATATCCTCTGGGCGAATGATGCCCTGGATACGCAGATCCCTGAGCTCAAAATTCACGCGGATCTCCTGGTTGCCGACGATTACAAAATGCCCGTTCGGCAGGACCTCGGTCACGGTGGCGGCCAGGCGGAGCGTGATTTCCTCGCTGCGTTCGACCGAACCGTCACCCACGCTGCTGGAATCCGACCCGATACGGGCCGCGCTGGCGATATCGATCCCCGCGACGTTGCGCAGGTATTGCTCCAACCCGAAAAGCGCTGCGACCGAAAGGTCCTCGCTCGCCTGCCGGCTACGATCGGTGGTGTTTGAGATCTCCGCCTCTTCATCGATGTTGATCACGACTGTGAGCAGGTCACCCCTTCCCCGGGCGCGTCGATCACCAAAAAGCGATGTCGGACCGGATCGCCACAGCGATGCGGATTGAACCGGCACCTGCTGAGGCGCGACGACTTGAGGCTCGAGCGGTGGCGGCTCAGCAATCGCCACCCGCTCCGCCCGCAAAGGGATAGGGTCTGCAACCAGCTCACCGCTGGGCGAGAAGGGCGGCGGGCGCCCAACATTCTCAAGGCGTTCGCATCCAGCAATGCCGAGGAGCAGAACCAGCCCTAAAAGCGCATTGGATCTCATCGTCCGACCTCTACAACGCCCGGTCCCGCCACCCGGCCAAAGACGATCACCCGCGAGTCGAGATTCATCACCGAAATCCTGTCACCTCGCGCGCCTCGGCCAAGTGCACGGCCTTCGGTCGTGATGCGCAGGGCGCCGCTGAGAAAGCGTAGCGCCACATTGTCGTTGCGGCGGATCTCCGCCGGGGGTCCAAGATCTGCGGCGGTCAAGGGTCGACCGGCATAGATGGTGCGGCGGGTCTCTAGACCAACGGCCTTGGATGGGTCCTGGATCGCGCCCGCAAAGCTGCCTTCGGAACGGCGCACGTCGCTTGGGGCGATCACGGTTCCGCTCGTCAGCATGCGGGTGCTGACGAGACCGCCCGCTTCACTTTGAGCGGGAGCGCATAGACCGGCAAGCGCGACTACGCCCAGGATGGTGGAAAGGCGCATCATCTAATCTGAACCGTGGCGCTAAGCATCTGATCCGCGGCGGTGATCACCTTGGCATTCATCTCATAGCCCCGCTGTGCCTCGATCAATTCCGTGATCTCGCGGACGGGGTCGACCGCGCTCTCCTCTAGGAACCCATTGCGGAAGATCCCACGGCCGTCGAGGCCGGCATCCCCAATATTCGGTGCGCCGGAGGCCGCGGTCTCGAGAAAAAGATTGCCGCCAATCGCTTCGAGCCCTTTGTCGTTGGTGAAACTCGCAAGCGTGAAACGGCCGAGCACCTGGGTCTCAACCTGATCCGCGAAGCTTGCGATAACATCGCCATCGGCGTTGATCTCGATGCTGCGGGCATCCTCGGGGATCGTGATGTCGGGCACAACGGGATAGCCTTCCGACGTGACGATCAGCCCGTCTCCAGTCCGTTTCAGGCCGCCATCGCGGGTATAGGCCGCGAGGCCGTTCGGGAGGGTGACCTCCAGATAGCCCGACCCCTCGATCGCGATGTCAAGCTCGCCGCCAGTCTGACGCAAGGCGCCCTGCTCGGCCTCGATAGCGACGGCAGCGGTGCTGACACCGAGGCCGATCTGCACCCCCGTCGGCAGCACAGTACCGTCCGCCGCGTTGATCGTGCCCGGCTGGCGGACCTGCTGATAATGCAGATCGGCAAACTCCGCACGACGCGGATTGTACGCGGTCGTGTTCATGTTCGCGAGATTGTTCGAGATGACCTCGACCCGCGTTTGCTGCGCATCCATCCCCGTGGCCGCGATATCAAGAGCCCGCATGGTTCCCTCCTCCGATTAAGTGTGTCAGCTTGGTGTGCCGGTGATGCGGATGAACTGACGCATGCGCTCATCCTCGGCCTCAAGGAACGCCTGACCCATCTCATAGGCGCGCTGGACCTTGATCATGTCGGTCATCTCCAGGACCGGATTGACGTTCGATTTCTCGACAAAGCCCTGGAAGACCGCCGCATTCTCGGCCGGGATCAGCGGTTGATCCGTTGTGAGAAGGCCGGTCTCCTTGCGTGTCATGCGCGCGTTGTCTTCGACACTCACGACCGCGAGTTGGGCCACCGGCACGCCATCGGCCGAGACCGTGCCGTCCGTGCCGATACTCAGGCTGGCAACCTCCGGTGCAATCTGGATCGGGGCCTGGCCGATATCGAGCACCCGCCGCCCGCTCGCGGTGACAAGCTCCCCAACCTCATTGCGCGAAAAGCTTCCGGCGCGGGTGAGCGCGGGGGCATCACCATCCTCGACGAGGAAGAAGCCGTCCCCCTCGATTGCAAGATCGAAGGTGCCACCGGTTTGACGCAGCGCCCCTTGTGAGAAATCGGTTCGGCGAACCCGCGCGGCGGATTGCGAAAGCGATCCGCCTTCGACGGTAAGTGCATCCACGACCTCAGCGAACACCATGCTCTCCCGCCGGAAGCCGTCGGTTGACAGGTTCGCGATGTTGTTCGCGATCGCGTTCATCCTTTGCAGCAAGCCGGATTGACGCGACAGCGTGACATAGCCTGGATTATCCATCGCCCAGAGCCTCCTCAATAATCTCGCGCACGGTGGCGGAGCTGCCGAGTATTTCCTCAGACGCACGTAAGGATGCTGTGTCGGGCAGTTCCGGCGGCGTCAGAAACGCGGCGCTGCGATCCGGATCGATATCCTCCGGTGCGCCCGCATCCTCTGCCATGAAGGAAGCCAGAAGCCGGCGCGCGGCCGAACCCTCGCGTGCGGCCGCACCCCAATCGCCTGCTTGCCATGCGAGGTCCGTTGCAGCATCTGGTGCGATGTCCGTTGCAGCACGATCGTCTCGATCGCGGCTGGCTGCGAGCAGATCAAGTGCCCGTTCCGGTGTCTCGGCAAGACGGTGTGCCCGGATCTGAGTCTCAAGCGCCGCGTCCGCGTCAAGCCCGGCGAGCCGATCAAGCGCCGCTTCTCCCTTGCCAAGGGCGACAAGCGCCTTGCCTGCCGCGAGTTTAACATCCGGATCGCGCCGCCCAAGCGCAGGCTCGAGGAATTGCAGGGCCAGATTGGCGAGGCCGGCTTCGGTGAGCTGCGTCGCGACGCGCGCGCGGGCCGTATCGCCATCGGCACTCGTCGAAATCTCACCGGCGTAGTTCAGCACTGCCTGCGCGTAGGCCGCGCCGCCTGTCTCGTCCAGATCGGATTGCTCGAGAAGAAGATGACCGATATCGCGATAGTCCGCAGCTTCCTGAGGCGCTTCCTCCAGATAGCGGCGAAGCTCCATAAGCACGCCTGGCAGACCTGATCCACCGGCGCGGCCCTGCAATTCGACAAGCCTGAGTGCGCGGCCCTTGGGATCGCTGCGATGGGTGAAGGCGGCAAAACTCAGCTCCTGGAGTTCCGCATCCGAGATCGGCGCACCGCGGGCAAGCTTGCTTTCAGCGAGGCGCAACAGCGCCTCGGTCGCGAGATCGCCACGCGCAGCTGCGATCTGCGCAAAAATAGCCTCCGCTGCCTCGGGCCGGCCCTCAAGCGCGATCAGCCGCGCGAGCGCAAGGTTCTGCGCCGTGCCCAGTCTGCCGCCAGAGCGTTGCAGCAGTTGATCAATTCGGCGGGCGAGCGCGACATTCTGCTCATCGACCGCATGGGTCAGGATCCGCGGGCCAAGCAGCTTTCGCATGCTGAGCGGCAGCAAGGCAAAAGCGTCGAGAAGGGCCGGGTCGGTCTCGGCGGTCTTTAGATCTTCCAGCCCGCGCAAGCCAGCTGCGGCAAGCCACAATGCAACAGCCCCCGAACAAGGACCATCCTCCGCGATCCCTATTCCAGGCGCGACGGTACCGCCATCCACAATGCTCGCGAGATCTTGGTAGAGTGCCCGCTCTTCAAGGGTGGCACCGTAGAGCACTAGCAGCTTCTGCGCTTCGACACCGAAGCCGAGCGAGATGTAGAGCGTGGCCAATCGCGCGACCACCTCAGGCCGCGGCTGATCGAACTCGCCTAGGATCTCTCCCCGTAGTCGCGCCAGCATCGCGGCTGGGTCCTGCGGATCCGGCCAATCGATCGAGACGAGCAGCCGATTCGCCCGGCAGGGTTCCACAGGCACGATCGTATCACTGCGATCGGCCACGAAATCCCGGTCGATCGCGGTACGGGCGCGGACAGGGAGCTCACGAGGTGCGGGCAGCTTCGGCTCACTTCGTGTGGGCGCCTCTGTCGAGCTCACCCGCTCTGACCGTGGTGCGATCTCCGGCACAGCGTCGAGATCCGCCTCTGCGGCGAAGCCCTCGGGCTCCTGCAGTGCCAAACCAGAAGCGAGCGCCTCTGCCTGATCCTCGTCATCGGGAAGAGCGAATTCCAGAAGGCCTTGCTCGGCCGCTCGCGTGAGCTGTTCGATCAGTTTCTGCCGAGCGACCCGGATTTCTTCATTCTGATCCGGATCGGGCGGCGTCGCGGGACCAGAGGCTGTTTCAGCCTCGGATACGGTAACCCCAGATTCGACGATTTCGATATTCTCGATAGGCTGGGTGGCGGCGTTCGCATCCGAAACCGTTTCCTCTGCGCGCGATGCAGCTACCTCAGGCTTTGCAAAAGGGCGAGGTGCTCTTTGCGGCGCAGGCGTTTGATCAACCGTGGCAGTCTCGGTTTCGCTCTGCGCTTGGTCCGAGAGTTGCGTCCCCTCATCAGCTTCGGGCTCAAGTGTCCCAGGTGCGAGATCGGCGCTGAGCCTCGCCTGCCTGAGCTGCTGGCCATCCTCTTCAACGGGCTCGTCCGCTTCCACGGCATTCGGATCGTAGAATTCGATCAACAGGCTTCCGCGAGCGACACGTGTGTCGGCCTGGCAGTCGCAGTTGAGCACGAAACGCAGGCGTGACGCGTCCTGTTCCTTGATCTGCCGGGCCGAGATCACGCGAGAGACCAGGCGGTCGGGAAAGATCTGGCGTGTATCAAAGCGAAGTCCGGGTCGCGTGATCAGCAGGTCGAACTGACGCGGAGCGATCTTCTCGAGCTGGAATTCGGCACCGTCGAGCGGCAGGCTGATCCGGCTCAGCGTCGGCTGTTCGATCGCTCTCAACCGGGTTTGCTGGGCCTCCGCCGCCTGTGCCGCGGCCAAGATCAGGCAAAGGGCTGCCACTGATCTCTTCATGCTGCGGCCTTCATCTGGCGCAGCGCGTCATTAAGATCGCCGAAGCTCGGGCGCTTGGCGGATGGCGTGTTCTGCCGCCCCACCTCCACACAGATATCCGGCGGATGATTGTAGAGATTGGCGACCAGGACATCGCGTATCAGGCAATAGAACTGGTGCTCCTCATCGACCACCGACATCACCCGGGTCGCAAAAGGACCGACGAGCCCGTAGGACAGAAAAACGCCCAGAAAGGTTCCAACCAGGGCGCCTCCGATGAGCTTTCCCAGCACTTCGGGCGGCTGATCGATCGACCCCATGGTCTTGATCACGCCGAGGACGGCCGCGACGATGCCGAGTGCGGGAAGCCCGTCCGCCATGGTCTGCAGCGCATGGCTAGAATGGGCCGCGTGGTGATGCATCCCTTCCAGCCGCTTTTCCAGCACTTCCTCGACCTGGTGCGGGTCGTCATAGTTCATGGTGCCCGCACGGATCGTGTCACAGATCAGGTCCACGGCCGCCCTGTCGGCGAGGATCTTGGGAAACCTTTGGAAAATCGGGCTCTCAGCCGGGTTCTCGATGTGGTTCTCCACATCCAGTGGATTGGTTCGCGCGATCCGGATCAGCATGAAGAGCAGACAGAGGAGGTCCTGGAAGTCCTGCTCGACCCATTTCGGGCCCTTGAAGACCTTCCCCACATCCTTGAGCGTGTGCTTGATGTCGGGAACGCTGTTGGCGAGCACGAAGGCACCGATCGCCGCGCCGCCAATCATCATCATCTCATAGGGCAGCGAGGCGAGAATGATCTTCATGCTGCCGCCGGCGATCAAGTACCCGCCGAACACCATCGTGACGGTGATTGCAATACCAACGACGCCGAACATCTCGATCCTCTGAGGTGCAATTTCTTCGCTGAGGCGGCCGTCCTAACCGTTCTCGGCAACCGTCTTAACCGTACGGGTGTTAAGAATGCCCCAACGCGGCGCGCCTACTCGACCGGAGCGCGCGCGTTTTGTCCAACCATGTAGATCGAGATCGCATAGGCCTTGTCGGCGGACAGGCCGCCAAGGATATCCGCCGCCGATTTCCCGTTCATCCGCGAGATCAGGCCAGAGGCAAAGGAGACATCCATGTTCTCGAAGATCGGCGCCGCGCGTTTGGCATCCATCGCTTCAAAGGCCGTGACCAGGCGTTCGATGTCCTTCTCGGCCGCGCTGTCGGCAATGCGCAGCGTCGCCGCCAGCTTCGCCTCGGCCTCCTCGACCAGGCGAAGCTGTTCACGCAGGCGCGCCTCCGAGGCTTCGATGACACGCTCACGGCTGGCAATCTCGCTTGCACGGGCCTCTAACTGCTGCTCGCGCTCGCGAAGCGCCGTCATCAAGCGCCCAATTTCTTCCTGCCCGGCCGGATCGGGACCTGCAGGGGCTTTCTCAGCCACGGTTTCAGCAGCCTTGGTCGCCGCCATAGTGGCAACCTCGGTGGCGAGGGCATTATCGGGATCAGCTAGACGCAGCACCGCCGAGCCGAAGAAACAAATCGCGATCAGCCCCATGGCGGAGCGGTTCCTTCGCATGCTTCTGGGCATCATGGTCTCTGCTCCTGCATATCGCGCTTGAGCGCCTTGAGCAGACGGTCGAGCGCACCTGCACCCCCGCCAGAGGACGCCTTGGTCAGGCTGAGAAGCGAAGCAATCGCATCGGCATCCGCATCCTCGGCTTGCCCTTCATCGTTCTTCTGCGCCCCTGCAGCGCGGTCTGGCTCCGAATCGAGCCTGTCAACGCGGAGCAGACCCGCATCCACCTCTTCCTCGTCAATCACCGGCACGAGCGCAGGATCCGCGTCGTTCAGATCGAGGATCTCTTCATCGGGAACCATCACAGCATCCTGCGGCTCAAACGCGGCTTCAATGGCGGATGGGCTCTCCGGCACATTGGCTCGTGGCGCAGGTTCAGGCACGGATGCAGGAGCGGCCTTCAAGGCAACCTCCAGCCGTTTGGCGGCCTTATCCGCCTCAGTGGTCAGGTTCGACAACAACGTGGTACGTGTCTCGATCGCCTCTTTCGACTGCGCGAGCGCCGTCTGCATCTCCTCGACCTGCTCCGACAGGGAGGAGATCGCCGCCCCAAGCCCCTTGTCGAGTTGGGTCAACCGGCGCAGCCGCCGGGACAGAACCCAGCAGTACAGCGACGCGGCCAGCGCCGCCAGAACAAGCAATCCATCCGCAATCAGATCCATCGCGGCCTCCCTACTTCATAATGAATTTGGTGAAGAGCAAATCGCGCACCTCGATCTCACCGACCACGACGCGGATGCGGCGGAGCAGTTGCGCGCGCATCTTCGTCATCCCCCCGGGCGTGCGCAGATCACGCTCCTCCACCGCGCGCAGGTAGGTGTTCAGGACATCGACGATCCTTGGTCGGAGCTTGCCGAGTGGCTCCAGTGCAGCCGGGATCGTCTCAATCTCAGCTTGAAAGACCAGATGAGTGGCCGAAGCATCCGGGCCAAGCGAGATGATCATCTCATCGAGCGGCAGGAAGGCGACATCCGGCCCCCTCTGCTCTCGGATATCACCCGCGTCGGCGCCCCCGCCGCCGAAAGGCAGCGGAATGAGCCCAGAGTAACTCGCGTAGAACCCGCCCGCAGCAGTGAGCAAGAACGCAAGCACAGGGATCAGAAGCTTAAGCGGCGAAGACCGCTTGCTGCCCGATTCATCACCGGCCGCTTCTGCAACCATCTCACTGGTTTCTGCCATTGGCGGATCACCATTCTGACCTGTCGACCAGTCGGATGGATACCTCCCACATGCTAACCAAAATTTAAGCGTGAGGCAGACATTCTGCGCGCCGTCGGCAGAAGCGGCCTCCCGGGAATTCGAGGGTGAGAGTGCAACAGATCGTGCAGAGAACAGCACGCGTATGGGACGCGATGACGCCTCGGCGCAAAGTTACCTTTGTGTTGGGCACAATCCTCGTGCTCGTGATTCTTGCCGCGCTCGTGCGCGCTGCGACCATGCCCACCATGGCGCTGCTCTACTCCGGCCTCGACTCGGGCGCAGCGAGCGGCGTGATCGAGGGGTTGGAGCGTCAGGGCATTCCCTACGAGGTCCGCAACAGCTCGATCTATGTTCCCTCGAGCATGCGCGACCGCGTTCGGATCACCCTGGCTGGCGAGGGGCTCCCTGCCGCCGGTGACGCCGGATACGAACTGCTTGAGGGTCTCTCCGGGTTCGGAACGACATCCGAGATGTTCGATGCAGCCTTCTGGCGCGCGAAGGAAGGGGAGCTCGCACGCACGATCCTTGCGTCGAGCCGCGTTGTCCGAGCACGCGTGCACATTGGACAGACCAGCCGCCGCCCGTTTGAGCGGGATGTCCCGATGACCGCCTCTGTTACGGTGACGACAAGCGCCGGTATGTTGAGCCGCCAACAGGCAGAAGCGATCCGCTACCTCGTCTCTTCCGCCGTCGCCGGCCTCGATTCCAATGCAGTCTCGGTGATCGACCAGGAACACGGGGTAATTCTGCGTTCGGGCGAGGAAGAGACCGAGAGCGCGGGCAACGATCCCAGCATTCAGGCCGCAACCCTGCGCCAGCGTGTGCAGCGCCTCCTTGAGGCGAGAGTCGGCCCGGATTCCGCCGTCGTCGAGGTTTCGGTCGAGACGATCCGTGACAGCGAGACGATTCGCGAGCGCGTCCTCGACCCGAACGGGCAGGTCGTCATCCATACCGACACCGAAGACAGCACGCAGACCAGCGAGGGGGACGTGAACGCAGTGACCGTCGCCTCGAACCTGGCGGATGGCGATGTCGAGGGTGAGGGAGGAGAAGCCAACCGCCAGTCCAACCGCACGCGCGAACGGGTCAACTACGAGGTCTCCGAGGTGGTGCGCGAGCGGGTCCGGCCGCCGGGTGATGTGCGCCGGATTAGCGTTGCAGTGATGGTCGATGGCATCCGCGAGACCCAGGCGGATGGAACCCTCGCCTGGGCCCCGCGCCCTGATGAAGAGCTGGAGACTCTCAAAAAGCTGGTCGAATCGGCCGTGGGTTACGATGAGGCACGCGGCGACACCGTGACGATCGAAAGCCTGGAGTTCACCGAGGCAAGCATCCTTGGCACCACGGCAGAGTCGAGCTTCATGGAGATCCTGTCGGCCAACGCCATGTCGATCATCCAGATCCTGACTCTCGGGCTCGTGGCCCTTATGCTCGGCCTCTTCGTGGTGCGCCCGATTCTCCGGATCGAGGATCCCGTCGCAATCACCGCGGATCCTGCGGCCGCGCTTGACGGCCCCTTCGCGCCCGCCCCTGATCTCGCCGACCTACCAACCATCGAAACGGTCGAAGACCCCGACCGGATAGAGGAACTTAAGGCTCTGATCGATGAAGAGCCTGAAGGTGCCGGCCGGCTTCTGAAGTCTTGGCTCGAGGCACCGGGTGAGGAGGCCGCCGCCTCATGAGCGCTCTGCCCGCCTATCTCGAAGACTTTGTCGGACGTGAACCGGGCAGCGGCTTGTCGGCGCGCGACGGAGCGGCCGAGAGTGTCGAAACACTGCTCGCCCGGGCCCGCGGCAAGGCCAGGGCCGAAGGCCTTGCCGAAGGCATTGCGTCCGCCGAGGCGCAGGAAACCGCCCGACAGACCGATCAGCTTCAATCGATTCGGGAGGCGCTTGAAGATGCACGGCTGTCCGGGACCGACCGGGATGATCAGGCGGCCACCCGACTCGCGGAGGTCGCCATCTCGATCCTGCGCGGCCTCGCCCCAGATCTGATCCATCACCGATTGGAAACCGCGATCCGTGATGCACTCTCCGACGTCAGATCGGCCGCACCCGGCGATCAGGTTCAGATCTTCGTGCCACCGGGCCGAGCCGGATGGGTCGCGGGCGCTCTCGCCAGCTTCTCTGACAATCTCAGTATCCAAGAAGACCCTCTTCTGGCGCCAGAACAGGCTCGAGTCGCATGGCGGACCGGTTTTGACCAGATCGATGACACCCAGCTGGTAGAGGCCACGATCGCCGCGATCCGGGCAGAGATCGGCGCATCCGCCGCAAACAGCCGGCACTCAGCATCGGAGAACAGTTCATGACGCAGACAGACCCGAATCCCGACAACGAGACCCCGGAAGAGGCACAGGACGAGGTTATCGTGCCCGCGCGCGAGACGGCGGCTCCAACCGAGGGTGAGATCGACACTCCAAGACAGGACCGCCGCGCCAAGGCGGTCATGGGCGTCCCGATCGAGGTCGTAGTCTGCGTCGGCAAGGCCCGTCCGCTACTCAGCGAGCTGGTTAATCTGCGGCGCGACAGCATCCTGTCCCTCGATAGCAAGATCGAAGATCCGGTCGAGGTCATGGTTGGCGACAAAGTAATCGCCCGCGGCGAGTTGCAGGAACTCGACGAACAGACTGGCCAGCTCGGCCTTCGTCTAACCGAGGTTGCGGATCTCCGCTCGGGCTTCTGATTGGTATGCGCCTCTCCCGCCTGATCCTTGCCGTTGGGCTCATTGCACTACCCTCAGGCGCCATCGCGCAGGAGTTGACGGTAGGCCTCGGCGGCGAGGGCGCGTTGACCCTGCAAGTCGTCCAGCTCTTCGTGCTGATTACGGTGCTCAGCCTCGCACCAGGGATCGCGATCATGATGACCTGCTTTCCTTTCATGGTGACCGTGCTTTCACTCTTGCGCCAGGCGATCGGGGTGCAGCAGGCGCCGCCGAACATGATGATCGTGAGCCTCGCGCTGTTCCTCACCTACTTCGTGATGGCGCCCGTCTTCGAGCGCGCCTGGGTAGAAGGCGTGCGCCCGCTGACACAAGGTGCCATCGACGCGGGAGAGGCGTTCGATCGGACCATGGCGCCGGTGCGCGAATTCATGGGCGCCCGCGTCGATCCTCGTACTGTCGAGATGCTCGCCGAGGCCGCGCCCGGGCGCCAATCCGCGCCTGGCGACGAGACACCGCTCGAGCTTTTGATCCCATCCTTCCTGCTTTCTGAGATCAAGCGCGGCTTCGAGGTCGGTTTTCTGATCTTCCTCCCCTTCCTGATCATCGATCTTGTGATCGCGTCCATCCTGATGGCGATGGGGATGATGATGGTGCCTCCCGCGATCGTCTCCCTGCCCTTCAAGCTCGCGTTCTTCGTGCTGGCCGATGGCTGGTCACTGCTCGCGGGCGCACTCGTGCGTGGCTATGCACCATGACTACGGCGACCGAAAACCTCCCACAGGCCGGGGTGGAGCAGCCGGGCAGCCTCACAGAGCCTCGCTCCGCTAGGCTAGCTCAGTCCGCACAGGCACAGCGCCCGGCTGCCGCGCCAACCTTATCCACTGCGCATCTGCCAGCGGAGGATCGGGCCGCAATCATCCTCCTGATCCTTGGGCCCGACGTCGCGGCGAAATTTCTGGCAGATGTCGATGAGGCGGCCGTCAGACGCTTTGCCAAGGCGGTCAACCGAATGCGCCTCGTCCCGGCCCCTATGGTCGACGCCGTGATTGCAGAGTTCATCGCCTCGGTCCGCGACAAGAAAACCCTGCGGGGCGGGCCGGAGGAGCTTCGCCGCTATCTGACCGAGGTCCTGGAACGCGATCAGGTCGAACAGATCGTCCAGGATGTCGAGGACAAGAACCGCTCGGTCTGGACCCGCCTCGGCGAGGTTGAGGACGCGAAGATCGCCTCGCTCCTGAAGATCGAGCACCCGCGGGTTGCAGCCTTTGCGCTCACACGCCTTGCTTCGACCAAAGCGGCGCGCGTGCTGGAGCACCTCGAACCCGATCTCGCCAAGTCTATCGTGCTACGAATGACGGATATCGCAGCCATCGACCCGGACGTGGTCAGACGGATCGGCGAGGTAATCGGCAGGGATTTCCTTTCGACCGAGCAGCGCTCGAAGAACGCCCGCAAGCCCATCGACGTCGTTGCCGGCGTCATGAACCATATCACCAGCGAAACCCGCGAGGATCTTCTTGGCCATATGGACGAGCGCAATCCCGACCTTGCGCGCAAGGTCCGCAAGGTCATGTTCACCTTCAACAACATTGCTGAGCGGGTGCGCCCGCGCGACGTCTCCGCAATCGTGAAGGGCGTCGATCCGCAGACACTCCTCGTTGCGCTCAAAGGTGGTGGGCCGGTTCTGGACTTCGTGATGGCGAACATCTCCAAGCGCATGTCAGAACGGATGGAAGAGGACATCAAGGAACTCTCCGAGATCTCGCGCAAGGAGGCCGAGGCCGCGCGCAACGAGATCACGAGCTATGTTCAGGATCTGATCAAGCGTGGTGCGATCCAGCTGGTCGAGAACGGCGACGACAGCTGATCAATCACCTGCTTCAATGCGGGATGGGCGACCAGTGGCAGTACGTCAGGCCGCGACGACCCGGTTTCGACCTTCCGATTTCGCGCGGTAGAGATTTGCGTCCGCGCGGGCGATCAACGAATCAACCGTATCGCCCGCCCCCATCCCGGTCACCCCAAGTGACACCGTGATTAGGCCAAGCGCCTCGCCGCTGCGGCTGACCGTGAAATGCGAGGCCTGGAGCTCCTCGCGGATCGTGTCCATCAGCCTTCTGGCCTGCTCGAGACTGGTCATCGGGAGGATGATCACGAACTCCTCCCCGCCAAAACGGATCGCCTCGTCGCGCCCCTTCACGTTGCGCCTGATCACACCGCCGAAGGCCTCGAGGACTGCGTCGCCAACCGGGTGACCGAACGTGTCGTTGATGCGCTTGAAATGATCGATATCGGCCATCGCGATGCAAAGCGGCTCTCCCCGCGCCTGTGCGCGCCCGATCTCGTGGGGGAGCACCTGATCTAAGCGCCGGCGGTTCCCGAGCCCGGTCAGCGGATCGGTCAGGATCTTCTCCTGCGCCTCGACCAGTGAATGCCGGATCTCCTTGATCTCGCCCCGCGACTGCTCCAGCCGCTCGGTCATCTCCTCAGTCTCCAGCCGCATCTTGCGGTTCTCATCGACCAGCTTCATGACCGTCGCGCGGATCGTTTGTGGCTTGGCTGACTTGTCGATCTTATTGATCGACGTAGTGAGTTCCCCCGAGAAACCCTTATTGGTGTCGAGATAGGCGCCAACGGTGTCGAGAAGGCTCGACATCTCGTCCTCGAGCCCCACGAACAGGTCGTGATGCACATCCTGCACCCGCAACGCATCAACGAAATGGCGCTGATGCAGCTCTTCCAACTCAGAAAGCCGCGGCGGTGTCCGTCTATCTATAAGCCTGTCGATCGCGTGATTGAGCATATCGTCCCGACCTTCGGCATACGTGAAGAAAAGCTCGTAGACCATTGGCGAAGGGGGCAGTGCGTGCTCCTTGATCATCGCCAACGCGCGTATGGATAGATCCGACGGCCGCTCCGGCCCGTCGAATTCGGTGTCGCCGTCATCCGCCGCCGCATTTACATCGCTCTGGGTCATGCCTGCCTGATCCATGTTTCGCGGCAGGATCATCCCAGGCCGCCATGGCCAAGCTTTTTAAGGTGCACAGCTTGCAAACTCGTTAAACCGAACGGCGCCAAGACCGCGGGCAGCAGGCGATATATCTGCTTGGTCAACGCTTTCTTCAGCATCCCCGGTCACCCTGCAATCGACCCCGACAGCGAGGCATGGATGGCGACCGATAACGAGCAACCCGCCCCAATCATCAAGCGGATCAAGAAGATCAGCGGCGGCGGCCACCACGGCGGTGCGTGGAAGGTGGCCTATGCCGATTTCGTCACCGCTATGATGGCCTTCTTCCTCCTGATGTGGCTGCTCAACGCCACGACCGAGAGCCAACGAAAGGGCATCGCCGATTACTTCGCACCCTCGATCCCGGTCTCGCGTGTCTCGGGCGGCGGCGATGGCGTGCTGGCGGGCGAAACGGTCTTTGCAAGCGACACCCTGGCCCGAAATGGACGCGGATCCGAGGCCAGGCGGCTCCACGAAGCAAGCGCGGCCAAAGAGAACGCCGAAGGCACGGACGCCGCCAAACGGCAGGGTGATGCAGAGCTCGACGACGTGCAGAACCGGTTTCAGGCCATGTCGGGCGAAAGCAGCGCGGCGGATGACCTGCTGGAACATATCCGGACTAGGGTCACCGATGAGGGACTGATCATCGAGATCTTCGCTCGCGACGGAAAACCACTCTTCGAGCTTGGGTCCGGGGAGCCAACCGGGCGGATGCAACAGATCCTCTCCATGGTCGGCGAGGTCGTGGGGCTGACCACGAATGCTGTCGCGGTGGCTGGACATACCGACAGCCTGCCCTTCTCGAGCCCGGATTTCGACAATTGGGATCTATCGCTCACCCGCGCCAACGAATCGCGCCGGATCCTCGCTCGGAGCGGCATCAATCTCGACCGGTTCGCACGGATCACCGGCAAGGCGGATAGCGACCCAGCCCTGATCGAGGCGCCCGATGATCCTAGAAACCGCAGGATCACCGTTACTCTGCTCCGGAGTGACACAACCGGTGCGGAGGATGCGTCCAAGGGCTGAGGCTTTACGCTCAGTCAAGGATTTACCCGCAATCTGCACCTGATGGCCCAACAAGGCCCATGATCTGCAACACGGCGAGCGTCTCAAGAGCGACTCCGCCGGATACATAGAAAGGCGGAGAATGACGCTTTCCTCATCTCTCAACGCGGGCGTTGCCGGACTGACCGTGAATTCGAGCAAGCTCGGCACGATTTCCGACAACATCGCGAATTCGCAGACCGATGGATACAAACGGGCCGACACCGCCTTTTCCTCTCTAGTGATCCCGGGAACCGAGACACGCTATTCAGCGGGTGGCGTGCGCTCGACAACCGTCCGCGATATCGAAGGGCGGGGCGGCATCATCACCAGCTCCAATCCCGGTGATATCGCGATTGCAGGCCGCGGGTTCTTCCCGATTGCACCGCCCGGAGCGCTCGACAATCTCGACGGAGACGTCCCAGCCCAGTTCGTGACGACAGGCTCCTTCCGGCCCGATGCGGATGGCATTCTGCGCTCGCCCACAGGCCAGGCGCTGCTCGGCTGGCCCGCGAATACCGACGGAACTGTGCCGGACTTCCCCCGCGACACGACCGATGGGCTTGAGCCCGTGCGGATCTCGACCAGTGCGCTGGCCCGCTCGCCGACGACCGAGATCGGCCTCGGCGTCAACCTGCCGGCTGAGGGGACGCAGGCCGGAGCCTCCGGCACGCCGATCCCGCTCGGCATCGAATATTTCGACAATGTAGGCGCCTCGCAAACGCTGAGCCTGACATTCACACCGACCGTCCCGGCCACCGGATCCTCCAATGAATGGACGGTGACGATCGAGGACAGCCTGACCGATCCGGCACTGAACCCGGTCGCCTCCTTCGTCGTGCAATTCGACGACTCGGCCGCGCTCGGCGGAACCGTGCTCGCAGTGCCCACCACAACCGGCGGCGCCTACGATCCCGCGACCGGCATCTTCACGTTCAACGTCGCCGGCGGGCCAATTGAGATGAACATCGGCGAGCCAGGGGAGACGAGCGAAGGCCTGAGCCAGCTCTCGGCCGAATTCGGACCGACGGCTGTGACGAAAAACGGCGCGCCGGTCTCGTCGCTGGAAACCTACTTCGTCGATGAGAACGGCTTCGTGCAGGCAACCTTTGGCGGCGGGTTCAGCCGAGTCATCTATCAGATTCCCGTGGCGAACTTCCCCAACAATAACGGCCTGACGGCTCTCGACGGGCAGGCCTTCGCACCCTCTGCGCGCAGCGGCGACCTGTTCCTCTGGGATGCGGGCGACGGCCCGACAGGCTCGGTTATCGGCTTTGCGCTTGAAGGATCCAATGCGGATATCGCCACCGAACTGACCTCGCTGATCGAAACCCAGCGCGCGTATTCCTCGAACGCGACTGTCATCCAGACCGTGGACGAAATGCTGCAGGAAACGACAAATCTGAAACGTTAAGGACCAGGGCGGGCGATGACCCGCCCCGGGCTCTGGAAGGAGCGGCCCTATGTCACTGTCCATCGCCCTGAACAACGCTCTGAGCGGGCTCAGCGTCAACTCGCGTCAGACGGACATCATCTCCGACAATGTGGCCAACGCGCTTTCCGAAGGATACGGTCGGCGCGATGTGATAGTGACCTCCGCAAATGCGGGCGGGTTCGGCGCCGGGGTCCGGATTGCCGGCATCGATCGCGCAGCCAATCCCGCGTTGACTGAATCCCGCCGGCTCGCTGACGCGGAAAGCGGGCGACGCAGTCTGATCTCCGACAGTCTGAGCCGCATCGCCTCGGTCGTGGGCGAACCCGGCGACCCGCAATCCCTGACCTCTCTGGCCGATGCGTTGGACCGGGCCTTAGGCGAAGCTGCGGACTCGCCGGAAAGTCCCGCACTCCTCAATAACGTTGCGGTAAGTGCCAGCGATTACGCCAATCAAATCAATCGTGCAGCGATCGAAGTTAACACCCTGCGCTCGGAAACAGACGCCTCGATCGAGAGGCAGGTAACGATCATCAACCGCAATCTCGGCGAGATCGAAGCCCTGAATGCCGAAATCCGTAGCCGCACCCTCGCCGGCCTGGACAGCTCAGCCCTCCAGGATGAGCGCCAGCGCCTGATCGACGAGATCTCCGGCATGATCCCGATCCGGGCAGTGAGGCGAGATGGTGGCGAGGTCGCACTCTTCGGCCGCAATGGCGGTCAGCTCCTCGACGGCCGCGCCTTCCAGCTTGAATTTGTAAACACACCGGTCGTGACGCCCGATCGTTCCATCGGCGCCGGAACACTGTCTGGCCTGTCCATCGAAGGCCGCCCCATCGAAATCGGCCTCGGCGGGGATCGGGGCTTGCTCGACGGCGGCAGCCTCAGCGCCGCATTCGAGTTACGCGACCGCACCCTGCCCGACATTATCGACCAGATCGATGGTCTTGCCGTGGATCTGGTCGGGCGCGTACAGGATTTGCCGGAGGATGCGACCCTCGCCCCCGGCGACCCCGGGCTCTTTACAGATGCGGGCGCCGCGTTTGACCCGGCCAACACGCTCGGACTTGGCAGCCGGATCGCCCTGAATGCAGCGGTCGATCCTTTCGCCGGCGGGGACCCGACACGCCTGCGCGACGGGCTCAATGCCCCGGCCCCTGGTGAGGCCGGCAATGCGACCGTCCTACGAGGGCTGCAGGATGCGCTGCGAGATCTTCGCACCGCGCCCGCCGCGACCGGCATTTCCGGTGTCCAAGGGGCGGGGGAACTGGTCGCCGATCTCTCGGGCCTGCTCCTCGCCGACGCCGCACTTGCCGAGGAAGACCGGCTCCAGCAACAGGGCCGAACCGATGCACTTCGCGACTCGGAACGCGCCGTTACCGGCATTGATACGGACCGGGAGCTCTCCCGCCTCCTGCTGGTCGAGCAGAATTTTCAGGCCAATGCCCGCGTGATCGAGGTGATCGACGATCTCCTCGCCCGGCTCGTCAACCTTTAAAGGAGAACCGGCATGGAGTTCCTAGGCCTTCCCGATCTTTTGGCGTCCGGCCGGCTGCAACGCCGGGTCGCGCAAGTCTCATCTGACCTCGTGCGCGCGAGCGAAGAGACCACGACGGGCCGCTACGCCGACATCATCGCGGCGAGCAACAACAATCCCGCCCGTATCGCCGGGCTCGAACGCGCGCTCACACTCAACGACAGCCGCGCAGGCATCCTCGACATCGCAGGCTCGCGCGCCGCGACGGCGCAGGAGGCCCTTGGCGTCGTACAGGGCGCGATCGAGACGTTCGGGCCTGAGCTTCTCGCTTCCGTCTCGATCAACGATATCTCTTCGGCCGACCGCAAGGCCCTGCCCGCCCGCGAGGCGTTCGAGACCGCGGTCTCGGCGCTCAACACGCGCTTTAGCGGACGCTCCCTGTTCGCGGGCGCCGCCAGCGATCAGGCTGCGCTGGCGCCAGGCGATCAGATCCTGGCAGAAATCCAGACCCTGACCGCAGCCGCACCGGACGCAGGCACGGTGATCGCCGTGGTCGATGCCTATTTCGCCCCGGGCGGCGGCTTCGAGGCAACCGGCTATGTCGGCTCGGTCAACGACGCCCCTGCCGTCGAACTCGCCGAAGGCGCCCGGCTCGATTATGCGGTCCGTGCCGATGATGAGCGGATCCGCGGCGCCCTGCGCAGCCTCGCGCTCGCGGTTGTAGGCGCCGAGGGCAGTTTCACGAATGCCGATGATGGCAGCCGTCTCCTTGTCCTCCGCGAAGCCGCCGAAAGCGCGATCGCTGCAACACCGGAGGTCATCGACGTGCGCGCCGCCCTCGGCGTCGCGGAAGAGCGGATCGAGGTCGCCAGCGTACGTACCGAAGGGGAGCGCACCTTCCTCAACCAGGCGCTCAACGCCATCGTCCAGCGCGACCAGTTCGAGGCCGCGACCGAATTGACCTCGCTGGAGCAGCAACTTCAGACCATTTTCGCAATCACCGCCCGGCTTTCACAACTGAACCTCAACAACTTCCTGCGATAGGGGCTCCATGATCAGAAGGATCATCGCCTGCCTGGCCGTTCTGGGTCTTCTCTCCCATGCCGCCCAGGCCACCGAAGTCCGCTTGAAAGACATCGTCGATTTCGACGGTGTCCGCGGCAACGATCTCGTCGGCTACGGCCTCGTCGTCGGCCTCGACGGCACCGGCGACGGATTGCGGAACTCACCATTCACCGAGGAGGCCCTGGTCAACCTGCTGGAACGGCTGGGGATCAACGTGACGGGCGAACGCTTCCGCCCGCGCAACGTCGCCGCCGTGCTGGTCACCGCGGAACTTCCGGCCTTTGCCCGAGCTGGCAGCCAGATCGATGTCACCGTTTCGGCCATCGGCGACGCGACCAGCCTGCTTGGCGGCACCCTTATCATGACCCCGCTGAACGCCGCCGACGGTCAGATCTACGCCGTGGCGCAGGGTTCGATCATCGCAGGCGGATTTTCTGTCGAAGGCGAGGCTGCCCGCACCACCCAGGGTGTGCCGACCGCCGGGGTGATCCCCGATGGCGGTCGGGTGGAACTCGAGATCGACTTCAACCTCGCCAGCCTCGACTCTCTCCGGCTCGCCCTGCGCGAGCCAGATTTCACAACAGCAGCGCGGATCGCCGACGGCATCAACACGCGCCTTGGCCTGGATCTGGCTTTGATGCAGGATTCCGGCACTGTCGTCTTGGATGTCCGCCGGGCCAATGTCCGCTCACCCGCCGAACTGATCGCCCGGATCGAGAACCTGCCGATCCGGGCCGAGCGCAAGGCCCGCGTTGTGGTCGATCAGCGCTCAGGCACCGTGGTTCTGGGCGACGACGTGCGCATCAGCCGTGTCGCCATCAGCCATGGCAGCCTGACGCTCAGGATCCGCGAAACACCCATCGCGATCCAGCCGAGCCCATTCGGCGAAGGCGAGACCGTCGTCGTCCCACGCACGGAAGCCGAGATCGAAGAAGGCCCAGGGACCGGTCTCGCCATCGTCCAGGACACCGTGTCGCTCGCCAATCTCGTCGAGGGGCTGAACGCATTGGGCGTCACCACCCGCGACATGATCGACATCCTGAGCGCGATCAAGGCCGCGGGCGCCCTGCACGCCGAATTCGTGCTCCAATAGATCTCAATCGGGGGCTTCGTCCGCCCCCTCGTCCAACAGCTCCGCAAGACGCGCGAAACTGGCCGCCGGTCCGCTAGGACTTGCCTCGGCGATAAACGCGTCGAGCCTCTCAAACGCCGCAACCGCCGCATCCACCGCTGGATCGGACCCCGCGACATAGAGCCCTGTCTGTACCATCGGCCGGGCCTTCTCATAGGCGCTCAACAACGCCCGCGCCCGGTTGATCAGCCGCCCTTCTTCCTCCCCCACGACCCAGGGCAGCGAGCGCGACACTGACCGCACCGCATCGATCGCCGGGAAACGCCCCCGCTCGGCGATCTCGCGTTCCAGCACGATATGACCATCCAGCAGACCGCGCGTGATATCCGCGATCGGCTCCTCCATGTCCGATCCAGCCACCAGGACCGAGAAGATCGCGGTGATCGCCCCCTGCCCCACCTCACCAGGTCCAGCGCGCTCGGTCGCGCTGGCGATGAGATTGGTCGTCGAAGGCGGAAAGGCGCGCAGCGTCGGCGGCTCCCCGGCCGTCAGTGCAACCTCGCGATGCGCCTCGGCAAAACGGGTCAGCGAATCGACGATCAGCAGCACATGCTTGCCATGGCTGCGGAAATGCTCGGCAACCGCCATCGCGGACCAAAGCGCACGGCGGCGCAAGAGCGCAGACTGATCCGATGTCGCCGCCAAGACCACGGAACGAGCCCGTGCCTCGGGTCCAAGCCCACGGTCAAGGAACTCCAACAGGTCGCGCCCCCTCTCTCCGATCAGGGCAAAGACCACGATGTCGGCCTCCACCCCGCGCGCCAGCCCGGATAAAAGCTGTGATTTGCCGACACCTGAACCGGAAAAGACCCCGATCCGCTGGCCCCGCGCGATTGGCAGCAGCGTGTCCGTGACCGCGAGCCCGGTCGCGATCTGTGCGCCCAAACGCTCCCGGCGCGTGGCCGCCGGCGCAGGCGCGCGAATATCCACGGCCACCGGCCCGTTCGGCAGCGGCTTGTCGTCCAGCGGCTGACCGAACGCATCGATGACCCGACCGACCCAGCCGTCACAGGGGCGCAGCTTCGGTTCCGGGATCAGCCAAACCAGATCATCCAGCGCGACGCCTTTTGTAGGATCCAGCACCATCGCCCGCGCCTCGCCACCGTCAAGCGCGATGATCTCGCCGGTCGGCCCCTCGGCGCGCGGATCTAGCGCGAGGCGCACCTGATCGCCGATCCGGGCCTTCGCACCCAGGCCCGCAATCGTGATCGAGGCTCCGTCGGCCGCGATCACCCGCCCGCACCGCCAGGTCTGCGGCAATGCTCTGAGTTCTGCTTCGAGCCGGGCCAGGTCCATCACATGTCTCCTCCGAGATTCTCCCGCGCGAGTTACCTCTCATAAACGCTTGATCATTAAGACGGGCTTGCGAAACCGGACGGAGAACCCCGTTGGAGAACCCGCTGACCATTATCGATATGGCGCGCAGCCTCACCAGGCACGCGGCCACGAGACAGGCGTTGATCACTGAGAACGTGGCCAATGCCGACACTCCGAATTACCGCGCCCGCGATGTGCTGCCCTTTGCCGAACTCTACAAGGCACCAGGCGAGCCAGAGCGTGCGACCGCCTTTTCTCCGGCTGCAACCCGCGCCGGGCATACGGGTTTTCAGACCGTCGCCTCCGGGATTCCGGGCCTGCGCCAAATGGAGGCTCTCGCGATCAGCCAGGTCGGCGCAGAAAGCCCGAACGGCAACACCGTCGCAATCGAGGATCAGCTCGGCCGGGCAGCCGAGGCAAGGCTCCAGCACGAAATGGCCCTCGGCATCATGCAGAAATCCATGGGCATGCTCCGCGCCGCCCTCGGCCGGCAAAACTAACGGAGACCGATCTTGAGCGACCTGATGCGCAGCATGACAGCGGCCACCAGCGGTATGGATTCGCAAACCACACGGTTGCGCTTGATCTCCGAGAACATCGCCAACGCCGACACGCCCGGTTATCGACGCAAGACGATCAGCTTCGAGGAAGTGCACAGGCAGGAGGACGCCCGCGCCGTGGTTCCAGGCCGCGTCCGGCTCGACCGTTCCGAGCTTGAACGTGTCTTCGAGCCCGCCCATCCCATGGCAGACGAGCAGGGCTACTACGACGGTTCAAATGTCGACCTGATCATCGAGATGGCCGACGCCCGCGAAAGCCGGCGCAGCTATGAAGCGAATCTCAGGATGTTCGATCAGTCTCGCGGCATGCTGAATTCCCTCTTCGAACTTTTGAGACGCTGAGAACGGCGTCCGCCCCGCGCGACATCGAATAGGAGGTTTTGATGGAGCTCAATTCAACGCTGGCGACCCGGCTCTACCAGTCAATGCAGGGCGCATTGCGCCCCGGCACGCCGGTTCAGCAACCCAATCAGCAGGCCCCCGGGCAACAGGTCTTCGCCCGCACGGCGACGAGCTTCGTCGACACACTGCGCCAGGGCGAGACGACCGCCATGGCCGGGATGGTCGGCCGCGCTGATCCCCATTCGGTCGTGGCAGCCCTCGCCAGCGCCGAGATGGCGGTCCAGACCGCGGTCACCGTGCGCGACAAGGTGGTTGAAGCCTATCAGGAAATTCTGCGCATGCCGGTCTGACGGCATTCTGGACCCAGGCCCATGACCAGCGCAGAACTGCTTGATATCACACGGCAAATGCTGTGGGTGACCTTCATGGTCGCGTTCCCGACGCTGACGATCGCCCTGATCGTCGGCGTTGCGATCGGCCTGTTGCAGGCGCTGACCTCGATCCAGGAACTCACGCTGACCTTCGTGCCGAAACTCGGCGCCGTGGCGCTGACGATCTGGCTGACGCTGAGCTGGATGTCGAACCTTCTCGTCGGGCTCTATCAGGATGAGCTCATCCCGATCATCGGCGGCGGCTGAGATGCACCGCCTTCTCGTCCTCGCCACCGCGCTGCTGATCGCCTTACCGGCAACCGGATCGCAGGGCGACCGCCGCCCCACAGCCGCGATCTGCGATGCCGCCGCGCGCGCCGCCAGCGCGCGCCATGGCGTTCCGCTGGAGGTGCTTCGCGCCCTGACCCGGACCGAGACCGGCCGCCCGGTTAACGGCACTCTCCAGCCCTGGCCCTGGACCCTGAACATGGAGGGAGCCGGGCATTGGTTCAAAACCCGCGGTGAGGCGCTCAAATTTGCCCTCACCCGGCACGCAAAGGGTGCGCGCTCCTTCGATGTCGGCTGCTTCCAGATCAATTTCCGCTGGCACGGCCAGGCGTTCGACTCGATCGAGACCATGTTCGACCAGACCCTGAACGCCGACTATGCAGCCCGGTTCCTGAAGGCGCTAAAGGCGGAAGGCGGCGATTGGACAACCGCCGTCGGTAAGTACCACTCGCGTACGCCCGAACTCGCCTTGAAATACACAGCCCGGTTCGAGCGGATCTTCGCGAACCTCGCCCCTGCAGCCTCGGATCTTCCCCAACCCCAGCCAAAACCATCGGACACGCCGCCTGAGATGCTCATCGCAGGGCTCGGTGTCCGTCTTTCCGCCCCGCGACACGCACGAACGCCGGGCGCTGTGGCGCTTACCGTCTTCACCGGGGGCAAGAACCTGCTGACCCGAGCGAAGCCGCTGTTTGAACAGGCACCCACCCGATGAGCGCGCGCCTCTACCAGCCGACCATCCTGCTGGCGCTCGCGCTGATGGCGATCATCGTGATGATGATCCTGCCGGTACCGGCCTTCATCCTCGACCTCGGCCTGATGGTCTCCTTCGCGCTGGCAATCCTCGTCTTCACCAATACGCTCTTCATCCAGCGCCCGCTTGATTTCTCAGCGTTTCCAACCGTTTTGCTTGCATCTCTGATGTTGCGTCTCTCGCTCAACATCTCGTCGACCAAGCTGATCATTGGCGAGGGGCACAACGGCACCCATGCTGCCGGCGAGGTGATCGAGGGGTTCGCGAATTTCGTCATGGGCGGGTCGATCTTCCTCGGCCTCGTCGTCTTCGGCGTCCTGCTGATCGTCAACTTCATCGTGATCACGAAGGGCGCTGGCCGGATGGCAGAGGTCGGTGCGCGCTTCGCCCTCGATGGCATGCCCGGCAAACAGCTCGCGATTGACAGTGACATGGCCGCGGGCGCAATCAATCACGAGGAAGCCCGCGCCCGGCGCAAGCTGGAACAGGACGAAACGACCTTCTTTGGCTCGCTCGACGGTGCATCGAAATTCGTCAAAGGGGACGCGATCGCGGGTCTTCTGATCACGCTCCTCAACCTGATCATCGGCATGACCATGGGGATCCTGGTTCATGACATGCCGGTCTCCCAGGCGTTCGAGACTTATGCGATCCTGACGGTCGGCGACGGGTTGGTGAACCAGATCCCGGCCGTGATCCTGTCCATCGCCGCCGCCCTCCTGCTGTCGAAGGGCGGGCATCTCGGCTCCACCGATCAGGCGCTGATCAGCCAGCTTGGCAGCTTTCCCGGCGCGCTCTCCACCGTCGCCGCTGTCATGGCGCTTCTTGCACTAGTACCGGGCTTGCCGATGGTGCCGTTCTTGGTCGGCAGCGCGGTCCTCGGCACCGCCGCCTGGCTCGCCAGCCGCCCGCCGGAGGAACAGGCGCTGGAGCCCGACGAAATGCTCGACAAGCCCGACAGCACCAATCAGACCCTCGGAGATCTGCTCGATCTGGACGAGATCCATGTCGAGTTCTCAACCGATATGGTGAACGCGGTGATGGACGAGGCCTCCGGCCTCTCGAACCGCATCACCAACATGCGCAATCACATCGTCGGGCTCTACGGCATCGTGATCCCCGAGATCCGGTTGACCGACAACGCAACCCTGCCGAACGGAACCTATGTGATCAAGATCCAGGGGGTCGAGACCGCGCGCGCGAGCCTCGACATCAACCGCCGCCTGGTCCTGCTGAACGACGAGACCGCGCTCGCGCCGCCCGGCGACGATGTAAAGGAGCCGGTCTACGGCGCTCCCGCGCGCTGGATATCGCCGGACGATCAGGAGAGCGCCGCGCTCTCCGGCCTGCCGGTGATCACCCCGATCGAGGTCGTCGCGACCCATCTCCTGGAAACGATCAAGGAGAACTTCGCGCGGCTCTTCTCGCGGCGCGCGCTCCGCAAGCTGCTCGATGAGTTCGTCGCCGTCTCCGACACGCAACGCGCCGCCGCAAACCGCCGCCTGCTGGATGAGTTCATTCCCGACAAGGTACCGGTCGATCTGCTGCAAGGCGTCTTGCGCGAATTGCTCCGCGAATGCGTCTCGGTCCGCAATCTGCCCCTGATCCTCGAGGCCGTCGGCGAGGCCCGCCATATCAGCCAGGTACCGGAAGTCATCGCCGAGCATGTGCGCCATCGCATGGGCTTCCAGCTCGTCGCCGATGCCGCAGAAGCCGACGGTACGCTCCCCATGATCCAGCTCGCCCCGGAATGGGAGGAGCTTTTCACCGAACACAGCCATGAAAGCGAGGACGGCGTCGCCGATGTCGCCCTGCCGCCCTCGGAATTCAACCGCCTCGCCGGCGCGGTCGCCGAGAAGGTCGCCGAAGCCGCCGCCAAAGGCCGCCAGCCGATCATCGCAACCACCTCGCGCAGACGGCGCTTCCTGCGCACCGTGTTGAACGCCAAGGGGATTCGCAACACGGTACTGTCGTTTGAGGAGATCGGCACAGGCGCGAAACCCGCCCTCCTCGGGGTCGCCTGAGCGATGCCGACGACCGAGCTTTTCGCCCTTCTCGGCCAGGTCCTCGATTTCGGCGCGGCCGAGATCTACGCGCTCATCGCCGTCTTCACCCGGGTCGGCGCTGCCATAGCGCTCCTGCCCGGTTTCGGCGAGATGACCCTGCCGACCCGCGTGCGCCTCGGCGCCGCCATCGCCTTCACCCTGATCGTCTGGCCCGTGGTTGAGCCGGGCACCCTGCCCCGCGCCGAGGAAGGCACGCGCGACGCGTTCGAACTGCTCTGGATCATGGGCGCCGAGGCCATCGCCGGGCTCCTCCTCGGGCTCGCGATCCGGCTCATGATCATGGTGCTGCAACTCGCGGGCTCGATCGCCGCGCAGTCGACCTCGGTCGCACAGATTTTCGGCGCAGGCGTCACGCCGGACCCGATGCCCGCCATCGGCAATTTCCTCACGATCGCAGGCATCGCGCTCGCCATGACCATGGACCTGCATGTCAAAGCCGCGATTGCGCTGATCGGGTCCTATGAGGTGATCCCCTTCGGCGCGTTCCCGCTCGGCCCGGACGTCGCGCTTTGGGGGGCGGCACGGGCCATGGCAGCCTTTGCGCTGGCCTTCTCGCTCGCGGCGCCATTCGTGATCGCGGCGCTTCTCTACAACCTCGCGCTCGGGGCGATCAACCGGGCGATGCCCCAGCTCATGGTTGCCCTTGTCGGTGCGCCAGCGATCACCGGACTCACGCTCTTCTTCCTCTGGGCCGCAGCCCCGGTCATCCTGCTCCACTGGGCCGGTCGCCTCGACGACGTCCTCGCATACCCGTTCGGGATGCCGTGATGGAGAGCGGCAGCGACGAAGGTGAAAAGACCCAGGAACCCACCGCGCAAAAGCTTGAAGAAGCGCGCAAGAAAGGCGATGTCGCCCGTTCAACCGATCTCGCGGTCTTCGCCGCCTATCTCGGTCTGCTGATCGCCATGGGCACTGCCGGGCAGGCGACGGTCGAGCGGGCCGGCACCGTCATGAGCCGGATCTTCGCCGATGCTGACACACTCTCGGCTCAGTTACTCGCAACCGGCGGGCGCGGCCTCAGCCTGCAGATCGTGGCCGAGGCGCTGATCGGTTTCGCCGCGATCTTCGGCATCCCCTTCGTCCTGGTGCTCGCCGTCTTCGCCGCCCAGCGCGTGATCATCTTTGTGCCCGACAAAGTCGTGCCGAAACTCAACCGGATCTCTCCAATCCAACAGGCAAAGCAGAAATACGGGCTCACCGGCCTCTTCGAATTCGCCAAATCGGCGGTCAAGATGACGGTCTTCTCGATCCTGCTGGGCGTCTTTCTGGTAACCCAGATGGACCGGGTCGTTGGCGTGGTCCGCACCATTCCAAAGGCCATTCCCGCGACCATGATGGACATGGCCACCCAGCTCCTGATCCAGATCGCGATCATCGCGCTCCTGATCGGAGCGATCGACTACCTCTGGCAGCTCTATGATCACCGCCGCAAACTGCGCATGAGCTTCCAGGAGGTGCGCGAGGAGGTCAAGCGCAACGAAGGCGACCCGATGCTGAAGTCGAGGCGCCGCCAGCGGGCCGAAGAAATCGCCACCAACCGGATGATGACCGAGGTGCCAAAATCCACGGTGGTTGTCGTCAACCCGACCCACTACGCGGTCGCGCTCCGGTGGAACCGCGCGCTCGATCCCGCGCCGGTGGTAACCGCCAAGGGGGTGGACGAGACGGCGCTGACCATCCGCCGCGTCGCTACCGATGCGGATGTCCCGATCTTCTCTGATCCGGTAACTGCGCGGGCGCTGGAGGCAAGCGTGCCGATCGGCCAAGAGATCGACCCAACGCACTACCAGGCCGTCGCCGCAGCGATCCGCTTTGCCGACGCGATGCGCGCCAAGGCGCGGGAGCGCGGTCAATGACCGGCCCCGCCTGGCCCATCCTGATCGATCTCGCCAAGGCGGCTCAAGCGCGGGACCTGGCCCGTCTCGCCCAGGCCGAACGCGTGGCCAAAAAGATCGGCGACTGCATCGCCCTGCTGGATGCAAACCTGAGAGCGGAAGCCGGCACCCCCGGCCATCCGGGCCTCGGTGCAGCGGAAGACCGCTGGCGGCGCGCAACAGAACTCAAGCGCATAGACCTGGCCGAGAAACTGGCCACTGCACAAACCGAGGTGGACCAACACCGGGCGCATGCCGCCAGAGCAACCGCGCGGCTCGAAGCGCTTAGAGAGCTGGCGAGGCAGGACACCCTTCGCGCCCGCCGTCTGGCCGAGCGTCGCGCCGAGGCGGCGGAGATACGGCAGGCCTGAGCTCTCAGCAGGCACAGCCCGACCGGTGGTGAAACGCGCCCCGGATCCCTCGCGGGATCCCGACGGGCAAAGCCCGCCCGCCATGCTAAAGCATGGCGGGGCGCCCGGCGCTCAGCGCTAAACTCTGTGGCGGGGTTGGCAGCAAGCGCCCGCGCGCCCGCAAGGGCGCCAGACAAAGGCGCATGCGCGGCCCCAGCCGCGCATTCCGCTTGGTTCGCGGCCCGTTAGGCAAGACGGGCACGGCGCCGCCGCTGCATGGCGTAGACCAGCGCGAGCAGGAGCAGCGCGGGGAGGTAGAATACCTCCTTCGGCATCCGCTCTGCCTCAGAGCGAATGGTTGAGACCTGAACCGGCTCCTCGCCGTAGTAGTCGAACAGGGTTCCGATCTTCTCAAAGAATGGCGTTTGCGGGAACGGTTCATCGACCTTCGCGAGTCCGTCCTCCAGGGTGATCGCCAGCCCTGCAGCCTCCAGCCGGTTGATCGCCTCGTCGCGCCGGCCCATGGGCACGAGGATCGTGGTCGACGTGGTCTCGCCGGTGTCGAAGTCGGGCCCGCTGACCACGAAGGTCAGCACTCCATTATCCGGCGCCGCGCCAACGACTTCAAACACCTGTTCCGGCGGCGCCTCCCGGAATGGCGGCTGCACCTGATCGAGGAAGAAGCCCGGCCGGAACAGCGTGAAGGCAATCAGGAGCAGAAGTACCGACTCCCAGGCCCTGTTGCGCACCAGGAAGAAGCCCTGGGTCGCCGAGGCGAACAGCAACATCGCCACCACCGCCACCCCGAAGACGAAGAATGCCTTCCCAAGCGAGACGTCGATCAGCAAGAGCTCGGTGTTGAAGATGAAGAGAAACGGCAACAGCGCCGTTCGGATATCATAGGCAAAGCCCTGAATGCCGGTCTTGATCGGATCGCCTTTGGAAATTGCCGCGGCGGCAAAGGCGGCGAGCCCCACTGGCGGCGTATCGTCGGCCAGGATCCCGAAGTAGAAAACGAAGAGATGGACCGCGATCAAGGGCAGGATCAGCCCGTCTGCGGCGGCCAGCGTAAGGATCACGGGCGCCATGAGCGAGCTGACCACGATGTAGTTTGCCGTCGTCGGCAGCCCCATGCCTAGGATAAGGCTCATGATCGCCACCATGAAAAGCATCACCATCAGGTAGCCGCCCGAGGCATACTCCACCAATTCGCCGATCACCTGGTGCGCCCCGGTCAGCGAGATCGTGCCGACGATGATACCGGCCGCACCCGTTGCGACACCGATCCCGATCATGTTGCGCGAGCCCGAGACCATGCCGTCGATCCACTCGCTCCAGCCACGGGCCACCGCTTCAGCGATCGCGCCCTCGCCCCGCATCATCGCCTTGATCGGATGCTGGGTCAGCGTCACGGCGATCATCGCGAGCGTCGCCCAAAAGGCCGAAAACGCAGGCGACAGCCGCTCGATCACGATGCACCAGATCAGGATGACGATGGGCAGGATGTAGTAGAGCCCGGTCATCGCCGTCTCCCCGGCCCTTGGTAGTTCAGTGATCGGCGCGTCCGGATCGTCGACCTTAAGATCCGGCAGGCGCGAGGCGAACCAGAGCAGGATCAGATAGGCAAGCGCTGACAATCCAATGACAATCGGAAACGCCAGATCCGGTGCGGCCACCTTGATCCAGCCGAGCCCATAATAGACGGCAATGCCCAGAACCGCGACCCCGATGAACCCCGACAGCACGCCAATCATCTTCGAAGCGAAGGTCAGGCGCGACGGCGGCTTCTTCAGCCCTTGCAGCCCAAGCTTCATCGCTTCGAGATGGACGATGTAGACCAGCGCGATGTAGCTCACCAGCGCGGGCACCAGCGCGTGTTTGATGATGTCGGTGTAGCTGACGCCCGTGAACTCCGCCATCAGGAAGGCGGCAGCTCCCATCACCGGCGGCGTGAGCTGGCCATTGGTGGAAGAGGCCACCTCGACCGCGCCCGCCTTCTCGGGCGTGAAGCCCGTGCGCTTCATCAGCGGGATCGTGAAGGTCCCCGTCGTCACCGTGTTGGCGATCGAGGAGCCGGAATAGAGCCCGCTCATAGCCGAAGCGACAACGGCAGCTTTCGCTGGGCCACCGCGCAGATGCCCCATCAGCGCGAACGAGACCTTGATGAAGTAATTCCCCGCGCCCGCCTTCTCGAGGATCGATCCGAACAGCACGAACAGGAAGATCAGCGAGGCGGAAACCGACAGCGCGACGCCAAAGACGCCCTCGCCCTGCATCCAGTAATGCCACATCGCCTTGCCATAGGACGCCCCCTTCCACTGCATCACCTCCGGCAGCCAGCGCGCGTCGCCGCCGAATGTGTAGAGCAGGAAGAAACAGGCGACGATCACCAGCGGCAGACCCAAGGCCCGGTAAACCGTGATCAGCAAAACAATCATCCCGACCGTCGAGATGACCAGATCCCCGGTCGTCGGCAGCCCGGCCCGGACCGCGATCTCATTCCTTAAAACAACGATATAGAGACAGGAGGCCACGCCCAGTGCTGCCAATAGCCAGTCGTACCACGGGATCGTGTCCTTCGGGCTCGACTTGAACAGCGGAAACGCCATCGCCGCAAGGAACAGACCGAAGGCGAGGTGGATCAGCCGCGCGTCGGAATTGGTGACGACCCCAAAGCCGATGTTCTCCTGCACCCAAAAGGGCACAGCCGACGCGATGTAGAGCTGAAAGAACGCCCAGGCGAGCGCGCCCCAAAAAATGATCCCCGACTGCCATCCGACGGGGTTTCGCCCACCCGTATCGGTCGCCGTGAACTGGTCGAGATTGGCTTGCTGGTCGGTCATGAGCCACGCCCCCCGCGGGTCCTGTCCTCAAAGCCCGGCATGCCGGGGCGAACGCGCGGCAAGGAACCCGCCGCGCGCATTTTCGCGAAGTGCTGGATTACATCCAGCCACGCTCTTTGTAGTACTTCGCAGCACCGTCATGGACCGGGGCGGAGAGGCTGTCGCGGATCATCTCCTCCTCCTTCAGGTTTGCAAAGGCCGGGTGCAGCTTCTTGAACTGGTCAAAGTTCTCGAAGACCGCTTTGACGACAACATAGACAACCTCATCGGGCACATCCGCCGAGGTGACGAAGGTCGCGCCCACGCCAAAGGTCTGGATGTCCTCGTCATTGTTGTACATGCCGGCCGGGATCGTGGCCTTGCGGTAGAACGGGTTGTCCGCAACCAGCTTGTCGATTGCGGGCCCCGTGACGTTCACCAGACGCGCCGCACAGGTGGCGAGCGACTCCTGCGTCAGCGCCGACGGGTGGCCTACCAGCCAGAAATAGGCATCGATCTTGCCGTCACAGACCGCCTGGCCGGTCTCGGCCGATTTCATCTCGGCGGCCAGCTTCAGGTCGGACCGGGTCCAGCCCATCGCCTCTTCCATGACTTCCCAGGTCCCGCGCGTACCGGAACCGGGGTTGCCGATGTTGAGCCGCTTGCCCTTCACATCCGAGATGTTGGTGATGCCCGAGGCTTCCGACGCGATGACCGTCACCGGCTCCGGATGGACTGAGAATACCGCGCGCAGGTTGTTGAACTTGCCCGCACCCTCGAACTTCGAAGTACCGTTGAAGGCATGGTACTGCCAGTCGGACTGGGCGACCCCGAACTCCAGCTCACCCGCACGGATGGTATTGATGTTGTAGATCGACCCCCCGGTCGATTCCGCCGAGCACCGGATCCCGTGATCCTTGCGGTCCTTGTTGACCAGACGGCAGATCGCGCCGCCCGTTGGATAGTAAACCCCGGTGACCCCGCCGGTGCCGATCGAGATGAACTGCTGCTGCGCCATGGCGGGCAGCGTGGTAAGGGCAACGGCAGCGCCTGCTGCGAGGCCAAGTACATTGCGCATCATCTAAGAGACTCCCTGATTGTTTGGGTTACCGCCCGCGGTGGCGCGCGCGGCAGATCAAGTCAGTCTAGAATGTGAAACTTTATGGTCAACCCGGCAATACGGATGAGAGTGTCAAGCGCGAAACTCAACCCTCCGGAGAAAAGGGCAGATCATTCACCACCTGACAGCAGCGCCAGGTTATAAGAGGGCCCACCCCACCCCGCGGCCTTAAGCCGCCGCTGGCAAAATCTCACCCAACGCACTGGAAAACCTGCCAATAAGCTCATCGACATGTGCGTCTTCCATGATGAACGGCGGGGCGAGCAGGACATGATCGCCGTGGACCCCGTCGCGTGTCCCCTGCATCGGGTAACAGATCAACCCGACCTCGAACGCCGCCTTCTTGAACCGCGGCGCGATTTTCAGCGCCGGATCGAAGGGCGCCTTGGTCTCCCGGTCCTCGACGATCTCGATCCCCTGGAACAGCCCGCGCCCACGGATGTCACCCACATGGCGGTGCTGGCCGAAGGCCTGCCGCAGCCCGTCGCGGAGCTTCACGCCCATCTCGCGCACATTCGCCAGCAGATCCCGCTCCTCGATAGCGATCATCACCGCAACGCCCGCCGCCGTCGCCGCCGGGTGGCCGATATAGGTGTGCCCGTGCTGGAAGAACCCAGTACCCGCCTCGATCGCTTCGTAGATCTCAGCGGTACAGAGCGTAGCGCCGATCGGCTGGTAACCGCCGCCGAGCCCCTTGGCGATGCAGACGATATCCGGCGCGATCCCGTCCTGCTCCGAGGCGAACAGCGTGCCCGTCCGCCCCATGCCGCACATCACCTCATCCAGGATCAGCAGAACGCCATAGCGATCGCAGATCTCCCTGATCCGCTTGTAATAGCCCGGCGCAGGCGGCACTGCTCCCAGCGTTGCACCGACCACAGGCTCGGCCATGAAGGCCATGACCGTGTCCGGCCCCAGCCGCAGGATCTCGTCCTCCAGCGCCTGAGCGGCGCGAAATCCATACTCCTCCAGCGTCTCGTCATCGCGCTTGTGGACGTATTGGTAGCAGGGCTCGATATGGCTCATCGCGGTCAGGATCGGGGCGAACTGCGCCCGCCGCCACTCATTGCCACCGGCCGCCAGCGCGCCCAGCGTGTTGCCGTGATAGCTCTGCTTTCGCGCGATCAACCGGGTGCGCTGCGGCTCGCCCTTCTCCAGATGGTACTGCCGTGCGAGTTTGATCGCCGCCTCGGTCGCCTCCGACCCGCCAGAGACGAAATAGACCCGGTCGATCCCCTCCGGCGCCTTCGCGATCAGCTTGTCCGCAAGCCGTTCCGCCGGTTCCGAGGTGAAAAACCCGGTGTGAGCAAAGGCAAGCGTGTCCATCTGCGCCTTCACCGCCGCGATCACCTCAGCGTCGCCATGGCCGAGGCAAGAGACCGCCGCACCCCCTGATCCGTCGAAATAGCGCTTGCCACTCTCGTCGATCAGGTAGCAGCCCTCACCGCCCACGGCCTTCGGGGGCAGCGCCTTGGTATGGCGGGGGAAGACATGAGACATCGGATCACTCCTCGATCAGCGCATCACGCGCATCGGCCACCAGTTTAACCAGTTGCGCATTGGTCTCGGCAACCGTGCCATCCGGCAGATGAATGTTGTTCTCGAAGCCAACCCGCGCATGCCCGCCCCGGCGCATTGCCTCGGTCAGACACGCGAGCTCGTTGGGTCCAAAGGCGCAGACCATCCAGTCGAGTACCAAGTCTTCCGCCGCCTCAAGCAAGGGATCGAGATCCGCCGGCTGCCCGGTCGTGGGCGGCGCGTACTGCCCCAGCACGAAAATCGCCTCGCGCATCCCCTCAGGCACCAGACCGCTCGCGTATGCCGCCCGCAGGCTCTCCACATCGGTCAGGTCATAGAGGATGTGCTGCAGCCTGACGCCTGCCTCCGCCGCGAAGCCATAGAATCTCGGCGCCAGTGCCGTATCCCGCAGGATCTCGCGGACCCCGGCGCTCGCCTCCGCCGGGCGGAGCGCCTCCAGACACGCAAGCTGATCGGCAACCTCGAAGCGTCCCGCGCTCTCCGTCGTAATCTGGATCTCCAACCCCGGCGCCGTCTCCCGCACCGCCGCCATCGCCTCGCGGCAGAGCCCGGCATCCAGACTGTGGCCGCCTTCCGCATCACGCACATGCAGGTGGATTGCATCCGCCCCCGCCCGCTGGCAGGCCGCTGCCTCCAGCGCGATCTCGGGCACGGTCAGCGGGATGCCGGGCACATCGGTCGTCAGGCGCCTCGCCCCTGTTGGGGACACCATCAGGCGCGGTCTTCGGGTCATCATGGGCTCCGTAACGTTAACTTCCGCACCCATACCACGGCTCCCGCCGCAGACCAGATGCATCCCCAACAACGCCGCTTTGCATCGTGCGCACCCACGCCCTGCCGCCTGAACAGGCATATGCACGTGAGACTGCCTGCCCACCGGGCAATCAACCGACGATTTGCAACGGGCTGCAGCTTTCCTGTTGCGAGCGCCCGCAACCCGTGCAGACTTCCCGGGAGACACAAGTCCGGAGCCGCTGTGGCCAGAGTGTTCGAGACCGCCGCATCCAGCCCGACCCCGGCCCAGCCACGGGCCGAGGGGCTCGGCCGCATCTCCACCCGCCTGCAAGACGGCCAAAGCCGCCTCGAAGGCCTGCGCCAGCAGGGCTCCGCCAAGATCCTCCTGCCCAACACTCCGGGCATCGGGATCGAGGCCGTCTGCCTCAACACGGCGGGCGGGATCACCGGCGGCGACCGGTTCGCGTGGACGGCCGAGGCGGGCCGCGCCAGCACGCTCAGCCTCACGACCCAGACGGCCGAGCGCGCCTATCGCGCCCAGCCCGGCCAGACCGGCCGGATCGAGACCACCCTGACGCTGGCCCCCGGCGCGCGGATTGACTGGCTGCCGCAGGAGACGATCCTGTTCGACGGATCCTCCCTCTCCCGCCGCCTCGAGGTCGACATGGCCGAAGACGCGCACCTGCTCGCGGTCGAAAGCGTCGTCCTTGGCCGCACCGCGATGGGCGAGCGGCTGACCGATATCCGCTTCTCGGACCAATGGCGCATCCGCCGCGCCGGGCGGCTGATCTATGCCGACGCGCTCCGCCTCGACGGCCCGGCAGCCGAGATCACCCGCGCGCCTGCGCTCCTCGACGGCCACACCGCCTTCGCCAGCGCCGTCCTCATCGCGCCAGAGGCCGAGGCGCTCCTCACCCCGCTCCTTGAGAACCTGCCCGCGACCGCAGGCGCCAGCCTGATCCGCGACGGCGTGCTCGCGCTGCGCATGGTGGCGCCCGACAGCCACAGCCTCCGCCGCCATCTGATCCCCGCGCTGACGCTTTTGCGCGGCGCCCCCCTGCCGAAAGTCTGGACCCTCTGATGCAGCTCACCCCCCGTGAAAAGGACAAGCTCCTCGTCTCGCTCGCCGCCATGGTGGCTCGAAACCGCCTCTCGCGCGGCGTGAAGCTCAACCACCCCGAGGCGATTGCGCTCATCACCGATTACGTGGTCGAGGGCGCGCGCGACGGCCGATCCGTCGCCGATCTGATGGAGGCAGGCGCCACCGTGCTGACCTCCGATCAGTGCATGGAGGGCATCGCCGAGATGATCCACGAAGTGCAGGTCGAGGCCACCTTCCCCGATGGCACGAAACTCGTCACCGTCCACCACCCGATCCGCTGAGACCCATGGCCGAGCCCGATCATCAGTTCGATTTTCATCTCGAGGAGTACAAGTCCCTCCGCGCCGAGATGATGTCGCTGCAGGGCGAGCGCCGCCTGACCGACCGTCTGGGCGCCTCGGCGATGATCGCGATCTACGCCTGGCTCCTCAGCAAGGGCGACAACGTGCCGAGCGGGCTTTCCAACCTCGCCTTCTTCCTGCCAACGCTGATCGCCTATCTCTGCTATCTCCAGAGCACGCGGATCAGCAAGGGCATCCGGTCAGCCGGCACCGATCTCGCCCACCTCGAAAGCAACTACGCACACCCCGAGGTCGGGGGATGGGAGCACATGCTCTCCCATCTCCGCGAGGAGGGGGAGTTGCCCCAGCCTGCGTCGAAGACCCGCAACTGGCTCGACAAACGGGTGAGGCTCGACCGGCTCTCAAGCCTGTCCGCCGATTTCTGGCTCTGGAGCATCGCCGGCACCTTCGGCTTCGGGGCGGTCATTAACGCCCTTCTGCTCTCCGCCACCGCTCCGGAAAGTGCACCATGATCCCGTCCGTCCCTCAACCTGAAAGGAGATCCTCATGATCCTCACCAAGATGGCCCTGGCGCCGCTGATCCTCGCCCCGCTCGTGATCAAGAAAAAGATGGTCTGCACCGCAATGCTCGGCGCCGCCGCGCTCGGCACCGGCGCGCTGATCGCTGGCGCGGTGGTAGGCGCAAGCTGCCTCGCCCGCGACAAAGACCGCCGCCACGCCCACCCCTCGGCCGCCGAACCGGACCCGGAACCAGCCGCGTGAGGCGACCCGAGGAGCTACGAAAGCACTACTGAAGAGTTACAAATGCATCCACCCCGAAAGGAGGCATCATGATCCCCGGAGAAATCCTCTGCGCCGAGGGTGAGATCACGCTCAACGATGGCCGCGAGGCGATCACCCTGATGGTCGCGAACACCGGCGACCGCCCGGTCCAGGTCGGCTCCCACTACCACTTCGCCGAGACCAACAGCGCCCTCGATTTCGACCGCGAACAGGCGAGAGGCACCCGCCTCGACATCCCCGCCGGCACCGCCGTCCGCTTCGAACCGGGCCAAAGCCGAGAGGTGCAACTGATCCCCCTCGGCGGTGCGCGGAGGGTGTTCGGATTTAACCAGGCGGTGATGGGGGAACTCTGATGGAACTTGTAGTTATCGTATGGGCGATTTCCGCTTACGGCTTACTCGCAGCAATCCTCCTTACGACTGGCTATGATCTCTTGAAGGGAAAGTATCATATTGCCTTGATCGGTCTCGCGGCGCTGTTCTTCTCTCCACATGTTTTCGGCTTTGTTTTGGACAGTTTCGGTATCGCGTTAAACGCAAAAGTGATGATGTTTAGCGTATCACTTTTGAGCATTATTTCTGTTTTTGCTATAATAAATCTGCTTAAGAATTATAATCACACAAAAAAGACGCGAATACTATGCAGTACTGCGCTCATTGTGTCGCTTATCGCGATTGGTAGCTACATTGCGATCCTGATCAGCCCAGAGAAAAGATGGGTCCAAGTACTTCCGGAGGCCCTCGCCGTATTGTTCCCGCCAGTCATGATCGGCGGCGTTCCATTCATCTTCCATCGCGCTTTGCGCCGTCTAGTGACCTTACGAGGAGCCTGAGACTTGGCCACCAACCGCATCCTAACCGACGATGAACTGAGCCCCGAGGCGGCGGCGGTCTTTGACGATATCCGCAAGACCCGGAACACCGACTATGTCAACAATGTCTGGCGGATCGTGGCGAATGACCCGCCGCTCCTCGCCTCCATGTGGTCCCAGATGAAGCGGATCATGGCTGAGGGGCGCGAGGGCGGGCTCGATCCGCTCACCAAGGAACTCGTCTATCTCGCTGTTTCCATTGCGAATAACTGCGAGTATTGCACCCATACCCACACTGCCGCCGCGCGCCGCCAAGGCATGACGGACGCCCAGTACGGCGAGTTTCTCGAGATCGTGGCGCTCGCCTCCTTCGGCAACTCCGTCGCAACCGCGATGCAGGTTCCGGTCGACGATGTCTTCGAGGTCGGGGAGGACTGAGATGAAGTCGACCACCAACGGCAAGACCGTCCGCCTTTCCGACAAATCCCGCGGCACACAGCTCTTCGTGAAGTGGTTCTTCCGCCTCCTGTGGGCGTGGATCGTGCTGATGATCTCCCTGGTCGTCCTTGGAGTCGTGTTCGACCCCTTCTCCTCCTCCTGAACCGCCTGGAAAGGCCTGCCCATGCCCACCGCCATACCCCGCCCCGCCTATGCCGCCATGTTCGGCCCGACCACGGGGGACAAGCTCCGGCTCGCCGACACCGAGTTGTTCATTGAGGTTGAGAAAGATCTCACAACCTACGGAGAGGAAGTGAAATTTGGCGGTGGAAAGGTGATCCGTGACGGGATGGGCCAGAGCCAGGTGACCCGCGCCGAGGGAGCCGTCGACACCGTCATCACCAACGCCCTGATCATCGATCATACGGGCATCTACAAGGCCGATGTGGGACTGCGCGACGGGCGCATCCACAAGATCGGTAAGGCCGGCAACCCGGACACCCAGCCCGGCGTCGATATCGTCATCGGCCCGGGCACCGAAGCCATTGCGGGGGAGGGGAAAATCCTGACCGCCGGGGGCTTTGACGCCCATATCCACTTCATCTGCCCACAGCAGATCGAGGATGCGCTGCACTCCGGCCTCACCACCATGCTCGGCGGCGGCACGGGCCCGGCGCACGGCACGCTCGCCACGACCTGCACGCCCGGCCCGTGGCATATCGGGCGAATGCTGCAGGCCCTCGACGCCTTCCCGATCAATTTCGGCCTCTCGGGCAAGGGCAACACCAGCCAACCCGCGGCACTAGAGGAGATGGTCAACGGCGGCGCCTGCGCCCTGAAACTGCATGAGGACTGGGGCACCACCCCGGGCGCCATCGACTGCTGCCTCTCGGTCGCCGACCGGATGGACGTGCAGGTCATGATCCACACCGACACGCTCAACGAAAGCGGGTTCGTCGAGAACACGATCAAGGCCATGAAGGGCCGCACGATCCATGCCTTCCACACCGAAGGCGCAGGCGGCGGGCATGCTCCGGATATCATCAAGGTCTGTGGCGAGGATCACGTGATCCCCTCCTCCACCAACCCGACAAGGCCATTTACGGTCAATACGTTAGACGAGCATCTGGATATGCTCATGGTCTGCCACCACCTCGACAAATCGATCCCGGAGGACGTGGCCTTCGCCGAAAGCCGGATCCGGCGGGAGACGATTGCGGCCGAGGATATCCTGCACGACATGGGCGCCTTCTCGATCATCGCGTCCGACAGCCAGGCGATGGGCCGGATCGGCGAGGTGGTCATCCGCACCTGGCAGACCGCGCATAAAATGAAGGTCCAGCGCGGGCGGCTCGACGGGGAGACCGGCGACAACGACAACCTCCGCGTCCGCCGCTACATCGCGAAATACACAATCAACCCCGCGATCGCCCACGGGATGAGCCATGAGATCGGCTCGATCGAGGAGGGCAAGCGCGCCGATCTCTGCCTCTGGAACCCAGCCTTCTTCGGCGTGAAACCGGAGATGGTGCTGGTTGGTGGGACAATTGCCTGCGCCCAGATGGGGGACCCCAACGCCTCAATCCCTACGCCGCAACCGGTTTACACCCGGCCGATGTTCGGCGCGTTCGGCCGCTCGCTGGAGGCATCCTCGGTCACCTTCGTCTCCGAGGCTGCGCAGGCCGCCGGGATAGGTGACGCGCTGGGCCTCGCGAAGCAGACGTTGGCTGTCAGCAACACCCGCGAGATCGGCAAATCCTCGATGATCTTGAACGACGCAACGCCCGAAATCGAAGTCCATCCAGAGACCTACGAGGTCCGCGCAAACGGTGAATTGCTCACCTGCGCCCCGGCCGAAGTGCTGCCCATGGCGCAGCGCTATTTCCTCTACTGAACGGACGGGGCGGAGCAGCCGGATGACGCATCCAAGCGGGAGACGGATTTCGACAGAGGCGGTCGAAACGGTCGATACGCTCACGCTCGACTACACGGGACGTTACCGGCGGCGCGGCGTTCTGACCTGCGAGGGCGGGCTCACCTTCCTGCTGGATCTGCCCGAAGCGACGGAGTTGCGTGGCGCCGTCCTGCTGGAGGATGGGCGCGCGGTTGCGATCGAGGCCGCGCCGGAGCCTCTGGCGGAAATCCGCGGCGACGGGCTGACGCGTCTCGCCTGGCACATCGGGAACCGCCATACGCCCTGTCAGGTGGCCGAGGATCGGCTCCTGATCCAGCGCGATCATGTGTTGGAGGCGATGCTGCGTGGTCTCGGCGCCGAAATCACCCATGTCGAGGAGCCGTTCCAGCCGGAGGGCGGCGCCTATGGCCACGGGCGCACACATGGGCACAGTTACAGCCATGATCCGCATGCCGACCCGAACGCAGCCATTCGGGCGGATCCCGCACATGAGTGAGGCAGCCCTCAAACTCATGACCTGGCTATCGCCGGGCTACCCGGTCGGTGCCTACACGTACTCGCACGGGCTCGAACGCGCGATCGAGGATGGGGACATCACCGACGCAGCAACAGCCGAAGACTGGATCGAAGCGGTTCTGTGCCACGGAGGGGCGCGGAGTGACGCGATCCTGCTCTGCCATGCATGGCGCAGCGAGAAAGCACGAGACCGCAGCAAGATAGAAGATCTCGCGGATCTGGCCGAGGCGCTGGCACCATCTGCCGAGCGCAGGTTGGAGACGATGGCCCAAGGCGCAGCCTTTGCTGAGGTAACCGGCGCCGCTTGGTGCAGCGACCCAACGCCCCTGCCCCATCCCCTTGCAGTCGGCAAGGCGGCGGCAGAACATGATATCCCGCTAGCCGAAGTGCTGCCTGCCTATCTGCAGGCCTTCGCCGCCAATCTGGTCTCCGCCGCGATCCGGCTTGTGCCCTTTGGCCAGACGGACGGGCAGCGGATCATCGCTGCGCTAATGCCGAAGGTTCTGACGCTTGCGACAGAGCTTGTGGACGCCCCTCTCGACGACATCGGCGGCTGCGCGATCCGCAGCGACATCGCCGCAATGCGCCACGAAACCCAGACCGTGAGGCTGTTCCGCTCATGACATCACCCAACGGCCCCCTCCGTGTTGGCATCGGCGGCCCCGTCGGCGCGGGCAAGACGACCCTGACCGCCGCGCTTTGCCGCGCGCTGGCGGCGGACTACTCGGTCGCCGCCATCACAAACGACATCTACACCCGAGAGGATGCCGAGGCGCTGACCCGCCTGCAGGTCCTGCCCTCCGACCGGATCGTCGGGGTCGAGACCGGCGGCTGCCCGCATACTGCGATCCGCGAGGACGCCTCGATCAACCTCGCGGCGGTGGCCGATCTGCGCACGCGCCATCCGGGCCTCGACGTCATCCTGATCGAGTCGGGCGGCGATAATCTCTCAGCCACCTTCAGCCCGGAACTGGCGGACCTGACGCTCTACGTCATCGATGTCGCCGCGGGTGAGGATATCCCGCGAAAGGGCGGTCCGGCGATTACGCGGTCCGATCTACTGGTGATCAACAAGACCGACCTAGCCCCGCATGTGGGCGTCTCTCTGGCGGTGATGGAGACTGACGCCAAGCGCATGCGCGGTGCGCGGGAAACCGTCTTCTGCGCCCTGAAGTCCGGAGAGGGGGCCGATCAGGTCGCCCGTTTCATCCGTGACCACGGCGGGTTGGAGCACACTGCGGACGAAACATGATCCACCGCGCCAGACCCCGTGCACCCTTACGAACGCGGCGCGGTTCTCGAGGCCGTAAGAAGCCGGGTGAAACGCTCCTCCAGCGTCGCGCTCGGCGTCACGCCTTCGATCGTATCACGCAGCCTGCCCTGCCCGTCGAACAGCAGCAGCGTGACGTTGCCGACACCGTGGATCGAGGCGAGCCTGCGCCCCGGCCCAGTGCGGATATTGGCAACGAGATAAATCAGCTCATCCGACTCGAAACCCGCGAGCGCATCCCGCGCTTCTGACTGCAATTGCTGGCAAAGACGGCATTGCGGGTCGTGGATCTGCACCACCGTCGGCGTCCCCTGCCCAATCCGCTCCAGATCGAGCTCCGCATGGGTCGCCATCACGGTTGTCACCGAATAGTAGCCGATGCCGCCGAGAACCAGCGCGCCAATCCCGATGTTACGCGCAAGCTTCAGCACATCGCGCCGACCCACCTTCGGCGCGTTAGCATTCGCCGCCGCATTTTGTTTCTTTTGCGAGGACTTGCGCTTTTGCTTCTTCATCACTTTCCCCAGAACTGCCGGGGAGAAGTTTATCGTGATGAACGCAAGATGATGTTCACGAGTGTGTTTTCGTGATTTCACGCCAGATCAGGTGGAGATTTGCTGTAATAAATGGTGCTGCCGGAGAGATTTGAACTCTCGACCTCTCCCTTACCAAGGGAG
>JBCDDC010000008.1:0-142588 GCA_039180675.1 Pseudomonadota bacterium | reverse complement strand
CGCTACCAACCCCCAGCCCCAGAAGCGATTGTCCCGGCTGATCTGGCCTCCAATATGTGGAGGTTCCAGCCAGATCAGCCTTCCACCGGGAGCAGCGCCATGCTTACATAACGAGTGGCTGCGCTGTCGGGGTCTCGTCAGCCGCGGCAGTCGGTCTGCGGGACGAAGCGGACCTTTGGTGAACGGCAACTACCCGCAAATTCTTTTGAAAAAACGATGCGTTGTTCTGCAACAAGGGGCGTTATGACTTCTCGAAATGCAGGTCTCCGGGCTAGAGATCATCCCTACTTTTGCAGGTGTCACCTCGCCGATTCCTCTAGCTCTTCTATTTCCGCAATCTGCTTTGCGTCCAGTACGTCTAGGAACTTCGATAGCGATTGCTGTTTAGGTGTTTCGACGAGCTCAAAGTTGCCCAATAATTTCTGCTCCTCATCGCTGAATACACTTGTCAAAGTACCGTTAGGATCGGAAACCAAGTCCTCGTAAAAGATGCGCCTCATCCGATCAGGTATCATGTCGTATGCGGCTTCATATGCTCGGCGGTGCGCAATCACACGGCGCGCGCAAAGCAAATGCAGTGGGAGAGTTCTAATTTCTCTGAAGTGATCGACGCCCAGAAACCTATTCGGATAAGGAATTCGGTCAATCGTTCTTCGTCGCCAGTTAGTGGCATAACTATACCAAGACTGCACACCCTTGTGGCGCATCATGGACGCAACTATCTGAACCGTAGGTCGGTCAAGATACAGGAATACAATATCGTCAAGTCGGCTTTTCCAATGTTCAGCGAAAAACAGGTTAGGATGATGTTGATCAAGCAATACGCTGCTGGTCTCCGACATTTGGCGGCGATAATACGCTTCGGTGTCCTTGGAAGGTAATCGGTGATGGATCGCGGCTTTAGCAATGTCTTTTAGTACAGGGCCGTACTCTTTCCCGTTGTGAGGATCGTAGGTTTTAGAAAAGCCCTTCAATGACCGCAAAAGAAAGTGGGTTCCAGAACGGCCTGTGCCTACTACAAAAACTGCTCGCATCTCACCCTCAAGCTTCACGGCCATCGTAGGCACGCTACTTCTGCTGTTTTTGGTGCGCTTTTTACAATATGATAAGGCAAGATACTACCTTTGGCGCGGTTGGTAGGAAACCTTCAAGCGTCTTAATACGCAAGGCAGAAAGATCAGTCGCCACACCGACTGGCAGGGTACAAGAATTAGCGCCTTGCCAGACGATGTCTTCTAGTTCGACTTCCCTGGATGGGCGCCTTGGGGTTTTCATGCTCAGATCGCCCGCCGAATGCAAACAATGATTGAATGCTAACTGTACGGGGGCCGCGGGTGAACTCGTCGAAGGCAAAAGACCAAGGTTCTTGGCCAATGTCGGCATTATGCATGCCGCGGTGCGACTTGGGTTGGCAGAGCGAACGTCGGCAGTGGGCCGGGTGATACTCGACTGCTGCGCGACAGGGGCTGATTAGGGCCTTCCAGTTCCTACCGCCGGATAGCTGGTGATTTCAAAGACTACCCCCGCCAATATGGTCGAAAGGTGCCGCGGAAACCGCATTTTGATGCAACTGCGCCGCCTCTAACATCATACTTCATATCGTCGTAGGACCCGCGCATATTGACAGAGAATGATTGTTCTCTTATGCACAAGTCTATGCCTCGCTCTCGTGAATTCGACCCTGAGACAGCGCTTGAATCTGCCATGCGGGTCTTTTGGGCAAAGGGGTATGTCGGGACAAGCTATGATGATCTTGTGAGCGGGACCGGCGTAAGCAGGAAGGGTCTATACACGGCTTTCGGCGACAAACGAGGCCTGTTCCTCGCAGCCCTGAAGACGTACCGTAATGTGGTTGTCCCAGAGCTGTTCTGCGCGCTCGATGAATCCAACATCACTTCTGACAGCATCCGACAAATGTTCCGCGGTTACGTCGAGATGGCCTGCAGTGCTGCTGGCCAGAAAGGGTGCTTCCTCGTGCGGACGTCGGCTGATGAGACAATCGAGGACGCCGATGTGAAGGCGATCCTCGATGCACACTGGGAAGATTTGTATCAGCGGTTCGAAAGGGCACTCAGCCGCGCCGGCTATGAAGCTACCAAGGCCGAAAGGCTCGCACATTTCTTTGTTGGCGTCATGCAAGGCCTGCTGACATTGGCGCATGCCCGAGCCGGAAGAGAGCGGATCAAACCTTTCGTGGAGGAGGCGTTATCTGCCCTTGAGTAAATTTTTTTGATCGAAAAGAGAACCTTCGTTCTCATACGCGTGAATGGATTTGATGAGACGACGAGCCCACGAACAGCGATGATGATGCCACTATCGACCATACCGCTGCTCTTCGCCGCCCAGATTGGTTTTCTGGCACTTGCGGCGATGAGAGCACGGACGGCAAAAGCATTCGCGGCGGCCACTATCATCGCGGTCGTCCTGTTGGCTTGGGGATTTGCGTCGGCGGCGATAGCTCTCGGCGGCGTCTATGACAGCGGCGGATTTCTGCGTCTTCTGCCAGGCCTTTGGCTGCCGGCCGTTCCTTTCGTCGTGGTCCTGACGACTTTCGTTCTTCCAGTAGTTCGAACCGGACTTTCAGACATGTTGCAAGCTGTGCCCGCGGATTGGTTTGTCGGCATCCAGGCGCTTCGCATCGCCGCGCTCGGAACTCTGATCAAGACGATCCAAGGCGACTTCCCACTCGAAGTTGAGCTGGCGATCGGCCTCACTGATCTTGCCTTCGGACTATCCGCCGTCTGGATGTTCGTCTTAGCGAGGTGCGGTTCGGTCTCCGCCGATGCACTTGCGATCTGGCACCTCGTGGGTGTCTTGATCATTCTTATGCCAGGTGAATTGGTACTACAGACGGGCTTACCGGGCCCATTGCGCGTCTTCACCGAGTACCCCACTTCGGAAGTGATGCTCGATTGGCCAATGGCACTCGCGCCGAGCCTGGTTGTGCCTTGTTTCCTTCTTCTCAATATCTTTGGCGCCGTCGCCGCGTTCCGCAGCCACGGGCTCAGCAATCCAGGAAAGGACACTCTCTCATGAGTCAACATCACGTTCTTGTTGCAGGTGCGACTGGCCAGATCGGATCTCACGTGATCCCAATTCTGCTGGCCAAGGGTCATAAAGTGCGAGCGCTGATCCGCCGGTCGGGCGCAACCATCCATGGTATTGACGAAGGTGCCATCGAATATGCGATCGGATCTCTAGAGGACAAGCCGAGTCTGGAACGTGCGCTTCAAGGCATTGACACCGTGATCTCCTCAGCGAATGCGATCATTCCTGCGGGTAAGAAAATGTCCGTGAAATCGCTAAGCGAAACCGGGTACGAGAATTTTATCTCCGCCGCGGAAGCGATAGGTGTTCGCCACTGGATCCAATCCTCGGTGCCCGCGGTCAATGCAAAGTTCGACGCCACAGTCCCGGAACTTGCTGGTAAACGCGTGATCGAGGAGCGGTTGGAGCGCTCACCTATCGCCCACACAATCGTGCGCAACCCAGCCTTTATGGACGTTTGGATGGTGATGACGGGCGCTGGCCAGAACGCTGCCAACGACCACCCGCATGCCACCACCAAACGGCCTTATGGGTTCATGAAGATGTGGCTTGCCATGACGGGCGCTCTTGTGGCCAAGCGTGGTATTCTTCTTGCTCCGGGGGGTCGCGATCACGGATCGCCGTTCATCGCGGTCCAGGACGTTGCGAACATGATGGCCGGCGTCGTCGGCAAGCAGTCAGCCTATAATCGTATCCTGGAGAGCGGTGGTCCGGAATGGCTAACCTGGGCTAATGTGGCAGAGCTTCTCTCGAAAAAGGCAGGCCGCAAGGTTCGGATCATTTCGATGCCTGCCTGGTTTGCAAACATCGGATCGAAGCTATTGAAGCCGTTCTGGCCGTCTGCCTCGAACGTCTTGGCGCTCGTGAAGCTAGTGGCCGCGCACCAACCCGACTGGAAGAGCGCGTCGGTCGTCGCGGAGTTCGATCTGCCGAGGCAAATTAGCCTGGCCGAATACCTGGATAGAAATTGGTCCGCCTAAGAAGCGGCGAACCCTTTCGGTTCATCACTCAAATGCTAGGAAGCGTCGCGACTGACGATAGCCCCCCTGCATTGAGCTCTCGCGTTGCAGAGAAGGTCGGCTCGGAGCCTAAGTTCAACATCAACATCAACGGCACCGCGGCGAACGGCAACCTTTTAGCAGAGTGAGAATTCACCGGACCGATTCATCAGCACTGATGCCGATCGCGCCGCAAAGTGCCAACACCCGCGTTTTAAGAGATGGCGGCAAGACGTTCACCGAGTCTTGCAGTGTTTGCAGCGCCTCTGGCGAAGTGTCGATTTGCCAATCCTCTAGCACCTTCAAAGACGCCTCTTGAACATCGTCACTTTCGTGATGCAAACCTTGCACTATGGCGGCTAACGCCGCTTGTCGTGTATCTGGTGCGCGTCTGACGGCATCTTTTGCGAGACTAATAGCTGCAATAATCGTCCCTTTGCCTGGCGATAGGAAAACCGGTTCGAGTGCCTTGATCAGGTCTGCCGCCGGGATGGGATAATTCTCGTTCACCTTTTTGACTGCCTTTACAGCGAAGGACACTGTTGATGGCATCTCGCTAGCCAAAAGTGCCAGGAGCGTGTCGCACCGGGCACTTTGTTCCTCTGCTGTTGGCTTCAGATCTGTGTAAAGACGGGCAAAGAAGCGGGCTTCCGGTTGGTTGAAATCGCGGCTGAGTGCAGCCAGCGATGCGTCCATCAGATGCTCACGTGGCATGTGCCCGGCCTCGCAGAGCTCTATAAAGTCACGTCGCCATGCAAAACCATGGTCGAGATATCCTAGGCTGAATTCGCCCCGTCCTTTGACTTCGAACAGGCGCCAAAGATCGTCGACCAGCTCCGCTTGCTTGACCGGAGTGGTTACAAGACGCGGATCTTCCATCGCGGGCTTGCCACGCAAGGCCGAGTTTTCAACCGGCCAGTGCAGAAACACAGGTGTCACGATCAGACCGTGGAAGAAACTGTCCGATCGCGGTCTGCTGCAAAGTCCAACCTCCCAAAGCCAGTGCAGATATCGCATGATGTAAGGGTTTTGGTCCAATTCGTGCTTTACCCATTCATCTGCCCAATCAGGTTGAAACGTGTCGAACACCTCAATCAAGAGTTCCGGTTCCGGGATAATATGCCAGTCGCAGGATATGACCTGCTCAAGGGATCCAGTGGCAAGAACGGCGACTCGCGCTGCGTCTGGAGTCCGGAGCGTCGCCGGACTTGGACTCTTGAAATGTGCCTCGATATCCTCCGCAAACAGTGCAACGGCTGCATGGCCCAGTCGGTGTCTCGTCGCAGCATCATATTTGGCCAGAAAGGCGATGCAGTCGGCGGGTCTCCTGTCGCGAACGACTTCCGTTAGTTGATCCGGGGTGGGGGTGTTGGTCATCGGATTTCCGTCAACAGGGTCGGTCACGATATCGACCGACTTGATGATCTCATAGTCATGGGTCCTTTATAATGCGCACGGTCGACCGCAAGGCCGCCAGTTTGCGGCAACTGGCTTCCAGGCTCAACGTTGCGCCGCAAACGCTTGCGCGCGCCTTGGAAAGAACGCCTCGCTCCTCGGACGTTCGCACCGATCTCGTTATCTCGGTCACTGCCTTGGTCGCGGCCGTAGCCTGCGCGAGATCGGTGATCCGACATCCGCCACTTTTGCGTAATCGGCTCGATCGGTTCGAACTCTCGCTTTGCTAAGGCCCTGAATCTTCACTCAGGTTCCGAAGCACAGCGGCCTCAGACCGAAAGCTGCTATCGCGAGACAGTCGAGCATTCTTGCATAACATTCGGAAACCGGCATTCGCCGCTCGCATGTGACCACAGAGATGGGGTTCTGCGCTTCAACCGAACCACGCAAAAAGATGCACTCACGGTGGAATAATCCACTGTACCCGAACGTTGATGACCAAGAGACGGCATAAATCATCGCTGCACGGTTCAACAAAGGGAGACGCAGATGGACTTCGAGAACAACACAGCCCGCGACGCCGAGGGTAGTGCGCAAGAGCATGCGCACACCAAAAGCACCGCAAACCCTGGCAGGCGCGGCTTTCTGACAACGACCGGCATCGCAAGCTTGGCCGCGATCATGGGTACCTCAATCCCCTTCGGCCGGAATTTGCCGGTCGGTTTCGTGCCAGCCGCACTCGCAGCCGATGACGTGCTTGCCGGTAAGGATGGCCTTACGCTGTTGAATGACCGTCCGGTCAATGCGGAGACACCGCCGGAACTCCTCGACGATGCGATCACGCCGACCAATCGCCATTTCATCCGCAATAACGGCATCCCGCCAGAGGATGTGGATGCCGATGCCTGGACCCTAACCATTGACGGCTTCGTCGACAATCCGATGGAAATGACCATCGCCGATCTGCGCGCCAATTTCGAAGTGGTCACCATGGCACTGACATTGGAATGCGGCGGGAACGGTCGCAGCTTTTTCGATCCGCCTGCCAAGGGCAATCAATGGACCTATGGCGCCGTCGCGTGCTCGGAATGGACGGGTGTGCGCCTGAAGGACGTGCTGGAGAAGGCGGGCGTTCAGTCGAACGTTGTCTACACTGCCCATTATGGTGCTGATGAACACTTGTCGGGCGATCCGGACAAGTTGCCGATCTCCCGCGGTGTCCCGATCGCGAAGGCGATGACAGACAATGTCCTGATCGCTTTCGAGATGAACGGTGCACCGCTCCATCCGATGAATGGCGCACCGCTGCGTCTGGTGGTGCCTGGGTGGCCGGCCTCGACCGGGCACAAATGGCTGACGCGGATCGAGCTGCGCGACATTGTGCATGACGGGCCGAAGATGACGGGCAAGGCCTATCGCGTGCCGAACCGCAAGGTGTCACCCGGCGAAAAAGTGGAAACAGAGGACTTCGTTATCATCGAGCGGATGCCGGTGAAGTCACTGGTGACATTTCCAGCTAACGGCGCGAGTGCTGGCCTGGAAACCGAAGTGCGCGGCCATGCCTGGTCAGGAGACCGCGAGGTTGCGAAGGTTGATATCTCGTTTGACTTTGGCGCGACCTGGCAAGCGGCCGAGCTTGATAAACCTGTCAATACCGGGGCCTGGCAAAACTGGCGGGCCAACGTAAACCTGCCGCAGGCCGGGTATTACGAGATCTGGGCGCGCGCCACCGACAGCGAGGGCGAAATGCAGCCCTTTGCCATCGATTGGAATCCGAAAGGGTATCTGAACAACACCATGCATCGCGTCGGACTGCGCGTTTCATAAGCCAAACGGGCGGCCCAGACGGGCCGCCCATAGCCACCTATTGATTGAGGCAGTCTTGAGATATCGACAAAATGAAATGGCCCTCCGAGCAGCGACGTTCTCGGTATGCGGACTCGTAGCATTCGTGGCGTTGATCTGGGTACATCTTCTTGGCCCGCAATTGGCTAACGCTGCGGAGACGGAAGACGAAGAGGATGAATACGGTGTTCTGTTCACAGCACCCGGCGTAGAGGAAACCTTCGCCTATTGTTCCGGATGTCACTCGGAACGGATCGTGGCGCAGCAAGGGCTCACGCGCGATGGTTGGATCGAGATATTGGAGTGGATGGTTGAAGAACAGGGAATGGGTGAGATTGACGAGCCGGATCTGACGATTGTTCTCGATTATCTCGCCACCCACTACAATGAGGACAGGCCGAACTTTCCGAAATCAAACTAGGCAAACTGCGCATCACGCACAGGTCTTGGCGTTTTCCGTCGCTTCGCGAAGCGCGATGGTGGTTTCCTCCTCGATCGCTTTGCGCGTTTCATGCTTCAGATATTTGCCAATGGCGGAGAATTTTCCTGCATCCATGCCGCTGGCGAGGATTGCAAAATGTCGCTCGTCGATCTCCCACTGAAGGATTTGCAGATCGGATTGGAATGGACCCGGAGCCGGCTCAGTCATTGCGAGAAAGGTCAGGCGACATCCATTCCTACCGGCGTAGTGAATCGCTGTTCCGATATCCGTCTTGCGACTCGCCACATAGGTCAGATTGGCCGCACCAAGATCGGGGAAAGCCGACTGCGCGGCGACCGGATACAAGGCTTCCGAATTGATGGAAACTGATTGATCCAGAAATGATTGGTGGATGGCATATACGCCGTTCGCCCTCTCCGGCCAAGACAGCAGGACCGCTAGGCAAACCGATGCCGCCACGGCACTCACGCCTAACCACTTTGAGAATCTGGTTTTGGGTTTCGCTTGCGCCGCCATCGTCTGAGGCCGCAGCGCGGCGAGACTTCTGGCGACAGTCTTCACGCGTTCCAGCTCTGCCTTCAATTCGGGCTCTTCGCGCAGCCGTGCTTCGAAGTCCCTTGCATCTTGCGGGCGCATCTCACCGTCGTGATATGCGTTGACCAGCTCCCAATCCTTATCACCCATCACCAACGTCACGTCCGCTTCATTGCTGCCGCCTTGCTGTCGTCCCGGCCAACCAGCTCCAAAAGCGCCTTCCTGGCGCGGCTGACCCGGCTCATCACCGTCCCCTTGGGCGCGTCGATCACTCGCGCAGCCTCGACATATTTCAGACCCATTACATCGACAAGAAATAGGATCTCTTTGAATTCGGGGCTCAGTTTCTCGTAGGCAAGGCGCAGCAGGATGTCATTCTCCGGGTTCGGTACGCCATAGCCGTCATTCGATAAACGTATTTGGTCGGTTGAATATTCCCGACGGACCCTGTGTTTTCGCAGCTCATCGTAAAACAGGTTCCGAACAACACGGAACATCCATGGCCGCAGATCCGCAAGATCCGCCGGCCGAGTGTCAGAGCGCAGTGCCCGTTCAACCGCATCCTGTACAAGGTCTTCTGCTTCGATGGCTGACAAACATATTGAGCGTGCATAGGCCCTGATTTCCGGCAGAAGAACTTCAATGTTCATGAAATCAGCCATTGGTCGACATTGCAGTAGCCCTTCGCCTGCGTCAAAGGTGGTTTTAGAGGCCGATCAAGTCACAGCTGCGGTGACGCAATACCAAGGCACTTTTGCACCTTGCCGGATGTCTTTGAATGCAATGGTGCCAAAAATGCAGTCGCGCAGACCTTCACTCTCAACGACCCCAAGAGAGTGTCACCAAGACTATTGAGTTCGGACGCCTGCTTTGCGGATGCTGCATCGCGGCAGCGCCGATGAATGCAGGAGGCAGCTCTGGGCCGACCGCAGAAATCTCGATGCAAGAGTCAAACAGTCGATTGCAAGGTCGATGAGCCGAGTTTCCCGTGGACACCGCTCGCCACTTCGCCGTTTGAACGCACCAAAGATGGGATTGCGATGAATGACTGTCAGGTCCATCTAATTCTGATCTCGTCGCGTTGGAGCTTAGCGTGCGACGCTCATTGGCTTTGCTCTTTTGCCTCCGTGAAGTCAGGGGCGATATGAGAACGGGCCAGATCCAGTAGGACCCGCTCTACGAGGCGTGAGATGCGTGCTAGACCATCAAAGTTTAGAAGTTCCACACGATCAGAAGGTTGGTGATACTGCTCGTGCCAACCAGTGTAGAAGGCTAACACGGGAACTCCGCTTCGCTCGAACGGCGCCGTGTCCATTCGGCTGGATGCTTCTCTCCGAGGTGCCAATCGTAGACCTATAGCAGCGTTCGCACGCTCGATGCCACTCGGCCAAACAGAAGAGGTCCCGACACCGCGGACTTGAAGTGTCTCACGCAGCCGACCGATCATATCGAGGTTCAGATAGGCGGCGACTTCGTCGGCAACGACGACCTTCTCGCCGACATCGTTTTTTACTTCACCAAGCGTTGCAACATAATGGGAAGAGCCAAGCAGTCCGAGTTCCTCGCCAGACCAAGCCGCGAAAATCACATCGCGGACGGCGCCGGCTGGCTGGTTCTTGACGAGACTCTGGGCGATCTCGATCAACGCTGCGATACCCGATGCGTTGTCATCGGCACCTACATACAGGCGCCGACGACGATCTACGAGGGCCTCACCGATGGGTTCATTTGCGGACATCGAGTGAAGACCACGTCCGAGATGGTCGATATGCCCGCCTAAGATGACCGGCGGGTTATTGGTCGCGCCATCGAGATCAAGGCGTCCAAGGACATTGCGGCCAGAGCGCATCTCGACATCCAATCCGATCGACGTCCGGACGGAGACGCCGGGCAATGACCGCGCGATGAGCTTTCCAGCCCCCGCCATAGCTAACAGTTGCTCGCGATCTTGCCCGGCCAGCAGCGTCTCGTTATGAGCGCTGCCAACCACGACAACCGGGATCGGATAAGTGCCTTCGTCCGCTGCGACAGTGGGCCCAGGCAGGTTTGCGCCTGAGGTGGACACGCTCGGCGCCCGCATCAGGATCACTCCAGCCGCGCCCTTCTCCGCGGCAAGGCGAGACTTGTTCACTAAACTGGACAGTCGCGTCAGGTCTGGACGGTCGCTTGCCTCGACACCAGGCGGGTTGCCCCGCCAGAGCAGGACCCACTTGCCCGCAACGTCGAGGTCACCATAGCTGTCCACCGGCGGATGACCTTCCCACTCGGGCGCGTCGAAACCGAAGCCACCGAAAACCAGGGGCGTCGAGGCGGTTTCAGTCGTCGCGGAAAACGCGAGCGGCACCCAGTCTTCTGAGAGCGTCATGGACAGCGGCTCGTTGCCCTCACGCTCGAAGATCAGCGTGCTCTCCGGCAACGGCCGCCCCGCGTAGCGGAAGCTGAAGCTTTGGAAGTATCCATCGTCGCCGGCAGGCTCGAGCCCCAGTGCGTTGAATGCGGCCGCCACATAGGCTGTAGCTGCTTGCTCGCCGGGGGAGCCTGTCATGCGGCCTGCCATGGCTTCGGAAGTGAGCACGCCCACATGACGACGCAGGTCATCCTCAGAGATGTCATTGTCCGTGCCATCCAAATCCGCTTGCACAACAGCGCTTAGGGGAGGAGCGGCACGCAAGAGTGCCAGTGCACCCTCATGCTCCCAGCCCGCGAGAAAGACTTCCCGTCGGCCAGTGTCAATGGCTTCCTCGTCATCGTTGGCCTGCATCATAATCGCGCCGGTCCAGGCAACCTTGTCTCCAGTCGGCGCGAAGGTAGGTTGCGACTGCGGACCCGGACTAGCCAGCACGCGGACTGGCTCATACCCTCCTGCCGGGTCAATTAGGAAAAGATCAGCGTCCTCGTCATCGAGCGACGTCGTCGTAAAGATCACATAGTCGCCGGACGGGTGGAATGTGGGCTCTTTGGCCTGGGCACCAAGCGCTGTCAGTGCGGCTGCTTCCGGCATCGCAGCTTCAGCCAAAGATAGCCGATAAAGTTCGCTCTGCTCGACACTCATGCGTGAGAAGACAATTGTAGCTCCATCCGGGCTCCAGGCAGGATCGCGGTCGTCCTGGCCCGTGCCTGGCGCTGACAAGGTCCGAACATCACCGGTGCTTAGATCCATTAGACACAGACGAAGGTTGGCTTGTACGGTCGCTTCTTTGTCCAAGTCACCGCAGTTATGGCCGGAGAAGACGATATGGCGGCCCGTGGGTGAATAGGCACCTTCGAGCCCCTCGGCGAGACGACGCGCCCCGCCAGCATCGACTTCGTAGAGTACGCCGGCGGTTTCAGATCCCTCCCCTGCGAGAACTACCAGCGTTCGCGCGTCCACTGGATGCGGCGATCCAGCCCCTAGAACATTTCCATCGGTGGGTATCGGTCGCGTTCTCCCATCCTCCAGTGACAACACAACCAACGAGGCGGCCCCATCGATCATGGAACGGCGGATGAGAACATCGTTACCGCCAGGCAGGAAATCGGCTGCACTGGCGCCTTCAGCTGCCAATGTCAGTCGGCGCACATCTGACAAGGTTGAAGTCGTGAGAATTTCAGGTTGTGCTGAAGCCTGTGGGACCAGCAAGAACGCCGCGAATGCAACCGAAGTGCGCGCGAAAGCCATGCAAAAGCCCCTCGATGAAGATATTGTTGAACGACTATGAGGCCGAGCACCGCCCTTGGCTAGTCATTGTATCGTACAACAATTGGGCAATTCTCGCCGTATGGTTTTCCATGATATCTGAGCTTTGGGCGCCCTAAACCGCATAAGGGAAAGGCTACGAAGAGAATGGCCCATCTTTTGGGTCTCTCGTTGATTTACGACATTCGTTTTTTCCGCACTGACGCCCTTGGTGTTCGAAGAGTGCTGCGCATCAAACGAATGTCGGCTTTCGCAAACGCGGGTGCAAAATTGGAGCCTGTCCGCGAACGGCAGCAATACGGATCTGGACCAATCGCACAGTGTTTTGTTCACGCAGGCGATCACGAATGCCATTGTTGTCAGGGGACCGGTTGGAATAAACGATGGTGAAGGTGCAATTGCCCGCATCCGCAACGTCACCGATACCGGCTTCGAGTTCCAGATCGATGAGTGGAACTATCAGGACGGCGTTCACGGTTCAGAGATCATTGGCGGGCTTGCCGTCTCGGAACGAACTCATACCTTGTCGAGCGGTCAGTCTTTTGTAGCAGGCTCTTCGGGCGTCGGAACAGGCTTCACCAGGCTGAAGATTGGAGCCACGCTGACGGACGCAATCATCTTCGCCGAGGTTACTTCCCTGAACGAAGCTGATGCTGTGACGCCTAGAATGTGCGATGTGACCTCGACCAGCTTCCAGGTTCGGATTGAGGAAGAGAAGCGCTCGGGCCGCATCTCGCCGAGGAAGTCTCCCAGACCGCTTTTGAGGCTGGATCGGGAACCGGCATCACAGCGGTCTGGACCTGAGACAACTTCGATGAACGCGTCGACAGTTTCGTCTTCAAGCAGACCTTTATGACGGCCCCTGTTCCGCTGATGGATATCCAGAGCGACGATCGGGGAGACACCTCTGCCGTTCGGCTCCAGGACCTGACAGTGACCGGTTGCTCAATTTTCCTGCAGGAAGAGCAGTCGGCGAACTCAGAAGTGCGGGATACCGATGAGACAGCGGCTTGGCTTGTGTTGGATGAAGGCTTGCTGGTTTAGACAAGCGCTCCCCTTCCACACGACAGACCTCTGGATCAGTTCGTCGTCTTCGGGAGGAAGTCTCATTGGCAAGCTCAGCGGATCTTCGGATATCAGTGCGACGGTCTCATCCTCACGATACTCCCCGCTTCCAGCAGCCAGGATCTCCACGTCTCGAGCTTGTCAGGGTCTGCTCGCACACTGATTACTGAAAATCGCGCAGCAGACGCTCCGGCGCACACGTCTTGAAGTTGTTCATGAGGTTCCCTTATGTGGGACCCGGCAGGTTTACCGTCCTTCCTTGTCGGATTTGCCCCCCATTCGTTGCTGATATGAGAGGCTATAGCGCACCCCTTGCCGGCAGCAGATATCAGTCTGAACTCCTTCCAGTTTCCGCGGCCGTGCCCGATCTTTCGAGATATCCAGCCCGCTTGCTCAAGCTGCTTTATCATTCGGCGGATCGTGCTCTCGTCTACGCGTGTGCTTCTTGACGCCAAGCAGGCCATTTCTTCGGCACTCGCATAAGACTTCATTTCCCATGCTAGTACTTTGGCCGTGGCAGATAACTCGCTGTCGCGGCGAACCTGATCTCCCCATCGAAACCGGATGCGTCGGCCATTCTGATAACGGTTTGGAAGATGTGATTGAGAAGCCATTACCGATCTCCCTAAAGGTCCGCTAGGTTAGAATCTTGAGTCTTATGGGAGAGTCTTCAGCCTCCCCGGTGCGCCACCATATCTTCTGCGTACAGCTATTCTCTACCGCGTTGAGGATCACTGCTATCTCTGAGATTCGAAACCCTCAGCCCGGCGAGTGCAAGAGTCTCTGGTAAAGATGGCGCAGTAGTAGCGGGTTAGAAACTACCGATCAGCCGTCGCTTTTTAACTCTGGCAAGAGAGTTTGACCCTGGAAACCATAACAGATCCGGCGGCTAGGTTGTTCGTGTCGAGAATACCGCTTTGCCGAGCGGTTTCAGTTGAAGTTTCGGGCTATTCCGGCGGCGTGCATCAGGGCTTTTGATTTGCTGACCGTCTCCTGGAACTCGGCTTCCGGGTCGCTGTCATAGACGACGCCGCCGCCCGCCTGGACGTAGAGGGTTCCGTCCTTGATCACGCCTGTTCTGAGCGCGATGCAGGTGTCCATCTCGCCATTTGCCGAGAAATAGCCGACCCCGCCAGCGTAGACGCCGCGCTTTTCGGCCTCCAGTTCGTCGATGATCTCCATCGCCCGGATTTTCGGGGCGCCCGAGACCGTGCCCGCGGGCATTCCGGCGAGAAACGCACCGAGCGCGTCGACATCGTCGGCGAGGTCGCCATCAACATTCGAGACGATGTGCATCACGTGCGAGTAGTGCTCGACGGTGAATTGCTCGTTCGGGTCGACCGTGCCGATCTTCGCGACCCGGCCCACGTCGTTGCGGCCGAGATCGAGGAGCATCAAGTGCTCGGCCCGCTCCTTCGGGTCTGCCAGAAGCTCCGCTTCCAGCCTTGCGTCCTCCTCCGGCGTTGCGCCGCGCGGACGGGTCCCCGCGATCGGTCGGATCGTGACCTTGCCGTCGCGCACGCGCACCAGGATCTCGGGGCTCGCGCCGACGATCTGAAACGCGCCGAGATTGAAGAAGAACATGTAGGGCGACGGGTTCGTCCGCCTCAGCGCACGGTAGAGTGCGAAGGGTGAGACATCGAGCGGCAGCGCCCAGCGCTGGGAGGGCACGACCTGAAATATGTCGCCCGCGCGGATGTACTCCTTGGCCCTTTCGACCATCTCGAGATAGCTCGCGTGATCGGTATTCGACCTTGGCTCGAGGGCGCGGAGCGGGGCGCTGGCGACCGGTGTGATGCTGCCCCAGCCAGCCGGCTTGTCCAGCGACTTCAAGGCATCTGAGAGCCGGTCACATGCCGCGTCGTAACTGGCCTGGGCCTCACCATCTGTCTTCCAAACCGGGGTGACCAAGGTGACCTGATCGCGGATGTTGTCGACGATCGCGATCAGCGTGGGGCGCAGCATCATCGCGTCGGGCAGTCCCAGCGGGTCCGGGTTTGGTTCCGGCAACATCTCCACTAGGCGGATCATGTCATAGCCGAGGTAGCCGAACAGACCCGCGGCCATGGGTGGAAGCCCGTCAGGCATCTCGATCCGGCTTTCCGCGATCAGGGAGCGCAGTGAGGCAAGCGTTTGACCAGGCTCGACCACAAAGGCTTCAGAGTCCGAGCCGGCCTTTCGGTTGATCTCCGCCCGCTCGCCCGAGGCGCGCCAGATCAGATCCGGCGCCATACCGATGACGGAATAGCGCCCGCGGACTTCCCCTCCGGTCACGCTCTCCAGCATGAAGGAGTTCGTGTCCGCTGCTGAAAGCTTCAACATGAGCGAGACGGCAGTCTCGATATCGGCGACGATCTCGGTCCAGACCAGTTGCGGCTGGCCTAACTGGTGCTTCGCCTCGAAACCGGCGAAATCAGGTTTGAAGTCCATTCAGAAGCCGCCACCCGAATGCGCGCTTCCGAGGAAGATGAACACTTCGTCGATCGCCGCGGGATCCTCTCCCACCTCGTGGCCGGAGGCGATCGCGCGGGCGAGATATTCGCGGGCATCCGCCCGGATGGTCTGCTCAATCAGTTGGTCGAGCTGGACGACCGTCTGTTCGGCTATCACAGGATCGATCGGAGTGATCTCAAGCACCTCGCCGACCATGACACCGCTGTCATCCGGCAGGCGCGTGGAAAAACCCTCTCCCGTGAGGGTTGCGAACGCCAGTTCGACCGCGGGTGCGGGAAGCACGAACTGGCCCGACTCGCGGCTGAACGGTTCGTGGGTCGTGTAGACCAGATCAAGTGCGCGGGCCGTCGCGTCGAGCGTGCCTTGCCCTGCAAGGCTAGCCGCCATCTTGCCACCGCGGACCTCCAGTTCTTCAAGCTTTCGGTTCGTGGTCCAGTCCGCGGCGATCCGGTCCCGCACTTCGGCGAAGTTCTGGAGGCCGCCGGGTTCGATGCGGTCGAGCGAGATCAGCAGGAACCCACCCTCGGGCGTGTCGATGATCGGGCGTTCTTCACCCTCGAGCGCTTCGAACACCTCGCTTCGGAAGGTCGGCGTCACCAGAACGCCTTCGGCGCGTTCGCCGCCCGGTAGGCTGGCATCGGCACCGAGCCTTTCGAAACGGCCGAGTGGCAGACCAGTTGCCTCGGCGATCTCGGCCATCGAGGCGCCGCCGGCGCGCATCTCCTCGATCTGATTGGCAAGCTCCGGCGCACGGGTATAGGCGGTGTCGAGTGCCAGGCGCCCGGCAATGTCGTCCCTCACATCCGCCAGCGCCTGCTGACCACCGATCTCGACCTCGCTGATCCGGACAATCGCGACGCCCACGGGCAGTGTCACCGGGTCGACGACACCGGGCTCCGTCACCGCGAAGATCGCATCGGCTGTCGCCGCTGGTACGTCATCGCGCGTCACCCGGCCGAGTGACAGGGCAGCCGGATCCTCGCCGCGTTCGGTTGCCAAGTCCTCAAACGTGATCTCGCCTGCGCGGATGCGTGCGACTGCCGCCTCGGCCGCCGCGAGATCCGGCATCGAGAGCTGGTCTATGACCCGGGAGGGAACGACGGCAAAAGCCTCCGCCTCGGCTTCATAGAACGCCGTGACCTCTTCGTCCGAAGGCTGCGATTGTTCGACGAGGGCGCCGAGGTTCACATGAAGATAATTCCCCGAACGCCGTTCCGGCTCTGTGTAGAGTGCGGGGTTCTGGTCATAGAAATCGCGCAGGTCGCCGTCGCTGGGTGCCTCGGGTTCCGACGCCATCTCAAGCGGCAGGGTCACGCTTGCGACCAGCCGGGTTTCGCCCTGGTAGGTCGCGATCCGTGTCGCCATGCCAGGCGGCGGCCGGGTTGCGCCGATCGCCGGGCCGGAGACGAGGCTCTGGCCGACCAATGCACGGTTGAGATCGAGGAATTCCGCTTCGGTGATGCCCTGACGGCTCAGGTAGAAGCGCACATTCTCGGGAGAGAACGAGCCGTCCGGGTTCTGAAACTCCGGGCGCAGCGAGATCGCTTCGACCGCGGCTTCATCGGGAACTCTGACGCCGTAATTGGAGAGCTCCTCGGTAAAGGCGGCGTCGCGCTGGAGCGCAGCCAAAACCTGTTGATCGATGCCTTGCCGGCGCAGTGTATCGAGCGTGACAAGCTCCCCCGCATTGCGGCTCTGCCTGTCCTGTTCGCGCTGGAGCGCCCGGGCGAACTCTTCAGCCGAGATCTTGGTGTCCCCGACCCGCGAGACAGCTGTTGAGAAGTTGAAGGAGAAGATCTCAGCGCCGATACCCCAGACGGCGAAGCTGAGGATCAGAACGCCAAGCAACGCCTTGGCCACCCAGGTCTTCACACCGCGTCTGAAGAAGTCGAGCATCGGGGTCTCCGGTCAGGATCTCAGTCAAGCGCCCTTGTCTTAGACCCGGTGGAGGAGGGGAGCAAGAATGCTTTGACGATGCCGTGAGACCTGACTTCGCCAGATGAAGCCTGTGCAGCGGTGAAGTTGGAGACCTACCGCGTAAACTGCGCGAGGCGGCCGGCCAGTTCCTCGATCCCGTCGCGGTCGGCATTGGCAAAGGCAAAGCGCATCTGTTGGGCGCCTCCCCATTTCGGGTCTTCGGGCGTGAACATCGTGCCGGGCAGGGCGAGCACGGACTGCTCGGCGACCAGCCTTTGCGCGAGTGTATCGGATGGGATCGCGAACGGATGCCGGGCATAGGCGAAATAGGCCCCGGCGCCGAGGAGGCTCCAATCCGGCAGATGCCGTGCGAAGGCGTTCTCTATTGCCGCGCGCCGGACCAGGATCTCAGCCCGTTCGCCGGCCACCCAGTTGCCCATCGCCCGGAGCCCGTGGAGCGCCGCGATCTGACCAAGCTGGTTTGGGCAGATCGTGACCGTGTCGAGCACTTTCTCCGCCTGGGCCAGTCGCGCCTGACCGGTGATCATGGCGCCGATCCGGTGGCCGGTCAGACGAAAGACCTTGGAGAAGGAGTAGAGGTGGATCAGCACCTCCTCCCACCCCTCGCGCTGAAACAGGCTGTGCGGCGGCCCGTTACCGGAGTGAAAGTCGCGATAGGTCTCGTCGATGATCAGCGCGATCCCGTGCGCTTCGCAAAGATCGTAGAAACCCTGCATCAGGTCATCGGGATACTCGGCGCCGGTGGGATTGTTGGGGGTGATCAGCAGGATACCCTTGACCCGCTCATCTATCGCGGCCTTGGCGGCGTCGAGATCCGGGAGCATCTTGCTGTCGCACGGGATCAGGCGGCTTTCGACCCCGGCCATATCGAGCCACATCTTGTGATTGAAGTACCAGGGCACGGCGATCATTAGCGCATCCCCGGGCGCGCAGAGCGTCGCGGCCGCCGTGCAGAACGCCTGATTGCAGCCCGAGGTGATGGCCACCTGAGCGGCGTCAATCCGGCCCGCATAGTGCCGTGACCAGTCGTTTGCGATCTGCTCGCGAAGCTCTGGATTGCCAAGGACGGGACCGTAGAGATGCGCTTCGGCGCGGTTCATCACCGCATCGGCCATGATCGAGGTCAGCTCCTCGGGCGGCGGATCGACCGGTGCAGCCTGGGAGACGTTGAGAAGCGGGCGGTCGACCGGGAACTCCGCATCCTGCAACCAACGCCGCGCCTCCATCACCGGAGGGGGAAAGACCGCAAGAAGGTTCGGGTTCACGGTCGCTTCCGGCATCTTTGGTCTCCATTCCAGTTGGCGAACGGTAGAGGGGTCCCTGACAGGCCGCAAGTGGTCGCAAACGCAGTGACGCTGCGGACCGGTCGGGATAGGGTTTCGGGCCATGAGCAAGAGTAGCATCCACCCGGCCGACCCGCGCGATCTGATCGGCGATGCCTTCCGCATTGAGGGGATCAGCACCGAGGATTGCCGCTCTATCTTCTTCGACTGGGCGCTTGGGCTCGACGTTGCGGAGAACCCGTCGCTTGCCGCGCGGGCGCTGCTTGCGCATCACGCGCCCGCGCCTGAGCACCCGATGACGGTTCTCCTGAAGGAAGCGGCTGAGGGCACTGCAAGACCCCGCCGTCGCCGGGGGCGCAGGCCGAGCTGAGCAGTCTCGCTAGGCGCCGAGTGCGGCGAGCACTCGCACGAAACTCCGCGCGCCCTTGCGGAAGCTCGTCATCTCGTATTTCTCGTTCGGCGAGTGGATCGCGTCGTCGTTCTGGCCGAATCCGATCAGAAGGCTGTGCAGGCCAAGCTGGCGCTGAAGTTCTCCCACCACTGGGATCGAGCCTCCGGCGCCGACGAAAGCTGCCTCGATGCCCCATTCTTCGGATAGCGCCTGGCGCGCCGTCTCGAATTTCGGGTCGTTGAGCGGCATGACGCTGGCAGGGCTGGCTCCATGGCCGTGGAATTCGACCCGGCAATCCGCGGGGATCGCCGCGCTGATCTGGGCGCGGAAGGCCTCGCGGATCTTGAGCGGATCCTGGGTGCCGACCAGCCGGAACGAGATCTTGGCATGCGCTTCGGCCGGGATCACCGTTTTGAAGCCAGCGCCCGTGTAGCCGCCCCAAACCCCGTTTACTTCCGCCGTGGGGCGCGCCCACGTTGCCTGCATTGAGTTCCGGCCTTGCTCGCCCGCAGGGATCGACAGGCCGATTTCGCCCAGGAAATCCTCGTCAGAGAAACCGAGTGCGTTCCATTGCTTCTGAACGTCTGCCGGGATCTCCGGCACGCCATCATAGAATCCTGCGATCGTCACGCGCCCGGTCTCATCATGGAGGCCCGACAGCGCATGCGACAGGACGCGGAGCGGGTTGGCGGCGGCTCCGCCATAGAAGCCTGAGTGGAGGTCACGGCTGGCAGCGTGCACCGTGAGTTCTTCACCCAGCATGCCGCGGAGCATGGTGGTGATCGCGGGGGTCTCGCGATCCCACATGCCTGTGTCGCAGATCACGGCGATATCGGCCCGGAGCTCATCGGCGTGTTCCTCGAGAAAGGGAGGCAGGTTTGCACCGCCTGACTCCTCCTCTCCCTCCAGCAGGATCGTGACCTTGCAGGGCAGGCCGCCGGTGGTCGCCTTCAGCGCGCGGCAGGCCTCCAAAAAGGTCATGAGCTGGCCCTTGTCGTCGCCCGTGCCGCGCCCGACGATGATCTGGCTGCCATCGGCCCGGCTCTTGACCTGAGGATCGAACGGATCGCTGTGCCAGAGATCGATCGGGTCCACCGGTTGAACGTCGTAATGGCCGTAGAACAGGATGTGAGGCGCCCCCTGCGGCCCGTCATGATGGGCGAGCACGATGGGGTGACCTTTGGTCGGTGCGACACGTGCAGTGAAGCCCATCGAGGCAAGGTCCTCCGCCAGCCAGGCGGCGGCCTTGGCGCACTCCTCGGCATAGGCGGGGTCGGTGGAGATCGATTTGAACCGCAGCAACTCGAACAGCCGCGCAAGCGCCGGGTCGGCATCGGCGTCGAGGTGATCAAGGGCAGCCTGGATATCGGTCATGGGAGCGCTCCAGCAGTGATGGCGCTCACCATGGCGATTTCCGTTGGGGGATGGAAGCCTGCTCTCCTGGCAAATATTGCTGGGTGAGGACTTCAGGTGATCATCGTCTCGATCAAGCCGCCGTCATCGGGGCAAGATAGAGAAGAGCGATCAGGGCAAGTGCAGTCAGTAATCTGAGTATCATGATCAACCCTCTCTAATGGGTTGCACAAATTACTCATTTCGCGATCAAGCTGAAATCACGTCCTGTTCAAAAGTCTTTCAGGCCGCCCGGCGGATCCAGCCGCCCCCCAAAACGCGCGATCCATCGGGTGCGTAGAACACACAGGCTTGGCCGGGGGCGACCCCTTCCTCGGGGTTCAGAAGCTCGACATCGGCGCCGTCTGGGCGCGGATGGATTCGCGCCGGCGTGGGCGGACGGGTCGAGCGGACTTTCACCAGAGCGTCATGCCCGCCCTCTGGTGCTTCGGCCAGCTTGGCATCGCCGATCCAGTTGATCTCGTTCACCGGAACCGTGCGTGTCGCCAGCGCCTCACGCGGGCCGACGATGACCTGACAGGCATCCGAATCGAGCCGGATGACATAGAGCGGCTCGCCGCCGCCGATCCCGATTCCGCGCCGCTGGCCGATCGTGTAGTGGATAACGCCCCTGTGCTCACCCAGGACCCGTCCGTCCAGATGAACGATTTCGCCCGGCTCAGCCGCGCCGGGGCGCAGTTTCTCGATCAGCTGCGAATAGTTTCCGGCCGGCACGAAGCAGATATCCTGGCTGTCCGGCTTATCCGCAACCGGCAGCCCGTATTTCGCCGCGAGCTCGCGCGTTGCGTCCTTGCTGGGCAGGTGGCCGAGCGGGAAGCGCAGGAAATCGAGCTGCTCCTGCGTCGTCGCGAACAGAAAGTACGACTGATCGCGGGCGGCATCGGCCGCGCGGTGCAGCTCGGCTTTCACCGGGCCCTGCTTACGCTGGATGTAGTGGCCGGTCGCCATACAGTCGGCCTCCAGTTCCTGCGAGGTCGCCAGCAGGTCGCGGAACTTCACGGTCTGATTGCAGCGCACGCAGGGGATTGGGGTAGCACCGGCGAGATACTGGTCGGCGAAATCGTCGATAACCTCCTTGCGAAACCGGCTTTCGTAATCGAGCACATAGTGCGGAAAGCCCATTTCCTCAGCCACGCGGCGCGCGTCATGGATGTCGCGCCCGGCGCAGCAGGCGCCCTTTTTCGCCAGCGCGGCGCCGTGGTCGTAGAGCTGCAGCGTGATGCCGACGACATCGTAACCTTCCTCCGCAAGCTGCGCTGCCACCACGGAACTATCCACGCCGCCAGACATGGCGACGACGACACGCGTGTCGGCTGGGGCCTTCTCGAAGCCCAGGCTGTTTTTCTGTGCCATTCTGAAACCTCGGGCGGTTCAGTCGCTGTCTCTCATCAAGAGATGCTGCCGCTTTCATTCCCTATTAAAGCCAGCGCTTTAGCGTGGCCCTGTACCGCAACCAGATAGTGAAGGAAATGGGAAAAGTCGATGAAGCCCTGTTTGTCATCGGACCGGATGGAGAAAAACTGACAGTGTCCGATCTGCCATCGGCGGATACACGCCGGTGGGTGCCGCGCAGAAAGGCGCGCGTGGTTGCAGCCGTAGAAGGCGGGCTGATTTCGCAAGAAGAAGCGCAGAAGCGTTACTCCCTGACCGACGAAGAATACGAAGGTTGGAAACTTCTCTTCCGTCAGCATGGCCTGCGAGGGCTGTGTGTGACCCAGATTGACCGCTTGCGCACAACTTCAGAATGAAGTTGTGCGATTTAGTTAGCGCTTCAGTAATAAAGCGTTTACCTTCTCCGCATTAACTTTAATGCAGTTGACCGGTGGGGACCGTTTGGAGAAGTGATATGCGCATTCTGCTGATTGAGGATGATCCGTCCACGGCCGACACTATCGAGCAGATGCTCAACAAGGCCGATCTGAACACTTACGTAACCGATTCAGGTGAGGAGGGGATCGAGCTCGCCAAGCTCTACGACTATGATCTGATCGTTCTCGACCTCACGCTTCCCGACATCGATGGATATGATGTTCTGCGGCAACTTCGTATGGCGCGGATCGAGACGCCGACCCTGATCCTGTCCGGTCTCGATGGCGCTGACAACAAGATCAAGGGCTTCGGCCATGGGGCCGATGACTATCTCACTAAGCCCTTTAACCGAGATGAGTTGATCGCGCGGATCCACGCGATCATCCGCCGCTCAAAGGGGCATGCGCAATCGGTGATCAAGACCGGCAAGATTGCGGTCAATCTTGATGCGAAAACAGTCGATGCGAATGGGCATCCGGTGCATCTGACAGGCAAAGAATATCAGATGCTGGAGCTGCTCTCGCTGCGCAAAGGCTCGACTCTGACCAAGGAGATGTTCCTCAACCATCTCTATGGCGGGATGGATGAGCCCGAGGTGAAGATCATCGATGTCTTCATCTGCAAGCTTCGCAAGAAGCTGTCGCTTGCGACCGAGGGCGAGAACTACATCGAGACCGTCTGGGGCAGGGGCTATGTGCTCCGTGACCCGATACCCCAGGCAGCGACCGCGTCCTAAAACCAGCCTGAGCACAAAAGAAAAAGCCCCGGATATCCGGGGCTTTCGCGTATATAATTGCTTTGGGCTCTACTCCGCCGCGGTTTCCACCGATGGCTTGGGCGCCGACTTCGTGCTGCTGCCGGTATCGCCGATCGGATCTTCCTGACGCTGCACCGAGCCTTCGAAATGCGCGCCGGATTCGATGGCGATGGTTGCGTGAACGATATCGCCCTCGACGCGCGCTGAGGCTGTCAGGCGGACCTTGAGGCCGCGCACCCGGCCGACCACGCGGCCATTTACCACCACATCGTCGGCGACGATCTCACCGCGGATCACGGCATTCTCCCCAACAGTCAGAAGATGCGCGCGCACATCACCTTCGATCGTGCCTTCGATCTGAATGTCACCTGTGGTCGAGATATTGCCCTTGATCACAAGATCATTCGACAGCAGGGACGGGGATGCCTTCGGTGCGGGCGCCGACGGCTTCGACGCTGCGGGCTTCGGCGCGCTCGACGACGAAGGGGAAGAGGAAGAGCTCTCGGGCTTGGCGCTCGAACCTGCCTCCGCAGGTCCATCTGAGGTCTTTGATTTAGAGAACATCGCGGAAAGCCTCTATGAATTTCGCTGGGTTGACGGGTTTCTTACCGATGCGGACCTCATAGTGCAGATGCGTGCCAGTGCTCCGCCCAGTACTACCCATGTCCGCGATACGATCGCCGCGCTGAACTTCTTCACCTACTGAAACGCGAGCCCGGCTCAGATGAGCATAGACCGTTTCGAACCCGAATGCATGCTTAATCTTGACGACGATTCCATAGCCACTTTTGCGACCGGCAAAGGTGACAATGCCGTGGCCGGTCGAGTAAATTGGCGTGCCACGCGGGCCTGCCCAATCGACACCGGAATGCATCGCAACACGGCGTCTGAAGGGGTCGCGCCGCGGGCCGAAGCCGCTGGTCCGGCGCACGCCCTGCACTGGCTTGCCGAGCGGCAGGCGCTCGGTCGCGATGCGCATCAGGTTGATGCGCTCCAGGTCGGTCATGAGCGCCGTCACGCGGGCGTCCTCGGCCGCCTCATCATAGATCTCGCCGATCGCCATCGGGATGAACGGGCCACCGGAGCCCGTGTAGTCCCGCCTGGTCTCCTTCAGGATCCGGTCGAGGTCGATGTCCGTGCGGTTCAAGACCTTTTCCAGACCGGTAAGGCTGGTGCGCGCGGCTTCTTCGAGTTGAGATATGACCCGCTCCTGCCGGCCCTCCCAGCGCACGACCTCGGCCGAAAGCTGTTCGACTTCGGAGGCTAGCTGCTCGGACAGCAGGCTCGCGGTATCGCGCTCCTGCACCACCTGCTGCATGGTCTGGGTAAAAATCTGCATCGCATCGGTCATGCCGTCATGAGCCGTTGCAGTCTCGGTGAACTGGAGCTGCATGCTGGCAAGCTCGCCCTCGAGATCGCTGATCCGGTCGAGCTCGCGCGTCCTCTCCGCATGCGTGTCGGCATAGACTTTTCGCAGGGTGACGAGCTCCATATTCGCTTCCTGGAGCTCATTGGCGGCCTGCACCAGTGCCCTTTGCTTGTCGGATAGGCGCGAGCCGATCGCGTCAGCCCGCTCGCGCGCAGCCTCGAGTGATTGTTCGAGATAGCGCTGCTCACCAAGGATGGCCGCGATCTTCGCCTCATGCGCCTCGCGCATCGTATCGAGCCGCAGATCCGCCTGCCGCGCATCCATCGCGCGGGTCACAAAATCGACCGAGGTGAAGCCGGACCAGCCGATCACCGCCATAAGAAGCGCAAAGATGCCCAGTTGCGAGGCGGGCCGGAGGGTTAGATAGCGCGTTCCGTTATCGGTCCGCACATAGATCCTGCGTTCGGATATAAGCCGACCAAGACCTGTAGAAGGCGAGGAATTACCCTGCTCCACACGTGTCCCCAATTCTCTCTCGTCGCCCAGTCTGTGTCTCGAAAGACACGACCAGACTTTTTTCTTTGCTGCATTTCGAGAGATAGGGCAAAGCGCCCGGGCAACGCAACCCGTTTTTCTCAGTTTGACACAAGCGGCCAATAGAAGTCCGGCGCGATGCCTGCCTCGGCGCGTTTGGCCTCGTTGAAGGGTGGTTTGAGCGAGCCCGGGAAGTACTTCCGGACCAGGTCGTGAAACGCTGGCCTTGGGTCGAGATCATGCCGCCCGCAGAGAAAGTGGAACCATTTTGAGCCGTAGGCGACGTGGCTGACCTCCTCGGCATAGATGACCTCGAGGGCCGCTACGCTTTCCCGGTCGCCCGCCTTGTCGAAAAGCGCGATCATGCCGGGTGTGACGTCGAGACCGCGGGCCTCGAGCACCATCGGCACGACCGCGAGCCGGCCCATAAGGTCATCTGCGGTATCGGCCGCCGCACGCCACATGCCCGCGTGGGCAGGAAGCGCACCGTAGTGCGAGCCGAGCGCCTCGAGGCGGTCCGACAAAAGGCCGAAATGCTTTGCCTCGTCGTCTGCCGCGCTTACCCAATCGTCGAAGTACCCGATCGGGAGATCGTGGCCCGCGAAGCGCGCCACAGCATCCCAGTGCAGGTCGACCGCATTCAGTTCGATATGGGCGATGGCGTGGAGCAGGGCCGTGCGCCCCGCTTGCGTTCCAGGCCGGCGGCGCGGCATCTCACGCGGATCTTTCGGCGCAGGTGCGTCAGGCCGCGCCGGGTTTTCGGGTGGGCTGGCGCGCCCGATCTCTGCCAGGCGCCCTGCATCCCGCTGTGCCACCCATGCGGCAGCGGTCTGGCGCGAGAGGTGTGTCTTCTCCCACGGATCGGCCGTTCGCAAGACACGCTCGGCAGCCGCGGCCAGACCGTCCGCGAGGAGGTTTTTCACAGAGCCTGTACCGCCTCGAGCACCGCGTCGACATGGCCCGGCACCTTCACCTTGCGCCACTCCTGCCGGAGAACACCATCGCCGTCGATCAGGAAGGTGGATCGCTCGATGCCCATATACTTCTTGCCGTACATGCTCTTCTCCGCCCAAACGCCGTAGCGCTCGCAGAGGTCGCTTTCCTCATCGGAGATCAGTGCGACCTTGAGGTCATGCTTCGCAACGAACTTGTCGTGCTTCTTCACTGGGTCCTTCGAGACGCCGATGACCGTCGCGCCCGCTGCATCGAAGGCGCCGATCTGTTCGGAGAATCCGATCGCCTCCTTGGTGCAGCCCGATGTATCGTCCTTTGGATAGAAATAGAGCACGACCTTCCGTCCCTTTAGATCACCGAGCGACAAGGTCTTACCCCCATCCGCAGGGTGGCTGAAATCCGGGGCGGGGCGTCCTAATTCTGGCAATTGGTCGGTCATTCCTCGTGTCTCCTTCGTGATCTGGCAGGGCTGGCCGCGATGCACGCAACCGTTTAGACTTTGCCAAAGTTTAGGGCCGCCAATCCGCCCGACAAGAGAGCGGAGCGCGGCGAGGTACGCAGGATTGAGATGACATTTGGATCCGCCAACGCGTCGAGGCCCGCGGGCATCACCCTGGGCCGGCTCTGCGGCCGCCTTTGCTGGTGGGCGGGGTCATTGGTGTTGTCGGCCCTCATCGTCGCGACAATCGGCGCGGGTCTTCTCTATGCGCGGCTCAGCGCCGGGCCGATCATGGTGCCCGGCATGGCTCAGGTCCTGGCCGAACGGATCTCCGAGGAAGCCGAGACCTATGAGGTGGAGATCGGGTCCGTCGAGCTTTCGCTCGGGGATGGGCGCTCACCCGCCGGCATCCGTTTTCTGGATGTGGCATCGTTCAATCCAGAGGGTGATTTGCTGATGTCGGCGCCGAGCGTCGCGGTTAATCTCAGCTTTGCCGATCTGATGCAGGGGAAGGTACGTCCGCGCCGGGTTATCCTGCTTAAGCCCGAGATGCAGATTCTGAGGGCTGCTGACGGGCGGCTGCGCTTTGGCCTTGGCACGCAGAGCAGCTTCAGCGCCGAGGCCGAAGTGTCGCCCGAACTTCGCGCGGCGCAGTACGATGCGATCGCACGGATCGTCGATGGGTTCGTCGGCGATATCGAACAGTTTCAGGAACTTGCCGAGTTACGGACGATCCTGATCCGCAACATCGACCTGACGTTCCGTGACGAGATCTTGGATCAGACTTGGCGGACTGAGGAAAGCGATCTCAGGATCGAGCGGACCGGGGCCGGGGCAACCGCCCTGCTCAACGCTGTTGTCGGCGAGGACGCGGGAAGCCGGATACCCGTCGAGGTGACGGCGGCCCGGCTTCGCGGGACTGGCGTGACCGATATCAGTGCGCAGTTTCAAAACCTGACGCCCAAGATTGTGTCCGGCGAGATGTCGGACATGCAGTGGACGGAGCTGCTCGACGGGTCGATCAGCGGGTTCGCCAACCTGTCGCTCGCCAGGAATGGAGGGATCGAAAACCTGTCAGGCACGATCGAGACGACAAACGGCGCGCTTGTTCTACCTGATGGATCGCCGAAGAAGTTCGACTCGATCGCTCTGGATCTTGACTACCTGCCCGGGCAACAGCGGCTCGCGATCTCAGACATCTCCGTGATCTCACCGGCGATTAATCTGGAGGCGTCGGGCTCGGTCGATCTTTTCCGCGACGGGGATGGTGCCTTCGCAGGGCTCGACACGCGTATGGCAGTCAAGCGCCTGTCGGTCGCGTTCCCGGATGTGTTTGCTGAGCGCCTGAGCTTCGACGGTGGCCAGATCGCCGCGCGTACGACGATCGCCGATGGCGGACGGATGATCGCGAAGGGGTTTCTTCAGGACGGCGATCTGAGCCTGTCGGTCGACGGTCGGGTCGCGAAGGCCGATGGGGTTTGGGTGACCGACCTGCGCGCCTCGGGTTCCAACGTCGGTGTCGACGCGCTGATCGCGCTTTGGCCAAAGGCGGCGGCTGTAAATGCGCGCAGTTGGATCGATGAGAACGTCTCGAAGGGGCAGGTCGATCGCATGATCACCCATCTGCGCCTTTCCGACGGCGAACCTCAGCTCAACCTAGAATTCGCGTTCTCGGATCTCGAGGCGGAGTACATCAAGGGGATGTCTCATATCCGCGAGGCGCGGGGGCGGGGGCATCTCACCCTCCACGATCTCTATCTGTTCATGGATGAGGGCTATGTCCGCCCGGCAGAGGGGGAGCGGATCACGCTCGACAGATCCTCGCTCGTCTTCCGCGATCTCTCGGGGATCGTCACCCCGGCGGAGGTGACGCTGACTGGCAATGGGGATCTTGGCGCGATCCTGACCCTGATCGACGAGCAGCCGCTTGGCCTTGTAAGCAAACTAGACCTGGAGCCCGCCGACATTTCCGGCAGCGCCGCGGTGGATGCGCTGGTCACGTTCCCGCTGTTACAGGATCTTCTGATCGAGCAGATCTTCGTCGATGTCGATGCCAATCTGGCGAGCGTGCGGATGCCCTTCGTGCTGGGCGGGGAGCGGCTCGATGTGGCGGGAGAGGCAGTCACCATCGCTGGCTCGACCTCCGAGATGCGGATCTCGGGCGATCTCACTGTGGACGGCACACCTCTGGGCCTCGCGTGGACCGAGAGCTATGGGCGGGGCGCGAACCACCGGCAGATCATCGCGAGCGGCCGGCTGACCCCGGTTCTGCTGCAGCGTGTTGGTGTCACGCTGGCAGGGTTCCAGTCCGGGTTCGCCGTCGCCGATGTAACGGTCACGCAGACCGGTGAGCCAGCCTATGCAATCGAGCTGAGCGCCGATCTCGCAAGCGCAGTGCTAGAGGCGCCCCAGATCGGCTGGCGCAAAGAGCAAGGCGAGGTGGGCCGATTGAAGATGACCGGTCAGTTCGGCGCCGAGCCCCGGATCGACAGGATCGAACTGGCCGCCGCTGGCCTGAGTGTCCTGGGCGCCGCGACGCTAGATGCCGCCGGGGATCTGAAGAGCGCCGATCTCGAGAAATTTGTCTTGCGGGACAAGTTCGACCTTGCTGTGCGGGTGTTCGATGGTGATGAAGGGCTGGAGGCCGATCTTAAGGGCCGTTTCCTCAATCTGGAGCCGTTCCTCGACCTGGCCGAGGCTGATGGCGAGGCGGAAGGTGGCTCGGCGCTTTTCGCGCGCTTCCAGATCGACGAGGTTCGCATCACGAGCGAAGAGACGCTCCGCTCGGCGGGCGGTGTGATCCGAAGAAACGGCGCGAGGATCGAGGCGAACGGGTCCGGGACCCTCGGCGGTGCGGCGCTCACCATGAAGTTTCTCGACGACGGCAAGGCACCCGGCAGCCTCGAGATCCAGTCAGAGCAGGCGGGCGAGCTTGTCGATCATTTCGGAATCTACGAGGGTGCTCAGGGCGGCAACTTGAAACTGGTCGCAGCGGTGGCGCCGCAGCCGGGGCTCGATGTTTCGGGCCTGCTCAAGATCCGCGGGCTGCGGGTTTCGCGGGGAGACGGGTTGAAATCCGTCCTCACCAGCGGCCGTTTCGCCGAGGAACAGGTCCAGGAGGTCGGGGGCGGGATCACGTTCTCCTCGATCCGCGTGCCTTTCGACTTTGCGGATGGAGAGCTTCGCGTGGGCGAAAGCTTCGCGAAGTCGCCAAGCCTTGCGATCACGGCACAGGGCGCGGTGAGCCCGAAGGAGGACAAGATCGACCTGGTCGGCGTCATTTCTCCGGCATATGGGCTGACGAGCGCCATCGACGACGTGCCTCTGCTTGGCAGCATCCTCACCGGTGGCGAGGGAAAGGGGGTTTTCGGGATGACCTTCGCGATGAGCGGTTCGCTGGCGAACCCGGAGATCAGCGTGAACCCGCTCTCGCTTCTCACGCCCGGCTTCCTTAGGCGGGTCTTCTACGGGCGAAGCGAAGGCCCGGATGATGAGTTCATCGAGCGTCTGGAAACCGGCGCCGACCGCTAGTGATCAGAGGCCGAGCCGCGCCCGGATCTGTTCCGGAGTCACGCCTTGGCGGCGCAACTCCCGGATCGACAATGCATCGTGACGTTTGGCGAGGCGCTTGCCGGCTTCGTCGCGGATCAACCGGTGATGGTGATAGACCGGGGCACGCAGGCCGAGCAGGTGCTGCAACAGGCGCTGAACCGGCACGGCTGGCGCCAGATCCGTGCCGCGGGTGACATGGGTTGCGCCCTGAAAGTCATCGTCCACGACGACTGCAAGATGATAGGCGGCCGCGCCGTCGCGCCGCCGCAGCACGATATCACCCGTGCCGTTGAGTAGCGTGTCGCTGTCTATCATCGCCGGATGGCCTGTCTCTCCGGTCTCGGTGACCGCGAGGCAGCGTAGACCCGGATCGCCCCCGGTGGTATCGATGGCGGCGGCCATGTTGAGCCGGATCGCCGCGGGTGCGTCGCCGTCAGCCGTCCCATCCCTGCAGGTGCCCGGGTAGACGATGCCGTCGGGGCCGAAGACCGGTTCGCCCTCATTCGGCGCGCGAACGGCCTCGGAGATATCCCGGCGGCTGCAGGTGCAGGGGTAGGTCAGGCCGCGTGCGCTCAGCTTGGTGAGCGCGTCCTCATAGGCGCCTGTCCGTTCGCTTTGCCTTAGGACCGCGCCGTCCCAGGTGATGCCGAGCCAGTTCAGATCCTCTTCGATCGCATCATGGTACTCCGCACGCACGCGGCTGGTATCGAGATCTTCCATGCGGAGCAGAAATGCGCCGTCGACCTCACGCGCTCGGTCATGGCAAAGCATTGCAGAATAGGCGTGGCCGAGATGGAGCAGGCCGGTCGGACTCGGCGCGAACCGCTCCGTGTGCTGGCCTGCGCTCACCCGTTCGCGGCAGCGATGATGGGGTTGAAGTCGGCAGCTTTGAGGCTCGCGCCGCCGACCAATCCGCCATCGACATTGCCGATGGCGAAGATCTCGGCCGCATTGGCGGGTTTGACCGAGCCGCCATAGAGCAACCGCACCTGAGCGCCGATTTCCGTGTCGAAGCGGGTGCAGAGCAGGGTGCGCATCGCGTCGTGAACCTGATCGATCTCGTCGATCGTCGGTGTCCTGCCGGTGCCGATCGCCCAGACAGGTTCGTAGGCGACCACCAGGTTCTCCGCAGTGGCCCCATCGGGAATCGACCCGGCCATCTGGCGCTCCACAACGGTGAGAGTCTGGCCGGCATCGCGCTCAGCCTCGGTCTCGCCGACGCAGATGACCGCCGCGAGACCGGCGCGCCAGGCGGCCTCGGCCTTGGCTCGGACAAGCGCGTCGCCTTCCCCATGATCGGCGCGGCGTTCGGAATGGCCGACGATGACATACTGAGCCCCCGCATCTGCCAGCATCTCCGCCGAGAGATCCCCGGTATGCGCACCTGCAGCGTTCTGATGACAGTCCTGCGCGCCGATGGTGACGGGGAAATCGCGGCTCAATTCGGCCATAGCGGCGATCAGGGTTGCGGGGGGGCAAATCAGGATCTCAGCCTCGGAGGAGGTGTTCGCCTCAAGGATCGCCAGAAGCTCCGGCAGGGCGCTGTTCAGCCCATTCATCTTCCAGTTTCCGGCGGCCAGCATTCTGGGCATCTGCGTCTCCTCGTGATTGGGCGACGAGGTATCGCGCGGGCCGAGACGGGGATCAAGACCCCGGCGGCTTCACATGCCTTCGAACTTAATCGATTCGCCGCAGCCGCAGGCCTCGGAGACGTTGGGGTTGTTGAAGACGAACCCCGATTCAAGGAGGGAGGTCTGGTAATCGATCTCGGTGCCGATCAGGAACATCTGCGCCATGGGGGCAATCATCACGCGGGCGCCCTCTTTCTCGACCACCGCATCGTTTTCGCCGATCTCGGTGGCGTGCTCCATGGTGTATTCCATGCCCGCGCAGCCGCCTTTCTTGACGCCAATGCGCAGACCCTTCACATCCGTCCCGTCCATCAGCTTTTGAATGCGCTTGATGGCGGCGGCGGTTAGGCTCACTGGGTCTTGGCCCGGTATTGCGAACATAGATAGTCTCCTCAGACGCAAAAATAGGGCGCGTTAAGGCGGAGCACAAGCCGCGCGATTGCTCTGATCAGATCATGCCGAGCTCAAGACGCGCCTCGTCGGTCAGGCGCTCCATGCCCCAGGGCGGTTCCCAAACGATCTCGACATTCACCGTTTTGACGCCGGGCAGCGGTTCGACGGCCTCCGCAACCCAGCCGGGCATAAACTCGGCCACCGGGCAGCCCGGCGCCGTGAGCGACATGTCGATATCGACATGGCTCTCCTCGTTGACGCGGATCGAGTAGATCAGGCCAAGGTCGTAGATATTCACCGGGATCTCAGGATCATAGACGGATTTGCACGCCTCGACGATCGGCTCGTAGAGCGGGTGCTCCTCGCTCGACGGCTTGATCAGCGGCTCGCCTTCCTGGGGCTCGGTCTCGGACATGCGCTTCATCCTTGGAATTTGTTGTACGAGATATAGAAAGCGGCGGATGAGACGTCCAGAGGGCCGGATATGAGCGAACGCTTTTCCTTCCACGTGAAAGCGACGGACGGCATGGCCCGGACGGGGGTGATTTCGACGCCTAGGGGTGAGATCCGTACGCCTGCCTTCATGCCGGTTGGGACGGCCGGGACCGTCAAGGCGATGATGCCAGAAAGTGTCGCGGCAACGGGGGCAGATATTCTGCTCGGCAACACGTATCATCTCATGCTGCGCCCGGGGGCGGAGCAGATCGCGGTGCTGGGCGGATTGCACAACTTCATGAATTGGGGCGGGCCGATCCTGACCGACTCGGGCGGCTATCAGGTCATGAGCCTCGCGGATCTTCGAAAGCTGACGGAAGATGGCGTCAGCTTCAAATCGCATATCGACGGATCAAAGCATGTTCTGACGCCGGAAAGCTCAATGGAGATCCAGCGGCTCCTGGGCTCGGACATCGTCATGGCGTTTGACGAGTGCACACCGTTCCCCTGCACCGAGGTGGAGGCGGAGGTCTCGATGCAGCTTTCCATGCGCTGGGCAAGGCGGTCGCGAGAGGCGTTTGGCGACCGGCCGGGCTACGCGCTCTTTGGCATTCAACAAGGCTCCGTCTTCCGCGACCTGAGGGCGCAATCGGCGGAGAGGCTGCGTGAGATCGGGTTTGAGGGCTACGCGATTGGCGGTCTCGCGGTCGGCGAAGGGCAGGAGTTGATGTTCGACGTGCTCGACTATGCGCCCGGAATGCTGCCGGAGGACAGGCCAAGGTATCTGATGGGGGTCGGCAAGCCCGACGATCTGGTCGGCGCGGTCAAGCGAGGGGTCGATATGTTCGACTGCGTGCTGCCCAGTCGCTCTGGCCGGACCGGGCAGGCGTTTACCCGGCGCGGGGTGGTGAACATTCGCAACGCGCGGCACGCGGCTGATCCGCGCCCGCTCGACCCTGATTGCACCTGTCCGGTTTGCGCCAACTATTCGCGCGCTTATCTGCACCATGTGCACAAGGCGCAGGAGATCATCTCCTCGATGCTGATGACCTGGCATAACATCCATTATTATCAGGAGCTTATGGCTGGTATGCGCCGGGCGATTGCGGAGCGCGCATTCCCACAATTCGAAGCTGCGTTTCATGCGACCCGGGAGGAGGGCGATTTGCCGCCACTTTAGTGGGCTTTTGTGTCGGCCGGTGGACATGCAGATCACGCGCAGATCTCTGGACGCGGTATGCAGGCTCGGCATAGATTGGCGCACCGAGAACTTGAGCGAGTCGCGGATGGAATTCCTGAAGAAGATCTTTACCTGGTGGAACGGGACGACAATCGGCACGCTGATCTATACGCGCCGTCATGGCGAGAAGGTGGGCGAAGACGAGATGGGTAACGTATTCTATCAGACCAGCGACGGAAAGCGGCGTTGGGTGATCTATGCGAAGGAGGCCGAGGCATCGAATGTCTCGCCCGACTGGCACGGTTGGCTGCATCACACCTTTGACGATCCGCCGAGCGAGGCGCCCCTGCCGCGCAAGGCGTGGGAGAAGGATCATCAGCCCAATCTGACCGGATCCGATGGGGCCTATCGCCCGCCTGGTTCGGTCCTGACACCCGCCGTCCGTCCGCGTACCGGAGGCGACTATGAAGCATGGAGTCCGGAGTAAGAAAATGGCGAGCAATACGGTTGAAGCCCTGATCGGGGGCGTCGTGCTGGCGGCTGCTGGCGGTTTCCTTGTGTACGCCGCGAACACCGCGAATATCTCGGCGGCAGGCGGATACGAACTCACGGCCGAGTTCCGCAAGGCAGAAGGTATCTCGCAAGGGGGCGATGTGCGGATTGGAGGGGTCAAGGTTGGCTCGATCACGGCCATGGACCTGGATCCGCAGACCTACAAGGCTGTTGTCCGGCTCAGCATCAACAACGGGATCCAGATCCCGGACGACAGCGACGTGAAAATCACGTCTTCCAGTCTGCTCGGCGACAGCTACCTCGCGATCCAGCCGGGTGGCTCGGAGTTCATGCTTGAGCCTGGCGATGCGATTGAGTTCACGCAGGATTCCGTCAATCTTCTGGATATGGTCGGCCGCTTCATCCACGGCAGCGGCGAGTAGATCGTGTCCGAAGATGCCTGGTCCGCCGTGGACTATGCAAGGAATGCCCGGTTCGTATCAGACCTCGGCGCGCCGGTGCTTGCGCTGCTGGACCCCCGGCCGGGAGAGCGCATTCTCGATATCGGTTGTGGCGACGGGGCGCTGACGAGGCGCCTGGTCGAGGCAGGCGCCGTGGTCCACGGCATCGATGGCTCGCCGGATATGATCGCGAAAGCGGAGGCCGAAGGGCTGGATGTCGAGGTGATGGACGCGCATGCGCTCACCCTCGAGGGACCATATGATGCGGTCTTCTCAAATGCTGCGATGCATTGGATGACAAAACCCGATGCGGTGCTCGAAGGCATCCGTCGCTGTCTCAGGCCCGGTGGGCGGCTGGTGGCGGAATTCGGTGGAATGGGCAATGTCGCGGCGATCAGGACGGCGATCATTGCTGTTTTGGCACGCGACTATGCGGTGAACACCACGCTCCATGATGTCTGGTATTTCCCGAGCGTGGCCGAGCACCAAACCCGGCTGGAGGTAGCGGGCTTCAAGGTTGATGAGATCGCGCTCATCCCCCGGCCGACCCCGATCACATCGGATATGCGCGCTTGGCTGAAGACACTTGCCGCACCAGCGCTCGGGCTGCTCCCTCCCGAGCAGCGAGGCGATGCGGCGGCGCGGATCGAGGATCTGCTCGCCCCGGCTTTGCGGGACAGTGACGGCAACTGGACTGCGGATTACATCCGCATCCGCTTTCGTGCGACACTGACATGAAGCGGCTCGCGGCGTTTCTGATTTTCCTCGGTGTCGCGGGTGGATTTACGTCCGCCCAGACCATTGATCAGCAGCCTCTGGCCCCACCGGGAGAGGAGGATGTGCAGGCTGAGGAAGAGGCGGAGGATGAACGCTCGTCACGGTTTATCCGGGCGCCCTTCCGGACTTACCGCGACGGGTTCGGGCCGTTTCTTCCCAAGGCAATCGAGGGTGAGGAGACTGCGGAGCAGCCTGGCACTCGGTTGCGCCAGCTCGACAAAATGACCGGCGTGATCCAGACCGTCGATGTCCCCTCGGGAACCGAGGTCACCCTCGACCGGTTGCGCGTGCGGGTCGAAAGCTGCCGCACCCGCGATGAGGAAGGTGCAAGCGGGGCGATTTCTCTGCTCAAGATATGGGATGCCCGCGACGTGGATCAGGAGCCTGTGTTCTCTGGCTGGATGTTCGCCGAAAGTCCGGCGCTCTCCGCCCTTGACCACCCACGCTATGATGTCTGGGTGATGAGCTGTATTGCTGCGTCGGGCGGCACGCCCTCGGCCAATGAGTAGAAATCAGCCTTCTCGGTAAGCGCGCTTTCCAACAACTCGTGATACTCCGCGCGCGAGATCTCGATCGCGCCGAGCGAGCGGAGGTGGTCGGTCGTGAACTGCGTGTCGAGAAGCGTGAACCCGCCATATCTGAGCCGTGCAACCAGATACGCGAGCGCCATTTTCGACATGTCGGTCTCGCGTGAGAACATGCTCTCGCCAAAGAACGCAGACCCCAGGCTGACGCCGTAGAGGCCGCCGACGAGCCTGTTCTCGCGCCAGATTTCGAGCGAATGCGCGCGGCCCATCCGGTGCAGTTCGCTGTAGAGGCGTGTGATCGCCGGGTTGATCCAGGTCTCGGACCGGTCGGCGCAGCAGCGCACCACTTCGTCGAAAACCCGGTCAACGGTGACGATGTAATCCCAGCGGCGCATCCGTTTGCGCAGCGACCGCGAGATGTGAAAGCCGTCGAGCGGGAGGATGCCGCGGGTGCGTGGATCGACCCAGAGCACCTCGGCGCTGTCACCGCTTTCCGCCATGGGGAAGACACCGACCTGATAGGCCCTAAGCAGAAGGTGGGCCGTCAGCTCAAGCTCTGGCGAATCTGTGTCCTTCATGGGTGCACGGTAGCACAGGATTACCAGTCACGCTGTTTGAGCCACTTCTCCAGCCAGTGGATGTTGTAGTCGCCGCGTTGGACATCGGGGTCCTGCAATAGAGCGTGGAAAAGCGGCACGCTGGTATCGATCCCGTCCACGATCAATTCGCCAAGCGCGCGGGAGAGGCGGCGCAGGCAGGCATCGCGCGACTCGCCGTGGACGATGAGCTTGCCGATCAGGCTGTCATAGTAGGGCGGGACCATGTAGCCGGCGTAGAGTGCAGAATCCATCCGCACGCCCAGCCCGCCAGGGGCGTGATAGGCTGTCACCTTTCCCGGGCAAGGGGCGAAATCCGGGAGTTTTTCGGCATTGATCCGGCACTCGATGGCATGCCCGCGCGGGGTCAGATCGTCCTGGCTGAAGGAGAGCGGCATTCCCGCCGCAATGCGGATCTGCTCGACCACCAGATCGACGCCGTATACCATCTCGGTCACGGGGTGCTCGACCTGCAGGCGCGTGTTCATCTCGATAAAGTAGAATTCGCCATTTTCGTAGAGGAACTCGATGGTGCCGACGCCGCGATAGCCGAAGCCACGGATCGCGTCGGCGCAGACCTGTCCGATCTTCGCGCGGGTCGCTGCATCGATGATCGGCGACGGCGCTTCTTCGAACACCTTCTGATGTCGGCGTTGGAGCGAGCAGTCCCGCTCGCCCAGATGCACCGCATTACCGTGGGTGTCAGCGACCACCTGGATCTCGATGTGCCGGGGCAGGTTGAGATACTTTTCCAGATAGACGGTATCGTCGCCGAACGCCGCCTTTGCCTCGGTCCTGGCGGATGCGAAAGCCACCGGCAGATCATCGGCCCTTTGCGCGACCTTCATGCCGCGCCCGCCACCGCCGGAGGCCGCCTTGACCAGAACCGGGTAACCGATCTCCTCGGCAACCTTCAAGGCGTCCTGCACGGTTTCGACACCGCCATCCGAGCCCGGAACGCAGGGCACGCCGAGGCGTCTCATCGTCTCTTTGGCCGCGATCTTGTCGCCCATGATCGAGATATGCTCGGCGGTCGGGCCGATGAAGGCGATCTTGTGCGCCTCGACGATCCGCGCGAAGTTCTGGTTCTCGCTCAAGAAGCCATAGCCGGGATGGACCGCGTCTACCCCGACGATCTCGCAGGCGCTGAGGATGGCGGGCTGGTTGAGATAGCTCTCGGTGGAGCTTGGTGGACCGACGCAGATGCTCTCATCGGCCATGCGGACATGCATTGCGTCTGCATCGGCGGTCGAGTGGATCGCGACGCTCTGAATCCCCATCTCGCGGGCGGCCCGTATGACCCGGAGCGCGATTTCACCGCGATTAGCGATCAGGATTTTCTCGAACATCTCCGCCTCAGGCGATGATCATAAGGGGGGCGCCGAACTCGACCGGTTCACCATTGGCGACAAGGATCTGTTTTACGGTGCCCGATCGCGGGGCCGGGATTTGGTTCATGGTCTTCATCGCTTCAACGATCAGGACAGTGTCACCTTCGTTGACTTGATCGCCGACAGAGACAAAGGAGGGCGCATCAGGCTCAGGCGCCAGATAGGCGGTGCCGACCATGGGCGAGGTCAGAGCCCCGGTGAGATCTGGTCCTGCTGGCTGCGCAGGCTCCTCCGAGGTTGCGGCTACGGGCGCAGGCGGCGGCGCAGCTGGCACAGCAACGGCCTGCTGTGGCACGACTGCTGCTTGGGCGACGCGCGACAGGCGGACATTGAGGCCTTGTCCCTCACCATACTCCCGCGTGACCTCGACCTCGGTTAGGTCGGAGGCGTTCAGGACTTCGGCCAGGGCTTTGATGAAGGCAACGTCCGCTTCACTGTTCTTGGTCATTTGGATTTCCGGCGTCCTTGGTGGACGCTCCCTTATGTGATGCGGCCGCGCGCCGCTCTCCTCGCAGCCGGGTTAGCGAAAACTGTGTTGGAGGTCAAAGCTTGCGTGCGGTCAGTTCGACTGTGACTTGATTGCCCGGCGCTTCTCGTCGATCAGGGCTTGCATCTGAGGTGCGGGCAGAAGGCCGCGGATAATCTCGTCCTCGAGGATGAAGCTTGGCGTGCCGTTGAGCCCCATGGCGCGGGCGAGTTCGTAGTTAGCCTCGAGCTTCTCGGTGGTCGCATCGCTGTCTGCCTCGGCCCTTAGTGCCTGCGGGTCGTACCCAACCGATGCGGCGATTTGGTACGCCGCCCTCTCCGTGAGGTTGCTGGGGAAGTTCATGAGCGCGTCGTTGAGCGCCTCGTACCGGTCGTTGTCGATCGCAGCCGCCGCAATCGCCATGCGGCCCGCCGCAACGGACTCGGGGCCTAGGATCGGGAATTCCTTCACCACCAGCCTAACGTTCGGATCCGCCTCAAGCAGCTCAACGATCTGCGGGTGCGCCTGTTTGCAGAAGCCGCAGCGGTAGTCGAGGAATTCGACGAGCGTGACATCACCATCGGGATTCCCGCCGACGAAAGAGTGCCCGTCATTGAAGATATTCTGTTTATTGGCCGCGATCAGCGCCTTGTCGGCCGCCTCGGCCTCCAGCGCACGGCGGTCTTCGAGAATTCCGAGCGCCTCGACCAGGACTTCGGGGTTCTCGAGCAGGTAGGCGCGGATTTCGGCCCTGAGTTTCTGCCGGTCAGCTTCGTCAAGATCCGTGGGGCCCGCAGTGCCTTGCGCAACCGCAATAGCCGGCACCAAGACCAAGAGGCCGAGGAGCGTTCGTGAGATCAGGCGGACCATCTGCGCATTCTCCGAGATCAGTCACTCTTCTGGAGCAAGACTTAGGATATCCTGGGCTCTGAGCCAACCGGGTGACCCTTCTGGCAGAATGCTCGAGGCCCGGCGCGCCTGCAAAAGCGCATCATCGGTGCGACCCTGCAGTGCGAAGCGCTCGGCTGTCGCGAGCGAGGCCATGCCGTAATCGCCAGCCCGCGAATAGGCGGTGGCGAGATCGCGGAGCGCGGCCGAGTCCGCCATATCGGCGCGCCGCGCATCCTGCAGGACGTTCAGCGCCTCGCTGTCGGCCACCCGGTCGTTCAGTGCGAGGAGGGCGCGGCCTAGCCCGGCTTTCAGAAGCGGCTGGTTCGGTGCGAGTTCGACAGCCCTGCGATAGAGGGGTACGGCTTCGGTTGCCCGGCCGGATTCGAACAGGATCTGACCCTTTAACTCGATGTAATAGGGGTCGTTCGGGCGAAGCGCGATCAACCGATCGATCGCGTTGACCGCTTCGCGCGGCGACGGGATCCGGTGCAGCGCGACCGACTTCGCATAGAGGCTCATCTCGTCTTCCGGTTCATCCTCGAGACGTTCGAGCACCCGCTTGGGGTTGCTGAGGAACCCATCTAGCTTCGCGCGCATCCGTGAGTGCCAGTATGTGTGTTCTGGCGGAGGGGCGCGGCCGTCAACGCCGATCTCGTCCACGCGCCTTTCGATCAGCTGCATCCGCTGGCTGGAGAGCGGGTGAGTGATGATGTAGGGGTCGATATTGCCGACCGCGAAGACCTCTTGGCCGCGAAAGCGCTCGAACACCCGTTGCAGGCCCGAAGGGTCGATATTCGCCCGGTCGAGATAGGTGAGCGCGGCCTGGTCGGCGGAGGCCTCCTCGCTTCTGGTATGGCGAAGCACATCACGTATCACTGCGCCCTGGCTCCCTGCCGCGATTGCAGCGCCCGCGGCACCACCCCCGGCAGCTCCCACGGCGATGCCAGCCAATAGCCCGAGAAGCGCGGGTCCCTGCGCGTTGCGCAGCTTTATATTGCGCCGGGCAAGGTGGCCGCCCGTGATGTGCCCAAGCTCGTGTGCGATGACACCCTGCAGTTCCGCCGGTTCCGCCAGCTCGATGATCAGGCCAGTGTTCATGAAGATATTTCGCCCGCCCGCGACGAAGGCGTTCAGCGAGCGGTCATTGACGATGTACATCGAGATGGAGTTGGGGTTCACACCCGCAGCCTTGTAGATCGGCAGCGACAGCATTTTGAGCGTGCCCTCGATCTCTGCATCGCGGATCAGACCCTGCGCCGAGGCGGGCAGGGCTGCAGCTATGCTGAGAGTAAAGGCGAGGATCAGCCTGATCAACGGACAGCGCTCCTCTCGGCCAAGGGGTTGTGCCTGTTCACTTTTGGTCCGAACGGGAGCATAGAGACTTCCCGACGATCCGAGAAGGAACTTTGACGTGAATCTTTCCAAGCGCAGCGAAACGCCGCCCTTCTACGCCATGGACGTGCTGGCCGAGGCTCAGGCGCTGGAGCGTGCAGGGCGGGATATTATCCATATGGAGGTGGGTGAGCCCTCTCATCCGGCACCAAAAGCCGCGACGCGGGCGTTGGAAGATGCGATCGCCCGGGGACAAGGGCTGGGATATACCAGCGGGCTCGGCATCCCGGATCTGAGACAGGACATCGCGAAGCTCTATCACGACCGATACGGGCTCAATATTGACCCTGGTCGCGTGGTCGCCACGGCCGGGTCTTCGGCGGGCTTTATCATCTCGTTTCTCGCCTGCTTCGAGGTGGGCGATCGGCTCGCCATGGTCGATCCTGGCTACCCCTGCTATCGCAACGTGGCGGGCACCTTGGGGATCGAGCCGGTCCGCCTACCCGCCACCCTCCAGGACCGGTTTCAGCCCACGCCGGAGATGTTGAGTGCTGCCGGGCGCTTGAACGGGCTTTTGATTGCGAGCCCGTCGAACCCGACCGGCACGATGCTCGACCGTGATAGGCTGGCTGAACTGCAGGCCTATTGCGAGGCGGAGGGGCTGATCCTCATCTCAGACGAGATCTACCACGGCCTGACCTATGACTCCCCTGCGCATTCGGTTCTGGAGCTGACCGATGAGGCGATCGTCATCAACAGCTTCTCGAAATACTGGTCGATGACCGGGTGGCGGATCGGCTGGATGATCGTGCCCGAGCGGATGGTGAGGACATGCCAGAACCTGGCGCAGAACCTCTTTATCTGCCCCGCGCATGCCAGCCAGGTGGCGGCGGTCGGCGCTATGAGCGCCGAGGGGATGGCCGAGGTCGCCCCGTATATCGACGCCTATGCGGAGAACCGCCGCCTGTTGATGGAGACCCTGCCACGGCTCGGTTTCACCTCGGTAGCACCGTCGGATGGGGCATTCTATGTCTATGCGGGTCTCGGCGATCTGGGTGATACGTCCACAGCGTTCTGTCAGCGCCTGTTGCACGAGGCAGGTGTGGCGACGACGCCAGGGCTCGATTTCGACCCGAATCGCGGTGATCTAACGATCCGCTTCTCCTACGCGCAGAACCCCCCGCTCATCGCGGAGGGCGTGCGTCGGATGCAGATCATGCTGGGGGGCTGAGGTCAGCCGCCGAAGGACCACCAGCCTCTTCGCTTGGGCCGGTCCTTATCCTCTTCGCCGGGCGTTGGAGCATCTTCGCTGGCGGTTGGCTCCGGGCTTTCAGCTTCTTCCGTCTTCAACTCGACGACTTCGGCGGGTGGCTCCTCAGTCTCCTGCACGGCAGGGGCCTCGGCCACCGGTTCTGGAACCGCGGCATCGTCGCTGGTCTCCGCAGCCTGCTCAGGAACTTCCGAGCCACTGGCCTCTTCGGCAGCCTTAATCTCTTCCTCGTCCGCGGAGGCATCATCCTTGCCGCGTTTGCCACGCCGCCGCCGGGAGCGTTTCGGCTTGTCCTCTTCGTCGGTGTCTGAGCTACCCTCGGATGATCCATCCGAGTCCGCTTCGGAAGACCCGTTGTCATCCCCGGTCTCGACAGAACGCCGTTTCCGGCCACCGCGCCGGCCACGCCTGCGGCGCGAGCGGCCTTCGCGCTTCTCGCCGCTGTCGTCATCGGGTGTGGTTTCCGTGTCGTCCTCCTCCTCGATCTCATCGGAGGTGACGACAGAGTCTGCCGTGACGGCGGCGGGCGCCTTTTCGATGGCCCGGGTCGCCTGCTTCGACCGCTCGATCCGGAAATCGGGGCTGGTCAGGCTCGGATCGGCCACGATCAGGATCGAGACGCCGTAGCGGGCCTCGATCTGCGAGATATGGGCGCGTTTGTGATTGAGCAGGAAATTCGCCACGTCGATCGGGGCCGCTACCTGGATCTCGGCGGAGCGGCCGCGCACGCCCTCTTCCTCGACCTCGCGCAGGATCGACAGCGCCATGTTCTCATCCGACCTGATCACGCCCGTGCCCTGGCATTGGGGGCAGGGTGAGGTGGTGACTTCCAACATGCCCGGCCGAAGCCGCTGGCGCGACATCTCCATCAGTCCGAAAGATGAGATCCGGCCGATCTGGATGCGGGCGCGATCGGTTTTCAGCCGCTCCTTCATCCGCTTCTCGACCGCGCGGTTGTTGCGGTTCTCCTCCATATCGATGAAGTCGATCACGATAAGACCGGCAAGGTCGCGCAGGCGGCACTGCCGGGCGACCTCATCCGCGGCTTCGAGGTTTGTCTGAAGCGCCGTCTCCTCGATCGAGCCCTGCTTGGTCGCGCGGCCTGAGTTCACGTCGACCGCGACCAGCGCTTCGGTCACGCCGATCACAATATAGCCACCCGATTTGAGCTGGACCGTCGGGGAGAACATCCCGTTCAGCGTGCTCTCCACCTGATAACGGATGAAGAGCGGGATCTGATCCGTGTATTGCTGAACGTTCTTGGCGTGGGACGGCATGAGCATTTTCATGTAGTCCTTCGCCTCACGATACCCGTTTTCGCCTTCGACGGAGATCGAGTCGATCTCTTTCGAATAGAGATCCCGGATCGAGCGTTTGATCAGCGAGCCTTCCTCGTAGATCAGGCACGGCGCTATGGATTTCATGGTCAGGTCGCGCACCTGCTCCCACTGGCGGCAGAGGAATTCATAGTCGCGTTTGATCTCGGCGCGGGTGCGTTCCGCACCGGCGGTGCGAACAATCAGGCCCATACCCTTGGGCACATCGAGTTCGTCGACGATCTCGCGCAGGCGCTTGCGGTCGCCGACCTGCGTGATCTTGCGCGAAATGCCGCCACCGCGGGCGGTGTTCGGCATCAGAACGCAATAGCGCCCTGCGAGGCTGAGATAGGTGGTGAGCGCCGCGCCTTTGTTGCCGCGCTCTTCCTTCACGACCTGGACCAGCATGATCTGGCGGACCTTGACCACGTCCTGGATCTTGTAGTTGCGCCGGCGCCGGGCGCGCGAGGCGGCCACTTCCTCCTGGAGGTCTTCGGCGCCGACCGATTCGATGTCCTCTTCCTCGGCGTCCGTGTCGCTGTTCTCACCGTCGTCTTTGTCCGAGCGGCGCTTGCGGGTTCTGCGGGCGCGCTTCTTGGGCTTCTCGTCCGACTTATCCTTCTTTTGCTTGGCGCCGTCCGATGCATCCGCAGGGTCATCTGCGTCACTCTTGGCATCGTCTGCCTCGCCATCGGACGCGTCGCTTGTTTCATCCTCGGCCGACTTCTCGGGGCTGTCCGAGCGGGAGGCGCCTCTGGAGGCGCCGTCGCCCTCGAGCTCCTCGGAAACCTTGTCCTCCTCGAGACCAGCATCTTCCGCCATCGTCTTCGGCTCGTCCGGTGGCGTGTCGGTGCCCGCCTCTCCAGGGGGTTCTGGAGCCTCCGAAGCATCATCGGCTTCGGCTCGCGTCTCCGGATCCGGGTCACTTTCCGATGGCCCAGGAGCGTCGCCCTCGGCGGGTGCCTCGGCCACGTCCATTACGGTCAGGCTGTCCGGGGTTTCTGACCCGTCGGTCGCAGGCGCGTCTTCGGCCGTGATCACCTCGAGACCCGAGACATCGGACGCTGCCTCGGCCGCAGCGGCAGGCTTCTTCCCGCCGCGGGAGCGTCGGGCGCGTTTGGCTTTCTTAGGCGCTTCGTCGCCATTGCCGTTCTCGTCGGCACTCTCCTCGCGCGCGGCACGCTCCTCTTCCTCAAGCAGCGCCTTTCGATCCGCTACTGGGATTTGGTAGTAATCCGGGTGGATCTCCGAAAAGGCCAGAAACCCGTGCCGGTTGCCGCCGTAGTCGACAAAAGCCGCCTGAAGCGACGGTTCGACCCGGGTCACCTTTGCGAGGTAGATGTTTCCGGCTAGCTGGCGTTTGTTGATTGACTCAAAGTCGAAGTCGTCGACCTTGTTGCCGTCCACCACCACGACCCGGGTTTCCTCCGGATGGGTGGCATCGATGAGCATTTTCTTTCCCATGGAATCCTTCTGCAGACAGCCCGACCGGGCGGACTTCGCCGCCAGCCTTCTGTCTGTGCATCTCTTTGATGCGCAGGATGCCCCGCGAAAACCAGATCCCGTGCGGACGCTGTGAGCGCGGTCCGGGTAAGGGGTCTGGTGGTACAAAGCGGGCGCATCGGCGCGTATCTTTCGTCATCGGGCGTCCGCCAAGGGACGCAGTTGAACTGTTTAGGCGCTCTCTGGCGCGGGACTATCACTTTCCGGTGCGCCAGCCCTTGGGTAAGAACTCAACCATTGGGTCAGGCGTGGCCCGAGCGCTGCCGGATGGTTCGGGCCGGAATATTTCCGGAAGAGCAGAAGACGCTCACCACGAACATATGACAGACGGAATGTCCTATCCGCCATATACTTGCGAAAAAAGAAACTGACAAACTGATTCTGGGTTCGAGGGAGCAGATGGGGCTTAGGTTGTGGTTCAGTGTGGTCTTGGTGACTCAGGTCTTCACGCTTGGCCTCCTGACGACGATCGTGCAGGCAGAGCCGGTCATCGAAAGCATGGCATTCGAGCGGGAAGGCGGTGCGGCGAGCCTCGTGATAGGGACCGGTGAGGAGATCGGGTTCGATGCCTTCACGCTCAGTAATCCGCGCCGGCTGGTCATCGATTTCGCCGAGGGAAACTTTGGCAACGCCTTTGCGGCCCCAAGAGGGATCGACGCCCGTTACGGCTTCTTCCAGCCCGATCGGCCGCGTCTCGTGATCGACCTCGGCCGACCGCTCGGGATCAGTCAGGCTTATATTGGTGACCGGCGCGATGGCCCGGCGATCATCGTAGAGCTTCAACCTGTGTCGGAGGAGGCATTCGAAGAAGCCTCGGGCTGGCCGGACGAGGCGATATGGACACCCCAGCCGTCGACACCACCCGTGCCTGATGGCAGGATCGTCGTCGTTCTGGACCCCGGGCATGGCGGGATTGACCCCGGAGCGAGTGTCGATGGGCTGGTGGAGAAGGAAATCGTCCTGAGGATCGGCCGCCAGATCGCCGAGGCAATTGGCGAGACCAAGGAGTTTCGCCCCATACTGACGCGTGACGATGACAGCTATGTCCCGCTGAGGGAACGTGTTCGGATCGCGCAGCGGGCCGGTGCGAATGTTCTGATCTCGCTCCATGCGGATACGCTTGAGAACGGGAAGGCGACCGGTCTCTCTGCCTACACGCTTTCGGAGAAAGGGACGGATCAGGCTGCGGATGCGTTTGCGGAACGGGAGAACCGGGCGGATGTGCTGGCTGGAGCAGACCTTGTCGGCGAAACCGACCAGATGACCCGTTTGCTCCTTGACCTCTCACAACGCGCCACTGCGCCTGAGTCCGACCGGCTTGCGGAAGCGATCCTCGCCTCGGTAAGCAAGAAATTCAAACTTCTGCGCACGCGCCCGCACCGTCAGGCCGCGTTTGTCGTGCTAAAATCCCCCAACATTCCCTCGGTTTTGATAGAACTTGGCTTTCTGTCGAGCGCAGAAGATCGTAAAAGGTTGCAAAGTGACGAGTACGGCAAGGCGATTGCCGAGGCGTTGGTCGAAGGTTTAGAATTGTGGCGCGATAACGCCGATCCGGCCTTCACGGCCCCACGGCGTTAAACGCGTGGGTGAGATAAGTAACCAGCCCCGTCCGATCTTGTGACACGAGGCGAAAGACCGGGAGAGAGCAGTTGATGATCAGGCTGATTGCCGGCCTCTTCAGTTTCCTTAGCATCGGGGCGATGTGCTCGGTGGTGGGAATTGCCGCGCTCGTGCATCTCTATGGCAAGGATCTGCCGAGCCACGACGACCTGGTCAATTATCAGCCCAAGATGCTGAGCCGGGTCTATTCCGGTGAAGGCGTGGTAATCGCCGAATTCGCGCATGAGAAGCGGATCTTCGCGCCGATTGAGGAGATCCCGCCGCTGGTGAAGAACGCCTTCATCTCGGCTGAGGACAAGAATTTCTATGAGCATCCGGGGATCGACGCGGTCGGCATTGCGAAGGCGATGACCCGTTACGCTCTGGCCCGGGCGCAAGGGCAGAGCGTCCGGCTCTCAGGCGCTTCGACCATCTCGCAGCAGGTGATGAAGAATTTTCTGGTCGGGAACGCAAGGAGCTTCGAGCGCAAGATCAAGGAGGGGATCCTTGCGGTCCGTCTCGATGGGGCGCTGTCCAAGGATCATATCCTTGAGCTCTACATGAACGAGATTTTCCTCGGCGCGCGCTCCTATGGGATCATGGCTGCGTCGCAGAACTATTTCGGCAAGCCGATGGAGGAACTGACACCTTCAGAGGCTGCTTATCTCGCGGCGCTGCCCAAGGCGCCATCGACCTATCATCCCATTCGCAACAAGGATCGTGCGATCGCCCGGCGGAACTATGTGCTGGAGGAGATGGCCCAGAACGGGCATTTGAGCCGGGAGGAGGCCGAAGCGTCGAAGGCCGAAGACCTGGTCACACTGGTTGGAACGGACGGCCCGGATGTTCTGGCAGCAGCAGAGCCTGATTTTTTTACAGGCGAAGTACGCCGCCAGATGGTGGCGGAGGTTGGCGAAGAAACCCTCTTTCGAGGTGGCCTAACGATCCGCGCGACCATTGATCCGGAACTGCAGGAGATGGCAGCAGCGACCCTTCGGCAGGGCCTTGAGGAGTATGACCGGGGTCAGGGCGTCTACCACGGCCCTGTGACGCGGATCGAAGAGTTCGATCCGGAGAAGTGGGCCGATCAGCTGCAGGCGGCCAAGGCGCCACGCGACATCGACGGTTGGTATCCGGCAGTCGTCCTCTCCAGCGCCACGAAGAGCGCTGAAGTTGGTGTCCTGCATGAAGAGGGTAGTTCGGTCGAAACACTCTCCCGCGCAGGCCAGGATTGGGTGAAGGCCCATCGACGTGATGGGGAGAGACTGGCAGCGGAGACGGCTTCCGACCTCTGGCAGCCTGGCGATGTCGTGCTTGTCTCAAAAGGTGAGGAGGCCTGGGAGCTTCGCCAGATCCCGGAAGTGCAGGGCGGTTTTGTGGCCATGGATCCCCATACCGGCCGCGTGCTCGCGCTGCAGGGCGGGTTTTCCTACCAGGACAGTGTCTTCAACCGGGCGACCCAGGCCCTGAGACAACCGGGCTCGGCCTTCAAGCCCTTCGTCTACGCGGCTGCGCTAGATGCGGGGTACTCTCCCGCAACAATCGTTCTGGATGCGCCGATCGTTGTTCGCGCGATCGGGCAGGAGGCTTGGCGGCCCAAGAACTCGTCTGGTAAGTTCTACGGGCCGACAACGCTCCGCACCGGGCTCGTGATGTCGCGTAACCTGATGACCGTGCGGATCGCACAGCAGATCGGGATGGATCGGATCGCCGACTACGCCGAACGCTTCGGGGTCTATAAGAACATGCCGCATCACCTCAGCTATGCGCTGGGTGCCGGTGAGACGACGCTCTACGACATGGTCGCGGCCTACGGGATGTTCGCCAATGGCGGCAAGCAGGTGCGCCCCACCGTGGTGGACCGCATTCAGGACCGCAACGGCAAAACGCTGTTCCGCCACGACCCCCGTTCTTGTGACGGCTGCGCGGCCAATGGGTCCGCGACGATCAGCGAGCCGGTGCTCTACGACACCCGCGCGCAGATCATGAGCTCGTTTACCGCGGACCAGCTTGTCTCGATGCTGCAAGGCGTGGTGATGCGTGGGACCGCATCGCGGACCGTGGGCGATCTCGGCTTCCCGCTCGCAGGCAAGACGGGGACGACGAATGAGAGCAGGGATGCCTGGTTCATCGGCTTCTCCCCCAACATGGTCGCCGGTTGCTACATCGGCTTTGATCAGCCGCGCAGCCTCGGCCGTCGCGCCTATGGAGGCACGCTCTGCGGCCCGGTCTTCAAGCGTTTCATGGCCGCTGCCATGGAAACCCGGCCTGCCGGAGAGTTTGAGGGCGGCGGAGAGGGCGATCTGATCATGGTCAAGCTCGACCGCGAGACTGGCGAGCGCCTACCCGATGACGAGACGGGCGAGCACGTGATCGTCGAGTTCTTCGAGCCAGGCAGCGAGCCGCCGCTTTATGGCAGCTTCTACCTCGCGGGCGATGAGGAGCTTTTCGGCACCATCGCGCGCTCCGACCTGCCTTTTACGGATCTTGGTGGGGGCGATGACACGTCTGGGTTCAATCTCTTTGAGCCTACGGTCAACAATTCCGGGGTAGATGAAAACCGCCCCGCCGTCCCGCAGCCCCCGGCCGAGGATGATGTTGATATCGGGACCGGCGGGTTGTACTGACCCGCTTCACCTGATCCATCGCCGCTTTTCGGGGACGTTCCATGAAGGCTGAGACTGAATCCGTCGTTGCAGAGATCGAGAAATCTCTCGAACTCCTGCGCCAGCGTTTGGGCTGGGAGACGGCGGAGCACCGGCTTGAGGAGATGAACGCCCGCGCCGAGGACCCTGATCTGTGGAACGATCCCGCCAAGGCCCAGAAGGTGATGCGCGAGCGCCAGAAACTCGCGGATGGGATCGAAGGGTACCAGGCGCTCGCCCAGGCACTACAGGACAATAAGGATCTCATCGAGCTTGGCGAGATGGAGGGTGACGAAGAAGTCGTCACTGAGGCCGAACAGGCCTTGGCCGACATACGCGACAAGGCGGCAGAGAAGGAGATCGAAGCGCTGCTTTCCGGCGAGGCAGACGGGAACGACGCTTTTCTTGAGGTTCATTCCGGGGCCGGAGGGACGGAGAGTTGCGACTGGGCCTCGATGCTCGCCCGCATGTATATCCGCTGGGCCGAGGCGCGAGGCTACAAGGTCGATCTGCAATCCGAGACCGCCGGGGAAGAGGCCGGGATCAAGTCGGCGACCTATCAGATCAAGGGCGACAACGCATTTGGCTGGCTGAAGACCGAGAGCGGAGTGCACCGCCTTGTCAGGATCTCGCCCTATGACAGTGCCGCGCGGCGCCACACGTCGTTTTCATCGGTCTGGGTCTATCCGGTGATCGACGACTCAATCGAGATCGAGGTCAATCCGGCGGATCTCAGGGTCGACACCTACCGCTCCTCCGGTGCGGGCGGTCAGCACGTGAACACGACGGACTCGGCTGTGCGGATCACCCATATTCCGACCAATATCGTGGTGACGAGCTCCGAAAAGTCCCAACATCAGAACCGCGAGATCGCGATGAATGCTCTGAAATCGCGGCTGTACGATCTCGAGATGAAGAAGCGGACCCAGGCGATTCAGGATGCCCATGACGCGAAATCTGACATCGGCTGGGGGCATCAGATCCGCTCTTACGTCCTGCAGCCCTATCAGATGGTCAAAGATCTTCGGACGGGGGTCGAGACGTCGGATACACAGGGTGTGCTGGATGGCAAGCTCGATCCCTTCATGGCCGCAGCTCTGGCTCAGGACGTCTCGGGCAAATCCCGCGCCGAGTCCAATCCTGACGACGACCTCTAGCGAGGTCACGGATCATTGAGGCAGCGCGATTTGTTTCGCGGCCCCAAATCTCCACTTGATGGGTATGAAGCTCACTGATGTTGGAGGAAGACATGCCAGCCAAGACCGTGATTGCGACACTTCTGATGGCCACCGCATTCGTCGCGGTCGCACCGGACCCGGCAGACGCCATGCGGCGCGGCGGCAGCAACGCTGTGCCCGAACAGCGCCTTAAGCTAAAGGCTGAATTCGCGCAGGCGCGCCGGGCTGGCGGCTACGAAAACCCGTTTTCGTCGATCATGAAGCTTTTTCGCGGCGACGATCTCGGCAACGCCGTGCAGCCGGTGATCAACGACCCTGAGCCGGACTCGATATTCGACGCGTTCAAGTAGCGCATCAGGCTTGACCTGAGGCCCGGCCCGGCCGATCACCGGGCCATGGATGACACACCTGAAATCGGTGCACTGGACCGTGACGAGGCGAAGCGCGAGATCGTCGAATTGAGCGCCCGGGTCGCGCGCCTCAACGACGCATATTTTCAGGAAGACGCCCCTGAGGTTCCCGACAGCGAATACGATGCGCTGAAGCGCCGGTTGGCCGCACTGGAAGCCGCGTTTCCCGATCTCAAACTCGACGACAGCCCCACTGGCCGGGTTGGCGCTGCCCCTACCGAAGGCTTTGGCAAGGTCCGCCACCAGGTTCCTATGCTCTCCCTCGGCAATGCGTTCAGCGACACCGACGTCGCCGATTTCATTGACCGGATCAGACGGTTCCTCAAACTGGGGGAGGAGACGGTCGATATCGTGGCCGAGCCGAAGATCGATGGTCTCTCACTCGCGCTCCGCTATGAGGACGGCGAGCTTGTCGAGGCCGCAACCCGCGGAGACGGCAGCGTGGGCGAGAACGTGACCGCCAACGCCCGCACGATCGAGGATGTGCCGCAAAAGCTGACCGGCGACGTCCCGCCTGTGTTCGAGATCCGCGGAGAGGTCTATATGAGCCACGCGGATTTTGCGGCCCTGAACGAACAGCAGGCTGCTGACGGCGGCAAGACGTTCGCCAACCCGCGCAATGCGGCGGCGGGCAGCCTGCGCCAGCTCGACCCGTCGATCACCGCGAAACGCCCTTTGAAGTTCTTTGCCTACTCCTGGGGGGACACCAGCGCCCTGCCTGCGGAGACGCAGGGCGGCGTGTTAAGCGCTTTTCGATCCTGGGGCCTCGTGGTCAACCCGCTCACCGAGATCCATGACACGTTGGATGGGCTGCTCGAGCATTACCGGCGGATCAGCGAGAGCCGGGCGGGGCTTGGCTACGATATCGATGGAGTGGTCTACAAGGTCGACCGGCTGGACTGGCAGCGGCGTCTTGGCTTCCGGTCCACCACGCCACGCTGGGCGGTCGCGCACAAATTCCCGGCTGAGACGGCGGTGACGGTGCTGGAGGCGATCGATATTCAGGTTGGCCGAACCGGGGCGCTCTCTCCCGTCGCGCGCCTCAAGCCGGTCACGGTCGGTGGCGTCGTCGTCTCGAATGCGACCCTGCACAATGAGGACTATATTGCTGGGATCGGCGGTGACGGGCAGCCAATCCGCGAGGGCCGGGATCTCAGGGTTGGGGATACGGTCACGGTGTACCGAGCCGGCGACGTGATCCCAAAGGTTCTAGACGTCGATCTCTCGCGGCGCCCGCAGGAAAGTTCAGCCTATGCATTCCCCGAGACCTGCCCGTCCTGCGGCTCGCAGGCGGTGCGGCTGGCTGGCGAGGCGGTCCGGCGCTGCACAGGAGAGCTGATCTGCCCGGCCCAGGCGGTCGAGCGGCTGAAGCACTTCGTGTCCCGCCAGGCCTTCGACATCGAGGGGTTGGGGAGCAAGCAGGTCGAGGCCTTCTGGGACTTGGGATGGATCAAAGAACCGGCCGATATCTTCGCCCTCGAAGACCGCTTCGGACCGGAGGGTAGCGAGGTGCAGCGGCTCTCGAAGCTGGAGGGTTGGGGCGAGAAATCCGCCGCGAACCTCCTGGCCGCGATCGGCGAGCGGCGCCCGGTCGCGCTCGACAGGCTGATCTTCGCGCTTGGCATCCGCCATGTGGGGGAGACCACCGCGCGGCTTCTAGGCCGCGTTTACGGGTCGTGGGAGGCTTTCGAGGAGGGAATGGTCGAAGCTGCGGATGATCCGGCCGCGCGCGAACGGCTGCTCTCGATCGACGGTGTGGGAAGCGTGCTGGCACACGCCGCCATCGCGTTCTTCGCGGAGCCTCAGAACCGGGCGGCCGTCGATCGCCTGCTTTCACACCTGACACCGCAGACGATGGAGACGCCGAAGACCGATGGCAGTCCCGTGGCGGGCAAGACTGTGGTTTTCACCGGGACGCTCGAACAGATGAGCCGGGCTGAGGCGAAGGCACGGGCGGAGGCGATGGGCGCAAAGGTGTCCGGCTCTGTCTCAGCCAAGACCGATCTTGTCGTTGCAGGGCCGGGTGCCGGGTCAAAGCTCAAGAAGGCAAATGAACTTGGTATCGAGACGCTGACCGAAGAAGAGTGGCTTGCGCTGATCGACACTTGATCGGGGCCAGTCGCCGCGCAACCATGCGATCATGGCAAGACCCGAGATCCTCTTCCCCCTGTTCGCGGACCTCTCCACACTGCCGGGCATCGGTGCGAAGACGGCGCAGGCGCTCGGCAGGCTGGAGGTCGAGAAGGTCGGTGATCTGCTCTTTCTCCTGCCCCATGGCGTGATCGACCGCCGCCTGCGCGACGATCTGCTGATGGTGGAGGCCGGTGAAACCGTCACCTGCCGGGTCCAGGTGATCGAGCACCGGCGCGGGCGGGCCGAACGGCATCCCTATCGCGTGATCGTCGAGGGGGGAGGGCGGCAGTTCGAACTGGTCTTCTTCCACGCAAAGCCTGACTGGATCAGCCGCTTGCTGCCCGTCGGTGAGCCCCGGGTCGTCTCGGGCAAGGCGGAGATCTTCGACGGCCGGCTGCAGATCCCTCATCCCGATTACGTAGTTCCGGAAGCGGAGGCGGCGGACCTCCCTTCCTTCGAGCCGATCTATCCTCTCACACAGGGCTTCACGCAGAAGGGGATGCGCAAGGCCGTGCAGGGCGCGCTGGCGAAGATGCCGGATCTGCCAGAATGGCAGAGGGCGGATACGCTGCGTGAGTACGGCTGGCCCGATTGGGCGGACGCGTTGCGCAGCCTGCATAACCCAGCCGATCGCGGCGCACTGGCGCCGGGCACGCCCGCGAAGGCGCGGCTTGCCTATGACGAATTGCTCTCGCATCAGCTCGCCCTCGGCCTGGTGCGCGCAAAAATGCGCCGCGGCGCGGGCCGGGCGACGGCGGGAACCGGTTCGCTGACCGGAAAGGCCGCCGATGCGTTCGGTTTCCCGCCCACGGGTGCGCAGGGCCGGGCGCTCGAAGAGATCGTCGCCGATATGAAGGCGGAGACCCGGATGCTTCGCCTGCTGCAAGGGGATGTCGGAGCGGGGAAAACCTGGGTTGCCATGATGGCCATGCTGACAGCCGTAGAGGCAGGCGGGCAGGCCGCACTGATGGCGCCGACCGAAATCCTTGCGCGCCAGCACGCGGCCGGGCTTGGGCGTGTCGCGGATCAGATCGGCGTGCCGCTTGTCCTGCTCACGGGCCGGGACACCGGGGCGGAGCGGCGTAGCAAGCTCGCCGCCATCGCGGATGGGTCGGCCAAAATCGTGATGGGCACCCATGCGCTGTTTCAGAAGGGCGTGGATTTCGGCGATCTCAGGCTCGCCGTCATAGACGAGCAGCACCGGTTCGGCGTCCGCCAGCGCATGGAACTTGCTGGAAAGGCGCCCGCCGGTGCGGACCTTCTGGTGATGACCGCAACGCCGATTCCGCGCACGCTGGCTCTGACCGGCTATGGCGATCTCGATTTCTCGGTGCTTGACGAGAAGCCACCCGGGCGCAAACCGGTTGAGACCCGGCTCGTCTCGCGGGAGCGGCATGAGGAAGTCGTCGCGAGGCTCGCCTCCGCCCTCGGCGAAGGCGCGCGGGCCTATTGGGTCTGCCCGATGGTCGAGGAGAGCGAGGTTGTCCCGAAGATCGCCGCAGAGGATCGTTATCGCGACCTGTGTGCACGCCTCGGCGATGCGAAGGTCGCGCTGGTGCACGGCCAGATGCCGCCGGAGGAGAAGGATGCCGCAATGTCTTCCTTCCAGCGTGGGGAGAAGCAGCTGCTGGTTGCCACAACGGTCATCGAGGTCGGTGTCGACGTGCCCGAGGCCACGATCATGGTGATCGAGCAGGCCGACACGTTCGGCCTCTCGCAGCTTCACCAGCTGCGCGGTCGGGTCGGGCGCGGGGCGGGGCGGTCCTCCTGCGTTCTGCTCTATGATCCGCCGCTTGGAGAGACCGCGCGCGCAAGGCTCGAGATCATGCGCGAGACGGAAGACGGCTTCCGGATTGCCGAGGAGGATCTGCGGATCCGTGGCCCGGGGGATTTCATCGGGACCGCGCAATCCGGCGCGCCGCGCTTCCGAATCGCCGATCTGGAGCGGGACCGCGCGCTGATGGAACGGGCGCGCACTGAGACGCGGCTGATTCTGCACGAGGATCCGACGCTGACGGGCACACGGGGCAAGGCCCTGAAAACGCTTCTCTATCTGATGGGGCGAGACGCCTCTGTGCGTTTGATATCAGCAGCTTAGCTAAAATGGTTCTCAATTGTTTCTAAAATGTTCTTGATTTGTATTAGAACATGTGGTGAACATTGGCTCATCGGAAGATAGGAGCCCGTGATGACACAGATCGCCAAAGCCAAGTTGTTTGTGACCGCCGCGCCGAAGGAGGCGCTGTCTGATTTGCTTGGTCTGGTCGGCTTGTGCGTGATGATCTTCGCGGGCTTCGCCGCCCCGGCTTTTTTCTGAGATCGCTCGATAAGCTTGGCGGCGTCAGGATGGTTTCAGCTTCCCTTGACGCCAGCTTAGGGTGAACAAGGCCCCCGCGATCGCGACACCCAACAGATCGGTCCGCCAGTCGCCGGAAATCATGCTGATCGCCCCGATCAACAAGCATATCCGCACAAGCGGTCCTGCGGCTCCGAAGAACCAGCCCTGAACCGCCCCCGCCAGCATGTAGACTCCGACCAAGGCCGTCAGCAGGTTGCGCAGAACCTCGTGCCATGAGGCCTCCATCAACAGCCCGGGGCTGTAGAAGAACATGAACGGGACGACAAAGGCCGCAAGCCCGACCCGGAAGCTGGTCACCGAAGTCTTCATCGGCTCCGCTCCAGCAATCGCCGCGCCGGCATAGGCGGCGAGGGCGACCGGCGGCGTTATCGCCGAGACCACTGCGAAGTAGAAGACGAAGAAATGCGCGACAAGCGGCTCAATCCCGATCTCGATCAGGCCTGGGGCGACGACGGAAGCGGCGACGGCATAGGCCGCGGTCGTCGGCATGCCCATGCCGAGGATCACCGAGATCAGCATCGCAAAGATCAGCGCAAGCAGCGTGCTCTGCTCTGCCAGGTCAAACAGAAGACCCGAGAAACGCGCCCCCACCCCGGTCAGCGAGATTACGCCAACGATCAGCCCCGCACAGGCGCAGACCACGATGATCTGGATCGACATCCGCCCGCCATTGCCCAGTGCCTCGTAGACCTCCTTCGGGCCCATTCTGTAGGGCGTCAGCCAACTGATCACCGCGGCTGCCATGATCGCCATCGTACCGGCCCGTATGACCGAATACCCGGCGAAGAGCGCGCCGATCAGCATTACAATCGGCAGGAATAGATAGGCCTGGCGGGCCAGGTCTGCGAGCCTGGGAAGCTCGTCAGACCGCATACCACGCATCCCGGTCTTGCTCGCCTCGAAATCAACCATGAAGAAGATCGAGGAGAAGTAGAGGATCGCCGGGATCAGCGCCGCGATGACCAGTTCTGTGTAGGGGATACCGGTGATCTCGGCCATGATGAAGGCCCCGGCTCCCATGATGGGTGGCATGATCTGTCCACCGGTCGAGGCGGCCGCCTCGATCGCACCCGCGGATTGGGGCCGGTAGCCGACCTTCTTCATTAGCGGGATGGTGAGCGACCCAGTCGAGACGACGTTGCCCGCCGAGGTGCCGTTGATCATGCCCATCAGGCCGGAGGCGAAGACCGACACCTTGGCCGGCCCGCCGCGGGCGCGCCCGGCAGCCGCGAATGCGAAATTCACGAAGTAGTCGCCAACCTTCGAGCTTTGCAGGAAGGCCGCAAAGACGATGAAAAGGATGATGTAGGTCGACGAGACAGCCGTGGTCGGCCCCAGTACACCGTTGTCGGTGAAGATGTAGGTGAAGAACCGCTTCGCGTCATATCCCTTGTGCTCCAGGAAGCCCGGCATCCAAGGGCCGAGGAAGGAATAGGCGATAAACACCAGGGCGATCACAACCAACGCGAGCCCCGCGACGCGCCGAGTCAGTTCGGCGATCAGCACGACAATGGCAAACGCCGCCCAACCATTGTTCGGGTCGGCAAATGGTGTCCCGGCCCGCAGTCGCAGCGACAGCGTGTCGAGGCTGAAAAGGATGAAGCTGCAGCTCGCGAGTGTCGCGACAATCAGCGCCACATCGGAAAGTGGGATCTGCCCACTCCGTGCTGGGGAAAACCAGCCTGTGAGCACTGCAATCCCGATCCCGCCAGCCAGCGTGATGCCAAAATATTGCAGCGTCCACTCGGGAGGCGCGAGTTCCCCGGGCTCGAGGGTCAGATAAGCGGCTATCACCGAGGCAAGGGCAACGGATACGCTCACCAGTGCCGCACCGCCCAGCCAGACAGAAAGCTGATGCACCTTCCCGTCGGGCACGGGTCTGATCGACAGCGCGGCGCTCATCGTAAAGCCGAGGATTAGTGCCCCGGCGATGTGGATGATGCGGAACATCCAGGTTTCCAGCGGTGCGATGTTGAGAACGTAGAGATGCCATGCACTGTAGAGAGCACAAAACAGGAAAGCCCCTCGGGCGAGGAGCGACGTCTGTTCCTGGAGGGTGCCTTGGTGGTCCGTCTTGTCGGCTGGCCCGCCAGGCAACTGTGTCTCAGTCATCGCGATCTCCGGTTGACTGACGTCATCCTAGATATAGCCGCCCGGCCTGCGTGACCGGGCGGATCTTTCTCAGGATGCCAAGAGAACTGACCTAGCGTTAGCCTTCAAGTTCCGGCGCGATGTCGAAACCGTTCTCTTTGAACCAGCGTGCCGCACCCGGATGCCAAGGGATGAAGGTGTTCTTGTCGAAGTTTTCCGGCAGGGTTTCGACCGCTGCCTTGTGGATCTCGAGCATCTTCGGATTGTTGCTCATGATCGTATCGACGACCTTGTAGACAAAGCTCTCCGGTAGATCCGCATGGGCAATCGCGAAATTCCACATGGATACGCTCAGCTGGTCTTCGTTCAAAGACGGATAGATGCCTTTAGGGATCGTGAATTTGGAGACTGGTTGTGTATCGACGACCGCCTTTTGCTCATCGGGCGTGAAGCCGAAATAGGTCACATCGGTCTGCGCGTCGAGCTGGCTGAAGGCCGGGTAGGGCAGGCCGCCGGCCCAAGTGTAAACGTCAATCAGGCCGTCCTGAAGCTGACCGGCCAGATCAGCCGCACCGCCATTACGAAATTCGACGTTCTTTCCCATGCCCTTCAGGATCCGCGGCCAGTATGTCCCGGGCGTGCCGCCAGCCGGACCGACACCAACCACGGCGCCATCCGGAATATCGGCGAAGCTTGTGATCCCTGAGCTTGAGAGCGCGACGGCGTGGAAGCCGGTCTTGTACATGGGGAAGATTGCGCGGATCTTGTCGTGCTTCAGCCCGGGAGCGAGCGCGCTCTTTCCCTCGATTGCATCGAAGGCCGGGCCCATGGTGACCATTGCCATGTCTAATTCGCCGGCCTGCACGAGGGCGGCATTCTGAACCGGGCCGCCGGTCACCTCGGTGCCGCCGGGGATGCCGAGTGTCTCGGAGACCAGATTGGCCCAACCCGCGCCATAGACGAAATAGGTGCCGCCTTGGCTTGCCGTGCCAACGGAGAAGCTATCTGGCCAGCCAGTGCGATCTTCCGCCGAGGCCGACCCTGCAGCGATGCCAAGCGCGCTGGCAATAGTGATGGCCTTCAGAACCTTACGGTTGAAATGAAACGTCACGATGTCCTCCTGTTGTGACCCGCCCGTTCACCGAGCTTTGCGTGTGCGACAGAGATGGGGTGACAATCGATAGGTCTCTCGCACATCTCTGAGATGATTTTCCTATCGAAGTCTCAGATGCTTTCGGCCCGCGCCGAAGGCTGAGCTCGCGCTCAGCGCAAAGGAAGATAGCAGGGTGCTCTCTCCCTAAGACTTGAGATCGGCCCTGGCCGCCTGTTCGAGCAGGTCCGAGAGTGGCCCGAAACCCAGCGCCATCTTGGCCAGGGCGGTGATCCGTGCGCTGCCCAGATTCCTTGCTTCGGACAACTCGCTGGCACTCTTGGGCGGCAACGCAAGGCCAAGATGCAGGCCATCAGTTCTAGACGGTTTGATCACTGCGAATTGCCGTTTCGCTTTGATGCCGACATAGGTCTTGCAGGGGACTATGTTCACGCCGGGGATACCGAGCGCATGGGCTTTCAGCGCGTCGTAAAGCTCGGCAGCCGGTGGCGAGAATGCTTCTCTGAGCGCCTGTTCCAGACTGGAGCCATCGCGCCATGGCACGTCATCTTCGAACTCGCGGATGATGGCGACGGCGGTGTGATGACCCAGCCCATGTTCGGTCTTGAGGAGCGCCATGCGGCTCTTCTTGTCAGACGGCCCCTTCGCCAGAACGTTGAGCCAGTGTGACAGAGGATGCCCAGCTTTCTCTGGCAGATTCTCGATGATGCGCGCGTGCATCGCGCCAGGGTCAAGTGCCATCTGGGTCTCCCTTACTTTGGGATGCTGGGGCGAGTAACAGTAATTGTGCGAATTTGGTGCTGCTGCGCAAATCGCATTTTTGAGATCTCTGAACGGCGATGTCAGACCCCTTTCTGCATTCTCATAACGATGAACCGAAGCGTTCTAACCTCCACTGATGTGGCGGTCGGCTTAACCACCCACACCGGCCCGCCCAAGAAGGTCGAGCCAGTTTTCGCTGCAGATTTTGTTGATCAGGTCGTCGCCGTAATTTGCCTGGCGCATGGCCGCGGTGAGGCGGGGCAGGCCCGTGACGTTGGCGATCTCAGCAGGCAGGAGGCAGCCGTCATAGTCCGAACCGAGGGCAACGCCGTTCTCGCCAACAATCTCCAGCATATGGTCGAGATGGCGCAGGAGAAGGGTCATCGGCACATCGGTGTCATCGGCACAGTCCGGGCGCAGGAACGAGCAGTTGAAGTTGAGGCCGACCACGCCGCCCGACGCCGCCACGGCACGGAGCTGGTCATCGGTCAGATTACGCGCGCTCGGGCAGATCGCGTGGACGTTGGAGTGGGTGGCGACGAGGGGTTTGTCGGTGACTTCGGCCACGTCCCAGAAGCCGCGCTCGGTAAGATGCGAGAGGTCGATCATGATGCCGAGCCGATTGCAGGCGCGGACCAGCGCGCGGCCGGCATCGGTAAGCCCCTCGCCGGGGTCGAGCTCTGGCTGCGCGTCCATCGGGGCACCGTGGCCGAAGATGTTGGGCCGCGACCAGACGAGGCCGAGGGAGCGGAGGCCTGCGGCGTGCAGGACTTCTAGCGTGTCGAGGCCGGGGTCGATGCATTCGGCCCCCTCGATATGGGGGAGGAGCGCGATCTGGCCGGTCTCCATGGTGGTGCGGATCTCCGCTACATCGCTGCAGATCGCAAGATCGTCGGGCAGGTCGCGGGCGAGGCGGCGCATGCGGGCAAACATCGCCAGCGTGATCTCCAGCGCGCGGGCCTGTGGGACGGGTTCGAAGTTCGCGGGATCGCCCGGGTCGAAATCTTCGCCGGGTTTCTTGTCGGTGCGGGGCGAGAACATGGCAAAGAAACCGCCCGCGAAACCTGAGGCGCGGGCGCGGGGCAGGTCGATATCGAGATCGCTGCCATTGTCGGTGTAGAAGTCGAGAGGGGACCCGGCGCGGGCGGCAAGCTCGAGCTTGAGGAGTGTGTCGTTATGGCCGTCAAAGACCGGGACCGGCGGCGTCATTCGGTGCCGAGCTTTGCCGCGACCGCCTCGAGCGCGAGCACATAGCCCGTAGCACCAAAGCCCGCGATAACCCCATCGGCGGCGAGCGAGACGTAGGAAGTGTGCCGGAACGCCTCGCGCCGGTGCGGGTTGGTCAGGTGCAGTTCGATCTTGAGCCCGTCGAACATCTTTAGCGCATCGAGGATCGCAACGGAGGTGTGCGTGTAGGCGGCGGCGTTCAGGATGAGCGCGTCGGCCTGGTCGCGCGCCTCCTGAACCCAGCTCACGAGCGCGCCTTCGTCGTTGGACTGGCGGAAGGTGAGCTGCTGTCCGAGCTGGCCTGCGCGCGCGCGGCAGGCCGCCTCGATATCGGCGAGGGTGTCGGCGCCATAGAGTTCCGGCTCCCGCGTGCCGAGCAGGTTGAGGTTGGGGCCGTTGAGGATGTGGACGACGGTCATCTTGTCTCTCGCTTTTCGGCGGGAGTGTTACAGTCAAAGCCCGGGACTGGCCAGCCCTGAGCGTTAGGCTGGCGCAGGCCGAGGTTGCAGCGTGGTCGTCAGGGCGCTGATGATGCTGTCGAGACCGTAACGTTCGCTGATATGGCTGTGTGCAGCGGCGCCGATCCGGCGGCAGAGCGCGGGGTCGGCGAGCAGCGTCTCGATTTGCGTGAGCATGGCGGGGTAGTCATCCGGGGCGATGAGGTAGCCCGTGACCCCATCGCGGATCGTCTCGCAGAGCCCGCCGCGGGCGAAGGCGACGATGGGGCGGCGAGCGAGACCGGCCTCAAGCGGGACACGGCCGAAGGGTTCGGGCCAGACTGTGGGGGCGACCACGACCTGGCAACGCCGGGCGAGGCGGAATAGGGCGCGGCGTTGCAGATAACCGTGCAGGAGGATCTGGTCCGTGAGCCCCTGCGCCTCGGCAAACTTGGTGATCTGACGGGCGATCCGCTCGCCGCGTCCGGCGAGGTGGACCCGGCGTGCGGGGTCGACCCGGAGCCAGTCCGCCGCCTGTTCCAGAAAGCGGAGCTGGCCCTTGTTCTCATTCAACATGCCGACGATCAGCAGGTTCTGGCCCGGCCATTCGGCGACGCCGCGGATGTGGCCCGCGACTTCCTCGAGACTGCCACCGGGATTTGGGATGCGCTCGATTTGGATGCCGAGGTTGAGGGCGGCGATGCCGGTGTGGAGAAACGCGCTGGTGACGACCGCGCGATCAACGGTGGCAAGCGCGTGTTGGCGTCGCGCCGCAGTCAGGTGCAGGTGGCGTTTGTGCAGCTTTGGCAGGAATGTCGCGTCCTCGGCGGCGCAGGCGAAGCGGCAGGCGGTGCAGAGGGTGCCGCCAATGCTCTGCGACTGGTCGTGCCGGGCGCAGGTGAAGCGGTTGTCGCGGACGACGGCGATCAGGTCGCTGCCGGGAAGGCTCTGGCGCAGGTCGGGGGCAAGCAGGATGCTGCGGTAATTGTCGAGGAGCACGGTCGCCGGGCGCATTTCGCGGGCGAGTGCCCGGATCGCGCGGCGGCGGGCCCAATCGCGGCCGAGGGAGAAATCGCTGGCGATCCCGCCTCTGGGCCGGTTGGTCAGCTCGAAGAGGATGGCGCCGGCGCGGTCGGCGATCTGGACGGGCGGGCCGCCGGTTAGCAGGAATCGGGCGCCTGAGATGGCCTCATAGGCCGCGCGCGCTATCCGACCCGCCCGCGCGACGCGTCTGTGGCGGCCGCTCGGGCTCGCGTGGATTGGCCATGGATCAGCGTCGGGCAGGCGGAGGACTGGCACTCCGTCCTGCCAGTAGATCTCCGGCGCTTGCACGTTGTCGGAGAAGACAGCGACAAGCGTCCGGTGGCGCAGCTCGGCCCGGCTGAGGCAGAGATGCAGGCTGATCTCGGCCCCGCCGATCGCGTCCGGTGGATAGCGGTCGCTGAGCACCAGAAGATCGCGGTTGCGGGCGATCGCGAGGAGGGCGGCAAGCCTATCCCGCACGAGCAAGCTCCATGGGCTGGCCGTGCCAGCGGTAGTCGAGAGTGCGGGCGATCCGCTCCCACGTGAAGGCGTTGGCGATGGCGTGGCGGCCGCGACGGACAAGCGCGTCCATCCCCGCCTCCTCGGCATGGAGGGCACGCAGGGTCTTCGCATGGTGTTCTGGCTGCCAGGGATCGGCGGCGAGGCGAAGCGCGCCATGCCATGGCGCTCCTGCGAAATCGGCCATGCCGTCGACGCCGGTGGAGACAGGGACAGCGCCCGCTGCGGCGGCTTCCAGCATGGCAATCCCGAACCCTTCGTAGGCGCCGGTCTGGGTGTCGTGTTCGGACAGAAGGAAGCTGAAATCCATGGCCCGCAGGGCGCGCCATTTAGCATCTTCTGAGAGCGCGCCGGTGAAATGGATCCTGCCGGAGAGACCGAGGGATTTCGCGTGGGCACGGAGGCTCTGCTCGGCCGGACCCGTGCCGCCGATCAGGCAGGTGGCCGAGGGTATATGCGCCGCGATCTCCAGCATGCGGTCGATGCGCTTGTTGGGGGTCAGACGGCCGATATAGCCAAGCAGCGGGCCGTCCGATAGGCCGAGTGCGCGGCGGCGAGCAAGGCGCTGGCCGCGGTCGAAGACCGGGGAATTGCGCTGCTCCGCCCGAAGTGTTGCGAGGGGCAGCCCGACGCCAGCCACATGCGGCGGGCGGCCGGATGCATGGGCCGCGACCAGATTGGCCGTGTGGCGGCTGTTGGTCAGGATCTCATCGGCTGCGGCCAGCGTCGAGAGAAGCCGGAAGCCGCGGCTGGCTGGATCGCGCCGGGTGCGGAGTGCATCGGCGGGCCTCAGGGTCTGGCTGGTGAATTCGGTGCCGTGAATGAAGACCGAGACCGGGATGGCGTGCGCGCGAGCCGCCGCGACGGCGCCGGGGCCATAATGGAAGGCGTGGATCAGGAGGATGCGGCGCGGCCGTTCCTCGGTGATGATCGTGCGGATCAGGGCCTCGATCCGGGCATCCTCGGCGAGGCCAGCCGTACCGTCTCGGGCCTCGAGATCCGACTCGAAATCCTCGGCCAGCGCATAGCGGCGGGTGAAGGCTGCGGGGACGTGGCAGCCCGCGGGCGCGAGCAGGATCGCGCCGCCCGGAAGCTCCGCGAAGGCGTTGGCGAGATGATGGGTCATCGTCGAGATCCCACCCATCTTTGGGAAGGCATCGACCGAGATCAGGAGAACCGGACCGCTGATCATCTGCTTGGGCGCCATTTCGGAGCCTCCGGTGCATTTAGGATCTCGGAGCGGGCATGACCGGCGAGACGCACTAGCCTGGAGAGAGGGCGTCCCTGACGGGTACGCAAGGTCTCGAGCCCGTCGATCGCGATCTCCACCGGGGCCGGCAGACGGCTGATCGGGTCGATGTAGCGCGGGTAGACGATCAGACTGGCGGCGACCAGCTCGTCCAAGGTGAGGCGTTGGGAGCGATCGGGCGGGTCGAGATCGTCCGTCAGGCCCCATCCGGCATAGAACGGGCGGCCGAAGGTGGTGACTGGTTTGGCGCGGATCAGCGCCTCGAATCCCAATTGCGAGGTCATCGTCGCGACCCTGTCGCACCATGCGATCGCGGGCAGGGGCGAAGGGTCTCGGGTGACACGGTCGGCCAGAACCGCCAGATCGCTCTCCGGGATGCGACCAGGGCGCAGGCCGGTTTCGACATCCGGGTGCGGTTTGTAGAGGAGGAAGGCGCCTGGGAAGCGTGCGCGGGCAGCCTCGAGTAGGGCGCGGTTGGTCCGGATCGCCGGGCTGCCGCGCAGGAGCGAGGCATCGCCCTCAACCTGTCCCGGGACGAGGATGGCCGGGCGCCCGCTCACCGGGCGGGGCGGGGGCGCGGTGGAGCTTTGGTTGTACTTGGTCAGTGCACCTGCGAGGAGGCTTTTGCGCAAGGCGCGTGCCCGCGCGATCAGGTGCAGTGGCACCGGGCGATCGGCGAGGAGGCGGTCGAGCGCGTTGGGACCTGTGGCGTCATAGTGGAGCGGCCCGCGGGCGATGACGAGCGAGGCGGGCAGCGCGTTGCGCACGCCGAGGCCGACGGAGCGCAGAAAGCCGTCCTCCGCCGTCCAACCGGTGGCGCCGGGGCGCGTACCCCAGCCGATCTCGATCGTACCCGCGGGCAGCGGATCGCCGGTTTTCAGATGCCGAGGTGGGCCGTGCGGGCCGGTGAGGAAGGGGGTGATCGCGCGGCACTTCCACCTAGAGAAGCCGCGGGTAGCGTGCGGGCGGCGGCATTCCGAGGCGGCGGCATGCAGGAAGAGGAGCGCGTCGAGGCCAGAGGCAAGGTCGGTCTCTCCCCCGCGCCAGGGGCAGCGCCAGCGGCTGTGCTGGAGGAGGGTCGTCGCCCGCGCGTCATCGCCGGAGAGGCCGGCGAGGAGACCCCATGCCGCTGCCGGATGGCCTTCAGGCGCCCTGATCTCCTGCAACGCGGACGGGTCGATGCTGGCGAGCGGTGCGCCGGTGTCGAGCACGAGCCGATTGACGGGGCCGGTGATGCGGGCCGTTGTCGCCTGCCCAGCATCATGGCGCGGCACTGGCCAGTAGAGCCGCGCGGCGCGCAGGGTGCGCAGGGCGTCCGATGCCTCCGCCTTGCTCCAGAGACAGCGGTCCCCGTGGAATGCGACTTCCGGCCAGCCGATGACGGCAGGCGGCAGGATCGGTGTGTGAAACGGGCCGCGGGGTTTCAGCATCAGCCGCGATCCCGGATATTGGTGAGAACGAGTGTCGCGACGCCCCAGACGAGAAGCAGCGCGCCGAAGATCATTGCTGAGAGGAGCGGGCGTTCGGGGTAACTTGCCGCCTCCGCCCGGGTCGGCTCGATATGGACGGCGAGGTAGCGCTGGGTACGCCTCGCATCCGCATTGGCCATCTGCAGGCCCGCCATGGCGTTTGTGTAGGCGGTTTCGGCGAACTGGCGCTCGACCTCAAGTTCTTCGAAATCGCCAAGCAGGTCGGCGAGGGTCTTCTCGCCCTTGGCCGCGGCCTCGGCGCCTGCGCCGAAACGCTGCCGTTCTTCGGCGATGCGTTCCTCGAGCACAGTGATTCTGTTGGTGAGCCGGAGCACGCGCGGGTCGTTATCGCGCGCATAGCTTGATGCGAGTTTCAGATCGACCCGGGCTTCCGCCAGTTCGGCCTCAAGCGTGCCGATCAGACCGGTGGCGATCGAGAGCTGGCTTTCGGCATTGGCATTCTGCTCCAGCTCACGGTAGCGGCGGATCTGGGCGCGGATCTCCTCCAACCGCTCCCCTGCGCGGGCAAGCTCCGCCTCGGCGAAACCGACGGTGTCTTCGCGCGCGGTGCGGCTGATGTCGTTTACCAGCGCGCTGGCATTGGTCAGGATCGCGCGGGCGATGGCGGTGGCGCTGAGTGGGTCGAAGCTGCGCACCTCGACGCTGACGATGCCTGAGAGTGTGTCGTAGACGACCGGCACCTGCCATTGCCAATAGCGGGTCAGGTCCTCGATCGTGGCGTCGGGGCCGAGGGAAAAGACCCAGTCGTCGTGGTTCTGGTTGAACAGGCGGCGCAGATCCAGGTCGCGGTTCACCGCCTCGACGATCTGCTGGCTGCGCAGGTAGTCGTAGACGACGTAGCTCTCGGTTGCCATCAGGGGAGTGGAGCCGCCTGCCAGTGCGCCCATCAGGTCCGGTGTCTGGGCGACCTGGGGGCCGGTTCCGCTACGCACCGAAAACGCGATGGTCGAGGCGTACTGGTCGGCAGCACGGGTGTAGAGATACTCGGTCGCGAAGAACCAGGGGGTGGCGACGAAGAGCAGGAAAAGCAACATGCCGCGCCACCGCCGACGCCTGCGCGGGACGCCGTGGATCGGGATCGGCGTAGCCTGGGCCACAGGTTCCGGTTCGACCTGTGGATGGGCCGGGCGGGCGGCCTCGCGGGCCTTGGCGGGTAAGGTGGTCGGCGCGTTCATGCGGCCCCCTCTGTCATCGGTTGCCGGCGGCGCCTCGGCCGCAAGTCGAGGTTCAGGAGATGGGAGGCGATGGCGTCCTCGATCTCCTCATAGAAAAAGAGCTGGCCGTCCTCGATCACCGCGCCTGCGTTGCAGAAGCTGCGGATCATGTTGGGACTGTGGGAGACCATGATCAGATTGGCGCGGCCGAGACGGGCACGGAGCCAATCGCGGCATTTCGCGCGGAACCGCGCGTCGCCTGCACCGATGATCTCGTCGACCAGATAGGTGTCGAAATCGATGCCCATGCTGAGGCCGAACGCAAGCCGCCCGCGCATGCCGGTGGAGTAGCGCGAGACGGGGACGTGGATGTACTCGCCCAGCTCCGCGAAATCCTCGACGAAGGCGAGCAGCTCTGCCGGGTCACGCTCATAGATCCGGGCGACGAAGGCGGCGTTCTGCGCACCCGTCAGCGTGCCATGCAGCCCGCCCTTGTGCCCGAGTGGCCAGGAGATGCGGGCGTCGCGCACAATCCGGCCCTCATCGGGCTCGACCGTACCGGCGATCAGGCGCAGCAGGGTCGATTTGCCGGCGCCGTTGCGCCCGAGAAGTGCGATGTTGCGGTCCCCCGGCAGGGTCAGCGACACCTGGTCGAGGATGCGCCGCCGCCCGCCGGGGACCGGGTATTCCTTGGTGACATTCTCAAGCCGGATCATTGTTCGGTAAGCCTCGCGCGCCAGGCATGCAGGAAGAAGAGCCCGGGAAGCAGGCAAAAAGCTGCAATTCCAAGCACATAGAGCGGATCGGCCTGGGGCGCGTCATAGGCGGCGAAGACCCCCATGCGCATAAGGGCCACCAGATGGACGACTGGGTTCCAGTGCAGGGGATCGCGCACTTCTGGCGGCAGCAAGTCAGCCAGATAGAATATACCGGAGATGATGAAGAGCGGCTGGGTCAGGATGGAATAGACCCGCTCCCACGTCGGAGAGAAGGAAAAGAGGACCGCGTTCAGGAGCCCTATGCCGAGCCCGAGCATGGCTGCGAGCAGAAAGGCCTGGGCGAGATAGAGCGGGCGGATCACCGGCCATTCCCCCTCCCATGCCCAGAGCGCGGCTAGGATAGTCAGGCAGACCAGCGCTGTCGTCAGGAACTGCAGCAGGAAGCGCGCCAGCGCCGTGTCGAGCGGCGTCACACTGGGATAGGTCAGGAGCGCCTGATTGAACCGGATCGCCGTCGCCGTCACGCTGGAGATCGTGCGGAAGACGAAGAACGGCAGGAAGCCTGCGGCGAAGAATAGCGGGAAACTGTGGCCGAGCGGGGGCGCACGGGAGAGCAGGATAAACACCGCCGAGAGGAGCGCGATGTAGCCGACCGGCTCGAGGAAGGCCCAGGCGAATCCCCCTGCTGAGCGGCCGAAGCGGGTTGCCATCTCCCGCATCATCAGGGCGAACAGGATCCTCAATTGGGTCGACATGGATCGCGGCCTTTCTGGCGCCGGGCTCGTCATCTGGGGCGATGGCTGAGGTTTTGCCGCTCAGGCTTAAATTGACGTTAAGCCTGTTTCCGCAGCTTGGGCGCCGGCCCGCCGGGATGCGGGCGCGAGGAGGGAGAGCCTATGGGCCATCCGGGCCGGATATCGCGGGATGTGGAGACGCTGTTCGGCCGGGCCGATCCGGACTTTGTGCGCTTTGATCCGGGTGAGGACGGGAACCGGGTTCTGTGGGTTGTCGCGAGCCATGTGAATGTGCCGAAGGGCAAGTTCGCTCAGACGCGGATCTTCAGCAGGATTCGCGGGGCGAAGCTGCTCCTGAACTGTGCGGAAAACAGTTGGTATCAGGTCGGTGTCGGTGGGGATTTCACCTCGATCGCGACGCTGGTGGCGGCCGTGGGGCGGCTAAGCGAGGGGTTTCAGCGCGCGCATTTCATCGGGCACTCTATGGGGGCTTATTTAGCGCTGGCTTTGGCGCATAGTTTCGATCGGGGCGGTCATTTTTTGGCGACGAGCCCGGAGGCGGTGCTGGGCGGCCCCGCGACGCGAAGCCAGGACAACGGCGTTGTTCCGACCGGGGACTGGGGCGATCTGATCGCGCGATTCGGAGCGGCGGCGCCCAAGACGCCGGGAGTGACCCTTTTCGGTGCGCATGATCCCGTGGATGCGCTGTTTCTCTCCGGTCTGGATCAGGCAGGTGCGTTTTACGGCGAGGTTGCGGTGGCGCCGCATCACCATGGGGTGACGGAGTATCTGACGGGCCAGCGGCACTATCGCCCGTTCCTGCTGTCGCCGTGCAAGGGGTTGAAGCAGGCCCGCGAGAAAGGGTGGGTGCTTGACTGTCATATGGCTGGTCGGACCGCGCAGTTCGGCCTGTTTAACAAGGCCTACAGGCTCTTGCGTGCAGGCGATTCGGCGGCACTGGATGCTGTCCAAGCGGATGCAGACTGGGCCAATCCGGGCTGGCAGGCGCTACGGGCCGAGGTCTTGCGGAAAGCCGGTCATCCCGAGCAGGCACTGGTTGCCGCCTGTAGCGCCGATCGGGCCGCGCCGGGGCGGCCAAGCTATCTGCGGGAACGGGCGCGGGCGCTGGTTGCGCTGGGCGATGCCGGTGGTGCTGTGGCCATGGCGCGGGATCTACGGGAACGGACGCATCCGAAGTTCCGGCGGGTCCTTGTGGAGCTGGAGGCGAGTGGCCTGCTTGGGGCGGCGCCGGACCTGCCGGACTGGCTCTCCTCGCGTGTTGCGCTGGCAGCGGTGCGGGATGCTGCCGCGCGGCGTGGTGGGCTGCCTGATCTAGCCCGCGAGGTGCTGGTTCATCTCGCCCGGCTCGAAGACCGGCCGGATTTGTTGGACGCTGCCTTTCAGGTTGTGCTCGATGCCGGGTTGCGACGCTCTGCGCTGGCTTGTGCCGAGCGGCTGTCGGCGCCAGGCGCGGCGGGGCTGGAGCAGCGGATCCGCGCCCTGATGCCCAGGGCGTAAGGAGGCGGCCATGGCCAGTTTCATCGATGAGCGGATGCGGTTCTTCTTCGTCCATGTCCCGAAGACTGGCGGGATGACGGTGACGCGGTTCTTCGCGGGGGTGAGGGGTTGGCGGCAGGACCGGAGCCTCAAGAACGGGCAGCTCGGCATCCATGATGGGGTGGAGGAGATTTTCGGACTATTGGGGCCGGAGCGGGCGTCGTATTTCTCGTTTGCCTACTATCGTAACAGCTGGGATTGGGCGTTCTCGCTCTACCGCTATGTCAAACGCACACAGGGGCACCCGTGGCATACGCGGGTGAAGGATCTCGGGTTTCGGGACTATGTGCGGGAGGTGGCGGCCGAGTTCCACCGGCCGCAGCGCCCCCTAGTAGCGCCTGCGGGAGAGATCGCTGTCAGCCGGCTGGAGGACTTCCGTGGTCTTCAGACCTCGTTGCCGGAGATTCTGGAGGAACTGGGCTATGCGCCCGGGCGCCTCGGGGTTGTGAATGCAGCGCCAGATCGATGCGACTACCGCGATGCCTATGATCGGGAGAGCCGTGCGGTGATTGGGCAGATCTATGCCGACGACATCGCGTTCTTCGATTTTCGCTTCGGCGACTAGGGGGCCGTGCGCCCGAACGGGGCGTTGAGGCGCACAACCGCGAGATTCAGGATCGCCGCGAAACTGACCCAGAGGAGGTAGGGGATCAGCAGAAGCGCGGCGGTCTGCTCAATCGGCCAGGTGGCGACGATCATGGCGATGATCGAGAACCAGAGGAGGGCGACCTCCCAAAGCGCCCAGTCCGGGCGGCGCAGGGTGAAGAAAAACGCGCTCCAGGCCGCGTTGATCACCGCGTTGGTGAGGTAGAGGATGAGGATCGTTGTCTGCTGATCCGGGGCGTCTGCTGCTATCCAGGCGCGGTAGCCTGCGATGGCCGTGCAGGTGAAAATCACGGTCCAGGCCGGGCCGAAGAGCCAGTCGGGCGGTTGGAAAGACGGTTTGACGAGATTGTCGTACCAGGGGCCGAGGCGCGTCAAGACACCGCCCGCAACGGCGCAGGCTAGCGCGACACCGCCTGCGACAAGGGCCGGGATCAGGGCGATGTCATCCATGGGCGGCTCCGTTTGTCATGAGGTGCGGCGCGTGGGAATGATGGCCGGGGGCACCCAGCGAGGCGCCTGCGGCCCCTCGACTGCCCGCCCACCCGGCCATGCACGGGCTCAGGCCGGGACCAGACCCATGAGATGGGCGATGTTCTTGAAGAAGATCCGCACATGAGCGAGTGGTTTGGCCTTGACCAGTTCCTTGTTCATATAGGCATCGAAGGTCAGTTCCTGCACATCCTTGTCGCGGCAAATGGCGACGAAGCGTTCGCGGCGGTTGTCGTCAATATACCAGTAATCCTGCATCTTGCGCAGGATCCAGAAGACGCCGCCATGGCTTTTCAGAAAGCGTTTGCGGGCGAGGCCAAGGGCCTTGACGCGGGCGGGTTCGGTCTCGGCAGCAAGGGCAGAGGCGACGGCCTCGGCGGCGCAGCGCCCGCCATACATGGCGTAGAAGATCCCCTCGCCTGAGGAGGGCGCGACGACGCCGGCGGCGTCGCCGGCCAGCACCACATCACGGCCGTTGTCCCATTTGTCGAGGGGTTTAAGGGGGATCGGGGCACCCTCACGCCGGATCGTCTCGGCCTGGGTGAGGCCGGAGATGCCGCGCAGATCGGCGGTGGCCTTTTTCACCGAGTGATTGTCGAGTTCGGTGCCCATGCCGACTGAGGTCTGCTCACCATGGGGGAAGACCCAGCCGTAGAAATCGGGGGAGATCCTGCCATCGTAGTAGACGTCGCAGCGGTCTGGCTCGAAACCATCGATATGATGGGTTTCTGGCGAGCGGACGATCTCGTGATAGGCGATCACGTAGGGGATGGTGTCGCCCCCGGGCACTTCCTGACGGGCGACATTGGAGCGCGCGCCGTCGGCGCCGATGACGTATTGCGCGCGGACCCGGGCGGTGCCGCCGTCGTGGCCTGCTGCCTTTGGGCGGTAGTGGACGATCATGCCCTGGTCGTCGCGCTCGATCTCGCTGAAGGTGCCGGTGAGCCGGGTGGCGCCCTGGCTCGCCGCGCGGTCGCGGAGGTACTCGTCGAAATGCTCGCGATCGACCATGCCGACATAGCCGCCCTCGATCGGGATATCGACGCGCTTGCCCTTGGGCGAGATCATCCGGGCGCGTTTGATCTTGGCGACGAGCTGGGCGGGGTCGATCTCGAACATGTCGATGGCGCGGGGCGGGATGGCGCCGCCGCAGGGCTTGATCCGGCCCGCCTTATCCATCAGAGCGACCTTGTGGCCGAGCTTCGCGAGATCCTCGGCGGCCGTGGCGCCGCAGGGCCCGCCTCCGATCACGACGATATCAAAGCTGTCCATGGCTCATTCTCCCGGAACGGCGACGGTGGTGCGCGGTGCGAGGTTGGTTACCGCGCGAAGGGCGAGGAGAGCTGCGATCAGGAAGACCACACCCTCGGCGATGAAGACGGTGCCATAGGCTAGCTCCAGCCGGTCGGTCGTGAGCCGCATGAAGTCGACCGCTGCCGTGCCGAGGAAGCCGCCGGTGGCGAAGCCGACTGACTGGGCGGCGCCGAAGACGCCCATGCGGATCCCGGCCTGATCGGAGTTGCCGCCCGAACTATCCTTGGAGGCAAGACCCATCATCGAGCCGATGGCGGCGACCGCGAAGACGCCGTTGAAGAAGCCGAGCGCAAAGACATTGGCCTGAAGCGGCCAGTCGGGCCCGGTCATGCCGCCGAAGCCGAGGACCATGAGTGCGGCCCCCGAGGCGACGCAGCCCCAGACGGTCCAGCGGCGCATGGAGCCGAAAACGGGCCCGCCGACGGCAGTGCCAAGGATCGCGACCAGGATCATGCCGATGAGCGCACCGGAATGCTGAGTGCCGGCAAGCGCCGTCGACTCACCCGGCGTCATGCCGAAGACGTGGCCTGCAAAGGGCTCGAGGATCAGATCCTGCGTATTGTAGGCAAGCATGGCTGCGAAGACGAAGATCGCGAAATTACGCGCGGGCGCGTCTGCCCAGACCTCGCTGAGCGCTTCGAGGAAGTCCGCCTTTGGTCCCGTCGGGCGCGGGGCCAGTTCGGGTTTGCCTTCGATCCGCCAGAGGGCGACGATGGTTACGAGGACCGCGGCAACGGAGACAATACCGCTAACAGCGACGAGACGTTCGGCCGAATAGGGGTCGAGAGCCTGTCCGGCTGCAATTCCTGTGATGGCGAGCCCCGCGATCATCATGATCCAGACGATCGAGGCGGCGGCGGGTTTGCGTGCGGGCGCGACGCGGATGGCCAGTAATGTCAGGAGGTTGGTGGCTGCCGCGCCGATGCCGAGACCGATCAGCATGAAGGACGCCGTCGCCGCGATCAGGCCCGCGGTCAGGTTCGTCTCCATCCACGCGACTGAAATAGCGGCGCCGAGGCCTCCCGCGGCCAGAACCACCATGCCGCCGATGATCCAGGGCGTGCGCCGGCGCGCTTGATCGGCGCCGAAGCCCCAGCGCGGACGCAGCATCTGGAAGGCGTGGTACATCACCACCAGTGCACCTGGGATCATTGCGGCGAGGCTGAGTTCCACCACCATGATCCGGTTGATGGTCGAGGTCGTGAGCACGACGATGCCGCCGAGGGCTGTCTGCACCAGCCCAAGCCGTAAGATGCCGAGCCAGCCGAGCGGTTTCATAACATCCCCCCCAAAGCGAAAGCTGCGGTCAACATACCGAGGACGTAGAGGAGCACGCCTGTACCGTTGTACCAGGGGGCAAGCCCGCGCGGGTCGCCGAGCCAGCGGCGCATGGCGAAGCCTTGTGCAATCAGCGACAAGGCTATCAGGCCTGCGTGGATCGGCGCGCCCCAAATGAAGAGCAGGACGATCACGACGATCTGCGGCGCCGCCATGACATGGCAGGCGAGGCGTGCCGCGGTCTGTGGTCCCAGAATGACGGGTAGCGAGCGGACCCCGCAGCGCCGGTCGCCCTCGATCGCCTTGAAATCGTTCAGCGTCATGATGCCGTGGGCGCCAAGCCCGTAGAGCAGCGCGATCAGCAGGATCTCGCCGCGCGGGGCGCCATCGGCCATGATCGCGGCGCCAGTGATCCATGGCAGGCTTTCATAGGCCAGCCCGCAGGCGCCGCAGCCGAGCCAGCCGTTCATCTTCAGGCGGAACGGTGGCGCGGAATAGGCCCAGGCGAGGGCGATGGCGATCACGGCGGCGCCGAAGCCCCATGGACCAAGGGTTGCCGCAAGCATCAGCGAGGCCGCTGTCCAAAGCACCGCGATCCAGAAACCCCATGCGCCCGGGATGCGGCCCGAAGGGATCGGCCGGTCGGGCTCGTTAATCGCGTCGACATGGCGGTCATACCAGTCATTTATCGCCTGGCTCATCGCGCAGACCATGGGGCCTGCGAGGACAATCCCCGCAACGATCAGCGGCCAGCGATCGGCGAGGCTGAGCCCTGATGAGATCACGCCGCAGCCAAAGGCCCACATTGGCGGGAACCAGGTGACCGGGTGGAGCAAGGACAGCACCGCCATAGGCTCGGGGTATCGGGCCTGAGGAATCGGACGTTGCGGAATCTGGACGGCCATAGTGTCAATAAAACATGACACTCTGTCAGTTGCAAAGACCTATTTTGTGCGCGGTCCGTTCTTGAATGAAACTTATTCGCTGACCTGGATCAGTTGTCCTTGAGATCGCCCAGATCGTAGCGGCGGAGCTTTACGTAGAGACTCTGGCGGCTGAGGCCAAGCATCTCCGCAGCCGAGGCGCGGTTGTCGCCAGTCATGCGCAGTGCCGTCTCGATGCACATCTTCTCGATCACATCGGTTGCGGTACGCACGACATCGCGCAGCGGCATTCGGCCGATCAGTTCAGTCAGTTGTTCGGCCGACCGCGGCAGGGCGTCTGCCCCGTCGTCCCGGGCGGCTGCCTGCATTGAGACATCGCGGACCACGAAGCCATAGCCCGGCGGCGTGCCGTCGGGCATTGCGATGGCCGCAACGTCGACATCGGTCATCAAGCCGCCGGTGCCCCGGCAGGTGGTTGAGAAGCTGCGCACCCGGCCATGGCGCTTGGTGTTCGACAGCAGAACGCTGAAGTCGACATCTGTGCGGCCCAGATACTCGGCAAGCGGTGTGCCGATCGCATGTTCGCGCATCGCTAGTTGCGTGAGGTCGAGGAACGCGCTGTTGACCCAGATGATTTGTCCAGCCTCGTTGGTCAGGGCCACTCCGTCCATCGCACCCTCCAAGAGCCTGGTCGTGTTTCCCTGGGTGGCGGTAAGATGGTCGTCCGCCCCATCCCGGTCAGGCCCGACGCGGATCATGAAAAGGGTTGCCGCGGCCGCACGGAAAAGCTTGGCATGGACGGAAAGGCGCGAGCTTTCAGTGCCGTCAATGCGGGCTGTAACGCTCTCTCCACGGGCCGAGGCCATCACCCCTGCCAGCATGCTCTCGATCGTGCCGCGGTCCGGTTTGACAAAGATCTGGCTCAGCTTCCGACCCGCGAGATCGCTCGGCTGCGCCCCAAGCACCTGGCCTGCGCGCGGGTTGGCCTCGAGAATGCGGTGATCGTTCGCATCGACGATCAGGAAGGCGTCGGACGCGTCCTGGAAGAGCATCCGGTAACGGGCCTCCATCTTGCGCATCCGCTCATAGTCTCGCTCGAGCGTCTGCTGGGAGGAGACGAGCCGGGATTGCAGCGAAGCCATCGGGCGCAGATCCTGCCCGAAGAGCGCGATATGCCCGGCGTCGTTCAGCAGCCAGCCACCATAGGTGACGGGAAGATCGTCAGCCTGGCCCGGCATTGGGTGGTTGACCTGGCGGCGCCGGGTCTGTGCGCCGTCGCGCAGGGCGGTCAATAGATCGTTGATCTTCGGCAGGCTCTCGACGGTCAGCACGTCGGACAGGTGTTTGCCGACCCAGCCGCTTGTTGTGTCGTGCAGAGCCTCATCCGCTGCAAAGACTTCCAGGATCGTATCGCTGTGATCGATATAAAGGCCGATATCTCCGCATGCCGCCAGAAACGTATCCACATTCCGGACGGTGAGTTCCGGAAGCCGTGTGATGCGTTCTGCGAAGTTCTGTGACATCGAAGACTTCTCTTGCCTTTCTTTTCGTTACGTTCAGTTAAGTGGGCTCGGTCCGCTTCCGTTCCGGATTGCCATCTTTTTCACAAGCGCCAGCGCCTCGATCGCGTCATGGGCGAACCCATCGGCGCCGACTCGTCGGGCGGCGGATGGGTCCTCAGCAAAGGCGTTGCCTCCGACCAGAATGAAGAGCGGGCGGCCATCGACGGCCGTTCGGATCAAGTCGATTGAGGTCTTCACCTGCGGTAGAAACCGCGTCGCGCTCGCCGAGAGGCCAACCAGCGTTGCGCCGGAGCGCAGGACCGCGGCAGAAAGCTCATCCTCTTCAGGGTTCAGGTCGACATGGGTCTGCCAGCCCGCCCGGGTGAAAAACTCTGCCATGATGACGACGCCGAGCGCGTGGGTCTCTCCCGGTGCCACGGCAAAGAGCGCGGTCCCGGAGGTTGCGGCGACCGGTGCCTCCGAGACGAAGCTCGGGCTGAGCCTCCGCAAAACCTGGTGCATGCGCATCAGGCCGATTGAGACCTCGCCGAGCGAGATCGCGTCCTCTTCCCAGAGAACGCCGAGCCTGCGCGCCGCCCCGGCGAGATGACCGAGATAGACAGCGTCGAGCGTTACGCCGCGCTGGATCTGCTCATCGATGTAGAGGAAGACATCTTCAACCGTATCGCCGAGCAATACCTGACAGAATGTATCGAGATCGCTTGGCTGAGCGCGGGCATCAACGGGTTCTGTCTCGATCGCACGGGAGGCGGCGAGCAAACGCGGGATCACGTCGACTTCGATCGTCGCCTGCAGACACTCCTCGTCTGACACCCTGTCCTCTAGGCCGGAGAAGAACCAAACGTCTCTCATTAGAGGAGTAGCCTCTTCGCTAAACTGCCGCAAGTTCAGTGCCAGACGCAAAGCGCCCTCCGCTGTCGCCTCGTGTTCGCGAAGCGCGGCTCAGTCGCCGCGTATCTTGAACGCGGGCATTGAGACGGCCCGATCACCGTCAAGACTTATGATGTCAGTCCACGAAGCGCCGGATTTTACAATCTCGATCACGTGGAACCCCCGAATCTTTCCGGTTGGTGGGATTCGCCTGCCGCATTTCGGAAATGAAAGTAGCGGTTTCATGACTATTCGAGTCGTCAATAAAAACTGAAACGACTCACCGTTTGGTCATGTGTCAATCAAACATAGTGTAAAGCTAGATTGACATATCGAAGCTGAGCGCAGTACCTTCGAACGATCCTGACAGCCTATAATGTCGATGGGAGGGAACATGGGCCGACCTGGTCCAGAGGCGGGACGTCCGGGTGCCGGACTCTACACGCCCGAACAGCGTCGCCGTCGCGACGAGACGGCCTGGACAACGGTCCAGGCGATCCTTGCCCCGCTACAGTTCCTGATCTTCGCTATCAGTCTGGTCCTGGTGGTCAGATACCTGACCTACGGGGTTGGATTCGAGGCCGCGACGGTCTCGATTTTGCTGAAAACAGCGGTGCTCTACACGATCATGATCACCGGCGCCATCTGGGAGAAGGTCGTCTTCGGGCAGTACCTTTTCGCGCCCGCGTTCTTTTGGGAGGACGCGTTCTCGATGATCGTGATCGCGCTCCATACCCTTTATATCTATGCGCTTTTTGCCTTCTGGTCGGCAGAGGCGCAGATGTTCATCGCGCTCGCCGCCTATGCCGCCTATGTGATCAATGCGGGGCAGTTTCTGTGGAAACTCCGGCAGGCTCGCCTTCAGGGAGAGACCGCTGGACCCCAAGGTGAGGTGCCGGCATGAACACCCAGGCCCCCCAGCTCCGCCAAGGCTGCGCGCGACCTGTCGAACGCGAGGATGGACAGCGCGAAGTCTTCTGCGGTCTGACCGGTATCATCTGGCTGCATCGCAAGATCCAGGATGCCTTCTTCCTGGTAATTGGCAGCCGCACCTGCGCCCATCTGATCCAGTCCGCCGCGGGGGTCATGATCTTCGCCGAGCCGCGATTCGGGACAGCGATTATCGACGACCATGATCTGGCCGGGCTGAAGGACGCGAATGACGAGCTGGATCGGGTGGTCTCGGAGCTTCTGTCACGCAGACCTGACATAAAACTCCTCTTCCTCGTCGGCTCCTGTCCGTCGGAAGTGATCAAGCTCGATCTATCCCGCGCTGCACAACGGCTGAATCGGGAGCATGATGGCTGTCGGATCCTGAACTACTCAGGATCGGGGATCGAGACGACGTTCACGGAGGGCGAGGACGCGTGTCTCGCCGCGCTCGTCCCTGAGATGACGGAGGCGGAGGCGCCTCAGCTTTTGGTTGCTGGAGCGCTTGCAGAAGTTGTCGAGGATCAGTTTTCGCGCATTTTCGGACAACTCGGCATACCTGCAAGCTTCCTTCCTCCCCGATTCGCGCGAGATCTGCCATCGGTTGGGCCGGGGACAAAGGTGCTGTTGGCGCAGCCGTTCCTGCGGGACACTGCACGGGCGTTGGAGGAGCGCGGGGCCGAGATTCTGGCTGCGCCCTTCCCGCTGGGTGCAGAGGGCACGACGCTCTGGCTCAGATCGGCGGCGCGGGCATTCGATGTTTCACAAGCCGAGTTTGATCTGGTCACCGGGCCGGCGCGGCGCCGGGCCGAGGCGACACTGGCGCATATCCGCGAGGGCATGGCGGGCAAGACGGTCTTCTTCTTCCCTGACAGCCAACTCGAGCTACCGATCGGGCGGTTCCTGACCCGTGAGCTTGGCATGGACCCGGTGGAGATTGGCACGCCCTACCTGCATCGGCTGCTCAACGAGCCGGAGTTGGATCTGATCCCCGACGACATCCGGATGACCGAGGGCCAGGATGTCGAGCGCCAGTTGGACCGCTGCCGTCAGGCACGGCCGGATATTACGGTCTGTGGCCTTGGCCTCGCTAATCCGCTGGAGGCGGAGGGGATGACGACCAAGTGGTCTATCGAACTCGTCTTCACCCCGATCCAGGGCTACGAGCAGGCGGCCGACCTGGCCGGTCTGTTCCAGCGCCCGCTCGACCGCCGCACGAGGCTGGCGGTATGAAGCTGACGCTCTGGACATATGAGGGCCCGCCCCATATCGGCGCGATGCGGATCGCCACCGCGATGAAGGGTGTGCACTACGTGCTGCACGCGCCACAGGGCGACACATATGCCGATCTGCTGTTCACGATGATCGAGCGGCGCGACCGTCGGCCGCCTGTGACCTACACGACGTTTCAGGCTCGCGATCTGGGATCGGACACGGCGAACCTCTTCAAGCGGGCGTGTCAGGACGCCGTGGACCGGTTCGACCCGGATGCGATCATGGTTGGCTCCTCCTGCACGGCGGAGCTGATCCAGGATGACCCGGGCGGTCTGGCTGAAGGCATGGGTCTGGATCTGCCGGTGGTGCCGCTGGAACTCCCCGCCTACCAGAAAAAGGAGAACTGGGGGGCGGCGGAGACGTTCTATCGCATGGTGCGCAGTTTCGCGCAGCCGGTCTCGAAGATCGGCCAGCCGTCTTGCAATATCCTCGGCCCCTCGGCGCTGGGCTTCCGCCACCGCGACGATCTAAATGAGATCCGTTCGCTGATCGAGCGGATGGGGATCCACATCAACGTGATCGCGCCCTGGGAGGCGACGACGGCTGATCTCGCGCGCATCCCGGCGGCGGATTTCAACATCATCCTCTACCCGGAGGTTGCGGAGACCGCCGCGCGCTGGCTGGAGCGCGATCACAAGATGCCGCGCACCAAGACGGTGCCGATTGGCGTCAACGCGACCCGCGAGTTCATCCGCGAGGTCGCGGAGCTTGCTGGCATGTGCGCGGCCGAGACCCTGGCCGAGGTCGAGAGCCGGTTGCCCTGGTACTCGAAGTCAGTGGATTCCACGTACCTGACCGGCAAGCGGGTCTTCGTCTTCGGCGATGCCACCCATGCGCTCGCGCTGGCGCGGGTCTGCAAGGAGGAGATGGGCTTCGAGGTCGTCGGCCTCGGCACCTATAGCCGCGAGTTTGCCCGCGAGATCCGGGGCCTGGCCAAGGAGATCGGTTGCGAGGCCCTGATCACTGACGACTACCTCGAGGTCGAGGCCAAGGTCGCCGAGCTTGCGCCCGAAATGCTGCTCGGCACTCAGATGGAGCGCCATATCGCCAAGCGGCTGAAGATGCCCTGCGCCGTGATCTCGGCACCGGTCCATGTGCAGGATTTCCCGGCGCGGTACTCGCCCATGATGGGGTTTGAGGGCGCCAATGTCCTGTTCGACACGCTGGTCCATCCGCTGGTGATGGGGCTGGAGGAACACCTGCTCGGCATGTTCCGCGACGACTTCGAGTTCCACGATGAAGCGGGCCCCAGCCATCATGGTCATGCGGCTGAGGCGGCACCGGAGACGCAACCGCTCGATGGACCGATCCTATGGGAGGACGGCGCTGAGCAGGAGCTTAAGAAAATCCCCTTCTTTGTGCGCGGAAAGGCCCGGCGCAACACGGAGACATTCGCAAAGGACCACGGCCTGACGACGATCAGCCTCGAGACGCTCTATGATGCTAAAGCCCATTTCAGCAGGTGATCCCGTCCCGATCCGGGTGGTGATCCTGACGCTCGACCGGCACATCGCCGGGGCGATCGAGCGTGCCATGGGACAGCTCAAGCGCGATCTGCCCGGGCTCAGCTTGGATCTGCACTTCGCCGCCGAATGGTCGGACCCTGAGCGGGCGAAGGCCGCCTGCGACAGCATCGCCAAGGGCGACATCATTATCGCCACAATGATCTTCATGGAGGAGCATATCCAGGCGATCCTGCCCGCGCTGAAGGCGAGGCGCGAGGATTGCGACGCGATGCTCGCCGCCGTCTCGGCCGGCGAGATCATGAAGATGACCCGGATCGGCCGGTTCCGCATGGACGGCAAGGATCGCGGCCCGCTCGCACTGTTGAAACGTCTCAGGGGTTCGAAGAAGCCGGGACAGACCAGCGGCGCCGGGCAGATGAAGATGCTGCGCCGCCTGCCCAAGATCCTGAAATTCATCCCCGGCACGGCGCAGGATGTGAGGGCCTACTTCCTCTGCATGCAGTACTGGCTGGCGTCGACTGACGGGAACCTCGCCAACATGGTTCGGCTCTTGATCAATCGCTATGCCAGCGGACCGCGGGAGTTGCTGCGGGGCCGGGTCGCGGTGGCCGATCCCGTCGAGTATCCGGAGACCGGGCTCTACCACCCGGACCTGCCCGGGCGGGTGACGGACGATCTGAGCGCCCTGCCGGTGCAGAAGGGCGGGCGCGTCGGGCTGCTGCTGATGCGGTCCTACGTGCTGTCCGGCGACACAGGGCATTATGACGGTGTGGTCCGGGCGTTTGAGGCGCGCGGGCTGACCGTGGTTCCGGCCTTTGCCGGCGGTCTGGACGCGCGGCCGGGGATCGAGACGTTCTTTACCCGTGACGGCAAGCCGACGGTTGATGCGGTCGTGTCGCTGACCGGGTTCAGCCTGGTCGGCGGGCCTGCATACAATGACAGCGACGCAGCGTCCAAAGTGCTGGAATCGTTGGATATTCCATATATCTCAGCTCATGCGCTGGAGTTCCAGACGCTCGAGAGCTGGGAGCATTCCGACCGCGGTCTGATGCCCATCGAGGCGACCATGATGGTCGCTATCCCCGAGATCGACGGCGCCACCGGCCCGATGGTCTATGGCGGGCGGCAGGAAGGCGGGCAGCCTAAACCTGGCGCCTGCCTCGAAGGGTCGGGCGCGATGACCGCGCATCTGGAACGCGCAGATATGCTCGCCCGCCGGGTCGAGCGGTTGATCGATCTGCGCCGGTCCGATCGGGCTGAGCGCCGGATCGCCATGGTGATCTACAACTTCCCACCCAACGGGGGCGCGACGGGCACGGCGGCGCATCTTTCGGTGTTTGAGAGCCTTTTCAACACCCTCCGCTCGATGAAGGCCGAGGGCTACACCATCGATCTGCCTGAGAGCGTGGAAGCGCTGCGCGAGAAGATCCTTGGCGACGGGATAATCACCGATGCAGCGGTCGCCGCCCGGATTCCGGCGGACACCCATGTCGCGCGCGAGCCGCATCTGGCGGAGATCGAGGCGCAATGGGGTCCGGCGCCCGGCCGCCACCAGTCGGATGGCAGCGCGATCCAGGTCTTCGGTGCGCATTTCGGCAACATCTTTGTGGGCGTGCAACCGGCCTTTGGCTACGAGGGCGACCCGATGCGGCTGCTCTTTGAGAGAGGCTTCGCTCCGACCCATGCCTTCGCCGCCTTCTACCGCTGGATCTGTGAGGATTTCGCGGCCCATGCCGTTCTGCATTTCGGCACCCACGGGGCGCTGGAATTCATGCCCGGCAAGCAGTCGGGCATGAGCGCGCAATGCTGGCCGGACCGGCTGATCGGGGATCTGCCGAACTTCTACCTCTATGCCGCGAACAACCCATCTGAGGGCACGATTGCGAAGCGGCGCTCGGCCGCCACTCTGATCAGCTATCTGACCCCGCCGGTGGCGCATGCGGGGCTCTATAAGGGTCTGCTGGAGTTGAAGGGTTCGCTCGACCGTTGGCGGAGCATGGAGCCCGACGATGCGGGCCGCGCGGCGCTTGTCGAGCTGATCCACAGTCAGGCGGTTGCCGTCGATCTGGCGGAGGCCGAGCCTGCCTGGAACCTTGCGGTCAATGGGATTGCTGATCTTGGCGCGCAGATACTGGAACTGGAGTATGCGCTGATCCCGCACGGGCTGCACGTGATCGGCGCGCCGGAGAGCGAGGAGGCGCGCAAGGATTTCCTCGATGCGATTGCCGAGGGTCAGGGAACCACGGCCGACGATCCCGCAGTTGCCGAGACGCTGGCGCGCGCGGATGCGCATCTCTCGGCAGATACCGAGACACCGGCGATCATCCGGGCGCTGGACGCACGGTTCATCGCGCCGACATCCGGCGGCGATCTGATCCGCACGCCGGATATCCTGCCGACCGGGCGAAACCTGCACGGGTTTGATCCCTTCCGCCTACCGTCCGCTTTTGCAATGCAGGACGGTGCGGCGCAGGCGCGGCGCCTGATCCAACGGCATCAGGAAGAGGGCAAGCCGCTCCCCGAGACCGTCGCGCTGGTTCTGTGGGGGACAGATAACCTCAAGACCGAGGGCGGGCCCATCGCCCAGGCGCTGAGCCTGATGGGGGCGAAGCCTCGGTTTGATGGCTATGGACGGCTGGCTGGCTCTGACCTGGTTCCGATTGAGGAGCTTGGCCGCCCGCGGATCGACGTGGTTATGACGCTCTCGGGGATCTTCCGCGATCTGCTGCCGCTCCAGACCAAGATGCTGGCGGAGGCTGCGTTCAAGGCTGCGACAGCGGAGGAGCCGGATGAGCTCAACTACATCGCCAAGCACGCCCGCGCTCATGCGGAGAAGCATAGGGTAAGCCTTGAGGAGGCCGCGCTTCGTGTCTTCTCGAACGCCGACGGGGCTTATGGCTCCAACGTGAATATGCTCATCGATTCAGGGGCCTGGGACGATGAGGACGAGCTGGCGGAGACGTTTACGACCCGCAAATGCTACGCGTATGGGGTCGACGGCAAGCCGACCCGGCAACAGGGTCTCTTGCAGGAGACGCTGGCGGGCGTCGAGCTGGCCTATCAGAACCTCGAAAGCGTGGAGCTCGGCGTCACAACGGTCGACCACTACTTCGACACGCTTGGTGGCATCGGCCGGGCGGTGAAGCGCGCGCGCGGCGATCAGATCCCGGTCTATATCGGCGATCAGACCCGTGGTGAGGGCAAGGTGCGCACCCTGGAAGAGCAGGTCGCACTGGAGGCGCGGACCCGGGTTCTGAACCCGAAGTGGTACGAGGCGATGCTCGATCACGGCCATGAGGGTGTCCGCCATATCGAGGCGCATGTGACCAACACCATGGGCTGGTCGGCCACCACCGGTCAGGTCCAGCCCTGGGTCTATCAACGCATGACCGAGACATTCGTGCTGGACGAAGAGATGCGTCGCCGCCTTGCGATGCTGAACCCCAAGGCCTCGGCCAAGGTCGCGCACCGCCTGATCGAAGCGCATGAACGCAATTACTGGGAGCCGGATGCGGAGACGCTGGAAGCGCTGCGCAATGCCGGGGACGAGCTCGAGGATCACGTCGAGGGCGTGAGCAATTGGGCTGCCGAATAATGGGACGCATGAGGAGAATGCCATGAGCCCGCTTGAAACACCCCCAACCCTGAACCGCCGCGAGGATGGTGAGGGGTCGGTCCAGGTCAAGATGGACCCCAAGATGAAGATCGAGGGGGCGAAGGTCTTCTCCGTCTATGGCAAGGGCGGCATCGGGAAATCGACAACCTCGTCGAACCTGTCGGTTGCCTTCTCGAAGCTCGGCAAGCGGGTGCTGCAGATCGGCTGCGACCCAAAGCACGACTCGACCTTCACGCTGACAAAATGCCTGATGCCGACCGTCATCGACGTCTTGCAGGAGGTCGATTTCCATACCGAGGAGCTGCGGCCCGAGGACTTCGTCTATGAAGGCTACAACGGCGTGATGTGCGTGGAGGCCGGCGGGCCGCCGGCTGGTACGGGCTGCGGCGGCTACGTGGTTGGTCAGACCGTGCGGCTGCTCAAGGAGCATCACCTTCTGGAAGACACCGATGTGGTGATCTTCGACGTGCTCGGCGATGTGGTCTGTGGCGGGTTCGCTGCGCCACTGCAGCATGCCGACCGGGCGGTGATCGTGACCGCGAACGATTTTGACTCAATCTACGCCATGAACCGGATCGTGGCTGCTGTGCAGGCGAAGTCGAAGAACTACTCCGTGCGTCTCGCGGGTTGTGTTGCCAACCGCTCGAAGGAGACCGAGCAGGTCGATCGCTATTGCGACACGGTGGGTTTCAAGCGCTTGGCGCATCTGCCGGATCTCGACGCGATCCGCCGTTCCCGCCTCAAGAAGGCGACGCTCTTCGAGATGGATGAGGAGGAGGACGTGGTTGCCGTGCAGAAGGAGTACATCCGCCTCGCCGAGACCCTGTGGAACGGCACCGAACCGCTCGCGCCCGAGCCGCTGAAGGACCGGGATATCTTCGAACTCTTGGGATTTGACTGATGCCGAGTGAGACCTGGGAAAGCTCCAGAACCCAGATCGAGGACTACTTCGATCGAAAGGCTGCTGATGCCTGGGAGCGGCTGACCTCGGATGAGCCGGTGAGCCGGATACGAGAGACGGTCCGGAAAGGCCGCGACCGGATGCGCGCCACACTGTTGCGCTGGCTGCCGGAGGATCTGAGCGGCGCGCGGGTGCTTGATGCAGGTTGCGGCACGGGCTCCTTCGCGATCGAGGCAGCCAAGCGCGGCGCAGATGTTCTGGCGATCGACCTCTCACCCACAATGATCCGAACGGCCGAAGAGCGCACGCCGGACGAACTGCGCACCCGCATCGACTACCGCTCCGGCGATATGCTCGACCCGGCGCTTGGCTATTTCACCCATGCGGTCGCGATGGATAGCCTCATCCATTACCGCCAGGATGATATGGTGCGTGCGCTCAAAGTGCTGAGCAAGCGGGTCGCCGGGCCAATCCTGTTCACGGTGGCCCCGCGCACGCCGATGCTGGTTGTGATGCACAGCGCCGGGCAGCTTTTCCCGCGCGGCGACCGCTCTCCTGCGATCTTGCCCGTGGGGCGCAAGACGCTGCGACGCAATCTGAAGAAGGCCCTGCCGGACCGCGTGATCCTGCGTCAGGAGCGGGTGAAGAGCGGGTTCTATATCTCTGAAGCACAGGAGTTCTGCCAGCGATGATCATCCCGCGCGAGATGTTCAAACAGATCTCCCCGCGATTCCTGCCCTTCGCGGACGCGGCCAGTGAGGAGCTGCCGATTGGCCGGCTTCTCAGGCTGTCGCTGTTCCAGGTGTCGGTCGGGATGGCGATGGTGCTGCTCTCGGGCACGCTGAACCGGGTGATGATCGTTGAGTTGAACGTTCCCGCGTGGATCGTGGCAGTCATGGTCGGCTTGCCGCTTCTGTTCGCACCGCTGCGCGCGCTGATCGGCCACCGCTCCGACCAGCATAAGAGCTACCTTGGCTGGCGGCGCGTCCCCTACATCCTGTTTGGGACAGGTATGCAGTGGGGCGGTTTCGCCATCATGCCCTTCGCCTTGTTGGTGCTGAGCGAGAATCTTGGCCCCTTCTGGCTGGGTGAAGGGGCGGCTGCACTGGCGTTCCTGATGGTCGGTCTTGGGATCCACACCACGCAGACGGCAGGTCTGGCGCTCGCCAACGATCTGGCGACGCCCGAGACCCGGCCGCGGGTCGTCGCGTTGCTGTACGTGATGCTGCTTCTGGGTATGGCCGGATCGGCGCTCGTCTTTGGCGTTCTGCTCGACGATTTCGCGCCAGTGAAGCTGATCCAGATCGTGCAGGGCGCGGCGGTGGTCAGCCTCGTGCTCAACGGCATCGCGATCTGGAAGCAGGAAAAACAGAACAAGCAGGTCACCAGGCATGACCGGGTCCGGCCGAGCTTCCGCGCGCAATGGCAGACCTTCATGGCGGGCGGGCGCTCGGCGCGCTTGCTTGTCGCAACCGGCCTCGGCACCGCGGGCTTTGCGATGCAGGACATTCTGCTGGAGCCTTATGGGGGCGAGGTGCTCGCGCTCAGCGTCTCACAGACGACGATGCTGACGGCGCTGATGGCGCTCGGCTCTCTCGGCGGGTTCTGGATCGCCGGTCGGCGGCTGACCCGTGGCGCCGATCCGCACAAACTGGCGGCCTATGGCGTGATGTTCGGGCTTGGTGCCTTCTCCGCCGTGATCTTCGCCGATCCGCTTCAGAGCGCCGCGCTCTTCCGCACCGGGACCGCGATGATCGGTTTCGGGGCCGGGCTCTTCCTCGTCGGCACTCTGATCGCTGCAATGGATCTGGCCGACAATGGCGATGGGTCGGCCAGCGGCCTCGCGCTCGGCGCCTGGGGAGCCGTGCAGGCTACCGCCGCGGGAATTGCCGTCGCCCTTGGCGGTGCGATCCGCGATATTGTTTCCGAACTGGCCATGTCGGGCGCCATGGGGCCTGCGCTTGAGATGCCTTCGACGGGCTATGGCTTCGTCTACCACATCGAAATTGGCCTGCTTTTCGCAACCCTGATCGCAATTGGGCCGCTTGTGCGGCGCTACCGTGACGTGTCCGACGACGGTCGAGCCGCCACGAAAATCGGTCTGGCAGAGATGCCGACCTGAACTACGGAGGACCTCCCAATGCCTGGAGATATCACCAACCACATCGATGTAGCGCAGATAACGCTCTATCTGTTCTGGATCTTCTTCTTCGTGCTGGTCGTCTACCTACAGCGCGAAGGCAAGCGCGAGGGCTACCCGCTGGTCCGCGAGGAAGGCGAGACCCAGACGGGCTTTGTCGATTACTTCCCCGCGGTGCCGGAGCCCAAGAGCTTTGAGCTGCCCCATGGCGAGGGCACAAAGTACGCGCCTGACAATTATGTTGGCGACAAGCGTGGCGAGGTCGCTTTGCAGCGCGTCTCGCACCTGCCGACCGATCCTTATGAGCCTACGGGAGACCCGCTGCTTGATGGTGTCGGACCAGCGGCCTGGGCCCAGCGCGAGGACAAGCCGGATCTGACGGCCCATGGCGAGCCAAGCATCGTACCGCTCTCCAGCGACGGGGAGTTCGCGCTTCTGGGCGACGATGTCGACCCTCGCGGGCTCGATGTCATCGCCAACGACAACGTGGTCGCCGGCACCGTGACCGATGTCTGGGTCGACCGGGCGGAGCAACTCATCCGCTACGTGGAGATGCAGGTGAAGGACATGGACAAGAAGGTCCTGATCCCGATGAACCTCTGCACTTTCCACCGCGGTGCACGGTTCCGGGGCCCGGCGGGCAAAGTGATTGTTCGCTCGCTCCTTGCCCATCAGTTCGCGGATTGCCCGGTCCCGGCGAGTTCGACCCAGGTGACCCGGCTCGAGGAAGACAAGATCATGGCCTACTTCTCGGGCGGCAAGTTCTTCCAGACACCGCGTTCGCGCGATCCGCTCGTGTGAGGCTGTCATGAGCGATTTCGAGAAAGAACCGGTCCGCGGCCTGCCCGCCTTCCTTCCTGCTGGAGAGCGTATTCTCTGGCAGGGGGCGCCAAACCCCTGGTCGCTGGCACGCCGTGCCATGATGATCGGGCCTGTTCTGGCATACTTCGCGATCCTCGCGGTCTGGCGCTTTCTCGATGCAATGAGCCTCGGGGCGGCGCCTTTCGTCGCCCTTGGGCAAGTCGTCCAACTGGTCCCATTCCTGCTGGGGACCGTGGTGATCCTGGCGCTGATCGGGCGCTGGATCGCATCAACGACGCTCTACACGATCACCGACAAACGTGTGGTGCTCCGCTTCGGTGTCGCGCTCCCGATGGCGATCAATCTGCCGTTCAAGGAGATCGGCGAGGTGAACATGAAGCTGTTTGGCGAGGGCACGGGCAACATCGCCCTGACGACGCTGGGCAATGCACGGCTGGCCTACATCCACCTGTGGCCGAGTGTGCGGCCATGGCGGTTCTCGCCGATTGAGCCTGCCATGCGTTGCATTGACGAGCCGGAGGCGGCTGCAGGGGTGCTTGGCGAAGCGCTGCGCGCCTATCATGACCAGGCGCAGGCGATGCCGGTCCGTGTGACGAGCCGGCCGGAAGCGGACGCGGGCGTCGGCCACCCACTGCCTGCGGCAACCTGAGGAGACGAGGCGATGAACCCGAGAGAGGAATTCAGACAGCACCGGGTCCTGCCCTTCACGGTGATTGGTGCAATCCTGCTCTTTGGGCTCTTCGTGGCGTTCGAGGGCCGGAGCAGCGGACCGATCCGCGATATCCTGCCACCCGGTGATCCGCTGCAATCGCGCGCGCTGATCTTCGAGGATCATGCCAAAGGTGTGGTCGCGGTGCGTGATGCCGAGACCGGCGCGCCGCTTCAATTCTTCTATCGCGGGGAAGGCATGTTTCTGCGCAGCGCCATGCGCAGCTTTGCCGCCAATCGCCGCGACATCGACGTGGGCCCCGAGACCCCCTTTGACCTTGCCGCTTGGCCCGGCGGTAAACTGACCCTGCGCGATCCGGCAACCGGCCGGGTCATGACGCTGACCGCTTTCGGCGAAGGCAATGCCGAGACGTTCCGCAAGTATCTCGAACCAGATGATCAGAGCTGAAAGGAGACCGACATGATTGCACTCTTCGACTTCATGCGGACCCGGTTCGACGTTCCCTGCACAGTCGAGGTGAGCCACACCTTCGACAGTCTGCATGCCCATGTGATCCTGCCCGACGGTGTCTTTGCCGAGCCTGGCGACGAGGTCCTTGTCCACGGCGACGACGTCCGCGTGCCCTATGGCGAGATCCAAACCTTCCAGCGCATCGCCACGATTAGCCGGGCGACGCTGGTTGAGCGGCTCTGGACCCGGGCAACCGGCGACTTCGAATACATGGAGCTACTCGAATTCAGCTTCTCAGAGGAGGTTTACGCATGAACATGCACGCCCGCGACGTGGCGCATGAGGCGCCACAAGCCCCGAACGAGACGACCGCCATGGCGCAGGAGACGGCGCTTTTGAGCCCGCGCTTCTACACCACCGATTTCGATGCGCTCGACGCCACCGACCTGTCGGGCGTGCGCAAAGAGATGGACGATATGCTGGAGGAGCTCGCCTCCGACCCGAACAAGGGCCACTTCAAGAAGAACGAGGAGTGGGACAAGATCGACTTCGACGGGATGGACCCCGCGCTTCGGACCGAGCTTGTCGATTTCCTTGTGAGTTCTCTCACAGCGGAATTCTCCGGTTGTGTTCTCTATAAGGAGATGCGCAAGCGAGGGACCAACGACGATATCTGCAAACTCTTTGGCTACATGAGCCGGGATGAGGCGCGCCATGCGGGCTTCATCAACGATGCGCTTAAGGAGTTTGGGATCGGAGTGAACCTCGGCTTTCTGACCAAGACCAAACAGTACACCTATTTCAGGCCGAAATTCATCTTCTATGCCACCTATCTCTCCGAGAAGATCGGCTATGCCCGCTACATCACGATCTTCCGGCATCTGGAGCAGCATCCGGAGTATCGGATTCACCCGATCTTCAAATGGTTCAAGGAGTGGTGCAACGACGAGTTCCGCCATGGCGAGGCTTTTGCTCTGCTGATCCGTTCGGATCCGAAGCTGACGCAGGGGATCAATCGGCTCTGGATCCGGTTCTTCCTGCTGGCGGTCTTCGTGACCATGCATATCCGCGACCATCAGCGCCCGGTTTTCCACCGTGCGCTCGGCATCGACATCAACGAGTACGACCGGAAGGTCATCAAGCTGACATCCGAGATTTCGCGTCAATGCTTCCCCTTCGAGCTTGATCTCGAGAACGAGAAGATGTGGGAGCTGATGGACCGGATGGTCGATATCAGCAAGCGGATGGATGCGGCCAGCAAGCAAGGCGGCGTTCTGGGCTGGATCCGCAAGATCGGCCTTGGCGCACGCGTGGGCGGGATTTTCGCCCGGCTCTACGTGATGCCGGTGAAAAACCACGACATGCCGTCGCTTGACGACGTTCGCCTCAAGCCGGTGTGGTGAGCGCATGAGCTTCGTCTGGCCCTTCCTGATCGCGATTGCCGTCTGGTGGATCTCCACCGGGATCGTGCTGATCATCGATCGCAGGGCCAGGGGCGGGCTGAGTGTGCCGCCATCCTTTGGCGTTGCGGCGCTGGCGGTCTTGCTGGGTTTGGCAGCCTGGAGCGCCGAGGTCGAAGGCGTTCTGGGTGTCTATGCTGGGTTTGTCGCCGGGATCGCTGTTTGGGGATGGCATGAGATCGCGTTCCTGTCCGGGCGGATCACCGGACCGGATCCCAGGCCCTGCCCGCCGGGCGCGCGGGGTTGGCGCCGTTTTCAGGCGGCGGTTGGTGTCATACTCTGGCATGAGATGGCGCTCGCGGTCACGGCGCTGGCGATCTATGTCATCTGCCGCGGCGGCGAGAACATGCTCGGGCTCTGGACGTTCAACATCCTGTGGGTCATGCGCCTCTCGGCCAAGATCAACGTCTTTCTGGGCGTGCCCAACATGACCCTGGATCTCTTGCCCAAGCATATGGACTATCTCAAATCCTACTTCCGGGTCCGGCCGATGAATTGGCTGTTCCCGATTTCGGTAACCGCTGGCACGATTGCGGCGGCTTGGCTTGGTCATGGTGCTTTCGTTCCGGGTGCGGGCGAAGCGGCGATCGCGTCGAGCGCGCTTCTCGCAGGGCTGACGGCCCTCGCTGTGCTCGAGCACTGGTTCCTGGTTCTGCCGATCCGGGATGCGGCGCTCTGGCACTGGTGGATGGGCGCCGACGATGTAAATGAGAGCAACGAAGCATCCACTGACAGCGCGCGGGCGGAACCCGCGCTCTGAGGGAGATAACGATGGATTATGAGCGCTTTTTCCAGGATCAGCTCACCGCGCTGAAGGACGAGGGAAACTACCGCATCTTCGCCGATCTGGAGCGCCGCGCGGGCGAGTTCCCCCGCGCCATGCATCACGGCGCAGGTGAGGAGATCACAGTTTGGTGCTCAAACGACTATCTGGCGATGGGCCAGCACCGCGCCGTGCGCGAGGAGATGATGCGTATTATCGACCAATGCGGCGCCGGGGCGGGCGGAACGCGCAACATCTCCGGCACCAACCATCACCACGTGCTGCTGGAGCAGGATCTCGCTGATCTTCATGGCAAGGAGGCGGCGCTTCTCTTCACCTCTGGCTATGTTTCGAATTTCGCGTCGCTCGGTACTCTCGGCGCGCGGCTTCCGGGGTGCGTGATCCTGTCGGATGCCAAGAACCACGCGTCGATGATCGAGGGGATCCGCCATTCCCGCGCCGAAAAACGGATCTGGAAGCACAATGACCTTGAGGATCTCGAGCGCCAGTTGCAATCGATCGAGCCAGGTCGGCCGGTTATCATTGCGTTCGAGAGCGTCTATTCGATGGATGGCGACATCGCCCCGATCAAGGAGATCTGCGACCTCGCCGACAAGTATGGCGCCATGACCTATCTCGATGAGGTCCATGCGGTCGGTCTCTACGGACCACGCGGCGGCGGGATCGCCGAGCGTGAAGGCGTAATGGACCGCCTGACTCTGATCGAGGGAACGCTTGCCAAGGCATACGGCGTGATCGGCGGATACATCGCAGGGTCTGCAGCGCTCTGCGACTTTATTCGCAGCTTCGCGAGCGGGTTCATCTTCACGACCGCCCTGCCGCCTGCGGTTGCAGCCGGTGCGCGGGTTTCCGTGCGTCACCTGAAGTACAGCTGCCACGAACGGCTCCGTCAGCGCGAGGTTGTGGCTGAGGTGCGCCGTCGGCTCGACCAAGCTGGGATTCCACATATGGACAATCCGAGCCACATCGTCCCGGTGATGGTCGGCGATCCGGTAAAGTGCCGTTGGCTCTCCGATCTGTTGCTTGAGGAGCACGGCATCTACGTCCAGCCGATCAACTACCCGACCGTTCCGAAGGGGACCGAGCGTTTGAGGCTCACGCCTGGTCCGATGCATTCCGCCGAGGATATCGAGAAATTGATCGGCGCGCTTACGTCCTTGTGGAGCAAGTGTGCATTGCACCATAATATTCGCGAGGCAGCTGAATAAGAATCGGAAGCGGGCGGGCCACCGACCGGGCAGAAACGATCGATCTTGCAACAAGCGCCGGGTCGCCCCGGTGCCCGTGACGGAGCCGTTTTATGCCACCATTCCCTTCGATGAAGGCGCCCCCGCCGAAGCCCATTCACCCAACCTGCCTGTTGATGAGCTGTGGCGCCTCCGGCGCTATCGTCCTTTTCGTATGGGCCGTCGGCGGGTTTGGAAGCTTCGCGGTCTTCCTTCTGTTCGTTTTGTGGATGATCATATCGTTCTGGTTCTACGAAAGCTGCGCGTCGAAACCGGATGAAAGCGATCTACTCGCAATCCACAGGACGATCACGATCGGCGACCAATCAGGCGAGAGCCAACGCGCGATCGAGGAGCAGAAGGTCGCCGGTGCATTGCCTCCGCCTAATGCCGAGGAAGTGGCCGAGCATAGCAAGATAGAAGTGCCCGAGCCCGCAGCCGACACACCAAGTGAGGAAGCCGAAGTGCAGCCCGCGAAACTCGCGAGCGCGCGGGAAAGCGGCCCGGACGATCTGACCCGGATCAAGGGTGTCGGCCCAAAGCTTGAGAAGTTTCTGAACGAAGAGATGGGCGTCTACCATTTCGATCAGATCGCGAATTGGTCGGCGGCGGAGCTTAGATGGGTGGACGAAAACCTCGGCAGTTTCCGAGGACGTGCCTCGCGCGACAACTGGATCGATCAGGCAAAGGCTCTTACGGGCTGAACACCCAGACGGGAGGGTAGCGACATGCCCTCCCAATCCCCTTCTGCCCCGGTGATTGCGAACCGGGCGTAAAGCTCCTCCCGAAACCAGTCGCCTCGCCGCACATTTCGGATCGCTTCGCTATGGGCTTCGCTCCGGTAGGCGAAGCGGACCATCTCCTCTTCGCTGGACCAGACCGAGAAAGTGACTTGCTGGAGCCAAGGCACTTCGCCCATGCCGATCTTGAAAAGCAGAGGGCCCCTTACTTCGTCCCGGATGCGCGCCTCAACCTCTGGGACCTGGCTCCAGAATCCGCGCAAAGCGGAAGATCTGAGCGTTGCCCGGGTCAAAACGGCGAGTGGGGCCTTCGGCAAGCTCTCATCAGTTTCGAATGGGTTTTTCCCGTCCCACGCACCGCGCGAGGAGACAGCGCTGAGATAAAGGGTGCAGTTCTCTTCGGCATGCGCGCGATAACGCGCAAAGACGGGGGCCTCCTCGATCCTCCGGCAGGCAATCTCCAGATCGGGCCAGACGCTCATCAGCCCGTAGACGCCAAAGTTCGGAACGGGTGTGAAGCCCTCACCCGTTCCCGTGCCGAACATCTTGTAGAATTGCAGGTTCCTTAGACGGGAGAGCGCCGGGCGCGACAACCCCATCTGGCTGAAAGCCCAAATCTGCGCCGGCACGCTCGCAAAGCGAAACAGCGATAGGGCGATCGTCTGGGGCATCGGGTCCTCAAAGATTTGCGGGCGGAGGTTGCCCCCCGCCCGCGCATGTTACCGGTCTGACTGCGCTTTGGCAGCAGATTACGGGGTCGCGTATTCGTAGGCCACTGGCGCGAAGCCGTGTCTCTCGGCCCAGCCAAACCAGTCGTCTACCACGGTTCCTGTCAGCAGAATGCCGATGCCGCCGGTCAGTGTGGTCAGCACCGCGAACCACCAGGCCCAGCGGTGGATCGACTCGATCGTGGCGTTGAAGCCCATCGTCCAGCGCCAGAACAACGCGCCGCGCTCACCTGCAGTCCCGCGATCGGTGATCTGTTCTAGCTCCCGCTCCCCGCCGACGCGGGTCGTCGCCAGGATCGTACCCGCATGCATCGCGAAGAGAACTGCCGAGCCGTAGAGGAACACGATCGAAAGCGCGTGGAACGGATTATAGAACAGGTTACCCCATTCCAGGCTGAAGTTCTGCGTCCAGTCCAAGTGGCTGAAGATGCCGTAGGGCACGGCCTCCGACCAGCTTCCCATCGCGAGCGGCCGGAAGAGGCCTAGCACCAGGAAGAGCCAGATTGCCGAGGCGAAGGCCCAAGCCACATGCGTGCCCATGCCGAGCGCAAGTGCCCGCATATATGTCCGCACCCACCAGGTCAGCACCGAGACTAGGAGGAAGAAACTGGCCAACAGGAAATAGCCGCCCTCCTGCCACGGGATCAGCAGGTTCAACCCGTGCTCTGGCAGCGGCGGATCGAGCGACAGCCAGAACAGCTGCTGGAAGAACCGGCCGATCGACCAGTCGACCTGATCCCAGTACCAGAAGCCCACCATGGTGAACCAGAGGGTACCAGTGATGATCGAGACGACGCCCCAGAAGCCGAGATAGATCGGCCCGAACTGCGCGTTCCCGAAATAGCCGACGATGCGGGAGAACGCGGGGACACCCCAACGGTCGCCATAGGTTTCGTCAACCGGAATGCCCATTTCCGCCGGACCGCGAACCTGGGTTTGGGTGAAGATATTTTGATACTCCATGTCCGGTCTCCCTTATTCGGTCGCAGTCGGGTCGGCAGGCCAGATCGGCAGCTCGCGCCACCACTCCCACCACTCGGGCCATGTATCGGTCCAGACGGTTCCGGTAATGATCATGCAGACCGCTGACCAGAACGACGCGTTGATCGCGAGGAACAGGCCAAGGCGATGAATGCCCAGTGTGCCGATCGAATAGCCGATCGTGTCGCGGAAGAATGTATCCTCGTATTCTGGGCTCTTCACCGGGCCGGATGACGGGTTGACCGCCGAGAGGATCAACGATCCGTGCAGGGCCAGCGCCAGACAGTTGGTGAAGAAGAAGGTGATCGCGATCATATGCGCCGGATTGTAGTGGAAGGCGGCGTATTCATACCCGACGCCCGAGACCCACTCGAGGTGGCTAAAGATGCCATAGGGGAAGCCGTGCCCCCACGCCCCGAGCCATAGCGGCCGGAAGATCACCAGCGTCACGTAGGCGAGGATTGCGAAGCTGAAGGCGAAGGGCACGTGGTAGCCCATGCCGAGCTTACGGCTGATCTCGACCTGCCGCATCATCCAGGAAAGGAAGGCGGCGGTCGCGCAAATCGTGATGATCTGCCAGAGGCCTCCATCCGCCATCGGCGCCAGTGCCAGGCCGTATTCAAAGGGCGGCGGATTGATCGACAGCGTCCACGGGTTCCATGTGGGCCCGAGTGCTGCACCCCAGAAGATCAGCACCGTGCCGATGAAGGAGAAGAACAGCGTGGTGATGCCGAAGAAGCCAACCCAGAAAGGCCCGACCCAGAAGTCGAACAGGTCACCCCCGATCAGCGTGCCACCGCGTACTCGATATTTTTTCTCAAAGCTGAGCATTGCCATTGGTCAACCCTCCGAGGGTTTAGTCGCCCGAGGTCACATGACCCCAGGATTGTTCAGTTTCGTCCTTTGTTCGACGGCGGCCGGGCGCGCCCGCCCGCCGTCTTGTCTTGGTCAGATCAGCCGACGAACCAGTTGAACCGCTCAGTCGAGAGCAGAACGAGATGGATCATCGCGGCGAGGGCGAACAGGAACACACCCTGCGCAACGAGCACGCGGCGCGGGTCCCAAACGAGCCAAATCTTGTAGAACTTGCTCATCCAGTCCTCCTCATCCGATCAGGCGTGAAGCGGCATCAGCCAACCTCGTCGCCTCTTCCAGCATCGCATAGCCATCGCGTCCCGGAATCCAGGGGCGCCAAATCCACACGAGCAGGTGGGCAACCACAGCAACGCCAGTGAAGAGAATCAGTCCGCTCATGTAGACTTCGTGAAACTCTTTCGCTTCGTTGTCTGTCAGCCCTGACCAGTGGACCTTTTCATCAGCCATCGAACTTCCTCCAGCTGAAAGGCTTTAGGCCATTACCGCACCTCCCGTGCGGCGGGGTTTGCCTCGGCGGACGTACCGCTTCGGCGATCCGGATCAGGTCGCCCCTCCCCGGAACTCGGGTCCCCTCAATGCATGAATGCAAAGGGGATGATCGTGTTCGCCATCTCTTTGGCTTCCGCAAAGACGTTCAGCCCGTGGCGCGTTTCCGAGTTGGGCGCGAGGCGTCCAACCAGGGCGGCGACGAGGAACACCGGATAGCTGAGATAGAAAAACGCCTTGTACTCGGCCGATTTGATCCGGCTCTGGCGAGGCGTCCGTTTCGTTTTGGACATTGTCCTACCTCTCTGTTGATGCGGCTGGTGGGTCATGCGGCCTGCCCCCCGCGGGATTGAATGGTCTCAGCGACACGGTCCTCCGTGACGCTCGTCTCGCCGGCTGCGCGTGCTGCGGCTTCGGCCGCGTCGCGCAGGCGCTTGGCTGCGGAAATTCGGATCAGGACGGGCTGCGCCTCGACCTCGGCCTCGAGCGCGGCATTCGCAGCCGGCTCCCAGCTCACTTCGTGGACCAGCCGCGCGGGCGTCGGTGCGACCTTGTCCATCTCGGTCGAGAGCGGGAGGATGTGGAAGAGCGCGTCGAACAGCGCATTGGCCACTTCCTGCAGCATCCAAGTCGCGCCCGCGTAGCCCATGTACGGCGTGCCGGTATGGCGGCGGATCGCGGTGCCTGGGAACGAGACGGGGATGTAGATCGACCGGGCACCCTGCTCGGCCAGATACATGCGCTCGTTGTAGCTGCCGAAGACAATCATCGGCGGCTTCTCGGCAATCGCCTCGCGCACCGCCTGATTGTCTGGTTTGACGCCAGCGGACCGCGCAAACGCGAAGTGGCAGGGGAAGCCGAGATCTTCTTCGAGAAAGTTCCGGATGCCGCGGGTGTAGGTTTCTGTTGCGACGATCCCGAAGCTCGCGGTCGCGTAAAAGTCCTGCGTGACCGAGCGCCAGAGATCCCACATCGGTTTCAACGTTGTATGCTTCTCCCGCTCGATGAAGGGCTCGGGATCGAGGCCGGTGAGCTCGCCAAGCGTGCGAAGGAAACGCGTCGTGCTCTCCAGCCCGATCGGGGCTTGCAGGAAGGGCGTGTCGAGTTCCTCGCAGAGCGCGCGGCCGAACTCGCGGTACATGCAGATGTTGACCTCTGAGTCCACCAGGCGCCCGGTATCGGCGAGGTGGCTGCCCAGCGGGAAGACCATATTGATCCGGCAGCCGATCCCCTCGACCAGACGACGGATCTCGGCCAGATCGGAGGCCATGTTGAACTGGCCGTATTGTGGGCCGATGATGTTCACCCGCGGCGCGTCACCTTCCTTCAGCTTGCGCTGCTTGGGGGTCTTGCCCGCCTTGATCCCGTAGTTCTTCCATAGCCAGACGAGCGCACGGTCCGCGCTTTCCCACATGTCCTCGTCGATCGTGCGAGGCAGGAAGCGTTGGATATTGGTGCCCTCTGGCGTCACGCCGCCGCCGATCATCTCAGCGATTGAGCCGGTGACGACCACGGCTGGCTCATCCTTGCGCAGCACGCCCCAGGCGCGCTTCATCGAGCCTTCGGTGCCCTCGCGGCCCAGTTCCTCCTCAGCCAGACCCGTCACCACGATGGGCAGTTCGTGTGGCGGCAGCCCGTCAGTGTAGTGCAGGACTGAGGTAACAGGCAGGTTCTCACAGCCCACGGGGCCGTCGATGATCACTTGAAGGCCCTTGATCGCGGTAAAGCTGTAAACCGCGCCCCAGTAGCCGCCCGCCCTGTCGAGATCGAGGATCAACATCAGCCGACGCCCTCCCCGATGCCTTCGACGAACTCGTCGCGCTCTGCCTGGGCTTTGGTCTGCATCCGCTCCAGATTGCGGGCGTATTTCTTGCGGAAGTCGGGGCGGTGCTTTGGGGTGTTCTCCCAGATTCCGGCGTTCTCGCCTTCGCCGGTGCCCTCGAAGAAGGCGCGCATCTGGTCGAACCGGTCCTTGCTGCCCATGGCGCCGTTGATCACCTGCGCGAGCGAGCCTGCACCCGCGGGACCCATGAGCGGCCGGGCCGAGATCAGGTTTGTGAAGTAGAGCGACGGGATCGCCTGTTCCTTGGCGTGCTGGACAACAGGCGTGGTGCCGATTGCGAGGTTCGGTTGGAACTCATCGACCGCTGCGATGTCGTCTTCGAGCGAGGCGCGGTAGTTCACCTCGATCCCTTTGGCCGAGAGCCACTCAGCATCCGGTTGCGACCACTTCGTCTTCGGGCAGGCTGTGCCGACATATCGGACATCCGCGCCGCTTTCGATCAGGAGGCGGGCGACGAGAAGTTCCGATCCTTCGTAGCCGGAAACGGTGATCCGGCCATTGATCGGCATGGCGCCGAGTGCGCCCTTGATCGCGGGAATGAAAGCGTTCTGCGTGGCTGCGATCTTGTCGGCGGCAATGCCGCAGGCCTCGCCGATTGCGGCCAGCCAATCTGCGGTTCCGTCTGCCCCCACTGGCGCAGATCCAACGATCGAGCGGCCTGCGGCACCGAATTGGCGGATGCTGTCCGTATAGAACGGATGGATCGCTGCAACGGTTGCGCAGTCGAGGGCTGAGTAAAGCTCGCGCCATTCGCGGGTTGGGACAACCGGTCCGGCGGCAAGCCCCATAGGCGCCAACATCTGCCCGATGATCATCGGGTCCGCCGGGAACATCTCGCCAAGCAGCGTGACGCTCGGCATATCCGACTTACCGCCTTCGGGAGCCGCGACCGCTCCGGCCTCGGCCTCCTCGCGGGCGTAGGCGAGCATCGCACCGGCCAACACATCCTTGGCCTCAGCATGGGTCGGGATGCCAAAGCCAGGCACGTCGATTCCGACGATGCGCACCCCGTTGATCTGTTTCGGCAGCAATTGCAGCGGCACGCCCGAGGCGGTCGGCACGCAGAGGTTCGTTACCACAACTGCGTCGTATTTCTCCGGGTCGGCCAGCGCCTCGACAGCTTCCTTGATGTCCTCGAATAGCTTGCCCGTGACGAGCGTCTCGGAGTCGAAGGGAACATAACCGACCGAGCGGCGCGCGCCGTAGAAGTGCGAGGTAAAGGTCAGTCCGTAGACACAGCAGGCGGAGCCGGACAGCACCGTCGCCGTGCGCTTCATCCTCAGCCCAACGCGGAGCGAGCCGAAGGCCGGGCACATGCTCTGAGGCTTGTCATGCGGTCCTTGAGGATAGTCCTTGGCATAGCGCTCCAGCACCTCAGACTTTCCGGCCTTCTCCGCCGCTTCGCGCATCTGATCGGCGCCCGCATGACAGCCGGCATGGCCGAGATCTGGAGGATCCTCAGGCACCATCTGTTCCGTGCTGTCAGTCAGGTCGGTCATTCAGTCTCTAGCGGGCAGGGCGGTAGCAAACGGTCGAATTCGGCAAGGCGGTCGAGGTCAAACATTGTCGTATACAACCTCCAATGAGGGTTTCGGGGTCCATTCTAGGCCGCACATATCGGCCGTGGTGGCAGGCTCCATCACGAAGCCAGTGTCCTGCTCCTCGCCGTCGAAGATCGCCAGAAGACCATCATTCGAGAGAGGAGAAGGCTGTTGTGGTGGGGCGGCGGCGACCTGCTCGGCCAGACCGGCGAAGAGATCGCCCCAATCGCCGTCAGGGCGGCCGACGATCTCGTAGTTCGCGGATTTGCGCCGCAGATCGTCATTGGCAGGTATCGCGGCGAGGATTGGGATGCCGACGGCATCGGCGAAAGCCTGTGCCTCGCCTGTATTGTCGTCCTTGTTCACGACGAGCCCTGCAACGCCGACATTTCCGCCGAGCTTGCGGAAATACTCGACCGCGGAACAGACATTGTTGGCGACGTAGAGCGACTGGAGGTCGTTCGAGCCGACGACAATGACCTTTTGGCACATGTCGCGCGCGATCGGCAGGCCGAAGCCGCCACAGACCACGTCGCCGAGGAAGTCCAGCAGGATGTAGTCGAAATCCCAGTCGTGGAAGCCCAGTTTCTCAAGGGTTTCAAAGCCATGAATGATGCCGCGTCCGCCGCAGCCACGTCCAACTTCCGGCCCGCCGAGTTCCATCGCGAAGACGCCGTCGCGCTTGAAGCAGACGTCCGAGATGGTCAGTTCCTCGCCAGCTAGTTTCTTCTTGGTCGAGGTCTCGATGATCGTCGGGCAGGCCTTGCCGCCGAAGAGAAGGCTGGTTGTATCCGACTTTGGATCGCAGCCGATCAGCAGCACGCGCTTGCCCTGCTGAGCCATCATGTAGCTGAGGTTCGACAGCGTGAAGGACTTGCCGATCCCGCCCTTGCCATAGATTGCGATGATCTGGGTTTCTTTGGTGACCGGCCCGGTATGTACCGGATCAGGTTCCACTGCCGCTTCGTCACGGAGGGTGACATCTTGGCCGGGTTCCAGCTTGAGCGGTTCCTGTCCGTCGGCGGGGCTCATGAGAGGCTTCTCCAGTCGAAAATCATCTTCAGGCAGGCCGGGTCTTCGAAAGCGGTTCGATAGGCCGCCTCCGCATTCTCCGGCGTCGCGCGGTGCGTGATGAGGCCATCCAGTGCGAGCCTGCCGTCGGCGACCATGCGCAGCACCGCCGCCATATCGTCCGGCTTCCACTCCGCTGCGATCCGCATACGCGCCTCGCGCATGAAAGCGGCCGGGAAGTCAAAGCCGAGCCGCTCGGCGTAGAAACCCGCGAGGGCAATCTCTCCGCCGGGAGCAAGGCGTCCGATCAGCGTGTCGAGGATCTGCGCATCGCCGCTCACGTCCATGATCGCGGCGTAGTCCTGACGGTCGTCATCCTCGGGTTTGACAACACAGTATCCGCGCGCGTCCCCGTGGCGGGTCTCATTGGTCTCCCAGACCAGGGGCGCCGCGCCCATCGCCGTCGCGATCCGGGCGATCAGGCGGCCGAGAACACCGTGCCCCACGACGACCTCGGGCAACCGCTCAGCGCCAGTGAGCGCATGGCGCGCCGTTGCGGCAAGTGCCAGAAGAACGGCTTCTTCGCCAATGCCCTGGGGAACCTCATGGAGCCGTTTCGCCGGCACGACAAGTTGTGAGGCGGCCCCGCCGAACAGCCCACGTGCTTCGGTGAAACAATTGGCACCCGGGACGAAGACCTGAGTGCCGACATCAATGCCTGCGCCCTCGGTCGTCTCGATAACTTCACCAACGGTCTCGTAGCCGGGGACAAGCGGATAGCCCATGCCGGGGAAGGGGGGCATGCGGCCGGACCAGAGCAGGCGCTCCGTGCCTGTGCTGATTCCGCTTTGCCGGACAGAGACGACGACATCACCATCTTTCGGATCGACCAGCGAAAGCGCACTGAATTTCAATGCCTTCGGTCGCTCCATCAATATGGCTTGCGTCTTCATGCGACTCCCCGGACGGCTTTTTAACAAGATTCTAGCCTTAGTGTCAGTTTACCTTGACACTAAGGCGTGTCAACTTTGCGGAAGTATTGGATTTAAACTTAACCATCGCGGTTTTTTATTGCGTTGGCGGTCATGACCCGCACCAACATCGGCTTCGCGGTGGTCCTCGTTCGGATGCTGTCAAAACCTGCATCGGCCAGCAGATCGCGAAGCCTTTGAGGGCTGCGCGCGCGACCTCCACGCATCGCCAGCAAGTAAAACCCGAAATAGGCCGCGCCGACCCGCGCCTGGTCGCCGGTACCGTCCATCGGTTCCGCAACGATCAGTGTGCCGCCGTTGGGCAATGACGCGTGCGCCTTCTGGAGGATGCGCGCCACCATCTCGTCATCGTGGTCGTAGAGGACGCGGATCAGAGAGATCGTGTCGAACCCGCTCGGCAGCTCATCTTCGGTGAAGCTGCCGCCGAAAGTTGCGATCCGGTTGGCCTGACCTGCGGCCTCAGCCCTCTTCTTGGCAAGGTCCGCGACTGCGGGCAGATCGAAGAGCCCGAGACGGCAGCCGCGGCTCCGCTCTGCCGCCCGGATTACGAAAGCGCCCTCGCCGCCGCCGACATCGAGCAGGTTATCCATCCTCTCGATCCTGATCGCATCAAGGATGTCGTCAGACAGCATCCGTTGCGAGACTGCCATCAGGGTGGAGTACTCCGCCACCTGGCTGGCATTTAACTCCGCCGAGTTCCCGTTTTGCGCATAGGTCCAATAGCGGTTGAGTGCGGCCCCCCGGCCTTCACTGCGCAGGAGCGCGATCGGGTCGCGCATGTCGTCGTAGAGCAGGCGATGGTGGCGAATCATTTCGTGCAGACCGGGTGTTCCGTTGACAGCGGCTCCGAGGCGGCCAAGGCCCCAGCGCCCGTTGCTGCGGCGGCTGACAAGGCGCAGTGCTTCTGCCGCCAGCAATAACCGGTCCATCTCGGGTTCCGGTATGTTTGCCTCTGCCGCGAGGGTCGTTGTCTCGACAGGGCCATCAGCGAGCCTGTCAAAGAGGCCGAGCCGCACACAGGCATCGAGTATCTGAGTGTAGACAAAGCCTGCGGTCAGGTCGAACAACGCGCCTGCGTCGGCGCGCACCAGCGGTCTGGTCAGAAAGAAGCGGGAAGCGAAGCGCTGAAAGCCCGGTTTTGCGATCAGGCGGTCGCGTAGGGCGAGGATACGGTCCCTAAGGCTCAGATCGCGGGCGCGGCGCGGCGCGGGCTGTGCTTCGGGGCTGCCGCCCGCGTCAGGCAACGGCCTCGAGGCGCTTGGGCATGAGCCGTTTCGCTTCTGCCAGCACCAGTCCTTTCAACTCGTCCTCGCCGGGGCACTCCGGGATCGCCGCGAGGGCTTCCGCCACCAATCCCTTCAACTTGCCGACAGCACCCTGAACGCCGAGGTCGTGCACCGCATTCGGGCGGTTGTGGATCGCATCCTGACCTACGGGCTTGCCGAGCTCGGCGGCGTCCGAAACCGCGTCGCGCAGATCATCGGCCACCTGATAGGCTGCTCCGAGCGCATCACCCAGGCCGCGCCAAGTGTTGGGATCAGCGCCCGCCGCAGTCGCCCCAAGAACGCAAGCTGCCGTGAACAGCGCTCCCGTCTTCGCCTTTTGGTAGGAGTCGATATCGACCGAAGGCTCGCTTTCCCATGCTTGACCTGCGCAGATGCCGCCCGGCATGCCGACACACCGGCCAAGCGTGAGTACCAGCGGGGCCAAGCGGTCAGGCGCCTCGGTCACAGCGCGCCCGAGCGTCTCGAAGGCGAGCACGATCAGCGCATCACCGGTCAGAACAGCGATCTCGTCACCATAAAGCTTGTGCACCGTCGCTTTGCCGCGGCGGACCTCGGCATCGTCGAACGCGGGCAGGTCGTCATGGACCAGCGAAGCGCAATGCATCATCTCGAGCGATGCCGCTGCCGCATCGGTCAAGCCCGGTGCATCCTCGTTGCACGCATGCGCGACGGCGAGCGTCAGGCGCGGGCGCACCCAGGCACCTCCTGGTAGCAGGGCATGACGCATTGCATCTGCAAGTTTCGGAGGCGCCCCGGAACCGGTGGCCTGCGTTAGCGCACGCTCAAGTGCCGCTTCGATCCGTCTCCTGGCATCCATGCGCGCCTCCCCAATGCATGTCAGTTTTAATTGACATAGTGACTGTAGAAAACTCTGGACATAAGATCGGGGGCTGTCAATGACGCGCAAGTTTCTGTCCGCCACCCTCAGGCGGCGGCAGGAAGGAGCGCGCCAGAGCTGTTGGGAGAAGCCATGGCACAAGCCCCGGTCATCATCGTCGGCGCTGGGATCGGTGGATTGGCCGCCGCGATCTCGCTTGCGGCCCGGGGTGTTCCTGTCAGGGTGATGGAAAAGGAAGGCCACCCGGGCGGCAAGATGCGCCAGCTTCGGGTCGGGGGGCGCGAGCTTGACGCGGGCCCGACCGTTTTCACCATGCGCTGGATCTTCGATGCGTTGTTTGAGGAGGCGGGCGAGGAGCTGTCGCACTGGCTCTCTCTCGCGCGCGCTGAGATCCTTGCGCGCCATGCGTGGGATGGCGTGGAAGAGACCTTCGATCTCTATGCCGATGCGGACAGGACTGAGGCGGCGGTCGCTGCCTTCGCGGGAAATGATGAGCTTCATCGTTTCCGCGCCTTCCGGGCGGAGGCGCGCGAGCTTTTCGAGGCAATGAACCCCCGCTTTATCGAGGCGCAGCAGGCAGGCATCATCGGGATGACCCGCCGCTTTCCACCCTCCTTGATCGCCAAACTTTTGGGGATGAACCCATCCGCCACGCTCTGGAGCCGGCTCGGGCGGTACTTTCATGATCCGCGCTTGCGCCAGCTCTACGCCCGTTACGCAACCTATTGCGGCTCCTCGCCGTTTCAGGCGCCAGGCCTGCTCGCGCTGGTCGCGCATGTGGAGCAGGAGGGTGTCTGGCTGGTGGGTGGCGGGATGCACGGCCTCGCCCGGGCTCTGGTCTCGTTGGGCGAGACGTTGGGCGTCGAATACCACTTCGATACTGAGGTCTCAGAGATCAGTGTGCGGAACGACCGAGTTGAAGGCGTCGTCACGGCCGGCTCGGGCTTCCAGAAGGCCAGTGCGGTGATCTTCAACGGCGATGTCAGCGCGATTGCGGCGGGCTATCTGGGAGGGGCAGCGCGCGGCGCTGTCGATCCGGTGCCTGCCTCCGCCCGCTCACTTTCGGCCTTGGTCTGGAGCATGGTGGCGCGCACCGATGGCCTGCCGCTCTCGCGCCATACCGTCTTTTTCGCCAAGACCTACCAGCCCGAGTTCGATGCGATCTTCCGCGAAGGCCGCCTTCCCGAGACGCCGACCGTTTATGTCTGTGCTCAGGACCGCGACGCCAATGACGGACCGCGTCCAAAGGGCAGCGAACGCCTCCACATCCACATCAATGCGCCCGCCAATGGCGATATGCGCCCCTTGACCCGACAGGAGATCGACCAATGCACCGAGCAGAGCATCGCCCTGATGAGCCGCGCGGGGCTCAGGCTGCTGCACGACCCGGCAGTGACACAGATCACGACGCCAACGGATTTCGAGAAACTGTTCCCGGCGACGGGGGGCGCGCTCTACGGCCGTGCGAATCACGGGCCGATGGCGAGCTTTCGGCGGATGGGCAGCCGGACGCGGCTCCCGGGCCTCTACCTGGCGGGGGGGAGCGTCCACCCGGGGCCGGGCGTGCCAATGGCGGCGATGTCGGGGAGGCTGGCAGCCGCACGGCTCCTCGCCGACCTGAGTATCGAGGCCCCGGCCCGCGGTTCGACCAGCCAGTCCCGCCGGGCGGCTATCTCTGGTGGTATCTCGATGGGCTGAGCGATGACGGCCTGTTCGGGATCTCGATCATTTGCTTCGTCGGCTCGGTCTTCTCACCCTACTACTACTGGGCCGGGAGAGAGGATCCCGAGAACCATGTCTGTATAAACGTTGCCCTCTACGGCCCGCACTCGAACCGCTGGACGATGACGGAGCGCGGCAAGGCCGCGCTCTGGCGCAACGCAGAGCATTTCGCAGTGGGGCAGAGCCATATGCACTGGAACGGGAACGAACTGACGCTCGATCTCATTGAACGCGCGGTCCCGCATCTGACCGCCGTGCGCGGGCGGATCCGGCTGATCCCCGACCAACTGACCGAGCGGCCGCATACCCTTGCGCCCAAGCACTATTGGTGGCCACACGCGCCGAGCGCGCGGATCGAGGTAAAGCTCGAAAGCCCCGGTCTCGATTGGCAAGGCGATGGCTACCTCGACCAGAACTGGGGGGATGAGCCGATCGAGGATGGCTTTCGCCGCTGGGACTGGCTGCGTGCCGAGGGTATGTCCGGAGGCGCCGGTGCCGTGCTCTATGCCGGCGAACGGCGGAACGGCGCGCCCTTCGCGCTCGGCATGCGCTTCCCGGGTGATGGATCCTGTGAAGAGATCGAAGTGCCGCCGGCGCGCAGCCTCAAGCCCGGGTTCTGGGGTGTCGGCCGCTCAATCCCGGTTGCCACTGATGCTGAGGCGAAAATTCTGCGCACCTTCGAGGACTCGCCTTTCTACATGCGTTCGCATGTCGAGACGGCAATCGCCGGGGAGAAGGTGCAGTCGATGCACGAGAGCCTCGATCTCGATCGCTTCTCAACCCGGGTCGTGAAACTCATGCTGCCTTTCCGGATGCCGCGGCGGCCATAGATCACACCTTCGCGATCAGGTGATCCACTGTTGGAGCAGCGATGCTAGGCTGCAGCCATGGCATATGTCCGCTCAGAGACACTGGTGCGGCGGCGCGTTCTTCCGCGTCAGGCGATGATGCTGTGCGGCCTCATTGCCATCGTGCTCTGCGGGATCATCGCGGCGCTGCTGGTCTGGCCGAGTTTCAGCAGTGGCGATTTGGAGGTTTGGGTACGCGGGCTTGAGGCTTGGGGGCCGCTGATGCTCATCCTCCTGATGATCCTCCACTGCTTCGTGCCGTTTCCCGCCGAATTGCTCGCCTTTTGCGCAGGCGCGGTCTACGGCGTCGTGACAGGGACCGCGATTGTCTGGGTCGGTGCGATGTTGGGCGCGGCGCTGTCTTTTGGCCTGGCGCGCTGGCTGGGCCGTGAGGCGGTCGAGCGGATCTTGCCCTCACGCTATCGCAGGCGGTTGCGCGAATGGACGACGGATCAAGGTGCGATCACCCTGCTGACCATGCGGTTCATTCCAGTCATTGCTTTCAATCTGATCAACTACGCAGCCGGTCTCACCCGGGTCGGCTGGTGGACATTCCTCTGGACCACGGCGCTCGGCATCCTGCCGTTGACAGCGCTCATGGTCTGGCTCGGCTCCCGAATGGCCGAGATGAGCTGGCCGCTCATCCTCGCCACATCAGCAGTCTGTGTTGCGGCAGCCTGGGCAATTCACCTGATTGCCCAGCGCCACAGCCTACCTGGAACGGGCGACTAGGCCTGTTCTTTCTTGGCCTCTTCACTCGCAGCCAGATCGCGCCGCATCAGGCGGACCTGCCACCAGCAAAAGGCGAGGATGCCACCGAAAAAGGCAAGCATTTCAATAAAGACAATCGCTTGGGCTGCACTCATTGAACTTTCTCCTTTTCTCGTTCCAGTCGTTCCCGCTCCAATCGATCCCTGCGCATCAACCGAACCTGCCACCAGGCAAAGGCGATCAGGCTGCCGCTGAAGAGCAACTCCATAAGGATGTAGAAATTCACAGAAGTCATGCCGGCGCTCCCTTTATGCCGCCGGGCAGGCGGAGGCCGGTTTTCTCCCGGTCCTCCATCTCGGCGAGCATCTCGATGAGGCGGCCCAGATTGGCGCCCACCTCGCGCGGCTCCGCCTTTGGAGACGGTCCGTGCAGCACGGCAGCTACCAGAAACTCGGTTTCCGGCAAGGGGGGCGCCGTCAAACCTCCGTGTGATTTGAGACAGCTCGCTGCGACACGCAGCATCAGCCGCCGCTTGCGCTCTCCGCTCACAACAGCCCGGCGAGAAACGGAATCGTAGCCGTTGCGCGCGATCTCCATCCCAATCTCGGCATACAGATGCCGGGCGGCGAAGATCGCCGGGCGGCAGGACCATGGCAGCGCCTGGATCCCGGCCTCAGAGCGCCTGTAGAGCGCGTCGGCCTCGGCCAGGAGCCGTTCGGTGACAGCGGCAAGCTCAGGTGTGAAAACGGGGGTGGCGATCATCCGCTCCGGGTCGATCCCGGCCTCGTTCAGCCAATCGAGCGGCAGGTAGATCCGGCCCGCGCGCGCGTCCTCTCCGACATCGCGGGCGATATTGGTGAGCTGCATGGCGACGCCCAGGTCGCAGGCGCGCGCAAGGGCATCCGGACAGCGAACCCCCATGATCAGTGACATCATCGCGCCGACAGTGCTGGCGACCCGTGCGGAGTAGGCTCTCAATTCCGACAAGGTTTGATACCGCTGCACGATCGCGTCCCATGCGAGGCCTTCGAGCAGCGCCTCAGGCAGGGCGGCCGGAATGCCGAACCGCCGGATGGTGTCGGCAAAGGCGCGGTCGGCTGCGAAATCCTCGGGTGTGCCGCTGTATATCGCGGCGAGCCGGCCGCGCAGGCGGGTCACCGCCTCGGCCTTGCCGCTGGCCAGGTCAACACCGTCATCCGCGAGCCTGCAGAACGCATAAAGCGCATAAGCAGGCATCCGGACCTTGTCGGCCAGAAGCAACGACGCCGCGTGGAACGAGCGCGATCCTGTGCGGATCATCGCGCGGCAATCGGCAAGGTCGCCGTAGCTCGCAAATGGTGCGCCCCTTGGCGGATCATCGAACATCCGCAGCCTCCGGGATCAACTCGTCGACGATCTGGGCCGAGGTCAGCACGCCCGGTATCCCGGCGCCGGGATGTGTGCCGGCGCCAACCATCCAGAGCCCACCGACTTCTTCGGATGTATTATGGGGGCGGAACCAAGCACTCTGCCAAAGCAGCGGTTCCGGTCCGAAGCCGGCACCCTCGATCGCATTGAGGTCCCGCTTGAAGTCGAGCGGGGTGAGGATTTTGGAGGTCACCACCTCGCGGCCCAGGTTTGGGAGCACTGTTTCTTCGAGCCGTGCCTCCAGCCGCTGGCGCATCGCCTCACCCTCTGCCTTCCAATCGGTCCCGCTTCCCAGGTGTGGGATCGGCACGAGTGCATAGAACGTGTCGCATCCGGAAGGTGCGAGTGCAGGATCGGTCGCCGTCGGCCGGTGCAGATAGATTGAGAAGTCGTCGGTCAACCGCTTCTTGCGGAAGATGTCGCGCAGGAGGCCCCTGTAGCGCGGGCCGAGAACGATCGAATGATGGGCAACATCCTCGTAGCGTCGCTTGGTCCCGAAATACCAGAGGAACAGACCCATCGAATGGGCCTGCGGCGCAACATTTCGCCAGACTGAGCGTTTCTTTCGACCCGGCAACAGGTTTTCGTAGGTCCAGAGCGTGTCCGCGTTGCAGACTGTGACGGGCGCCTTAAGCGTCTCGCCGCTCGTCAGCCGCACGCCGGTAGCCCGGTCGCCTTTGGTCGTGATCTCGGCCACGTCGGCGTTCAGGCGTATCTCGCCGCCCTGGCGTTCGATCAATCGAACCATGCCTTTGACGAGCGCGCCCGTGCCGCCCATTGCCGAGTGGACGCCCCAGGTCTTTTCCAAATGGCTGATCAGGGAATAGATGGAGGTCACAGCCAATGGGTTACCGCCGATCAGCAGCGGATGGAATGAGAAGACCACCCGGAGGCGCGGATCCTTGAAGTATTTCGAGACCAGCCAATAGACCGAACGGTGCCCATTGAGCCGCAGGACAAGCGGCAGTTTCCTGATCATCGAGCCGAGGCTGTTGAAAGGGATCATGCCCATCGTATTGAAGCCGCCCTCGAACGCACGCCGGCTGGCTTCGTAATAGGCGTCATATCCCGCCACGTCGTCAGGGTTGAATTTCGCGATCTCTGCCTTCATCCGCTCGGGGTCCGCGGTCGCGTCGAACACCAGCCCGTCGTCAAAGCGGATCCGGTAATAGGGGTCCATCTCTCGAAGATCGATATCCTGATCCAATCGCGACCCGGCGATGCGCCAGAGATCTTCCAGCAGATATGGTGCCGTGACGATCGTCGGGCCGGCATCGAATGTGAAGCCATCTTGCTCGAACACCCGGGCGCGGCCGCCTGGCTGGTCAAGCCGCTCCAGCACAGTAACCCGGTATCCCCGGGCGCCCAGACGGATTGCGGCGGCGAGCCCACCAAAGCCAGATCCGATGACCAGCGCGCGCGGGCGCGGATCGGCAGACGGATCACCCGCAATCGCCGCGCTCTTGTCAACGTCGAATGTCTGTGGCTTTGTCAACATAAGTTGACAGTACCTTGCGCTGCGCCTGTCGCGCAAGGAGCAATTCAGAACCGTTTAAATCGACTGGTGTGGCCATCGCGGCCATCGTCGAAAGACGGAGAGGGGGGCGACGCGATGCATGATTTCTATTCCGACACACAAACCAAACCGACCCGAGCAATGCGTGAAGCGATGCTCGATGCGCCTGTCGGGGATGAGCAGAGGGATGAGGACCCAACGACGATGTCGCTCTGTGAGCGGGTTGCCGATCTGCTTGGCAAGGAAGCGGCGGTTTTCATGCCCTCAGGCACCATGTGCAACGAGATCGGGATCAAAGTACATTGCCGCCCGGGCGATGAGATTATCTGCGAACGGAGCTGCCATATCATCGGCTTCGAAGGCGGTGGTCCCGCTGCGCTTTCCGGCGCCATGATCCACGCGATCGATGGTGACAGGGGCCGCATGAATGCCGATCAGGTGCTTGGCGCCCTCCGCTATCCGTCGCGCTACGATCCGCGCTCGAGACTGCTCTCGGTCGAGCAGACGGCGAATCTGGCAGGTGGCGCGGTCTGGCCGCTCCCGCTGCTAAACGAGATTGCCGGTGTCGCGAAAGATGCTGGTCTCACCACGCATATGGACGGTGCGCGGCTAATGAATGCTGTCGTGGCGAGCGGGACGCCGGCGGCGGATTTCGCAGCGGGTTACGACAGTGTCTGGATCGACTTTACCAAGGGGCTCGGCGCCCCGGTTGGTGCGATGCTGGCGGGCTCGCGCGATTTCATCGAGGAAGCCTGGCGCTTCAAACAGCAGATGGGCGGGGCGATGCGTCAATCCGGCGTTCTGGCTGCGATGGCCGACTACGCGCTCGACCACCACGTGGACAGGCTTTCGGAAGACCATGCCCGGGCCCGCCGGATTGCGGAGCGTCTCGAGACCCTGCCAAAGGTTGCTCAGGTTCTGCCGGTTGAGACCAATATCGTGATCTTCGACATTATCGACTGTGGACCACGGGCGGAGCATGTCGCGGAGGCAGCCCTCAAGGCCGGAGTGAGGTTTGGGGCTTTCGACGACCGGCGTATCCGAATCGTGACCCATCTCGATGTTGATGACGTGTCCGTGGATGCGTTGAACGCATTTCTCGAAGAGCAGCTCGGCTAGATCAGCGCCGCAACCGCGCTGGGATCTTCCTCATGCGCCAGATGCCCCAGACCGTCGAGGGGGCGCACCATGGCATCCGGAATTATCGCGGCGACTTCTGTTTGATTGGCGGGCGCCACGGTCTTGTCCCGCTCCGCAGCGACCAGTTCAACTGGTGTTTCTAGCCGCGGCAGATCCGCCAGAACTGCGTCCAGATCCCAGCGCGCCATCATATTAATGGTCGATCGAATGTGGCGCGGGCAAGTGAACAGCCGGTGGTAGAGCTCGATCCCACGCGCATCGATCATCGATCCCGTGCCATCTATCAGGCGCTTCACGGAAGCCCTGTCAGCCGCGGTCCACGCAACCGCCTGCGGGATCAGCGGATTCCAGATCAGCGCTTTCGCAACGGGCGGAAAGATGGTGGCGGCGAGGCCTTTGAAGGGAAGAAACGCCCCATTCAGCGCGATGATCCGATCGGGCGCAATCATCTCGTCGATCGCCATCCGAGCGAGCACCGGCCCCCCGGCCGAATGGCCGATGACGACAGTCGGCTTCGCCCCGAGCGCCTCCAACAAGCCGGCAAGCGATTGCGCCATACCGGGGATCGAAAGGTTGAAGACGGACGCCGCTTTGCTGAAAGCATGTCCGGGCAGATCGGGCGCGATCACCCGAAACCGCTCGGCAAGGAGTGGGAGCAGCCCGGCCCAGGAATGGCTCGACGCCCCAGTCCCATGTGCCAGCAGCAGATCAGGGCCACGGCCCATCACCTGAACATGCCAATCCGTGTTTCCGGCGCGCAGGAACTGGCTCGCCTCGCGATTGGGCCAGTCCTTACCGTCGCGGGTCCAGTCCAGAATCGGCATCAGCCTACACTCCGGCTCGGACAGTATCCGAGAGTGACTGCGCATCCATGCGCGGCAGCGTGACGTAGCGCGCGCCCATCTCCTGCGCGAGTTCCTCGGCGCGCTTCTGCCGCCTGCGCGCCGTGTCGACCACGATTGCAGGGACCTCTCGCGCGCGAACCGCTTTTGCCGCGCGCTTTGTGTCTTCAACAGCCTCTTGCGGCCCGCCGCCGCCAAGACCAACGTTGCCTTTCCCGTCCGTCAAGGCGACTAGCATCGGTGTCTGCCCCCGCCGCCGCGCATTCTCGGCAAGTGCCAGGGCCTGCATAAGACCCGCGGCCAACGGCGTCCCTCCGCCGCCCGGAAGGGCCGAGAGTGCCCGTTTTGCCCGTGCAAGCGCGCGCGTAGGAGGCAGCAGAAGCTCCGCCTTGTCTCCCCGAAAGGCGACGACCGTCACGTGATCGCGCCGCCGGTATGCCTCCGCGAGCATCACTTCGACCGCGCCTTTTGCTTCCGCCAGGCGCGCGATCGCTGCTGAACCGGACGCATCGACCGCAAAGACGGTCAGGGTTTCGGCGCGTTCCTTAAGCCGCTGGATCCGGAAATCGTCGGCTCGGATCGCGAGGCCGCCGCCAGGTGGTTTCTGGCGGATCCGCTGCCATGGCGCGGCCGCGCGCAGTGTCCCGGCGACATCTAGACGTGCGCCCTCGCCTGGGCGTCCCGGCCGCGTGCCCGCGGGCCGCCCGCGCCGCGCCATGCGCCGCTCGGCGCCTGCGCCACCGCGGCCCTGTGCCCGGACCTGCGTGCCTGCGATCATCGCGGTGAGCAGCCCCGGCGGAAGAGCCGCTTTCATGCTCTCGATCGCCATTTCCTGCGGGATACCCTCGGCCTTTGCCTCACTGGTTTCCTGAGATTGCTCCTCCGGCTCAGTGGGAGGATCGGCGGCTTCTTCCGACTCTGGCTCCGGCAGACGTGTCGCACGCGGTGCCAGCACGAGTCGGAGTGCTGCAGCAAGGCAGTCCTCGTCAACCGCCTTAAGATCGGACAACGCCGCGACGGCGCGGGCGGCGGCGGCGGCATAAACCGATGCTCGCAGCCCTGTGCCGAGCATCGCCCCGGCGGTCACCAGATGGGCAAGCTGCGAGTCCTCCATCTTGATATCTGGAAGTCGGTCTCTGGCCGCCCGGATCTCCGCCGCGGTCGGGGCAGTCTCGATGCAGTTTGCGGCCATCAGGCCTTCCAGCGAAACCACCAACCCCAGCCGGTCCGCGAGAAGGGCAGGGATCGTCTCTTCAGCCTCCGCCCGTTCATCAAGTGCGATCAGCGAGATTTGCGTGCCGTCTATTCCCTGGCCGAGCAGGGCGGCGACGTCGGCTGTCATCCGCTCCGCCATCGGTGCGATGAGCGTTCCGCCCTGGGCGATCAGGCCAGGATCGGTTACGGGCCGCCCGGTCCCGAGTGTTGCCGCGAGGTCGATACCGCCCGTAAGCCGTTCCGTCGGAATGTTTGGGGCGACCCGCGGTAAGCGGCCAAAGATCTCTTCGATTTCGTCGAGATAGCGGGCGCGGACAGGACCTGCTCTTGCAATTAGCCAAAGCCCGCCAACCCGCGTTGGGTCGGTCGCGAGTATCGCGGCGGCAAGGCAGGCGTCCGACCAGCACGCCGTCGCCTCGTCCTTGTCCATCAGCCCAGGACCTCGGCAACCGCGCGCAGAACACGGGTGGTCGATCCGGCCTCGTCCAGCGGATCGCGCCGCAGCCGGTGGCTCATTGCGGTGGGAGCCACCTCGCTCAGATGCGCGACCGCAACGTCGGTCTCGCCCTTATACGCAGCCAGCGCGCGCGCCGCCCGGATCAGGGTCAACTCGCCCCGCAAACCGTCGGTTCCTAACGCGATGGCGAGAGATGACGCCTTCTCCAGCGCCTCATCGGAGACTTCCATCGTCTCTAGCCTCTCTCTCGCGCGTCCGATCTGTTTGCGGATCTTTCCGTCACGGCCTGCCCAACTTTTTGCAAAACCGGCACGGTCCTGCTCGAACGCATCGCGGCGGCGGACAACCTCGATCCGAGTTTTCAGATCCTCAGGCGTGCGCACCTCGACTGAGAGGCCGAAACGGTCAAGAAGTTGCGGCCGCAACTCGCCTTCCTCCGGATTGCCGGATCCGATCAACACGACCTCGGCCCCGTGGCGCAGGCTGAGCCCCTCCCGCTCAACCACGTTCTCTCCCGATGCAGCGACGTCGAGCAGCAGATCGACCAGATGATCCTCAAGCAGGTTGACCTCGTCGATATAAAGAAACCCGCGATGAGCGCGGGCCAGAAGCCCGGGCTCAAACGCCTTCTCGCCGCGGCTTAGCGCGCGTTCAAGATCGAGCGCGCCGACGATCCTGTCCTCAGTCGCGCCGAGCGGGAGGTCCACCACTGGGATCGCTGTCTTCACCGCCTTTCTTGTCGCGCAATCGGCTGCTTCCGGGCAGCTTTCCCGCCCCGGTGCGCAGTTGTAGGCGCAGCCTTGGCGCGCCTGCATCGGCGGCAGCAGGTTGGCGAGCGCACGCACCGCAGTAGACTTTCCGGTTCCCCTATCGCCAAAAGCCAGAACACCACCGATCAGGGGATCGACCGCGACCAGGATGAGCGCCGTTTTGAGCGTGTCCTGCCCGACGATTGCGGAAAAAGGATAGGCGGTCTGCATGGGTCCCCAGATCTTCCCGGCCAGTCCCGGGGAAGTGTCAATCTAAGCTGACGCTAGCACCGCTCGGTGGCGGGCCGCAACCCATCGGGTCGTGCCCTGCCGCGATCGGCTGGCACTGTGTTTGCGACCAAAAACAAGCTTGACCGTTGCGCGAGCCGCGCATAGGTACCTCGCGGTGTGGGCCGTTAGCTCAGTTGGTAGAGCAACTGACTTTTAATCAGTGGGTCGCAGGTTCGAATCCTGCACGGCTCACCACTGCATCAATCTCCTCAGCTCAGAATACACCTTGGCGCTGCGGCTGATCCTGCGGTGTCACAACGATGCGGTGTGCCTTGGTTCCGCATGGGTCTTTCCAGAAGGCCAGGTCCTCGCAGCGCTTGAACAGATCCGGCGGCAGGATGGTCTGACGGGGTTTCAACTCGACCCGCCCGCGGACTGTATGGAGGCCTCTGGCCAGCATCTGCTGGTCGAAGTCTTCCGCCTCGTATTCGACATTCTCGAAGTCGTGCTCGAACGGCTCCTCACTGATGAAATCGTAGAGCAGAGGCAGAACCTCTGCAGGGCGGCTGGCCAGCAAGTCATAGTCGAGGAGCAGCATCATATCGCTGTCTTCGCTGTAGTATGCCTCTTTGAGTGCCGACCAGGCGAAACCGATCATCCGGCCCGCGTTCAAGAGAGCGTCCGCGCGAGTGTAGACCGTCGATCGCTCAGCAGGGTTAGAGAACATCCGGCTGACATCGAAGGCGTTGCGTCGGACCAACCGCTCGATCGAGTCCAGCACCCAGGCCGGATTGCGCACACAGCAGATCATCCGCGTGCCCGGAAAGAGCCGACGCACGGCCGAGAGCTTTGAGCACCACATCCGGTTCGTATCGAACACAACGTCGGCCTGGGTCAGTGGGCCGTAATAGTTTTCGAACAACCCGCCGAGGATTGCTGTTTTCTGGGCGTCATCAAAGAAGACAGCGAACTCGTTCTCCGCGCCCATCGCGTTCAGGCAGGCGTTGAACAAGGGGCCCACAGGCGAGGTCATCGCCGCATGAAACTGGGGGTTCTGGCGCAGGATCGCCGAGAGCAGCGTGGAACCCGAACGCGGCAAGCCTGAGATGAAGTGCATGCTGGGTGGCGACTTCGGCTTCCCCAGGGCTGAGGCTTCGGCACGGTGGTCGGGCGTGCGAGACTCCGCAATGTCCTCTGTCAGCATCGCTTCCCTCTGAGCAACCAAGGAATGGGCGCCGTAGCGAAGGATCAAGTGCCGACGCAGCCGGACGCGAGGTACGGATAGAACGGCATCTATGGTTAAGATTCCCCTCACGAGAGATAGCGCCAGGAGGCGTCGTCGCCGCCTCGGAACTGGCTGCAATTCCCGATTAAGATGCACTATCGCGACGGCTCGGGACGCCGTTCTTAGCAGATCCGGTTTATCTCTGCGTTGGAATTTGCTTTAATCTGCGACGTTGAAGGGATGCCTATCCGAGCCTTACCATTGAACACGCAGCCATATAGACCAAGCATCAACCCGCCAGATCCGAGGATTTCTAACCTACCACGATCTGGACACTGGACGACGTCCTCGTTTAGTTACTAGCGCAACAGCAGATCCGGAATGCCCGGAACACAGAGGAGGCCCTCGAGCATGACCAAACCGATGAGCAAAACCGAGCTGGTGTCAAGCATCGCTGACGCCCTGGAGATGGATAAGAAATCCGTCCAGGCGGTTCTCGATCAACTTTCGACCACGATCCTCAAAGAGGTCGGTAACGGCGGTGCAGTTACCATTCCCGGTATCGTGAAAGTCTCATGCCGTGATCGCCCGGCGCGGAAGGTCCGCAATCCGGCCACCGGCGAAGTCCTGGACAAACCGGCCGACCGCAAAGCGGCGGCGACCGTGCTTAAGGCGGTCAAGGACGCGGTGAACGCGTAAAGCCGTTTATGCCCGTGACCCCGTTCGTGGTAAATGCGGCGGGGTCATCGGGCAGGCTGGAGGCAGGCGCACGAAATACGAAGCGCCTAGAAGAATCGCTCAGCCCCCGAAGTCGTCGAGCATGATGTCTTCGCGATCCACTCCAAGATCCAGCAGCATCTCGATCACCGATTTGTTCATGATCGGTGGACCGCACATATAATACTCGCAATCCTCCGGCGCAGGGTGATCCTTGAGATACTCGTCGTAGAGCACGTTGTGGATGAAGCCGGTATATCCGTCCCACTCGTCTTCTGGCAGGGCATCGGACAGCGCAACATGCCATGTAAAATTCGGGAACTTCTCGGCCAGTTCATCGAAATCCTCGACAAAGAACATTTCTCGTTTCGAACGCGCGCCGTACCAGAAGGTGATCTTGCGGTCAGAATGGAGCCGCTTGAGCTGGTCGAAGATGTGACTGCGCATTGGCGCCATGCCGGCGCCGCCGCCCACAAAGACCATCTCCTTCTCCGTCTCCCGGGCAAAGAACTCGCCGAACGGACCCGAGATGTAGACCGTGTCACCCGGCTTCAGATTGAAGATGTAGGATGACATCCGGCCCGGCGGGATCCCTTCGCTGCCCGGCGGCGGTGAGGCGACCCGGACGTTCAGCATGATCATGCCCTTCTCTTCCGGGTAGTTCGCCATCGAATAGGCGCGCTCGATTGGCTCGCTCACGACCGACTTGTACTGCCACAGATTGAACTTGTCCCAGTCCTCGCGATACTCCTCTTCCACGTCGAAGTCCTGGTAGCTGAGTTCATGCGGTGGGGCTTCAATCTGGATGTAGCCGCCCGCGCGGAAATTGACGTCCTCGCCTTCGGGCAATTCGAGCACGAGCGCCTTGATGAAGGTCGCGACGTTCTCGTTCGACCGCACAGTGCATTTCCATTTGCGAACGCCGAAGACCTCCTCCGGCACCTCGATCTTCATGTCCTGCTTGACCGCGACCTGGCAGGAAAGGCGGTCCCCGCCTGCGGCTTCGCGTTTCGTGATATGGCTCTCTTCGGTTGGCAGGATCGATCCGCCGCCCTCATGTATCTTCACCCGGCACTGGGCGCAGGTTCCACCGCCGCCACATGCCGAGGGGACAAAAAGCTTCTGCTCCGCGAGGGTTTGCAGCAGCTTCCCGCCTGCGGGTACGGAAATGGTTTTCTCGTCATTGATCGTTATGTTGACGTTCCCGGTGGAGACGAGCCGCGATCTTGCCGCCAGGATCACCGTCACCAAGCAGATCACGATCAGGGTGAAGAGGACAATTCCCAGTCCGAAGGTGGCCACGCTCTTTCTCCCTTAAAACCGCACGCCGCTGAAGGACATGAAGGCCATCGCCATCAGCCCGGCGGAGATGAAGGTGATCCCAAGACCCTGGAGCCCGTCCGGGATATCGGAGTACTTCAGCTTTTCGCGCACACCGGCCATGGCCGTGATGGCAAGTGCCCAGCCGAACCCCGATGAGAGGCCGTAGGTCACCGACTCGGCGAAGTTGTAATCCCGCTCTACCATGAAGAGCGAGCCGCCAAGGATCGCGCAATTCACCGTAATCAGGGGCAGGAACACGCCCAGCGCATTGTAGAGCGGTGGGAAGTACTTATCGAGCACCATCTCAAGGATCTGCACCAGCGCCGCGATAACCCCGATATAGGAGATCAGGCCCAGAAATGTGAGGTCCACATCGGCAAATCCGGCCCAGGCGAGTGCGCCCGGGGCCAGCAGATTGTTCAGGATCAAATTGTTCGCGGGCACTGTGATCGCCTGGACGATCATCACCGAGATCCCAAGCCCGATCGCGGTGGAGATTTTCTTCGACACAGCGATGAATGTGCACATGCCTAGGAAGAACGACAGCGCGAGATTCTCGACGAAAATGGCCTTCACGGCCAGAGAGACCAGACCTTCCATCAGTGCGCCTCGGCCGTCTGGATCTTGTACTCCCGCTCCTCGACCTGCTCGGGCTTCCAGGCGCGGAAGGCCCAGATGATCAGCCCGATGATGAAGAAGGCCGAGGGCGGCAGCAGCAGCATGCCGTTTGGCACGTACCACCCGCCATTGTTCACACTCTCGAGGATGGTCACGCCGAAGAGGCTGCCAGCGCCGAAAAGCTCGCGGATAAAACCAACCATGAGCAGAATGAGGCCATAGCCGAGCCCATTCCCCACCCCATCGATGAACGAGGCGAGCGGCGGGTTCTTCATCGCAAACGCCTCGGCCCGGCCCATGACGATGCAGTTGGTGATGATCAGACCGACAAAGACGGACAGCGTTTTCGAGATCTCGAAGGCGAAGGCCTTGAGCAACTGGTCCACCATGATCACCAGCGAGGCGATCACGACCATCTGCACGATGATGCGGATCGAGCCGGGGATCTGACTGCGGATCATCGAGATGAACATCGACGAGAACCCGGTCACCATGGTCACCGCGAGCGCCATGACAAACGCCACCTGCATGGAGGACGTCACAGCCAGCGCCGAGCAGATGCCCAGAACCTGGAGGGTGATCGGATTGTTGTCGACCAGCGGGTCGACCAGCATCTCCCTGCGCGTCTGTGCCATCAGATGCCTCCGCTTCTCAGCTTGGATAGAAAGGGTTCGTAGCCAGCCTCGCCCATCCAGAAGCGGACGAGGTTATCGACGCCGACCGAGGTGAGCGTCGCACCAGCCAGCGCATCGATATGATAATCAGCGCCCGCGGGTGGCTGTGTCTTCGCGACGGTGATGTGCAACTCGCCATTGTCGTCGCTGAGCTTCTTGCCGCTCCAGAGCGATTTCCAGCGCGGATTGTCGACCTCTGCGCCCAAGCCCGGCGTCTCGGCATGCTCATAGAATTGCAGACCATAGATGTCGTTGCCGTTCTCCTCCAGCGCGATAAAGCCGTAGAGCGTCGACCAGAGGCCATAGCCATGGATCGGCAGGATCACCTTGTCGATCTCGCCTGCCGCGTCGCGCAACAGATAAACCGTGACGAACTTCGCCTGGCGACCGATCCCCGCCGGGTCCTGCTCTAGCGCGATGGAGGTTGCGGGGTCGTCGGCGGCAGCCCGGTCATCGAAGGTCGCCGCATCGAACGCGTCCGTGAAATCGCCCGTCGCCAGCTCCAGCACATGTGGCTCGAAGGCTGCGAAGGCTTCCGTCACATTGGCGCTAGGGTCATAGAGCCCGGCGACCTGCAGAATATTGATCTGCTTGTCCTTGAGCTTGTTGACCTCTTGGATCGGGCGCAACGACACCGCCGTTGCCGACACGATCATGGAGGCCACGAGGCAGAGCGAGACGGCCACGAATACGGTCTTCGCAACGGAATCGGGCGGGAGCGCGAGAAAGCGCCCGATCATCCCCTTCTGCTCTTGCGGTTCTTCAGGCATTGCGGCGCGCCCTGCGTCTGATGTTGGCCTGCACCACGAAATAGTCGATCAGGGGTGCGAAGACGTTACCGAACAGGATCGCCAGCATCATTCCTTCGGGGAATGCGGGGTTGATGACACGGATCATCACCACCATGAAGCCGATCAGGGCGCCATAGATGAAGCGCCCGGTATTGGTATGCGCGCCCGAGACCGGCTCCGTGACCATGAAAACGAGGCCGAATGCATACCCACCGACCACAAGGTGCCAGTACCACGGCATGTCGAACATTGGATTGGTGTCCGATCCGATCAGGTTGAGCAGCGAGGAAAACGCAATCATCCCTAGAAGACAGCCGACCACCATTCGCCAGTTCGCGATCTTGGTCACCAGCAGGAACACGAGGCCTATCAGACAGGCGAGCGTAGATGTCTCGCCAATGCAGCCTTGGACGAAGCCAAAGAAGGCATCGAGCCAGGTCACGCCATGCGCCGCCAGCTCGCGATATCCATCGGCCGCAGAGACCGCCAGCGCCGTCGCGCCGGAGAACCCATCGACCGGCGTCCAGATCGTGTCGCCCGACATCTGCGCCGGATAGGCGAAGTAGAGGAAAGCCCGCCCGGTGAGCGCCGGGTTGAGGAAGTTTTTGCCGGTGCCGCCGAAGACTTCCTTGCCGATCACGACCCCAAAGGAGATCCCCAGCCCGACCTGCCACAGGGGGACATCCGGGGGCATGATCAGGGCATAGAGCATGGAGGTGACGAGAAAGCCCTCATTCACCTCGTGGCGCCTGATAGTGGCGAAAAGCACCTCCCAGAAGCCGCCCACCACCAGCGTGGTGATGTAGATCGGCAGGAAGTAGAGCGCGCCGTGCACGAAATTCGCGAACGGATTGGCAGGGTTGAAGCCGATCCCGACCGCATCGATGATCCATGCCCGCCAGCCGGAGTGGCCTAGGCTCGCGATCGCCGTGTTGACCTGAAAGCCCACATTGTAGAGCCCGATCAGGATGCATGGGATCGTCGAGATGACCACATAGGTCATGATCCGCTTCATATCGATGTAGGAGCGGGCGTGGGGGGCGACAGTCGTCACGGTCTTTGGGGTATAGAGGAAGCTCTCCACCATCTCGTAGATGGGGAAATAACGCTCCCACTTGCCGCCCTTCACAAAGTGCGGCTCGATTCCGTCGAAGAAGTTGCGCAGACCCAAGGGTTACCCTTCCTTCTCGATTTTGTTCAGACAGTCGCGCAGGGCGAGACCGTATTCGTATTTCGCGGGGCAGGCAAAGCCGACGAGGCCGAGATCCTCTTCATCCAGTTCCAGCGCGCCAAGTGCCTGCGCCTGATCGGTGTCCATGACCAGAAGCGCGCGCAAGAGCTGGGTCGGCAGGTAATCCTGCGGCATCAGTTCCTCGAACGTGCCGAGCGGGACCATGGCCCGTCGGCCGCCGTTCAGGTTCGATGTAAGAGCATAGAGTTTCCTTGAAAAGGCCGATCCCAGAACGGGTTGGACGGCGAACTTGCTCGGCATCGGCCTGATCCAGCCCATCGGGATCTGCTCGTGATCCTCTTCGATCACTGTAATCTGCCGACAGTAGCGGCCGAGATAGGCGTCCGTTCCCTCGACGGCCCTGCCACTCAGGACCGATCCCGAGATCTTGCGTACCGGGACGGAGGCATCGTATTCGCCGTGCGTCAGCTCATCGATCGATGCGCCCATGACAGTGCGGACAAGCCGGGGTTCGCGGCATATCGGTCCGCTGAGAGCGACCACACGCTCCGGATCGTAGTGGCCCGTCAACATCAGCCGACCGATAGCGAGAACATCCTGATACCAGATCGTCCAGACTGTCCGGTCGGACTGGGGTGGTTCGAGGAAATGCATGTGCGTGCCGGGAAGCCCAGCCGGATGCGGGCCAGCGAACTCCACCGCCTCCGCACCCGCGACGTCGCCACCGGGCACGGGATCGTCCGATGCGTGGCAGAGATACGTCACGCCTTCACAGAGGCTCGCAACAGCCTCGACACCTTTGACAAACGCATCTTCGGCCTCGCCGATGATCGTGGCTGCATTTGGTGCGAGCGGTTCGGTGTCCATCGCGGTGATGTAGATGGCTGCGGGCCGGCTGGCGGGATCCGGCACTTTCGAGTAGGGCCGGGTGCGAAACGAAGTCCAGAGCCCGGCAGCGCAGAGGCGTTCCGCCAACCCCTCAACCGTGGTCACATCGCCGACGCCTGAGAAATCCACCGCATCTGCGGTTTCGCCGCCGCTCTCGATTTCCACGCTCACAAGGCTGCGCCGATATCCGCGATTGACCGCTTTCACGAGCCCCGCGGCCGGTGAGACGACCATGGCATCCGGCGTGTCCTTATGCGCGAAGATCGGTGAGCCGATGCTCACCTCATCCCCCTCGCCAACCAGAAGCCGAGGTTTCAGGCCAAGATAGTCCGCTCCAAGCAACGCGACGGTTTTTACCGCCTCTGCCGTGTGGATCGTCTGATCGGGAGCGCCCTTGATCGGAAGATCAAGTCCCTTCCTGAACCGAAAGTCTCGCAACGCTGTCGCCTCGCTTACCGGGGCCATTCTGCTTCGCTTGGATCTTGATATCGGAGTGCTCTAGCCTTGCTCCCAAATCAATAGCACATCGCTACTTTTTACCCGATCCCCGTTCATTTGACGAAGAAAAACCGTGAATCACGAGACAACTTGCCACGCAACGTGGCGTTAGATACCGGCTGGGCCTTACGGAAACAATACTTCCCTGCTCGCAAGGCAAAGCGATCGGTCTGGCAGCAGTTTGCAGGCCCACATCAGCCATCTCAGCGATGGTTCGGGCCGAAATGAGACCCGAGAGCAGCCCGCTTTATCCGACGACCATTTGTTTGAGCTGCAGCGTCTCATGCTCAAGCTCATTCAGGCGGAAATTCACGACATCGCCGATTGTCACCATCCCGCAGAGCTTGCCGTTCTCCACAACAGGCATGTGCCGGAAACGGCCATCGGTCATCCGGCGCAAGACCGTGATGAGCGTGTCGTCCGGCTCACAGATCACGACCTCGCTTGTCATGTTCTCCTCAACCGTCTGCGGCAGGGTCTGACCAGGCGTTTCCGCGAGTTTCCGCACGATGTCGCGCTCTGACAGGATGCCAGCGAGATTTCCATCCTCATCGGTCACGAGAAGCGCACCGATGCGCTTGTCACGCAGTATGCCGACGGCATCAGCAACAGTGTCCTGAGGCTGGATCGAGAAGACGGCGCTCCCCTTGCCGTCCAGCAGTTTCCTGACCGTTGTGTTGCCCTTCGCCACATTCGTATCAAGCGACTGGCTAACGGTCTTGTTGCGGGAAGCATCGCCTCGGTTCGAGGCTCGGTACGAGAAAGGCATCGCCATGTGCTCCTTGCTAAATGGGATTACCCGGACTAGTCGAGCTTAGCCCAAGATCCGTCCACTGGGAAATACCGGCCATGTTCGTCGAGAATCTTGAGCTGACACCCGCGATCGCTACCGCGATTTTCGTCGTCGGCGTTGTGTCTGGGTATCGCTATCGGATCGTGTGGAAAACCGCCGGACCCGCGTGGCAGGCATGGCTCTACGGCACTGTTGCCGCCGCGTGCATACTCGTCCTCGCCTTTACTCCGTTGGCTTCCGGTTGAAGCGGAAGGCCGAGAATTTGTAGCGCAGATAAAGGACATAGCCGGTCACTATTGCGCCTGAGAGAAGATAGATCGCGGACGCGCCCAAACCGAACCATGCGGTCAGAGCAAGGCCCACAAGTGGCGCGAACGCCGCCCCGAAGATCCAGGACAGATTGATCGAGATTGCTGTGCCCGAGAAGCGGAATTCAGGCTTGAACCGCGCCGGCGCGATGGCGCTGGATTGGCCGTGGGCGAGGCCAAGCAGAATGAAACCGCAGATGATGAAGATCCACGGGTAGTCGTCCAAAGTGAAGATCGTCAGGCAGAGAAGGGGGATGAGCAGGGTGCATAACCCAAGTGTCTTCGGCCGTCCGTAGCGATCGGAAAGAACCCCCGACGCGATCGTGGAAAAGACCGACAGTACGCCGCCGATCAACTGCAGAACCAGGATATAGCTGATCTGGTATTCGGCGTAGAGAAGAGCGTAGGCCAGCGGGAAGACCGTCACCATATGCAGTAGAGCATAGCTTGCCAGCGGCATGAAGGTCGAGATCACGATCGGCTTCCATTGCTCTCGGATCAGCGGTCCGAGCGGGGCGGGTTTCGGCTCCAGCCTCTCGGCCCCGAAGTCGGCAGTCAGCAGCCGCAATCTCGCGAACAATGAGACGACGTTCACGGCCATGACGCCGAAGAAAGCGAAGCGCCAGCCGTACTCGATGAACTCCTTGTCGGTGAGAAAGCCTGTCAGGACGTAGAAGAGAGACGCAGCCACACAAAAGCCAATCGGCCCGCCGAGCTGCGGCACCATCCCGTAGAGGCCCTTGCGTCCATCCGGGGCCGCATTCTGGAGCTGCGCTGTGATGCCGTCCCACGCGCCGCCAAGGCCTATACCCTGAGCGATGCGTAGGCCCGAAAGGACCACCGGCGCCACCCATCCGATTGATTCGTAACCGGGTAACAGACCGATCGCGACCGTCGAACTACCCAGAATCATTAGCGCAATTGTGATGCGCACCGCCTGTCCGACCCGGCTCTGAACGTAGTTTCCGAGGGCGCTACCAAACGGGCGGGCAAGAAACGCCAGCGGGAAAATCGCGAAAGACAGCAGCATCCCGGTCACGGGATCAAAGGTCGGAAAGAAGAGCCTTGGGAAAACCAGCGCCGAGGCAATCGCATACACGAAGAACCCGAAGTAATCCGTGACCCGCGCCATAATAACAGTGGTTATGACCTCGTCGATGGTCGCGGAATGGATTTTTCTGGTCTCGACGTTTGTCATTTCTGCGTTCAGTGGCTCTTCGGCGATGCGGTTTGCGGCGCAACTAAGGGATGCGCCACCATGTTGCAGTGCCCGATCCTGTATCACTCAGCCGAAATCAGTTACACATTTGTTTACAGCAAGGTCCTTACGACGTCACGCATGACTGGACCTGGCGATAGCCGCCTAGGGAGTGATGGTTGAACCAATGAAATTCGCCAGACTTCTCAGCATTGCCGCTCTTATCGCTGCGCTCACCGGGTGCGAACTGATTGTTCTGGATGCTCCGGGGGATGTCGCGGCGCAGCAGGGCGATCTGATCATTTATGCCACCGTGCTGATGCTGATCGTCATCATCCCGGTGATGGCCCTGACCGTTTTCTTTGCCTGGCACTATCGCGATTCAAATAAGGAGGCTCAGTACGAGCCGGATTGGGATCACTCCATCAGCTTGGAGATCGTGGTCTGGTCCGTGCCGCTTGCAATCATCATTTGCCTCGCCGGTCTCACTTGGGTCGCGACCCACAGGTTGGAGCCCTATGACCCGCTGCGCCGGATCTCCGAGACCCAGCCCGTCGATCCGAATGTGGAGCCGATGGTGATCCAGGTAGTCGCGATGGATTGGAAATGGCTGTTCCTCTATCCCGAGCACAACATCGCGACCGTGAACGAGGTCGCGGCCGTCGTTGATCGCCCGATCGAATTTCAGCTCACATCAGCAACGGTGATGAATTCGTTCTATGTCCCGGCGCTTGCGGGTCAGATCTACGCGATGGCGGGGATGCGGACCGAACTCAATGCCGTGATGAACGAGGCGGGCACCTATCCCGGTTTTTCGGCAAACTACAGCGGGGCTGGGTTCTCTCAGATGCATTTCGACTTCCATGCCTTTGACGAGGACGAAGAGTTCGATGCATGGGTCGACACCGTCAGATCCGGCGGGAGCGGCCTCGATAGGGCCAGCTACTTGGAGTTGGAAAGGGCGTCGGTCAACGATCCGGTGATCTATTACGATGAAATCCAGGAGGGGCTTTGGGATCGCATCCTCAACATGTGTGTCGGGCCGGATGACCTTTGCCTCAATGACATGATGATGGTTGATGCCCTCGGCGGCGGCGGGGTTGCGGGGCTCTTTAACCGCGAGCTTTACCGCGGTCTGTGCTCTGCGGATGATCCGCGTGCTCTCTTTGCCATCCTTAAGCCGAGCCGACTGGACAAGGAGCAGGATATCGAAACCCTGATCAGTTCCCTGATGCCGGATGACACGCGCCGTCTGCCGCGATCGACGGCGCAGATCCCTCTGGCCCTCGAGTGATCATCATGGCGGCTGACAGCTTGATCCACGGCACTGCCGGCGCTCCTGTAGCGCACCCGTTCTGGGGCAAGCTGACTTGGGAGATCTTTCCCTTCTACGACCCGATCGTTCTGTCGACTTTCATCGGAACGATAATCCTGGGCACCGGGCTCTTCGGCGTGCTCACCTACTACCGGCTCTGGGGCTATCTGTGGCGCGAGTGGTTCACCTCGATCGACCACAAGAAGATCGGGATCATGTATATGATCTTGGGCCTTGTGATGCTGGTGCGTGGCTTCGCCGATGCGCTGCTCATGCGCGGGCACCAGGCGCTCGCCTCCATGGGACATTTCGGCTATCTCGACGCGCATCACTACGATCAGATCTTCACGGCGCACGGCGTGATCATGATTTTCTTCGTGGCGATGCCGTTCGTCACCGGGTTCATGAACTACGTGATGCCGCTGCAGATCGGCGCCCGCGATGTCGCCTTTCCCTTTCTGAACAATTTCAGCTTCTGGCTGACGGTGTCGGGCGCGATCCTGATCATGATCTCACTCTTCGTGGGTGAGTTCGCGAAGACCGGTTGGCTAGCCTATCCGCCCTTATCCGGTCTCACCTTCAGTCCCGGCGTGGGGATGGATTACTATCTCTGGTCGCTGAACATCGCGGGGATAGGGACCACGTTATCAGGCATTAACCTGATCGTGACGCTGGTGAAGATGCGGGCACCGGGGATGACCTGGATGAAGCTTCCGATCTTCTGCTGGACGACGCTTTGCACCAACGTGCTGATCGTTGCGACCTTCCCGGTGCTCTCGGCGACCCTCGCGCTGCTGACCGCTGACCGCTACCTCGGCACCCATTTCTTCACGAACGAGTTGGGTGGCAACCCGATGATGTACGTGAACCTGATCTGGATCTGGGGGCACCCGGAGGTCTACATCCTGACCCTGCCGATCTTCGGTATTTTCTCGGAGGTCGTGCCGACCTTCTGCCGCAAGCGGCTCTTCGGCTATCAGTCCATGGTCTACGCGACCTGCGTGATCATGATCCTCAGCTACATTGTCTGGCTGCACCACTTCTTCACCATGGGCGCGGGCGCGGATGTGAACTCGTTCTTTGGGATCACGACGATGATCATCTCGATCCCGACCGGGGCGAAGCTCTTCAACTGGCTTTTCACCATGTACAAGGGGCGCATCCAGTTCGAGGTCCCGATGCTCTGGGTCATCGGCTTCATGCTGACCTTCGTGATCGGGGGCATGACCGGCGTGCTGCTTGCGGTGCCGCCAGCCGACTATGTGCTTCACAACAGCCTCTTCCTGGTGGCCCACTTCCATAACGTGATCATCGGCGGGGTCGTCTTCGGCATCTTCGCAGGCATCAACTACTGGTTCCCAAAGGCGTTCGGCTTCAAGCTCGATCCGTTCTGGGGGAAGGTGAGTTTCTGGGGCTGGTTGGTCGGCTTCTACCTCGCGTTCATGCCGCTCTATGTGCTTGGCCTCATGGGCGTGACCCGCCGCCTCAGCCAGTTCGAAGAGACGATTTACGGTGCCTATTTCGTCACCGCCGCCCTCGGCGCACTTCTCGTTGCCGTCGGCATCGTCGCCTTCCTGATCCAGATCGCTGTCTCGATCCGCGACCGCAACACGGCGCGGCTGCGCGATACAACTGGGGATCCGTGGGGCGGCCGCACGCTCGAATGGTCCACTTCCTCGCCGCCACCCTACTACAACTTCGCCTTTACGCCCCGGGTCTATGAGTTGGATGCCTGGGCGCACATGAAACAGAATGGCTACCGCCCCAAGGCCGAAGGCTTCACGCCTATTCACATGCCCCACTACACGGCGACGGGTGTCGTCGTCTCCGGGATCATGACCGTGATGGGCTTTGCGCTTGTCTGGCACATCTGGTGGCTCGCGGCCCTGACCTTTGTCGCCAGTCTTGCCTACGGGATCGCTCACACTTTCAACTACAAACGCGACTACTACGTTCCGGCTAATGAGGTCCAGCAGATCGAGTCCACGCGCCTACGCGCCATGGCGGGTCCGGCGGAGTAGTGGCGGCTCCTCCAACAGATGCGGCCTTTGTGCCAGGGTTCGACCCGCCGGAACGCCCCCAAGCGCAGGTCTATGAGTTCCACGTCGTAGAGGAAGTGCACGACCACGACGACGATCATGGTCATGAGACCGGGACGATGTTGGGCTTCTGGCTCTATCTGATGAGCGATTGCCTGATCTTCGGCATCCTCTTCGCGGTTCATGCCGTTGTCGGACAGAACTACGCGGCCGGCCCGTCGCCGGCAGATTTGTTCGAACTCGACAAAATCCTGATCGCGACCTTCATGCTGTTGTTCTCGTCGATCACCTTCGGGTTTGCGATGATCAGCATGCAGCAGCGCAGCATCACGGGGCTCAACATCTGGCTGATCGTTACCCTGGTATTTGGCCTCGCCTTTCTTGGGCTGGAAGTCGCCGAGTTCACCCATCTCTGGCATCTCGGCGCGACCCCGGCGGCGAGCGCGTTCCTCTCGTCCTTCTACGTGCTGGTTGGCACCCACGGCTTGCATGTGACGGCCGGGTGCATCTGGCTCTGCGTGCTGCTGGCCCAGATCCGCATTCATGGCCTGATCCCGGAGAATCAGCGCCGGATCATGTGCCTCAGCCTGTTCTGGCACTTCCTCGATCTCATCTGGATCGGGGTCTTCTCGTTCGTCTATCTCGCAGGAGTAATGCTATGAGCGGCCCGTCACATGAAACCCATGGCTCCTACCGCTCCTATCTGATCGGATTTGGGCTGTCGGTTGTGCTTACGATCATCCCGTTCTGGGTGGTGATGGCCGAGGCGACCGACAACATCGCCTGGGCGCTTGTGATCATTTTCGGCCTCGGCGCCGCTCAGATCCTCGTGCACATCTACTATTTCCTGCATGTGACGCTGAAGGCCGAGGAGGGGTTCCAGGCCATGTCATTAATCTTCACAGCCGTGGTTCTGGTCATCGTTCTCGCCGGTTCGATCTGGGTCATGTTCCACCTGCATGAGAACATGATGCCCGCGCATGAGCAGATCGAACGGGTGCGCTCGCTGCCTTGAGCGAGACCGACCGGTCCCATCGCCCGCTATGGGTGGACCTGGCTCTGCTGACGGTCTCTGCTCTCGTCTTTGTGGCGTTGGTGACGCTTGGCACCTGGCAGCTTCATCGGTTGGAGTGGAAGACCAATCTGATCGCGGCTGTCGATGCCCGTGCGTTTGGGGACCCGGTGCCACCGCCTGCGCAGGATGTGTCGGAGGATGAGCACGCGTTCCTCCGTGTCGCCGTCACAGGCACCTATCGCCATGACCTTTCCAGACGCGTGAAAGCCGTCACTGAACTGGGGCCCGGCTTGTGGCTGATGACGCCCTTGAAGCGTGATCGGGGACATGTCTGGATCAATCGTGGCTTCATTCCGCAGGGCATGGAAGTTGATGAGTTGGCCGCGCCCGGCGGAACGGTCGGCGTAGAAGGCCTGCTGCGCATCACGGAGCCGGACGGAACCCTGATTGAGAGCAATGATCCGGCGCAAGGCCGCTGGGTTTCCCGCGATACAGCGGCCCTATCGCGCGATGTGGGGCTTGAAGACTTTGAACTCTATTTCATCGATGCCGATCACTCTGGTGCGCAAGACGCTTGGCCCCGGGGCGGGCTTACCGTGATCCGGTTCCGGAACCCGCACCTCGCCTACGCGCTCACATGGTTCATAATGGCCGCGATGTTCTTGGCGGGAATTGCGTACGTGGTGTGGGATCGATTGCGAGGGGGTAGCGGATAGAGCGCGCTAGGCTTCTTGCTCGGCAAGCATCCGCTTTGCCATCTGGCGCGCTCGCGGACAGGCGAGCCGGTCTCTCAGAGGGCTGTTTGGGTCAATCTCCTTGCTGCAGACAAGGCACCTGTCCGCATCGCCGATCGCATTGAGGCCACCGCAGCTGCCCTTGATCGTTTTGCCCATCAGGATCGCGCCGATCGCCATACCGACGACGATCAACATGAGCAGAACGAAGGCAAAGAAGAAGGTCGACACGTCTAGCTCCTACTTTTCGGCTTGCAGCGCCTGGAAGCGCGTGCTGGCCGTCACAGCGAAGTCTTTATCATCCAGGGCATCGCTTCTGGAAATAAAAAAAACTGCAAGGTCATACGCTTCGGCGATTTCAAGGCCCCGCTCGCGTCCAAGGACCAGCATCGCAGTTGCCCAACCATCTGCCAGCATTGCGGTCTCCGCTATTACGGTCACCGAGGCCGTTTTGTGCGTGATCGGGCGTCCGGTGTTTGCATCGATGATGTGGGAGTATCGGATCCCATCCTCTTCGAAATAGTTACGGTAGTCGCCGGATGTCGCCATCCCTTGGCTGCTCAGTTCGATGATCTCCTGCAGAGCGCGGTCGGTCGCGTCAGGACGTTCGATCCCTATGCGCCAAGGTTCATTCCCTGGGCTTTGACCAGATGCGAACAGGTCGCCGCCGATCTCGACCATAAAGTCCTGCAGGCCAAGACCGCGCAGCGTTGCGGCCACCTCGTCCACCCCGTGCCCTTTTCCAATCGCGGCTAGATAGATTGACGCGTCGGGTCGAGCCTTTTGCAGCGTGTCGGGACCCCTGGTCAGCGTAATGATCCGCGATTGGCCGACTTGTTCCAGGGCCGCGCTGATCTCGGCCTCCGATGGTATCGGATCCCCAGCCTCCCGCGCGCCGAAACCCCAAAGTTCGATAAGCGGGGCGAGGGTTAGATCGAACAATCCATCGCTTCGGGAATGTATCTCATCAGCGGCCTCGATCACGTCGGCAAGCCCTGCTGAAATTGGGACAGGCTCTGTGTGGCGGAGCGCGTTGAACCGCGAGATCTCCGAGCCTGGGTCCCAATTCGACATACTCGCATTGACCTGTGCGAGGGTCGCTTCGACCGCCGCCTTCAGGGCCTCGCTGTCCAGCCCGCCAGCGGGTGCCACAGCCGTGATGTTGTAGGTCGTGCCCATCGTCTCGCCGGAGATCTCCAGCGTTACAGGCGTGTCATCACACGCGGCGATCAGTAGTGCGAGCCCTACGGCTCCCAAGCGAAACAAGGCCATCTCCTTGATCTCAAAGCATCATGATTTGAGCGTCAGCGCTCCTGGATGTCCAGCTAGGAAGGTGACACAGCCGGGTTTCCCCAAAGGTCATGTCTGCCTGGACGTACTCAACATCCAGTGGACGCATTGGCAGCATGCGTGATAGGCGAACCCGGTTCTTATCCCGCAGTCGCCAGAGCCGGAACCTTTGGGGTGTCCCGATCAGAAGATGAGGATCGACAGGTGACGATTTCAGCCGAAAGCGTGAGAACGGCATTCGATGCAATTGCGGACGCAACCATCCGAACACCCACGGTTCGGGCGACGCGGATCTCTCTTCAATTGGGCATCGATCTCTTCCTGAAGCTCGAAAATCTTCAGCACACGAATTCATTCAAGGCGCGCGGGGCGCTGGCAAAGCTTCTGACCCTGAACGCCGATCAGCGCGCGGCGGGCGTGATCGCCTGCAGCGCCGGCAACCATGCTCAGGGCGTTGCCTACCATGCGAGCAGGCTCGGCATTCCCGCGACCATCGTGATGCCGGAGGGAACGCCCTTCAACAAAATCAAGCGAACCCAAGACTTTGGCGCCGAGGTGGCGATCCACGGCAGGATTTTCGACGAGAGCGCGCGGTTCACTCATGACATGGCGGCAAAGCGGAGCCTGACCTTCATACACCCCTTCGACGACCCAACCGTTGCCTCAGGGCAGGGTACTGTAGCGCTCGAGATGCTGGAGCAGGAACCGGATCTCGATACGATTGTCGTGCCTGTTGGCGGAGGCGGTCTGATCGCGGGGATCGCGGTCGCTGCCAGGGCGATGCAACCCGAGATCGAGATCGTCGGCGCCCAAGCCGAAATTTTCGATGCCGTCAGCGCGCAACTCAAAAGTGCGGCGCCGACTCTCGCGGGCCCGACCCTGGCTGAGGGCATAGCGGTGCGCGAGCCTTCCGAGGCGAACCTGCAGGTGATCAAGACGCATGTGGACCGAGTGGATACCGCGTCTGAGGCCGAGATCGAGGAGGCGATCTTTGATCTTCTCAGCAACGAAAAGCTGGTGGTGGAGGGCGCGCCCGGTGCGGGTCTCGCCGTGATCAAGAAAAACCTGCCTGCCTATCGCGGAAAGAAGGTTGGCCTCGTTGTCTGCGGCGGCAATATCGACTCCCGTCTGCTCTCAACCCTGATCTTGCGTGGGCTGGTGCGTGACGGGCGGATTACCCGGCTCACCTTTGAAATCGACGACACGCCCGGCCAGCTATCCGAGATCTCGCGGATCATCGGCGAGCGCGGTGCGAACGTGATCGAGGTAATCCACCAGCGGATGATGCAGACCGTTGCGCTTAAGCGCGCGGAACTCGATGTCGTGATAGAAGCGCGCGATCGCAAACATGTTGAAGAGATCGTCGCCGATCTTCGTGGCCACAACTTCAAGGTTCGCACGGAGAGTGGGATCTGAAGGACAGCTTTGGGAGTAGCAAGACCCTAATCGCGCATAGGGGCCCGTCACTTCCTCCGGAACCAGTTCTCCGCGTTGTGGATCTCGGATCCCGGGCAGTCATGTCGATGCCACAATGGGTGGCCGAGTGTGCCGCAACCCAGCCGCGGTGGATGAGCGAGATGATCGCGCCCGCCTCCATCAGCTTGTCGTTCAGGGTCTTGGCGATTCGCTGACGCTCGGCCGGTTCGGCTGTCGCCGCGTATTCGGGGACCAGAGCGTCATACTCCTCGGTGCAGTAGCGCAGTCAGAATCGCCAGACTGATGCGTAGCCCCTGATTCTACTGTAAAAGAGTCTTATGGAACGGCGTTTGGCAGCGATCTTTTTTGCGGACCTCGTAGGCTACTCCAGTCGTATGGAGCAGGACGAAACCGGCACCTATGCACTCGTCAAGTCAGTCCTCTCAGCGGTGTTTGAACCTCAGATTGCGCACCATCGTGGCCGCATCGTCAAGCTGATGGGCGATTGCGTTATGGCCGAGTTTCCAAGCGTCCTGGACGCGGTTCACTGCGCCCTGAAAGTCCAAAGCGAACTTGCGATCTGCAACGAAGACGCGGAGGAAGAAGACCGCTTCTCCTACCGGATCGGGGTCAACCTCGGGGACATCATTCTCGATGGACAGGACCTCTATGGCGACATGGTCAACATCGCATCGCGCGTCGAGTCGTTGGCAGGGCCCGGCGAAGTTTGGGTCACGCGCCCGGTTCGCGATCAGATCCGCGATCGTGTTAGCCTTCCCCTCGAAGATCGCGGCAGCATAAAGGTCAGGAACATCGCTCGCCCGGTTCGGGTCTTTCGCCTAGTAGACGATAATACCGAGACTTTTTCTCCCGCGCGACGAAGCGGTTGGATTGTCCGCAACCGAACTTTCCTGGCCGCGGCGGCGTTGGCGGGCCTGATGCTGTACGGCTTGCTTCCTACCGACGGCCCTGAGAGGTCAGAGAATCTGCCCACAGCTGTTCAACCGAAGAGCGGGAGTTACGTCTCGCGGGCGCGCGCGAATGTCAGAGACGGGCCGGGAAAGGAGTTTGACGTACTGAGAACGGTCGATCCGGGAACGAACTTTGAACTCACCGGATCCATCGAGGAAGCTGATGGAACCTGGTACCGGGTGAGAAGCGATCAGGACAACAAGGAAGGATTTGTCTTTTCCTACCTTCTTGTCCCGGCGCCTGCGGAAGGGCTCGCGCAGTCCGTTCCTGAACACCAAGAGCATGAGGTCACGTTTTCCGCTCTGCACGAGAACGAATTGCCATCCGATCTGGCGCCTGAACCGGAAAACGCGCCGGAACGGATCTGGTTCAGTATGTCGATCGATGCGTCAAACAGTGCTTGGCAGGACTGCAGTGTTTACGGAATTGGATCGGTTCATTCGGTGGAGAAGGAGAGCGGTGGGGCTTGGACTTCGATCCATCTGAAGGACCGGCCAGAGTTCGACCTAAAGGTCCGCGCGAGGCACCGGGAGGAGGACACCTTGATGGAGGTCTGGCCCTACTCTCAGGACTGGCCCGAGAGCAGGAAGATGTCGATACCACTCGCGTCAATTCAGCCGGGCGTGAGCGGCCATGCCGTCAGCAATCGGCGGGCGCTTCCACCACTGGCGGTATGTGGTCGTTTCTGGATCCACATTGATGTTTTGGAAGAGCCCGAGGAAGACGGATGACTTCTGGCCACTGCGAAGCGTGGCGTTCGCTGCAGACTTCAACAGCTCAGGCGAGCCGTGAGTGCTGTCGATGCGCTCAGTCGAGAGCTGGCGCGGCCCGATCTGGGCCGCGCCATTCGTAGTTACTTCTTCCGGAACCAGTTCTCTGCGTTATGGATCTCGGAATCCCAGGCCGTCATGTCGACTCCGCCCAGGGTGACTGAGTGCGCCGCGACCCGGCCACGGTGGATAAGCGGGATGATCGCGCCCGCTTCCATCAGCTTGTCGTTCAGGGTCTTGGCGATCCGCTGACGCTCGGCCGGTTCGGCCGTCACTGCGTACTCGGCGACCAGAGCGTCATACTCCTCGGTGCAGTAGCGCGGCATGTTGTTGGCCACCCACTGGTTCTCCGGGCTCGGGATCTCGTCGCAGGTCCAGGAACCCATATAGGCCTCGGGATCGGTTCCGGGGAAGTTGTTCGTGTACATCTCGATGTCCGCGAAGAACTTCTGAAATGTATCCGGGCTGGACTGGTCGCCACCGAAGAAGACCGAGGCGTCGATGTTCTTCAACTCGGTCTCGATGCCGATCTCATTCCACATCTGCTTGATGAAGGCCTGGGTGCCCTGACGCACGGAGTTGGTCGACGTCTGATAGAGCACCGAGAGGCGGACACCATCCTTGGAGCGGATGCCATCGGACCCACGCGCATAGCCCGCATCATCGAGCAGCTTGTTGGCCGCAGCAATGTCCTGGATCTTGCACCAGTCGTTGTTGGTCGAGGCATAAGCCGCAGGCGCAGGGAGCACGTTGCAGGTAACCTTGCCCGCAGCACCGTAACCGGCATCCACGAGGATCTGGCGGTCAATGGCGAGGCTCATGGCCTTAGTCACCGCGGTGTCTGTAAGGAAGGGGTGCGGATGCTTGACCGTGCCCCGCTCATCGCCGAGGGCCGGATCCGGATTGGTGAAGTTCACCATCAGACGCTCGACCGAGGGGCCGAAGGCGGCGATCACCTTGCCTTTGCCCCTGGCTTCCATCTGGGTGAGGATCTCAGGCTCCACCTGCAGGTTCCAGGCGTAGTCGAACTCGCCGGTCTCCAGCACCGACCGCGCCGCCGAGGCCGCATCGCCGCCACCCTTGAAGAGGATGTTGGAGAAGTGGGGTTTGCCCTCTTCGCGGTACTTCTCGTTCATCTCATAGGTGACGACGTCGTTGGCCTTGAACTCGACAACCTTGAACGGACCTGTGCCCACCGGGTTGAAGTTCTGCTCGGTGCACTCCGGCGCTTTCGCTCCGATGCAATCGCCGTGCTGGGCTTTCTGGATGATCGGGCTTTCACCGCCGACAAAAGGCCCATACGGGAAGGGCTTGGCGACGCTGAAGGTGATCTTAACTGTATGGTCGTCCAGCGCCTCGATCTTCTCGACATCGTTGAATTTCGAGGCCGCGTTGCACCCGCCCTCGGGATGCATGCAGTAATCACCCGAGAAGACGACATCGGCTGCGGTGAACGGCGTGCCGTCCGACCAGACAACATCTGTCTTTAGCTTCCAGGTGATGGACTTCAGATCATCGGCAATTCCGCCGTTCTCGAGCGTTGGGATCTCTTCGGCGAGTGTCGGGAGCATGTTGCCCGCCGGGTCGTAGTTGGCGAGGGGCTCGAGCACCAGCGAAGAGCTCTCGATATCCTTGGTCCCGCCCGAGAGGTAGGGGTTCTGGATCGACGGTGCCTGCCAGTAGATAATGTTCAGTTGGCCATCCGCGCCGCGTTCCGCGGCGAGGGCCGGGGCCGAGATCAGCGCGGCGAGCGCAGTCCCGGCGAATAGGCGTTTTGTCAGCATGGTTATGGTCTCCCTGTTTTTGATTGCTGAGATGGTGGTTTCAGCCGCTTACCAGAAGGTGGCCGGAAGCGGTGCGGTTGGGCCCGGTCTCAATCCGAGCAACGGGCGACAGAACATGGGAAGAAGGTGCAGACGGTGCATACCTTGGCAGTGCTGCCTTGGTCATCGGATCCGCCTTGAGATGGGTGCTGAAGGCTTTCTTGGGCCCCGAGAGCCCAAGCGGTATGGCAACGCCGCAGTTTTTGCCTTCCAGCAAGAACGACCCCTTCTGTTCATAGAGCTGGCCCTGATTAAGACCGCATTCAGACCGGTTGGCAAGGGAAGGTTGCACTGCAACGTGAACTCCGCCCGTGGACCTCGAGAGCGTCACGGCAGGGACGTGGATGATTTTCTGTGGACTGGCTTGAAAGGCATGTGGCGCATTTGAAGGTGCTGCAGATCAGAACAGGCCTGCGCCTACAATCGAAATCAAACTGGCAGGCAAGGGCCTGGCCTTATCACTTCTGGGCGTGGGGAGAGGTCGGGCGGTTGCCACGACCGGTCAGCGGACCTAATCCTCTGTAGATGCTTGCGCGTAAAAGGAGACCCCCATGCCAACCATCAATCGTTTCGCCGATCTTCAGGACGAGATCACCGGCTGGCGCCGGGATATCCACATGAATCCGGAGCTTCAGTTCGATGTGCACCGGACGGCGGGCCTGGTGGCGGAGAAACTGCGCGCCTTTGGCTGCGATGAGGTGGTGGAAGGGATCGGCCGGACCGGTGTGGTCGGGATCATCAAGGGGCGCGAGACAGGCTCCGGCAAGGTCATCGGGATGCGCGCGGACATGGATGCGCTGCCGATCCTCGAACAGACGGGCAAGGACTATGCCTCAACCGTGCCGGGAAAAATGCATGCGTGTGGCCATGACGGACATACTGCGATGCTGTTGGGCGCTGCCAAGTATCTCTCGGAGACTCGGAACTACGACGGCTCGGTCGCGGTGATCTTCCAACCTGCCGAGGAAGGCGGCGGTGGTGGCAAGGAGATGGTCGATGACGGGATGATGGACCGTTTCGGGATCACGGAGGTGTATGGCATGCACACGGCGCCCGGCGTCCCGGTGGGGCAGTTCTCGATCCGGCCCGGGCCGATCCTGGCCTCGGCCGATGAGTTCGAGATCCGGATCACCGGTGTCGGCGGGCACGCGGCCTATCCGCATGAATGCGTGGATACGACCCTGATCGGCGCGCAGATGATGCAGGCGATGCAGACAATCGTTGCCAGGAATATCGATCCGGTGAAATCGGCGGTGGTCTCGGTCTCTCTCTTCGAAGTCGACAGCGTCGCGACCAATGTGATTGCCGAGACGATCAGATTGAAGGGCACGGTGCGCACGCTCGATGGCGGTGTGCAGGATCTGGTCGAGACCAAGATGGCGCAGATGGTGGAGCATATGGCCAGGGCGTTCGGGGCGGAGGCGACGCTGCAATACGATCGCCACTACCCGGTGACAGTGAACAGCGCCGATCAGACCGCCTTTGCGGCCCAAGTCGCGCGCGAGGTCGCCGGTGACGGCAAAGTCGAAGACAAGGCACCACCGCAATTGGGGGCAGAGGATTTCTCCTTCATGCTCAATGCGCGGCCCGGGGCGTTCATCTTCGTGGGCAATGGCGACACTGCCTATTGCCACCATCCGCAGTTCGATTTCGATGACGAGGCGATCCCGCACGGCTGCTCTTACTGGGGTCGGCTGGCTGAGACCGGGATGCCGCTTAAAGCCTGACGGTTCCACACATTTCCGGGATGTTACTCGCCCCCTCGGGCCCTCTCCGCTAGATTTCCGTCAATGGCTCATCTGACCCCGGAAGAGATCGCGGATATTGCCCCGACGGGCCGTCGGTTCGCCGGGGCCGATCAGCGTGAACCGCTGCGCGACGCGCTGGCCGCGAGCGGTCAGTACGGGTCTGGGCAGACCGCCGGCCGATTCTATCCGATGGCCTGTGTCGCGCTTGAGGTGACACAGCGCTGCAATCTCGATTGCACGCTCTGCTATCTGTCGGAACATGCAGAAGCCGCGTTCGACGTGCCGATGCCGGCGCTGATCGACCGGATCGAGGCGGTAGCAAGTCATTACGGGCCGGGAACCTCGATCCAGATTTCCGGCGGTGATCCGACCCTTCGCAAGGTCGAGGATCTGGAGACGCTGTGCCGTGAGATACGCGCGCGGGGCATGCGCTCCTGCCTGATGACCAACGGGATCCGCGCAAAGCGGGAGTTTCTGACGAGGCTCGCCGCAGCGGGTCTCGACGACATCGCCTTCCACGTCGATCTCACGCAGGAGCGGGCGGGGTATGACAGTGAGATCGCTCTCAACTCGGTCCGCGAAGACTATCTCGCCCGGGCGCGTGGCTTAGGCCTGCGGGTTCTCTTCAACACCACCGTTTTTGATGGGAACTTCCACGAGATCCCCAGTTTGGTCGCATTTTTCCGAAAGCACGCAAGTGAGATCACCATGACCTCGTTTCAGATGCAGGCTGAAACCGGGCGCGGTGTCTTGGGCACCCGTGACGGCGCGATCACACAAGCTTCGGTTACGGCGGCACTGGAAGAGGGGATGGGCTGCGAGCTCGACTTCGACGTCACAGCGGTCGGCCATGAAAGCTGCAACAAGTACACTTCGGTTCTGGTGGCGGGTGGTGTTGCCGTCTCGGCTCTCGCCAACCGTGGCCTGTTCCACCGGGTCTTCCCGGCGCTGGAGAGGCTGGAGCGGCGCATCGACGGGCACGCCGAGATCATGGAAACCGGCTTGCGCCTGGCCCTTTTCAGACCGTGGCTAGCGCTGCGGCTGGCGGCTTTCGGGCTTGGCCGGCTCTGGGCGCTGCGCTGCGGGATGCTGCGAGAGCCCAAGGTCCACCGGATGGCTCTTTTGGTTCACAACTTCATGGATGCGGAGAAGCTCGAGGCGGAGCGCTGTGCCTCCTGCGTCTTTATGGTGATGACGGCGGATGGCCCGATCTCGATGTGCGTGCACAATGCGCGGCGCGACCATCATCTCTTCGCTCCTGTCCGTCTGAAGGACGGGTGGTGGAACGCGGCAACCGGCCAGATAACGAAAACCCCGGAGGATGTCTCTCCGGGGTCGGTTCCGTTCAAACGTCTGAAGGGTCGTCAGCGGGCCGAAGCCTTGGCTGCACAGCGCGCCGCTGAGTAAATCAGCGCGACCGTCCGGCGACCAGCGCTTCGATCTGGCTGCGATGCAGCCCCATATCGGCGAGCTGATTGTCCGTTAGACCTTTGAAGTCCGTTGCTGCCTTCGCCCGGTTCGAATCGCCGGAAAGGATCCGAAAAATATTGTCGAGCATGTCGTACCTTCTTCCATAGATGTCTTTCGCTGAGATTCAGGTAGGAAGGAACCAGCTTTCCAGAAGAGAAGATCACGAAAAGCTGAGTTGTCGTAAGCGCATAGGTTGGCGCGCATGGATCGTCTCCGTCCAGACGCCTGCAGACAGCCCCATGGGTCTCGGCCGACGCTCGTTCTGGTTGATTGTCTCACCGAGCCGATGGGGCCGAATTCAAGGCGCACGGCGGGGCACTCTGATATCCTTGGCCATATTCGCATGGCGGAAACGAGGATTGAGCGATGAGTTTAACGACCGATCTGTGCCCTGTTGGCGCGCCCAACTACACGGCGGCCCTCCCCGCATTGCAGGCGGCGCGAGACTGCCGCATCGGCCATATCGATTGCGGCATCGGGGAGCATGAGGGACTCGGCTGGATGCCCGGCCAACCGGCGCCCGCCAATCTTCTACTCACCGAGGGACAGAATTTTCTGGGGCCTGACGGATCACCGCCGATCGCAGATCTCACGGTCGGCCCTAAGGTGATCGACCAATTCACCGATTGGCCCGATCACGGCATTAAGACACTTTCGATCATCCTGTCAGATGTGCCCGGAAAGCTGCAAGGCGTCGCGCCTGGTGCGGAAGTGATCCCAATGCGCATTGCCGATGGACCTGTTTTCCAGGATCAGGCACAGCGCGATAACATGGGCCTTGCGGTGGAGGCGCTGAATGACCCGGCGCTCAAGGTCGCGGTGATGTCGATCTCCATGGGAAATCCCGGCAATCTCGGGTTCTTCCAGCCATTGCTTGCGCTTCTGGGGCAGAGGTCAAAGTTCAACGATCAGACGATCCGGGCCTTCAACAGAGCCTATGACCTGGGAATCGTTGTGGTCGCAGCAGCGGGCCAGATCATCGATCGGATGGTCTATCCTGCACGCTTTCCACGCTCCATCGCCGTTGCCGGGCATTCGGCCAACCGGGTGCTGCACTATCCCAACACCCGCTATGACCTTCAGGACCGGGTCGACATCTGGGCGCAGGCGCTGGATGTAAACCGTGCCTTCGCACGCCTCGATGAGGCAGGCCAGACCATCCGCGGGTTCGCAAGCGATCCAACCGATTCAGAGGGGGATGTCTCCGGCACCTCCTATGCCACACCGCAAGTGGCCGCCGCCGCCGCTCTCTGGCTTAACACCTGGAAGGCGCAGTTGCCCGATATCGGGGCGCCGGATGCCTGGATGCGGGTCGAGGCGTTTCGCCGGGCACTGCGGGCCGGTGCGGACATGCGGGGGCTAAAAATACCCACGATCGGGCGGCCTATCGTCGATGCCGCGCTTCTGAACATCGAGCGTACGCTGGGTCAGGCACCGGATTTGAACGGGCTCGAGAAGCGTGGAGAGGCACGCTAGGCAGGTCTTCCCATGCGCGGCCCGGGTGCCGGCCGGGTCGGGTCCTCCAGGAACGTGCCACGCGTCGCGTTGTGCGGGTGGTGTGAAGCCTCCCACATATCGAGCACCGGGGTGACACAAGCATCGGTTCCAGCGAAATGCTGAGCCCAGTGATCACGGCTCTCTCGCATAAACACCGCGCCGATCCGCTCGGCTAGCGCGGGCCACGCACTGCGGTCGGCCTGATCCCAGTCTTCGTCCGACAAGCCCAGCCCCTCCATCATTGCGGCGAAGAATTGCGGCTCGATCGCGCCGACGGCGACAAACCTTCCATCAGCGCAGCGGTAGCAGCGGTAGAAGGGCGCTGCCCCATCGAGCAGATTTGCCTCGCGTCCCGGCACCCACATGCCTGTGGAAGCCCAGGCATAGAGGAAAGTCATCTGGCTAGCCGCACCGTCGAGCATGGCGGAGTCGACGACCTGCCCCTGACCGGTGCGCTGTGCCTCGATCAGCGCCGCGAGCAGACCTAAGGCTGCGAACAACCCGCCCCCACCGAAATCCCCGATCAGGTTCGCTGGCGGAAACGGAGGCCGGTCGGCCGGACCCATCAGCGCAAGCGCGCCGGACAGTGCGATATAGTTGATATCGTGTCCGGCGGTTTTTGCCAGCGGCCCCTCCTGTCCCCAGCCGGTAATCCGGCAATAGACAAGCGCCGGGTTCGCCGCGAGCATGGCCTCGGGGCCGAGCGACAGCTTTTCCATCGCACCGGGGCGCAGGCCTTCGATCAGCGCATCGGCCGAGGCGACAAGGCGCACTGCCTCGGCCAGGTCGTCCATATCCTTAAGGTTCAGCGTGACCTCGGTGCGCCCGCGCAACATCACGCTGTCGCCGGTATCGGCGATGAGCGGCCCACGCTCAGCCTTCGGGCGGGAGATACGGATGACGTCGGCCCCCAGATCCGCCAGCAGCATTCCGGCATAGGGTGCCGGGCCGATCCCCTCGAACTCAATGACGCGAATGCCTCGCAGTGGTGAAGCCATGTCCCCCCTCCTTCCGGTCGATCGAGACTGGCCGGGCGCCGGTGCTCTTGCAAGAGGGCGCTCACCCTCGCATGCTGCGTGCCATGTCGAGACCCGGCCCGCGCAATTCCATCACCGATGTGCCCGGCATCACGGTTGGCAATGCTGAAGACCACGGGATGGTGACCGGCACCACCGTGGTGCTGGTGGAAGGGCAGGTGACAGCTGCAGTGGATGTGCGTGGTGGCGCGCCTGGCGTGCGGGAAGCCGCCGCCCTTGCCCCCGCCGCGACAATGCAACAGGCCCACGCGATCTCGCTTTCCGGCGGGTCGGCCTTCGGCCTCGATGCAGCGGGCGGGGTGATGGACTGGCTACGGCGGCGGGGTACCGGGATCGAGATCGGCCCTGCGAGGGTGCCGATCGTGCCCGGCGCCATCATCTTCGATCTTCTGACCGGCCCGGGACCGGAATGGGAAACACCGCCCTGGTGGGACCTGGGCGTGCGAGCTGTCGAGGCCGCCGGACAAGACTTTGAGCTTGGCAACGCGGGCGCTGGGATGGGGGCGACCGCCGGGCCAATAAAGGGCGGGCTAGGCACCGCTTCGGCCACTCAGGATGCGCTCATTGTCGGTGCCCTTGCGATTTCCAATCCGGTAGGCGGGGTCACGATGCCGGGCAGCAGGCATTTCTGGGCCTGGGCCCTTGAGCAGAATGGCGAGTTCGGCGGGCTCGGCGCGCCGGAGACGGTCGGCGACGTTACGGAAATGCCTCTGAGCCCGTCACTAGCTAATACGACGCTGGTGGTGGTGGCGACGAATGCCCGGCTCTCCTGGAACGGGGCGATGAGGCTTGCGATCATGGCCCACGATGGCTTCGCTCAGGCAATCCGCCCGGTGCATTCGCCTCTCGATGGAGATACGGTCTTCGTCCTCGCAACGGGCGAGGTGGAGCTTCCCGACCCGATCCACAGTCTCGCAAAGCTCGGCTTCATGGCCGCCGACTGTTCCGCGCGCGCAATCACCCGCGGGGTGTACGAGGCAGAGAGCCTCGCGGGCATCGCCGCATGGCGGGACCTTTGAGCTGGAGCCGTTCGAGGTCTATCAAGTGCGTTATTCCCCGCCGCCGATGAAAACGAGCGCGTTACGTCTGGTAGGTGCCGGAAAAGAGATTGAAGCGCTCACTCGCGGGAGATCGAATTTTAAAGTATCTTCAATGCGGATTGCATCCAAGGGGTCTTTGTCAGTTTGAAAAATCTGGAAGCCATTCGTGGGCGCGTTGCGCTCGGGTTGCTATGCATTGTTGTTTTTGCGCTCTTTACCAATCAGGTGAGACTACAGTCCTGACCCGTCCCCTTTGAACGCAGCCGCTCTGAGTGAAAGAATGGCTTGTACAAAGGAGAAGAGAGATGGGCGCGAAGCGCTACAAACCCGAAGAGATTATCTCGAAGCTGCGTGAAGCTGAAGTGCTGCTGGGCGAAGG